>CAWHCK010000057.1:0-295948 GCA_963827585.1 uncultured Alphaproteobacteria bacterium
CGTGATCACGATATACTCTGGCCGCTTGTCGGCGGCACGCGCAACCATGGCGCGGGCGATCTCGAGAGTCTTGAGAGGCTCGCGCTGGGCATACTGCACCTCGAATGTCATGCCGAGGCTGCGGGCGGCCGCCTGCATGGCTTGCGTGGCGGTCATCCAATAGATTTCATCAGACTTTCCAGGATTGATGAACGCGACCGACTGCGCGCGTGCGACGGAGCCGCACAGCAGCGTGGCGAGACATAAAGCCGCTACGCGTAGCGCAAGGCGTGAGGTCACAGCTCGATGACCGGACTGTTCCCAGTCCCGTGCGTCTTCGGTCATAGTCCCTGTTCCGGGGATCGCCCAAACCGGCCCAGGATGGAGGATAGGACGCGATCTTGGCTCTTGCCAAGCTCAAAGCGAAAAGAGCGTCCATCTCGCGACCCGCTCGCAATCTTTGCCGCAGGCCCGCGGGTCACAGGCTGCCGTCGAGCCTTTGTCCCGCGCGCAGGAATTTCTGTGGGTCGACGACCGCGCCTCTCACTCGCGTCTCGTAATGCAGATGCGGGCCGGTGGAGCGCCCGGTCGAGCCGATCTTGCCGACGATCTGCCCGCCCTTGACGGGCTGGCCGACGCGCACGTCGATCGACGACAGGTGGGCGTAGCGCGTGGACAGCCCGTTGCCGTGGTCGATATCGACGACGCGGCCATAGCCGCCGCTCCAGCCGGCATGCGTGACCGTGCCGCTCGCGGTGGCACGCACCGCATCGCCGGTGTCGCCCTGGAGGTCGAGCCCGGTATGCATGGCGGGTGAGCCCGTGAACGGGTCCATGCGCACGCCGAAGCCCGATGCGAGCTCGATCTCGCCGTCGACGGGCTTGCGCACGGGTACGCTGCCGAGCGTGCGCGTGAGCCGAGTGATGTGAGCACGCGCCATTCTGATGCGATGAATTTGCCGCTCGAAGCCCATGGCATCCTTGGGGAGGGAGGCGGGGACGAACGGGCCGCCCATGGCACCCGCAGCGTCGGTGGCCGCAGCCTTGCCGACATCGACCCCGAGCTCGGCGAGCACGCCGCGGATGCGCCGCGCCCTGGAATCGTAATTCTCCGCCATCGAGTTGAGCGTCGCCGCCTGGCGCTGCTCGACCCGGTCGAGCGAGGCCTGCAGGCGCACGATCGCTCCACCAATGCCGCCCGCGCTCGCGGCAAACATGCTCGTGCGAGGGTCGACCGGCGCTCTCTGATCGAGCGGCAGGAGAAAAGCTCCCTTGTCGCCGGCGAAGGACGATTTGAGCGGGCTCACCCGCGGCTCGCTTCCCGCACCGCCGCGTGCCGGCGGCTTGACCGCGCCGGTGGATTCCCCAAGCCCGTGAAGCGCGCTCGCACGGCCTTCCAGCATCGTCTGCCGGCGCAGAATCTGGTCGAGCTTCTGCTCGTACTGCTCCTGATCGATCAGTTGACGACTTGAGATGCGGTCGATCTGGGCGCGCAGCTCCGCGATGCGATCCTCGTAGCCGTATTGCATATCCGCCTGGCGAGCGATCAGCCTGGTGAGCACATCCTCGCGGAAGGCGAAATAGGTGGCGGTCGTGATGCTCCACACCGCCATGATCACCAGCGTGCCGACGACCACCCAGAAGGCGATCGGTCCGAGCCGCAGCTGGCGGCCGGCATGGGCGAGGGTGTAGCCCGCCCCCCAGCGCGGCGCGGCAACGCGATCAGGCCGGCCATCGGCGGCATGGCCGGAACGATCGCGATGGTGAGATCGTGAAGACGACCGTCGAGACATTGGCTTACGCATCCCCGCCGGTCGCTTTACGGCACGTCGCCTTAACCGGTGCTAACGCACCGCAATTCCCGCCGGTCGCGGTTAATTTTCTGGAAATGGTCGGCGAGCGTCGTTTGGACTGTGGGGTCGGTCTGTTGCGCGTTCAGGTCGTCGCCGGTGCCGCCACCCGATCCGGTTGTTCAGCCCGGAAGGGCTTGCGCCGCCGCGAGCACCTCGGCGGCGTGGCCGTCGACCTTGACCTTGGGCCAAATGCGCACGAGCCGCCCGTCCGGGCCGATCAGGAAGGTGGCCCGGGTGATGCCCATGAAGGTCCTGCCGTACAGGGATTTCTTGCCCCAGACGCCATAGGCCTCGAGCATCTTGTGGGTCTCGTCGGAGAGCAGCGCGACGTCAAGGCTGTGCTTTTTCTTGAATTTGTCCTGCGCTTCGACCGGATCGGCCGACACCCCCAGGACCTCCGCGCCGGTCTTCTGGAATTGCGCGCGAAGTCTTGAAAAATCAATGGCTTCGCGGGTGCAGCCCGGGGTGTCGGCTTTGGGATAGAAGTAGATCACGAGCTTGCGGCCCTTGAAATCCGCCAGCGAAACGGTGCCGCCGCCGTCGCGGGGGAGCTTGAAAGCCGGAGCCTTGGACCCGCGGCCAGTTCCGGCATGTGCCTTCCTCTCGGCCCTTTTTCGGGCTCAATGCGCGATTAGACCATGCGCGGGAAAAATGCTGTCAGGTCGATGGTTTGTGGCTGAACCCGTCGACTGCGGCAAGGGGCCGGTTCGCCGTAAGCGTTGTTCGAAGCACGTGCGGCGGAATCGGGGTCGAGGGGACGCCAAGTCGGGGCATGGCGGTTCGGCAATCCTATCCGAGTCTGGAGGCGCTCCTGACGCTGGAGGCGAGCGTGGACGCGCAGCTGCGCGGGCACCCGACCGCCGCCTGCGCAGCGGCGGTGCGGCTGCGCCGGTGGTGGCCGCGTCTGCGTGCATTCGTCGTTGTCGGCGGCGCGCTCGGCGGCCTCGTCCTGCTGGCGCTGGTTGCGCTGTGGTGGCGCCTGTCCAGTGGTCCAATCGAGCTCGATATCGCGACGCCGTGGCTGACCGCGGCGATCAAGCAGAATTTCGGCGACGACTATGAGGTCGAGATCGGCGGCACCCAGCTCGAGCGCGACGCGAGCAAGGCCCGCACGTCGCTGCGCATCCGCGACATCGTGGTGCGCGACGCCGAAGGCACCGTCGTGGCGAGCGCGCCGAAGGCGGAAGTCGGTATCTCGGGCTCGGCTCTGCTCGCCGGGCGCATCCGCGCCGAACGGCTGAGCCTGGTCGGCGCCGAGATGGCGGTGCGCATCGAGTCGGACAGCACGGTCACGGTCTTTGCCGGCGGCAACAAGCGCCCCCTCGTCACCGCTTCGGCAGCCTCGCATCGCGCCCCTGCCGCAGGCGCGGCGGCATCGGCAAAGGTCGAACGGACTGCGGCGAGCACCACAGTGGCGCCGGCCGCCCCGGCCGCCCCGGCGGCGACTGCTCCCTCGGCCTCCCGCAATGGCGTTCCCGACCTTGCCGCGCTGCTCGCCTGGATCGAGGGTCTCGATGCCAAGGGGTTGGACGGCCGCGACCTCACTGAAATCGGGCTCCAGGACGGCAATCTCACGGTTGACGATGAGCGCAATGGCAAGCAGTGGACGTTCACCAACATCGATCTGAGCGTGACGCGGCCCAAGGGCGGCGGCATCGCACTCACGCTGGGATCGGACAGCGTCGAACGACCTTGGCAGATGCGCGCCGCGATGACGCCGGGCCGGGATGGCCACCGCATCATCGATATCGACGCCCACAAAGTCTCGGCCAAGGACCTGATGCTCGCCATGCGCTGGGGCGAAGGCCAATTCGAGCCGGATCTGCCGGTCTCGGCGCGCATCCGAGCCGATATCGGGCCCGACGGCATTCCGCACATGCTCGACGGCCGTATCCTGGTGGAGAAGGGCGTCATCATCGATCTGGACGATCCGCTCGCGCGCGTTCCGATCGATCGTGCCGAGATCAATCTCGACTGGGACGCGACGCGCCAGGGCCTGGTCATGCCGTTCCAGGTCGTATCCGGCGGCAATCGCTTCACGCTGCTCGCACAATTCGACGCCCCGCGCGAAGGCAACCCCGTGTGGGGGGTGCAGATCTCCGGCGGCACGGTCGTGCTCGCCTCGGCTGCGACCGATCCAGCTCCGCTCGTTCTCAACCGCATCCTGCTGCGGCTGCGAATCGACCCCAGCAAGCAACGCATCGATCTCGAGCCGAGCGAGCTGGGCAACACCGAGCTTGGGGTCGCGCTCAACGGCAGTCTTGATTTTTCGGGCGACGATCCGCGGCTGGCGCTCGGCATCGCCGGCACGCGCATGTCGGTGGCGGCCTTGAAGCGGCTTTGGCCGGTCTGCACCGCGCCGAAGGTGCGCGCCTGGGTCAACGATCATATCCAAGGCGGCACGGTGGACCGGCTCGACATCTCGACCAACGCGCCTTGGTCGACCATCAAGTCGAGCGGCCCGCCGATTCCCGACGACGGCCTGTTGATCCAGATCGTCGGCCACGGCGCCGAGATCCGGCCGGTCGAGGGCTTGCCCGCGATTCGCGACGCCGACCTCAACGTGCGCGTTACCGGCCGCACGGCGGCGATCAATCTCGGCCGCGGGAACATCGACATATCGCCGGGCCGCAAGCTCTCCATCACCAACGGCGTGTTCGAGGTGCCCGACACCTTCCCCAAGGCGCCGCCGGCGAAAGCCCGCTTCCGCCTCGACGGATCGGTGCCGGCTGCGGCTGAGCTCCTGGGAATGGAACGGCTGCGCGAATATTCGGGGGCGCCGATCGAAGCCGCGACCAGCCGCGGCACGCTGACCGCGCAAGTGACGCTCGCGCTGCCGCTCAAAGAGGATCTCGCGCCCGGGTCGTCGCTCTACACGATCAATCTGGACGTCGCGAACTTCGCCGCCGAGCGTATGGTCATGGGCCAGAAGGTCGAGGCCGCGCTGCTCAAGGTCAGTGCCAACAATCTGGGCCAATGGATCCGCGGCGACGTCAAGATCAACGGCATTCCCGCTGCGCTCGACTATCGCAAGCCGCGCGACGGCGACGCCGATATCCGCATCCAGGCCACGCTCGACGAGAACGCGCGCAACAAATTCGGCTTCGATGTCGGCGGCTTTCTGACCGGGCCGGTGCCGGTCAAGCTCAGCGGACGCGTGCCGGCGCCGGAGGCCGACAGCCGCTTTGCCATCGAGGCCGATCTGACCCAGGCCAAAGTCGACAATCTGCTGCCCGGATGGGTGAAGGCTCCGGGCCGGGCCAGCCGCGCAACCTTCACGCTCGTCAAGTCGGCGGTGATGACCCGCTTCGAGGATCTGGTCATCGAAGGTTCCGGCAGTTCGGCCAAAGGCACGGTCGAGGTCGATTCGTCCGGTGACGTCCTGTCGGCCAATTTCCCCGTCTTCAGCCTTTCCGACGGAGACAAGGCCACGCTCAAGGCGGACCGCGGCTCCGACGGCACGCTGCGGGTGACCATCCGCGGCGACGTCTATGACGGACGCGGCTTTGTCAAATCGACCATCAGCGGCCCCGGCAACGCCAAGCAGAAGCACGACAAGGACATCGATCTCGATCTCAAGCTCGGCACGGTCCTGGGCTTTCACGGCGAAACGCTGCGCGGCCTCGATCTGCGCGTGTCGCGTCGCAGCGGCGTCATCACCAGCCTCGCGTTGAACGCCAAGCTCGGCCGCGACGCCCCCCTCACCGGCGACGTGCGCGGACGCGGCAATGGCGGCCGACCCGCCATCTTCATCGAGAGCAAGGACGCCGGCGCCTTCTTCCGCTTCAACGACATCTACCCCAAGATCGTCGGCGGCGAGATGTGGATCGCGCTCGATCCGCAGAGCGCCGATCTGGCGCCGCAGGAAGGCATCCTCAATATTCGTGACTTCGTGGTGCGCGGCGAGGCCGCGCTCGACCGCGTCGCCGCCACTCCGCAACAACCCGGCGGGCCCCCGCCGGGGGTGGAGTTCTCGCGCCTGCGGGTCGACTTCACGCGTACGCTCGGCCGCTTCACGGTCCGCGACGGGCTGCTGAAAGGACCTACGATCGGCGGCACGGTCGACGGATATATCGACTACCTTCGGGACGACGTGCGCATGCGCGGCACCTTCGTTCCCCTCTATGGCCTCAACAACATGTTCGGACAGATCCCGATCGTGGGCCTGTTCCTCGGCGGCAGCAACGAGGGCCTGCTCGGCGTCACCTACGAGGTGATCGGCCCCCCGAGCTCACCGGTGCTGCGCGTCAATCCGATTTCCGCGGTAGCGCCCGGCTTGTTGCGGAAGTTCTTCGAGTTCCCGAGCGGCAACGGCACCATGCCGCAAAGCTACGCGGATCCGACGAGATAGAGGACGGAAGACAGACGACGGATCGCTATTTCTCCCTGTCCGTCCTCTCGGTCCTCCGTCGTCCGATTCACACCGGCTTCAACAGCACGTGCCGCTTCCTGCCGAGCGAGAGCTTGATGACTCCTTCCGGCGTGAGGTCGTGCGGGGTGAGCACCATCTTCTCGTCGGTGACCGTGACGTCGTTCACCTTGAGGCCGCCGCCCTTGATCTGCCGGCGGGCATCGCCGTTCGACGACACCAGACCCGCTTCCACAAAAGCGGCGAGCACGCCGATACCGGCTTCGAGTTGCGAGCGCGGGATCTCGACGGTCGGAAGCGTCTCGGCGAGCGCGCCTTCCTCGAAGGTTCGCCGGGCGGTTTCGGCCGACTGCTCGGCCGCCTCGCGGCCATGCAGCAGCGCGGTCGCTTCAGTTGCGAGAACCTTCTTCGCTTCGTTGAGCTCCTGCTCCTTGAGCGTCGCAAGTCGCGCGATCTCGGGAAGCGGCAGCTCGGTGAACAGCTTGAGCAGGCGAATGACGTCGCCGTCCTCGCAATTGCGCCAGAACTGCCAGTAATCGTACGGGCTCATCATGTCGGCGTTGAGCCAAACCGCGCCGGTCTGGGTCTTGCCCATCTTGGCGCCGGAGGAGGTCGTCAGCAGCGGCGTGGTCAACGCGAACAGGTCGGCGTTGAGCAGCCGGCGGCCGAGGTCGATGCCGTTGACGATGTTGCCCCACTGATCCGATCCGCCCATCTGCAGAATGCAGCCGTGACGTCTTTGGAGCTCCACGAAATCGTAAGCCTGCAGAATCATGTAATTGAATTCGAGAAATGTCAGCGGCTGCTCGCGGTCGAGCCGAAGCTTGACCGAATCGAAGGTCAGCATCTTGTTGATGGTGAAATGGCGCCCGACGTCGCGCAGGAACGGGATGTAATGCAGCTGGTCGAGCCAGTCGGCGTTGTTGGCCATGATCGCGCCGGCGTCGAAATCGAGAAAGCGCGAAAATACCGTTCGGATGGAGGCGATATTGGCGTCGATCTGCGCGGCGGTGAGGAGCGCGCGGCTGGCATCCTTGCCCGAGGGATCGCCGATTTTGCTGGTGCCGCCGCCCATCAGCGCGATCGGGTAATGGCCGGTCTTCTGCAGCCACCGCAGCATCATGATCGTCAGCAGATTGCCGATATGGAGGCTCGGCGCGGTCGCATCGAATCCCACATAGGCGGTAATCGGGCCCGCCGCGGTCCTGGCGTCGAGGCCCTCGGCGTCCGAGACCTGATGGATAAAGCCTCGGCTCGCGAGAACCTGCAGGAACTCGGACTTGTAGGCGCTCATGCGCTATCGCCTGTTCTTATCGCCTGTTTGCGGCCGGTGGTGTAACAGGTCCGACGTGGGATTCAACCAAGGACAGCTCCATGCCGCGCGTCACTGCTATCGGCCTGATCAGCGGCACCTCCTATGACGGGGTGGACGTGGCGCTGCTCGATACCGACGGCGAGGAGATCGGCCAACTCGGTCCGACCGGCTATCGGCCCTATAGCGACCCGGAGCGGGACGTGCTGCGGCGCGCGATCGCGGTCGCCGCCACGCTCACGGACCGTACCGCGCGGCCCAAGCTTCTCGTCGAGGCCGAAGAGCTGGTGACCGACATGCATGCCGAGGCGGTCGAAGCCTTTCTGGCCGCCAACGGCATGCCGCCGAGCGCGGTCGGCGTGGTCGGGTTCCACGGTCAGACGGTCCTGCACCGGCCCGAACGGGGGCTCACCATTCAGCTCGGCAACGGGCCGGCGCTTGCCGCCCGGCTCGGCATTCCCGTGGTCTACGACTTTCGCGCCGCCGACGTCGCCGCCGGCGGGCAGGGCGCCCCCGTCGTGCCGGTGTTTCATCGCGCCATGGTGCGCCTGCTCAAGCGGGCGCATCCCGTCGCCGTGCTCAATGTCGGCGGCGTCGCCAACGTGACCTTCATCGACGGCAAATCCGATCTCATCGCCTTCGATACCGGGCCGGGCAATGCGCTGATCGACGATTTCGTCCGCCAGCGGACCGGGCAGCCGCAGGATGATGGGGGACGCGCCGCGGCGGCCGGCAATGTGGACGAGGCCGCGGTGGCGCGCATCTTGACCCACCCTTTCTTCGCCAGGCAGCCGCCCAAGTCGCTCGATCGCAATGCCTTCCGCCACTGGGCGGCGGAGGAAGGACGGCTTGCCGGCAAGAGCACGCCGGACGGCGCTGCGACGCTGACCGCGGTCACTGCGGCGGCGGTCGCGCACGCGGTCACGGTGCTGCCGCGCCCGCCGGCAGGCTGGATCGTCGCCGGCGGCGGCACGCGCAACCCGACCTTGATGCGCATGTTGGGGGAGCGGCTGGCTCCGGCACGCATCGAAACCGCAGGCGCCGTCGGATGGTCGGCCGATGCGCTCGAGGCGCAGGCCTTCGCCTTTCTTGCCGTGCGCGCGCTCAAAGGGATGCCGCTCACGTTCCCCACCACCACCGGAGTCCCGGGGCCGTTGACCGGCGGCGTCCTGGCGCGGGGATGAGCGGATGTCTTCGCGGGCACCAAGTCCCGTGCGGTCATCGCCCACGTGCGAGATCGCGGATCACGCGCTCGATGCCTTTCACCACGCGCGCCAGACTCTCGGCGTCGACCTTGTCCGGGGTGTCGCTTGGCCGATGGTAGTGAGGATAGCGGAATGGCGCCGTATCCGTGATCATCACGGCCTGGAAGCCCTGCGCGGCAAAGGCCCAGTGATCGGACCAGCCGATCCCCGGAACGAAGTCCGGTGCCACGCCGCCGATGCTCGGGAACGCCGTATGCGAGCGGAACGAGCGCATCGTCTCCTGCAACAGCGCCCGCGAGCCCAATAGGCCGACGAAGGCCACGAAGTCACCGCGGTCGGGAAACACGAGCCCGAACGGCGCAGGGTAGTGCTGGCTGCCCGGCGCGTTCGAATAAAAGCCGATGGTCTCGAGCGAATACATCGCGACCACGCGCTCGTTCCGCTTGGCGAGCGCACGCGCGTAGTTGAGGCTGCCCATGGCCTCGGTCCTGAAATAGGGCGGCTCTTCGTTGACGAACAGCACGAACCGGATGCGCTTGCTGCTCGTCGCCTCGAGATCGCGCAGCAGCCGCGCAAGCTCGATCACCGCCGCCGCACCGCTCGCATTGTCGTTGGCGCCGGGCGTGCCCGGCGCGCTGTCGTAGTGGGCGCCGATCACGATCACCTCGGGATCGGATGTTGCAGCCGGCGGTTCCACGGTCGCGTCGATGTTGCGGACCGGTTTGCCGTCGGCCAGAAATTCCTGGCGGCCGGGAGCATAGCCGAATGACGCGAGCGCCGCCTCGATGTAGCGGGCGACCTTCTCGAGCTCGTCATGGTGGGCGACGTTGTGCTCGCGTGCGGCGATCGTCGCGATGTGGCGCTCGAGCGATGCCTTGAGCGCCGCCTCCTCGGGGGTGAGCGGCGGCAGCGCGCCGCGATGGGACGTGCCGGGCACGGCCGTCATGTAATGCAGCGCCCCGTAGCCCGCGGCCATGAGGACGAGAAGGACGAAAATTGCCAGCAACGACATTCGTCGCGCCATCGCCGTATCCGGCGGCTCCCGCGGGCGAGGCGACGCGGGTGAGGGCTGCTAGGCCGCGCTCGGCTTGCGCTCGATCTTGAGGCGCTTGTCGAGGTAGGCGCTGACCGACTGCATCAGCGCGTCGACCTTGCCGTCAAAGAAATGATTGGCGCCCGGGATCACCTTCTGCTCGATCACGATGCCCTTCTGGGTCTTGAGCTTGTCCACGAGCCCGGTGACGTCCTTGTGCGGCACCACCGCATCCTTGTCGCCATGCACGATCATGCCCGAGGACGGGCAAGGGGCAAGGAACGAAAAATCGTAGAGGTTGGCGGGCGGGGCGATCGAAATGAAACCCTCGATCTCGGGCCGCCGCATCAGGAGCTGCATGCCGATCCAGGCGCCGAAGGAGAAGCCGGCGATCCAGCAGCTGCGGGCCTCGGGGTTGATCGATTGCGCCCAATCGAGCGCCGAGGCGGCGTCCGACAATTCCCCCTGGCCGTGGTCGAACGAGCCCTGGCTCCTCCCGACCCCGCGGAAATTGAAGCGCAGCACGGAAAAGTTCCGGTGCACAAAGGCATAGTAGAGTTGATAGATGATCTGATGGTTCATCGTGCCCCCGAATTGCGGGTGCGGATGAAGCACGATTCCGAGGGGGGCGTTCTTCTGCCGTGCCGGGTGATACCGGCCCTCGATACGCCCGGCGGCGCCGGTGAAGATGACCTCGGGCATGAATTTTAGAACCTCGATTGGGTGGCCGATCCGCGCGCACGCCGTCAGAGCACGCTTGACGGCCTCAGCGAGTGCACGTAAGTAGTTAGAACCATTCTAGATTTTCGCAAGCAGCCCCGCCGACGGCAGCCGGCGCGAGGTCGCGGCGGCGCTTTCTAGCACGGGTGCGGGGGCAAAAAGCAAGGGTTTCGAAGGGTGTTGGGCACGCCACCGGCTTTGGGTACAAGGGATGCCGCACCGCGATCAAAGGCCAACCGACTGCACATGACCGACCGCATCTATGTCGACTGGAACGCGACCGCTCCTTTGCGGCCGCAGGCGCGCAGCGCGATCCTTGCCGCGCTCGACGCCGTCGGCAATCCATCCTCGGTTCACGCCGAGGGCAGGGCCGCGCGCCGCCTGATCGAGGAGGCCCGCGAGCAGGTGGCCGCCCTCGTGGGCGCGCAGGCACGCAACGTGGTGTTCACCTCGGGAGGGACCGAGGCCAATATGCTGGCGCTCACGCCGGCGACCGCGACTGAGCGAAAGGCGACGCCCGACAGGCTCCTCGTTTCGGCGATCGAGCATCCCTCGGTGCTCGCCGGCGGACGGTTTCCGGCGGCGGCTGTCGAGCGCGTGCCGGTGACTGCAGCCGGCGAGATCGATCTGGCAGCGCTCGAACGCCGGCTCGCCGCTCCGGACGGCCGCGTGCTCGTATCCCTCATGCTCGCCAACAACGAGACCGGCGTTGTTCAACCGATATCTGAAGCCGCTCGCCTGATCCATGAAGCGGGCGGCCTGCTGCACGTGGACGCGATTCAAGCTGCAGGAAGAATTCACTGTGATATCAATGCTCTCGGCATTGATCTTCTGACGCTTTCTGGGCACAAGATCGGCGCGCCCAAAGGCGTCGGGGCGCTGATTGCGCGCGATGCGACGCTGCCGCTCGCCGATCCGCTCATCAAGGGCGGCGGGCAGGAGCGCGGCAGGCGTGCCGGCACCGAAAACGTGCCAGGCATTGCCGGCTTCGGCGCTGCGGCAGCGGCGGCGGGTGCCGGGCTTGCCGTCGACGGCGCCCGCATGACGGCGCTCCGTGACCGGCTGGAAGCCGGTCTTGCGGCAGCGTCTCCCGAGGTCGTCATCTTCGGAAGGCAGGCGCCGCGGCTGCCCAACACCACGCTGTTCGCGGTGCCCGGCATGAAGGCCGAGACCGCCGTCATCGCCCTCGACCTGGAAGGGGTCGCGGTGTCTTCGGGCGCTGCTTGCTCCTCCGGCAAGGTCCAGCCCTCGCATGTGCTGGCCGCCATGGGAGTTCCGCCGCAGCTGGCACGCGCGGCGGTGCGCGTCAGCCTCGGCCCCACCACCACCGAATCGGAGATCGATCGCCTGATCCAAGCTTGGATTAGGGCGTCCGGATCACTACTTAAGGAGCGACGAGGCATCGCCGCCTGAAGCAACCGCAAAGGTGAAGGCAAAGCCAGAGACGCTACGACCATAACCGACTGATCCAACCCGCGGTCCTTGAAACCGCAGCGGAGGGAAGAATGCCGGCCGTACAAGAGACCGTCGAGCAGGTCCGCCGTATCGACGTCGACCAGTACAAGTACGGGTTCGTCACGGACATCGAATCCGACAAGGCCCCGAAGGGCCTTTCCGAAGACATCGTCCGCTTCATTTCGGCGAAGAAGAACGAGCCCGCGTGGATGCTTGCGTGGCGGCTCGACGCCTATCGCCGCTGGCTCACCATGCGCGAGCCGCGCTGGGCGCGCGTGAGCTATGGGCCCATCGACTACCAGGACCTCTATTACTACTCCGCCCCAAAAAAGAAGGACGGACCGAAGTCGCTCGACGAGATCGATCCTGAGATTCTGGCGACCTACGAGAAGCTCGGCATTCCGCTGCGCGAGCGGGAAGCGCTGCTGGGCATTCAGAAGCCCGAGGGCGAGGGCGAAGACGCCGACGGCAACGGCAACGGCTACGGCCGGGTGGCGGTCGATGCGGTGTTCGATTCGGTGTCGGTTGCGACCACGTTCCAGGCGGAACTGGCCAAGGCCGGCGTGCTCTTCATGCCGATCTCCGAGGCCCTGCAGAAGCATCCCGACCTGGTGAAGAAATATCTCGGCACCGTGGTGCCGATTTCCGACAATTTCTTCGCCACGCTCAATTCTGCCGTGTTCTCCGATGGCTCCTTCGTCTACGTGCCGCCGGGCGTGCGCTGCCCGATGGAGCTTTCCACCTATTTCCGCATCAACGAGCGCAACACCGGCCAGTTCGAGCGCACGCTCATCATCGCCGACAAGGGCTCCTATGTGAGCTATCTCGAAGGCTGCACCGCGCCGACGCGTGACGAGAACCAGCTCCACGCCGCCGTGGTCGAGCTCATTGCGCTCGACGATGCCGAGATCAAGTATTCGACCATCCAGAACTGGTATCCGGGCGACAAGAACGGCCGCGGCGGGGTCTACAACTTCGTCACCAAGCGCGGCGACTGCCGCGGCAAGAACTCGAAGATTTCCTGGACCCAGCTCGAGACCGGCTCGGCCATCACCTGGAAGTATCCGAGCTGCATCCTGCGCGGCGACAATTCCCGCGGCGAGTTCTACTCGATCGCCATCTCCAACGCCCACCAGCAGGTCGATTCCGGCACCAAGATGCTGCATCTCGGCAAGAACACGACGAGCCGCATCATCTCCAAGGGCATCGCGGCGGGGCATTCCAACAACACCTATCGCGGCCTCGTCACGGCGCACCGCCGTGCCAAAGGCGCGCGCAACTTCACCAATTGCGACTCGCTCCTGATCGGCGACAAGTGCGGGGCTCACACCGTGCCCTATATCGAGGCGAAGAATTCCTCCGCCGTGTTCGAGCACGAGGCCACCACCTCGAAGATTTCCGAGGACACGCTGTTCTATTGCCGGCAGCGCGGGCTCTCCGCGGAGGATGCCGTGGCGCTGGTCGTCAACGGCTTCGTCAAGGACGTGCTGCAGCAGCTTCCAATGGAGTTCGCGGTCGAAGCGCAGAAGCTGATCTCGGTCAGCCTGGAAGGCAGCGTGGGATGACCGACAGCGCCGTAGACCGCCAAATCCGTGAGAAGAGAATGCATCTGTTGGAAGTGAAGAACCTGCACGTCGAGGTCGACGGCAAGAAAATCCTGAACGGGCTCGAGCTTTCGGTCGGCAAGGGCAGCGTGCACGCCATCATGGGCCCGAACGGCTCGGGCAAATCGACGCTTGCCCATGTGCTCGCCGGCAAGGCTGACTATGTCGTGACCGAGGGCGAGGTGCTGGTCGACGGCGAGGACATTTTGAGCCTTGCGCCCGACGAGCGCGCGGCCAAAGGGCTTTTCCTCGCCTTCCAATACCCGCTCGAAATTCCCGGCGTCGCCACCATGACGTTCCTGCGCACCGCGCTCAACGCGCAGCGCAAGAAGCGGGGCGAGGCCGAGCTCTCCACGCCCGAGTTCCTCAAGCGCGTGCGCGACGTCGCCGGCAAGCTCGGCATCGGACAGGACATGCTGCGCCGCGGCGTCAATGTCGGCTTCTCCGGCGGCGAGAAGAAGCGCAACGAAATTCTGCAGATGGCGCTGTTCGAGCCGCAGCTCTGCGTGCTCGACGAGACCGATTCCGGCCTCGATATCGATGCGCTCAAGGTCGTCGCCGACGGCGTCAACCGGCTGCGCTCGCCCGAGCGCGCCTTCGTGGTGATCACGCACTACCAGCGGCTGCTCAACTATATCGTGCCGGACGTGGTGCACGTGCTCTCGCGCGGGCGCATCGTGAAGACCGGCGGCAAGGAGCTTGCGCTGGAGCTCGAAGCCACCGGCTACGCGCAATACCGCGACGAGGCGGCGTGAGGTCGCGATGAACGCCGAGATCCGCCCGATCAAGACTGCGGCCGAGACCGCGCTTGCGACGAGCTTCGCGGCGGCCAAGCGCGCGCTTCCGGGTGCGGCCGCGGTCGCCGCGCTGCGGGAAGACGCGTTCCGGCGCTTCGACACCGAAGGTCTGCCGCATCGGCGCATCGAGGAGTGGAAATACACCGACCTGCGCGCGCTCATGCGCGATGCCAAGCCGCTCGCCGCCGTGCCCGACGCGGCCGCCAAGGCGCGCGCCGAACAGGCGGCCGCCTCGCTCGAGATGATCGACGCGCGCCGCATCGTGTTCGTCGACGGCGCTTTCGTGCCGGAACTCTCCGATCTGGCCGGCCTCGAACCCGGCCTCACCATCCGCTCGATGGCGCAGATGCTGGTGGCCGGCGATCCGCGTCTCGCCGCCCGTCTGGGCAAGGTGGTGCCGACCGACGACGTCGCGGTCGCGCTCAACACCGCCTTCATGGGCGACGGGGCGGTGATCCATGTCGCGGCCGGCGCCGCGCTCGCGCGGCCGATCCATCTCGTGTTCGTGAACGCCGGCGGCGAAGGCGCTTCGGTGTTCGTCCGTTCGCTCGTCGTCATCGAGAAGGGCGCGCGCGCGATGCTGGTCGAAAGCCATCTCGGTGCGGGCATCCGCGAGGACCAGGTGAATACGGTGCTCGAGCTCGAGGTCGGCGACGACGCTCACGTCGATCACATCAAGATCACCGGCGAGGGCGCCGGGACCTTGCATTTGTCCACGCTGATGGCGGCGATCGGGGCTCATGCCCGCTTCAACGCGTTCCTGTTCACCACCGGCGGGGCCGTGGTGCGCAACCAGGCATTCGTGCGGTTCAACGGTGAAGGTACGATCGCCCACATCGGCGGCGCGAATCTGCTCAAGGGCCGCCAGCACGCCGACACCACGTTGGTCGCCGACCATGCCGTGGCGGCGTGCACCAGCCGCGAGGTGTTCAAGTCGGTGCTCGACGAGGAAGGCCGCAGCGTCTTCCAGGGCAAGATCGTCGTGCGGCCGCACGCGCAAAAAACCGATGCGAAGATGGCCACGCATGCGCTGCTGCTGTCGGAAATGGCCGAGGCCGACAACAAGCCCGAGCTCGAAATCTTCGCTGACGACGTGGTATGCGGCCACGGCGCCACGTCGGGCGACCTCGACGAAGACCTCCTGTTCTATCTCAGGGCGCGCGGCATTCCGGCGAAGGAGGCCGAGGCGCTCCTGATCCAGGCTTTCGTGGGCGAGGCCGTGGAGGGAATCGAGCATGCCGGGCTGCGCGACGCGCTGATGGATCATGTCGTCGCCTGGCTCAAGGCGCGGGAGTGACGATTTTTGCGGCTCGTCGCCGGGCGCGGAGAGAGAATCGCGGGTTGACCAATGCACCCAGCCGTAACCAACGGCGCTTATGACGTCAGGCGCATTCGCGAGGATTTTCCCATCCTCGCCATGCAGGTCTACGGCAAGCCGCTCGTCTATTTCGACAACGCCGCCTCGGCGCAGAAGCCGAAGGCGGTGCTGGATCGGCTCCATCACGCCTATACCGCCGAATACGCCAATGTGCATCGCGGGCTGCACTATCTCGCCAATGCCGCGACGGAGGCCTACGAGGACGCGCGCGAGAAAGTGCGCGCCTTCATCAATGCAGCGCATAAGGAAGAGATCATCTTCACGCGCAGCGCCACCGAGGCGATCAATCTCGTCGCCTACACGTTCGGCCGCGAGCGCATCAAGGCCGGCGACGAGATCGTGCTCTCGATCATGGAGCACCATTCCAACATCGTGCCGTGGCACTTTTTGCGCGAGCGCCAGGGCGCGGTGATCAAATGGGCCCCGGTCGACGACGAGGGGAATTTCCTCATCGACGAATTCGAGAAGCTGCTCTCGCCGCGCACCAAGATGGTCGCCATCACCCACATGTCGAACATGCTCGGCACGGTGGTGCCGGTGAAGGAGGTGGTGCGACGCGCCCACGCCCGCGGCATTCCGGTCCTGCTCGACGGCGCCCAGGCCGCCGTCCATCTCGACGTCGACGTGCAGGACATCGGCTGCGATTTCTACGCCGTGACCGGCCACAAGCTCTATGGACCGACCGGCATCGGCGCGCTCTACGGCAAGCGCGAGCACCTCGAGGCCATGCCCCCCTTCAACGGCGGCGGCGAGATGATCCGCGAAGTGTTCGAGGACCGCATCACCTACGGCGAGCCGCCGCACAAATTCGAGGCCGGCACCCCGCCGATCGTGCAGGCGATCGGGCTCGGCGCCGCCATCGACTACGTCAACTCGGTCGGCAGGGCGCGCATCAGGACGCATGAGGACGACCTCGTCCACTATGCCCACGAGCGGCTGCGCGAGATCAACTCGCTGCGCATCTTCGGGACCGCGAAGGATAAGGGCTCGATCGTCTCGTTCGAGCTCAAGGGTGCCCATCCCCACGATGTGGCGACCATTATCGATCGCGCCGGAATTGCGGTGCGCGCCGGCACTCATTGCGTGATGCCGCTCTTGGCCCGCTTCGGGGTGAGCGCCACCTGCCGGGCCTCTTTCGGGCTCTACAACACGCGCGAGGAGGTGGACGGCCTTGCGCAAGCCTTGATCAAGGCGCAGGGTTTCTTTGCATGACGGACGACACGAAAGAGATTCATCCAGCGGCTGCCGCCGCGCCGGCCGAGGCCCCGGCTGCGCCCGCCGCCGGCACGCCCTCGGCGCTGCCCGAAGCCGAGCTGACGCGGCTGACCGACGAGATCGTCGCCGCGCTCAAGACCGTCTACGATCCCGAAATCCCGTCCGATATCTACGAGCTCGGCCTGATCTACAGGATCGATATCGCCGACGATCGCGCGGTGGCGATCGAGATGACGCTCACCACGCCCAATTGTCCGTCCGCGCAGGAGCTGCCGACCATGGTGGAGAACGCGGTCGCGAGCGTTCCCGGCGTCGGCACGGTCAAGGTGGACATCGTGTGGGATCCGCCCTGGGACCCGAGCCGGATGTCGGACGAAGCCCGCGCCGTGCTCAACATGTGGTGAGGCGTGAAGCTCGACCGCGTGATCGAGACCTGCCTTTATGTCGACGACCTCGACCGTGGGGCAAGCTTCTACGAGAAAGTGCTGGGGCTCAAGGCATTGACCAGCGACGCGCGCTTTCGCGCCTACGACGTCGGCGGCCAAAGCGTGCTGTTGCTGTTCCGCCGCGGCGCCACGCTCGAAACCGTGCACATGCCCGGCGGCACGATACCCCCGCACGACGGCCACGGGCCCCTGCACATGGCGTTTGCGATCGCGGCGGATGCCTTGCCGCAATGGGAAGAGCGGCTGCATGACCACGGCATCGCCGTCGAAGGCCGTACCGACTGGTCGCGCGGCGGGCACAGCATCTATTTCCGCGATCCGGACGGACATCTCCTGGAGCTGGCGACGCCGGGACTTTGGGCGATCTATTAGGCATGATGCGCCCTGGAATTCATCCAATGACCGCGCAAGCGCGCTCACTTGGCCTTCACAACAGGGAATTCGTTGTTATTTTAGCTGGATAGTGGATTCCGCTGCCGAGGCCTTGAACCCCGGCGAGAGGAGAGACCCGAAATGGCCACACCCCGGCCCCGAATCCAGGCGATCCGTCTCACCGACGCCGCCGCCGAGCGCATCAAATACGTGATGGCGAACGCGGCGCAACCGATCGTCGGCGTGCGCGTCGGCGTCAAGAACGGCGGCTGCGCCGGCATGGCCTACACCATGGAATATGCCGAGCGCGTCGAGACGGCCGACGAGGTGGTCGAGGACAAGGGCGTGCGCGTCCTCATCGATCCCAAGGCGGTGCTGTTCCTGATCGGCACCGAGATGGACTACAAGACCGACAAGCTCTCCGCGCAATTCGTGTTCAACAATCCGAACCAGACCTCCGCCTGCGGCTGCGGCGAATCGGTGCAGCTCAAGCCCGCGGCCGAGGCGCACTAGGTTTCTTCGGGGGGCTGCCGTGGCTCCCGACGACATCCGCGAATTGTTCCGCGTGTTCGGGCCGGTGGAGGTGCGCCGCATGTTCGGCGGCGCCGGCATCTGGGCCGAGGGCACGATGTTCGCCCTCGTATCGGACGGCGTCATCTATCTCAAAGCCGACGCGCACAACATTCCTGCCTTCGAGCGCGAAGAGCTCGAGCCCTTCACCTATGCGACCAGCACGGGCAGGCGCGGGGTGATGTCGTATCGCAGAATGCCGGACCGGCTCTACGACGATCCGGACGAGCTCGCGATCTGGGCGCGCGCCGCGCTCGCGGCCGCGGGGCGCAGCGGGACGGGAGCAGGCCGGCGACAAAAACCTGCACGAAAATCCGGAGGAAAGCCCCGGCGGGCTTGACCTCGGCTTCCGCCGTCAGGCCTTGGCGCGGACCGGGCGCAACAGGAAGGCGGGCAAATGCCCGTCGGCGCCGTCGTCGGCATGCGGGGTCTTGAGCGCCGGCGTCACCGCGCGGCGCGGGCGTGCCTCCTCGAGGAGGGCAACCGGTGCGGGCGCGTGCTCGCGTCGTGGCGCGTCGCGTCCGTTGCCGCGGCGCGGGGCGTTGCGGTGCTTGGAGTTGTGCTTTTCCCCGCCGCGCTGCCCGTCGCCGCGCTGCTCGTCGTTGCGGTGCTTCGCTCGTTTCGATGCGGTGGGGTGCGGCGCCACGCGGCTCGCCGCCCATCCAGGGAATGCTCTGGCCGATCAATTTCTCGATCGCTGCGACGTTCTTCTGGTCGGCGGGCGCTACGACGGTGATGGCGGTGCCGCTGCGCCCGGCGCGGCCGGTGCGGCCGATGCGGTGGACATAGTCGTCGGCATGATGGGGGACGTCGAAGTTGAAGATGTGGCTCACCGCCGGAATGTCGAGGCCGCGCGCGGCCACGTCGGAGGCGACCAGCAACGTCACTTCGTTGCGGCGGAATTGATCGAGTGCGGCGGTGCGCGCCGACTGGTCCATGTCGCCGTGCAATGCGATCGCGGAGAAGCCGTGGCGGACCAGCGAGCGATGCAGCGCCGCGACCTCGCGCTTGCGATTGCAGAAGATGATGGCGTTGGTCAGGCCTTCGGCGGAGCGGATGAGGCGGCGCAGCGTATCGCGCTTCTCGTGCGGCTCGCGGCCGGTCTTGACCAGCAACTGGGTGGTGGTGGCGACCGTGGTCGCCGGGCGCGAGACCTCGACTTTCACCGGATTGTGCAGGAACTGCTCGGTGATGCGCCGGATCTCCGGCGGCATGGTGGCGGTGAAGAACAGCGTCTGGCGCGTGAACGGCACCAGCTTGCAGATGCGCTCGATGTCGGGAATGAAGCCCATGTCGAGCATGCGGTCGGCCTCGTCGATCACGAGCAGCTCGACCCCGGTGAGCAGGAGCCGTCCGCGCTCGAAATGGTCGAGCAGGCGGCCGGGCGTCGCGATCAGCACGTCGACGCCGCGGGTGAGCTTCGAGTCCTGGTCGTCGAACGAGACCCCGCCGATGATCAGCGCGACGTTGAGCTTTTGACCGGCGCCGTACTTTTCGAAGCTTTCCTGAACCTGCGCGGCAAGCTCGCGCGTCGGCTCCAGAATGAGCGTGCGCGGCATGCGGGCGCGGGCGCGGCCATGCTCGAGCCTGGTGATCATCGGCAGCGTGAAGGCTGCGGTCTTGCCGGTGCCGGTCTGGGCGATGCCGAGCACGTCGCGACGCGCCAGCACATGCGGTATTGCTTGTTGTTGGATGGGCGTGGGGGTGGTGTAGCCGGCCGCCTGGACTGCGGCGAGAACTTTTTCGGACAAGCCGAGCTGAGAAAAGGACATGAAACCTCGAGTCGGGACCGCCCGGAGCCTAGCCGCGCCGGATGACGGAACCACGACTAATGTTGCGCGGGGACGGACGGTCGAGTGTTACGGATCGAACCGGTCGCGCGGAACATAGTCGTTCGCGCTCCAAAGTCAATCCTGCTGCACTGCAATAAGTCGAATTATGGCCTAAATATTTCGCCCTGGAGCGAGACATGGAAACGATGCTGCGCGTGCCCCTCCCCGTCGTCCTCGTGCCCGGCTTGAACTGCTCGGCACGGCTCTATGCCGATCAAATCCCCGTGCTGTGGCGATTCGGGCCGGTGCAAGTCGCCGACCACACCCGCGACGACAGCATGGATGCGATCGCGGCGCGTATTCTCGCTGCTGCGCCGCCGCGCTTTGCGCTTGTGGGGCTTTCCATGGGTGGGTACATCGCCCAGTGCATCATCCGCCACTCGCCCGAGCGCGTCGCCAAGCTGGCGCTGCTCGACACTTTGGCGCGGCCCGAGACGCCGGAGCAGACCGCGCGGCGCAAACCCCAGATCGCGCTCGCCCAGAGCGGACGCTTCGCCGAAGTGCCGGCGCTGCAGTTTCCGGTGTTCGTCCACCGCGACCGGCAGCACGACGAAGCGCTCAGGGCGCGCGTGCGCGTGATGGCAGAGGAGACCGGGGCGCAGGTCTTCCTGCGCCAGCAGAACGCGATCATGACCCGCCCCGACACGCGGCCGCTGTTGCCCACGATCAAGTGTCCGACCCTGGTGCTGGTCGGCGACGGCGACGAATTGACCCCGCCGGCGCTCGCGCAGGAGCTCGCCGCCGGCATCCCCGGCGCGCGGCTGGTCACGGTACCCGACTGCGGACACCTTTCCACGATGGAGCGACCGGAGGCGGTCAATCAGGCGCTGACCAGTTGGATGGAAATGGATGGTGACGGCGCCGGGGCGGGGTAACAGCCCGGGCGTAGAGAGCTGGATCGGCAAGCACCATTGGTAACGTCTTGCGTACATCCAAGTGCGGCTGTTATGGATCGAAGCATGGAGGCTCAACATGAAAGCTCTTTTGTATTCGGCGATCTTCGCCATCCTCGTCTCAACGCCGGTGTTCAGCGCTGAATCAGTGTCCCTTGTCGGCACCTGGACAGGCCAGAGGGATCGAATTGCCAAGATCGAAGGGCGGCGCGGTGGCCTTGCGACGCTGGTCATCACCGAGCAACAGGGCAATACGTTTGTTGGTCGCCTCAAGCGCGCCAATGCAACCGGCGACGAGGAAGAGCCACTGTGGGGCGCTTTTACGCCCGGCGGCAAGCTGATGATCGGATCGGATGAGGAAGGAACCTACATCTTCGGTCTCATCGATCAGAATACCCTCGACTACTGCTACAGCGAGACTGGTCCTTCTCCGCGATCCGTGTGCGCAAGACTGATCCGTCAGCCTTGACGCGCACGGTCAGCGCCATCGTTCCCGCGCTCGGCGTCCGCAGCGAGACCACCAGCCGCTGTAAGCGATCGGAGACGCTCAACGCGGGCGGACTCGCGGCAAAGGTGTGCGAACTTCGGGTTCGGGGCACGAGATGCTATAGACGAACATGGCATCGGTCCTCGACCTCATCGGCGAGACGCCTCTCATCGAGGTCACGCGCATCGACCGCGGCCCCTGCCGGCTCTTTCTCAAGCTCGAGAGCGCGAACCCCTCGGGCTCGATCAAGGACCGCCCCGCGCGCACCATGATCGAGGCGGCGGAAGCCGACGGGCGCCTCAAGCCCGGCGGCACCATCGTCGAAGCGACCGCCGGCAATACCGGGCTCGGGCTTGCCCTGGTCGGCGGCCGCAAGGGCTATCGCACGCTCCTCGTCGTTCCCGACAAGATGGCGCGGGAGAAGGTGCTGCATGCCAAGGCCATGGGCGCCGAGGTCGTCATCACGCGCTCGGACGTGGGCAAGGGGCATCCCGATTACTACCAGGACCTGGCCGAGGCGATCACGCGGCGCACGCCGGGCGCCTTCTTCGTCAACCAGTTCGCCAATCCGGCCAATCCGCATGCGCACGAGACCGCGACCGGGCCGGAAATCCTTCGCCAGATGGATGGCGATGCGGACGCCGTCGTCGTCGGCGTCGGCTCGGGCGGCACGCTGACCGGAATTGGCCGTTTCATGCGGCAGGCCTCGCCCAAGACCGCGATGGTCCTGGCCGATCCCGAAGGCTCGATACTCGCGCCCTATGTCGAGACCGGTCGCATGACGCAGGCGGGAAGCTGGGCGGTGGAAGGAATCGGCGAAGATTTCATACCGCCGAATGCCGATCTCACGCTGGTCTCCCAGGCGTTCGCGATCCCCGATTCGGAAAGCTTCGCCGCCGCGCGCGAGCTGCTGCGCGCGGAGGGCGTTCTCGCCGGCTCCTCCTCGGGCACGCTGCTGGCGGCGGCGCTGCGCTATTGCCGCGCGCAGGCGGCGCCCAAGCGGGTCGTGAGCCTGGTTTGCGATTCAGGCGCCAAATATCTCTCCAAGGTGTTCAATCCCATCTTTCTGGCGCAGGAAGGCTGGAGCCATCCCGACCGCCACGGCACCGTGCGCGACGTCGTGGTCAGCCGCTACAGCGAGGGCACCGCCGTCGTGGTGCGCCCGGAGGACAATCTGCGCACCGTGTTCGCCCGCATGCGCTCGGCCGACGTCTCGCAGCTGCCGGTGATCGATGAGGCCGGGCATGTCGTCGGTCTCGTCGACGAGAGCGACGTTCTCGCCGCGTTGCTCACCGAGCCCGGCGATCCGAACCAGATCTTTGCGCGGCCGGTCAAGGAGGTGATGGTGACGCGGCTCGACACCATCTCCGCCGACGCGCCGATCGCCGACCTCGTGCCGCTGTTCCGCAAGGACCATATCGCCATCGTGATGGACGGCGATCAATTCCTCGGCGTGGCGACCCGTCTCGACCTCATCAACTATTTCCGGATCGCCCTGTGAGTCCGAAGGCTGTCGAATGACCAAATCGAACCGACTCGAGTTCGCCACGCGCTGCGTGCACGCGGGGCAGGAGCCCGACCCGACCACCGGCGCCGTCATGATGCCGATCTACACCACGTCCACTTACGTCCAGCAGAGCCCGGGCGTGCACAAGGGCTACGACTATGCCCGCACCAAGAATCCGACGCGCATGGCGTTCGAGCGCTGCATCGCCGATCTCGAGGGCGGCAGCGCGGCCTTCGCCTTCGCCTCCGGCCTGGCGGCGATTTCGACCACGCTCGAATGTCTCGACCACGGCTCCCATATCGTGGCGGTCGACGACCTCTATGGCGGCTCGCGGCGCCTGTTCGAGCGCGTGCGCAAGCGCTCGATGGGACTGGAAACGAGCTATCTCGATCTCAGCGACGCCGGCGCCCTCGAAGCGGCGATCCGGCCGAACACGCGGCTCGTCTGGGTCGAGACCCCGACCAATCCGCTGCTCAAGCTGGTCGATCTCGAGCGCGTGGCGGGAATCGCGAAGCGGCGCGGCATCTGGGCCGCCGCGGACAACACCTTCGCCAGCCCCTACGTCCAGCGCCCGCTCGAATACGGCTTCGATCTCGTCGTGCATTCGACCACGAAATATCTCAACGGTCATTCCGACATGGTCGGCGGCGTGGCGGTCGCCGGCGACAATGCCGAATTGCTCGACCGCATCAAGTTCCTGCAGAACGCGGTCGGCGCGATTCAAGGTCCCTTCAACTCGTTCCTGGCGCTGCGCGGCCTCAAGACCCTGGCGCTGCGCATGGAACGCCATTGCAGCTCGGCGCTGAAGATCGCGACATGGCTCGAGCGCCACCCGAAGGTGCGCCGCGTGTTCTATCCGGGGCTCGCGAGCCATCCCCAGCACGCGCTCGCCAGAAAGCAGATGCGCGCCTTCGGCGGCATGATCTCGGCTGAGCTCGCCGGCACGCTCGACGACGCGCGGCGCTTTCTCGAGCGCTGCCGGCTGTTCGCACTGGCCGAAAGTCTCGGCGGCGTCGAAAGCCTGATCGAGCATCCGGGGCTCATGACCCATGGCTCGGTGCCAGCGGAGGTGCGCGCGACCCTGGGCATCAGCGATACACTGGTGCGGCTGTCGGTGGGCATCGAGGACCCCGACGATCTCATTGCCGACCTCGATGCGGCGCTGGGTTGAGGGCGGCCTAGGGCGACGCATCGGCGTTCTGCCGAAAAGTGCAAGGCAATCCCAAGGCTGTCTCTTCCCGCCTCTAGCGTTGCTATACCAATGGGCGCGACGCGGCGAGCAACAGGGATAGAGCGACATGCGTACTCAGGTGGGGATTGTCGGCGCGGGACCGGCGGGGCTGATGCTGTCGCATCTCCTGCATCTCGCAGGCATCGAGTTCGGTCGTCCTGGAGAACCGCAGCCGCGACTATATCGAGAGCCGCATCCGCGCCGGCCTGATCGAGCAATGGGCGAGCGACCTGTTGGTGGCGACCGGCGTCGGTGCGCGCATGCAGCGCGAAGGCATGTCCCACAACGGGATCTATTTCGGCTTCGGCGGCGCCTTGCACTACATCAACTTTCGCGAGCTGGTGGGCAAGGGCGTGACCATCTACGGCCAGCAGGAGGTGATAAAGGACTTGGTCGACAGGCGATTGGCCGACGGCGGCCAAATCCTGTTCGAGGCGAGCGACGTCAGCGTCCATGATTTCGGCGGCAACACGCCCAGGATCAGATTCCGGCACGACGGCAAGGACCTGGAGCTTGCCTGCGACTTCATCGGCGGCTGCGACGGCTTTCACGGCATTTGCCGGCCGAGCATTCCGGCAACCGCGCTTACCACCTATGATCGGGAATATCCGTTCGGATGGGTAGGAGTTCTGTCCGAATCGCCGCCGCCCGAAGACGAGCTGATCTATGCCTATCACGATCGCGGCTTTGCGCTCTACACCATGCGCTCGCCGACCTTGGCGCGGCTCTACCTGCAATGCGCGCCGGATGACGACATCGAGAACTGGCCGGACGCGCGCATCTGGAAGGAGCTGCATGCGCGCATCGGCGGCACGCGGCCCTTGGCCGAAGGCACCATGGTGCAAAAGGGCATCACCGCCATGCGCAGCTTCGTGGTCGAACCCATGCAACATGGCCGGCTGTTTCTCGCCGGCGATTCCGCCCATATCCAGCCGCCCACCGGAGCGAAGGGCATGAATCTCGCCTTGGCCGACGTGATGGTGCTCTCGCGCGCGCTTGCCGAGTTCTATCGCTCCGGGCGCAGCGACTTGCTCGAACGCTACTCGGCGACCTGCCTGCGGCGGGTGTGGAAGGCGCAGCGTTTCTCCTGGTGGATGACGCAGCTGTTTCATCTCGACCCCAGCCACAGCGCCTTCGATCGCAAGCGCCAGCTTGCCGAGCTCGACTATGTCACCAGCTCGGAGGCGGCCGCGCGCTCGCTGGCCGAGAACTATGTGGGGCTGCCGGTCGAGAGCTGAAGGAGAGGAGCCGGGGAAGATGCAGGTCCTGGTCGTGGGAGCGGGCGTGGTCGGGCTTGCGGTCGCGCGTGCGGCGGCCGTCGCCGGGCACGAGGTGATCGTCGCGGAAGCCGCCTCCGCCATGGGCACCGGCGTTTCCTCGCGCAACAGCGAGGTCATCCACGCCGGCCTCTATTACCCGACCGGGTCGCAACGCGCCCACCACTGCACGCGCGTCGCGGCGGATGCTCTACGAGTTCTGCGCCTCCCACGGCGTGCCGCACCGCAAATGCGGCAAGCTGGTCGTCGCCATCAATGACAAGGAGATCGAGCGGCTCGCGGCGGTCCACAAGCAGGCGCAGGTCAATGGCGTCGAGGGCGTCGAGATCATCGACGCGGCCGCCGCCAAGCGGCTCGAGCCGGAACTCGCTTGCGCCGCTGCGATGCTCTCGCCGGAAACCGGCATTATCGACAGCCACAGCTACATGCTGGCGCTGCGCGGCGACCTCGAAGATCACGGCGGCATGATTGCGTTCGGGAGTGAGATCGAGCGCCTGCGGCCGCGCGGCGGCGGCTGGGACGCGGCCGTCGGGGGCAGCGAGCCGCAATGGCTGAGTTTCGATGCGGTCGTCAATTGCGCGGGACTTGGTGCGCAGCGCCTGGCGCGGGTGACCGAAGGCTATCCGCCCGCGCGCGTGCCGCGGCTCGTTCTCGCCAAGGGCAACTATTTCGCCTTCACCGGCCGGCCGGCATTCTCGCGGCTGATCTATCCGGTGCCGGTGCCGGGCGGGCTCGGCGTGCACGTGACGCTCGATCTCGCCGGGCGCATGCGCTTCGGTCCGGACGTCGAGTGGATCGAGTCCGAGAACTACGACGTCGACCCCGGCCGCGCACGGTTGTTCTACCAGCGCATTCGCGACTATTGGCCGACCCTGCCGGACAACTCGCTGGCGCCCGATTACTCGGGGATCAGGCCCAAGCTGACCGGGCCGGGAGAGCCGGCGGCGGATTTCCTGGTCGAAGGCCCGCCCCAGCATGGGCTCGCGCGGACCGTCCACCTGTTCGGCATCGAGTCGCCGGGGCTCACCTGCTCGCTCTCGCTCGCCGAGGAGGTCACCGGCTATCTGTCGAGCTGAGCGCGCCGCCTCAGAAATAGCGCCACCCTGTGCGCTTGGACTTTCGTCGCAGATCGCCCATGATCGCACGGTGACCGACAGCAGGAGGACGCCGTGAGCCAGACCCGTTTCATCAATCCCGACGCGCTTTCGAAGCCGCCCGGCTACACGCATGTGGTCGAGGCCACGGCGCCGGCGCGGATCGTCTACATCGCCGGCCAGCTCGGGGTCGATCGCGACGGCAAGGTGGTCGGCGATTTCCGCCGGCAGGCCGAGCAGACCTTCGAGAATCTGAAGAACGCCCTGGCCGCGGTCGGGGCGCAGTTCCGGCACGTGGTGAAGGTCAACAATTACCTGATCGATATGAAGGACCTGCCGATCTTCCGGGAGGTGCGCGAGCGCTATCTGGCGCCCAAGGACCGCCCGGCGAGCACCACCATCGCGATTGCGGGGCTCGCGCGCGAAGGCGCGCTGCTCGAGATCGAAGCGATCGCGGTGCTGCCGGCAGGCGGGCGATCGCAGCCTGCATCCAGGGCCAAGACCGCGGGCACAGCGCGCAAGGGGCGCGCGGCTACCAAGGCCGCGCGATCGAGACGAACGTGAGCTCGAGCTATCGATACATTTTGCTGTCCTCCAAGAGCCCGAGTTTTCTGCCCAGCCATTTTGTTGTCGGCGCTTGTATCAAGATCGTCATGAGAATGGCGATGAAGGTGATCGACGCGATCATTTGAGCACCGGGCGCTTTCATACCGAGCAACAGGCCGGCCAATGCGGCCGGAATGACGCCGGTCTCGCGGGTCCAGCACATGAACAGAATCTCGTTGAAGCTCCACCGCGCACGCCGGTCCAGTGGTGCACACAGGAAAACGGTCGCCGGCCGTGCGACCAACATGAAGATGGCAACCACAATGATGCCGCCCACCAGGTATTGACCCATGAGAGCGAAATCGACCTGGGCGCCGAGCAGGATAAAAATGAACAAGCGCGTGATGAACGCGGTGGTCGCCACATATTCTTCGAGTTTTTGCGCCTCGCCTGCTTCCATCTTAAAGCCGAAGGCGTCCTTGTTTCCGAGCACGATACCGAACACGAACACCGCCATGAACCCGCTGGCCTGCAGGCCATCGGCGGCGAAGTAGGCACCGATGACGGCCGCCAGTGTCACAACCGGCGCATATTCTGCGAGGAATGCCCATCGTTCATGCGCGATGAGCAACGCGGCCAGGTATCCAAGCACGACGCCGGCGACGATGCCGACGATCGATTGCTTGAGCAGATCGAGTAAGGATGACATCAACGAGAATTCGCCGGTTCCCATGGCTATCGCCAGCACACCGAACGTCATGATGGCCCCCGTGGCGTCGTTGAATGCCGACTCGCTCACCACCGTTTGTGCCACCCGGTCGCGAATGTGGACCTGCCGGAAAATAGGGACCAGCGTCGCCGGGTCGGTCGAGGCGACCGTCGCGCCCAGCAGCAGAGCCACGATCAATGGAACGCCGAGAACGTAATACGCGGCAAGGCCGGTGATGGCTCCGGTAATCACGACACCGACCGTGGCCAGTACGACAATTGTAATCCAAACCTGCTTCAAGACGTTGAATCGCAGCGATGCGCCGCCATCGAAAAGAATATAACTGGCACCGAAGAGAAGGATGATCTGGTTCAGCGCCGAATCGGCCTTGATGTCTATCAACCCCAGCGCTTCCGGGCCGATCGCCATTCCGGCGATGAGAAATACCGCGACATCGGGAATCTTTGATCTTCTGAGCCAATAGGCCGGTGACGATGCCAATGGCTAGTATGAGCCCGGCGGAGAGCAGTGTGTGTTTTGCAATTTCAATCGAGGCCGATGCTTCCAAGTCTTGTTTCTCTATTGCGACGAAAAGCAATTGGCGCGCATTGCTTTTCTTGAGTAACGGCGTGCGGGCGCGCAGCACCGACGATGCTGCCGGACGAGTTGTGAAATGGCAAGGTCAGCGCGCCCCGGGGTCATCCTGCGGCTGGGGATGGCACGCCCTCGTAGGTTGGGTTAGCGCGGCCCGTGCGCTCTCGTTCCGGCCGTGTTCGGGCTCCGCGCGTAACCCAACAGACCCGGGTGAAGACGTTGGGTTACGCGCGGAATATGGATTGAGCAGGATTGCGCGTTTCCGGGCCGCGCTGACCCAACCTACCAAGGCTGGGCGATCGAGACGAACGTGAGGATCGCCAGCACCGGCAGCAGCACGATCGCGGCCCAGGCCATGTAGCCGAAGAAGCTCGGCATTTTGATCCCGCGCTCGACCGCGATCGCGTAGACCATCAGGTTCGGCGCGTTTCCGATATAGGTCATGGCGCCCATGAAGACGGCGCCCATGGAGATCGCCGAGAGGGTCGCGGCGAGCGGCCCCATCAGCCCGCGCGCGTCGCCACCGGTGAGCTCGAAGAACACGAGGTAGGTCGGCGCATTGTCGAGAAAGCCCGAGAGCGCTCCGGTCAGCCAGAAATAGGCGACCTCGCGCGGGCTGCCGTCGGGATCGGTGACGGCGGCGAGGAGCCAGGCGAAGGCGCCATCCTTACCGGCCTGGAGCATGGCAAGCACCGGAATGATGCAGACGAAGATGCCGGCGAACAGGATCGCGACTTCCGACGATCGGTTCCCAGGTGAAACCGTTGCTCTCGCGGTGCTCGTTCGGCGTGAGCGCGAGCGAGAGGATCGCGATCAGCACCAATGCGGCGTCGCGTGCCAGGCTCTGGAGCTCGACCTTGGTGCTGTAGACGTCGAAGCTGACGCCCGGATTCCACATCGCCGAGGCGAGGATGGCGCCGATGATGCCGGCGATCAGCACGAGGTTGATGCTGCCGCTGACCCCGAGGTTCATCGGCAGCTTGCTCTCTCCCACCGTCGTCACGAGGCGGTCCTTGCGGTAGTGCCAGACGTCGAGCGTGACGAAGACTGCGAGCACGAGCCCGGCAACGAGCATGGTTTCGAACCAGATGTGCCGCGTGGTCCAGAAGAAATCGACGCCGTGCAGGAAGCCGACGAACAGCGGCGGATCGCCGAGCGGCGAGAGCGCGCCGCCGATATTGGCGACGAGGAAGATGAAGAACACCACCACGTGGACGTTGTGGAGCCGCGCGGCATTGGCCCGCAGGAGCGGGCGGATGAGGATCATGGCGGCGCCCGTCGTGCCGACGACGCTCGCGATCAAGGTACCGAAGGCCAGGATCGCGGTGTTGACGGGCGGCGTGCCGCGCAAGTTGCCGGTCACCAGGATGCCGCCGGCGACCACGTAGAGCGCAAACAGCAGCACGATGAAGCTCAGATATTCCCCGAGCATGGCGTGCACCAGCGCCGCGATCGCTGCCGGCGTGCCGTAGAGCGCAGCAAGCGGGGCGAGCGTGAGCACGCTCCAGGCGAAGGCGAGCTTGCCGTAGTGGTGGTGCCAGAATCGAGGGAACAGCAGCGGCCCGACGGCGATGGTGAGCAGAACGCCGATGAACGGCAGCGCCCACGGCCAGCGCAGCGTCGTGCCGTCGAGCGCGGCGGCGTGGGCCGGGTCAGCCGCGACGATGGCCAGCAGAGTGCCCAATGCGAGGACGGTGTACCGCATCATCGGGATCGTCATGTCTGCGCAAGCGGATGGGGAGCGCGCCTAATGCGCCTCATCCCAATTGTGCGCGGCGCGAGCGTCGACCGCGAGCGGCACGGAGAGCGAGAGCGCCGGCATCGGCGCGTCTTCCATCACTTTTTTCACCACCGGCAAGGTCTTCTCGACCTCATCGTCGGGTACCTCGAACACGAGCTCGTCGTGCACCTGGAGCAGCATGCGCGCCGAAAGCCTGCTCTTGGCCAATGCCGCGTCCATGCGCACCATGGCCCGGCGGATGATATCGGCCGCAGTGCCTTGCAGCCGCGCGTTGATAGAGGCGCGCTCGTTGAAGGCGCGGATCGACGGGTTGGAGGCGACGATGTCGGGATAGTGACACTTGCGTCCGAACAGGGTCAGCACGTAGCCGTTCTTCTTGGCGAATGCCTTGGTTTCGTCCATGTAGGCGCGAATGCCGGGAAAGCGCTCGAAATACTTCTTGATGTAGGCGCCGGCCTCCTCGCGCTCGATGCCGAGTTGATTGGCGAGCCCGAAGGCCGAGATGCCGTAGATGATGCCGAAATTGATCGCCTTGGCGCGGCGACGAATCTCCCCCGGCATGCCTTTCACCGGCACGCCGAACATTTCCGACGCCGTCATGGCATGGATGTCGAGGCCGTCGCGGAAGGCGTTCTTCAAGGGTTCGATGTCGGCGATTTCCGCAAGCAGCCGCAACTCGATCTGCGAATAGTCGGCGGAAACGAGCTTGTACCCGTCGTCCGCGATGAAGGCGCGCCTGATCTTGCGGCCTTCCTCGGTGCGGATCGGAATATTCTGCAGATTGGGCTCGGAGGACGACAGGCGGCCGGTGGGAGTCGCCGCCAGCGCGTAGCTCGTGTGGACGCGATGGGTACGGGCATCGACGTAGCCCGGCAGCGCGTCGGTATAGGTCGATTTGAGCTTCGAAACTTGTCGCCAGTCGAGAATTTTCCGAGGTAATGGGTGTCCCTGCTCGGCCAGCTCGTCGAGAACGCGCGCGCCGGTCGACCACTGGCCGGTCTTCGTCTTGGTGCCGCCGGCAAGTCCAAGCTTGCCGAACAGGATGTCGCCGAGCTGCTTCGGGCTGCCGGGATTGAGCGGCTCACCGGCCAGCACCTGGATTTCCGCCTCGAGCGCGCCGGCGCGCTGGGCGAACTCGCCGGAGAGCCGCGAGAGCACTTGCCGATCGATCGAGATGCCGCGCCGCTCCATGCGCGCGAGCACCGGCACCAGGGGGCGCTCCAGCGTCTCGTAGACCGTCGCCGTATGCTCGGCGGCCATCCGAGGCTTGAGCACATGCCACAGCCGCAACGCCACGTCGGCATTCTCGGCGGCGTACTCGGCGGCCTTGTCGATCTGGACGCAGTCGAAGGTGATGCGCGATTTTCCCGATCCCGTGACCTCACTGAAATCGATCGTGGTGTGATCGAGGTAGCGCTTGGAGAGCGCATCGAGCCCGTGATCGAAGCGCCCGGCGTCGAGCACGTAGGACATCAGCATGATATCGTCGTAGGGGGCGAGCTCGATGCCGCGCAACGCCAAAATCTGCAGGTCGTATTTCAGGTCCTGGCCGATCTTGAGCACGCCCTGGTCTTCCAGCAACGGTTTGATTGCCGCGAGCGCCGCGCGCTCCTCGATCTGATCGGGCGCGAGGGGGCCTGCGAACAGGCTGCCGTTGCCGCCGTCGCCGCCCTGCCGGTGGGCGAGCGGCACATAGCAGGCCTCGTTCGCGCCGACCGCGAGCGCGAAGCCGCAGAGCGTCGCCTGCATCGGATCGAGGCTGGTGGTCTGGGTATCGATCGCGACCAGGCCGCGCTCGCGCGCGCGGGCGATCCAGGCATCGAGCCGGTCGAGACTGTGCACGATCTCGTAGCGCGAGCGATCGACCTTGGCATTGTGGGCCGCCGCAACCCGCGCGGCCGCGAGCGATTGCGGAGTGAATTGTTCTTGTGCCGCGTCGGCATCCGCTCGCGGCGGTGTCGGGCCGCTCCTGCCGCCAACGAGGGGGAGACCCGGCGAGGAAGGCGCCTGTTCTGTCCGTTGCGGCTTGAACTCGGCCTTCTCTGCCACACCCGGTCGCGGCTCACCCACCTTGAGCTTGCCGTCCGCCTCGATCTGCGCGGCGTCGATGCCGGCGAATTCCGCCACCCGGCGCGTGAGCGCGCTGAACTCCATGGCCTTGAGAAATGCAAGCAGGCGCTTGTAGTCGGGATCATGCACCGCGAGCTCCGCGAGCGGCACCTCGAGCGCCACGTGGGCATCGAGGGTGACGAGCTTCTTCGACAGCCGCGCCAGCTCCGCGTTATCGATCAGCGCCTGACGCCGTTTCTCCTGCTTGATCTCGGCCGCACGCGACAACAGCGTTTCGAGATCGCCGTATTCGCCGATGAGCTGCGCGGCGGTCTTGACGCCGATACCCGGCACGCCCGGCACGTTGTCGGTCGAATCCCCGATCAGTGCCTGCACCTCGATGACCTTGGCAGGCGGGACGCCGAATTTCTCGATCACCTCGGGGATGCCGATTCTGCGGTCCTTCATGGTGTCGTACATGACGACGCAGTCGTTCACGAGCTGCATCAAGTCCTTGTCGGACGCGACGATGGTCGCGCTGGCGCCCGCCTCGCAGGCCAAACGCACATAGGTCGCGATCAGGTCGTCGGCCTCGAAGCCCGACTGCTCGAGGCAGGGCAGGTCGAACGCGCGCACGGCTTCGCGGATGAAGGCAAATTGCGGGCGCAGATCGTCGGGTGGTTCCGTCCGGTTCGCCTTGTACTCGGCATACATGTCGGAGCGGAACGTCTTTTCCGACTTGTCGAACACGACCGCGAGATGGGTCGGCTGCTCCTCCGGCTTCATGTCCCGCATGAGCTTCCACAGCATGTTGCAGAAGCCGAGCACGGCATTGACCTGCAGCCCGTCCGATTTGCGCGTGAGCGGCGGCAGCGCGTGATAGGCGCGGAAAATGTAGGAGGACCCGTCGACCAGGAATACGTGGTCGCCTTTTTTCGGCGGGCTGACACGGACAGACGGGGCGCCGTTGGCGCTCTCTGCGGCTTTGGCTGGCATGGGTCGGACTTAACACCTGAGAGGCGATTTCGCCACCGATTCGGCCGCGCTATTCACTTGTCTTTGGCGTGCGTTCAGAGTGCCTCGGATGAGCGATGACGCACCGTCCCTCCCCATCGATTCGGCGCTGCCGGAGCTCACTGCCGCGTTGCGCGCGCAGAGCGCCGCAGTCCTTGTCGCCCCGCCCGGCGCCGGCAAGACCACACGGGTGCCGCTCGTGCTGGCCCGGGAGGCCTGGGCACGGGGAAAGAAGATCCTCGTACTCGAGCCGCGCCGGCTCGCGGCCCGTGCCGCCGCCGCGCGCATGGCGGCAACGCTGGGCGAGGCGGTCGGTGCCACCGTGGGCTACCGCGTTCGTTTCGACTCCAAGGTCTCGCGGGCGACGCGCATCGAAGTCGTGACCGAAGGCGTATTCACGCGCCTCGTGCTCGATGATCCCTCGCTTGCAGGCATCGCCGCCATCGCCTTCGATGAGTTCCACGAGCGCGCGCTCGACGCCGATCTCGGCCTGGCGCTCGCCCGCGACGTGCAGCAGGGCCTGCGCGAGGATCTCAAGCTCCTGGTGATGTCGGCCACGCTCGATGGCGCGCGCGTCGGCAAGCTCCTCGGCAGCGCGCCCGTGATCGAGAGCAGCGGCCGCGCTTTCCCGGTCGAGACCCGTTATCTCGGCCGCGACGCCCGCGCGCCGATCGAGCGCCAGGTCGCGGATGCGGTCATGCGCGCAGTGCGCGGCGATGCCGGGTCGCTGCTGGTCTTTCTTCCGGGCGCGGCCGAAATTCGCCGCACCGAGGCCTTGTTGCGCGAGCGCCTCGACGATCCCGCGCTCGACATCGTGCCGCTTTATGGCGCGCTCGACGCCGACGTCCAGGATCGGGCGATCGCGCCGGCGCCGTCCGGCCGGCGCAAGGTCGTGCTCGCCACCTCGATCGCGGAGACCTCGCTGACGATCGAAGGGGTGCGCGTGGTGGTCGACTGCGGGCTCGCCCGGGTGCCGCGCTACGAGCCCGACGTCGGGCTCACCAGGCTCGAGACCGTGCGCGTGTCGCGTGCTTCCGCCGACCAACGGCGCGGCCGCGCCGGCCGCACCGAGCCCGGCATCTGCTACCGGCTGTGGGACGAGCCGCAGACCGCCGCGCTCGATCCCGCCAACCGGCCGGAAATCCTGGCGGCGGATTTGTCCGGCTTCGTGCTCGATCTCGCCTATTGGGGCGCCGATCCCGCATCGCTCGCCTTCCTCGATCCGCCGCCGGCGCCGGCGCTCGCGGAAGCAAGAGCGTTGCTCGGCGAGTTGGGTGCGATCGACGGCGACGGACGCATGACCGAGGAGGGAAGACGGCTGCGCAACCTGCCGCTGCCGCCGCGGCTGGCGCGCATGGTGGTCGATGGCGCAGCCGCCGGCGCGGCCGCGCTTGCCGCCGAGATCGCCGTCGTCCTCACCGAGCGCGGCCTCGGCGGCAACGACGTCGATCTCGGACACCGCGTCGACGCGTTGCGCCGTGATCGTTCGGGCAGGGGACGCGACGCGATCGCGATGGCGAGGCGATGGGCGCAGATTGCGATGTCGAATCTCTCGCGCGACGAAAAGCTGCCGGCGCCGCCTGTGAATAGTCGCACGACCCCTAACCCCTCCGTCGGCGCTCTCCTGGCGCTTGCCTATCCGGACCGCATTGCGAAGAACCGCGGCGCGGGCGGCGCCTTCCTGCTGGCCAATGGCCGGGGGGCGAATATCGATCCGGCATCGACGCTGGCGCGCGAGCCGTTCCTCGCCGTCGCCGAGATCACGGGAACGGCCGCGCAGGGCCGCATCGTCCTCGCGGCGCCGCTGACCCTCGGCCAGATCGAAACGCAATTTTCCGACCGCATCGAGAGCCGCGACGAGATCCTCTTCGACGAGACGAGTGGGGCCCTGCGTGCACGCGGCCTGCGCCGCCTCGGCGCGATCGCGCTCGCCGAACAGCCGATGAAAGTGGTGGCGGACGAGCGGACTGCGCGGATGCTCGCCGAAGGTATCGCCCGGCTCGGCATCGACCGGCTGCCATGGACGAAGGCGCTGCGGCAGTGGCGCGACCGCGTGATGTTCCTGCGTCGCGCGGAAGGCGCCGAATGGCCGGACCTTTCGGATGCCGTGCTGGCGTCCACCGCAGCCGATTGGCTTGCCCCCGCGCTTGCCGGCAAGACGGCACTGTCCGCGCTGGACAGCGAGAATGTGGCGGAGGCGGTGCACGGGTTGCTGCCGTGGAACTTGCGCCGGCGGCTCGAAACCGAGGCTCCCACCCATTTCACCGCGCCGTCGGGTTCGTCGGTACCGATCGATTACACGGCGGACGAAGGGCCCAAGCTTGCCATCCGCGTGCAGGAGCTGTTCGGGCTCGACCGCCATCCCACCATTGCGGCGGGCCGGGTGCCGCTCGTGGTCGAGCTGTTGTCGCCGGCGCATCGGCCGGTGCAGGTGACGCGCGACCTGCCGGGCTTCTGGCGCGGCAGCTACGCGGCCGTCAAAGCCGAGATGAAAGGCCGCTATCCGCGCCATCCCTGGCCCGACAATCCGCTGGCCGCCGTTCCGACGCGCCGTGCCAAGCCGCGCTCGATTTGACGCCGGTACCGGATTACGTGATTTAGTCTCGCGTGGTTCGTTACTTGCTGCGGCAGTCATCGCTGAGACGTGAGGGGGCCCCGGTGGCAAAGCGGCCGAATTTTCTCTTCTTCATCACCGACCAGCATCGCGCCGATTATCTCGGCTGCTACGGCCATCCCGTCCTCAAGACGCCGAGCATCGATTCGATCGCCGCCCGCGGCACGCGCTTCACGCGCTTCTACGTGGCAACGCCGGTCTGCATGCCCAACCGCGCGACCTTGATGACCGGACGCATGCCTTCGGTGCATGGGGTGCGCAGCAACGGCTCGCCGCTGTCGCTGCAATCCAACACCTTCGTCGATTCGTTGCGCGCCGCCGGCTATGCCACCGCGCTCGTGGGCAAGAGCCATCTGCAGAATTTCACGGATGGTCCGCCCATCCTCAGGCGGCCGCCGCCGCGCGCGGGCGATCACGTGCTCGATGCAGCTTTCGCCGAGGCGCGCAAGCCCGCGCCACCCGACGGTCCCTACGACCAGGAGCATCCGAAGCGCTGGGAGTCGGGGCGCGACTTCAGCATGCAGCTGCCGTTCTACGGCTTCGAGCACGTCGATCTGTGCACGGCCCATGGCGACCAGGTCGGCGGCCACTATTACGTCTGGCTCAAATCGCAACGCGGCGACGCCGAGGCGCTGCGCGACCGCAACAACCAGTTGCCGCACGACTACGTCTGCCCGCAGGCTTTTCGCACGCCGATTCCGGAGGAGCTCTATCCGACGTCCTACGTCGCCGCCAAGAGCTGCGAGTGGCTCGAGCGCTACGCCGCGGCGGATCTCGGACAGCCGTTTTTCCTCATGGTGTCCTTCCCCGACCCGCATCATCCCTTCACGCCGCCCGGCCGCTACTGGTCGATGTACCGGCCACAGGACATGGCGCTGCCGCCGAGTTTCCACCATGGCAACCGGCCGCTCGCGCGGCCGGTCGCGTGGGCGCTGGCGCAGCGCGAGGCCGGGAAGGCCGTCGTCACCGAGCAGGCGGCCTTCGCGGTCGGCGAGCGCGAGGCGCGCGAGGCGATGGCGCTGAGCTGCGGCATGATCGCCATGATCGATGACGCGATCGGCGGCATCCTCGCGCGGCTTGCGGCGTGCGGGCTGGTCGACGACACGGTCGTGATATTCACCACCGACCACGGCGATTTTCTCGGCGATCACCGGCTGCTGCTGAAAGGACCGGCGCATTACGAGGGGATCACCCATGTGCCGTTCATCTGGGCCGAGCCCGGCGCGCGCGCCTCACGCCAATCGGAGCTGATCGGCGGCACGCTCGATATCGCGGCAACCGTTCTCGATCGCGCCCGCGTTCAGCCCTACAACGGCATCCAGGGTGAAAGCCTGCTGCCCGCCGTCCACGGCGAAGGCCGTGCAACGACCCGCGACTCGATGGTGATCGAGGACGATCAGCAGCGCGCCGTCATGGGCTACCAGGCGCCTGCGCGCATGCGCACGCTCGTCACGCCGCGCTGGCGGATGAGCATCGTCCATGGCGATCCTTGGGGAGAGCTCTATGATCTCGCGAACGACCCGCACGAAATGGACAATCTGTTCGAGGAGCCCGGCCATCGCGACGTGCGCGCCGCGCTGATGGAGAAGCTGGCCTACCGGCAGATGGAACTTGCCGACCGCAGCCCGCTACCCATCGGCCGCGCCTGATGCGCCGGGAACCGGCAACGCGGCGATCTGCTTTCCCACGCGCGGCGCTTGCGCTATGTGCTGCCGCAGATCGACGCGCCGTTAGGAATTGGTGATGTTCCCCACGCCCAAGCCTGCGCTCACGCCCAACACCTATGCCTATGAATCCGAGCCTCTGGTGAAGCCCACCGGCTTTCGCGAATACGACGCGCGCTGGCTGTTGGGGAAGGAAATCAACCTCATGGGCGTCCAGGCGCTGGGGCTCGGCCTCGGCACGCTCATCCGCGAGCTCGGCGTCAAGCCGGAGATCGTGACCGGGCACGACTTTCGCGCGTATTCGGCGTCGGTGAAAACCGCGTTGGTGTCAGGGCTGATGGCGGCGGGCTGCAAGGTCCATGACATCGGCCTTGCCGTCACGCCCATGGCCTATTTCGCCCAGTTCGAGCTCGATGTGCCGTGCGTGGCGATGGTCACCGCCTCCCACAACGACAATGGCTGGACCGGCGTGAAGATGGGCGCCGCCCGACCGCTGACCTTCGGCCCGGACGAGATGAACCGGCTCAAGGAGATCGTGCTCGCTGCCCGCTTCGACGCGCGCGGCGGCGGCTCCTACGCCTTCGTCGAAAAGTTCCCGGCCCGGTACATCGCCGACCTCACCAAGCGGCCGAAGCTCAAGCGCCGCCTCAAGGTCGTGTGCGCCTGCGGCAACGGCACCGCGGGCGCGTTCGCGCCGCAGGTCCTCGCGGCGATCGGCTGCGAAGTTGTGCCGCTCGACTGCGAGCTCGATCACACCTTCCCGAAATACAATCCCAACACCGAGGACCTGAAGATGCTGCACGCCATGCGCGACGAGGTGTTGCGCGTGAAGGCGGACCTGGCGCTCGGCTTCGACGGCGACGGCGACCGCTGCGGCGTCGTCGACAACGAGGGCGAGGAGATCTTTGCCGACAAGGTGGGCGTGATGCTCGCGCGCGACCTGTCCGCCCGGTACAAGGGTGCCACCTTCGTTGCCGACGTGAAATCGACCGGCCTGTTCATGACCGATCCGGTGCTGCGCAGCAATGGCGCCAGCACCGACTACTGGAAGACCGGCCACTCCTATATCAAGCGCCGCGTCAACGAGACCGGGGCGCTCGCGGGCTTCGAGAAATCCGGCCATTTCTTCTTCAACAAGCCGCTCGGTCGCGGCTACGACGACGGCCTGGTGTTCGCGCTCGCGGTCTGCGACATGCTCGACCGCAACCCCGGAAAGAGCATGGCCGACCTCAAGAACGCGCTCCCGAAGACCTGGTCGTCGCCCACCATGTCGCCGCACTGCGAGGATGAGGTCAAATATAGCGTGGTCGATGCCGTCGTTCAGCATTTCGAGCAGGCGAAAGCCAAGGGCGAGAAGGTCGCGGGGCAATCGATCCGCGAGCTCGTGACGGTCAATGGGGTGCGCGTCACCGTCGAGGACGGCAGCTGGGGCCTCGTGCGCGCCTCCTCCAACAAGCCGGAGCTGGTCGTCGTGGTCGAGAGTCCGGTGTCGGAAGCACGCATGCGCGACATGTTCAAGGCGGTCGATAGCGTGTTGCGCACGCATCCCGAGGTGGGCGAGTACAATCAGACCATTTGAGCCCTGCGCGGTGAGGGCCGCGCATGCCGCTTCGTCGCGCGCTAGCGAATGTTCCGGAAAAGTGGGGACCGGTTTTCAATAGAACATGCGCAAATCGAATCAGTATGCGCACTAGGCGCGCGCGCGGCGCTGACGACGGCTTGAGCGTCGGCGCCGTTTTGCTTCTTCCGGCGCCGGCTCGGCAGCGCTCTGACGTCGGGTTGTTCCATGAGCACTTCGATCAGGGCGCTGACCTTCGGCGAGACCGCGCCTTTGCGCCGGATGAGAACGGTCGGAGCCACGCTGAACTGCGGCGCCAGGGCATGAACGCTCAGCAGCTCGAGGTCGGGGAAGGTCTTGAGCACCATGCGGGGGACCATCGAAATGCCCATGCCTGCCACCGCGCAACCGAGAATCGCGTGGTAGGAGGAGGTCTCGATCACGCGATCGGACATCTCGCCGCTGCCGGCGAACCAATCGTCCAGGCGTTGGCGGTAAGGACAGCCGGTCTCGAAAGCGAGCACCGGCCGGCCATTGACGTCTTGCGGCGACTTGATCGGAGGATGATTTGCAGCCGCGATGATCACCAGCTCCTCGTCATAGAGCGGAATTTTCTCGAATGGTGCGTCGGCAATGGGTTCGGCCACCAGTGCGGCGTCGAGCTCCGCCTCCCGCACCGCGGTCGCAAGCTCGCGCGGCTTGCCAATTCGCAGCTCCAGGCTGACGTCGGGATAGCGGGATAGATATTCATTCATCGGCACCGGAAGCCGCACCGATGCCGTGCTTTCCATGGAGCCCAGGCGCAAGAGGCCGCGGGGCTTGGCATCGTGCACCGCCTCGCGCGCTTCCTGCGCGAGATCGAGCAGCCGGTCCGCGTAGTCGAGCAAGAGCTTCCCCGCGGGCGAAAGGTGCAGCTTCTTGCCGTCGCGAATGAACAGTTGAATGCCAAGGTCCGCTTCGAGCTGACGGACCCGGGTGGTGACGTTGGACTGCACGCGGTTGAGCTTCTCCGCCGCGCGCGTGATGCCTCCGGCCTGCACCACCGACCGGAAGATATGCAGATCGGCCAGATCCATGGCTGCCATCCGTTCTCATCTTGAGATTAAAAATATCATTATTATTCATTTTACGGGATATATCGGCCCCGGTAAACCCCCCTCGAACCCTCGAGATCGAGGTGATGGAGAGTTCCATGGACGAGAATGCAAGGAATGGCGGCAGGCTGACGCCTGAGCAATGGGAGAATATCAGGCAGGGCACCGCAACCCGCGCTCACGCTGCTCGTGCGACAATGCTGCGCGACGTCTTTGGCGGGATCCCGGCATCGGTGCGGGCCCTCGCCGGCAGGTGGTGGAGCGCCTATGTCGCCTGGCGCGAGCGCAGCGCGGCGATCAAGGAGCTCGCCGGGCTCGATGATCGCACGCTCAAGGACATGGGGTTGCACCGCTCCGAGATCGAATCCGTGATCTATCGAGTCGTCACGCCGGTCAGCCGAGCGAAGGAGGGCGGCAGTCGGCCGTCGCACGGCCAGCACACGGCCGGGTACCAAGCCCAGTCGAGTGATCGACAGGACGGCGGCCTAGGGCTTGTCCCATCCGGGATGAAGCGGCGGCTTCGGGGCGGCGAGAGCCGCGCGGCCTTACCCGACCGTTTCCTCGAAGGTCGCGCGGAACGGATGCGCCGGATAGACGCCGAGGATCTTCATCTCCTTGGAGTAGAAGGCGAGCTCCTCGAACGCGAACACCAGGTTGCGGTCTTCGGGATGGCCCTCGATATCGGCGTAGAACTGGGTCGCGAAGAAATTGCCCTCGATCATGTAGCTTTCGAGCTTGGTCATGTTGACGCCGTTGGTCGCGAAACCGCCCAGCGCCTTGTAGAGCGCCGCCGGCACGTTGCGCACCCGAAACAGGAACGTGGTGATGACCGGGCCGTGATTGTTCTTCGCCCATCTTGCATCGCGCGAGAGCACGATGAAGCGCGTGGTGTTGTGGTCTTCGTCCTCGATGTCCTGTGCCAGGATGTCGAGGCCGTAGATCTCGGCGGCGAGCCGCGTCGCGATGGCGGCGCGGGTCCTGTCGCCGGTCTCGGCGACCTCGCGCGCGGAGCCCGCGGTGTCGGCGGCGACGATCGGCTTGACGCCGAGCCTGCGGATCACCTTGCGGCACTGACCGAGCGCGTGGATATGGCTCTCGACCGTCTTGATGTCATCGAGCGTCGCCCCCTTCGGCGCCAGCAGCTGGTGCTGCACCGGCATGAAATGCTCGGCGATGATGTGGAGCCCGGAGTCCGGCAGGAGATGGTGAATGTCGGCCACGCGGCCCGCGACCGAGTTTTCGATCGGGATCATGCCGAGTTCGGCCTCGCCGCTGCCGATCGCGGCAAAGGCATCTTCAAAGGTCGCGCACGGCACCGGCTCGTAGTCGGGATAGACTTCGCGCGAAGCGAGGTGGGAATTCGCTCCCGGCTCGCCCTGGAATACGACTTTCTTGGCTGCCGTCATGGCCGTTCCGGTACGCACGCCGGCCGTCCAAGTCAACAGGATGAGGAGGACGCGAGGATTTCGCGCGCCCGCTCCAGGTCTTCCGCCGTGTCGACGCCGAGAGGCACGCTGTCGACGATGGCGACATCGATGCGCATGCCGGCTTCGAGCGCGCGCAGTTGCTCGAGCCGCTCGCGGCATTCGAGCGGCGAAGGAGGAAGCTTCACGAAACGGGCGAGCGCCTCGCGCCGAAAGGCGTAAAGCCCGATGTGATGATAGAGCGGCCCGTCCCCGGCCGGCGCGGTGGCGCGGGTGAAGTAGAGCGCCCGCAGCCTTCTCGCCGCCACCGGCGTGCCGACGACTTTCACCACGTTCGGGTCGGTGCGCTCGTGGGGACGGCCGATTTCGGCTGCCAGCGTGGCGATGTCGACGGCCGGATCGGCGAGCGGCCCGATCGCGGCGACGATATCGGCCGGTGCGAGGGTGGGGAGATCGCCCTGCACATTCACGATGGTGGCGGCGCGCCGCTGCGGGTCGGACGCTTCCAAGGCCTCGAAAATGCGATCGGACCCCGACACGTGATCGGCGCGGGTCATCACCGCGCGGCCGCCGGCCTTCTCGACGCAGGCCGCGATGACCTCCGAATCGGTCGCCACCACGACCTGCCCGAGCCGCGCGGCCTGCGCCCGGCGCATGACGTGAACGATCATCGGCTCGCCCGCAATGTCGGCGAGCGGCTTGCCGGGCAGCCTGGTCGAGGCCATTCGGGCCGGGATGAGAATGAGAGTGTCGGCCATCGGGTCTGCCTTGGCCGGCTCGGGCCCGCTCCAAATGGATGGTGGGTTTGGGGGTTATACGGGTTGCCAGAGACGAGGCAAACCGGCTATTTGTGCGCCGCCGCAACCCGCGGCGGCCGCCCCCCGTTCCGCAGGCGCGCGCCGCCCGATTCACTCCCTTTCGCGCGAGCCTTGAGGCGATGGATTCTTTCGAGCTGAACAAAATCCTCGGTGCGATTCTCGCCACCTGTCTCGGTGTGCTGTCGATCAACATCGCCGCCGGCGCCATTTTCGCGCCCGGGAAGCTGGCCAAGCCCGGATACGAAATTGCCGTGCCGGAGCAGCCGAGCGGGGCGGGCAAACCCACCGAGCAGCAGCAGCAGGAATCGATCGAGCAGCTGCTCGCCAAAGCCGAAGTCAGCAAGGGCGAGAATGCAGCGAAGAAATGCGCAGCCTGCCACACCTTCGACAAAGGCGGGCGGAACCTGGTCGGCCCCAATCTGTGGGGCGTCATCGGCCGCCCCAAAGGGTCGGAGGCGGGGTTCGGCTATTCCGCGGCGCTCAAAGCGAAAGGCGGCAACTGGTCCATCGACGACCTCAATCAGTTCATTATCAATCCGAGAGGCTACATCCCCGGCACCAACATGACCTTTGCCGGCATTCAACGCGGCAGCGAGCGGGCGGACCTCATCGCCTATCTCAACACCCTGTCGGACAATCCCGCGCCGCTTCCGAAGGCAGCCGAGGCTGCGGGTACTCCGAAGCCGCAGTGAGCGGCGGCGGGCGCGCTGCCGTTTGGGGCATGGTGCCCTTTTTAGTGGCGCTGGCTGCAGTCCGCCACACGGCGCCGAGTTTAAGATTTGGTAATGAACGCGCCGCGGCCCGCCATCGCCGTGGCGCAGGCCGCGTCACCGTCCTAAGTAGAATGTGATGGTGTGATCGCGCACATGTCAGTGCCGGGCCATCAAGAAATCGGCCATACTCCAAGGAACGCGTGCGTAATGACCTTGTCTCCCCGGAGGTTTCCTTGCGCCTGACCCGTCGCTCCATCATCCGCACCGGTCTCCTTGCGGCCTGCTCCCCCATCCTCGGCCGATTTGGCGTGCCGCTCCTCGGCACCCCGGCGAGCGCCCAAGCGCCTGGTGTCAACCGCGATTGGCGGCACGGCTTGTCGCTGTTCGGGGAGCTCAAGTACCCGGCGGGGTTCAAGCATTTCGACTACGTGAATGCGAACGCGCCGAAGGGCGGCGCCGTGCGCATGATCGCATTCGGCACCTTCGACAACCTCAACGACGTCGTGGCCGGCTTGAAGGGATCGCTCGCGGCGGGCGCCGGGATGATCTCCGACACCTTGATGGCGGGATCGCTCGACGAAGTGTCGACCGACTATGGGCTGATCGCCGAAGCGGTCAGCCATCCGCCCGACTTCGCGTCGACGACGTTTCGCCTGCGCCCCAACGCGCGTCACCACGATGGCAAGCCGATCACCGTCGAGGACGTGATCTTCTCGATGGAAATGGTCAAGAAGCATAGCCCGATGCAGGCGGCCTACTATCGCCACGTCGTGAAGGTCGAGAAGAGCGGCGAGCGCGAGGTCACCTTCATCTTCGATTCGCCGGGTAACCGTGAAATGCCGGTGATCGTGGGTCAGCTCAGCGTGCTGCCGAAGCATTGGTGGGAGGGAACCGATGCATCCGGCAAGAAGCGCGACGTCGGCGCCACCACCCTCGAACCGCCGCTCGGCAACGGCGCCTATCGGATCAAGGAATTCGTGGCCGGCCGTACCGTCGTCTACGAGCGGGTGAAGGACTATTGGGCCAAGGATCTCAACGTCAATATCGGGCGCGATAACTTCGACGAAATGCGATTCGAATATTTTCGCGACGCCACGGTCGCGATCGAGGCGTTCAAGGCCGATCATGTCGACTGGCGGAGCGAGAACAGCGCCAAGAATTGGGCGACCGCCTACGATTTCCCCGCCGTCAAGAACAAGCGCGTCCTGCTCGAGGAATTCCCGGTGCGCAGCAGGGGGATCATGCAGGCCTTCGCCTTCAACACCCGGCGCGACAAATTCAAGGATCCGCGGTTGCGGCGCGCGTTCAATTTCGCCTACGACTTCGAGGAGATGAACAAGCAGATGTTCTTCGGCCAGTACACGCGGATCAACAGTTATTTCGAAGGCTCGGAGCTCGCCTCATCCGGTCTGCCGCAAGGCCAAGAGCTCGAAATCCTGGAAACGGTGCGCGACAAGGTGCCGCCCGAAGTCTTCACCACGCCCTATACCAATCCTGTCGGCGGCAACGCGGAGAATGTACGCGCCAATCTGCGCGAGGGGACCCGGCTGCTCAAGGAGGCGGGCTACGAAATCCGCAACCAGAAGCTCGTCAACGCCAAGAGCGGCGAGGCCATGAGCGTCGAGATCCTGACCGAGGATCCCAACGTCGAGCGCTACATTCTGTTTTACAAGCCTTCGCTCGAGCGTCTCGGCATTACCGTGACGGTACGAACGGTCGACGATCCGCAGTATGAAAACCGCCTGCGCAATTGGGACTTCGACATCATCGTCGCGTCATGGCCCGAATCCCTGTCGCCGGGCAACGAGCAGCGCGACTTCTGGGGTACGCCCGCCGCCGACACGCCCGGATCGCGCAATTACGTCGGCATCAAGAATCCGGCGGTCGATACGCTCATCGAGCGGGTGATCTTCGCCAAGGATCGGGCCGAGCTCGTCGCCGCCACCAAGGCGCTCGACCGTGTCCTGCTCTGGAACCACTACGTCGTGCCGCAATTCACCTTGGACAAGACCCGCACCGCGCGGTGGGACCGGTTCGGTCGCCCCGATCCGTTGCCCAAATACGGCGCGGCCGCGTTCCCGACGGTGTGGTGGTGGGATGCCGAAAAAGCGGCCAAGGCAGGGACGCGGCAGTGAGCAAATCCTCCTGCGAGATCAGCCGCCGGGATACGCTCCTGCTGGGCGCGGGCGCGCTGGCATCGGTGACGGTCGTGCCCGCGCGGGCGGACGAAGGCCCCGAGCGCCATGGCATGTCGGCCTTCGGCGATCTCAAATATCCGGCGGACTTCAAGCATTTCGACTATGTCGAGCCCAATGCGCCGAAGGGCGGCATGTTCTCCCATGTCGGATCGACCCGCGCCTACAACCAGAATTTTCTCACCTTCAATTCGCTCAACAGTTTCATCCTCAGGGGCGATGGCGCCCAGGGCATGCAGCTCACCTTCGCGAGCCTGATGGCATCGGCCCAGGACGAGCCGGATGGCTTGTACGGGCTTGCAGCCCGCGCGGTGCAGATATCCGAGGACGGGCTCACCTATCGCTTCCTGATGCGGCCCGGCATCAAGTTTCACGACGGCAGCCCGCTCACCGCCCACGACGTGGCCTTCTCCCTGAAAATTCTCAAGGACAAGGGCCATCCTATCGCCCAGCAAATGTTGCGCGATTTTGCCGGCGCCGAGGCGACCGATGACGCCACCGTGCTCGTGCGCTTTGCCCCACAACGCGCGCGCGACGTCCCGCTGTTCGTGGCTTCGCCTGCCGATTTTTTCCCGTTCTTACTATACGAACAAGCCGTTCGAGGAGACCACGCTCGACGTGCCTCTGGGCAGCGGTCCCTACAAGGTCGGACGCTTCGAGCCCGGCCGCTACATCGAGTACGAGCGGGTCAAGGACTGGTGGGGTGCTGACCTGCCGGTCGCGCGCGGACAGAGCAATTTCGACGTGGTCCGCTACGAATATTACCGCGATCGCGACGTCGCCTTCGAAGGCTTCACCAGCAAGAGCTATCTGTTCCGCGAGGAGTTCACCTCGCGTATCTGGGCGACGCGTTACGAGTTCCCGGCGATTCGGGACGGACGCGTCAAGCGCGATATCATCCCCGACGATACCCCCTCGGGTGCACAGGGTTGGTTCTTCAACACCCGCCGTGAAACGTTCAAGGACAAGCGCCTGCGCGAGGCCTTTATCTACGCGTTCGACTTCGAATGGACCAACAAGACCCTGATGTATGGGGCTTATAAGCGGACCCATTCGATATTCCAGAATTCCAACATGATGGCGGTCGGCAAGCCGGCGGCGGACGAGCTTGCGCTGCTCGAGCCGTTCCGCGGCAAGGTCCCCGACGAAGTCTTCGGCGAGCCGTTCGTGCCGCCGGTTTCGGACGAATCGGGCCAGGACCGTGCGCTCCTGCGCAAGGCGAGCGCGCTGCTCCAGGAGGCGGGCTTCGTCGTCAAGGACGGCAAGCGCGTGACGCCGCAGGGCGAACGGTTCAGCGTCGAGTTCCTGCTCGACGAACCGTCGTTCCAGCCGCATCACATGACGTTCATCAAGAATCTCGGGGTCATCGGCATCGAGGCGACGTTGCGCATGGTCGACCCCGTGCAATATCGCAAGCGCGTCGACGATTTCGACTTCGACCTCGTGGTGCAGCGGTTCAGCTTTTCGAGCACGCCCGGAGATTCGTTGCGCAGCAACCTTTCCTCGCGGGCTGCCGCCGTCAAGGGCTCGCAGAATCTCGCCGGCATTTCCGATCCGGTGATCGATGCACTGATCGAGCGTATCGTCGCCGCCGATAATCGGCCAAGCCTGGTGACGGCCTGCAAGGCGCTCGACCGGGTGATTCGCAGCGGTCGGTACTGGGTTCCGCACTGGTACGCGGCGTCGCACCGCATCGCCTTCTGGGACGTGTTCGGCCGGCCCGCGGCAAAACCGCGCTACGCGCGCGGCTTCCCCGAGACCTGGTGGTACGATCGCGACAAGGCGGCCAAGCTCGAGCAGGGGGGATAAAGCGTGGACGAACACACAACATGACCGCCTACATGATCCGGCGAATCCTGTTCATGATCCCGACCCTGTTCGGGATCATGCTGGTTTCGTTCGTGGTGGTTCAGTTCGCGCCCGGCGGGCCGGTCGAGCGCGTGATCGCCCAACTCTCGGGCTCCGATACCGGCGCGACCTCGCGCATCTCGGGTTCGCCGAGCGGCGACTTCGGCGCGCGGGCACAGCCGGGAGGTGCCGCCGCCGAGGCGGTGAGCTCGAAATATCGCGGCGCCCAGGGGCTCGACCCCGAGTTCATCAAGAGCCTGGAGAAGCAGTTCGGCTTCGACAAGCCGGCCTACGAGCGCTTCTTCGTGATGCTGTGGAACTACATCCGGTTCGATTTCGGCAAGAGCTATTTCCGCGATACCACCGTCCTGCAGCTCATCAAGGAGAAGCTGCCGGTCTCCATTTCGCTCGGCATCTGGCTGACGCTGCTGACCTATCTGATCTCGATCCCGCTCGGCATCCGCAAGGCGGTCAAGGATGGCTCGCACTTCGACGTTTGGACCTCCGGCGCCATCATCATCGGCTACGCGATCCCGGGATTTCTGTTCGCGATCTTGCTGATCATTCTGTTCGCCGGCGGCTCCTTCTTCAACATCTTCCCGCTGCGCGGACTGACCTCGGACAATTGGGCCCAACTGTCCCTGGCGGGCAAGGTCGTCGACTATTTCTGGCATCTGGTGCTGCCGATCATCTCCATGGGGCTGGCCGCGTTCGCCACCATGACGCTGCTCACCAAGAACTCGTTCCTCGACGAAATCCGCAAGCAATACGTGCTCACGGCGCGCGCCAAAGGATGCGCCGAGCGCCAGGTGCTCTATGGGCACGTCTTCCGCAACGCGATGCTGATCGTGATCGCCGGCTTTCCGGCGGCGTTCGTGCACGCATTCTTTTCCGGCTCGCTTCTGATCGAGACCATCTTCTCGCTCGACGGCATCGGGCTGCTCGGCTTCGAGAGCGTGCTCAACCGCGACTATGCGGTGGTATTCGCCACGCTCTATATCCTGTCGCTGCTCGGGCTGGTGGTGAATTTGATCTCGGACCTCACCTACACCTGGGTTGATCCGCGCATCGACTTCGAGACGCGGGAGGTGTGAGGGTGGACGATCGCACCACCATCACGGTCCCGGAGACGACGGCGCAAACGCCGATGGGGCTCGGCGTCCTGCCGGAAGGCCATCGCCTGGCGATATCGCCGCTCAATCGCCGGCGCTGGCAGAGCTTCAAGGCCAACCGGCGCGGCTATGTGGCGTTCTGGATTTTTCTGCTGCTGTTCGTGATCTCGCTGTTCGCCGAGTTCATCGCCAACGACAAGCCGTTCTACGTGCGCTTCGAGGGAAAATCGTATTTTCCGGTGTTCGTCACGTATCCCGAAACCGCGTTCGGCGGCGACTTCGAGACCGCGGCCGATTACCGAGATCCCTATCTGCAGAAGCTCATCGCCGAGAAGGGCGGCTACATGCTCTGGCCGCCGATCCGCTATTCGTACAACACCCACAATCTCGATCTGCCGACGCCGGCGCCCTCGAAGCCGACCTGGATGCTGACCGAGGCGCAATGCAAGGCCGTGGTCGAGCGCAAGGGCGTCAACGGATGCAGCGACCTCGAATACAACTGGCTCGGCACCGATGACCAGGGCCGCGACGTGGTGGCGCGGCTCCTCTACGGGTTCCGCTTGTCCGTGCTGTTCGGACTGACCCTGACCATCATCTCCTCGATCATCGGGGTCGCGGCCGGCGCCGTGCAGGGCTATTTCGGCGGCTGGACCGACCTTCTGTTCCAGCGCTTCATCGAGATCTGGACCTCGATCCCGTCGCTCTATCTCCTGCTGATCATCTCGTCCGTGCTGGTGCCGGGCTTCTTCGTGCTACTCGGCATCCTGCTGCTGTTCTCCTGGGTATCGCTGGTCGGGCTGGTGCGTGCCGAGTTCCTGCGCGGACGCAATTTCGAGTACATCCAGGCTGCGCGCGCGCTCGGCGTGTCGAACCGCACCATCATGTTCCGGCACCTGTTGCCCAACGCCATGGTCGCGACCATGACGTTCCTGCCGTTCATCCTCTCCTCCTCTGTGATGACGCTGACCGCACTCGACTTCCTCGGCTTCGGTCTGCCGCCGGGCTCGCCCTCGCTCGGCGAAATGCTGTCCCAGGGCAAGGCCAATATTCAGGCGCCCTGGCTCGGCATCGCCGGCTTCATGACGGTTGCGACCATGCTCTCGCTCCTGATCTTCATCGGTGAAGCCGTGCGCGACGCCTTCGATCCGCGCAAGACGTTCGGGTAGGCGATGGACGCAACCTACGAAAAGCTGCTCGAGGTCAAGGAGCTCTCGGTCGCCTTCCGCCAGGGCGAGCGGCAGACGCTCGCGGTCGATCGCATCTCGTTCGACGTCAAGAAGGGCGAGACCGTCGCGCTGGTCGGGGAGTTCGGGCTCGGGCAAATCGGTGACCGCGCTCTCGGTGTTGAAGCTCCTGCCTTACCCGGCCGCGCGCCACCCCTCCGGTTCGATACGGTTCAAGGGTCGCGACCTGCTGCGCCTGTCGGAAGACGAGATCCGCCACGTGCGCGGCAACGACATCACCATCATCTTCCAGGAGCCGATGACATCGCTCAATCCGCTCCACACCATCGAAAAGCAGATCGGCGAGATCCTGCTGTTGCATCAGGGCCTGGCCGGCCCCGCCGCCCGCGCGCGCACGATCGAGCTTCTGACCCAGGTCGGCATCCCCGAGCCGCAGACGCGGCTCCAGAGCTATCCGCACCAGCTGTCCGGCGGTCAGCGCCAGCGCGTGATGATCGCCATGGCGCTCGCCAACGAGCCCGACCTCCTCATCGCCGACGAGCCCACCACCGCGCTCGACGTCACCGTGCAGGCGCAGATTCTCAGCCTGCTCAAGGAGCTGCAGCGGCGGCTGGGCATGGCGATGCTGTTCATCACCCACGATCTCGGCATCGTGCGCAAGCTCGCCGACACGGTCTGCGTGATGAAGGAGGGCAAGATCGTCGAGCAGGGTCCGGTCGAGCGCGTCTTCACCGCCCCCGAGCACGCCTATACCCGCGCGCTGCTGGCGGCCGAGCCGAAGCCCGACCCGGCTCCGCTGTGCGCCGATGCTCCGGTCGTGGTCGAGACCAAGGACCTCAAGGTCTGGTTCCCGATCAAGCGCGGCGTGATGCGGCGCGTGGTCGGCCACATCAAGGCGGTCGATGGGGTCACCATCGCGGTACGCCAAGGCGAGACGCTCGGGATCGTCGGCGAATCCGGCTCCGGCAAGACCACGCTGGGTCTGGCCATTCTGCGGCTGGTGTCGTCGGAGGGGCCGATCGTATTTCTCGGCAGCAAGATCGCCGGACTGACGTTCCGCAAGATGCAGCCGTTCCGCCACCACATGCAGATCGTGTTCCAGGACCCTTACGGCTCGCTCTCGCCGCGCATGTCGGTCTCCGACATCATCGAGGAGGGCTTGTGGGTACATCATCCCAAGCTCACGCGAGGCCAGCGCGAGGAGCGGGTGATCCAGGCGCTGCGCGAGGTCGGCCTCGATCCCGACACGCGCTTTCGCTATCCGCACGAATTCTCTGGCGGGCAGCGTCAGCGCATCGCGGTCGCCCGCGCCATCGTGCTGGAGCCGACCTTCGTCGTGCTTGACGAGCCGACCAGCGCGCTCGACATGCTCATCCAGGCCCAGATCGTCGAGCTTCTGCGCACGCTGCAGAAGCGGCGCAACCTCACCTACATGTTCATCTCCCATGACCTGAGGGTGGTGGCGGCGCTCGCGTGCCGTCTCGTCGTCATGCGTCACGGCAAGGTGGTGGAGGAGGGGGCTGCCGCCGAGCTGTTCGCCCGTCCCAAGAGCGACTACACGCGGGCGCTGCTGGCCGCCGCCTTGAATCTGGAGACGGCGCCCGAGGGCGTGGTCGCGCAATAGGGCGGCGCCATGACCCGGTCCGCGCAATCCGCGTCGTCCTGATGGGCGCGATCCTGCTCGCCATGACCGGGCTCGATCCGCAGGGCTGGGAGGCGCGCTTGCGGACCCTGGCGCCGCATCGCGACATCCGGGTGTGGCCGGAGCGCCTCGGCGATCCCGCCGACATCGCCTATGCCTGCGCTTGGCAGGCGCCGCGCGGGCTGTTCGCGCGCCTGCCGCATCTTAAGGCGATCTTTTCACTCGGCGCCGGCGTCGATCATGTCGTCGCCGATCCCGACCTGCCGGATGTGCCGGTCGTGCGCATCGTCGATCCCGACCTCACCATGCGGATGACCGAGTACGTCGTGCTGCACGTGTTGATGCATCACCGCCGCCAGCGCCGCTACGACGCCCAGCAGCGCGAGCGCCTCTGGCGCGAGCACGACCAGGCGCCGGCGAGCGCGGTCGCGGTTGGGATCATGGGGCTCGGCGTGCTCGGCCGCGACGCGGCGTCGGCGCTGCGGCGGCTGGGCTTCCGCGTTGCCGGCTGGAGCCGCACTCCCAAGATGCTGCCGGGCGTCGAGACCTTTCACGGCGATGACGGGCTCGATGCCTTTCTCGCGCGCACCGAGATTCTGGTCTGCCTGTTGCCGGCAACGCCGGCGACGCACGGAATTCTGCGGCTCGAGGTTCTGCGCAAGCTCGAGCGCGACGGCGCCGCCGGCGGCGCCTACCTGATCAATGCCGGGCGCGGCGCGCTCCAGGTCGACGCCGACATCCTCGCTGCCCTCGACGAAGGCGCGCTCGCGGGCGCCACGCTCGATGTGTTCGCAACCGAGCCGCTGCCGGCGACAAGCCCACTCTGGGCCCATCCCAAGGTGACCATCACGCCGCACAATGCCGCGGCCTCCGACCCGCGTGCGCTGGTCGCCAATGTGCTCCGCCAGATCGACCGCCTCGAGGCCGCCCTCCCGCTCGAGCATGTGATCGATCGCGGCGCGGGGTATTGACGCCTCGCGGAAGCCGAGGCGGAGGGGGCGCGTCAAAAATTGCGCGCAGGGTGAGGCCCTTCACACACGGGCCGGCCCAAGAATCGTAAAGACTGCCTTGACAACCGCGCATACACTCATAGGTTGTAGTAGGGGCGCAATTTATAACTTGGGGTGCAGGCCATGTCCCGTAAGCTTGGCCATCCGGCCTTCGTCAAGGAAACAGCTGCCGTCTCCCTCGTCGCAGTCGTCGCGTGTGTGCTGGCAGGCCCGGCGCATGCGAGCCGGCTCCCGGCCGATCCGGGCGCCGACGCGCAGGAGCTATCGGCACGGATCGCGATCATCGTCGAGCGCATCCGGCTCGGCGAGCCGACGCTCGTGCGTGACTTGCCGCCGGAGGCGAAGGTCGCGCAGTGGCGCAACCGGTGAGTGCCGGGAGGCGCGGCGGTTCGACGCCTGCGGGACGCTGCAGTGCCCGCTGACCCGCAAGGCGGTGCTCGATGACGTGAAGGCGCGATGAAGCGCGCAGGCGACTGCCGCAGACACCGCCACGATCCGGTTCATGCCGGCGTCCCTTGATGAGGACTGACCATCTGGAGTGAACGCCATGCCAAGTCTGGACCATTTCTTGTCCGTCTTCTTCGTCCTCGGCCTCTTGGTCGTGACGGCCTATGCCTGGCAACGTTTCAACCAGCCGTCATTCCTGAATCGACAGGCCTTGCCGCGCACGGTCGAGCCGCTGCAATACTTGTTTCTGCGGCCGGCTTACGCGCGGGCGCGCCTCGCCTACGTTGCCGCCGTGCTGTTGCTGTACGGCGTACTCGTGGCCGCTGGTCAATCGATCGTCCCGACACTGGGCGCGGTCGGCATGAAGGAATTCCCGCCGCAGGCCTGGACTCTGCTGGTTGCCCTCATTCTGACCGGTGTCGGCCTCGCGCCCGATTCCCTGAAATGGCTCAACACCGATCGAGGAACAGCTGCGACGCGGAGTCCATGCCTGGTTCCTCGTTCCGGACGGCGTTGAACGGACGATCGGGGTTCTCGAGGATGCAGATTACGAACCTCCCCGCAGTCAGCTCAATCTCGTTCAGAACGCGACCACCAGGGAGAAGCTGCAAGACGATCTGAGGCTTCCAGCGGGAACGCTGCGCTATCGCTGGGCGCGCGCGACGATGCTCATGGTGTCATTGCGACAGATGGGTGCCGGCGCCGTGCATCCGTTGAAAAAGGCAGCCTTCGAGCCGTTCAAGGAAGATTTCGACGCCATCCTGGTATCGTACCGCGCGCTGCGGCAGGACGTGCAAGCCCTCACCGGCGAGCCGGCCAATGAGGAGACCGAGGAGAATCTCACCAGCTCGGTCGACAATCTGCTCAAGCGAATCTACGCCTATGTCAGCTGGGGCATCTTGCGCCAGGTGAACAGCGAGCGGGATGTCGATCAGACGCTGGAGGAACTCGGCTTCCGCATCCCGAAGACCGGTGGGCGCCGCCTGTTCGATATCGTGGCTCCAGCGGTGCTCTTCGTCGCGCTGATCACGATGGTCTTTTGGATGACCGTCGACGCCGTCACCTGGGCGATGGGCGGCGGACCTCAAGGCATGTCCGACAGCGTCGTTGGCGCCCTTTCCCCCGCAATGGCTGCGAGCTTCATGTATGGGATCGCCGTCTTCATCGCGCTCAAGCGGCGCCATGCTCAGATCGAGCAGAAAATCTGGCGGGAAGGTTCGCCGAAATGTCTGATCCCGATTGCCGTCAGGGCCGGGCTGGTGACCTGGATCGTGATCGTCGCCACCACCGTGTTTTGGGAGTTCCCGGACACATGGCGGTCGCTGGTGGGCATGGTGGAGGCGGTCAAATCCTTCGCCGGCGGCGTCGATGCCGACGGCGCGACCGCGGCCGACTGGAATTTATTGCCGATCAGGATAGCGACTGCTCTGCCGTGGCTGCTGGTAGGCGCGACGGTGAGCGCCGTCCTGGCCAGCTCGTTGAGCGGCGATGTGCGGCGCGTCGACAAGTCCCAGCGCGTGCGCGATATGATCGTCCTGGGCATCGCCGTCGGCCTCGCAGCCGGGGCGGCTCAGGTGATCCAACTCGCGCTCAGGGAGCTGATCGACGGCGAGCTGCGTTCCTTCAGCGGGGTGCCGGTCGTCGCTCTGGCCGGTTTCGCCTGTGGTGCAGTGATCGGATTCAAGGTGCCGTGGGCGTGCAGGACAAATCTTGTGACGCCGCTCGACCCGATCATGGCCCGGGCATTGCGTGACCTGCTGCGTCAAGCGCAAGTTGCCCTTGGCGCTCAGGGCGCCGAGGATTGGGTGTTCATGCCACATACCGATCTCGGCGGGGTCACGCCGGCCGAGGCGGTCCAGTACAAGACGCACGCGACCGGGGTGGGAAGGCTTCTGGAGAACGAAGCGTGTCGCAGACGCGAGGATGCATCCCCCGACCGCAGCGACCGGCCGGCGCCTGTCGTCATCGAAGGCGGACGCAGTGCGGATGCTCCCACGTCCTCGCTCGCATACGGTCACTGAACAGGCTCAACGTCCGGCTAACCGCAGGCGCGCGGCGCCACGCTCGGCTCGACGCGTGACTGTACCGCGGCACGCGGACGGCCCGATTGATCGCGGCGCCCTGCACACAATGGCCCGCAATTCGATCAACAAAAAGGCCGGAACATCTTGACTTTCGTCGGTCGCGCATGACACCGCACTCCCCGAAGGGAGAGGTTCTCATGGCAATCAGACGCACGTGGCTGGCCATTGGCAAGGGGTTCGCCCTCCTGATGCTCACCAGCGCGCTTCTTGTTGCAGGCGCGGTGCCGCAGAGGGACGCGTGGGCGCAGCCTGCCGAAGCACCCTCGGTGGACTCGATCAAGAAGTCGCTCGATGAAATCGAGCAGGCGCTCGGCGGCGACGACATCACGCCCGACACGCTTGCAGGCTTTCGACAAACGCTCAACGCGGCGATGGATGCGTTGCGGGCCAAGATCGAGGAGCTCGAGCCGCGCGTGCGTGACGCGCAGGAGCGTCTGCAACAGCTTGGTCCCGCGCCGGCCAAGGACGCGCCGGCCGAAAGCCCGGAAATCGCCGACCAACGCAAGGAGCTCACGACCGAGTTCAGCGACCTCGACGGCGAGTTGAAGCAGGCGCGGGTGCTCTCCGTCCGAAGCGACCAGCTTGGCGATCGGATCGCCCAGAAACGCCACGCCTTGTACGCGAATGAGCTGCTCGCGCGGAGCCCGAGCGTGCTCGATCCCTATTTCTGGTTGGATGTCTACAACGCCTTGCCGATCGAGCTGCGGAGCGCAAGAGCGCTGCTCGAAACCTGGAACGAGCGTGGTGACGGTCTGCGCTGGGCTGCGGCCGCTATCGTCATCATCGGGATCATCGCGCTTGCGATTGGCTTGGACCGATGGTGGTTTCCCCGCTTCATTGCCATGTCGTCCCACACCCGTTCGGCCAAAGCCTGGACGTCGTTGTGCGTGTTCATCTGGCTTGCCGTGCGCACGCCGGTGGCGAGCTTCGCGGCGCTGTCGATACTAGGTCTGCTGGGGCTGTTGACATTCCGTCTCGAGCAAATCGGCGAGGGCCTTGTCGCGGGCATAGCGGCGGCTGCGTTCGGCCACGGCGTCGCGCGCGGGATGTTTGCGCCGACGGAACCGGAACGCCGGATGGTGCAAGAGGACGACGAGACGGCGCTGTGCTTTTTCAATCACCTGGTCTGGCCGTCCCGCGCCCTCGGGGTGCTGGTCGTCCTGCAAGTCATTCACAAGACCCTGTTCGCCCCGCTCATCATTACGGTCGCCACCAATGCCCTGTTTGCGGCGGTGACGGTCGCGTTCCTGGTCAACCTGGTCATCCGGTTGGGACGGATCAAGAAAAGCCGAGGCGAGGCGCTGGTTGCCGCGGCATGGGCCCATCCTTTGGCCTTGCTGATGATGATGCTGATCGGCTTGGCGCTTGTTGCGGGTTATGCGGGCCTCGCCGCATTCATCGCCCTGCGCGTGATCGTCGCCGCAGCGGTGTGCGGCGCGCTTTACCTGCTGCTTGCGGTCACCCAGGCGCTGTTCGCGGCATTCAACGAGCAAACCGCCAAAGGGCAGACGCTCGCTGCCAGCCTCGGTGTGAGCGCGCGCAGCGTAGGCCTCGTCGGGGCGCTGCTGTCGGCACTCATCCGCGTCATGCTGATCGCCGCCGCCTTCCTGCTGATCATCGGGCCGTGGGAGGTATCCACCGCCGATCTGTTCGACACCATCCGCAACATCCCGTTCGGCTTCAAGATCGGCGAGATCCATCTGTCGTTTCAGGCCATCCTGACCGCGCTGCTCGTCCTTGCGGTGCTCCTGGTCATTACGCGTATCGTGCAGCGCTGGCTCGAGGTGGAGTTGCTGCCGCGGACCAGAATCGAGCCCAGCCTGCAGCTCTCGATCGTAACGATCTTCGGCTATGTCGGCGCCATCACCGCGATCACGGTCGCGCTGACAGGACTGGGATTTGACCTGCAAAAGATCGCGCTGATCGCCGGCGCCCTTTCGGTCGGCATCGGATTCGGACTGCAGTCCATCGTTTCGAACTTCGTGTCCGGCCTGATCCTGCTGACCGAACGGCCGATCCGGGTCGGCAACTCCATCGTGGTCAAGGGCGAAGAGGGCTGGGTGCGGCGGGTTCGCGTCCGTGCGACCGAGATCGAGACCTTCGATCGCGCGAGCGTGATCATTCCGAACTCCGAGTTCATCACGGGTGTTGTCAAGAACTGGACGCGCACGAACACGCTCGGTCGGATCGTCGTCAAGGTCGGGGTCGCTTACGAAAGCGATCCCCTTCAGGTCCGCGATATCCTGCTCGAGATCGCCGACGCCCACCCCCAGATCGTCAAGGCTCCTGCACCGGTGGCGTTTCTCGTGGGTTTCGGGGACAGTGCGCTGGAATTCGAGCTGCGTTGCGTCGTCGGCGACGTCGAAAAAGCTCTGTCGGTGAGGAGCGACCTGCACTACGCGATCCTCGCCAAGTTTCGCGAGGCGGCAATCGAGATTCCGTATCCGCAACGGGAGTTTCGATCTCGCGCCGAGCGGCCGCAACAGAAGCCGGATGCGGCTGCGGACGTCAGTCCGCGCCAGGGCGATTAGAGCATGATCCCAAAAAAGCCTGCCCCGGACTTGATCCGGGGTGGGTACCGGTTTTCGGAAAAGATCATGCTCCAGCAATCGCGGACGCCGGCAGATCGAGCCGCCGCACGCTCGTGACCTCGCTGCCGGCGGCGCGAACGCGTGCGATTGCCTCCGCGATCGGTTCCACCACGACTGCCATGTGGAAGGCGTTGGCGTGAACGAGCGTCGCCGAATCGCGAACGATGGCGACATGGCCTTTCCAGAACAGAAGATCGCCGCGCCGCAGCTTGCAGAGATGCTGCGCGGGCGCGAGCCATTGCCCGAGCGCGTCTTCCTGCATGTAGCTGTCGCGCGGGCAGGGGATCCCGCAAGCCGTCAGCGCGACCTGGACAAGACCCGAACAGTCGAGCCCGAGACTGGTCTTTCCGCCCCACAGATAGGGCGCTCCCAAGAAACGCTCGGCGACCGCGACGAAATCGCTTTCCGCGCTGTCGATGGATGCCAGATGACGCACCGGCAGGTAGCCGCCGGCGGCGGTGACGGCGAACGGCGGCTCGACGCGCGCAACCGCAAGCCGGCATCCGAGCGCAAGCGCCTCGGTCGGCGGCAGCTTGATCGACGGTCCGGGAAACACGAGCGTGCGCAGCACCGCCACCTTGTGGGTCGGCGCCGGGCCGGGCCGGCGCAGCGCGTTGGCGGGCAGGAAGCCTACATAGCCGTCGGCCGCGAGTTGGCCGCGCGCCCAGCCTTCCTCGGTCTCGAACACGGCAACTCGCTCGCCCTTGAGCGCCTCGGTGTCGAGCGGGGCATCGGGGGAGGGCGCATGGCGCAGCGGGGCTGTCGGATCGGCGACCTCGTAGGCTTCTCCCGCGACCGCTGGTGCGACCTCGGAAGCTCGTGCTCCCCGCTCTTCAGCCATAGCGCGACACCAGCAGCGCATAGAGCGCGCGCGCTGCCTGGCACTCGGCGCCCTCGGGGCGCCCGGGCTTGGTCGCCTGATTCCAGGCATAGATGTCGCAATGCAGCCACGCCTTGGCCGTTGCAACGAAACGGCGCAGGAACAGCGCGGCGGTGAGCGAGCCGCCGAAATTGCTGGAGGAGACGTTGTTGACGTCCGCGACCTTGGAATCGAGCAGCTGGTCATAGGGCCGCCACAGCGGCATTCGCCACAGCGGATCGTTCTCGCTGGTTGCGGAGCGCGCCAAGTCTGCGGCCAGCGCATCGTCGTCGGTATAGAACGGCGGTATCTCGGTCCCAAGCGCAACCCGCGCGGCGCCGGTCAGCGTGGCCATGTCGGCGATCAATTCCGGATGCTCCTCGTCGGCGAGCGCAATGGCATCGGCGAGGATCAGGCGGCCCTCCGCATCGGTGTTGCCGATCTCGACCGTGAGGCCCTTGCGCGAGCGGTAGACGTCGCGCGGGCGAAAGGCCGAGCCGGAGATCGCGTTCTCGACGGCTGGGATGAGCACGCGCAAGCGCAGCCGCGTGCCGCGGTCCATCAGCATGTGCGCAAGCGCGAGCATGCAGGCCGCCCCGCCCATGTCCTTCTTCATGTTGAACATGCCGCTCTCGGGCTTGATGTCGAGGCCGCCGGTGTCGAAGCACACGCCCTTGCCGATCAGCGTGACCTTGGGATCACTCGGATCGCCCCAGGTCAGGTCGATGAGGCGCGGCGCGCGGGCGGCAGCTCGGCCTACCGCGTGAATGAGCGGAAAGTTCTCGGTGATGAGGTCGTCGCCGACGATCGAGCGCACATCCGCGCCATGGCGGCTTGCGAGCGCGCGCGCGGCCTCTTCGAGCTCCGGCGGCCCCATGTCGTTGGCCGGCGTGTTGATGAGGTCGCGCGCGAGGAAGACACCGTCGACGATGCGGGAAAGCTCGTCGCCGTCGACATTGCCCGGCAGCTCCAGCGTCGCCTCTTTCGTGTCCTGCTTGCGATAGCGCGTGAAGCGATAGCGGCCGAGCGCGAAGGCGAGCGCCGCCAGCTCCAAATCGTGCGGCGCATTGGCGAAGCGGTACACCCCCGCCGGCAGCAGGCCCGGCAGCGCTCCCGGCAAGAACAAATCCTTGTTCGGGTCGTCGGGCGGCTCGAGCGCGAACAGCACGCCGGCGAGCCCACCCTCCGGCGCCGGCAGCAGCAGGTGGCGGCCCGGCTTGGGCTCGAAGCCTGCGGCGTCCGCAAAAGCCCGCGGGTGCGAATCAAGCGACGCGCGCAGCTCCGGCCACGTCGCCGCGTTAACGAATTTTATGGGAACTGTCGTGGCAGACTGGCCGCGTGGAACAAAGACCGGGTGCATCGGAGAATCGTCCCTGAAACGCGCCCTGCTAGCACGCAGCCGGGCGGGGGTGAAGAGAAGCGGAAGCATGGGCAGGAGCGCCTGGAATCACGAGCAGGAGCGCGTTAACGCCCGTTAACGGTTCCCGATTAACTTCTCGTTAAGGTTAACGCTTTATTACCGGCCCCCGGGTGGGGGCGAAAACGGGGCGGCAATGAATTGCCCGATCTGTTCCAAGCTTTCAGGTTCTGTGCGGCGCCTCGCGCCGGTCGTGCTGGCGGTTGCGCTTGCCTTCGCGCTCGCTGGTTGCAACACCACGCAAACACGTGAGAAGACCGCCTCGCTCGGAGGCGCTGCCGTGCCCGGAGCGGACGCGGATGGGCGGCGCGGGGCGCAGGCGTGGGGCGAACGCTACCGGACCAATCCGAGCGATCCCGACACGGCAATCAACTATGCGCAGGCGCTGCGCGGAAACGGCCAGCGCGCCCAGGCCATCGCCGTGCTCGAGCAGGCGTCGGCCCAGAACCCCGAGCACAGCGGCGTGCTGGGCGCCTATGGGGGCGCGCTCGCCGATGCCGGAAGCTATAAGCAGGCGCTCGACGTGTTCGAGCGCGCCCACGCAGGGGGCCAGCCCGATTGGCGCATCCTCTCGGTCCAGGGAGCGGCGCTCGACCAGATGGGGCGTCACGAGGAAGCCCAACGCTACTACGGCACCGCGCTGCGGATCGCGCCCGACGAACCCTCGGTGTTGTCGAATCTCGGTCTGTCCTACGCCCTCTCCAAGGACCTCGTGCGGGCGGAAGCGACGCTGCGGCGTGCGGCCGGACAGCCGCGCGTCGATCCGCGGGTGCGGCGAAACCTCGCGCTCGTCGTGGGGCTGCAAGGACGATTCTCCGAAGCAGAGGGCATCGCACGTGCCGACCTGCCGTCGGGCCAAGCGGCCACCAACGTTGCCTATCTGCGGCAGATGCTGGCGCAACAGAACGGCTGGAAGCAGTCGGGCTCCGCCGCCGCGCCCACCGCCAGGGCCGCTGGAGGCTGAGCCGATGGTGCAGCGGGTGCGCGGCCGGCGGCAGCGAGGCCGAAGGCGGTGATCAGAGCAACAAGCAAAGCGGTGCGGATCAGCGACGTGTCCCCCATGTTGGTCCCTCATCGTCACGTTCATTCGGCGGAATGGCGGCGGCGGAGCGCGCCGTGTCGGCGCCCGCGGTTGCGAGTTCGATATCGGAGTTGGCTGCCGAGAGGTCGGCGGTCTCGAATCGAGACCGGTGTCCAGGCAAGCCGAGGCTGATTCGGTCGGCGGGCAAGCCGTGCGGCGATGCGGCCGACGACGGCCGTTATCACGGGCACCACGATGCGCACAAATGTCATGCTCTTACGTCGCACATTCACGCTGCGGTACGCGGCCGCAACTGCCGGACGACGCCCCGCCCAGGGTGGTCGTGACGTTGATTTCAACAGCCAAACGTCAAGACATGGTTAATGCGGGGTATCGAAATCGAGTTAACGATTGGTAGCTCGATTGCGCCGCGACGCCCGCGCGGCGGCGATCACGCGGGGCTCGCCATCCACTGCGTGTCCGGATAGACGGCAAGCGCCGCTGCGGCGAGCGCGATGCCGTAAGGCACGCCGGCGTCCTTGCGGTGCAGCCGTTGCAGCCATTCCTGCCCGGCCAGCCAGCCCGGCAGCGGCGCCATGCGGAATTGAAGCAGCGCCAGGGTCAGCGTCCCGCCCAGCACCGACGCATAGACGAGATAGGGCAGGAGGTGATCGAACCCCAGCCACAGCGCCGCGGCGGCCGCGAGCTTGGCATCGCCGCCGCCGATCCAGCCGCGCGCGAAGCAGCCGAAAGCCATGACGAGAACGACGCCAGCGGCGCCCAGGTGCAGAAGCATGTCAACCGCGCTCATGCCGCCGAGCAGGGCCAGCGCAAAGAAGCCTCCGACCAGGATCAGCGACACCCGGTTGGAGATGGTCATGGTGAAGAGATCGCTCGAGGCGGCGAACGCCATCATCGCTGGAAACAGCATCAGTCTGATGGCGTCGGCAACCATGATCATCGGCGCGTGCGGTGGGCGGACGAGTTCCGTGCCGCCACGCAGATCCTAGATGACGCTCGTTGCTGTTCGGTTAGCGCACGTTCGGAAAAACCTGCCCCGGACTTGATCCGGGGTGGGTACCGGTTTTCCCCCGCCTTACCTGAAAGCACCCTGGAAGCTGGTGAAGGTGGTGTTGAGCTTCGTGCCGAGGCCCTGCACCACGGCGATGATCGCGACGGAGATGCCGGCGGCGACGAGGCCGTACTCGACGGCGGTCGCCCCCAACTCGTCCTTCACAAAGCGCTTCACGAGATTGGTCATAGCTGCCTCCATGGGTCCACGCTTGGCTGTCTGAGCCCGTCCCGGTCGCCGTTATTGCCCAACTCATCCGGAACGTGGCGAAGCTAGCGCGACCACCCTTGCAGCGAGGTTAATATCCATTGTCGAATCCATAGTCATGCAGCCGCAATACAGTGTCGTTAACGATATGTTTTTCAAGTTATTCTTTGGTTAACAATGGATTTTGATAGAAAAATTACTTGTCTAACTTCATTGTTAATCCATTAAAGCGATGGAAATCGTAATTTAGACGCTGGATGGCGCCTGAAGAATGATACGAATACCAAGAGACTTCATAAGAGCGGTGGCAATTGCGGTGGACGACATCGACACTTGCGTCATTTTAGACAGCGGTGCGCGGGCGCGCTCATGGGATCGGCAGCGCCGTCGTTGCCTTGATCTTCTCCATGGCGAAGCGCGAGGTGACGTTCTTGAGCGGCACCGCCGAAATCAAGCGCTTGTAGAAGGCGTCGTAGCCCTGGATGTCGGGCACGACCACGCGCAGCATGTAGTCGACATCGCCCGCCATGCGATAAAACTCCATGACCTCCGGCATGGCGCCGACCTCGTTGGCGAATCGGTCCAGCCATTGCTGCGAGTGATCGCCGGTCTCGATCGACACGAAGACGGTGACCCCGAGGCCGAGCTTGTCCTGATCCACCAATGCAACGCGCTTCTGGATGACGCCATCGGCCTCCAGGCGTTGGATGCGCTTCCAGCACGGCGTCGAAGACAGGCCGACCAGATTGCCGATCTCGGCAACGGAATGGGACGCATCCTGCTGGAGGAGCGCGAGAATCTTGCGGTCGATGGCGTCCATGAGGCCGTTCCCGTGCAGGGGAAATAAATGCGATCCTGGCCCAGCCTGATAGAATGATTTCTCCGCTGTGCCGTATTTTTCTGATCTATCTAGAAGACTATTCTATTTCAAGTGAAAATTCGACGGACTTCCTCCTGCCGCCGCGGGCGCGGAAAGCACGCCATCACCCCGCCTTTGCTGCCGGGGCATGCGGCCCTATCCAATCCGGCCCGGCTCAACGGGTTCGAGGCTGTCCGCCGGCTAGTTTAGCCGTCCTCGCGCGCTGGCGTTGCCGCCAGCATCGCCTCGACCTCGGCACGGTACGGGGCCGCGCCGCTGCCGCCGATGCGCGTGCATTTGAGCCCGGCCGCCGCCGCCGCAAAGCGCACCGCTCCGGCTAGTTCGCGGCCCTCCGCCAGCGCAAGCGTGAACGCGCCGTGGAAGACGTCGCCCGCGCCCACCGTGTCGACCGCCTTGATCGCGAGCACCGGACTTCTGCGCAGCGTTGGTCCCTCGCGCCAGAGCACGTCTTGCGGGCCGTGGGTGACGGCGAGGAAGGCCCGCGTCGCGGCCGCGACGCGCTCGAGCGCCGCGCCGAGGTCGTCGAGACCGGTCGTGGCGCGCAGGCATTCGCTCGAAAACACCACGTGGGTGGCAATCCGGAACAGGTCGTCGGACAGGTCCGTCGGCCGATCGGCATCGAGCACCACGCGAAGGCCGCGAGCGCGTGCCGCCGCACAGATCGGCCGCACGAATTCCGGAAGGCCGTTGTCCGCAAGCACCGCGTCGGCGGATGCCACCAGGCCGGCCGGGTCGGCGGGCGTCGCGGTCGCGAGCCGGTCATCGCGGTAGGTCACGATCATCCGATCGCCGCGCGCATCGATGAAGATCGCGGAAAGGCCGGTGGACACGCCGCCGACGCGGCGGCAACCGGTACAGTCGACTTGCTCGCGGGCGAGCGCTGCAAGCACGCGGTCGCCATTCGCATCCTCGCCGGCGGGGCCGCCGAGCGGACCGGCCAGCGCCGCCCGGCCGCCGAGCCGCGCGACCGCGACCGCCGCGTTGGCGGCACAGCCGCCATTGACCACGAAAAAGCCCTGCGCCTGCGTTTTTGCGTCCGGCGACGGAAAGCGCTCGACCCGGAAGACCTCGTCGAGCACGATGACGCCGGTACACAGGATGGCCGGCGCGCGCGCGACGACGCCTGTGCTAGCAAAACTCAACCTCTTCCTCCACCCAGGCACGGATGATGTGATAGGCGATGGCCACGGTCGGCGGCGTGGTCAATCCGTCGCCGTGGGATCCCAACAGCATGGTCGCAACCTCCTCGCGGTCGAACCAGCGCGCATCGTCGAGCTCGGTGCGGTCGATGATGATCTCGCGCGAGAGCGCTTCGGCATGACAGCCGATCATGAGCGAGGTGGGAAAGGGCCACGGCTGCGAGGCGAAGTAGGCAACGCGCCCGCAGACGATGCCGGCCTCCTCCTGGGTTTCCCGCCGCACCGCCTCTTCGATCGCCTCGCCCGGCTCGACGAAGCCGGCGAGACAGGACCACATGCCGGGTTGAAATCGGTGCGAGCGGCCGAGCACGCAGCGCTCGCCCGCGACCGGAAGCATGATGACGACCGGATCGGTGCGCGGGAAATGCTGCGCGCGGCAGGACGGGCAATCGCGCCGCCAGCCGCCCTCGACGAGGTTGGTGGCGGCCCCGCAATTCGAGCAAAAGCGATGGCGGCCATGCCAGTTGAGCAGCGCCTTACCTTCCGCGAGCGGCGGCAGATGATCGGCCGCGACGAGGCCGCGCACGGCGATCGAGCGCAGATCGGTCACGACGAATTCGCTCTGTGCTTTGAGCGCCTCGGCGCCGGCGGGCTCGAGCGCGAGCGCGAATCGTGGAGCGCCCTCCATGAGGCCGAGAAAAACGATCTCCGCCGTCGGGCCAAGTCCGCGCGCCTGCGGCAACGTAAACAGCGGATCGCAAACGTCCGCGGCTTTTTTCAGCACGACCCGTTCGCCGCCGACGAGATAGGCTCGGGCACGTTCATCGTTCTCCAGCGCGGCGAGCGCGGCCGCATCCGCGCGCCGCTCGGCCACGCGCTCGATCGAGCTTGCGGAATAGCCGAGACGCGGCTTGGGGCCGAGATCGGGGCGAGGGGACATGGCACTGCTCCGGCGGGGCATCGACGCTCGCATGCCTTCCACGATGGCGCAACGATCCGATCAGCCGAACGCGATCTCCGAGCGGATGGCCGCGACGAGCCGCTCTCGCGCGGCCTCCTCATAGGCGCGCGCCGGCACCGCGCCCCAGACCGGCCGCGGCCAGACCGCGTCGCCGCGACTGCGGGCGATGACGTGGACATGGAGCTGTGGCACGACATTGCCGATCGCCGCGATGTTGAGCTTGTCGCACGCCGTCACGTCCTTGACGACGCCCGCGATAAGGGCGATCTCGCTCATCAATTGCGCCTGCTGGTCTTCCTCAAGATCGATAATCTCCACGGCGCCCACTCGCCGCGGCACGAGAACGAGCCAGGGATAATTGGCATCGTTCATGAGCAGCACGCGCAACAGCGGCAGGTCGCCGACGGCGGTCGTCTCGTCGGCCAGTTGGGCATGGAGAAACCAGGTCGGAGGCGGCACGGGGAACATGAGAGCAATCCGCGAGCTAGGCGTGGTTTGCGCAAACGCGTGTCGTTGGACGGCAAGACATAAGCTATACCATCGCGCGGTCCAAACGCTTACGGGGCGGTGGATCGCGTTCGGCGGCGACTTGCATTCTCGCGGCGTTCCGCCGATATAGAGACGGGAGGTTGGCGGTGGACGAGCCACTCGCCAACCGGGTCAGGTCCGGAAGGAAGCAGCCCTAACGAGCGCGGTTCGGGTCGCTCGTCAGCCTCCCACTATTCCCTCATGCGAACGGTGAAGACCCGCGGCGGGCGGCGGACCGGATGGCATTATGAGCGACGGGACCAATCAGTCCGAATCCGGTCGACTGGGATCGGGCCTTGCCCTTGGCGGCCAGTCGGCGAGCGAGTCCTACCGCGTGCTCGCGCGCAAATACCGCCCGGCGACGTTCGATGATCTGATCGGCCAGGACGCCATGGTGCGCACGGTCTCGAACGCATTCGAGGCCGCTCGCATTCCGCAAGCTTGGATCCTTACCGGCGTGCGCGGCGTCGGCAAGACCACGACTGCACGCATCCTTGCGCGCGCACTCAACTATGAGCTCGCGGACGGCTCCATCGTCGCGCCGACGATTAAGATGCCGAGCATCGGCACGCACTGCCAGGCCATCATGGAAAGCCGGCACATCGACGTCATCGAGATGGACGCCGCCTCCCACAACGGCGTCGACGATGTGCGCCAGATCAACGACGCGATCCGCTATGCTCCGGTGAGCGCGCGTTACAAGGTCTATATTCTCGACGAAGTCCACATGCTCTCGTCGCAGGCATTCAACGCCCTGCTCAAGACGCTGGAAGAGCCCCCGCCGCACGCCAAATTCATCTTCGCCACGACGGAAATCCGCAAGGTCCCCATCACCATTCTGTCGCGCTGCCAGCGCTTCGATCTCCGCCGCGTCGACGCCGGTCTCCTGGTCGGGCATCTGCAAGCGATTGCGGGCAAGGAAGCGATCGAGGTCGAGCCCGAGGCGCTTGCGTTGATTGCGCGCGCCGCGGAAGGCTCGGTGCGCGACTCGCTCTCGCTGCTGGATCAGGCCATTGCGCATGCTGCCGGACCCGTGCGCGCGGAGCACGTGCGCCAGATGCTGGGGCTGGCCGACCGGGCGCGGGTGATCGATCTGTTCGAAGCGCTGATGCGCGGCGATGTAGCCTCGGCGCTCACCGAGCTGCGCGCGCAATACGACACCGGCGCCGATCCCGCGGTGGTGCTGACCGATCTTGCCGAGTTCACTCACTTCGTCACCCGCGTGAAGATCGTGCCGGCGGTCGCCGATGATCCGGCGCTGATCGAGATCGAGCGCACGCGTGGGCGCGCCTTTGCCGAAAAGCTGTCGATGCGGGTGCTCTCGCGCACCTGGCAGATGCTGCTCAAGGGGATTGCCGAGGTCGGCGAAGCCGGCCGCCCGCTCGCGGCGGCGGAGATGGTTCTGGTGCGCATTGCCTATGCCGCCGACCTGCCGACACCCGACGAGGTCGTGCGCTCGCTGTCGGAGCAATCGAGTTCGGGAGCGACGCAACGCATCCGGTCCGGCAATGGCGGTGGCACCGCGGCCGGTCCGTCGGCGCTCCAGTCCGCGGGACCGGCGTCCTCGAGCTCGCACGTGACGATCGCAGCGGACCTGGCGCCGCGCGGCGCGCCGCGTGCGGCGCTCGCGCCGTCGGCCGAGCCGGTTGGGCGTCTGCCGGAGGCGGCGCCAAGTCCAGTCGTCGTCGATCGTTTCGAGGATCTGCTCGCGCTCGCTGCGCGCAAGCGCGATCTCGGCGTCAAGCTCGCGCTCGAGCGCGACGTGCGGCTGGTGCGCTGCGAGGATGGCCGGCTCGAGATCGGACTGGAGCCGACGGCGGCGAAGACGCTGGCCAATGATCTCGCGCGCAAGTTCTCGCAATGGACCAATCGGCGCTGGATGGTGGTGGTGTCGGCCGAAGCGGGCCAGCCGAGCGTCAAGTCGCAGAACGACGCCCGGCAAGCCGAGCTCAAGACCGGCGTGCGCGCGGACCCGCTGGTGCAGGCCGTGCTCGCACGCTTTCCCGGCGCCGAGATCGTGGACGTGCGCCAGGGCGAGCTGCCGCCGGCGCTGCCGGCCGGCGATTCCGACGAGGTGGGGCCGGAACTTCCCCCTGATGACGATGGTTCTGCCTTCGGCGCGCATGCGGGGCCGGCCGCCGGCGACGACGATCTTTGAAACGAATATTCGACGCCCCAGCGAACGGCGCGGGAGAGATGAGCGATGGCGGATTTCCTGGGCCTGATGAAGCAGGCTGCTGAACTCAAATCCAAGATGGAGGCGATGCAGGCCGAGCTCGACCAGATCGAGGTCGAGGGCAGCTCCGGCGGCGGCCTCGTCACCGTGAGGCTGTCCGGCAAGGGCGAGATGAAAGGCGTCAAGATCGACGACACGCTGATCAAACCCTCGGAGCGGGAGATCATCGAGGATTCTGATCGTCGCCGCGCACGCGGACGCGCGCCGCAAAGCCGAGTTGCTGGTGCAGGAAAAGATGAAAAGCGTCGCCGGCGGCCTGCCGCTCCCGCCCGGTCTGAAGCTGTTTTGAACGACCGGCCGGCTAGACCAGAGCGCATCCCAATTGCATTGAGACGTGATGCGCTCTAGCTTCTTTGATTTTGCGCATGTTCTATTCGGAAAACCGGTGCCCACTTTTCCGGAACATGCGCAAGGCGGCGGAACACCGGAGGTGGCCGTGGAAAAAGAGATCGACATGCAGGCCTTGTCGGCCGCGATCGCGGGATTCTTGGCGTGTCACATCTTGACGTGCCGCTTCCTGGTGCAGGAGGGCGTGATCGACAAGGATCGTTTTTCGTCCTACCTTGAAACCGCGATGGCGGAAATGGCGCCGGGCCTCGATGACAAACGCACGCTGTTCAGCTTGCGCCAGTTGATTGCGGCCTTGCGCGCGCCGCCCACGTCGCCGCCCGTGCAGTAGCACGGTACGCGCCACACGCTCCATGCCCACCGCCGCTGCCGGACCCGAGATCGAGCGTCTGATTCAATTGCTCGCGCGCTTGCCAGGGCTCGGTCCGCGGTCGGCGCGGCGCGCGGCGCTCTTTCTCATCAAGAAGCGCGAACAGATCATGGCGCCGCTTGCCGTCGCGGTGCAGACGGCGCTCGAGAAGATCGAGATTTGCCGCGTGTGCGGCAATATCGACACCCAGAATCCGTGCACGGTCTGCACTGACATCCGGCGCGATCCGGCAATCATCGTGGTGGTTGCCGACGTCGCCGATCTGTGGGCGCTCGAGCGCGCGCACGCGGTCAGTGCGCGTTATCACGTGCTGGGCGGCACGCTCTCGCCGCTCGACGGCATCGGTCCGCAGGACCTTTCGATCGGCGCGCTGGTGTCCCGGGCGCACGATCCGGCGGTGACGGAGGTGATTTTGGCGCTCAACGCCACCGTCGACGGCCAGACCACGGCGCACTACATCACCGACCTTCTGCACGGCGCCAACGTGAAGGTCACCCGCCTCGCGCATGGCGTGCCGGTGGGCGGCGAACTCGACTATCTCGACGAGGGCACGCTCGCCGCCGCGATCCGGCAACGCACCACGTTCTAGGTAGTGCGTGCTTCGATGAGATTGAATCCGCTCCCGCTCGATGCGTAGGGTGGGCAAAATCGCTCGCCGAGGAATGGCAATTCGCACCGGTGCTTCGAGCGATTTTGCCCACGCGGGACAGAACGCGTGGGCATTGCGCCCGCGCAACAGGTGCGGATGATAGAATTGAGAAGGCGCAATGCCCACCCTACGCATTAACATGACCGGAACGCGCGCCAGAGCGTGATTGCTTTAGGTTGAGTTGCAATCACGCTCTAGCTTCTTGTTTGAGCATGATCTTTTCGGAAAACCGGAACCCACTTTTCCGGATCATGCTCTAATCGTCCATGACTATGCGCGTCGGCTTGGCGAGGCCGGTGAAATGGCCGCGCTGTTGCAACCATACGAGCAGCACCAGGCTCGGCAGCGCCGTGAGCGCGCTGAAGACGAAGAACAGCGGCCAGCCCGAGCGCTCGGCGACGAAACCTGCCCCCGCCGACAGGTAGGTGCGGCCGACCGCGGAGAGCGCGGTGAGGAGCGCGTATTGGGTCGCCGTGTGCAGCGGGTTGTTGCACAACGCCGACAGGTAGGCGATGAAGATCACGGTCCCGATCGCGCCGGTGAAGTTCTCGACGATGATCGTCACCGTCAGTGCCCACAGATTGACCCCGACCAGGGCCTGCCAGGTGAAGACCAGGTTCGAAGCCATCTGCAGGAAGGCGCCGATCCAGAGGCTGGTCACCAGCGGATAGGCGCGGGCCAGGGCGCCGCCGGCGAAACCGCCGATCAGCGTTGCCGCAAGCCCGACGCCCTTGACGATGGCGGCGTAATCGTTGCGCGAAAACCCGAGATCGATCACGAACGGCGCGGTCATCGCCCCCGCGAACGCGTCGCAGAACTTGTAGAGCACGACGAAGACGAGAACGACGATCGCCATGTCGCGGGTGAGGAAGTCGGCAAAGCTCGCATAGGCGGCCGTGGCCACACGCACGAGCGGGTTCTCCTGCGCATGCGCGGCATGCTCGCTCGTGGCGGCAGCGGACTTTTCCGGCTCGGTTGCAATCAGCGTCGTCACGATGCCGAGCACGACGAACGCCGCCATGGCGAGATAGCCCGCGGTCCAGGCCGCGCCTTTGGCGAAACCGAGGTCCTCGAAGCCGGTCACCAGGAACAGCACGCCCGCGGTGGAGACGAGCATGCCGATCCGGTAGGCCGCCACATAGGATGCCATGCCGGCGGCCTGCTCGCTTTCGGGCAGACTTTCGATGCGAAACGCGTCGATCACGATGTCCTGCGTGGCGGAAGCGGTCGCCACGAGCAGCGCGCCGAGCGCGACCAGCCAGGGAGAAGTCGCCGGATCGCAGACGGCCAGAAATGCGATCGCCGCGATCAACAGGAGCTGTGAGAACACGAGCCAGCCGCGCCGCCGCCCCAGCAGCGACGACAGCACCGGCACATCGAGCGCGTCGACGATCGGCGCCCACAGGAACTTGATGGTGTAGGGCGTGCCGACGAGCGCGAACAGCCCGATGGTGCCGAGGTCGACGCCCGCTTCGCGCATCCACACCAGGAGGGTCGAACCCGACAGCGCCAGCGGCAGGCCCGCGGAGAAGCCGAGGAACAGCACGATCAGGACGCGCGGCTTGAGATAGACCGCCAGCGTCTCGGCGAAGCTCGGGCGGGCCGGCGTGGTGTCGGGCGTCGCGCTCATCGGTAGAGCTATCGGTGAATCTCCCCGCGTACACAAGCCTGCGATTGCGGCCAAAAGTGATCAAGCGTAGGTTGCAGCCGGCCCTGATGGCAGTCGGGACACATCGACGCAACGGGAGGAAACCGGATGAACAGGACGGTGATCGCCGCCGGAATGGCGGCCGGCTTTGCCTTGGCGGCATGGATCGGCATCGCGCAGGCACAGAATTTCCCGCTGCGGCCCGTCACGCTCATCGTGCCGTGGCCTGCCGGCGGCACCACCGATATCGGCATGCGCGCACTCGCGGCGGCGACCGAAAAACATCTCGGGCAGTCGATCGTCATCGAGAACCGGCCGGGCGGTTCCGGTACGCTCGGTCCGGGCCAGATGGCCGCCACCGCAAAGCCCGACGGCTACACGATCAGCCAGATTCCGATCACCGTCTTCCGCTTTCCCTTCATGACCAAGACGACCTTCGATCCAGCCGCGGACTTCACCTACATCATCGGCGTCAGCGGTTACACGTTCGGTGTCGTGGTGAGAGATGATGCCCCGTGGAAGACGTTCCAGGAGCTCACCGCCGAAGCGAAAGCCAATCCCGGCAAGATCAACTACGGGACGCCGGGTGCCGGCACCAGCCTGCACATCACCATGGAGCAGATCGCAAAGCAGCAGGGCATCAAGTGGACCCATGTTCCCTTCAAGGGCAATTCCGAGGCGATGAACGCGCTTCTCGGCGGCCATATCCATGCGGTCGCGGATTCGAGCGGATGGGCGCAGCTCGTCAATACCGGTCGGTTCCGGCTGCTGGTGACCTGGGGTGCCGCCCGCACGAAAAACTGGCCGGGCGTGCCGACCTTGCGCGATATCGGCATCGACATGGTCTCGAACTCACCCTTCGGGATCGCTGGCCCGAAGGGCATGGAGGCGAACACGGTCAAGGTTCTGCATGACGCCTTCAAGAAAGGATTGGAGGAGCCCTCCTACGCCGCCGCGATGGCCAATCTCGATCAGGAGCTGTTCTATCTGAGCAGCGCGGACTATCGAAAAATTCGCGATGCAGCAGATCGAGGACGCCAGGCGCTTCATCGCGGAACTTGGGTTTAAGCAGCGAGTGCAGAGGTGCTACTCCCCCGCCAGCAGCCGGCGCGGCAGCGGGGCGGGGATGACCACCGGATCCGAAGGGGGGCCATCCTCGCCGTCGAACTCGACCTCCTTGATGCGCGCGGCGCGTTTTTCGACCTTCTCGGCCGAAATCAGAATTTGCCGCACGTCCTCGTTCGCCTGCCCGAAATGCTTTTGCAGATTCAACACGCGGTCATGCAACCGCTCGATGTCGTCCATGAGATGACCGACCTCGGCATGAATCTTGTCGGCCGCCTCCCGCATGCGTGCGTCGCGCTGGATCTGCTGGATGACGTGAATGGCGAGCATCAGCAGCGAGGGCGAGACGATGACGACCTTGGAGCGGAACGCCTTCTGCAGGATGTCGTCGAAGCCGTCGTGCAATTCGGCATAGACGGATTCCGACGGCACGAACATCAGCGCCAGATCCTGGGTCTCGCCCGGAATCAAATATTTGCTCGCAATGTCGCCGATGTGCCGCGCCAGATCCTGGCGGATCCGCGACGCCGCGTGCTTGCGCTCGTCGTCGGTCTGGGCGTCGCGCAGGGCAGTGATCGCCTCCAGCGGGAACTTGGCATCGATCGCCAGCGGGCGGTTGTCCGGCAGGAACACCGCGCAGTCCGGTCGGCTCTTGTTGGAGAGCGTGAACTGGAATTCGTAGCAGCCCTTCGGCAGGCCGTCCTGAACGATGAGCTCCAGGCGTCCTTGGCCGAAGGCGCCGCGCTGTTGCTTGTTGGCCAGCACGCTCTGCAGCGAGGTCACCTGCGACGCCAGGTCGGTGATGTTGCGCTGGGCGTTGTCGATGACCGCGAGCCGCTCGTTGAGCTTTTGCAGGCTCTCGACCGTGTGCTGGCGCGTGGTGGACATCGATTGGTTGAGGTGATGCGTCACCGAATCGAGCCGCTCGTGGACCGCACGCTGGAGCTCGGCCTGGCGGCCGACCAGCACGTCGCGCATCGCCTCGACGCGCACCGCGGTCTCCGCCTGCAGCCGCGCAAGCTCGACCATCTGCTGGTCGGCGGCCTGACGGTCGCGTTGGCGCAGCGCGCGCACGGCGACCACCACCAACGCCGCCAGGGCGGCAAGCCCAACGAGCAGCGCACCGATCGCGGTGGCGAGGGCGAGGAGATTGTCGGTCATGGCGACCACTCTACATCGATTCGTCGCATAGGAACAAAAAGTGAACGATAAATCAATGCCCATATGGCGACAACACGCGGCGACAACACGGGGCGACAAGGACCTGGCGGCCACCGGCCGCCGAGCCCGCCTCTACCCACATCGCGGCAGGAGCTCGCGCATTGACCGCTTTCGAGCGACCGCTTACATCGCGCTCATGGCGCTGCGCGACATTCTCATCCTGCCGGACAAGCGGCTGCGGAAGGTTTCCGAACCGGTCAAGAAAATCGACGCCGGCATCCGCAAGCTCATCGAGGACATGTTCGAGACCATGTACGACGCGCCCGGCATCGGGCTGGCGGCCATCCAGATCGGCACGCCCAAGCGCGTCATCACCATGGACCTCGCCAAGAAGGACGAGCCGAATAAGCCGCAGGTGTTCATCAATCCGGAAATCCTGTGGACGTCGGAGGAAAAGGCGACCCACGAGGAGGGCTGCCTGTCGATCCCGGAATATTATGGCGACGTCGAGCGTCCGGCGCAGGTCAAGGTCAGATATCTCGATGTCGAGGGGGCGCCGCGCGAGATCGAAGCCAACGGGCTCTTTGCCACCTGCCTGCAGCACGAAATCGACCACTTGAACGGGGTCTTGTTCATCGACCATCTGTCCAAGCTCAAGCGCGACCGCGTGCTCAAGAAATTCACCAAGGCCGCGAAGCGGACGGGCGAGCCGAAGCGGGCGGCGGAGTAAGGGCCCGTCGTTCTCGCGATGTCGGGGCTGACCTGATATCGTTGATATCAAGGATGTGACGGCTCATGACAGACCTCTTGATCCGCAATATCGACCCGCACCTGAAGCGACGTCTCGAGGAAAGCGCCCGCAGCCACCGGCGCAGCTTGTCCGAAGAAGCACGAATGCTGCTCAAGAAGGCGCTGATTGAACCGTCCGACAAACGCCAGATGGGGACTGCGCTGTCGGAGCTCGTTCCAAAAAAATATCGGGGAGACGATCTCGTTTTCGAGGTTCCCGGCAAGTTAAGCCGGCCGCCGCACTTCGAATGATTTTGGCCGATATTGTATCGGAGTCCATGAGGTCGCGGCCAGATTTGGCAGCAGTGACGTGGACTATTCCCTGAGCGGTGATGTCCATGCCGTTGCGCATCGTGTTCATGGGCACGCCCGATTTCGCGGTGCCGACCCTGGTCGAGATCGTCGGGCGCGGGCACGACGTCGCGGCGGTCTATACGCGCGCGCCGAAGCCCGCGGGGCGGCGCGGCCTCGATCTCACGCCGAGCCCGGTCGAGCGCGAGGCGCGCCGCTTCGGCTTGCCGGTTCTCACGCCCGCGACCTTGCGGACGGCGGATGCGGAAGGCGCCGTGCGCGCCCACGGCGCGGACGTGGCGGTCGTCGTTGCCTACGGGCTCATCCTGCCGCCCCCGATCCTCGAAGCCTGTCCGCTCGGCGCGTTCAATCTGCACGCCTCGCTGCTGCCGCGCTGGCGCGGCGCCGCGCCGATCAACCGTGCGATCATGGCCGGCGATGCCGAGACCGGCGTGATGGTGATGAAGATGGAGGAGGGGCTCGACACCGGGCCGGTTGCCATGGCCGAACGCGTGCCGATCGCCCCCGACGCGACCGCCGGCGACCTGCATGATCGGCTCGCCCGCCTCGGCGCCGATCTCATGGTGCGCGCGCTCGCCGCGCTCGAGCGCGGCTCGCTGACGCTGACGCCGCAATCCGACGCCGGCATCACCTACGCCCACAAGATCGACAAGGACGAAACCCGCATCGCCTGGGCACGGCCGTGGCGGCAGGTGCACGACCACATCCGCGGCCTGTCTCCGTTTCCAGGCGCCTGGTTCGAGCTCGCGGGCGAGGGTACCCGCGTCAAGGTGCTGCGCACGACCCAAGGCGAGGGAGCGGGCGTGCCGGGCACGGTGCTCGACGACCAGCTCACGGTGGCGTGCGGGGAGGGCGCGGTGCGCATCCTCGAATTGCAGCGCGCCGGCCGCCAGGCCATGAAAGCGGACGAGTTCCTGCGCGGCACCGCCGTTGCCGCCGGCACGCGGTTCGGTTAGGTCGCGCCATGCCGCGCTACAAGCTCACCATCGAGTATGACGGCGTGCCCTTTGTCGGCTGGCAGATCCAGGACAACGGCCCTTCGGTGCAAGGCGTGCTGGCGGCCGCGGTCGCAGCGTTCAGCGGAGAGGCGGCGAGCGTGCACGGCGCGGGGCGCACCGACGCCGGCGTGCACGCGCTCGGCCAGGTCGGCCATGTCGATCTCGCTAGGGACTGGGATGAAGAGACGGTGCGCGACGCCTTGAACGCGCATCTGCGCCCGCATCCGGTGGCGATCCTCGCCGCCGAGCGGGTCGCGGACACGTTCGATGCGCGCTTCTCCGCGGTCAAGCGTCACTATCGCTATCGCATCATCAACCGCCGCGCCGATCTCACCTTCGAGCGCGGCCGCGCCTGGCGCATCGCCAAGCCGCTCGACGCCGCGGCCATGCATGGGGCGGCGCAGCGCCTCGTCGGCCGGCACGATTTCACCACGTTCCGCAATGCCGAATGCCAGGCCAAATCGCCGGTGAAGACGCTCGACCAGCTCGACGTGCATCGCAGCGCCGACGACATCCGGATCGCGGCCTCGGCGCGCTCGTTCCTGCACAGCCAGGTGCGCTCGATGGTGGGTGCGCTCGCGCTCGTGGGGGAGGGCAAGTGGACGGCGGATGACGTTTCCGTCGCCCTCGAAAAGCGCGACCGCGCCGCCTGCGCGCCGGTCGCGCCGCCCGATGGCCTCTATCTGGTCAGGGTGGACTATGGGTGAGGAACCGCGCAGAAGAAACGCCGGTTGGGAGAGGCACATCATGACGCGACGGTTGTTTTTTCTGTTGGCGCTTGGCCTGGTGGCATTGGTGCCCGCCGCGCATGGGCAGAATTTTCCCGCCGGGCCGGTGCGCATCATCGTTCCGTTCCCGGCGGGAGGAGCGACCGACGTTCTCGGGCGCGTGCTCAGCGTCCACCTGCAGAACCTCTGGGGTCCGCCGGTCGTGTCGGAATATCGTCCGGGTGCCGCAGGGCTGATCGGGACGCGTCAGGTGGCGAGCTCGCCCGCCGACGGGCACACGCTGTTGATGGCTTCGACCGGCGCCATCCTGGCGCTCGCGGGCGACCGGGCCGGCGGCGGATCGTTCGATATCGCACGCGAGCTCGCGCCGATCTCGCTCATCGCGGCGCCGCCCTACATCCTGGTGGTCAATCCCGCGCTGCCGGTGAAGACGACGGCCGAGCTGATCGCGCACGCCAAGCAGAACCCCGGCAAGATCTCGTTCGGCTCGTCCGGGGTGGGTTCAGCGTCGCATCTCTCCGGCGCGCTGTTCCAGCAGATGGCGGGCATCGACATGCTGCACGTGCCTTATCGCGGCACCGGACCCGCCGTCACCGATCTCCTCGGCGGACGGATCGATCTCATGTTTTCGCCGGCGCTCACGGTCACGCCGCATATCGCCGCCGGCACGCTGCGCGTGATCGGAACGACCGGATCGGCGCGTTCTGCGTTGTTTCCGGATTTCCCGACCGTGGCCGAGACCGGGCTTCCCGGCTATTCCTCGCTCGGCTGGTTCGGCTTGTTCGCTCCGCCCAACACGCCGCGCGATGTGGTGGCGAAGATCAGCGCCGACACCGGGACGGTACTGTCATTGCCCGAGGCCAAGCAGCGGCTGGCGGAGCAGGGCGCCGAGCCCGCGCCGAGCACGCCCGAGGCCTTTGCCGCTTTCGTCAATTCCGACATCGCCAAATGGCTCGATCTCGCGGCGAGGGCCGGCATCAAGCTCACGCCATGATTTCAGCGCACGCGTTGCGGCTCGCGCTGATCGGTACTGAGGTGCCGCACCGAGAATGCGCGATGCGGAAAATATCTACCCGCGCGCGCGGCCAGCATGAACGTCTGTACATGGCGGCGATACCCGCCGCGCGAATCGGCTGACATTTCGTCGTCGAGACGCTCGGCGAGCGCGTCGCTTTGCCTCACTGGCCGCTGGCTAGCTTAACGCGCGTTCAGCAAAGCGTCCGCGATCCGTGCGCGCTGACGAATGATCGCGAGCAAGTTGCTCGCGCGCTGGTCCGATTCGCTTCGACCGGAACAACTCCGGCGGCACTGCGTTGAATGCGCGTGAGCAAAGAGCCATGGACGAGAAACGAATTGCACGCTTTTGCGGATTGGCGTTGGGCGCGCTTTTCGCCGTCAGCCTCGTCCTTAATGCAATCACCTCGTAGAGTGGAACACAGAGGATGTCTGCCGGCCGGTCGTATGCTTCGCTCGTCGTCGACAACGATGAGGCCGTCTGCATCAAGGAGGTCTCGATGAAAAAGCTGGCACTGGTAACGCTCGTGGCGGGAATGATCACGAGCACGACCGGCGTTGCCTCGGCGCAGTATCTTTACTTTGGTTACGGTGACCATCCCCGCTACGGTTACGGTGACTATCCCCGCTACCGCAACTACGACGGCCCGCGTCCTTACTATCGCGAGCGCTCATACGGCGAACGCAGAGCCCTTGGGCCGCGCGGATACTATCCGCCGGGTGGGTTCCGAACCTGGAACGGATGCCAACAGGGCTGGACCGTTCAGGACGGCCTTTGCAAACCCTATCGCGGCTATTAGAGCATGATCCGAATGCTGTATCCCGCTTTGGCTCAGTCGAAATAGCGATCGAGGATCGCGCGATACACCGCCGTCAAGGTCGTGAGATCGGCCACGGCGGTGCGCTCGTCGACCTGGTGCATGGTCTGCCCGACCAGGCCGAATTCGAGCACCGGGCAGTAGTCCTTGATGAAACGCGCGTCCGACGTGCCGCCGGTGGTCGAGAGCTCAGGCTTCTTTCCGGTCACCGCCTGGATCGCGCCGGACACGAGGTCGACGAAGGCGCCGGGCTCGGCCACGAACGAGTCGGCGTTCGAGGGCTCCCAGTCGATGTGCCAGCGGATGCGCCTCGCCGCCGCCTCGGCGGCGCGCTTCTCGATGAGCATCTTGAGCGAGACCTGGCTGTGGGAATCGTTGAAGCGGATGTTGAAGCGCGCACGCGCCTCGTCCGGGATGAGATTGACCACCGGGTTGCCGATGTCGATCGAGGTGAATTCGAGATTCGAGGCGGCGAACTGCGCGCTGCCGCGGTCGAGCGGCGTTGCCATCAGCGCGCTCATCAGCGTGACCAGCCCGCGCACCGGATTGTCGGCGCGCTCGGGATAGGCGACGTGGCCCTGCTTGCCGGTGATGACCAGCGTGCCGTTGAGCGAGCCGCGGCGGCCGACCTTGATGGTATCGCCGATCGCGGCGGCATTGCTCGGCTCGCCCAGGATGCAGTGGTCGAAGCTTTCGCCGCGCTCGGCCGCCCATTTGATGAGCTTGACGGTTCCGTTGACGGCGATGCTTTCCTCGTCGCCCGTGATCAGGAACGAGATCGAACCCTTGGGCTTGCCGCCGCGCGCCGCAAGGTGATCGAGCGCAGCCGCGAGCGCACAGGCGATCGCACCCTTCATGTCGACTGCGCCGCGGCCATAGAGCGTGCCGTCGGCGATCTCGCCGGCAAAGGGCGGATGGGTCCATTTCGCCGGCTCCCCCGGCGGCACCACGTCGGTGTGGCCGGCAAACACGAGGTGCGGGCCGGCGCTGCCGATGCGGGCATAGAGATTCTCGACCGGCGCCGTGGCGGGCTCGGCGAAGGTGACGCGATGGACCTCGAAGCCCGCGCTTTTGAGCACGCCCTCGATCAGGGCGAGCGCGCCGGCTTCCACCGGCGTCACCGACGGGCAAAGCAGCAGATCGCGGGCGAGCGCGATGGGATCGGCGATCGGCGGGTTCATGGTCGCGGCTTTACCCGGCGCCTTGCGGCCGCGTCAATGTGCGAGTGCGAACGCTCTATGCCGGCATGCTCGGAGCGAGCGGATCGGGACCATACTGGTTGGGTCCCACCGTCCCGCGCAGGCAACCGAGTTCGACGAAGGCCCAGACGGTGATGGCGAAGCCGGCGATATGGAGGATGATCCCGGTGCCGCCTCCAATGCGGTCGGCGGTCGTGCCCAGGATTCCCGGCACGAAATAGAACAGAAGGAGCCACCATGCCGACTTGTCGCGGTCGTGAAGACGCTTGGCGCCCAGCGCAAGCCCGACCCAGACGAGCGGCAGGTAGAGGATGGCGAGGAGCACGAACTCCAAGCCGGCGAGCGCGAACTGATGCTCTCGAAATCAGGAACAGGGCGCTGAAGAGGATAAGAAGGATGATCACCAGGATGGTGATCGAGGTCAGCCAATAGCGCTTCCGGTTCAGCCGGCCTTGGAATGAGAACAGCAATTGGGTCATCGACATCGCTCAACCCCTGTGCGTTGCGCGGCGGATTCCAGCCTGATTCCACGGGCCGACACCAGCCGTTCCCGTGCTAGGCGCCGAGCTGCGCCGCCAGAATGTTGTTCTGATTTCTCACCCAGCCCGGGATCAGGAACGCATCGACGAGGACCCAGAAGACCGTGATGACCATGCCTACGATGGTGAGCGTCAGGATGAGCTGCGCGACCGCAACGCCGGTGCGCTTGAGATAGAAATTGTGGCCGCCGAGCAGCCCCAGGAAGAACCAAAGGATATACGCGACCAGGGCGGTCTTCTTGTTGGCCTCGTACAGCATGATCGCGCGGGCGTCGCGCGACAGGCCGCTCTGCTGCGCCACGTTCGGTGCGCCGCTGGTGGGAAGTTCTTGCATGACCCTCTCCTGTGCCCCGGCCGACCAGGCGGTGTGACGATGTACCGGCCGGCTCAATCGCGCAACAGCTCGTTGATCGAGGTCTTCGAGCGCGTGCTTTCGTCGACGCGCTTGACGATCACCGCGCAATAGAGGCTCGGGCTCGGCCCGCCGTTCCTGGTCGGTCTGCCCGGCAGCGAGCCCGGAACGACGACCGAATAGGCCGGCACCTCGCCCTGGAACGTCTCGCCGGTGGCGCGATCGACGATCCGGGTCGAGGCGCCGATGAAGACGCCCATGGAGAGGACCGAGCCCTCCCGCACGATCACCCCTTCCGCGACCTCCGAGCGTGCCCCGACGAAGCAATTGTCCTCGATGATGACCGGCGATGCCTGCAACGGCTCGAGCACGCCGCCGATGCCGGCGCCGCCGGAGATGTGGCAGTTCTTGCCGATCTGCGCGCAGGAGCCGACCGTGGCCCAGGTGTCGACCATGGTGCCGGAATCCACATAGGCGCCGAGATTGACGAAGCTCGGCATCAGCACCACGCCGGGCGCGATATAGGCCGAGCGGCGCACGATGCAGTTCGGCACCGCCCGCAGGCCCGCGTCCCGGAAGCGCGCCTCGTCCCAGCCGTCGAACTTCGAGGCGACCTTGTCCCACCACGCCGCTTTGCCGGGGCCGCCGTCGATCACGCGCATGTCGTTGAGGCGGAACGAGATCAGCACCGCCTTCTTGAGCCATTCATTGACCCGCCAGTGGCCGTTGGTCCCGCGTTCGGCGACCCGCGCAACGCCGCGGTCGAGCAGGTCGAGCGCGGTCTCGACCGCTTCGCGCACGGCGCCCTTGGTCGAGGGACCGATGCCGTCGCGCTGCGCGAATGCCGCATCGATGGTCTTGGCAAGCTCGTCATGGGACATCTGGCGCAATTCCTTGGTGAAACCGCGTGCCGCCTTGTCGGGAATAGGGCAGGCGAAGTCAACCGCGGTGCCCTCGCTTACTGTGGGGTTGGCTCTCGTAGGATGGGTTGAGCGCGAGCGAAACCCATCATCTCTCGCCAACCGTGAGCAAATTGGTGGGTTTCGCCATAGCCCGCGAAGACGGGCGTAAACGCCCTAAAGGCTCAACCCACCCTACGAGCCCCTGATCCGCTCCAGAAATCCGACGAGATCGTCGGTCACATGATCGACATGGGGGGCGTCGCGACCCTCGAGCTCCCAGCCCTCGCGAAACACCTCGCGGGTGTGTTCCGGCACGACCAGGACCGTGGTCATGCCAAGCGCATGGGGCACCGCGAGGTTGCGCGCGAGGTCCTCGAACATCGCGGCCTTGCCGGCATCGACATCATGCGTCTTGAGAAAGCGCTCATAGGTCTGCGGCGAGGGCTTGGGCTCGAGCTCGGCTGCGACGATGTCGAACACGTCCTCGAAATGGCGGTCGAGCTCGAGGCGCGCCAGCACGGCGTCGGCGTGGCGGCGGGTGCCGTTGGTCAGGATCAGCTTGCGCCCGGGAAGGCGCTCGATTGCTTCTCCCAGCGCCGCGTTCGGGGTGAGCGGCGAGTGGTCGATCTGGTGCACGAAATCGAGGAAGTCGTCGGGCTTCATCCCATGCACGGTCATCAACCCGCGCATCGAGGTGCCATAGCGCTTGTAGTAGTCCTTCTGCAGGCGGAACGCCTCCTCGTGGGTGATCTTGAGGAAGCTCGCGATGTAGTCGCGAATGCGCTCGTCCACCTGCTGCCACAGGTTGACGTGGTGCGGATAAAGCGTGTTGTCGAGATCGAATATCCAGGTCTCGACGCGGCCGAAGTCGCGCGGCGCGGGACGGGCCGGGGCATTCATGGGGCGACGGCCTGGTCCCTGATCACGCTCCGCAGCGGCCGGTCGAACGCCAGAATGATGGCGCTGGCGACCATGGCGACGCCGGCGATCATCAGGAAGAACATGGTCTTGTCCATGGTGCTCCAGAAGCTGCCGAGCCAGCCGGCAAGGAAGTTGCCGACGAAGCTCGTCGCCAGCCACAGTCCCATCAGCATCGACACCATGCGCGCCGGCGCGACCTTCGACACCAGCGACAGCCCGATCGGGGACAGGTAGAGCTCGCCGATGGTGATGACCACGAAATATCCGAGCAGCCACAGCCAGCTTGCCTCGTCGCCTGCCGCGTGCCAGGCGGCGCCGACCATGATCAGGTTCGCCAAAGCGACGCCGAAGCAGCCGATCGACATCTTGGTGACGGTCGAAGGCTCCTTGCCGCGTTTGGCCTGCCAGCTCCACAGCGCGATGAGGAACGGGGTGAAGGCGAAGATCAGGAACGGGTTGAAGGCCTGGAACCAGGTCACCGGGATTTCGCCCCGCCAGACGATGAGATTGATCGAGCGGTCGGTATAGTCGTCGGCCCACAGCGCAATGGTGTTGCCTTGCTGCTCGTAGGTCGCCCAGAACAGCGTCGTGGGCACGAACAGCGCGATCAGCGCGAGGACGCCACGCCATTCCTTGCGGTCGAGCGGCTGCCTGTCGAGACCCGAGGCCCTTGCCGTCTGCAGCTCGTCCGGCGGCAGCCCGGGCATGGCATAAAGATAGATCAGGAGCGCGATCGTCATGCCGACGCCGGCGGCGCCGAAGCCGTAATGCCAGCCCAGCTCTTCGCCGAGCGTGCCGCAGACGAGCGGAGCGAGAAAGGCGCCGAGGTTGATGCCGACATAGAAGATCGAGTAGGCGCGGTCGCGGCGCGGGTCGCCGGGCGCATAGAGGCCGCCCACCTGCGCCGACATGTTGGGCTTGAAGGCGCCGTTGCCGAGAATGAGCACGGTCAGGGCAAACAGGAACAGCGGCTCGAACGCCATCATGAAATGGCCGATCGCCATCAGCGTGGCGCCGAGCAGGATGGTGCGATGCTGGCCGAGCACGCGGTCGGCGAGAATTCCACCGAACACCGGTGTGAGATAAACCAGCCCGGTATAGAGGCCGTAGATGTGCGAAGCGAACGGCTGCGAGCCGAGCGGCCCGAACATTGCTTCGTACATGAACTTGAGCGCGCCGAGCCCGATCACGGTTTCCGCATTTCCGGGCAGCAGCAGGTATTTCACCATGTAGAGGACGAGCAGCGCGCGCATTCCGTAATAGGAGAAGCGCTCCCACATCTCGGTCGCAAACAGGAAGGTCAGCCCGCGCGGATGGCCGAACAGGTCGTCGGCGCCGGCGGTACTGCGCGTTTGTTCAGCCGATGAGACGGTCATCGCAAATTGCCTGGCTCGGCGGTGCTGTCCGGATGGAGCCTCGGGAGCAAGCGTCGGGCGAGCCTAGAACGCGCCTCGCTGCCCCGTCAAACCGCGGCGTTGGGCGGCAGCCTGCGGCAGTCGCGAAAGCGCGGCGGCATTGCTACACTTGACGCAGGGCGCCATTTGCGAAAGACGCTGGGGCCAGAAGACAAAGGACGGAGGAAAGCCCATGACCGGTTTCAAACGCTGCTGCCTGACGGTTGCATTCGCGGCGTTGGCCGCGGTTGCCGCCCAACCGGCGGGAGCGCAAGGCGACGCCGCGGCGAGCTATCCCAACAAGCCGATTCGGTTGATCGTCGGCTTCGCTGCCGGCGGCGGCAACGACCTGTTCGCGCGGCTCGTGGGGCAGAAGCTCTCGGAGAACATCGGACAGCCGGTGGTCGTCGAGAACAAGGCCGGCGCGGGCGGGCGCATCGCGGTCGAGTACGTCAAGAACCAGCCGGTGGACGGCTACACGATCATGGTGGCCGCCAGCGGCCAGATGGCGATCGCGGCCGCGATCTACCCCAAACTGTCCTACCATCCGACCCGCGACTTCGTGCCGCTCACCATGATCGCGTCGTTTCCGCTGATCCTGGCCGGCCCGGCCGACGACAAGATCAAGTCGGTCAAGGACCTCGTCGCCTACGGCAAGGCCAATCCCGACAAGTCGAACTACGCCACCTCGTCGCCGGCCTTCACCATCACCACCGAGCTGTTCAAGCTCAAGACCGGAATGCCGGCCGTGGCGGTGCCCTACAAGAGCAGCAACGAGATGATGCTCAGCGTCGCCGGCGGGAACGCCTTGTTCTCGATCGCCGACGGTCCGCCCACGATGCCGCTGGTGCAGGGCGGCAAGATCCGGGCGCTCGCCGTGACCGGGTCGGAGCGCTCGTCCGAGCTTCCGGACGTGCCGAGCATGGCGGAGGCGGGCTATCCGGAGGTGAATATCGGCCTTTGGAGCGGATTTTTCGTCTCGGTCAACACCCCGCCCGCGATCGTCAAGAAGCTCGACGCGGAGGTGCGGCGCGCCATGGCCGATGCCGGCGTGCGCGAGAAGCTCAAGGCGATGGCGGTCAACCCCGGTGGCGGTCCGGGCGAGGAGTTCCGCAGGAAGATCGAGGGCGACATCACGCTCTTCGCCGACGTCGTCAAGGCCGCCAACCTGAAATTTGAAGATTAAGATCGGGCTCGCGCACCGGCGAATGCGCATCGCCGTTGTGCAGAACGCGAAGAGCGGCGGCCGGAAATAGAGGATCCCCTCGCGGACGGCCTGTGCTAGGACGAGGGCAGGGGCGATGCCTTTTACGCGGAGGGCGGTGTGCAGCTCATTGCCTACTATGTCGTCTTCGTGGTGGTCGGCGACATCGCCGACTATCTCATCGGGCTTGTCGTCGAACAGATTTGGCCGCAGGCGAGCCTGGTGATCTTTCTCGCCCTTTACTTTCTCTTCCTCTGGCTCGCTTGGCTGCTGGCGGTAAAGGTGACCGAGCCGAAGCAGGTGAAACCCGCGACCGGCTGACTACTGGTCAAACTCATTGCGGATTTCACATTCTGTCGCGGTAATTTAGATGGCTGGGCAGGCGCGGCTTGCGCCTGTGCAAAGCGGGGACGAACATCCTGTGGTGATGGAGCGGCCGCGAAGGTTGGGTTAAGTTCTTACCTGCTCGGGCGACCACGCGGGCGAAGAGCAGAGCACGGAGCGTAAGCTCTGCCGCGCAGCCCCATGACGCGCCTCCGATTTGTGGCGCCCGAGCGCCCAATCTCTTTCGACGATGTCTCACGCGACCGCGATTGAACGGTGGCGATCGACCGCGAGCTAGACGTCCAGCAGGTCCTCGTCGGCGAATTCCGCGCGCTCCTGGATGAATTCGAAGCGCGCTTCCGGCCTGTTGCCCATGAGGCGCTCGACCGAGCTGTCGGTCGACTTGCGCTCGTCCTCGACCACCACGACGCGCAGCAGCGTGCGTTTCCTCGGGTCCATGGTGGTCTCCTTGAGTTGGCTAGCCATCATCTCGCCGAGCCCCTTGAAGCGGCCGATTTCCACCTTGGCGTTGGCGTGGAATTCCTTTTTCAACAATTCATCCTTGTGCTTGTCGTCGCGGGCATAGAAATTCTTGCCGCCATGGCTCAAGCGGTAGAGCGGCGGCACCGCGAGATAGAGGTGGCCGTTCTCGATCAGCTTCGGCGTCTGCCGGTAGAAGAAGGTGATCAACAACGAGGCGATGTGGGCGCCGTCGACGTCGGCGTCGGTCATCACGATGACCTTCTCGTAACGCAGAATCCTCGTCGCGATAATGCGCGGCGGTGCCGCAGCCGAGCGCCTGCATGAGATCGGAAAGTTGCTGGTTCTGGGCGAGCTTGTCCTTGCCGGCGGACGCGACATTGAGAATCTTTCCGCGCAGCGGCAAGATCGCCTGCGACGCGCGATCGCGGGCCTGCTTCGCCGAGCCGCCGGCGGAGTCACCCTCGACGATGAAGATCTCGGAGCCCTGGGCCGCGGTATTGGTGCAATCGGCGAGCTTGCCGGGGAGGCGGAGCTTGCGCACCGCGGTCTTGCGCGAGATCTCCTTTTCCTGGCGGCGGCGGATGCGCTCGTCCGCGCGCTCGATGACGAAGTCGAGCAGCTTGTTCGCCTGCATCGGATTGCCGGCGAGCCAGTGGTCGAACGGGTCCTTGATCGCGTTCTCGACGATGCGCGTGGCCTCGGCGGTCGCCAGCCGATCCTTGGTCTGGCCCTGGAATTCGGGCTCGCGGATGAACACCGACACCATGCAGGCGGCGCCGCTCATCGCGTCATCGCCGCTCACCGCGGCGGCGCGCTTGCCCTGGCCGACCCGCTCGGCGTGGTCCTTGATGCCCTTGAGCAGCGCGGAGCGCAGGCCCAATTCGTGCGTGCCGCCGTCCGGCGTCGGAATCGTGTTGCAATAGGAGGAGAGAAAGCCGTCGCTGTCGCCGGTCCAGGCCACCGCCCATTGCGCCCCGCCGTGGACGCCGATCTTGCCTGCGCTGCCGGCGAAGATGTCGGGGTGCACGAGGGTGGCGCCGTTGATGGTCGCGGACAGGTATTCCTTGAGCCCGTCGGCGAAATGGAAGGTGGCCTCTTCCGGCACGCCCTCGACCCCGTGCAGGAGGTCCTTGGCGCAGGCCCAGCGGATCTCGACGCCGCCGAACAGATAGGCCTTGGACCGCGTCATCTTGAAGATGCGTTCGGGCTTGAAACGCGCCTTGGCTCCGAAGATGTCGGGATCGGGCCGGAAGCGCACCTTGGTGCCGCGCCGGTTGGGGACGCGGCCGAGCTTTTCCAGCTTGCCCTTCGGCTTGCCGCGCTCGAACACCATGCGGTGGAGCGTCTGCTCGCGCGCGACCTCCACCTCCATGCGCTCGGACAGCGCATTGGCGACCGAGACGCCGACGCCGTGCAGGCCGCCCGAGGTCCCATAGACCTTGGAATCGAACTTTCCGCCCGCATGCAAGGTGCACATGATCACTTCGAGCGCGGACTTGTTCTTGAACTTGGGGTGCGGATCGACGGGAATGCCGCGACCGTTGTCGGTCACGGTCACGAAGCCGTCAGCCTCCATCTCGACCTCGATGAAGCTGGCGTGTCCCTCGAGCGCCTCGTCCATGGAATTGTCGATCACCTCGGCGAAGAGGTGGTGCAGCGCCTTCTCGTCGGTGCCGCCGATATACATGCCCGGGCGCCGGCGCACCGGCTCCAGGCCTTCGAGCACTTCGATGTCGCGCGCGGTGTAGCGGGCCTCGGCTCCGCTCGCGGGCTTGGCGGCACGCGTCGCCTTGCCGGCGAGACGGCGCGGCGCGGGCTCGGGCAAGTCCGAGAACAGGTCCTTGCCCGAATTTTGGGCGGCGGTTTTGGCTGCTGCTTTGGCGATCTTGGCCATGCGTCTCTTGGGTCGGCGAAGAAGACAATCGAATCAGGGGTGACTATGCCACGGCCGGCGGCCGTAAGGTGATGCCGTCATCGGAAAACGGCGCGTTCGTACCGCTTCATACCGCTTCATATGGTCGGTCCATACCATCACTTCAATTTGATGCCGTGGGATGGCCCCCGGGGCGCCAGATATTCGCCAAATCCTGTTGCCAAAGAGTTGACTAGCCAAAGAGTTGACTAGCGCATGTTCCGGAAAAGTGGGCACCGGTTTGAATAGAACATGCGCAAATCGGAGAATCTGGAGCGCATCCCGATCGGGATGCGCTCTAAAGCCGAGAGGAGGCCGCCATGTTCGATTTCAGCCGCTTGTTCAACACGCTGTCGTCCCGCGCTCCCGCAACCGCCGATTTCCAGCGCATGCTCGAGTGGAAGCTCTTGCGCGGGAGCCATGAATTTCCGGGACCGGACGGTGGCACCTGCATCAACGAGGCCGCCATCGTCGCGGCCGGGTATCCTTACCGCGCGATCTACCGGGTGAAGGATTTGCCCGCCTCCTTCTCGCGCCCGGTCGCAATGCTCGCGCTGTGTCTCAACGACACCCTCGACGACGAGCTCCGCCAGGAGTTGCTGGTGCCGTTCGTCACGCGCCTTGCCGGCTCGGCTGATACACCCAAGGTCGAGGTGCAGCGCGCGGAGCTCATGCTCGCGCGCACCGTGTCCGAAATCCTGGTGCCGGCGCTCGCCCGCGCCGGCTACGTCGAGCTCGCCGAGCGGTGTCGTGCGGTTCGCACCCCGACCGAGCTGGTCGCGATCGCGCGGTCCCTGCGCAACTGCGACGGTTCCGCGCTGCACCGCTCGCTGAGCTCCGCGCTCGAGCACGCGGCCGATGCCGGCCGGCAATGGCTGTCGGGCCTGCCGACCGAGGTTGTGTTCTGCACGTTCTCCGCCATCCGGGAAGTCGCCGCGCTCGAGGGCGATCGTTTCGCGGAAAAGGTCTATCGACGTGCGGCCGCGATCCTCGACGCCGCGATCAGGATCGGAAACCAGGCGGATGACGGCGGCCTGGACGTGATGGCGCGGCGGATGGACACTGCCAAGCGGGCATCGCGGGCGGCCCAGCGCGCAGACGCGCTCCCGGCCTGATCATCGGAACAAAAGCGCAGGCGGTCTGGTCTTGCCAAGCAAGGCAGGCTAAACCCGGACGCATCATCAGGCCGCCTTCCGGATGTTCCAGAGTCTCGAAGCTCACGCCCAACACGTGGTGGAATTCGTGCGCGCCCACGAGGCGTGGGCGGCGCCGGTCGTCTTTGCGCTGGCCTTCGGCGAGTTGCTTGCCTTCATCTCGTTGCTGCTTCCGGCCTGGGCGGCCCTGATCGGGATCGGCGTGCTGATCAGCTCGGGCGAGCTCAACTTCTGGCCGGTCTGGACTGCGGCGGCGATCGGGGCCGCGCTCGGCGATTGGCTGTCGTACTGGATCGGCATCAAGATCGGACCGCCGGTCGCGCACGTCTGGCCGCTGTCGCGTCATCCCGATCTGCTGCCGAAGGGCGAAACGTTCGTGAAGCGCTGGGGCGCGCTTGCCATTTTCATCGGCCGCTTTTTCGGACCGCTGCGCGCGTCGGTTCCGCTGGTCGCCGGGATTTTCCACATGCCGTTCTGGCAATTCCAGGCCGCGAACTTCAGCTCGGCTTTCGTCTGGGCCGCCGTGCTGCTCACCACGGGAGACCTGGCCGGCAAAGTCATCAAGTCGATGTGGCCATGACCAGAAGTCAGTCATCAGAGCGCATCCCGTTTGATGTACCCACATCCGTCACCCGCGGGCTTGACCCGCGGGTCCATCTTCTTCGCAAGGTTTCTCGCGAAGGAGATGGATTGCCGGGTCAAGCCCGGCAATGACCGCGTGGGGGGCCTCTGTTACTCGTTGAGCTTGCGGATGACTGCGCCGACGATGTTGGAATAGTCGTCGGTCCACACCCATTGGCCCGGATCGGGCTCCTTGAGCTCCCAGTCCGGCGCCAGCGCGAGCGGGCCGAAATCCTCCTCGCTGCGCGCGACCGCGGCGACCGTGCCGGCAAACTTGTAGGGAGCCGCCTCATCGGGGTCGGCGCGGTCGTTGATGCGCGTGATCAGGCCGTTCGCCGCCGCGATGCCGGCGACGACCGAGGCAAGCTCGAGGTGACGATTGGAGACGTGCATCACCACCATGCCGCGGGGGCTGAGCTTCCTCAGGTAGGTCGCCATGGCTTCGCGCGTGAGCAGATGGGTGGGGATCGCATCGGAAGAGAAAGCATCGACGACGATGAGGTCATAGGCGCCGTCGGGCGCGTCGGCGAGCGTGAGCCGCGCGTCGCCGAGCGTGACCGGCACGTCCGGACGGCACTCCGACAGAAAGCTGAACAGGAACGGGTCGCGGGCGATGCGAATGACGGCCGGATCGATCTCGTAGTAGTGCACGGTATCGTCCGGCTCGGCGCGGCAGGCGAGCGAACCCGCGCCCAGCCCGATCACCGCAAAGCGGATCGGGCCGCCGATGCGCTCGCGCACCGCCTCGAAGGCCTGGTCGATGGCGGACCCGTCCCAATAGTAGAACAAGAGCTCCGGCGGATCGCCCGCCGGTTGACCATTGGCCTGGCGGATGCGCTGGCCGCCGTGCATCGTGGTCCCGTGCTGGAGGATGCGGAATTGGCCGTCGGTGGTCTCCGTGATCTTGGTCACGCCGAAGAAGCTCCGCACCGAGGTGGCGCCCTGCTGCTCGACGATGCTGTTGTTGAAAAAGAGGATGAAGGCCACGAGCGCGGCGAACGGCAACGGCGCGCGCCAGAGCAGGACGGTCGCCGCCAGCATGGCGCCGAAAATCCAGTTGAAGGCGGTCTCGTCGAGCGGTGGCGGCGGATCGAGCGTGGTGGCGATCAGAAGCAGCGCCGCGGCTGCGAGCGCCCCGAACAGGAGATAGCGCCAGCGTCGGTCGCGCGGCAGCCCGAGGCCCGGCCGGCACAGCACCGCGAGCGCGATCAGGATCGGATATTCCGCGACCCAGTTGAACACGTGCGGGGCGACCAGTCCCGCGGCGATGCCGCCGATCAGCCCGCCGGTCGACATCCAGAGATAGAAGGCGGTGAGGTAGCGGGGCGCCGGCCTGCTCCGCGCCAGCTCGCCGTGGCACATCAACGCGTTGACGAAGAAGACCGCGGCGTGCACCGCGACCAGCCCGACGATGCTCTTGAGCGGGTTGAAGATGAGCATGTCCACGACGTCGTTCCTGGTCTTGAACGAGTCGAAGATCAGCACCCCGACGAGGACGATGATGAACAGCGGCTGGACGGCGACGACCAGCCGGTGCGGAACGATGGGCCGGCGCGCAAACACGATCACGAAGGTCAGGAGATAAAGCGCGAGCGGAAACACCCAGAGCAGCGGCACCGCCGCCACGTCGGTCGAAATATGCGCGGTGACGGCGACCAGGAGGCCCGCGGGCACGCCCGCCTGGGCGATCCAGAACGCCGCGTCGCGCCAGGTGGGGGGCGCGTCCGCGGTGCCGTCGGGTCCGGCGGCCGCGGCCTTGTCCGGGGAGCGCCACAGCAACAGGCCGCAACCCGCGATCAATGCAATCAGCAGACCAAACCCGATCGACCAGAACCGCGTCTGGTCGCCGAGCCGCAGGAACGGCTCGATCAGGCTCGGGTAGGACACGAGCGCGAGGAAGCTTCCGACGTTGCTGGCGGCATAGAGGAAATAGGGATCTCTCGCGTCCGGGTGATCGGTGCGCGCGAACCAGGCCTGCAGCAACGGGCTGTTGGCGGCGAGCGCAAAGAACGGCAAGCCGATCGAGGCTGCGAACAGCCCGAGCAGCCAGAATGCTTCTCCCGCCGCCGGCGGCCGGCCCCAGGCGGAGGCGATCGACAACGGGAGCGCGAAGGCGGCCGCCACCGTCACCGCCAGATGGATGATGACCGACATGCGGCCCGGCGCGTAGCGCGTGAGCCAATGGGCATAGGCATAGCCGGCGAGCAGCGCGGCCTGGAAAAACACGATCGCCACCGACCATACCGCGGGCGTGCCGCCAAATCGCGGCAGCACCATCTTGGTGAACATCGGCTGCACCAGGAACAACAGCGCGGCGCTCACGAAAATGGCGGCGGTGAAGGTCGCAAGCAGCAACGCGCGCCCGGCCCGCGCCCCTTGCGTCGCGCCGCTGGCCGGCAAACGGTACATTTCCATGCGCTAGCCTTATCCGGTTGCGCCGGCCCGCGAAAGCGACCGGCGCGGAGGCCGGAAATCACGCCGGGAATAGAGTTGCCCCCTGCAATGTTCACCAGGACGTGAGCATGGCGCCCGGCCCCGTTCTCAATCCGGGCTATTGGCGCTAACATCGTCCGTCCAGTTCTACGCGGCCCTTACACCCCGATATCAACGAGGGGCCACACACACCGAGGGAGAAAGCTATGACTCAACCGACCCGCCGCGCCGTCCTTGCCGGCGCCACGGCCGCAACTGCGCTGGCTCCGCTGATGGCCGTTCCGCCGGCCCGCGCGGCTGCGCCCCTGTCCGGCAAGCAGGCGCCGGGTTTTTACCGCTACAAGGTCGGCAGCCATGAGGTCACGGTTGTGACCGACGGGCTCAACAGCTTCCCGCTGCCCGACAACTTCGTCCTCAACGTGAAGAAGGACGAGGTGAACGGCGCGCTCGCGGCGGCGTACATGGACAAGGACAAGTTGACGATCCCGTATTCGCCGACCGTGGTGAATACGGGCTCGAAGCTCGTCGCCATCGACACTGGAACGGGTGAGGCGAACTTCGAGCGCAGCAAGGGCCTGGCTGGTCAGTATCATTCCAACCTGCGGGCCGCCGGAATCGATCGCAACAGCGTGGACATCGTGGTGATCTCGCATTTCCACGCCGACCACATCAACGGCCTGATTACCCCCGACAACAAGCCTTCCTTCGCCAATGCCGAGATTCTGGTCCCCGCGCCGGAATGGAAGTACTTCATGGACGACGGCGAGATGAGCCGACAGACCACCGAGCGCATGAAGGGCGTGTTCAGCAACGCCCGCCGCGTGTTCGACGCGCTCGGCCGCAAGGTCACGCCCTACGAGGCCGGCCAGGAGGTGGCGCCCGGCATCACATCGGTCGCGACCCACGGCCATACGCCCGGCCACATGTCGCACCTCGTCACCTCGGGTCCGAGCAAGGTCTACGTCCAGGCCGACGTCACCAACGTGCCGTTCCTGTTCGCGCGCAATCCCGGCTGGCACGCGTTCTTCGACCAGGACCCGCAGATGGCCGAGGCGACGCGCCGCAAGGTCTACGACATGCTGGCGGCGGACAAGATGCTGGTGCAGGGCTTCCACTACCCGTTCCCGGCGCTGGCCTATGTGGAGAAGAGCGGCTCGGGCTATCGCGAGATCCCGGTCCCCTGGAATCCCGTGATCTGACGCGTCGTCAGCTGCGATGGAGGCCGCCGGCATGGCGGCCTTCTTTTTTGCCCGGACGTAGCGGCAACGCTGTTGTCGCCGCCGCGCCGACTCATTCGATGACCTCGTCGGCACGGGCGAGCAGCATTGAAGGAATCTCGAGGCCGAGCGTCTTCGCAGCCTTGAGATTGATCACCAGCTCGAACTTGGCCGGTTGCCCTACGGGCAGATCAGCCGGCTTGGCGCCCTTCAGGATCTTGTCCGCGTAGATGGCAGCGCGGCGATACAGGTCGGGATAGCTCACGCCGTAGGCGAACAGTCCCCCGGCTTCGACGAACTCCCTGGATGCATAGATCGCCGGCAGCCGATGTTTCGCGGCAAGCTCGGTGAAAAGCCCTGCGTTCGCCTGCATGATGCCATCGATGCCCACGACGAGCGCGTCGGCATGCTGCGTGGTTGCGGCATTGAATGCAGGTCCGATGTCTTCAGCCCTTCGCACATCGAGCAGCTGGCGCGAGATGCCCATGGACTGCGCCGCCGCCTCTATCTCGTTCCATTCAACGAGTTGAACGGGATTGCCCATATTCAGGAAGACGGCGATGCGTGCGACCCGCGGAACCGCCTCGCGGAGAAGCTCGACCCGTTTCGCGTCCAGCACGGCAGCAAAGGAGTTCAGTCCCGTGACATTGCCACCCGGGCGCGCGAGGCCGGCGACGAGGCCGGAGCTGAAGGGTTCGGCCACCGCCGCCATGACCACGGGGATCGTTGCCGTGGCGTTCTTGGCCGCCAGGGATGCCGGCGTTCCTCGGGTCACGATCAGATCGACGTTCGAACGGACCAGCTCCCTCGCCATCTCGGGGAAGCGCTCGGCGCGACCATCGGCCGAGCGATAGTCGATGAAGAGGTTTTGACCCTCGACATATCCGAGGTCGCGCAGGTTTTTTCGAAACGCGGCGAGGTTGTCGGCATTGAGTGCCTCGGATATCGTCTCCAGCATGCCGATCCGATAGACCTTGCCCGGCTGCTGCGGGCGCGCGGCGAGCGGCCAAAGGATCGAAGGCATCACCGCCGCGCCGCCGAGAAGGGCTATGAGCTCGCGCCGCCTCATGCCGGGCATGGCCCCTCCCTCCGCGTTGTGCCAGCGTCGATCATGATACCAGCAAGCGAACACCGCAGGCAGGCGTTTTGCCGCGTCTCCTGCGTGCAATGACGGGGTCAGCCGGTCCTCGGGGCTGACCTGAATCGTTCTGGATCGAGGTGCTGCCGGCACCCGAGGCTCCGACTGGAGGATGGCCCACTGCCGCGGCGATACGATAAACATCACGCTCCACGCGGCGTCGCGATGTTCGCGCGGCCCGTCGTGCGCCAGGAGTCGGATGCGCCAGGAGTTGGATTGACGAAAATGCCGCGCGCGGCTATAGCGCGCGCCCATGACGAAGTGCCTGCAACTTCGACTTCGCCGCCGTGCCGCGCAGCCAAGATTGCGCGGGCGGCGTAGATTTGCCTGCGTTGCGGCACGGGCGCGCGCTTTCGCGTAATCGTCCTCGTGCCGCCGGACGAGGCTCCGCGGCACGTCTCTTGATCCTCCGCGGCTCTCCTCGTCCGGTCGTGCTCACCGACTGCGAGAAGGAATGACCCATGTCCACGACGGCTCGGAAAAAAGCGAGGATCGGCGTGCTCGGCGCGTCGGGCTATACCGGGGCGGAGCTGGTGCGGCTCCTCATCCGCCATCCGCAGGTCGAGATCGCGCTGCTCACCGCCGACCGCCGTGCCGGGCAGGCGATGGCGCAGGTGTTCCCGCAGTTCTCGCCTTTCGCGCTGCCCAAGCTGGTGGCGCTCGACGGTCTCGACTGGCGCCAGGCGGCGCTTGATCTTGCCTTCTGCGCGCTGCCGCACGCGACCACGCAGAAAGTCATCGCAGATCTGCTCGCGCAAGCGCCGGGCACCAAGGTGGTCGATCTCTCTGCCGATTTCCGCCTGTCCGACCCGGCCGCGTACGCGCGCTGGTACGGCCATGAGCACCATGCGCAAGCGCTGCAGAAGGAGGCGGTCTACGGCCTCGCCGAGGTCTACCGCGACGGCATCAAGACCGCGCGGCTGGTCGCCAATCCCGGCTGCTACACGACCTGCGCGGAGCTTCCGCTCATCCCGCTGTTGCGGGCGAAGGCGATCGATCCCGACGAGATCGTGGTCGACGCCAAGTCCGGCATGACCGGGGCAGGGAGGTCGGCGAAGGAGGAGATGCTGTTCTCGGAGGTCTCGGAAGGGTTTCACGCCTACGGCGTCGGCCACCACCGCCACATGGCCGAGCTCGACCAGGAATTCTCCAAGGCCGCGGGGCGCAGCGTCGTCGTCAGCTTCACGCCCCACCTCGTGCCCATGAACCGGGGAATTTTTTCGACCATCTACGTGCGCGGGCTCGGGCAATCGGCCGAAGACCTGCACGCAATCCTGATAAGGTCTTACGCGCAGGAGCCGTTCGTGCACGTGCTGCCGTTCGGCCAGATGCCCGCGACCCGCCACGTGCGCGGCTCCAACATGACGTTCATCGGCGTGACCCGCGACCGCATCGCCGGCCGCGCCATCATCTGCTCGGCGCTCGACAACCTCACCAAGGGCGCCTCCGGCCAGGCGGTGCAGAACATGAACCTCATGCTCGGCTTTGCCGAGACCCTGGGGCTCGAGCAGGTCGCGCTGTTTCCGTGAGGGACCCAGTCGTGCCGCGTACTCGGTGTGCTCCCCTCCCCACAAGGGGGAGGGGAGCACACCGAGTGCGCGGCAGCTGTGCGTCGACTCCAACGGGAACCGCGCTAGCCGATCGGTTCCATCTTGCCGCCGACCGGGATCGCCGGCGCGGTCTTGTTGTCGGTGATGACGATGTCGTATTTCGACCCTTCGCGCAGCCGCCATTGACCGCCGACCAGCGGGGTCTTGGCGATGTTCTTCTGCGCGAACGGCGGCAGCTCCTTCCCGTTCCATGCGATGTGGCCGACGATGGTGTCGAGCCTGGTCGCCGCAATGGCCGCAACGACCGCCTTGGGATCGTTCTTGTCGGCGGAGCGCTTGAGCACGTCGACCGCGACCTCGAACAGCGCGTGCACGAAGCCGATCGGCTGGGTCCATTGCTTGCGGGTCGCCTGCTCGTAGGCGGTCGCGATCTCGCGTGCCGATTGCCCGGTCAGCGACGACTTGAACGGATGGCTGGGCGACCACCAGACCTCGGAGGAGAGGTTGTTGCCGTTGCGCCCGAGCGCCTCGACCGCCACGGGAAACAGCAGCGCCTTGCCGACCGAGGCGACCTTCGGCTTGAAGCCCTGCTGGCTCGCCTGGTTCCAGAAGGTGGTGAAGTCCGGCGGCAGCACCACGCCGGTGACGATCTCGCAATTGTCGCGCTTGAAGGCGGTGATCTGGGCGGTGAAATTGTCGGTGAGATTCTGATAGCGGCCGGGGTCGGTGAGCTTGTAGCCGAGCTTGTCGAGCACCGGCGGGAAGCCGACCTGCTTGTCGCCCCAGGCATTGCCGTCGCCGTCGTTGGGAAACAGGCCGCCGACCGACTTGTTGGTCGCAAGCTGTCCCCACATGTTGGTGAACACGGCGATGACGTCCTCGAGCCCCCAGAAGAAATGGAAGGTGGAGGTGAACGGCTTCCAGGAGGCGGGATTGCCCGGATTCTGCTGGCGTCCGATGAAGTAGGGTTGCCAGGGCGCGACCGTCGAGATGCAGGGCGTTTCCTCGACCTCGCACATGGTGGACACCGGATTGGTGGTCTCCGGCGTCGATGCGACCAGCATCAGGTCGATCTTGTTGGCGACGATGAGCTCGCGCGCCACATCGGCGGCGCGATTGGGGTTGGACTGGCTGTCCTTGACCGCGACCTCGACGGGATAGCTTTCGTTGCCGATCCTGAGGCCGCCGCGCACCGTGCTGAGGAAATTCGCGATCACGAAATTGTCGGCCTCGGCGAAGGCGGCGAGCGGCCCGGTCTGCGGGCTGACATAGCCGAGCTTCAACGTCCTGGCGGCACGCACCGCCGGCGCAAAGAGCGGCGTGGCGGCAAGCGCCAATCCGCTTGCAAGCCCGCCCTTGACCACGGTGCGGCGATCGGGGCGCGGCTGGACTTGCCTGCGGCTCGGCTCGCGATGAGGTGACTGATGTGACGGCAAGTGGCGGCGCGTCATGGCAAACCTCCCTTTGTCTCATCACCCGGGCAGCAATTGTCAGCCGATCGGGGTGGACGTATCGTTGCTTTCGCACATCGTAGCGCAGTTCGAGACTCGAACAAAACCAAGCCCGATCGGGCAGGGAGGAACCCATGGCCGCCAGTGCTCATGCGGACGAGCAGGCCGCGTTCGCCGCCAGGCCGGAGACCACGGGCAAGGTCAAGGTCGGCCATCGCCGCAGACCGCCGCGGACTACCTCGCCTCGTTGTCGGACGGGCGCGAGGTCTACATCTACGGCGAGCGCGTCAAGGACGTCACCAAGCACCAGGCCTTCCGCAACACCGCGAAGATGGTGGCGCGGCTTTACGATGCGCTCCACGATCCCAAGCGCAGGGACAAGATCCTGTTGCCGACGGACACCGGCAACGGCGGCATGACCCATGCCTTCTTCAAGGCGCCCAAGACGCTCGACGAGATGATCGCCGGGCGCAACGCCATCGCCGAATGGGCGAAGCTCACCTATGGCTGGATGGGTCGCGCCCCCGACTACAAGGCCGCGTTCCTCGCCACGCTCGGGGCCAACGCCGAGTTCTACGATCCCTATCAGGAGAATGCGCGGCGCTGGTACAAATTCAGCCAGGAGCGCGTGCCCTTCATCAATCACGCCATCATCCATCCGCCGGTCGACCGCGACCGGCCGCCCAACGAGGTCGGCGACGTCTGCTGCCACGTCGAAAAGGAAACCGATGCCGGCATCGTCGTCTCGGGCGCCAAGGTGGTGGCGACCGGATCGGTGCTGACCAACTACACCTTCGTCGCCCACCACGGGCTCATTCCGGTGCAGGACAAGAAGTTCGCCGTCGTGTTCATGGTCCCGACCGACACGCCGGGCGTCAAGTTCATCTGCCGCACCTCCTACGAGATGTCGGCGACCGCGATGGGGAGCCCCTTCGACTATCCGCTGTCGAGCCGGCTCGACGAGAACGACGCGGTGTTCATTCTCGACAAGGTGCTGGTGCCCTGGGAGAACGTCTTCGTCTACGGCGACGTGGAGAAGGCCAACAATTTCTTCCCGCGCACCGGCTTCCTGCCGCGCTTCGTCGTGCACGGCTGCACGCGGCTCGCGGTCAAGCTCGATTTCATCGCCGGCCTCCTGCTCAAGGCGGTCGAGGCCGCCGGCACCAAGGATTATCGCGGCGTGCAGGCGAACGTCGGCGAGGTGATCGCCTGGCGCAATCTGTTCTGGGCGCTCTCCGACGCCATGGTGCGCGATCCCAAGCCCTGGATCGGCGATTACCTCCTGCCGAACATGGATCCCGGCAACGCCTACGCCATCATCGCCACCATCGCCTACACCAAGATCAAGTACATCATCGAGCAGACGGTGGCCTCCGGGCTCATCTATCTCAACTCCCACGCCAGCGACTTCAAGAACCCAGAGATCCGCCCCTATCTCGACCGCTACCTGCGCGGTTCCAACGGCTACAAGGCCGAGGAGCGCGTGAAGCTGCTCAAGCTCCTGTGGGACGCCATGGCGACCGAGTTCGGCGGCCGCCACGAGCTCTACGAGATCAACTACGGCGGCTCGACCGAGGAGATCCGCCGCTACTGCCTGTTCGGCGCCCAGGCCTCCGGCAATGCCGACCGCTTCAAGGGCTTCGCCGAGGAGTGCATGGCCGAGTACGACCTCGACGGCTGGCGGGTGCCCGACCTCACCGACCCGGGCGAATTGAGCTATCACGTGATGCGGGGGGCGGGGCGGCAGGGAGCCACTCATGCCGGCCTCCCTCAGGCTGAGAATTTGGGGTTGGTGGTTCGAATCCCTCCAAGTGCGCCAGGACTTAGATGATATTTGGAGCGTTCAAAAATTAGTCGGGATGATCAGTGGGTGACGCTCGGGGCGCTAGCGCCAGGCGTCGATCAGATCACAATCGCCGTTGCGGAAATATCGTTTCGCGGCGCAGGAGGACGCTATGCGAAAGGAGTGCAAGACGCTTCACCTGAAAGCGATCAACTTGATCGTGCTGGCGGTTGACCACTTCAATCGCGCTTGGGATCGCGGCCGCACAGAGGCAGTGCTGATCCTCCTAGATCGTGCCTTTGAGCTTCTTTTGAAGGCGATTATTGTGCTTCGCGCGGGAGGAGCCGCTATGCGCGACAAACAGAAAGAGGGCATGACGATCGGCTTCGACTTGTGTCTGAGGAAGTGCCTTTCGGACGCCAACTTGAAATGTCTCAACGAAGACGAAGTCGTTGCGCTGCAGAGCCTAAACACATTGCGTGACGCGGCTCAACACTACATGGTCGAACTTTCGGAGGAACACCTCTATGTTTACGCCCAGACTGCATTGACGCTTTTTCGGCAGGCTCACGCGAGAAGCGCTTGATCGCCCTCTCACTGGCGACATCCCACAGCGTATTCTGCCCGTCTGTGCGAAACCACCAAGTGACCTCGGAGCGTTGTTTGATGTCGAGTTCGCAGATATCAAGCGAATGGTCGCGCCAGGGTCTCGAAAGCGGCTAGACGCCAAGGCACGGCTTCGGTCGATGGCGATCTTGCAGGCGTCTCTCGACGGAAAGAAGTCGCAGCCCTCCGACGGTGAACTCGATCAAGTTGTGAAGCGCATAAACCGCGGCGAAGGCTGGAGGCAAATATTTCCGGGAGTTTCGACGCTAACCATCGTTCACGAGGGGAGCGGCGCTGCCCTGTCGCTTCGAATTACAAAAAAGGAAGGCGAGGCTGTTCACATCGTGCCCGGCTCATAAAATCGCGATGAGAGATAGCGACCTGATCAAGTCCGCTTTGGCCCAGTTTCGAACTCAAGTCGGACAACTCCCGAGGTCCGAGAAGTGCCCATTACCGGACTTCATGCAGCGCAGCAAACAGCCCGCCGCGCGCCGGTACTGGTCAGAGAGATCGGCACCATAGGCAATAAGCCCACCGGCCGCGGCAAATTGCGAAGCGGATAGACCGCCGGAAGTCGATGCCGCGCGGCGCTCATCGAATTGATGCTAACCGGCATTTCTTTGGTCTCTGGAAAATAACCCCCAAAATGCGCGCGTTTCCGCAAGTTCAGGATAAGGGGTGGGACGCCATGAAGGAGTATTGGAGCCCACCCAACCGCTGACTATCGCGAGCAAATCGGTCATAGGAACGTCAAATCCAAAGCTGCACTAGAAATCTTGGTGCTGGTGGTCGGGCTCGGCGCCCTCGCCCGAGGGCTCCGACGTCTCCCGCGCCAGCGCATGCAGGATTTGCCGCCCGAACTTGGTGGCATTCTGTCGGCCGCGGTTCGCGAGGATGACGACACCGAGCTTCTGCTGCGGGACAAAGCCGATATAGGTCGAGGTATTGTTCAGGCCGCCGTTCTTGTCGATGATCGTGAGATTGCCGCCGGTGATGATCTGCCACGCCAGGGCTTGCGTGAAGTGCGGGTTGACCTTGAAGACGCCCTGCTGGGCCAGCGCCATTGCGGCTTCGATCGGCCGGTGGTCTGGGAGCTCGTCGAGATTGGCATTGAGGAAGGTCGCCATGTCGTGCGGAGAGGAATAGATCTGGCCGGCGCCGACCCAGGCGAAAACGCCCTGCTCGTCGCCGGGACGGCCGATCGGGCGTCCTTTGGGTCCATAGCCCTGCACCGCGCGGCTGAGCAATGCTTGTGGCAACGGCAGCGCAGTCGAGTTCATTCCAAGTGGACCGGTCAGCCGCTGCCTCATCAAGGTCGCAAACGGCGTGTGGAAGCGACGTTCGAGCGCAACGCGCAACAGCACCATTGCGGTATTGGAATAGAGATACTGCTGCCCCGGTTGGTGTTGATCGTCAGCTTTCCAGGAATTGAGGAAGCGGACGAAATCGGGGAAAGTGTATTTCCCTCGGTGCCAGTGCTCGTACTGCCCCGGCACGCGCGGCAAGCCGGAGGTGTGGCTCGCGAGTTGGCCGAGCGTCACCCGGCGGATGTCGGCGCCCTGCTGCAGCTGGGTGACGTACTTGGCAACCGGATCATCGAGCGCAAGCTCGCCCCGCTTGACCGCTTGCGCCAGCAATGTGGTCGCAAACAGTTTGCCGACGGAGCCGAGATTGAAGATGGCGTCGGCCGTGACCGGGCGGTTCCTGGCCCGATCGGCATTGCCGAAGTTGAAGAATGCGATTTTGCCGTCGATCCGGACCGCCACGGCGACACCACCGTCGCCGTCGTCCGGCACTATCGGCCGTACTTTTTCCGCAACGATCTGCTCGACGTTGATCGTGGACTGGGCGCGCACGACCGACGGGCCAGCGATAACCGGCAGCAGAAGAGCGATCAAGGTGACGATGAACGGCCGCAGCTTTTCTCCAGGCATGCATGGCTCTCCACTGTTCAAGCGGTCCGTCAAATGCACACGAGCAAGATGAATGAAATATGACTTATCGTTCCGAGGTCACATTCAAACGTTGTACTGCGCAGGGGATGGATACGTCATCCCCCGCGGGCCCCTCATAATGCGCGCGACCTCGACCCGGATACCGAGCGGATGCTGTCGACTTATTTCGCCGAGACATGCCCAGCCGCTCGCGATGTTCGCGGACCCATCCGTTCAGTGGTAGGGATCTACCGACGGTGTCCGCGACTTGCGCCCTTCAGAATGCGGTCCACGTAGTCGGCCGAGCGCGGCAGTGCGTGTGCCCGCCGACATCGATGCGGCGCAGACGATCCAGATTGGGACCAGGCGACCTCGAGTCAAGCAATCCAATCACGGGCAATGAACGGTACTGTGCGCGTGCCGCGAGCGGCCACGCGGCCGCTGATCCAACAATTCCTCTAACGAAATCGCGTCGGCGCATGCCCAAAGCTCAAGACCGCGTTCCGGCTTTAAACTCAGCCATCAAAACAGGAAACCACGATTAGCGAAATGGGCGTAGGTTTGGTTTGCGCTGCGAAATGCCTGAGCTGCGCATGTAGCTGTGGGTCAAAGTCGGTCATTCGGTGATGTCGCATCAATGTCCGGTTTGCCCGAAAGCGGACACGGCTGGAGGCGATCCCGCCAACCCTGACGACCAGGCGCTCCATCGCGCCCCTCTATCGAGTACTATCGCAGCCGTGGGAAGCTGCTGCTCATGGCCGCCGGCATCCGCAACGCAAGACGCCTGGCCCTTCTGGCATTGACCTGCTGCGATAGCCCAACTCGCTCGGCACGGAGGAGCTTCCCGGATGACGATCATCGATTCCCAGGTCCATGCCTATGAGGCGAACACCCCGAAGCGACCCTGGCACAGCGTGCCGAACTGGCCCGATCACGTCACGGGTGACGAGATGGTGGTGGCAATGGACAAGGTCGGCGTCGACGGCGCGATCTTCATCTCCGCCTTTTCCCTGTACCGCTACGACGCCAGCTATGCGGTGGACGTGCAACGGGCCCATCCCGGCCGGTTCGCCATCGTCAAGCCGGTCGACCCGACGATCCGGCGGTAGCCGATGTCGTCGCCGACTGGAAGAATACGCCGGGCACGGTCGGCATCCGAATCATGCTGACGAAGGAGGCGAACCGCGAGCCGAACGACCCGGGCCTCGACCGCATCCTGGGCGCGGCCGTTCGCCACGACTTTCCGGTCAACCTCCTGTGCTGGGGCAACCTGGACGCGGGCACTGCGCTGATCGATCGCCATCCCGACACGCGATTCATCATCGACCATCTCGGCATCCTGCAGCCGCGCACGCCGCCGGCCCCGCCGCAGCCCTGGGCCGACCTGCCGAAGGTGCTGGACCTCGCCAGGCGCCCGAACGCGGTGATCAAGGTCAGCGGCGCCTGCACGCTGTCCCGGGAGCCGTCTCCCTTCCCGGACATCTGGGACCCGCTCGCCCGCGTGTTCGATGCCTGGGGTTTCGACCGCTGCCTGTGGGGCACGGACTGGACACGCGCGTTCGCAGTCGTCAACTACGAGCAGGCCGTCGAGCCCTTCCTCGACACTGGTCGCCTGAGCGACAGCGAGCGGGCAATGCTGATGGGCGGCGCCTGTGCCAAGGCCTATGGCTGGTCGCCGAAGAAAGTCGGCGCGGTTTAGCGCGGGGTCACCCGCCGGGATCCTGCTCGGCCTTCGGGCAGCGAACGCGAGCGCGCAATCCGTCGACACCGTGCCTCTTCCGCGCATTTTCGAGGCGCTTGAGGCCTCAAGATTGTAAGATTAAATGATCGTTCCAGCTTCGGATGAACTGCGGGGGACCGGCGATGCGTCACCGTCTCGATAGTGCGCTTCTCTCCGCATTCCTTGTCACATTCGCTCTCGCAACCTCGGCCCTCGCCCAGCCCGCCGATCTCGTGCTGCGCGGCGGCAAGGTCATCACGGTCGACAAGGACTGGCGCATTGCGCAAGCCGTCGCCATCAGGGATGGGCGCTTTCTCGCGGTCGGCGACGACGCCGCGATCGCCGGCCACATCGGGCCGAGCACGCAGGTGATCGAGCTTGCGGGCAAGACCGTCGTGCCCGGCTTGATCGATTCTCACCTGCATCAGCTCTTCGCAGGGCTGAACGGCCCGGCCGTGCAGCTTCTCGGCTCGCGCACCATCGCCGACGTGCAGAAGGCCATCTCCGAACGGGTCGCGCGCACCGAGCCGGGCAGGTGGGTGATGGCCTCGTCCGGCTGGCACGAGAGCATCCTGGAAGAGGGGCGGATGCCGACCCGCCACGAGCTCGATCGGGTCTCGCGCGACAACCCGGTGTTCATTCCGCGCGGCGGCCACGTCATCACGGTGAACTCGAAGGCGCTGGAGCTTGCCGGCATCACGAAGGACACGCCGAACCCGGACGGCGGCGTCATCGTGCGCGACGCCAACGGCGAGGCGACCGGCGTGCTGCTCGAGACCGCCGCCTATCTGGTGCGCAAGATTCTGCCGCCGCCTCCGTCCAACATGGCGGAGCTGCTGAAGATCGCGATGCGCGATCTCAACTCCTACGGCATCGTCGGCGTCATCGAGCCGGGCATCGACGAGCGGCAGATGGGGCTCTACCGCGCGGTGCACGATGCGGGCGAGATGACGGTGCGCACCGACGTGCTCTATCGCGCCTTGCGCAAGGCCGATGTCGAGAAGGGCATCGCGGCGATCAAGGCGCAGAAGAACGACGACATGCTGCGCTTCGTCGGCATCAAGTTCCCGCTCGACGGCGGCGTCGAGGGCGGGCGCATGAGCTGGCCTTATCGTATCGTGCCGGGCGAGCAGACGGATGCGGCCTATCGCGGCGTCCTGCTGCTGCCGCCGGGCGGCGAGGACGAGTATGTCGCGGGCCTGAAGCTGATCGCCGAGGCGGGGTTGCAGGCGCAGACCCACGCGGTGGGCGATGAAACGATCGACGTGATCGTGCGCGCCTACGAACGCGTCAACAACGAGCGGCCGATCCGCGACCTGCGCTGGACCATCATGCACCTGTTCCATCCTTCGGACGCGGCGCTGAAGAAGATGGCGGCGATCGGCATCATGGCGACCATGCAGGATCATCCCGTTCTCCTGGGCCACAACCAGCGCCGCTGGTGGGGCGACGAGCATGCGGCCTATGCGATCCCGGTCCGCAAGACGATCGACGCCGGCGTGCTGGTCGGCGGCGGCACCGACGGACCGGTGGTGCCGGTCGATCCGTTCCTGTCGATGTGGTGGATGACGACGCGGCAGGTGCTGAAGGGTTACGCGCTCGGCACGGAGCACGCGATCACCGCGAAGGAGGCGCTCACGCTCTACACCATCAACAATGCACGCATCATGGGTGTGGAGAAGGAGCGCGGCTCGGTCGAGCCGGGCAAGCTCGCGGACCTCGCGGTGCTGTCGCAGGACATTCTGTCGGTGCCCGCGGATACCATCCGTGAGACGAAGGCGCTGATGACGGTGGTTGGAGGCAAGGTGGTTTATCGCAATGGGATTTGAGGCACGCATATCGAGGCGAAGCGCTCGCACGCGCTCCGACTAAACTCTCACCCCGTTCGGGACCATTGCATAATTTGGTCGGGAAAACGCGGGCCAGCCGCAAGTAGGCCGTGGCCGACTTCTGCGGCGACGTGCGGGGGCATTCTCCGCGAGCAGGGGCGCGGTATCAGGCGGCCCGCTGCGCCTTGATCCGTCTCGCATCTGCGGGCTTCAGATTCCGCCGTGCCACCTTCAGGTCGTAGTGGGTTTGCAGGTTCATCCAGAACTCCGGACTATTGCCGAAGTACAGGCCCAGTCGGAGCGCCGTGTCGGCCGTGATGCGCCGCCGATTGTTGACGATCTCGGCAATACGATTCGGTGAAATGCCGACGGCCTTCGCGAGCTGATTCTGCGACAGGCCGTATCCGGCCAGGAATTCTTCCTTCAGCATTTCGCCGGGGGTAACCGGAGCAAATTCGTTCTCGGACATCGTCCGTCTCCTGTCAGTGGTGGTCCACGATTCTTGGCTTCGTGCGGCTCGCCAGCCCCAGTCCTGCCGGGCGGTGGGTACCCGTCTTGTGTTGAGGCCCGCATTTCATCGCCACCGCGTGGCCGCTGCCCCGGCTGGCATTGCGTGTCCGAATAGTCTCCGAATGACCATCCCTGACGTCGATCAAGCACGGGCGTCCGCTCGGCGCGGGCCATCCACCATCTCGTAGGCGCGCGCCGTCGCCTTGTTGAGCTCGGTCTCGACCAGACGGCGGGCGGATTCGAGCGTCGCGTCGTCGGCCTCGGCCGGCACCCAGATCGGCCCGACCCCGACAATGGCGCCGCGACCGAACGGCAGGTTGACGGCCGAGCGATCCCAGTTCTTGAGCGTGATGCGGTTTCGGGTCGCGATCGCCGCAAGGAAGATCGGTCGGCCCGAAGCGCTGGCGAGCTTCACGATGCCGAGCCCGGCGACCCGCGATATCTTGGGCACGTCGGCGGTGAGCGCCATGTTGTAGCCCTGCGCCAGCGTATCGGCCATCTCCCGAAACGCTCCGATCCCGCCCTTGCGCTCGTGCGCACGGCCGTGAGCGCCGGAGCCGCGCACGGTTCCGCCCCCCAAATGCTCGGCAGCGATCGCGTTGATCTCGCCGTCGCGATGGCGCGAGATCAGCACCTTGCCCGCATGATGGCGGCGCAGAAACGATCCCAGGAAATGCTGGCCGTGCCACATCCCGATGATCACCGGCATCAGGGTTTCGGCCTGCGCGTACATGTCCTCAGGTTCATAGACGAACCGGGTCGTCTTCCACACCAGCCGAAGGTATTCGGCAGCCGTGACGCCGGCAATTTTCTGGAATGGCCGCGAGCCTACGAGACGCTTCAGTGGCGACATGGGCGGTCGGCGTCGGCGCTCCGCACGGCGATCGATACTCGAATCGAGCAACTGCAGATCAACGTATTCCCCGTCAACGTGGTCGGCACGCTGTCGGCTTCGTGCACCAAAAGGCCGGCCGCGGCAAGGTCCCAATATGCCGGGCCGCTGCGGGTTGATTGCTGGGAGTGGCGCGTTATGCTAGTGCCCCGAACCCCTTGCGGAAGGCGGGAAGCTCCGACGCATGATCAGCGAACGCGACCGTCAGTTTCTGAGTGGACTGCCGGTCTGGAATCCCGCCGGCGACATTGCTGCGCAGCGCCGCGCTTGGGAGGAGCTAGCGGTCGTCTACAACCACGATCTTCCGGCAATTGGCGCTCTCGAAGAAAACGTCGAGCTGCGCTCGGGCCTTTGCGCCGACGTAGCGGTGCCCAAGGGCGCCGGTCGACATCCGGTGGTCATCTACCTGCACGGCGGTGGATGGGCGTTCGGCAGCCCGGCATCGTTTCGGAAGCTGGGGATGCAGTTTGCCGAAGCGGGTTATCTGACGATCATCCTCGACTATCGGCTTGCTCCCGAGCATCCGTTCCCTGCCGGACTGGACGACTCGATTTTCGCGATTGGATGGGCGGCCGACAACGCGCGCCGGTGGAACGGCGATGGCCGGCGGATCGCGATCGGCGGCGATTCCGCGGGCGCCAACCTTGCGGTCAGCGCCCTCACCTCGAGCGCTCCTGAGCTGCGCTCGTTGGTGCGAGCGGCACTGCTCTTCTACGGTGCATACGATCTGGAGGCGACCGCCGAGCGCACCAGATCGGAGCCCGGACTTCAACGGCAATTGGACACGTACGTGTCGGGCATCAAGGGTTTGCTCGATGATCCCCGTGTAAGTCCGCTCAAGGCGGTGGCGCCGGGACTGCTTCCGCCGTGCTTCATCATCGGAGCGGGCAACAACTCCTGGTGTCTCGCCAACTCGCTGGCGCTTGGCCAGGCCCTGTCAGCCGCTGCGAGCCCTTACGAGCTGCACGTGATGGAAGGAATGCCGCACGGGTTCATGCAGATGAGCACGCTCGAGGGGTGCCGCGCGGCCATGCGCTTGATGTGGGAGTTCCTGGCGCGCAACGTCTGAACGAGTCGACCCCCGCCGCTCACAGCCGGGCGGTCTGCCACGGCCGGTTCGCGGCTGCCGGCAGGCCGACGACCTCGATGGGTCAACACCCTAGAATCATCCTGAATGGAGCGGACCGCAGACAAGTCTGCACGATCGGCACACGCCGCAAGACCGGGGCCCATGCCCTGCGGAACCCGCTCCGAGTGGACTTGGGCGGTGATCCAGCCTAGGTTCGCGCAGCTCAGGCCGGAAAGGGGCTGTTATGCCGTCGGACAGTGCGGTCGCTTCAGCACCGCGCGCATGCAACGTACTGATGATCTACCCCCGCTTTGCGGGCGGTACGTTTTGGAGCTTTGGGGCGACCTGCGAGGTTTTCGGTGCCCGGTACCCGGCCGCGCCGCTCGGCCTGATCACGCTGGCGGCGTTGCTGCCATCCTCTTGGGCCATCCGCCTGGTCAATCGCAACGCCGAAGAATTGACCGACAGCGATCTCGCGTGGGCGGACCTCGTGATGACGGGAGGCATGCTGTCTCAGCAACACGACACGCTCGCAATCATCGACATTTGTCGCGCCCAGGGCAAGGCGGTGGTGGTCGGCGGCCCGGGGGCCACCTCCAGTCCCCACATCTATGCGCAGGCCAATTTCCGCGTCCTCGGCGAGGCTGAAGGCATCATCGACAGCTTCATCGCCGCATGGGAGGCGGGAGCCACGGAGGGGACTTTCGAGGCCGAGAAGTTCCAGGTCGACGTCACCAAAAGCCCGATCCCGCGTTTCGACCTATTGAAGTTCGATCATTACCTCTACGTCGGCGTGCAGTTTTCTCGGGGTTGTCCGTTCAACTGCGAGTTTTGCGACATTATCGAGCTTTACGGGCGGGTGCCGCGCGCCAAGACCAACGCGCAGATGCTGGCGGAGCTGGAGGCGCTCTATCGGCTCGGCTATCGCGGCCACGTCGACTTCGTCGACGACAATCTCATCGGCAACAAGAAGGCCGTGCGATCGTTGCTCGTCGACCTGCGGACATGGCTCGAGGAGCACGACTATCCGTTTGAGTTCACGACCGAGGCCTCGGTCAATCTGGCCGACGATGCGAACCTCCTGGAGGCGATGACTGCGGCCAACTTCGTCGGTGTCTTCGTTGGGATCGAGAGTCCCGATAACGACACCCTGATCGCCATGAGGAAGAAGCAGAACACGCGCCGGAGTTCTGGTCGACAGCATCCACCGGATCTACGCCGCCGGCATGTTCGTGCACGCCGGATTCATCGTGGGCTTCGATACCGAAAAAAACGCGGTCGCGGACACCATGATCGACCTGATCGAGGACGCGGCGATCCCGGTGTGCATGGTGGGCCTGCTCTACGCCTTGCCGAACACTCAGCTCACGCGGCGGCTCGAGCGCGAGGGCCGCTTGTATCCCGAGCCCGCCGTGGTCCCCAAAGGCAACGTCGATCAGTGCACGCACGGACTGAATTTCGACACGCTCCGGCCGAAGCAGGACATCCTGCTCGACTACAAACGCGTCCTGGAGACGATCTACGACCCGGTCGCTTTCGCCGGCCGGCTTCGCCGTCTCGCCGGTTTGCTCGACAATTCGAGGCGAAAGCGCCAGACCCGCGCGGACTACGCCCGGCGCAAGTTCGGCGCTTCGGAAATGCTCAATCGCATCATCACCAACATGCCCGAACCGCGCGATGTGTTCTGGCAGACGTTCACCGAATGCGTGTCGGTCAATCCGCGCTCGGCGAGGTGGCTGATGGCGTTGATGGCGCTCTATCTGCACTTGGGACCGTTCTCCCGCTATGTCGTCCAACAGATCGAGCAGAAGATCGAAGAGATCGATAGAGATGGATTTGACCCGCGCCGGGCGACCGGGCAGCCGACACCGGCGCTGGTGAGCCGAGGCGACGCGCTCACGACCCGGCTCGGAGAGTTTACAACCGGGCTTGGCCGCCCCGATGGCGCGACCCGCGGCCAGAGCATGATCCCGAAAACGCCTGCCCCGGATTTGATCCCGTAGGCGCTAACTTAAGCCGGAAACATAGTCTGCCCGTGGTCACGCCCGCGAGCTCTCTCCGCTGTCATGCCCGCGGAAAGCGGGCATCCAGTAACCCGTGGAGGGGCGATCCCGACCGAAGCGTGCCTTTACTCAAGCTAAGCGGTTACTGGATCGTCCGCTGGAGCCTACCCCCGACCTGATCGGGGGCGGACGATGACAACCGAGGGGATCTTAAGTTAGCGCCTATGGGACTTGACCCACAACGGACCCGCTACCGCGAGACGGTGGGGGCAACTCCGGCTGATCGATTGGGAAGGCCGGAGCAAGCGCTGAACAACATCGGTCCGGCGGTGTGGTGGAACAACCTCGAGCGCATCATGCTGGCGGTTGACGATCTCGGCTGCCGCGATCTGCTTGCCTGATGCGAGGCAGCGCGGCTTGAGCGGGGACGAGATATGGTCGAGGCATCCAATGGCGGGCCCGTTCGAACAGCTCCTTGTTCACGGCGAGGAAAGGGTCGATGGCGAGTGTGCCGTGATCCAGGTTTATTGCTGACTGCCTCAGTTTCGAGTTGCGTCAAACTCGCCCCCGATAGGCAGCGAACGAACGCGAATGCGCGTCTCTTCAAGCACCACGATCGCGCCGCGAAGCAATGCCTCTTCCAATGCCGGCAGGTTCGCCAACAATAGGGCGAGTTGCCGCGGTGGCCGTCGGTTAGTCGCGCCCCGAAACAGGAGGACCGACGGTGCCCGTTTCCCCGTCAATGCGAGCAGCGTACCGAAATCGGTGTCTGCCGAGACAATGATCCGAGCCTCCTCCTGGCCGCGCGCAAAGATCGCGTCGTCGTCTGCCCGTTGCAAACCGTAGTCACGCACGTGCACGGCGTCGTGCCCGTTGTGCCGCAGCCCTTCGGCAATGACCGGCGAGAGCGCGGCGTCAACGAGAAACCTCACGGAACTGTCAGCGGCAACTCGCGCTCGCGCACGGCATCAGCCGCGTACTGCAACGCCTCTCGAACGTCGTCGGGTTCGAGGTCAGGGTAGGCTGCGAGGATGTCTTCCGCCGTCATTCCATCGGCCACCATACCCACGACGGTGGCCACAGGGATGCGCAGCCCGCGGATGCAGGGAACACCCCCCATTTGTTTGGGATCGACGGTAATCCGCGTAAATTTCATGGGTCATCTCCTACGTAATGGAAAATCATAGCACAAAATGCCGCGCGTTGCCCGCGCATCGCGTGAAAACGCGCTAGTGTCCCGATTCCGAAGTTCGCAATCGGACTCGCGGCAAAGGCGTGCGAACTTCGGGTTCGGGGCATTAGCGTATTACGAGCAAGGCGCTCGAGACCAACGACCCACGAAAGAGGTGTCCGACATGACCCAGCGCTCCGCCTACCAGACCCTCGCCGCCGCGGGCATGCGGGCGCTTGGCGGCGCCCATTTGTATGTTGCGAAGTCGGGCCTTCCGAAGCCGCTGATCGACCTCGTCTACCTGCGCACCTCGCAGATCAACGGTTGCGCCTATTGCATCGACATGCACACCCGTGACCTGCAAAAGGATGGCACGCCGGTCGAGAAGCTGATGCTGGTCTCGGTTTGGCGCGAGGCCGGCGGGTATTTCTCCGAACGCGAGCGCGCGGCGCTGGCCTGGACCGAATCCGTCACCGGCATTTCCGAGACCCATGCTCCGGACGCCGATTATGCGGCGGCATCCGCGCAATTCGACGAGCAGGAGATGGCGGACCTCACGCTCGCGATCGCGCTGATGAACGCCTACAATCGCATGGCCATTGCATTCCGCCGCGGACCCGACTCGCTGAAATGATCGGCCCGAATCCGCGGTCGTGCGGAACGGCCGGTCGGACCCGCTAAGGCTTCCTCGCGCTGACGAGATGCGCCGACATGCTGAATGCAAGTTCGCCATCGCGAGTGACGTAGCGGGCGAGAGCGTTCTCCGCCTCGGCGAGGATGAGGCTGATCTCGGGCTCCGGCAGAACAACCCCCATCACGGGCAGCCAGCCTCGGAGCTCCGCCTCGACCAACTCGCGCGCGCTGGGGAACCGTGCCGGGCCTTGGCGGGTCGTGACATCGACAGACGTTGCTCCGGCGCCGCTGAACAATGCGGCGAGCGCCCGCCGGTCTCCCAGCACGAAAGGCGCCCGAAGCGCATCGCCGGCGGCCTTTCCGGCGATGCGATCAAGCAGGGCCACGAGGGCAGCGAATGGTGGGACGTTCTCGATAGCATCCCAGACTGCAACGGCGCAGCGTCCGCCAGGGACCATCACGCGCAGCATCTCGTGGATCGCCTTGTCGCGGTCCGTAAAGAACATGAGGCCGAACTGACTAATGACGACCTCGAAAGACCGATCCGGGAACGGCAGCGCCTCGGCCGTTCCCTCCCGCCAGTCGATCGCGGGCAAAGATCTCGTGCCACCGCCAGCATGCCCGCATGCGGGTCGAGGCCGGCGACATGACCCTTCTGCCCCGTACGCGCGGCCGCCTCGCGCGCCAGCACCCCGGTACCGCAGGCAACATCCAGGACGCGATCACCGGCCTTGACCTGGGCAAGGTCTGCGACGATCGGGGCCCATGGCCGAAACAGCGCCGGAACGAACTGCGCCTCGTAGGCGGTTGCGGCCTCGATCTGAGCTTGTGAAACGGATGCGGTCATGTTCTTGCACATAAAATGCCAAAGACCCCCCTTCAAGCAGAGCAATCGAGCACGGGCTGTCGGATTTTCATCGCCGCCTCACAAGGACAGTGTCGGTGTCTCACTTCGTCCCGATGCCGATGTTGATCGGACTGATCAGGATCGCCGTGTCGGTCCCCCCAGCGCGCTCGCGGATCAGGTCATCCGCTGCCCGCTTGATCACGGCGATCTGGTCTTCGTTCAGATTGAGCTCGCCGAGCACTGCGCGAGCGAGCGGGTTGCTGTTCGTCACCCAGTTCCAGAAATGCTTGCCCGACTGGTACTTCAGCTGCTCGCTGGTCTCGTCCACGCGCACATCCTTCAGTCGGCCTGCCGCCCGCGCAGTATCGGCGCAAGCTGGCGGGGAACGGCGCTGGTGTGCACATCAAGTCTCCAGAGAGCCCGCCCGGCCGGCCAAGCATCGCAGCCAGAGGCGCGCCCCCAGCGGCCGGCTTATCGTAACTCCGGTGACGGCGATCCGGTAAAAGCGCCTGATTCAGAAGGATTCAGGTCTGCCCCAAGGACCGTCTGACCCGCCCGCCGGCAGGCTGGCAGCGCGGCAAAAGAACTGCCGCGGTGGCCGCCCGCTTGCTGGTATGATCGGCGGCGGCACCTGGGAGGAAGTCCCTTGTTCGACATGAGGCGCCGCGACTTCATCACGCTGCTCGGCGGCGCGGCTGCGGCATGGCCGCTCGCTGCGCGCGCGCAGCGAGCCTGTGATCGGGTTCCTGCACAGCGGGTCCGCAACGCCTCCCCACGCAGCGTTCCAGCAAGGCTTGAATGAAACCGGCTATGTCGATGGTCGCAACGTAAGGGTCGACTATCGCTACGCGGATGGCCAATACGATCGGCTGCCGGCGCTGGCGGCCGACCTCGTCCGCCGACAAGTGGCCGTGCTCGGCGCGTACGGCGGCGTCCATACCGCCATTGTGGCGAAGGCGGCCACCGCCACCATTCCGATCGTCTTTGGGATGGGAAGCGATCCGGTCAAATTCGGGCTTGTCGCGAGTCTTAACCGGCCAGGCGGCAATATCACCGGCGTGAGCTTCTTCACCGCCGAGTTGGAGGGGAAGCGGCTGGGGTTGCTGCACGAGGTTGTGCCCCGCGTGACCGAGATTGCGGCGCTGGTCAATCCGACCAATGCGAATGCCGATAACCAGTCGAAGGAACTGAACGAGGCCGCCCGCACGCTCGGGCTGCAGCTCCATGTCCTCAACGCTAGCAGCGAACGCGAAATTGACATGGCCTTCGCTAGCCTCCTGCAAAACCGCATTGGTGCACTCGTCGTTGCCTCCGATCCATTCTTCTTTGCGCGACGCCAGCAGCTCATAGCACTGGCGGCGCGCCATGCCGTCCCGGCGATTTACGAGTGGCGAGATTTTGCGGCAGCCGGCGGTCTGATGAGCTATGGCACCAGTCTGACCGAGGCATATCGCCAGGCGGGTAGCTACGCCGGGCGGATACTCAAGGGCGAAAAGCCCACCGATCTGCCGGTCGTACAGGCGACCAAGTTCGAGTTCGTCATCAACTTGACGGCCGCCAAGGTACTCGGTCTCGAGGTGCCGCCCGGCCTGTCCGCACGTGCCGATGAGGTGATCGAGTGAGACGGCGCGAGTTCGTCACGCTGCTCGGCGGTGCGGCGGCCGCCTGGCCGCTCGCGGCACGCGCGCAGCAGCCGGCGATGCCGGTGATAGGACTTCTTAGTGGCAGGTCACTCAATGACAGCAAGCCAATGATGGCTGCATTCAGACAGGGCCTGATCGAACAGGGGTTCGTCGAGCGTCAGAATGTTGCGATAGAATACCGTTGGGCGGAGGGACACTACGATCGCTTGCCCGCGATGGCAGCCGATTTAGCAGGCCGGCAGGTGGCCGCGATCCTCGCGGTCGGAAGCGTTCCTTCACCGCTGGCCGCAAAGGCTGCGACCTCGACAATTCCCATCGTCTTCGTAGTTGGTGGCGACCCGGTCAAGTTCGGGCTTGTATCCAGCCTCAACCGGCCTGGCGGCAACGTCACTGGCGTGAGTGTACTGTCCGGAGCATTGACCGCGAAACGGCTGGAACTGCTGCGCGAGTTAGTTCCTGATGCTAGCATTGTAGCTTGTCTGGTGAATCCGAAGAATCCGGAGGCGGAAAGTCAATTGATGGACATTCGGGCGGCTGGTCGTACGGTCCGACAAAAAATCATTGTCCTCAATGCCAGCCTCGACCACGAGCTCAATGATGCCATGGCGACGATTGTCCGCGAGCGGGCCTCTGGGCTCCTCGTCGGCAATGATGCATTCTTCGTGCTGCGCCGTGAACAACTGGTAGCGCTGGCGGCACGGCACGCAATCCCTACGATCTACTTCCTGCGCGAGTTTGCCGAGGCCGGCGGCTTGGTAAGTTACGGCGACAGTCTAACCGATGCGTATCGACAAGTTGGCATGTACATCGGCAGGATTCTAAAGGGAATGAAGCCCGCTGACCTGCCGGTCGTACAGTCGACGAAGGTTGAACTGACGATCAACCTCAAGACAGCCAAAGCGCTCGGCCTTGAGGTGCCTCCAACGCTGCTCGCCCGCGCCGACGAGGTGATCGAGTGAGGAGAAGGAGGTCCACGATGAAACTTCCCCGCAGGCAATTTCTGCATCTGGCAGCGGGCGCGGTCGCGCTCCCGGCTTTGTCGCGCATCGCGCGCGCGCAGACCTATCCGACACAGCCGGTACGCATCATCGTCGGCTTTGGGCCGGGCGGCGTGTCAGACATTCTCGCTAGGCTGATCGGTCAGTGGCTGTCGGAACGGCTCGGCCGGCCATTCGTCGTCGAGAACCGCCCCGGTGCGGGCACCAATGTTGCCACCGAAGCGGTCGCGCGGGCTCCGGCCGACGGCTATACGCTGCTCTGGCTCACGTCGTCGAACGCGATCAACACGACGCTCTACGACAAACTCAATTTCGATTTCAGCCGCGACATCGCGCCGGTCGCGAGCATTGTCCTGGTGCCGAGCGTGATGGAGGTGAACTCCCAATTCCCGACCAAGACGGTTCCGGAGTTCATCGCCTATGCAAAGGCCAATCCGGGAAAGATCAATATGGGCGCAGCCGGCCCCGGAAGCTCGACGCATATTTTCGGCGAGCTGTTCAAGATGATGGCAGGCGTCGATCTCGTTCCGGTGCAATATCGCAGCTCGGGACCTGCGCTGACCGATCTGATGGCCGGGCAGGTCCAGGTCATGTTCGACCCTCTCGGTTCGTCGATCGAGTACATCAGGGCCGGCAGATTGCGGGCGCTGGCGGTCACAACCGCGACCCGCTCGGAGGCGCTACCGGACGTTCCAACCGTGGGCGACTTCGTGCCGGGCTATGAAGCGTCTCTTTGGCAAGGGATCGGCGCGCCCAAGAGCACGCCCCCTGAAATCGTCGACAGGCTCAACAAGGAAATCAACGCTGCTCTCGCCGATCCCAAGATCAAGGCGCGACTTGCCGATCTCGGCAGCACGCCGCTGGTGAGCTCGCCGGGCGACTTCGCCAAGCTCATCGCCGACGACACCGAAAAGTGGGGCAAGGTGATCCGCGCGGCCAATATCAAAGCGGAGTAGGCCAGTCCTCTCCCGGGCGATATTCCGTAATGTCCGTTCCACGAACGGCGGCAATGACCGCGGGGGTTATCGCGCTCCGGCGTTCGCGTCCGTCGGAATCATCCGGGAATGCCGGTTGAAGCGGCGGGGCCGTTGTGGGACCCTCACGGGAAAAGCGGCCAAAGTGCCCGCATCGCCCTGGGAGGATGGACATGCCACACTCGAGGCGCGTGATCGCCTGCGCATCTGTCGCTCTGGCGGCGACCGCCATCTGCGCCGCGCCCGCCGCGGCGCAAAGCGTCGCCGAATTCTACAAGGGCAAGACCATCGCGATCCTGATGGGGACGCAGCCGGGCGGCAGCTACGATCTCTACGGCCGCGTCCTCGGCGAGCATCTCGCCCGCCACATTCCCGGCAACCCGGCCATCATCATGGAGCACATGCCGGGCGCCGGCGGCGTCATCGCCGGCAACCATCTCTACGGTCCGGGGCCGCAGGACGGCACCAAGATCCTGCTCTCGCACTCGATCCCGCTCGCCGAGAAGCTGGAGCCGAAGGGCGTGCGTTTCGAATCGACCAAGTTCCAATGGCTCGGTACCTTCGACGCCATCGCGCATACGATGGCGATCTGGCACACCGCTCAGGTGAACACGCTCGACGGTCTCAAGACCAAGCCGCTCGTCATCGGCTCATTCGGCAAGGGTCATCTGACCTACCAATGGCCCGCGATGATGAAGCACGTGCTCGGCACGAGCTATAACGTCATCACCGGCTACCGCAGCGGCAGCGATCTCAACCTGGCGATGGAGCGCGGCGAAGTCGATGGCTGGGCCGCTTCCTGGGAGAATCTGATCGGCACCCGGCCGCAGTGGCTCACCGAGAAGAAAGTTTCGGTGCTGGTGTCGTTCACGTTCGAGCGCAAGGAGCAAATCCCGGACGTGCCGACGCTGCTCGAGCTGGCGCCGCCCGACAAGAAGGATATCGTGGAGTTCCTCACCGCGGGAACGCCGTTCGGGCGGGCCATGGCGGTGGGGCCGGGCGTTCCTGCCGACCGGGTCGCCGCGCTGCGCAAGGCGTTCGACGACGTCATGAAGGATCCCGCGTTCCTCGCCGAGGCGGCGAAGCGCAAGCTCGACATCGATCCGCGCCCGGCGGCCTACCCCCACGCGCTCGCCGACAAGCTCGCCGCCGCCTCGCCCGAGCTGGTGGCGCGGGTGAAGGCGGCGACCGGACAGACGGAGTAGAGCATGATCCCGAAAAGTGGGTACCGGTTTTCGGAAAAGATCATGCTCCGGCAATAAGCTAGAGCGCGCGGCGCGCACGAACAGCGATATCGGCGGGAGAAACCGATGTCTTGGAAAGCCATGGGCGCGGTGATCGCGTTGGCGTCGGCAGTGCCCGCGCACGCGCAATCGGTCGAGGATTTCTATCGCAATCGCGCCATCACCATCCTGGTCGGCTTCACCGCCGGCGGTGGATATGACCTCTATGCGCGCCTGCTCGGGCGCCACATGGGCCGGCATGTTCCGGGCAACCCGACGATCGTCGTGCAGAACATGCCGGGCGCCGGCAGCCTGAAGGCTACCCAGTTCGTCTACAGCGTTGCGCCCAAGGACGGCACGGTGCTGGCGACCGTGAGCCGCGGCATGGTGACCGAGCCGCTGCTGAACGATGCCAAGTTCGACGCCACCAAGCTCTCCTGGCTCGGCAGCATCACCAGCGAGACCAGCGTCTGCGCCACCTGGCACACCTCGCCGGTCAAGACCTGGCCGGACATGTTCGCGCGCGAGTTCACCTTGGGCGGCAGCGCGACCGGCGCGGATCCGGACACATTCGCGCTGATCCTGCGCAACCTCCTTGGCGCCAAGGTCAAGCTGGTGACCGGCTATCCCGGCGGCAACGACATCAACCTTGCCATGGAACGCGGCGAGGTCGAGGGCCGCTGCGGCTGGTCGTGGACCAGCATCAAGAGCCAGAAGACCGACTGGCTTCGCGACCGAAAGATCAGCCTGCTGGCGCAATTCGGCATGGAGAAGAATGCCGACTTGCCGGACGTTCCGCTGGTGCTCGAGCGCGCGACGAATGACGAGCAGCGACAGGTTCTCCGCCTGCTGATCGCCGGGCAGTTCGTCGGCCGGCCGTTCTTTGCGCCGCCGGACCTCCCGAACGATCGCAAGGGTGCGCTGCGCCGGGCCTTCGATGCGACCATGAAAGATCAGGAGTTCCTGGCGGAGGCGGGCAGGCTCGACATGGAAATCAGCCCGATCGCCGCGGCGGTGGTCGATGAGTTCCTCGCCGACTTGTATCGGACGCCCAAGGAGATCGTCCGCAAGGCCGCGTCAGCCATCCAGAAGTGACCGCGGCCCTGGGGCGGGCCGGTGCAGTCGAAAGGACATGCGCGGGATTGCTGCTCTCAGGCAGCTCGTTCGATCTCATAAGGACGGACGAGAATGCCACCCGCGCGCTGCGACGTGATCTCCGCTCGCGATCACGGCGTTGAAGATCGGGTCTTCCTCGAAAAGCTCTGGGCCGCCGACCGACAACATTCGGGCGAGCTCGGCGCGCGCCCGGTTGACGCGGCTCTTGACCGTTCCCACTGGGCAGCCGCAAAGCTTGGCCGTGTCCTCGTATGAAAGACCCGAACCTGCGACCATCATGAGAGCTTCGCGCTGTTTAGGCGCCAGCCTGGCTAGTGCCGCGCAAAACTCGCTGTACTCCGCGTGGGCGATTTGCTCCGGCCTGGCAGCCTTGATCTCGGCGAGGGCGTCGATCGACTCGAATGGCCGGCGTCGACGCCGGCATTCCGTATAAAACTGGTTCCGTAGAATGGTGCACAGCCACGCATACATGTTCGTGCCGGGCTGGAACAACGAGATGTTGGCGCAGGCCCGCAGCAGCGCGCCTTGCACGAGATCGTCTGCCTGGTCACCATTCCGGCAGAGCGAGATGGCAAAAGCACGCAGCTTGGGGATTGCCGCCAGTAAAGGATCCCGCACCGATGGCTCAAGGGTCATGGTTGTCGACCTTCCGCTCGATGCGGTCTTGAGGCTTCGCAACGGCATATGGATGTGCCGCAGGCCATCGTGATAGGCCAAGCGCGCGAACGAGCGCTCGGGGCGTCTTGCGGAGATTGTCTTCGGATTGCGCAAATGACACGATCATTGGGGGCGAACTCGATCGAGCTCGCGACACCGCTGGCAAGCGGCCGAGGTTTTTCGTTACGTCCTCTTCGACCGCAAGGAACCGCCACGCCAAGTCACTGCGTGATGATATCGGCCACCTTCCTATCTTGCGGGTTGACGATCAGTAGCTGGTTCTGCAGCGTTGCGTAATCGCACGACTTCACGGCCCACACGCGGCTTGTCGCATCACTTGGCAGGCGATGGAGCGTGATCGACGTGGGAACGACTTGGCCGATTTCGGCCTTGAACCCTGGAAGCACCGTCTCCTGTGTCCCGTCGTGCTTGCTGACGCTTTGAAACACGACGTGCTCCTGCGCGCCGTTGAGGAAGAGTCGATGCTGTTGTGCATAGGTCAGGAAGGGATTGTCCTTCGCCGCATCGGATGTCGGGTATCTGCAGGCGGGTAGGGATCCGCTGTCGATCGCAATGGCCGGCCCCGCCAGCAGAAAGCAAACGAGTGCGCTGAAAGGGACAATCACCTTCATACGATTTCACCCTTGGGCTCTCGAGCGCCAGGCGTCATTCGCCACTCGGTAGGGATTTGTTTGAGCGACGCCTTGGGTTCCACGGCAGGTAAGCCTACCGACGCCGCGGCACTTGTCCGTCATTGCGCCCTTTGGCTCGTTCTTGCCCCAGTTCGCCAGGGAGGGCGAGATCGCGCTGGGGGCGCAGGTCGGGATCCGCTAGACTTGCCAATCGTCAATGCGTGGGTTGCAGGTCTTCGTGCGTGATCGCCATGCCAAAAGCAGGAGAAGGTGATGACAAGATTTGCACTGTATGTTCCGCTGCAGGCGAGGCCGGGCAAGGAGAAGGAGGTCGCGGACTTTCTGCGTTCTGCCGTACCCTTGGTGAACGCTGAGGCGGGCACGATTTCGTGGTTCGCCATTCAAGAGGGACCTTCCTCCTTCGCCATCTTCGACACGTTCGACGACGAGGTCGGGCGCGATGCGCATCTCAACGGCAAGGTGGCGGCGGCCTTAATGGAAAAAGCCAAGGCCGGCGACCTGTTTGCCAAGACCCCGGAGATCCACAAGCTCGAAATTCTCGCGGACAAGCTTCCAAAATAAAAGTCCGCCCGCGCGCTGTTTGTTGCGTGCAATGTCATTACTCCACCGGAGTTCCCGACCATTTACCGCCTGCAGGCCGTCGCGAATGCGGCCGGGATGTCCGCTGTCACGGTGTGAGTAGTGGGGTTAGAGCGGACGTGCCGCGGAGATCGCGAAAACGGCGCTCATGACCCACATCAGACAAGATAGCGCCTGAGTAACTTCCGCCGCTCCCCCGAACGGCCCGTGCCGTTCTCCTAGGCCGATGCACGACCGGCGATCTGGCGGCTCATATGCCGAGGGCGACCTCCGCCCAATGCAAGACGGTCCTGCTGTTGAGGAACTCCATGACACCGGGCTCGATCGTCTCCGGTCGGTCGTGCGGCAGCACGACTGTCGCGACGATCATGTCGCAGCGGTCGTTGAAGGCGACCGACAGCGCGAACTTCCCCGGCCGACTGCGACCGGTGAGCGCATAGGCGCGGCTGCGTCCCTTCATCGCGCCAATCGCGATCGGCCGGCCGGCACCGAGGGGCGAAACCTCGCCGCCGACGAACTCGAAGTCGCTCATGCGGTCGAGGTCGGCGTCGTCCGCGATGCCGGTTGTGCAATTGCAGGAGCCGAGCTTGGCGCGAAGATAGAGCGCTGCCGCGGTGCCGCAGTCGGCCGCCTTGCACGCAAACGCGCGGCCGGTCCCCCATTGATCGATCGCGAACGGCCACTTCACCTCCGCCCAGACCGGAGGGGCGGCAGATGTATCTCCCGCCGCCTTGTCCGTGGGCCGGGATGCGACGAGCGCGAAATACCCGGCCCCCGCGGCGGCGAGCCCCGCCGCCAGCGCGAGCGCCAATCCCGCCGACTTCATCACGGGCATCCCATCGCCCTCGCGCGGCTTCGGGTTTTAGAGCATGATCCGGAAAAGTGGGTACCGGTTTTCCGAAAAGATCATGCTCAAACAAAAAAGCTAGAGCGTGATTGCAACTCAACCTAAAGCCATCACGCTCTAGCGGACGCTCTTCTCCACGAATGCGCGCGCCTGCGCGATCTGCGGCCTGACCGGATCGGCATTCGCCGTGAGCGCGACGGCGGCGGCGTAATGCGCTCGCGCCTTCCCGGCATCGCCCGACTTTTCCGCCGCCGCAGCGGCGCCGAGTTCGGCGCCGAGCCGGTTCGGCTCCTTCTTCAACGTCGCCTCAAATGCGGCGAGCGCCTCCTTGGCCATGCCGCGCTCGAGCAGCATCGTGCCGTAGAGTTCGCGCGCCGGCGTCGGGACGCCCGGGGTGACCGGGTGCTTATCGGTCTTGTCCTCGGCATCGGCGGCGGCGCTCATGGCCTTGAGCGCATCCTCGTACTTACCTTCCGAATAGAGGACCCAGGCGGTCGCGACCTGCGCCTGGATGTCGACCTGCTCGGCCCAATACGCGTCCTTGGCCGCGCGCAGCTTGTCGCGCAGCTCGGCGAGCTTGGCGAGGTCGGCCTTGGCATCGTCCGGCCGGCCCGCCCGCGCCGCGCCCATGGCCCGGGCGAAGCGGGTCATGGCCTCAATGTGGGCGAGGGGGCTCGGCCTGACCGCGAGCTGCGACGCCGCGTTCCAATCGCCGCGCTCCAACGCATAGCGCGCCGGGCTCACGGCCAGCGCATAAGGGCCGGCAATGAACGTCTCGGTGAAGCCGCTGATCCCGCGCATCTCCTCGATCACCGCCTGCGCCTTCGTATCCTGCCCGGTCTGCAGATAGGCATAGACGAGGTAATCCATCGCGTGCAGCTGGTCGTGGCCTTCGTTGCTGGCCTTCGCAGCCCGCGCCGCTTCGGTGTTGGAGCCGATCGATTCCTTCCAATAGCCGACGCGGGTGAAGATGTGCGATGGCATGTGCTGCGCATGCGGCGCTGCCGGCGCGATCTGCGAATACCGCTTGGCCGCCTCGAGGCCTTTGTCCGCCAGCGCCGGCGTGTCGTAGAGATGGATGAGATAGTGGGCAACGCCGGGATGGCGCGGCTGGCGTTGAAACATCGGCTCGAGGATGGCAGCGCCCTTGAGCTGCATTGCATAGGTCTTGTCGCTCGGCGGGGCGGCGACATTAAGCTCGATGGCGTAGAGGATTTGCGCTTCGTCGTCATTGGGATAAGCCTGCGCTACGCCTTCCATGGCCTTGAGATAGGCGAGCACCCGGGTGCGATGATCGACCTTGTCGAAGTCGGTATAGAACGCGGCCATGGCGTTGATGAAATCGCGCTCGCGCTGGGTCTTGGCGCCGATCGCCTTGGCCTTCTCGACCGCCGCGAGCCCAAGCGGAAGGTTGCCGACCGGCGGCGGCGCGTGCGGATTGTTGAGCAGGCTCAGCGCAATGCCCCAATAGGCGATGCCGCAATCCGCATCCGCCTTGAGGACCTCCTCGAACAGTTCCTTCGACTCGCGATACCAGAACGAATGCTGGTAGCGCATGGCCCGATCGAAGCGCCGCTGCGCAACGTCGTTGCATGACGTCTCAAAATGAACCGTGCCCAATCGCTGATCGGTTTCTTCCTGGGCGAAGGCCGGCTGCGAGAATGAGACGCTGGCCGCGATCGCGGCGGCGACGGCGGATGCTGATCTGATCATGGGGACTCTCCTATCGTGTGTCGTACGTTCGAGCCGGCCGGCTGACAGGGATGCTCGATGCTACCAGATGCCGCCCCTCCCCACAATTTCGGACGAGCGGTATTCGGCGCCCGATATAGCCAACGGCTATCGCCGGCGAGCCGCGCTTCGTCACTCAAGCGCTTTCGCCGATGGCGACCTCGACAAGAAGTACCAGCAATCGACGTTCGGCGCGCACTTCGTCGAAGTCGGCGTTGATGCCGCAACGGGCGAGATCCGCGTGCGGCGCATGCTCGCGGTGTGCGCCTCGGGCCGCATCCTCAATCCCAAGACGGCGCGGAGCCAGGTGATCGGCGCGATGACCATGGGCGTCGGCGCGGCTCTGATGGAGGAACTCGCGGTCGACAAGCGGGCGGGCTACTTCGTCAACCATGATCTCGCCGGTTACGAGGTGCCGGTCCATACCGATTTGGGCGGCAGCGCGACCGGCGCGGATCCGGACACATTCGCGCTGATCCTGCGCAACCTTCTTGGCGCCAAGGTCAAGCTGGCGACCGGCTATCCCGGCGGCAACGACATCAACCTTGCCATGGAACGCGGCGAGGTCGAGGGCCGCTGCGGCTGGTCGTGGACCAGCATCAAGAGCCAGAAGACCGACTGGCTTCGCGACCGAAAGATCAGCCTGCTGGCCCAATTCGGCATGGAGAAGAATGCCGACTTGCCGGACGTCCCGCTGGTGCTCGAGCGCGCGACGAATGACGAGCAGCGACAGGTTCTCCGCCTGCTGATCGCCGGGCAGTTCGTCGGCCGGCCGTTCTTTGCGCCACCGGAGCTCCCGGACGATCGCAAGGGTGCGCTGCGCCAGGCGTTCGATGCGACCATGAAGGATCCGCAGTTCCTGGCGGAGGCGGGCAGGCTCGACATGGAAATCAGCCCGATCGCCGCGGCGGTGGCCGCGTCAGCCATCAGTAAGTGATCGCGGCCCCGGGGCGGGCCGCATTCGGGATAGCTCATCAGCACGCCGATGCGCCGCGCATCCGCTCGGGCTGTGCGCGCGCGGGGAGCGCTCAGACGAGCGCCGCACCGCCGGGCAGGGTGATGAAATCGCGCCGTCTCATCTGCCTTTCCGAAGCTCATACCGCTCCCGCGCTCCCGCGTAGTGCCCGCTTTCGCATGAGAGTGTGCCGCGAGTGTTTGCGAACTTCGGAATCGGGACACTAGGTCAGTTTTGAATTGTGGCGAACGTGATCAATATTGCACAGACGGCGCAAGGCTGTCCGGCGCAAAATCCAGGCTGATGCCGCGTGCAACATTGTATTGGAACCAGATCGGAAGGACCAGCCACGATGTGACGGAGGCGAAGTTACTTGGTGACCTCCTTCTTTGCGGTCCGTTCCAGAGTTGCATCTGGGGAATGTCGGTTCAGAGGCAATGTCATGGAAACATCTAAAGCGATGATGGACGATTACTCGTTGAAGCGGATTCTTCTGGGCACGGCGATCGGGGCGGTGATCACCGTGTTCATCGGATTCAACGGACTCGGAGTGATGTTCGAGAGTTCGGCTAAGGAGATGGCCAAGAAAAGCGCTAATGCGGCTGTCGTCGAGGCACTCGCACCCATTTGCGCGGACAACTTCCAACACGCAGCTGAAGCGACGAAAAACAAAGTCGCTTTGATGAAAATCAGTTCGCCCGAGCAAGGCTCATTCATCGAAAAGGGCGGTTGGGCCAAATTTCCCGGAAGCAATTCATCGAACACTTCGGCAGTCGCTGAGGCGTGCGCCAAAATGCTCGCCGCTCTCAAGTAGGCTTGTTTCCGTCGTTCTGATTGAGTTCGGAATCCAGGGAGCGAGGTGCCCGCCGTTCGCCGCCGCGGCGTGGGCCGATGGCTGCGAGTGCGTTCGTCTGTGCGGCGCGAGCGGATTGCTTTTCTCTCGATGTGGCGCCCTCAAGCCTGAGGGCCTGTCCACGTGCGGGCGTAAAAAAAAGGCTCCTCAACGGCCATGCCGGAAGTCACCAAATATGTCCGCTGTTGAAGGTACACCGGCCGTGCCGTCGCGCTGCCGTGACTTCTCAGTTTGACCCAAGCGGTCATGCCCGGCCCAAGATTTCCGCAGCGCAAACTGACCCCGGACCCTATTCCGCGCGGCTTACGCAGGTTTCAACGCGAGCCTTACGTGGATGGCTCGCGGATGGGCATCTACGGTTATTCGCGAGGCGGAATGGCGGCTTCGCTGCTGGCGGTTAAGCTTGATGATGTGCAGGCGGTAGTGTTGAGCGCAGGCATCTACGATTTCAAAGAAGCCTACGACGAAGTCACTATCAAAGGCATCAAGGGCATCCGGGCGTGATCTCCCGTGCGCTTTGCGTTCTCATCCCCCTTACCGACTCGCCGGTTGAACCTCCGGGCTGGGAGGGGTTAGGGCAACTGCCATTCCCCTTTCTGAAGGGCACGCCCCTCCGAGGACGAACCGATGCGGGTAGCCTGGAAGGTATTGTTGCCCTTCAGGCCGGTATACTGCCCGGTCCCCCCGGTCCATTGGTAAGTGCCTTGGAAACCCGTCGCAGGGTCTATGGTCCCTTTCCACACGAGAAACGCTTTGTCGTTGTTCTTGTCGGTCACAACACAATAGCCGTGGGCGTCGCCCTTCCCCTGGATGAGGTCGCTCGCCCCAAAGCAGACATTCGACGCTTCATGAAGGAACCCCTTCCCCGCGTCATTGAAGATCGTCCCTTTATACACATCGTGCGTGAAGACATGGCCGTCTTCCACCTTATGGACCGTGGAGGATAACGTCCAGCCGTACACCGCGGAGTAGGTCCCTTGCTTCGCCAGCTGGGCCGCCGCGGGCGCCCCAAGCAGCAGCACGAGTGCCCCGGTGGCCAGCATCCCCCCTGCGCCTTTGGTCCTCATGGTTCGTCCTCCGCCTGCAGGTTATTGGAAAGCCCCCCACCACGGGAGGCGACCGACCAGACGTCGCCTCGCGCCGTCAGCTTCTTCAGAGGCTCACTCTCTACGCAGCAAACTGTCAACCCCAATTCCTGCCAAAATCGGCCTTGATGCGCCGCCAATGCTCCTCGCCCGCGCCGACGAGGTGATCGAGTAGCTGAATTTCCTGGCAAATTTCGTTGCACTTGCGAATGGCCGCTCTTGGCACTGAAGAGACCTGCCGGCCATGCCGACCAATGTCCGCTCATTGGGCATAATCAGACTTCGCACGGGGGCTTACGGAAATGACCGCGGAGCCCGCCCGAAGGGTCGCCTCGCTGGAACCGCGCGGCGATTGGCGCTATTGAATCCGACATGCCCCGTGTAGCGTCCGCGCGTCGGCGTTCATCGTCTCGTTTCGGGGGCGTTACGGCAAGCTCTTCGATGCTGGCTAGTTGGTCCCGACGACCTGAGGGTGTCGACCGCGCCAGCAAGTCGGAGATCGCTCAAGCATCAGACGGGACCAGTGCCCCGCTTCGCAGCATCCAGGCTATCAGCACGCCGCACCGGAATGGACCTCGGACGGTGACGCGGGCCAAAAACAGCCGCTTCAATTCAGAACGACTCAAGTCTGCTTCAACGACCTGCCGACTGCCCAGTGACACGCTAAGCGCGTCGGCGCGCTACTGGCGAGGCGCTGCGCCTCTGCCGTTCTTTCGTCACGACGGCCAAGCTCTGATCTGTGTGTCAGCATGTCTATGGAGGACGCGCCACCCGTCGCTTTCCCGGCGGAATACCATGGTCACCCGCAACTCCTGCTTCGATCGCTCGCCAGTCCGACCACCGATGCGAGCCTCGATTATCTCCTCTTGAACAAGATAGGCAAAATCGGGCCCGACTGTCCGACTGATTTCATGCCTGCTGCGGGTGCCTTCCGAGTAGTTAGAGCTGCCCCAGTCAAGCCGCGCTGCCACGTTTCTCCAGCCCTTTTCTATGGGCCCACCCAGTGCGCCGAACAATGTAACATCGTCTGTATGCGACCATAGTGCTTTGAAATCCGCTGGGCGGCCGCATGCGAACTCCACTTCCGCGATTTCAAGCTTCTCCATGAAGGCGTTCCAATCGGAAGAGGTTTGTCCTTTAAAATGCTCGGCCTGCATCGGCACCCTCCAGTAAGGTAGGGGTCTGACCACGTACCACGATGTTTGTAGCACGCGGGACCCGTCGAACGCATGGGGACTGTTGGTCAATTCTCCAGCGGATTTTATGTCGCAGCCGGTTACGCCAGGCGTAGAGGTTGTGCTAATCTGGGTAAGCGAACCACAGAAATGAAGCGCAGTGGTGGGTCGTTACTCAAAGTGTGTGAGCCAATTCAGAGTGAAAAATGCATTATCGCATTTACGGGGGATTAGATGCGGCACAGGTGTATGTCGCTCATCGCAGCTGCCCTGATCTCATCCCTCTTGCCGCTCAACGCGCAACAGACCGGGACGGTGGTTGGCTTCTTGAGTAGCGGCTCCGCGGCCGCGCTAAACAAACAGTGGATTGCGGCATTCCATCGCGGCTTGGCGGAGGGGGGCTACGTCGATGGCCAGAACATTACAATCGAATATCGTACGGCTGACGACGACTACGAGCGACTGCCAGGCCTCGCCGCCGAACTCGTGCGTCGTAACGTAAAGGTGATCGTCGCGGCTGGCGGTCCGATTTCGGCCCTGGCTGCGAAAAGAGCAACTGATACGATACCAGTTGTTTTCACAACCGTTGCCGATCCAGTACAGAGCGGCCTTGTAGTCAGCATCAATCGGCCGGGCGGAAACGCCACTGGAAGCGCCGGTCTAACTTCCGAACTCGATCCGAAAAGACTGGAGCTCCTGTACCAACTCAGTCCGGGTGCGCGGACGTTTGGCGTGCTCGCCAACCCCAACCGGCCAGGTGTGGACGCCCAATTGAAGGATCTGCAAGCCGCCGCCGAGACAATCGGAGTCAACCTCGTTATTCAGAAAGCGAGCACCGAGCCGGCCATAGAGGTCGCTTTCGAAACACTCGTCCAACAGCGCGCGGACGGTCTAATAGTTACTGCCGACCCGTTCTTCAATTTCCGGCGTCCTAAGGTAATCGCGCTCGCGGCACGCCATGCGATCCCGGCGATCTATCAATGGCGCGAGTTCGTTTTGGACGGAGGCCTCATAAGCTACGGCCCAAGTATATCAGACGCCTATTATCAAACCGGCGTCTACGCTGCCCGCATTCTTAACGGTTCAAAACCCGGCGACCTACCAGTAATGCAGCCGACCAGATTCGAACTAGTCATCAACCTCCGGACCGCAAAGACACTTAAGATCGAAGTACCCTCATCTTTGCTCGCTCGTGCCGATGAAGCAATTGAGTGATGCGACGCTCTCGACGGCGGCAGAAAAAAGCAGATAGTTGCGGATGCAACTGATGCGATTGGAGCACCGCGCAAATTTGAGTAAGCTAAACTGCAGCCGCAAATCGCGCAGACGCTGCAGGGTGTTGATATTGGCACCGTGCGCGCTTTCAGCGGCAACTAGGAGGAGAAATACCTGTGCCCCACAAAATCGGATTCCTCCACAGCGGGTCGAAGCAGCCATTTCGCAAGCACTTTCGCGCGTTCCGTCGGCGTCTTGAGGAAGTGATTGACGAGGACTTCAGAATTGACGATCGATGGGTGAAAGATACGGCGAAGTCGCTGGACCAACATGCCCGAGAACTGGCCAATGACGTAGATGTGTCGGTCATCGTTGCAGCCGGCGGCCCCGCTCCCGCCCTAGCTGCACAGAGGGAGACCAACGCCAACCGGAAACCGGTGGTCTTCACTAGCGTTGTCGACCCGGTAAAGTTATCGCTCGTCCACAGTCTCGACGAACCTCGTCGGAACTTGACCGGGACGGCCGGGCTCACGTCCGAACTCGACGTGACACGGCTCGAACTGCTGAACGACCTGCTCGTACGGGCCCCAAGCTATACCCCGAAGATTGGCGTGCTCAATAATCAGAATCGTCCAGACCTTGCTCATTGGAAAGGACTCCTCGACCAAGCGGCGAGCAGGATGGGTCTACGACTTGTGCACAGCAATAATGTCGTTGATTTGAGCACTATTCAAAGGGCTTTCGCGCAGGACTTCAGGGCAAATAATGTGGATGAAGTGCTCGTCACGGCGGACTCGTTGTTCAACAACCATCGCGAAGAAATAGTAAAGCTTTCGGCAGGAACTCCACCTCAAGCGCCAATTCGAGCGATCTACCAATGGCGCGAGTTCGTGGAAGACGGTGGTCTGCTTAGCTACGGACCGAGCATTATCGACGCCTATGAGCAGGCCGCCGAATACGTGAAGCGGATTCTCGTCGACGGAAAAAAGCCTCAAGACCAGCCGCCCACTCTACCGGTCAGTCTGCCGGACAGGTTTGAGCTGGTCATCAATATGAGAACCGCTAAGGCGGGAGATTTTACAATCCCAGCCTCACTGCTCACACGCGCCGTTTTTGTGCGCCGCGGCCTGAAGTGACTATTCAAGCTACCAGGAAACGGGCCGCGCCCGCCCGCAATGGGTTTGGCGAGGGGCAGGGGTATGTTCACCCATCGTGGTTTGCATTTTGTTTGTAGAGCTTGAGCGTTCTCTAGTTGGGGTCCCATTTTGGGGCGCAGCCTCCGTCAAAGATGAAGCCCGCCGGCCGAAAGGCGGGGCCGAGGGCCCCCCGGCGTCCGAGCGGCCCCGTGCCCGATTTCAGAGAGCGCGCTATTGCAACGTGACCACGTCGCTGATGCGGGGCGCATCGGCCTGCGGACAACCGCACTTCACTTTTTGGCCCTGCGGCTCCTGCCGGACTTTTTGCGGCGGGTCGTTTTCCTGCGACCAGCCGTTTTCCTACGCGCCGCCGGCTGCTCGCCAACTGCAAAATCCTCCAGCTTTGCGCCGGCTTTGAGCTTCTCTCGTAGCCACACTGGCCGCGCGCCTCTTCCCGCCCATGTGTTGCCTGAGTTGTCGCGGTATTTGACTGCAACTTTTCGCCCTTTCATCGGGCTTCCACGAGCCTTCCTCACCGAGGCGACCGTTTCACCAAGCTTGAAAAGCTGATCTTTTAATTCCTCAGCCCTGCGGCTGAGAACATTTCCGATGTCATCGCGAAGCTTCAAAAGAGCTTCAACAGACATAGAGGCAAGGTTGCTTTTTCTGGCCATTAGCATCTCCGGGTAAGATGGCATACATAGCAAGGTACTACGATAGAGTCTTACATTTTTTTGTAGCTAACCGGGCGAAAAGAAGGCGGCTATCGTCGCATCCTCCACGGCGACGACAAGAAGACACAGCGGGCGGCATCGCGCACGTTCTCAATGCCATTTAAAGCGCCGCTGCCTCCGCCTGGCATTTTCTCACCCCGGCTTAGCGACGAAGATCTGCTCACCGGTCTCGCCGATTTGCGTTGGTCTGCTGCTGCGGGTCCGAGGACGCCTGGCGCAGCTGAGCAACGTCCTAGAGCGCGGCGGGCCGCCTGGCGCAGAACCCCCGCCATATCGGGCCTGGCCGTTCAGCACGGCGGTCGTCGTTCGGGCCGACCGCAACAAGCCAGGACGCTGGGGGTTATCAAGTCGTCAATGACATTGCGCGAACATAACGGCCCATGAGAATCGGTATTCTCAGCATCTTCATGGCCTGTCTCGTCCTTGCCGGCTGTGCCGCCCACCGATCGGCGGCCCACGACGAATGCGTGGCCGGCGGGTTCAAGCCGGGCACCTCGTCATTTGAGGACTGCCTCGACGTCGTTGGGCGAGAAGAACCGAAGCGCCGCTGAAAGGCAGATGTCGCGGCCGACGGCTTTCGCCATCAGACATCCCGGTCGGTTTCAATGAGCCTGATAGAGGCCCGCCAAGTCTGAAGGACGAGGGGACTGGGGATCACTGCGCCGACGCAACCAACCCTGCCAGCCGCTTCCGCGCGTAGAACATGCGCGTCTTGGCCGTGGCGGCGTTGATACCAACTATCTTGGCCACTTCCTTCATCGACTTGCCGTGATAGCACACAAGGTCGATGACTTCGCGGTGCTCCGGTGAGAGCCGAGCCAAGGACTGGCGTAGGGCTTCCGCTCGATTCTTCTTCTGAAGAGCAACCTCAGGATCGTCCGCGCTGTCGGGCACCGTGGACGTGGTTTCTTCGTCCAACTCGGCGTCTGGCCGACGGCGGCGTGCCGACAGTGCCTTGTAGCGCGCGATTGCCAGCAGCCATGTCGAGACTGACGAGCGTGCCTCGAAGAATGCGGCCTGCCGCCAAACGTCGAGAAACACCTCGCTCAAGAGGTCTTCCGCCAAGGTCTCGTCGTCTACAATGCGCAGAAGCCAGTGATAGAGCGGCACACGATGCCGCGCGAACAGAGTTCGCATAGAAAGCTGATCGCTCTGTGCGATCCGTTCGATCAGCGTTTCGTCGGAAACGCTGTCATGCTCCGCCCCCTGTGCAGACGATGCAGTGATCCAAGTCCTGTGGGTGTAGGCGATAGTCATCGGGCATCCCCTGTCGTCACGCCCTACAAATCCGCGCAGAAAAAAGAACAGCCCTGTGACCGTTTGCTTTCTGGTGGTGCCCCCGCGCAGATGTCCAATATGGTTAATAGCGCATGGTTAAAAAACTGCTAATCGAAGCCAAGATTTTGTCGTTCACCTCATATTAACCTTCCTGCCAAAAAGTATGGTGCCGAAAGGGGGACGGATGAAATGCCATGAAACTTGAGATGACAAACTTCCAGGCTGTCGCCGCAAACCTGACTGTTGGGGGGGAAGTTTGCGATCTCCCTCCCTTACAGCCTTCGACACATACAGAAACCGACATGGAGATTGCGCCGCGCATTCAGAAAATCACCGCCATGTCGATTGCAGAAATCGACCGGCTGATGGATGAGTTGCAATTGGCGAAGGAGTTCTTGCAATCCGAGAGAGAGCGAGTTGAGCAAGAGACAATTCGTTATGCGAACCTTGCTCAGATGGCTTCGGTCACGACCAAGATTATCCTTGACGCCGTCTCCCAATGGCATCCCGCGCGCAGCCAGCAACAATCAACCCCTTCCGAAATGACCTCGACCGAGGACCAAAGCGATCACCACAGTCAGTGGGACACGTCCGAACTCAGTCGCCGGGATGACGAGCCCCGTGCCCTCTCGGGGGTCGGCGAGATTGAATCCCCTAATGCAGTATTGGCAGCTCCGGCCGATTGGCCTCGATTGGCCCGATCAGTTTGTCCTCAATCTCATTCTTGATTATCTGCAGCCACCCTTCCGCGCGAGTGGCGCGGCTTTCGAGACGTTCGATCTCGCCCTCGAGCTCCTTGATGCGATCTTCGGCGGCTCGCAGTTGAATTGAGAGCTTGTGCGCCGCGGTCATCGCTCGATCCACGTTTTCTTTGGAGAGCGTGGCGGCCTCCTGCGCGGCTAAGGGCGGTGCACGCGCTGTTGTTGTCATCGTGCTCTCGACGAGACGGTGTGGTGATTGCGCCGAAGGCCGTGGATAGCCGACATTGCCGACGTGACCAACCGACAGCTCTGGCGGGATCAATGTCTGTTGTTGGCACTTCTCTGCCGTGCCAACCGCGCCGAGCAATGTCGGTTATCAGGGGTAGACCGGCCGACATATGCTCATTGCGAGGTTTTCGCATTTTGACCGATGCTGTTGAAAAAGTCGCCGCGCAGTCGCTGTGGAATAGAAACGCGCAATGATCAACTCGCTCGCTCCGACTTGTTGAATCGATGTTGCGCATCCGGGGCTAATCTTGATTCAATCTTGCTTGGAGGGGCCGACAAAATCGTTTTTCGACATGGGGTAATTCCGGGATCGAGCCATACAAAGGCGCAGGGAATCAGCTCTCCAGGAACATACGAGGCCACCCCCATGTGGCCTTGCAACGATGGAGAGCGACAATGGAATATTATGTCGGACTGGACGTGTCGTTGAACCGGACATCGATCTGCGTGGTGAACCAGACCGGATCGGTCGTGCGAGAGGGCGTGGTCGATTCTGATCCTGAGGCGATTGCTGCGTTCGTGAGATCAAATGCACCGGTTGCGGTTCGGATCGGCCTTGAGACAGGACCGACGGCCACGTGGCTATGGACCGAGCTCAAGCGACTTGGCCTGCCGGTGATCTGTATCGATGCGCGCCATGCCAAGGCGGTGCTCAAAATGCAGATCAATAAGAGCGACCGCAATGATGCTGCCGGCATCGCCCGCATCATGCAGACCGGTTGGTTCAAGGCGGTGCGCGTCAAAGATCTCGATAGCCACTCGGTTAGGGCGCTCCTGGCAAGCCGGGCATTGCTGGTCAAGATCAAGCGCGATCTTGAGAACCAGGTCCGCGGCCTCCTCAAGAATTCTTGGTCTCGTCATCGGCCGTGCCAAGTTCAATGTCTTCGCCGTGCGAGCCGAGGAGCTGATCGAGGATCGTCCCGATTTGATCGCTGCGGTCGGACCGCTGCTCGAGGCACGTAAGGCCATCGAGCAGCAGGTCAGTGATCTCGACCGTAAGGTTCTGAAGCTGGCTCGCCATGATGGGCAGGTCCGCAGGTTCATGACCGCGCCTGGTGTCGGCCCGATCACTGCGCTCTGCTTCAAGGCGACGATTGACGATCCGACCCGGTTCAAGCGATCGAGAAGTGTTGGTGCCTATGTTGGATTGACGGCCCGGCGCCACTCCTCCGGAGAGGTCGATTGGTCTGGCAGAATCTCGAAGTGTGGTGATGCTATGCTCCGCACGTATCTATTCGAAGCAGCGAACGTGCTGCTGACCCGTGTTCCGAAATGGTCAGCGCTGAAGGCTTGGGGGATGAGGCTCGCTAAGCGCAGTGGGCTCCGCAAGGCCAAGATCGCTGTCGCGCGAAAACTCGCGGTCATTCTGCATCGCATGTGGGTCGATGGGACCGAGTTCAACTGGTCGACAAAGAAGGCCGCCGCGTAGCACCATAAGGAGATCACAGGGTTCCCGCGACACGGCGGGAAAAGACGTCCCTGCCGGGACGATGGCGGTGGTGAGATCGCTCGATGCTTGGCGTGCGCTCGAAAGGGCGACCGCGCTTTCGACATTGATCCGCCAACGGCATCTTACGCCATCATGCGGAGGGCACGCCCCTACCGCGGAGAGAACAGTGGGCCCGGCAAGGATCGTTGTGGAGAGCTTGACACCCAGACCCGGAATTAGAGAACAGCATCGACCCACAGCGGACTTCGCCCCAGCATTGTCAGTGAACGCAGCCCTCTTCCCGCAATTTCAAGACATCCGCCGCAATAAGGAGCAAGCAGCAATTCCATCGCATGGATATTGCTGGAGCAGCAGATGGTAGTAATTGACCGCGCATTGATGACGCGAGCTGCGGTTCCCGGGGCTTCCAATATGAGAGTGACGGCGCGCCGCTAGGTTGCCGCTGAGGTTCTTTCGAAATCTCAGGCGTCCGGCGCCGCTCTGCGCCGCCCACGCCATGGAACCAGACATTCCCACCTATCCTCGAAGGAAGAGATATCATGATGATGAACAGACGCGCTTTTTCCGCCGCCCTCGTGACCGGTGCTGCAGCTTCGCTGATCTCCACACGTGGCATGGCCGCAAATTCAACTCCAGCGAAGGCGAGCAACGTCGTGCTTGTGCACGGGCTGTTCGCCGACGGCTCGTGCTGGTCCGAAGTGATAGCGCGATTGCAGGCGGCGGGGCTCAACGCCACGGCCGTGCAAAATCCGCTGACGACGCTGCCTGAGGCGGTGGCTTCGGCCCAGCGGGTGCTGGCGCGGCAGGATGGTCCGACGGTGCTAGTGGGTCATTCCTTCTCCGGGATGATCGTCACGGAGGCCGGTGTGCATCCGAACGTCTCCGCGCTCGTCTATGTGGCGGCGCGCGCGCCAGATGCGGGCGAGGACTACACGGCCCTGGCGAAGGCATATCCAACGCCGCCGGCGACGGCCGGGATCGTGTTCGATGGCGATGAAGGACGCCTTTCCGAGATGGCTTTCCTTCGCGATTTTGCCGGCGACCTGCCGGAAGCGAAGGCCAGGGTGCTCTACGCCGTGCAGGAGCCGTTCCACAAGGCTCTGCTCACCGGCAAGACCACGCACGCGGCCTGGCGATCAAAGCCGAGCTACTATGCGGTTTCAACGGATGACCGCACGATCAATCCGGACCTTGAGCGCTTCATGGCCAAGCGGATGGGCGCCAAGACCATCGAGGTGAAGGCCAGCCATCTCTCGCTGATCTCCCATCCCGACGAAATCACGCGGCTGATCCTCGAAGCCGCGGGACAGCAAGCCTGACGAACCCGCACATGCACAGCGCGAAAGGCGCAAGGAGCCATGAAACGCTTTGGATCTGCCACCTGGAACGGCGGCCTGCGTGAAGGCAAGGGCTCGGTCTCGACCGAGAGCGGGGACATACCAGTAGCTCAAATTGCAGGATGGCGGCTAAGGTGTGCGCACACTCAGCGCATCAACGCAATTGGCACATCCTAAACCGTGGAGACTGGAGATGCCGTTTGTAACCTTCACCGTCCGGCGCGGCCTCAGCGCCGCCGACAAGTCCCGCTTATCGGAGGCAATGTTAGAAGCCCAGGTGGCCGCCGGCTATCACCGAGCCGACCGCTTTCACCGCTTTCTCGAGCTCGACCAGGATGACCTTCTGGTAGATCCCCGCTTCCCCGACTACGCAACGGACAGAACCGATCAGTTCATGGTCGTTGAGGTAGTCATCTCCAGCGGGAGGCCGACAGGAACCGCCGCCAGCATTGCGGACGAAGCGGTCAGACTGTTCGGCGAGCGCCTACACCTCGCGCCTCAGGACATCCTATTCGTCTTCCACGAGGTGGAACCGAACCTCCCGCGCTTTCCTGCTGCGTCGATCAGGCGAGAGGCGACCGCGGATGCCTAAGCCGACCAGCTCGTGGAAAGCGCGAGCAAGCGGAACTCCAGCCGCGACGCAACGATCATGGACATCGTCGTCGGCCATCCGATCACCTCGCAGGCTTGAACAGCCCGTCCTTGTACTTCTCGACCACCGGACGATAAGCGCCACACCACTTCGCCTCGCCGGCTTCGTCGACTTTCTCCTGTTCGGCGACGACGCCCGCCATCACGTCGGCCTTATCGAGCAGTCGGACCATCCGCTGTAAATCGGCCAGCAGCGTGGGGGCGAGCTTTTCGCAACGGTTGTCGTAGACGCCGAGGGTCACGGCCAGCGTGACGAGATCCTCTTTCGTCAACCGGTCCTGCGCCAACACCGCCGTCGCGCTGAACAACAGCGCGACGATGGCCGTGGTGAGCTTCACAATCCGGTCGGCATTCGCACCGCCTTTCGACGCGGGATCATAGCATGCTCGCCGCTGTCAGGGGCGAAGCGAACATCAAACGCGCCTGTCGGCAGCAAGCGACTCAGAGATTGACGGCCATGACCGCGCCGGAGAACAGGACCGGACCCGACGGTTGTCCCGTCGTCGAGCCGCCGGAGGGCTCGAGGCTGACCGCCAGCGTCCCATTGGCCAGTCTTTCGGCGATGTCGTGCGAAAGGACGAAAGACGTCGCCGTGCCGCTCCTCTCGCTGGGGAAGAACCCAAGCGAGCGCGGCGTGCCGCCTGGGGGCACCATCCACACCTCGAGCACCTTGGCGGTGAAATCCCGGGGCGGCCTGATGTTGAGCCGCAGTACCAGCCGGCCGTTGGCGACATCGAGATCCGCCGTCATCATCGGCCGCTGGTCCTTGTCGAGCAGCACGCCCACGTGAGTCGGCGCGGGGGCAACCGCATTGAGCCGGCTTGCGAGGCCGGCCAGGCGGTCGCCGAGAGCGGCGATTTCACGTGGCGTTCCTGCCAAGCCCTGAGTTGCGCCCTCGATGCGTGCGAGCCGTTCGTCGAGTGCGCCGATCTCGCGCGGCGTCGCGTCGACGGCTGCCAGCTTGGTCTCGATGCCGCTGAGCCGCTGGTCGAGTGCAGCGATCTGCTCCGGCGCCACGCCCGGCGGCTGCAGCGCGACGTAGAGGACCAAGGCCGCGGCCGCGGCCGCGGCCAGGGCAGCGGCCCCGCGCCAGAAGCCGAGGCTGTCCCACAGCCAAGTGTGCCGGCTTTCGCGCAGCGGTGTAGGTGCAGAGGCCGGCCCGATTTGCTGGGCAACTCCTTCCCAGACGTGCGGCGGCGGCGCCACGCCCGGGGCCGACTCGGCCAGCAGATTGACCCTCAGCTCCCAGTCCTGCACCAAATCGCGTAAGTCCGCGTTGCCGGACAAGAGCTGCTCGAAACGGCGGCGGGCAGGGCCGCGCAGCGTCCCAAGGGCGTATTCGGCGGCCAATCGGTCGCGCAGTTCGGGGTCGGCGTAATTCATCGTTCCATGCAGCCCCTGAGCCGAACCAGGTTGCGCCGGACCCAGCTCTTCACGGTGCCGAGCGGAGCCCCCACGAGGCCTGCCACCTCGTGGTAGGTCATGCCGTTATAGTACACCAGCAGAAGGATCTTGCGAGGACCCTCCTCAAGCTCGTCGAGACAGTCCCTGAGCCGCCGGGCATCTTGGCTAAGCGCCGCCAGATCGGCCGGGCCCGATGCCGGGTCCTCCCAACTCTGCACGAGTTCGTCGTCCAGTGGCACCTCGCGCCCGCGCCGCCGCAGATGGTCAATGCATCGGTTGCGGACGATGCGAGCGAGCCACGCCATCGCGGAGCCGCGACCGGGGTCGAAGCTGTGTGCATGGCGCCAGACCAGGACGAACGAATCCTGCATGATATCCTCGGCCAGTTCGCGACTCCTGAGAATGCCGAGCGCGAGGCCGAACAGTCGCGGTGACGTTGCTCTATAGAGGCTGTGCAGGGCTGTCCGCTCGCCCCTGGCACAGGCCTGCAGCATGCCTCCCAGCTCCCTGGATCCGAAGTCGAGGTTGGCCCGTCAGACTCCGTCTTCCACCCGCTCTCGGGAACTCTGCAAGAGCTGGACCTTGATGCCTGCCCGCTCGGCCCGCCAACTTTTTCTGGGAGAGCTGGACTGCAACGGCATGAGTTTGCTTGCTCCCGGATGCCGCCCTCACCATGCCTCAGCCTGGGAGGAAAGACCAGCAACGACGATGCGGGACCGTGCGGGAAATGAGAGCACGATGCCGGAGCCGCCGGGGTTCATCGTCTTTGACACCAAACCCTGATGGCCAGACGGTGTTCCAACACGAGTGCAACAAACATGGCTTCGGTTTGTACAGCGGCGTCAATCTGCCGGCCGACATTATCGGGCAACCGTCGAGGCTAAGAAGCTCAGCGGGCATGCGTGCGCACGAGCGGTTCCCAATGCCGGAACAAACGGATCGCCGTGATCACGACTTGAGACTCAACAAGGCCGCCGTCGGACCCTGTTTCCGGGATGCCACTTTCGAGTTCAAGTTCCCGTCTCCATGAGCACCGCCTGCCCGCCAAGCTGACGCGACTCGTCCATCCTCGCTCATGAGCCTGCAGTCGTAAGGACATGCGCGAGCAAGTGCCTGACCGAACAGAAAACCGGCGGTTGGTCCGAGGTGGGTTGCCGGTCCCGGCGAGGCGTCCATGCAATCTACTACAAATAGTAGTTGACTACAGAAAGCAGCAATGCTACAAACTGACTCATCCTCGCTCATGAGGGGCGTCTTCCGGAGACGATCCTGCAGGCGGAGCGGGGAGTGGCGTCGACCGCGGCTCGTAACCCGCGGACACGAGACGCCGGGGCCGCGGCCGGGCATTAGCCCGGTTGCGTGGAGCCTTCGCGCCGGAGCCGGCAGCAATGCCGGCGATGGAAGCGGACCCTGGCCGACAGCGCCACGGTGGAGCGCCGAGAGGCGGCCTCCCGGTTGCGCGGGAGGGCCCATGCCTCGCAAGCGTGGCGTCGCGCTTTACGAGCGCGACATGTTCAAGGCTGGCGCCTCCCGGCGCTCCGCCCACCCCTCGGTCGGGGTGCTGTGAAGAGGAAGTCAAGAACCCGGCGCAAGACGCCGGGAACGAAGAAACTGCGCTGTTTGACATCGTGAAGATGGAAGGGCGCGAGCGGCGTATCGGGCAATGTCCCGGTCGAGCCAATCGCGTCGGCGGCAACGCACTCGGTCCCGGCCGAGGGCGCGCCTCGCCGCGTCCTCGGGAGGGGAGCGCACGGGCGCGCGGCGGCACGGCCGGCTGTGGACATGTGCTTGCAATGGTCGGAAGCCAGGCATGCTGAGCGAAGTCTCTTGACAAGCGCCCTATTTGTTCTAACCGCCAAGGTGCCCCGGAGGATGCGCATGGTCTTTGCTCTTGATACGCTGGGCTACGCGAAGCATCTCCGGGAAAGCGGCGTGCCGAGCGATCAGGCAGAAGCTCACGCCGAGGCCGCGAGGGATTTCATCATGTCCGAGCTGGTGACCAAGATCGATCTGGAATCCGCGCTCGATCGGGTCACGCTACGCATGACCGTCCGCTTCGGCGTCATGATGGTCGCCGGCGTCGGAGCGCTCGCGGCGCTGCTGAAGCTCTCTTAATTTCTCGCGCTCAGGGATGCAGCAGCAACCGCGACGCGAACTGTTGTGCGCGGTGGTGATCACACAACGGGCGGTGCTTACTGGATCGCCCGCGTTTGCAGGCGACGACAACATCGACGGTCTGCGCCGGCACTTAGCCCGCTCAGTGCTGCAAAATCTTCGACAGGAAGACTTGCGCGCGCTCGCTGCGGGGCTTGCCGAAGAAGTCCGACGTCGGCGCGTCCTCGACGATCTCGCCGCGGTCCATGAACACCACGCGGTGGGCGACCTTGCGCGCGAAGCCCATCTCGTGGGTGACGACCATCATGGTCATGCCCTCCTTGGCCAGCAAGACCATGACGTCGAGCACCTCGTTGATCATCTCGGGGTCGAGGGCGGAGGTCGGCTCGTCGAACAGCATGGCGATGGGGTCCATGGCGAGCGCGCGCGCGATCGCCACCCGCTGCTGCTGGCCGCCCGAAAGCTGCCCCGGAAACTTGTTGGCATGCTCGCGCAGGCCGACGCGATCGAGCAGGCGCATGCCGCGTTCGGCGCTCTCCTTCTTGCCGCGGTCCAGCACCTTGATCTGCGCCAATTCGAGATTGCGCATCACCGTGAGATGCGGAAACAGCTCGAAATGCTGAAATACCATGCCGATGCGGGCGCGCAGCTTCGGCAGGTCGGTCTTCGGGTCGCCGACCGAGATGCCCTCGACCGTGATCGTGCCCTGCTGGAACGGCTCGAGCCCGTTGACGCACTTGATCAGCGTCGACTTTCCCGAGCCCGAAGGACCGCACACCACCACGACCTCGCCCTTGTCGACATGGGTCGAGCACCCCTTGAGCACCTGCGTTGCGCCGTACCACTTGCTCACCTCGCTCATCGTGATCATGGCGGCTCCTGGACTCAGCGAATGACGGCGATCCGCGCCTGCAGCCCGCGCACGGCATAGGAGGCGGCAAGCGAGATCACGAAATAGACCAGCGCGGCGAACAGGTACATCTCAACGAGGCGCCCGTCGCGCTGCGCGACTTTCGACGCGGCGCCGAGGAAATCGGTGATCGAGAGCACGTAGACGAGCGAGGTGTCCTGAAACAGGACGATGGTCTGCGTGAGCAAAACCGGCACCATGTTGCGGAAGGCCTGCGGCAGCACGATGTAGCCCATCGTCTGCGGATAGGTCATGCCGAGCGCCTGCGCGGCCGCCACCTGGCCGCGCGAAATCGACTGGATGCCCGCGCGCATGATCTCGCCGAAATAGGCGGCCTCGAACAGCGTGAAGGTGACGAGCGTGGAGACGAAGGCTCCGACCTGGATCGGCTGCGACGCACCGGTGACCCATTGCCCGATATAGGGCACCAGGAAATAGAACCAGAAGATCATCAGCACCAGCGGCACCGACCGCATGAGGTTGACATAGCCGGCCGCCAGCAGCGCGAGCGGCGCGATGCCCGAGAGCCGCATGAGCGCGAGCATGGTGCCGAAAAAAATACCGCCGAGCGTCGCGAGCGCGGTCAGCATCAGCGTGAAGGTCATGCCGTCGTAGAACAGGTACGGCAGCGAGCGGATGATGACGTCGAAGTCGAAATCCTTGAACATGGCGCCCGCCCTCAATGCGTCGCCGCCGCCTGCGGTGCCGCCCCGATCAAGCCGGGCACGGCAACGTGGCGCTCGACCCAGCGCATGCCGAAGGTTACGACGACGTTGATCACGATGTAGATGACGGTCGCCGCGGTGAAGGCCTCGAACACCTGGAACGTGAATTCCTGCATCGCGCGCGCGCGTGCCGTGAGCTCCATCAGCCCGATGGTGAGCGCGACCGCGCTGTTCTTGATGACGTTGAGAAATTCCGACGTCAGCGGCGGCAGAATGATACGATAAGCCATGGGCAGCAGCACATAGATGTAGGCCTGCGGGAGCGTGAGCCCGAGCGCGAGCGCGGCCATGCGCTGGCCACGGGCGAGGCTCAGGATGCCCGCGCGCACCTGCTCGGCGACGCGTGCCGAGGTGTAGAAGCCGAGCGCGACCACAGCGGTGTAGAACGAGGCGTTCGGTAGCTGCTTGAGCCAATCACCCAGGGCGGTCGGCAGCACCTCGGGCAGCACGAAGTACCAGAGGAACATCTGCACCAGCAGCGGGATGTTGCGGAACAATTCGACATAGGCGTGACCGAGCCGGACGAGCCAGGGGTAGGGGCTGGTGCGAATAACGCCGACGAGGGATCCCAAGGCGAGCGCCAGGCACCAGGCGGTGAGCGCGGTCGCCAGCGTCCAGCCGGTGCCGAGCAGGAGTGTCTCGAGGTAGGTGTGGACCCCGTCGGGCGACGTCTGGAAAAAGATTGCCCAGTTCCAGTTGTAGTTCACGCTTGCCCCCTCCAGGTCGCAGTCGTCGGACGTCAGTGATCAGAAACGGCGGACCGCAATCCGATCACTGACATCCGATGACTGGTTCCGACAGCACCCGCGTCCGTGACGGAACCTGCGCTCAATATACCGCCGGATCGCCGCTGTCGGTCGGACTGGCGATCACCTTCTTGAACGCATCGCTCATGGGCACATTGAGATTGATGCCCTTGGGCGGGATCGGCTTGAGGAACCACTTGTCGTAGATCGGGTTGATCGCGCCGCTCCGGTAGGTGGCGATCATGGCCTCGTCGACCACTTTCTTGAACGGAGCATCCTCGCGTCGCAGCATGATGCCGTAGGGCTCCACCGAAAGAGCGTCGACGGAGATCGTGTAGTCCTGCGGCGACTTCGAGCCCGCGACCAGGCTATAGAGCAGGATGTCGTCCATGACGAAGGCGGCCGCGCGGCCGGTCTCGACCATCAGGAACGCCTCGGCATGGTCCTTGGCGGCGAGGATGTTGAGGTTGAGGCCCTTCTGCGCGCCGATCTCGGTGATCTGCTTGATATTGGTGGTGCCCGAGGTCGACACCACGGTCTTGCCTTTGAGGTCGTCGACCGTCTTCAGGTTCGCCGATTTCTTGGACACGAATCGATTGGCGGTGACGAAATGGGTGATGGTGAAGGAGACCTGTTTCTGCCGGTCGAGATTGTTGGTGGTCGAGCCGCATTCGAGATCGATCGTGCCGTTGGCCATCAGCGGGATACGGGTGGCCGAGGTGACGGGGTTGAGCTTGGCGTCGAGCTTGGCGAGCTTGAGGTCGCTCTTCACCCGGTCCACGATCCGGGCGCAGAGGTCCATGGCGTAGCCCACGACCTGTTGCTTGTCGTCGTAATAGGAAAACGGCAGGGAAGACTCGCGGTGACCAAGCGTGATCGCGCCCGTGTCCTTGACCTTCTTGAGCGTGCCGGTGAGCTCCTGAGCGAGCGTTGGGCCGGCCGCCACGCTCGCCACGGCGATCGTCGAAAGCAGCAATCTGAGATGCATTGCAGTTCTCCGCTGTGAACTTGCCAAGACCCTCGCAGCCGACCGGTCTCCGCGGTCGGGCGCGAACGACTGTCAGTCTCTGACCTTAACATAGCTTCCCGGTGCGTCCTCGAGCGGCGCAAGTTTGCCGCCGCCGGGTTCGCGCGCCGCCACCTCGGTCGCATCCTGCGCCTTGATCCAGTCGAGCCAATCCGGCCACCAGGAACCCGCATGCTCCTTGGCCCTGGCCAGCCACTTGTCGAGGTCGGCGCCGGCGGGTTTGGGTCCGGTCCAGTATTGGTATTTCATCTTGTCCGGTGGATTGACCACGCCGGCGATATGACCCGACCCGGCGAGCACGAAGCGCACGGATCCGCCGAAGAATTTCGAGCCGAGCAACACCGACCTTGCGGGCGCGATGTGATCCTCGCGCGTGGCCAGATTGTAGATCGGAACCTTCACGCTCTTCAATTTGAGCTTCTTGCCGCCGATCACCATGTCGCCCTTGCTGAGCCGGTTCTCGAGATAGCAATTGCGCAGATAGAACGAGTGGTTCGCCGCCGGCATGCGCGTTGCGTCCGAGTTCCAGAACAGCAGGTCGAATGGAGCCGGCTCCTTGCCCTTGAGGTAATTGTTGATGACATAGGGCCAGATCAGATCGTTCGAGCGCAACAGGTTGAAGGCCGTCGCCATTTTCTTGCCTTCGAGATAGCCGCGTTCGCTCATTTCCCGTTCGCGGGCTGCAATCTGCTCCTCGTCGACGAAGACCTTGAGGTCGCCGGCATGGGTGAAATCCACCTGCGCCGCGAAAAACGTCGCCGAGGTGATGCGGTCGTCGTGCTTGCCGGCCATATAGGCGAGGGTGGCGGCGAGCAGCGTTCCGCCGACGCAATAGCCGATGGCATGGACCTCGCGCTCGCCCGTCGCCTGCTCGATGACGTCGAGCGCGGCGAGCGGGCCCTCGCGCATGTAGTCTTCGAAGCTTTTCTGGGCGAGAGCGGCGTCCGGATTCACCCAGGAGACGACGAACACGGTCAATCCCTGGTCCACGCACCATTTGATGAACGATTTCTCCGGCGTGAGATCGAGGATGTAATACTTGTTGATCCAGGGCGGCACGATCAGGATCGGCCGCTTGAGCACGGTCGCGGTCGACGGCGCGTACTGGATGAGCTGCATCAGCCCGTTTTCGAAGATCACCTTGCCGGGCGTAAGCGCAAGATTGCGGCCGACCTCGAACATCTTGGCATCGGACTGCCGGATCTTGAGGCTGCCGCGCCCGGCCTGGATGTCCTCGGCCAGCATCTGCATCCCGCGCACGAGATTGTCGGCCTTCGAGGCCATCGTCTCGCGCAACAGCTCGGGATTGGTCAGCACGAAATTCGAGGGCGCGATCGCGTTGGCGATCTGGCGCATGTAGAAATCGGCCTTCTGCAGCGTATGCGGATCGAGACCTTCGGCGTCCCGCACCAGCCGGTTCGCCCATTGCGTCGTCAAGAGGTAGGCCTGCTTGAGAAAATCGAAGAACTGATTGGTCGACCACTCGGGATCGGCAAAGCGCTTGTCCCTGGGATCGGGCGCGGCGACCGGCTCGACCTTCTCGCCCGCCATGCGCTTGACCGCATTGGCCCACAGGTCGAGGTAAGCCTTGCCCAGGCTCGTTTGCACTTCGAGCGCGCGTTGCGGATCGCGCAGCCAGTAATCCGCGACCTGGCCGAGGGTTTTCACCACATCGGTGATTTCAGCGTATTGATCGTCGGCGCGGCCTTCCTCGCGCGGCTTGAGGTAGGCGGCGAGCGCCTTGCCGCCCTCTTCCATGATGCGGGCGACGTTGCGCGCGAACTCCTCCACCTCGGCGGAGCCACCTTTGACCGGTTCTGACGGGGCTCTCACGGTAACGCCTCAATTTCGCGGTCTGGCGTGGGCCCGGCATGGCCTTTCGCGGCCTGACATGGACTTTACCCGTGACGGCCGCAAGACGCATCATAAGCTTTCGCAGGCGAGCGCGGGCGCCGCGCGGGGCGCGGCCGAGCGTCGCCGTCGACGGCCTGCGTTAACCTTGGTTTGGTCATATTGGGTGACTACAGCTCAAGCGCGCAATAGGCTGAGCGAGCAGTGATTTTGGGCGGGGGGGCGAAGGCGCCGGGCGCACCGGCTGCCGCCCGGGGCGGGGGTCAACCAGCATGAGGCGGATATCGCGGTCGCAACGGGCTTTGCCGCGGCGCGCTTTTGCGTCGGCGGTGGTGATTGCCGGCGCTGCGGTTCTCGCCGGCTGTTCGACCGGCGGAATGACCGGCGGCGTGATGGGCGATTACATGCCGAATGCGCTGGGCGGCCTGCCCGAAGGAACCCCGCAGCGGAAGGCGAAGCCGGCCGCCTACCCGGCGGTCCACGACCTGCCGCCCCCGCGTGCAACCACGGTGCTCACCGACGTGGAGCGCAACCAGCTCGAAGCCGATCTGGCCGCCGCCCGCGCCCGTGCCGCGGCCGCCGCCGCCCAGCCTGCTGGCGGCGACGACAAGCCATGATAAAAGCCGCCTGCAGGCCTGCTCGCGCAGGCTAGAGCATGATCCGGAAAAGTGGGTACCGGTTTTCCGAAAAGATCATGCTCAAACGAAAAGCTAGAGCGTGATTGCAACTCAACCTGAAGCAATCACGCTCTAGAGGAGCCGGGGTCATGGACGATTTTCATCGCATTCGGCGGTTGCCGCCCTACGTCTTCGAGCAGGTCAATCGCGCGAAGGCGGCAGCACGCAACGCGGGTGCCGACATCATCGATCTCGGCATGGGCAATCCCGACCTTCCGGCGCCGGCCCATGTCATCGAGAAGCTCAAGGAGACGGTCGGCAGGCCGCGTACCGACCGCTATTCGTCCTCGCGCGGCATTCCGGGACTGCGCCGCGCGCAGGCGGCCTATTACGCTCGCCGTTTCGGCGTGAGGCTCAACCCCGAGAGCCAGATCGTCACCACGCTCGGTTCCAAGGAAGGCTTCGCCAACGTGGCCCAGGCAATCACGGCGCCGGGCGACGTCATCCTCGTGCCCAATCCCAGCTACCCGATCCATGCCTTCGGCTTTCTCATGGCGGGCGGCGTCATCCGCGCCGTGCCGTCGGAACCGACACCGGCATTCTTTGTGGCGCTGGAACGCGCCATTCTTCATTCCATCCCCAAGCCCATTGCGCTCATCGTCTGCTATCCCTCGAATCCCACCGCCGCGGTGGCCGATCTCGACTTCTACAAGGACCTGATCCCGTTCGCGAAGAAGCACGGCGTCTTCGTGCTCTCCGATCTTGCCTATGCGGAAGTCTATTTCGAGAACGATCCGCCGCCCTCGGTGCTGCAGGTGCCGGGCGCGATGGAGGTTGCGGTCGAATTCACCTCGATGTCGAAGACCTATTCGATGCCCGGCTGGCGCATCGGCTTTGCGGTCGGCAACGAGCGGATCATCGCGGCGCTGGGACGCGTGAAATCCTATCTCGACTACGGCGCCTTCACCCCGATCCAGGTGGCGGCGACTGCCGCGCTCAACGGCTCCGACGACTGCATTCGCGAGATGCGCGAGACCTACAAGCGCCGGCGCGACGTGCTGGTGGAATCCTTCGGCCGCGCCGGCTGGGAGGTTCCTCCGCCGCGCGCCTCCATGTTCGCCTGGGCGCCGATTCCGGAGCCGTTCCACACGCTCGGCAGCGTGGAATTTTCCACCCTTCTGGTCGAAAAGGCCGAGCTCGCGGTTTCGCCCGGCATCGGCTTCGGCGAGCACGGGGAAGGATACGTCCGCATCGCACTGGTCGAGAACGAGCAGCGCATCCGTCAGGCCGCCCGCAATGTCCGCCGCTTTCTTGAAACCGGTCCGGAAAAGTTGCACAACGTCGTCCCCCTGGCCCAGCGGCGCTAGCCGCGCCGCTCGCATGCAGGCCGACCGCGCGCAATGGCTTCTCCGCTGAAACTCGGTATTGCCGGCTTGGGCACGGTGGGGGCGTCCGTCGTCCGCCTGATCGAGCGCCAGCGCGACGTGCTTGCCGCCCGTTGCGGCCGGCCGATCGAAGTGGTCGCGGTCAGCGCGCGCTCGCGCAGCAAGAAACGCGACATCGATCACACGAAGCTGCGCTGGGTTGCCGATCCGGTCGGATTGGCGACCGATGGCGAGATCGACGTCCTCGTCGAGTTGATCGGCGGGGAGGGCGATCCGGCCAAGGCCGCGGTCACTGCTGCTCTCGCGGCAGGAAAATCGGTGGTCACCGCCAACAAGGCCCTGCTTGCTCGCCACGGCGTCGCCCTGGCGGCGCTTGCTGAAAAGAACCATGTCGCGCTCAATTTCGAGGCCGCAGTCGGGGGCGCCATCCCGATCGTGAAGACGTTGCGCGAGGGTTTGGCGGGCAACTCGCTGGCGCGCATCTACGGAATTCTCAACGGCACCTGCAACTACATCTTGACGCGCATGGAGCAGGAGAACCTCGCCTTTGCCGACTGCCTGAAGGAAGCGCAGCGGCTCGGCTACGCCGAGGCCGATCCGACTTTCGACATCGAGGGTCATGATACCGCCCAGAAGCTCGCATTGCTGGCGAGCATCGCCTTCGGCATCAAGGTCGATGAAGGGGCCGTCTATGTCGAAGGCATCTCTTCCATCGCGCCTGAGGACCTCGAATGGGCCGACGAGCTCGGCTACCGCGTGAAGCTGTTGGGCGTCGCGGTCAAGACCGAGAAGGGCATCGAGCAGCGCGTGCACCCGACCATGGTTCCGAAGGACACCGCGATCGCGCAGGTCATGGGCGTGACCAACGCGGTCACCGTCGATGCCGATGCGATCGCGCCGATCACGCTGGTCGGCCCCGGCGCCGGCGGCATGGCGACTGCATCTGCGGTCGTCTCCGATATCGGCGACATCGCCCGTGGCGTGCGCACCGCGCCCTTCGGTCGGCCGGCGGCGCGATTGACCGTCAGCAAGAAGGCGCCGATGCAGCGCCATGAAGGCGGCTACTACATCCGGCTCCTGGCCGTGGATAAACCCGGAACCGCCGCCACCATCGCCAAACGCCTGGCGCAGCAGAACATCTCGCTCGAGTCGATCGTGCAGCGCCATCGCGGCGCGCCGCCGCATGGCGGCGACATTCCCGGACGCTCCGCCGAGCCGGTGCCGGTCATCCTGATTACCTACGCCACCACCGAAGACGCGGTGCACAAGGCGCTTGCCGCAGTCAGTCGCGATAAGGTGATCTTGGGCAAACCGCAGGTCATTCGGATCGAGAAAAACTGATACAATCGTACCCTATGGTCATCGCCCCCGCCTCGATCCCAGGGCATGACACAATCAAGCAGCAAGGTGAGCGGGAGTGGGGAGCACATGAGCAAACAGGGACGCGAAGCCGTGCCGTCGATCACCGTCCAAGCGGATCTGGCGCTGGAGCGCGTCCTCACGCTCGAGCTCGTGCGGGTGACCGAGCGGGCAGCGGTTTCGGCGGCGCGATGGACCGGTCGCGGCAATGAGAAGGCTGCCGACCAGGCTGCCGTGGACGCCATGCGGCGCGAGCTCAACAACCTTCCCATCAACGGCACGATCGTGATCGGGGAGGGCGAGCGCGACGAGGCTCCCATGCTGTTCATCGGCGAGACGGTCGGCAACAAGCATGGCCCCAAGGTCGACATCGCGGTCGATCCGCTCGAAGGCACCACGCTCTGCGCCAAGAACATGCCGGGTGCGATCGCCACCATGGCCATGGCGGAAGGCGGCACGCTGCTCAATGCGCCCGATGTCTACATGGAGAAGATCGCCATCGGTCCGGGCTATCCCAAGGGCGTCGTCGATCTCGATGCCCCGGCGGAAGAGAACATCAAGCGCCTCGCCACGGCCAAGGGCGTCGGGCCCGCGCGAGATAACGGCGCTGATCCTCGACCGCCCGCGCCATGCCGACCTGATCGCGGGCGTGCGCAAGGCGGGCGCCGCGGTGCGGCTCATCACCGATGGCGACGTCGCGGGCGTGATCCACACCGCCGATGCCGCCGACACCGGCATCGACATCTATATGGGCATCGGCGGTGCGCCCGAGGGCGTGCTGGCGGCGGCGGCGCTGCGCTGCATCGGCGGCCAGATGCAGTGCCGGCTCGTGCTCGACACCGAAGAAAAGCGCACGCGGGCGGCGAAGATGGGCATCAGGGACCCGCGCAAGAAGTACGAAATCGCCGACATGGTGAAGGGCGATTGCCTGTTCGCGGCGACCGGCGTCACCGACGGCGCGCTGCTCGACGGCGTGCGGCTCCGCAGGGACGTGATCGAAACCGAGACCGTGGTGATGCGTTCGGTCACCGGCACGGTGCGGTGGATCCGGGCCGAGCATCGGCAGCGCGAGAAGTTTCATTTGGATTGAAGGCGGCTGCACCGTCACATTGCGCGCGTCGCGAATTGGAACCCGAACGATCTCGAACAGCACCACATCAATGCCGGCCCGTAACGTCCACCTCGTCGGCAGCATCCCGCTCGCCGACGCTTGCGCGGTGTTCGAGACGGTGAGCGCGGCGTTGGGCTCGCGGCTTCGACGCATTCCCGATGGCGAAACCGGCGAGCGCAGCGACTGGATCGTGCACCTCGAAGCGATCTTTGCCGCCAATCCGGCGCTGGAAAAATCGGACGAGGTGTTTCGCCTGCACGCGACGGCGCCCGGACGCACGCGCTATCGGCTCAAACCCGGCGCGGAGGTGCAGGACGTGCATTTCGACAACCTGTTCTATGCCGATGTTGCAATCCGGTCGTACCAGGATTTCGCAAGGCTCAAGCGACAGGGCAAGATCCCCGTGCATTGCCGCTTCCAGGTCGATCTCGTTCCCGCCCATTCGGTGATCTGGCTGTTCGTGCAGGATCACCTGCATCGGGCGCTCGACCCGATCTACAACGATGCCGTGCGGCGCGAGATCGACAAGCTCGCCGGCGCGCTTCCGCACGGTCAGCTTGCGGTCCAGTTCGACGTCGCCTCCGCGGTGTTCGCGCGGCTGCAGAGGAACGAGCCCGGTGCGTATGGGCGCAACAAGGCCGAAATGCTGGAAATCTTCGGAACGATTCTGGTCGGCCTGGCCGATCACGTGCCGGCCGATATCGAGCTCCTGTTTCACTTCTGCTACGGCGATTCGAACCACCGCCACGTGGTCGAGCCCATCGACATGGGCGACATGGTCGATATGGCGAACTGCCTTTCGCGCAGGATCGCCCGCCGCATCGATTTGATCCACATGCCGGTTCCGCGCGATCGCGCGGACGATGCCTACTTCGCCCCGCTCGAGCGGCTAGAGCTCAGGGGCGAAACCGAGCTTTGTCTTGGCCTCGTGCACTACACCGACGGCGTCGCGGGCACGCGCAAGCGCCTCGCCACGGCGGAAAAACATGTGAAGAACTTTTCGATCGCGACGGAATGCGGGTTCGGGCGCCGGCCGGTGGAGACTATACCGGAGCTCCTGCGCATTCATGCCGAAGCGGCTGCGTAGTGCCGGCGCACGTTCCGGATCGAGGTTCCCCGCATGGCGGACTCCAATATCGTGATCCGACCGATCCGCGCGGATGAGCGCGCCGACTGGGAGCCGCTGTGGAAGGGCTACCAGGCGTTCTACCAAGTCGCGATCCCCGACGAGACCACCGCGGTGACGTGGGCGCGCCTGCACGATCCGGCGGAGCCGATGGACGTGCTCGGCGCCTATGTGGACGGCCGGCTCTGCGGCATCGTGCATTACCTCTTTCACCGCTCGTGCTGGACGACCGGAAATTACTGTTATCTCCAGGACCTGTTCGTCGCCGAAGACGCGCGCAATCTCGGGGTCGGGCGCGCGCTGATCCTGGCGGTGGAAGCAAGGGCGCGGGCAGCGGGAGCGAGCCGCGTTTATTGGCATACCCACGAGACCAATGCGCGGGCCCGTGCCCTCTACGACCAGCTGGCGGAACGCCCCGGCTTCATCGAGTATTGCATGTTATTTTGAAAGTGATTCGCGGACGGCGTGGATGACCATCGCCCTGACGACACCGATCAGCCCGGCACGACGTCTCTTCCTCGGCGTCGAGCGCTCGGCCTGCGGGCGCGCTTGGCGCGACCGGCTCGACGAGCGGGGCTGTGCGCGCGCGCTCGCAATCGCGCAACGCCACGATGAGGTGCCCGAGCTTCTGGCGCGCATTCTCGCCGGCCGCGGCGTCGAGGTGGACACGGTTGCAGGCTTCCTCGACCCGACGGTCCGGACGCTGATGCCGGACCCCGACACGCTCGCCGACATGCGCACGGCTGCGACGCGGCTGGCGGACGCCATCGCCGCTCGCGAGACCATCGCCATCTTCGGCGACTACGACGTCGATGGTGCGAGCTCGGCGGCGGTGCTCGGGCGATTCCTGCGCCATTGCGGGCTTCACCCCCTGATCCACATCCCCGATCGCTTGTTCGAGGGCTATGGGCCGAATGCGGAGGCGATCCGCGCGCTCGCCGCGCAAGGCGCGACGCTCCTGGTCGCCGTCGATTGCGGCACGACCAGCCACGAGCCGCTCACGGAAGCGCGCAAGCTTGGCCTCGACGTCATCGTGATCGATCATCACCAGGCCGACGAGCAGCTGCCGGCAGCGCTCGCCGTGGTCAACCCCAACCGACTGGACGATCTCTCGGCGCTCGGCCACCTTGCCGCGGTCGGGCTCGCGTTCATGACCGTGGTGGCGGTCAATCGCGAGCTCCGCGCGCGCGGATTTTGGACGTCGGAACGACCGGAGCCTGATCTCCTCGGCTTCCTCGACCTGGTCGCGCTCGGCACGGTTGCCGATGTGGTACCGCTCAAGGGCCTCAACCGCGCTTTTGTCGCCAAGGGTCTGCTCGCACTGCGCCGGCGCGACAATCCCGGACTCACTGCATTGATGGATATCGCGCGGCTGGGCGGCCCGCCCGAGCCTTGGCATCTCGGCTTTCTCCTGGCGCCGCGGATCAATGCCGGCGGCCGCATCGGTCGCGCCACGCTCGGCGTCGATCTGCTCATGCAGGACGATCCGACCGAATGCGCGCGCATCGCCGCCGAGCTCGATCGTCTCAACCGCGAGCGCCAGGCCATCGAGGTTGCCACCGTGGCGCAGGCGGAGGCCGAGGCGATGGCCGCGCTCGGCGCCGAAGAGAAGGGCGCCGTCGTCGTTACCGCCGCCGAGGGCTGGCATCCGGGCGTGGTTGGCCTTGTGGCTGCGCGCCTCAAGGAGCGGTTCGGACGGCCCGCCTTCGCCATCGCGCTCGAGCCGGGCGGCGTCGGCACCGGCTCGGGGCGTTCCATCGCCGGCGTCGACCTCGGCCGCGCGGTACGCGAAGCCGTGCGCGCGGGTCTCCTCATCAAAGGCGGTGGCCATGCCATGGCGGCCGGCGTCACGCTGCGGAAGGAGGCGCTGGCGGCCTTCCGTGCCTATCTCGAAGACGCGCTCGCCTCGGCGGTCGAGGCGGCGCGGCGCGAGGATGCGCTGCTGGTCGACGGCGCCGTGACCGCCGCCGCAGCGACCGCCGATCTGTTGGCGACGATTGCGCGAGCCGGCCCTTTCGGTGCGGGCAATCCCGAGCCGGTGATTGCGTTTCCCGCGCACACGGTCGTCTATGCGGACGAGGTCGGGCAATCCCACATGCGGGTGCGGCTGCGCGCCGGCGACGGTTCGACCATCGACGCGATCGCGTTTCGCGCGGTCGGACAAAAACTCGGAATCGCGCTGGCGCAGATGCCGCGGGCAGTCCTTGCACGCAGCCGGCACGTTGTGCCTCGACCGCTGGAACGGCGCCGAGCGCGTGCAGTTGCGGCTCATCGACGTGGCACCGGCGGATGTAGGCCTCGGACCGCATTGATTGGAGTATTGTCAGAGATCCTTCGGCCTCAGACCAGTGTGCCGTCCGATGCGCGTGAGCATGCGCGGGCCGATTTCGTCCCCATCATGGAAAGCGAAGACGTAATCGGGAAATCCTGCCCGCTGCAGAATTCGATGAGACCCGGTCTGTCGTTTGATAGACCAGCCGATCCGCAAAAGCGCAGCAAGAACGCGTTGTGCCTTAGCGGCCGGCCAGCGGCTCATGCGGTTCAAAAACCGCGGCAATTTCATGGGGTAGCGGCTCGCCATTTTCAAGTTGGTCGGCGATCACACGCAGCGCCAGAGCCTTCACCTTGGCGCGAGCTTGAGCCTCAGTCTCGCCATAGGTCAGAACACCTGGGAGTGCCGGCACTTCGGCGAGCCAGCGGCCGTCTTCCTCGCGTTCGCTTTCGATTTTGAGCATGCGAAACTCCATACCGTGACCGTTTACCCGCTCGGGTGAGGTGGATCAATGCTGAATAACGGACCTGTCAAGGGCAAATGGCATTGTTGCTCCGATAGCGCCGGCAAGGCTATCTAGCCGCCCCGAGCCTTGCACACACAGATCGAGGGACGATGTCGAAACTCCAGCTCTCCGTCGCGGTGGGGAATTACGACCGCGTGCGTCCGCTGATGGACGGCGCGGTCCGGATCGACGGCGTCGATCCGGTGTTCATGAACCTGCCGCCCGAGGAAATCTTCTTCCGCGCCTTCCGCAGCATGGACTTCGACATCTGCGAATTGTCGCTGTCGAGCTTCACGGTGAAGACCGCCGAGCGCAACTGCCCCTATGTGGGGGTGCCGGCGTTCGTCTCGCGGGCATTCCGTCACAATTCGATCTATGTGCGCCGCGACCGCATCGCCTCGCCCGCCGACCTCAAGGGCAAGCGCGTGGGCTTGCCGGAATATCAGCTCACCGCGTGCGTGTGGGCGCGCATCATCCTGGAGGACGACCACGGCGTGAAGCCGTCCGACATGCTGTGGGTGCGGGGAGGGATCGAGCATCCCGGCCGGCCGGAGAAGATCACCATCAAGCTGCCCGCCGGCACGCGCATGGAAGACGCGCCCGAGGGCACGACCATCTCGGGCCTGCTGGAGCGGGGCGAGATCGACGCCTTCATCGCGCCGCGGGTGCCGAGCCTCGCCAGCGGGAACAATCCCAATATCGGCTGGCTCTTTCCCGATCCGATCGCCGCCGGCCGGGACTATTTCAAGCGCACCGGCATTTTCCCCATCATGCACGTCACCGGCATCCGCCGCGAATTGGTGGAGAAGCATCCGTGGCTGCCGGCGGCGGTATTCAAGGCGTTCGAGGAGTCGAAGGCCAAATGCCTGGAGGCGCTCGAGGACACCGCCGCGACCAAGGTCACCTTGCCGTTCGTGGAGGAGCAGTTGCGCGCCGCGCGCGAGTTCATGGGGCGTGACTTCTGGTCCTATGGGCTCGCCGCCAATCGCAAGGTGCTCGAGACTTTCCTGCGCCACCACCATGCGCAGGGCCTGTCCTCACGCCTGGTGTCGCCGGAGGAGTTGTTCCATCCCGCGACCCACGAAAGCTTCGCGATTTGACCGGCGGACCGGAATTATTTCTTCCGCGCCGGGATTTGGATCAATTCGTCGAGCTGCTTCTGCGTCAGCGGCTCGTTGATGAATTTGAGGTTCACGGCCTCCTTCATCAGCACGTCGACACCCTTGATCGCGTCGGGATCGACCAGGCTCTTCGGGAAAAATTCGTCGCGCACGCGCCGGGCCATGGCTTCCGGGACCTGCACGAAGGCGGCGTAGTCTTTGAGCACCTGCGGATTGTCGGAGTACATATAGTCGATCGTTTCGCGATAGGCGTCCATGAAGCGTGCGATCGCGTCCTTGCGCTTCTCGAGCGCCTGCGCATTGGCGACGATCACGCGGATGGTCTGGCCGCGGACGAGAGCGGCGTCGCTCGCCTTGGCGATGACGCGGATCTGCCCTGCCTCTTGTTCCTTGAGCCCGAACGGCGGCGAGGCCCAGCCGACGTCGACCTGGTCGGTCATCACCGCGGTGAGCGTCGCCGACGGATTGCCGGTCGCCGTCGGCTTGGCGGTGAGCTTGAACTCGTCGATGAAGGCGCGGACGATGCTCTGCGTCGAGGAGCCTTGCGTCGAAAACGCGATGGTGCGGCCGTTGGTGTCCTGCAGCGTTTTGATCGGCGAGGATGCCTTGGCATACCAGTAGTCGGCGGCGCCGGTCGCCTCCGCGCCGACGATGCGCACCGGCGCGCCCTTGGCATAGGCGGCCATGGCCCCCTGGGTGCCGACCGCGAACCCCATATCGGCGCTGCCGGCGATGACCGGCTGCAGCGTCTCGCCCGAGCCCGACGTGTAGATGATCTCGAGCTCGATGCCGTGCTTCTTGAAGATGCCGGCCTTGTCGCCGAGATGGCTGATGGAGGTGTCCCAGTTGCCGCGTTGGCCGACGGTGATCTTGAGCAGGTCGGCGGCGGATGCGGGCGATGTCGTCGCAAGCGCCGCCGTCGCGGCGACAATCAAGGCCAGACCGCGAGCGTGCGTCATTGTTCTCTCCGTCGTCCCTGCCCCCCGCATCGTGCCGCTGTCTTGCTTCATCATTTCTTCTCGGTTCCGCGCAGCATGGCGGCAGTGGCGACCGCCGAATAGCCGGGCTCGACCCGCACGTCGACCACGGCCACCTGGCCTTGCTCGACCGCCGCGATCGCCTTCTCGAAGGTCGGCACCAGGTCGCGGGTCTGCGTAACCGGATCGAAGCCGACCGCGCCTTGCGCCCGCCCGAGCCCCGCGCAATCGACGTCGGGGTCGGAAATGCGCTGGCCGATCCAGCGGTTCTCCGGCGGCCGGTTGCGGATGCGGGCGACGCGCTCCTGGTGCAGCTCGTCGTTGAAGAACGAGCGGTTATTGCAGACCACGAACAGAAGCGGGATGCGGTAATGCACCGCGGTCCAGATCGCGGTGACCCCCATGCAGAAGTCGCCGTCGCCGCAGATCGCGATCGGCAGGCGCCCCGAGCCTTTGAGCGCGAGCGCCGCGCCGACGGAGACGCCCGGTCCGCCGCCGACGCCGCCGCCGCCCTCCGAGCCGATGTAGTCGAGCGGATGATGGAACGGCCAGGTCGCCCCGTTCCAGGATAGCGGAAGGTGGGTGAGCGTGACCGCCCGCTCGCCGACCGCGGCCTTGAGCGAGCGCGCCAGATCGTCGACCCGCAGCGGCCCGCTCGCGGGCTCATACGTCTCTGGCTTGGCTTTCGCTGGCGCGGGCTTGTGTCCTTTTGCCCCGCCCAGCGCGGCGAGCAGCAGCGGCACCGCCTCATCGGGCGTCGTCGGCAGCAGCAGGTCGACCGGCGGCAGCAGCTCGTAGTCCATGCTCCAGCCGTTATGGATGTGAAAGTCGGCGCTCACATTGACGATCTGCGCCTTGGGCGTCTCCAGCCCGAGCGCGTTGCGCAGGCCGCCGCCGAGATCGACCCAGTCGAGCGCAAGCACCACGTCCGCGGCTTTGATCGCCGCGATCGCTTCCGGGACCATCGCGTTCGACGCCGGGGCGCCGGCGTGCAGCGGGTGGTCGGTGGGGAAGCCGCAGCCGATCTTGAGGTCGCTGATGACCTTGGCATTGAGCGTTTCGGCGAGCGCGATGCGGTCGTTCCAAGCGTCAACGCTGCGGGAGACTCGCCCCATCAGAATGACGGGATGCTTTGCACCCGTGAGGATCGCGGCGGCTTGCCTGATGAGCTCGGCGGACACCGCGGGATTGGCTTGCGGCATGAAGCGCGCGGCATCGATCGGCGCCAGCGGCTCGGCGAGCTTCGCCTCCTGCATCTCGGCGTCGAGATTGATGTAGACCGGGCCCCTGGGCGCCGTATTCGCGATCCAGGCGGCGCGGATGAGCGCCTCGCGGGCGGCCGCGGGAGAGGCGGGCTGGTCGTCCCATTTGGTGTAGTTGCGCACGATCGCGCCCTGGTCGCGCGCGGTGTGAATCCAGTCGATCCACGGCCGGCGCTTGGCGGCATCCACGGGGCCGGTTGCACCCAGCACGATCACCGGCTCGCGGTCGCACCACGCGTTGAAGATCGCCATGGTGGCGTGGAAAAGTCCCACATTGGAATGGACCGCCGCAGCCATCGCCTTGCCGGTCACCTTGGCGTAGCCGTGGGCGATGGCGACCGCGGCTTCCTCGTGCAGGCAGAGCAGCATCTGCGGCGTCTCGTTGCCGAGGAAATTGACGATCGAATCGTGCAACCCGCGATAGCTCGCGCCGGGATTGAGCGCGATGTAGGGGATTTCGAGCGCGCGCAGCGTGTCGGCCACCACGTCGCTGCCGAAGCCCGGCGCGTTCGTGCCGGTCAGATTGGCCGGCCGCTCGAGCGCGCGCAGCGAGGGGTGGGCAACGCTCGCAGGTTTTTCGGCGGCGGGCGCCGCCTTGGCTTTTGCAGTCGTCACGGGATGATCCTTGGGTTCCGGGAGAAGCCGCGAAGCCCATAGAACCGGATCAGGAGCCCTGACGCAACCGCGCCAGAAGCTTCACGCCGGCATAGCCGTCGGCCGGCTGCATGCCGACTTTGCGCTGGAAGTTGCGCACCGCCTTCATGGTGTCATTGCCCACCCGCCCGTCGGTGCCCCCGGTGTCGAAGCCGAGCGCGGTCAGGCGCTTCTGAATCTCCTGCACTTCGGCGAGCGTCGGCGTGCGCTCGCCGCCGGGGAAGGGCTGCACGAACGGCCCGCCGCCCACGATGCGGTCGCCGAGATGCACGATCGACAAGGTGTAGTTCATCGACGGGTTGTAGGAGCGCACGGCATAGAAGTTCGGGCCGAGCAGGAAGACCGGCCCGCCCGCGACCGGCGCCCAAAGCTTGGCGGATGCGTTCGGCTGGGGAAACGCGTTGCCGTCGGCGCGGGTGACGCCGGCCTTCTGCCAGGCCTCGTAGCTGCGCGATGCCCCTTCGCCGGTGGTTCCGGCGACTCCGCGGACCTCGTAACCCCAGTGCTCGCCCGGACGATATTTTCCGCGCTTGACGAGATATTGCGCGGTGCCGGCCAGCGCATCGTCGGGCTTGCCGAACGGCGTCGCCCGGCCATCGCGGTCGTAGTCGAGCCCGACATTGAGCCACACCTCGGGCATCCACTGGGTGTGCCCCATGGCGCCGGCCCAGGAGCCGCGCATCTCCTCGGGCGTGCTCCAGCCGCGCTCGATGATGACGAGCGCGTTGAGCAGCTCCTGCTCCCAATAGGCGCGGCGGCGCGGCTCGCCCCAGGCGAGCGCCGCGAGCGCGGGAATCACCGGGCGCATGTGGTTCTTCTGGACATCGGGATCGCCGTAGGCCAATTCGATGCCCCACAGTCCGAGCATCACCGCGCGATCGACCCCGTAGTCCTTCTCGATGCGGTCCAGCAGCGGCGCGTATTCCTTCGCCTTCTCCTTGCCGGTGGTGATGCGCCAGTCGGAGACGCGACGGTTGAGATACTGCCAGGGCTGTTCGTTGAATTCGGGCTGCGCGCGGATGAGCTCAAAAACCGTCGTGTCGGGTTTGATATTGCTCATGACCCGGCTGTAGGTGGCGTCCGATATGCCCCGTGCGCGTGCCCGTGCGCGGAAGGCCGCGACCCACTGGTCGAACGACGAGTTGCTGCTTTGCGCCCGCGCCGCGGTGGTCCACGCCGCCATTGCCCCGGCGAGCATGGGCAGGCAGGCTCGTCGTGACAGCAGAAGATTTGTCCATTCGTTCATGGCGCCGCGTCCCGGAATTGGTCTTCCCTGGCGGCAGGGAGTCTACAGCCGTTTCTGTCGGCTTTGCGGCCGTCGTCGTCGATGCCTCGGGGGTCGCCGGGGCAACCGGCTTGGCCGGGAGCGACGCGGTGGGGACATCCTCGTGAGTGTCCTGCTCCCTGATTTCCTGGCCTCGGCCCCGAATCAGCCGCTCATACGAGGCGACCAGCGTCATGTAAGGATTGACGAAGACCCAGCCGTATTGCGTGGGCACCTGCGCGTCGAAATGAAGGTGATAGGTGGTGGCGCGCTCGCGCCGAAAGAAGTTGCCGACCTTGCCGATCACTTCGCCTTCGCGCACGAGGCGGCCGCTGATCATGCCCTCGGCGTCGAATTGCTTGGGCTGCATGTGCAGATAGCGGAAGCGGATGCGCTCGTTGGGCGCGTTGACCACGATGTAGAGCGCTTCCTGGCTGGGCGCGCGCAGCACCGCGCCGTCGCGCACCGCGACCACGTCGTGCTGGTAGGGCTCGCAGCGGTTGGCCCCTTGAATGCGCTGCTTGCAGGAGGCGGGACGGATGTCCTGCCCCTGGTGGCCGAGGCCGCCAGGGCATTGGCCGACATAGAAATAGCGGGTCTCGCAGAAGTTATCCCGCCAGGGATAGGAGTAGTTGTCAGCCGCTGATTCGTCCGAGATCCGCATCAGGCCGTTCACCGCGGCAGCGATAGGCCCGCGTCCCGCCGAGCGTTCCAGCGCCGGAGCGTCCCGTCGCCTCGCAGTCACCCCAGTTCATGAAGGACTGGGAATTGGCGAAGGCCGGCGCATCGGCGATCGGGAAGCGGATCTTGGAATAGACGGTGTAATCCGCGACGCCGCCTTTGCGCTTGAAGCCGGTGCCGGGAAGGATGTCCCCGGGGCCGTGATAGGTGAAGACCGTCGGATTGCTCGAGCGGCCGATCGATCGTGTCGGCGACGATCGTCTCCGGTCGCTCCTGCGGCGTGCCGCCCGCGATCCGCAGCGCCTTGAGGAAGCGCACCGCGACCTTGTCGGCGTCGCGGCAGGACATCTTGCGGAAGCGCGCACCGCCGTCGAAGCATTCGATCGCGACCACATACGGCACGCCATAGCGCACGAAGGTGTAGCGCACGTAGTTTTCGAGATACATGCGGCGGATGCCGGGGAACTCGTCGAGGCCATGGACCGCGCCAGCCGATCATGCCGGTGGGCTGATCGAGCTGGTAGACCAGGGCGGAGCCGCCGATATGGATGTAGATCGGCTCGGAATGACGATCCCCAGTTCGCGCATCTCCTGCGCGCGCGCAACGACGACCGCATCGTAGCCCGCGGGCCCGGGATAGAAGAACGGCACCGCATTGAAGCCGAAGAGGTAATTCCCGCCGGGCGGATTCGGTGTCAGGTCAGGGGCGCTCGACCCGTTGGCGGCCGTCGTCCGCTCGCGCAGGAAGCTCGCCGTATCGAACGGCAGCAGCACCGGCACCGGGCTCGCTGCGATATTGGCAAAGCGCTCGCCGGTCGCGCGGTTGAGGTTGGCCATCGCGTCCGCGGCGGCGAGTCTGGGCGCGTCAGGGTTGGGCGCGTCGGAGGCGCCGAGCTCCGCGACCACCGCATCCCAGTCGACCTGGGTGGGAGAAATGCGCGGTGTCTTCATCTCTTGCGCCGCCGCAGCCATGATGCCAGCGGCGAGCGCGAGGCCCGCAATGCCTAGTCCGCGCAACATGACGCTCCATACCGTGCCGGAGCGGTCGCCACGACGTCCGGGCGGAACTTAGTATTGCCGCAGCCGTGATTCGTGCCAAGTAGGTTAACGAAATCGTTTCGCAGTGTTGCAAATGGGTTCGCGACAGCTTGGATCGATCCAAGAATTAACGCTTCAGTCCTTGGCGCGCTCGACATAGGAGCCGTCCGCAGTCATGACCACGATCTTCGTCCCGGTGCCGACGAACGGCGGCACCATGGTGCGCACGCCGTTGGACAGCACCGCCGGCTTGTAGGAGGAGGCGGCGGTCTGGCCCTTCACCGACGGCTCGGTTTCCACGACCTCCAGGATCGCCTTCTGGGGGAGCTCGATCGAGACCGGCACGCCCTCGTGGACCGACAGCGTGACCTTCATTTCCGGCTGCAGGTAGGCGGCCTGGTCGCCGATGATGTCGGCCGGCAACGCGACCTGATCGTAGTTCTCCATATTCATGAAATGAAAGCCGTCGCTGTCCTGGTAGAGGTACTGGTGCTCGCGATCCTCCACATAGGCGCGTTCGACCTGCTCGGTCGTCTTGTAGCGCTGCGCCACCTTTACGCCGTCGCTGATCCGGCGCATGTCGACCTGGGTGGTGGGAGTGCCCTTGCCGGGATGGAAGCTCTCGGCGTTGAGGACGACGTAGAGCTTGCCGTCGAGTTCGACGATATTGCCCTTGCGGAGCGAGCTGGCGATGACTTTCACGGTCGGTTTTCCTCGATTGGCGGGCGGCCTCGCGCAGCGCCGGGCCGGTCCAAATGTCGGGCCGCACCATACTGATCTTGCCACCATTCGCCAGCGGTTTTCGCGGCTGCGAGACCGCTGAGAAGGCGGCCGAAGGAGCGCCCCGATGGCCTTCTGGGCCCACCATGCCGACCGGCGGCCTTTCCTGTTGGGGCGCATGCGCATTGCGGCCGCGCTGCGGCAGTTCTTCGCGGCGCAGGATTTCGTCGAGGTCGAGACCGCGGCGTTGGTGCCTTCGCCGGGGAACGAGACCCATCTCCATGCCTTCGCCGCCGATCTGGTGGCGCCTGCAGGTACGCGCGAGCGGCACTATCTGCGAACGTCGCCCGAATTCGCCTGCAAGAAGCTGCTGGCGGCGGGCGAGCGCCGGATCGTGGAGTTCGCCCGCTCGTTTCGCAACCGCGAACGCGGCGCGCTGCACAACCCCGAATTCACCCTCATCGAGTGGTACCGGGCACACGAGCCCTACGAGGTCCTCATGGACGACTGCGCGGCGGTCATGGCGCTCGCGGCCGAGGCCGCGGGCACGAAGCGGTTCGCATTCCGCGACCGCGCGATCGATCCTTTCGCCGCGCCCGAGCGGCTGAGCGTGGCGGACGCGTTTGCGCGCTACGCCGGCATCGATCTCCTGGCGATGCTGCCGCCGGAACCGACCACGCGTTTGGCGGCAGCGGCGCGTGCCGCCGATATTCGCACCGCCGATGACGATACCTGGGGGGATTTGTTCAGCCGCATCCTGGTCGAAAAGATCGAGCCGCACCTCGGGCTCGAGCGGGCCACCATGCTTTACGAATATCCGGCAGTACAGTCGCCGCTGGCCCGGCCCAAGGCCTCCGATCCACGCCTCGCCGAGCGCTTCGAGCTTTATGCCTGCGCCGTCGAGCTTGCGAACGGCTTCGGCGAGCTCACCGACGCGGCCGAGCAACGCAAGCGGCTCGAGGAGCAGATGGCGGAGAAGGAGCGCATTTACGGCGAGCGCTATCCGATCGATGAGGATTTTCTGAGCGCGCTCGCGGTGATGCCGCCGGCAAGCGGAATTGCGCTCGGTTTCGATCGGCTCGTCATGCTGGCGACCGGCGCCACGCGCATCGAGCAGGTGCTGTGGACGCCGATGTCCGATGCGTGAATGATCGAGCAGAGGGGTAGACGATGCTGGCGCTTTATCACAACGACATGTCGCTCTGTGCGCAGAAGGTGAGGGTGTGCCTCGCCGAGAAGGGGCTCCAATGGGAGAATCGTCACCTTGTCCTGCGCGCGGCGGAACACCAGCAGCCTTGGTATCTCAAGCTCAACCGCCGAGCCGTGGTGCCGACCCTCATCGACGGCGACAAAGTCGTTCCGGAATTGAACGTCATCCTGGAATACCTCGACGAGACCTATCCCGATCCGGCGCTTGCGCCGAAGGATCCATATGGTCGGGCCGGAATGCGGTTGTGGACCAAGCAACTCGACGAAGATGTTCACGATGCCTCGGCCGCGATCCTGAGCTTCGGCATCGCATTCCGGCATCAATATCTCGAGCGCGGCGAGCTCGGGAAAAAGATGCTCGAAGCGATACCCAATGTCTTCAAGCGCGAGCGCCGGCGCGACGTGGTCGAAAACGGCACCGGCTCGAAGCACTTCATCATCGCGGTCAAGCGCATGGTGCTCCTCCTCGACGAGATGGAGGAAGCTCTTGCCGTACAGCAATGGCTCGCCTGCGACGACTACACCTTGGCGGACGTAGCCTTCACGCCCTATCTCGCGCGGCTCGAACACCTCAACATTCTGGGTATGATCGGAGAGCGACATCGGGTCGCAGACTGGTACTGGCGCTGCAAGGCGCGGCCGAGCTTTCACGAGGCCATCGTCAAGTGGGAGAATGCCGACTACCTTGGTCTGATGGAGCGCCGTGGCACCGAGGCATGGCCACAGGTCGAGCGGATCATGCAGGCGCTGTGAGATCGCGGTCGTGCCGGCCGCCGACGAGCGAAACCGATGATGAAAGGGTAACTGCATGCGCTGTTTCCGTGCCGAGGGTCGCATCTTCGCGCTGGCGACGCTCGTCGTTGCCGGCCTCGCCCCGCCCGCTTGGGCACAGGCCTATCCGACGCAGAACATCACCCTCCAGGTTGCGTTCGCCGCCGGCGGCATCGCCGACGTCGTCGCCCGCCTGGTCGGCCAGAAGCTCACCGAGCGCCTCGGGCATACGGTAGTGGTGGAAAATCGCGGCGGTGCCGGCGGCAATCTCGCGGCCAAGTCCGTGAGCGGCGCGGCACCCGACGGCTACACCATCCTTGCGACCACCACCGGGCTAGCGGTCAACGAGACCGCGACCAAGAGCAAGGGCTTCTCGGTCGACGATCTGCGTCCCGTCGCCATCGTGGCGTTCAGCCCCGACGTTCTCGCCATTCATCCGAGCAATCCGGCCAAGGACTTGAAAGAGTTCATCAGCAGCGGGAAGGCCAAGAGCTTCACCTATGGCAGCGCCGGCGTCGGGACCGGGCCGCATATCGGCGCGGAATACTTTTTCCGCGAGGTTGCCAAGGTCAAGGCGGTGCATGTGCCGTTCACCGGCGGCGCGCCCGCGGTCACCTCCGCGATCGGCAACCATGTGGATGCGATCGTGCTGACGCTGCCGACGGTCGTGCCGCCCATCACGCAGGGGCTGCTGCGCGGCATCGGCCTTGCGAGCGCAACGCGAGTTGCAGCCGTGCCGAACGTGCCGACTTACGGCGAGATGGGGTTTCCCGATGTCTATTCGGGCTCCTGGGTCGGCTTCTTCGCGCCGGCCAAGACGCCCGACGCGGTCGTGGCCAAGCTCAACACGGAGATCAACGCGATCATGAAGGAGCCGGAGGCGCAGCAGAAGCTCAAGACCATCGGCTTCGACGTGATGATCAAGACCCAGGCCGAGGCGACGGACTATTTCAAGAGCGAGGTGGCGACCTGGGGCAAGATGACCCGCGCCATCGGCTATTCCAGCGATTGAGCGGAACTGTCCCCGAAAGACGACCGCGCGCCAACGTATCAGCGGCTCACGTGCACGTTCAGGATCGCCGTCGTCCCGCCTTTGGTGGCGGCGAGCGCGCCTTGCAGCGCGCCCTTCAAGTCCGCGAGCTGCTCGACCCGCTGTCCATGAAAGCCGAAATGGCTTCCCAACTGCTCGTAGTCGGGTCCGTCGATCGTCACGCCGAAATGCAGCTCCTTGCTGGCCGAGGCGCCGTCCGGATAGTGGTGGACATGGCCCTTCCGCATCGCCTCGTATTTCTTGTTGTTGAGGATGACGATGACGATCGGCAGCTCGTGACGCTTGGAGGCGCCGAGCGCCTGGACGATGGGATTGTAGAGGAACGAGCCGTCGCCGATGAGCAGCACCACCGGTCGCTGCGGGGCCGCGAGCTTGATGCCGAGCGCGGTGCCGATGCCCTGGCCGAGGCCGCCCGAGCCTCGGAAGAAGCTCTGCGGCTTGGTCTGCGGAAGGTGCTGGCGGAGCAGCGGGGAGTGCGTGATCGTCTCGTCCACGTAGATCGTGTCGGCGGGCATCACCTCGCCGAGCGCGCCCAGGAGCGACAGCGGATTTATCCCGCTGCCGTTCTGCGCCTTCTCCCGCTCGGCGCGCAGGCCCGCAACGTAAGTCTCGTGCTCGCGCGTCCAGCGCTGCCGCCGCGCGTTCACCGTCGCGGCGTCGATCTTCCCCGACTTCACGGCCGCGACGAGGAGCTTGATCGACTCGGCGACGTCGCCCTCGAGATAGAGGTCGGCGTGCAGGTTCTGGTAGATCATGTGACCCTTGAGCGGGTTCTCGTGGATGGCGACGATCTTGCCGCTCGTCGGCCGCCGCCGCGCCGGATACCAGGGCGCGCGCCCGCCCACGAGCAAGACGAGATCGGCGTCGGCGACCGCCTTGTAGTTGCCCACCCCGAGATAGAGCGGGTGGTCGGTGGGAAAGTTGGCGTAGGAGTTGGCTCGTCCGTTGATCGCAGGAATGGCGAGAAGATCGGCGAGCTCTGCCAGCGCCGAAAACGCTTCGGGGTCGCGTCCGGCGGTCTCCGCCACGATCACCGGGCTCTTGGCATTGCGCAACAGCTCGGCGACCGTCTCGACGTCCTGGTGCCGCGGCTGCACGGTCGGCGCCGGCGGCACCTCGCGCATCGCGGTGGGCGGCGTCCAGTCGTGCAGCATGTGCTCCAGCGCGACGTTGAGATAGATCGGCCCCTTGGGCACGCGCTGCGCCATTTCGCCGGCGCGGATCACGCTCTCATAAAGCGTATGGGGGCTGGTGACCGCGCGTGCCCATTTGGCGACCGGCTCGACGAAGCGCTCGATGCCGCCGACGGTGAGGCCGCCATACCATTGCTGCTCGATGTCGAGGTCGGGGTCTTCGCCGAGCGTCTGGGATTCACCCGACATGACGACCATGGGCACTTCGTTCTGCATGGCACCGTGCACGCCCATGCTCCCCTGCAACATGCCGACGCCGGCATGCAGCAGGACCGCCTGCGGGCGGCCGGTGATCAGCGTGTAGCCGGTCGCCATGTTGACGGCGAGCGTCTCGTGCCAGGACTCCACGAAAGTCGGGCCGGCCTTGTTCTCGAGCTTCTGGCGCGCCAGGGCCTCCCAGATCGGCGACCATTCCGAGCCCGGCGAGGACATGATGTAGTCGATCTTGAGCTTGCGAAACGCCTCGAGGATCGCCTCGCCCCCGTCGAGATAGTTCTTCATCTTGTCCTCGCTCCTTGGATTGCGGGCGCATACCAACACTGAATTCGGCCGTTCGCAAGCACGGGCGAGGGGGTTGCATGCCCGAGCCGCGCGCAGGCACAGGCGCAGGACGTGGATTGACATTTGGCCGGCTGCGCACCATCAGCGAACCACGCTGCTCGCAGCAGGATTATGCCGCCAGGACTTCGCCATGAGACCAGCACCCAAGACTTTGCGCCGCGCCGACGATCTCGTCACGGCCGGACTCGTCGCGCGCGAGCGCCGCGCCGAGATCGAAGCGGTGGCCGCCCGCTATGCGCTGGCGCTGACCGCCGATGTCGCCGAGCTCATCGATCCGGCCGATCCGCGCGACCCGGTTGCACGCCAGTTCATTCCCGACCGCGCGGAACTCGATGCCCAGCCCGGGGAATTCGCCGATCCGATCGGTGACGATGCCCATAGCCCGGTCGCGGGCATCGTGCACCGCTATCCCGACCGCGTGCTGCTCAAGCCCGTGCACGTCTGCGCGGTCTATTGCCGCTTCTGCTTCCGCCGCGAGGTGGTCGGCAGCGGCCGCGCGCTCTCGCGCGCAGCAGCTCGCCGGCGCGCTCGACTATATCCGCACCCACCGCGAAATCTGGGAGGTGATCCTCACCGGCGGCGATCCGCTCGTGCTCTCGCCGCGGCGGCTCGCGGCGATCGTCGGGGCGCTCGGCGAGATCGCGCACGTCAAGATCATCCGCGTGCATACCCGCGTGCCGGCGGTCGAGCCCGCGCGCGTGACGGGGGCGCTCGTGCGCGCGCTCAGAGCGTCCGGCAAGGCGACCTATGTGGTGCTTCACGCCAACCACGCGCGCGAGCTCACGGCCAAGGCGCGCGCAGCCTGCGCACGCCTGGTCGATGCCGGCATTCCCATGCTGAGCCAGAGCGTGCTCCTGCGCGGCGTCAACGACGATGCGGCAACGCTCGGCGAACTGATGCGCGCCTTGGTCGAATGCCGCATCAAGCCCTACTATCTCCACCACGGCGATCTCGCGCCCGGCACCGCCCATTGGCGTACCGGCATCGACGAAGGCCAGGCCCTGATGCGTGCGCTGCGCGGCCGGCTCTCCGGTCTCTGCCAGCCCACCTACGTCCTCGACATCCCCGGCGGTCACGGCAAGTCGCCGATCGGGCCGAGCTATCTTTCCCGCGCCGGCGGGGCCAACGGCGCGTCACGTTACGAGGTCGAGGATTTCAACGGCGGCCGCCACGCCTATCCGCCGGCGGCCTCGTCGCAGGACGCTGAATAGCGAATGCGTAGGATGGGTTGAGCGCCAGCGAAACCCATCATCTGCGGCCGCAACTAACTCATGCCAGCCGCGGCGTCACCACCAGGGGCGGCACAACGTCACGCAGGTGCTGCGCCGACGGAAATTGTAGAACACGGCCTCGAAGCAGCGTGCGTTCCAGTCGCCCGCGACGAGCCTGATCCGTTCGCCCGCGGCCCAGCTCAGGCATGATGCGGTCACGCCCGTGAAGCGCGCGCCATTGATGATGAAATTGCCGCTCCAGGGAGGCTGCACGACCTCGATCACGTGCCGCTCGGGCGGCAGATAGTGCCGGTACTGATAGTAGCGCTGGCGCGCAACGTCCATCTCGTCCGCCAGAGGCGTAAGACGGGCTGGCACATCAGCAAGCCCAACGCGAACGCCGACCGCCACCCTGAGCATTATGCCCGCCTCCCCGTTGAAGCCGCAAAGGATAGAGGCGATCCGTCGTGCTGCCAAGGCAATCCGGGATGAGCGTCGAGGGCGAGGCAGCGGTTGCGCTTCGCGCAACCGTCACACGGCGGTGCGAGCTTGTGTTGCGCGCACCCGTGCCGGATACTTGGGCGCGGGCTGACAAGACGCCAATCGAAGGAGACCGGAGATGTCGAAGCTTGCCTGGATCGTTACGTTCGCGGCGCTTGCGGCGCTGCCCGCGGCCGCGGAAACCGCAATTCCCGACCTGCGCGGCACCTGGAAAGGCGAGAGCGAATCGATCGTCATGGGGCCCGGCAACCCCCATCATTCCGCGGCGCCGGCCGCCGGACCGCGGTTCAACAGCGTCCCGTTCACGATGACGATCGACAAGCAGGATGGCCGCCGCTTCTCCGGTACGTTCTCGTCGCCGCGCGGCAACGACACGATCATCGCGGTCATATCGCGCACCAATACGATCGTCCTGGTCGACGACGATGGCTACACGGTCGGGACGCTGCTGGCACCGAACCGGATGGAGCTTTGTTACATGCGCCTGTCACCGGACGCGCGCGTCGCGTCCTGCACGGAGCATGACCAAGCAGCCATAGTCTTTCACCGCCGCGGCGCGCTCACCGGCGGTCACCGCACGACGATCGGCACCGTGTGAATCGCATTGCGCGCCCCTTCGAATGGCTGGCCGGTGCCATCGGCCTCGAGCGCGCGCACGCTCAGCAGCGCCTCGCCGCGGTCGCTCGGCCGCCACGGCAGCGAGAAGCGTTGCCAGCGCCAGCCGCGTCGCGGCTCGAGCGCGGCGCGGGTGAAGGTCGCGCCGCCGTCGACGCTGACTTCGGCGGCGGCGATGCCGCGGAACGACCACGCCCATCCCCAGATTTCGATGGGCTCGCCCACCGCCACCACCGCGTCGGGCGCCGGCGCCACGATGAGCGATTCCGGCGCGATCGCCCACACCGGTCGCTGCGAGGGGAGGCCGGCCGCGATGTCCGCCGCGCTGCGGCTGTCGTTGTAGAAAACGGTCGTGAACGGTCCCTCGGCCCGGCGCTCGGCGAGGTGCATCCGCCACAGCCACTTGACGCTGTTCGTCCCGTAGTAGCCGGGCACGACCAGCCGCACCGGAAAGCCATGCTCGGCCGGCAACGGCGCGCCGTTGAGCTCGTAGGCGAGCAGGACGCCGCCGGCTGCCAGTCGTTCCAATGGCAAGTCCTTGACGTACCAATCGCACGAGGTGCCGGCGAAGTCGCCGCCGTCGAGCCCGTACGACCAGAGGAACCGGGCCTGCGGCTCGATCGCGAGCTCATCGAGCAGCGCTGCCAGATCGACGCCGCCCCATCGGACATTGGCCACGCGGCGCGTCGGCACGTTCGGCTCCAGCGGATTGCCGACGCATTGATGCATCGCCTCCACCATTGTCTTGGGACGCGCCTTGAGGTCGTCGAGAGTGAAGACCTGGGGGCGGCGGACCAGCCCGTCGATGGCCAGCGACCATTGTGCGGGGTCGACGCGGGGAATGCCGAGATGGGCAAGCACGAACAGATTTTCCGTCGCGGTCAGCGCACCCGTCATTTCGTGCGGGCGCAACGGCACGCGACGAACGCCGACGGCGGGTTCCATCGGCGGTCGGTTTGGGGCGGCATGGGCGAACGGTGTGCTGGACATGGGAACCGAGATCTTCACCGGGTTGGGCGGTCGCGTCCTCATGTTGGTCCGCGCGAGGAAACTCGCAACCGTTCGCGGCGGCGCCCGGCACTTCAAATCTTGCATCAATGCTTGCGGCGATGCTCAGCGCGGTCATCACGGGCGATGCGTAGAACGGAACGCCCTGATCCTCCATCCGTGAATTCCCCCCATCCGTGAATTCCCCCCGCTTGGGCTCGCGCGCGCGTGCCGACGCGTTCCCCGGAGGACGCAGTCAGGCGCGCCCTCGACCGGAGCCGAGTGCGTTGCCGCCAAGCGATGGCCGAGCGATTGGCGATGCGCCATTCGCGTCGTTCCACCTTCACGATGTCAAACAGCGCAGTTTCCTCGTTCCCGCGGCGCGTTTCTGCGCCCGGGTTCTCTTGCTTCGTAGGATGGGTTTCGCCATAGCCCGCGAAGACGGGCGTAAACGCGCCCTTAAGGCTCAACCCATCCTACGTCTTTGTAACTCTGATGCGTTTTGTAGTCAACTACTATTTGTAAACAAAACCGGGCCAGCGTTCCAGGCCGACGCACAAAACCCGGGCAAGTCCCGCCCTCGGCAGACTTGGCGAAGCCTACCCACCGCAAGAACGGTCAAAACAATAGCAGGCGCGGGAAAGACAGGCGTTCCTTCCCACACCAAGTCAGTGGCCGAACAGGATGAAAGCCACTCAGACAGCCGGTGCCATCCATGGTGATCGCCGGCGAGCGGCCGATCCTTGTGTCGACCGAGAGGAACAGATCAATGAACTCCACTGCGAAACTTGCAACCCCCGGCAAATCCCTCGCTTTACTTGAAAGGGCATCCGACGAACGTCGAGCCAGGCAGTCAACTCCGACGCACTATACGGTCGGCAGCTATCTTGCGGCCCGGCTTTCTCAAATTGGTCTGAAGCATCTTGCGAGCATCTTCATTAGAGCCAGTGCGGGTTCCAACCTTTCCGTGACACAGCCAAACCGCGGCCCTGCTGCCTCTTTCGTCGGGCTCCTATACCAAGGTTTATTGCAGGCAAACCAAAGGTTAGGCCCCGGTACGCCCGCACAATAGATGCAACAGCCAAAAAAATGCACTGCTCAGCCTGCGCCCTGTGAGGGGTGCACTGCGAACTTGCGATTGTAACGAGGGTGTCTGAGCGAACTTCAAACCGGTGATGAGGAAAGTCATGGCTAGAACGGTAGCGGAACAATTCGTCGAAACCCTCGCTGCAGCGGGCGTCAAGCGGATCTATGGCATTGTTGGCGACAGCCTGAACGGGCTGACGGACGCCATACGCCGTCAAGGCAAGATCGAATGGATCCATGTGCGGCACGAGGAGGTCGCCGCGTTCGCGGCCGGCGCCGAAGCCCATCTCACGGGTGAGCTCGCCGTTTGCGCCGGCAGCTGCGGACCGGGCAACCTGCACCTCATCAACGGCCTGTTCGACTGTCACCGCTCGCGCGTTCCCGTGCTCGCCATCGCCGCGCAGATTCCATCCGCCGAAATCGGCAGCGGCTATTTCCAGGAGACGCATCCGGAAAATCTCTTCCAGGAATGCAGTCACTATTGTGAATTTGTGTCCGTCGCCAGCCAGATGCCGCGCGCGCTCGACGTCGCGATCCGTGAGGCGGTCGGCAAGCGCGGCGTGTCGGTGCTGGTGCTGCCCGGCGATGTCGCACTGCAGGAAGCCGCCAAAGCCCCACCGGCCAAGGTCGGCGGGCTGCTGCCGCCTGCGCCGCTCGCAACGCCGTCGCGGGACGAGCTCGATCGTCTCGCGGCGCTGCTGAACGGCGACAGCCGGATCACGGTCTTGTGCGGCTCGGGATGCCAGGGCGCCCACGATGAGCTTCTGGCAGTCGGCGAGCGGCTCAAGGCACCGATGGTGCACGCGCTCCGTGGCAAGGAGCATGTCGAGTGGGACAACCCCTATGACGTCGGCATGACCGGTCTCATCGGCTTCTCGTCCGGCTACTACGCCATGCGCGACTGCGACGTCTTGCTGATGCTCGGGACCGACTTCCCGTATCGCCAATTCTATCCACAGGGAGGCGACGTCCGCATCGCGCAGGTCGATATCCGCGCCGAAAACATCGGCCGCCGCGCCGCCGTTGATCTCGGCGTTGTCGGCGACGTGCGCGCGACGCTCGCGGCGCTGCTGCCGCTGCTCAAAGACAAGCGCGACGGCTCGCATCTCGCGCAGGCCCAGCAGCATTACGCCAAGGCCCGCAAGGCGCTCGACGAGCTCGCCGTCGGAACCCCGGGCAAGCGCCTGATCCACCCGCAGCAGGTCGCGAAGGCGATCAGCGACCAGGCGGCGGAGGACGCCGTCTTCACCTGCGACGTCGGCCTCCCGACCGTCTGGGCCGCGCGCTATCTCGCGATGAACGGCAAGCGGCGGCTCGTCGGCTCGTTCTGGCACGGCTCCATGGCGAACGCGATGCCGCAGGGAATCGGCGCCCAGGCCGCCTTCCCAGGCCGTCAGGTGATCTCGCTCTCGGGCGATGGCGGCTTCACCATGTTGATGGGTGACTTGCTCACTCTGGTGCAGCACCGCCTCCCGGTGAAGGTGGTCGTGTTCAACAACGGCACGCTCGGTTTCGTCGAACTCGAGCAGAAGTCCATCGGACTCCTCGATTTCGGAACCGAGCTCAAGAACCCGAATTTCGCGGCCATGGCCGAAGCCGTCGGCATTCGCGGGATCCGACTCGAAGACCCCGGCGAGGTGAACGACGGCATCGCCGCCGCGCTCGCCCATGACGGCCCCGTCCTGGTCGATGCCGTGGTGAATCGGATGGAGCTCGCGATGCCGCCGTCCATCACCGTGGAAATGGCGAAGGGCTTCACGCTCTTCATGGTGAAGGCGGTGATGAGTGGCCGGGGCGATGGGGTCATCGACCTCGCGAAGACCAATCTCTGGCGCTGAGGAGACGGCGATGGACCGCGCGTCCAATGTGCAATTGGACGCATACCACCGGCCTCACGTTGAGGAGGTTCCTCATGTCCATGCAAACGACAGCCATTCGCGAAACCAGGCCGGCGGCGGTCAGTGACTTCCATGCGGCTTTCATTGTCGCCTGGCTTTTCTGCCTCCTGTTCTACTTCGTGGAGTACGCTGTGCGCTCCGCGCCCAGCGTCATGCTGCCCGAGCTCACGACGGCATTCGGCCTGACGACGGTAGGCTTGAGCTCATTGATCGGACTCTACTACTACACGTACGCGGTGTTCGCGATCATTGCCGGCGCGGCGGTCGACCGCTGGGGGGCGAAGTACACGATTCCCATCGGCGTCTTGCTCCTCGCGCTCGGCACCGCGATGTTCGGCGTGAACGTGAGCTGGATTGCAGCCCTCGGGCGACTCCTGCAGGGCGCAGGTGCCGCCTTTGCATTTGTCGCGGCTGTCTATCTCGCCGCCCATGGTCTTCCAGCGCGGTACCTCGCGACCGCAATCGGAATTACCCAATGCATCGGCATGCTCGGTGGGGCCGCGGGCCAATTCGTTACCGCTCCGCTGATTCACGGGCCGCTTGATTGGCAGCAATTCTGGATTTGGGCGGGCGTCGTGACGCTGTTGATCGCCGTCGCGATGTTCATCGCTACGCCGCGGGAACACCAATCCGGTGGCTCGCAAACGAGCATCTGGGACACTTTTGCGCCCTACAAGATAGTTCTAACGAACCCGCAATCCTATCTCTGCGGCCTCGTTGGTGGCTTGCTCTTCCTACCCACGACGGTCGGCGCCATGACCTGGGGCGTGTCGTTCCTGCAAGAGGGCTGGCACCTCGACTACACGCAAGCGGTTGATCGTGCAGCGATGGTAGCCATGGGTTGGGTGTTCGGCTGCCCGATCCTGGGGTACATCGCAGACCGTATCGGACGCCGCAAACCGGTGGTGTTCGCTGGAGCGGCCCTGATGCTGGCCGCGATGCTGGCGATCGCTTATCTGCCGCCCGAGACGTTTCCTCCCTACCTGCTCGCGTTTCTGCTCGGCTTCGGATCCGGTGCCGCGATGATCCCATATTCGATCATCAAGGAGGTGAATCCGGATAACGCCAAAGGCAGCGCCACGGGTGCGATGAACTTCCTGGTCTTCGTGATGAGCGCATTGGTCTCGCCTGCGTTGGGCTGGTGGCTGCATAGGCTCGCGGGCGGCGGGCCGATTACGCTCGATCACTTCGTCGCGGCCAACAGTGTCTACGTCGCCGCGATTGTCCTCGCTGCGATCCTCACGCTCTTCCTGAAGGAAACCGGGTCGGCGGTTCGTGCGGCGCATTGATCGGTACCTGCGCGGCGGCTACAACATGACCTGGAACGAGACGGGGCAACGCATGAAGACAGTTGCCAATGACGAGGATTGCCGCCACGCTCGCCCATGAGTAGCGGCGATCGATGGTCATCCACTTTATCAGCGGGTGGCGTTGGCCTGCCGAATCTGCACGAGCTGAAACCCTGCCGCGCCCGTTCCGGACCGCATGCGGTTTCACCATTGGCAGCGCAGACGAGGTCTAACATGCGTTACGGTGTCCTGGCCCTTGTCCTGATCAGTGCCACGACGCTCGGCGGCTGCTCCGAAGGCGTGCTCGATCCGAAAGGACCGATTGCCGCCGCCGAACGGCAAATTCTGTTCAACTCACTCGGAATCATGCTGGCGATCGTGATTCCAACGATCCTCGCCACGCTTGGTGTCGCCTACTGGTTCCGCTCGTCCAATACGCGCGCCCGCTACCTGCCCGATTTCCATGAGTCCGGCCGCCTCGAGATGCTCGTGTGGTCGATCCCGCTGATGACCGTGCTCCTGGTGGGCGGCGTCGCCTGGATGGGTGCATACGACCTCGATCCGCCCAAGCCGATTGCCTCGACCGTGAAACCCGTCAGGATTCAGGTCGTCGCGCTCGACTGGAAATGGCTCTTCATCTATCCGGAGGAGGGCATCGCGAGCGTCAATCAACTGACCATCCCGGTCAGCACGCCGGTGAGCTTCGAGCTGACCTCCTCGGGCGTGATGAACAGCTTCTGGGCGCCGGAGCTCGGCGGCCAGATCTACACCATGGCCGGGATGGTGACGCGCCTCAACCTGCAGGCCGACCACCTCGGGACCTATCGGGGGCGGTCGGCGCAGTACAGTGGCGCCGGATTTTCCAGCATGCACTTTACCGTCGACGCCGTACCCGCCGAGAGGTTTGCGGAGTGGGTGACCGCAACGCGCAGCACCGGCCCGATGCTCGACGCGCAAACCTATGCCGACCTGGTGAAGCCGAGCCAGGCGGTTGCGCCTTTCACCTACCGTGCCGTGGCTCCCAACCTGTTCAGCGGCATCGTGAGCTCCGTATCGAAGCCGCAAGGTCCATCGTCGCTCAATAATCCGACATCACAGAGAGCGGAAAAATGAATCTCCTCGGCAAGCTCAGCTGGAGTGCGATCCCGTTCGACCAGCCGATCATCATGGGCGCGACGGCGTTCATGGCCTTGCTCGTCGGGTCCGTTCTCTTGTGGGTCACGTTGAAGGGAGCTTGGCCCTATCTATGGCGCGAGTGGCTCACATCCGTCGATCACAAGCGCATCGGCGTCATGTATCTGGTGCTGGCTTTTCTAATGCTGCTGCGCGGCTTCTCCGACGCGATCATGATGCGGGCGCAGCAGGCGGTCGCCGCCGGAGGCGCGCAAGGATATCTGCCGCCGGAGCATTTCGACCAGATTTTCTCGGCGCACGGCACCATCATGATCTTCTTCGTGGCGATGCCGTTCGTGATCGGACTGATGAACTTCGCGGTGCCGCTGCAACTCGGCGTCCGCGACGTGGCCTTCCCGACACTGAACTCGGTCAGCCTATGGCTCACTGCGACAGGCATCCTGTTGACGAACATGTCGCTGGCGATCGGCGAGTTCGCAAAGACCGGCTGGGTCGCTTATCCGCCGCTCAGCGGGCTGGAATTCTCGCCCGGCGTCGGCGTCGACTACTACCTCTGGGCCCTGCAAATCTCGGGCATCGGTACGTTGCTGACGGGAGTGAATTTCGTCACCACGATTCTCAAATTGCGGGCGCCCGGCATGGGTTACATGCGCATGCCGGTTTTCTGCTGGACGGCGCTCGCCTCGAACCTGCTCATCGTCGCGGCTTTTCCGGTCCTCACCGCGCTTTTCGCGATGCAGCTGCTCGACCGCTATCTCGGCTTTCACTTCTTTACAGTCGAGGCCGGCGGCAACGCGATGATGTACGTGAACCTGTTCTGGGTGTGGGGTCACCCCGAGGTCTACATCCTGGTCCTGCCGGCGTTCGGCATCTTTTCGGAGGTGAGCGCGACCTTCTCCGGCAAGCCGCTGTTCGGCTACCGCTCGATGGTCGCTGCGACGATGGCGATCTGCATTCTGTCCTACACGGTCTGGCTGCACCACTTCTTCACCATGGGCGCCAGTGCAGGCGTCAACGCCTTCTTCGGCATCACGAGCATGATCATCGCGGTGCCGACGGGCGTGAAGATCTTCAACTGGCTGTTCACGATGTACGGCGGGCGCATCCAATTCACGGTGCCGGTGCTGTGGACCATCGGCTTCATGGTGACATTCGTCCTCGGCGGCTTGACCGGCGTGCTGCTGGCCGTGCCTCCCGTCGATTTCCAGGTGCACAACAGCCTGTTCCTGGTCGCCCATTTCCACCACGTCATCATCCCCGGCGTCCTGTTCGGCGCCTTCGCCGGTTACAATTATTGGTTCCCCAAGGCATTCGGCTTCAAGCTCGACGAACTCTGGGGCAGGCGCTCGTTCTGGTGTTGGTTCATCGGCTTCCATCTCGCTTTCATGCCGCTCTATGTGGTGGGCCTGATGGGCATGACCCGGCGCATGCAGCATTACGACGTTCTAAGCTGGCAACCGTGGTTGCTCGCGGCAGGGGTCGGTGCCGTCGTCATTCTGGCGGGCATCGTCTGCCAAATCATGCAGTTCGTTGTCTCGATCCGCGCCCGCGAGCAGCTCCGGGACGTGACCGGCGATCCGTGGAACGGCCGCACCCTGGAGTGGTCCACGGCGTCGCCGCCGCCGGCCTGGAACTATGCTGTCCTGCCGCGTGTCGGGGGGATCGACGCCTTTTGGGCCAGCAAGCAACGCATGCACGCGAGGCAAGCGCAGCCCGCAATCCCGCGAGTACGAGCCGATCGAAATGCCGAAGAACAGCCCGACCGGCTTCGTCACCGCATTCTTTGCCGTGGTCACCGGCTTTGCCCTGATCTGGCATATCTGGTGGATGGCCGCGCTCGGAGCGTTCGGCGCATTCGTCACGCTCGTTGTCTTCGCGTTTCGCGACGAGGACGAAGTCGAAATCCCGGCCGAGCAGATCGCACGGTTTGATCGGGCTCACCCTGTGGAGGTTGCGGTATGAGCGTCGCTGTCGCCGTCTATGATGTCGGGCAGAAGGCACTGACGCCCGCCAGCGAAGCCGGCCCCGCGCCAAAGCGGATCGTCGTCGCCTTCGGCTTCTGGATCTTCCTCCTCAGCGACATCGTGATGTTCTCGGCGCTGTTTGCCGCCTACGCGGTGCTCGTGCGGGCTACTGCCGGCGGTCCGACCGGCGCCGAGTTGTTCAATCAGGTCAGCGTCGCGATCGAAACCGCTTGTCTGCTCGCCTCAAGCTACACGTGCGGACTCATGTCCATAGCAATCAATGCGCGACGCCGCGCCGGCACCTACTTCTTCGCCGTCGTGACCTTCGCGCTCGGAGCGGCGTTCGTCGCTCTCGAGCTCCGCGAGTTCGCCGACATGATTGCCCGCGGCGCGACCCCGCAACGCAGCGCGTTTCTGTCCGCCTTCTTCACGCTCGTCGGCTGCCACGGGCTGCACGTTACCGCCGGATTGATCTGGCTGACGCTGCTCATGGTCCACGTCGCAATCAAGGGCTTTGCCCGCAATGTGGAGCGCCGCCTGCTCTGTTTTGCGCTGTTCTGGCACTTTCTCGACATCATCTGGGTCTGGCTGTTCACAATCGTCTATCTGATGGGAGTCCGCTCATGACGGAAACGCGTTACGATCGCGCACCCGGAGACAGCTCGACGATTTTCGAGCGGGAGCCGTCCGATACGGTCATCTATACGATCGGCTTGGTTCTCGCCGTGATCCTCACGGCCATCTCCTTCTGGGTTGCCAACACGTCGCTACTCTGGGGGCCCGGCGTCCCGCTCGGCCTTGCCGTGCTCGCCATCGCGCAGATGGGCGTTCACCTGGTCTTTTTCCTGCACATCACGACCGGACCGGACAACACCAACAACGTGCTGGCACTCGCGTTTGGTGTGCTCATCGTCGTCCTGGTCGTCGCCGGCTCGCTGGTGATCATGTCCAACTTGAACGACAACATGATGCTACCGCCCGAGCTGATGAATATGCACCCGCACACATGAGGGAGGACCGAAAGGAGGGCCGCTCCATTCGCACAGACCCGACCATCGTTAGCCTTGTCAGGGTGCCGAACGCTCTGACCCGTACGCAGTGAATCCCCCCGTGTTGAGGCGTAAGAATGCCGACAGACCAAGTCAAAATAGGATCGTTATACGCGGGACTCACCCGCAACATCATTTGGTTTGGTTTGTTGGTGGCGGCGGCCTGGCTGTTCGCAACAGTTTCCTACTATGTCTCCAGCAAGGCGGGCACCGATTGGTTTTCACGGTCAGGCTCGGTCATGTGTTTGGTCGGAGCAGCGGTCACCTTCAGGCTCGCCCATTTCTATCAGCGCGCACTGGCGACGGCGCTCAAGGAAGGCCTCGTATCGGTGCCGAGAGAAATCGAGCTTCGCCTCAACCCGCCCACATCCTACGTGGTGCTTTCGTATCTCGGTTATCTGACCGGTATCGTCGGTACCGCGGTCTGGGGCTACGGCGACCTGCTGCTCCAACTCCTGTCAGCGTGAATCGGGGCAAGGCTCCCCCGTTCTCGCGAACGGATATAATGCGGGGAACAGAGGCCGCGGATGGACATGGCAACTCCTGATATCCGAACCGAGCGCGAGATGTCGCCGGCAACGGCGCCCGACGCCGAAAAGGCGGCGGATACGCCGCCGCAACCGGCAAAACAGCCGCCGAAGGCGCCGCGCTCGTCCGCCGCATTCCGTCCGTCATCGTCGGCCTGGTCGTTGCCGCCATCGCCGGCCTCTCGATCTGGTTCCTGGTGCGGCCGCAACCCCTGCTGGTACAGGGCGAGGTGGATGCGACGCGGCTCGACATCGCCGCGCGGGTCGAGGGCCGCGTCGGGGACATCCCGGTTGTGCGCGGCCAGGACGTCGCCGCCGGCGCCGTGCTGGTGCGGATCGACAACCCCGAGACACTCGCGAAGCACGAGCAGGCGCTGGCCGCCAAGATCGTGGCCGAGGCGCAGCGCTCGAACATCAATGTCGGCACGCGCGCGGAGGTGATCGCGGCGCGCAAGGCCGCGCTCGAGCGCGCCCAGGCGAGCGTGGTATTGGCGCAAAAGACCTATGACCGCGTCAGCCAACTCGCTGAACACGGCAACGCCCCGATCGCTCGGCTCGACCAGGCGACCAACTCCTTGCACGAAAGCCAGCGCGGCGTGGATCAGGCCAAATCGGCCTACGAGCAGGCGGTGAATGGTTATACGAAAGAGGAGCATGAGATCGCCGAGGCGAATGTCGGCAAGGCCATCGCCGACATCAAGACCGTGCAATCGATCGTCGACCAGATGGTGATCTACGCCCCGGTGGCCGCGCAGGTCTACAAGCGCAACGTCGAGCCCGGCGAATACGTTTCGCCCGGCGTGCCGCTGATAACGCTGGTCGATCTCGGCGACATGTGGGTCCACTTCGATCTGCGCGAGGACCTGCTCAAGACGCTCAAACTCGGGGACCGGTTCAGCGTGCGCATTCCGGCGCTCGGTGATCGCCACATCACCGTCGAGGTCAGGCTGATCGCCACCAAGGGCGAGTATGCGAGCTGGCGCGCCACCCGCGCCACCGGCGATTTCGACCTGCGGACGTTTTCGATCCGTGCCTACCCCGTCGACAAGGTGCCGGAGCTGCGGCCCGGCATGAGCGCCTATATGGACCAGCGGGCGCGCCGATGAGGCCGGCGCCGAAGCCAGGCTTCCTGCTGGTCGCCAGACGCGAATGGCGATGGCTGCTGCGCGACCGCGTGGCGCTCATCTTGATCTTCGGCGTGCCGGTGTTCGCCTTCGCGGTCCTGACCGCGGTCTTCAGTCAGCCAGTGATCCGCGATCTCGGGGTGGTCGTCGTCGACGCGGACCGATCGGAGACCTCGCGCGCCTTCGTCGAGCAGGTGGCTGCGTCTGCCAGTCTTGGCATCGTCGAGCGCGCCGACGACCTCGCGTCTGCGGCGCGCGCGATCCGGGCGGGGGACGCCATTGCCGCAGTCTACATCCCGGCCAATTTCGAGCGCGACCTGAAGGCCGAGCGCCGGCCGCAGGTGGTCGCATTCTACAATCAGCAGTTCCTGACGGCCGCGGGCGTGGCGGCGGCAGGTCTGAGCGACAGCCTCGCCGCCGCCAGCGCGGCATCCATGGCACACGCGGCCCCAAAAGCGCCCCGCATCGGGGCGCTCGTTGCCGAGACGATCGTGCTGGTCAATCCGCAGCGGAACTACGCGCAGTTTTTGCTGCGCGCGCTGTTGCCGATGGTCGCCCATGTGGTCATCGCGCTCGCCGCCGGCTACGCCGTCGGCTCCGAGTTCCGCCGGCGCAGCATGCGCACCTGGCTCGCCTGCGCGGGTGGCAACCCGATCGTCGCGCTCGCCGGCAAGCTCGCGCCGCTGTTCCTGATTTTCTTCGTCATCATGCTGTCGGCGGCGCTCATTTTGGAGGGACTGCTCGGGATTTCGTTCAAGGGCGACCTGCCGATGATGGTGGCCGCAGGATGCCTGCTGATCGTCGGCTACCTGGCGCTGGGGGCGCTGATGCAGCTCCTGGTGCTCGACCTCGCGACCGGGCTCGGCCTCACCGGTCTCGTGGTCTCGCCCGCATTCGGCTACGCGGGCGTGGGATTTCCGCTGCTGGGCATGAACGCGTTTGCGCAAATCTGGAGCGCGATCCTGCCGCTGCGCTGGTACATGGCGGTGCTGCTCGGGCAGGCGGCGCGCGGGTTGCCGCTTGCCGAACTCCGCGCGCCCCTTCGCCGTGCTGGCGGCGCTCGCCGTGCTCTACACGCTGCTCGCGTTGCTGCGCCTGCGCGCGCTCGCAGGGCGGACGTTCCGTGCGGCGCCCGCGCCGACGCCGGCGCCGACCCCTGCCGCGCGGCGCGGCCTCGGCGGAGCCTTCGCCGCCGAATGGGGCCGCGTGCTCGCGACCCGCGGAGCCTTCATCCTGCTGGTGGGGGCGCCGCTGATCTACGGCTTCTATTACCCGCAGCCCTATCTCAACCAGATCCTGCGCAAGATTCCGATCGCGGTGGTCGACAACGATCTGAGCGAGCTCAGCCGCAGCATCGTGCAGACCTTGGATGCGAGCGGCGCGGTCGAGGTCGCGGTCCGCGCCGAGACGCTCGCGGAGGCGCGCGCGGCGATGGATCGCGGCGAGGCCTTCGCCGTGGTTGGCATCCCGCCCCGGACGCAGCGCGACGTGCTCAAGGGCGACACCGCCCGTCTTCCGGTCTATGCCGACGCCACCTACCTGTTCCTGTTCAGAACAATGTCGAGCGGGATCTCGCTCGCGATCGATACGCTGTCGTCGGAGCTCGCCGCGCGCGGCGCGCGCACCGATGGCAGCCTGGCCAAGGCGGCGCTGGCGGCCACCAGCCCCGCCGACATCCTGCTGCAGCCGATCTTCAATCCGGTCGGCGGCTACGCCAGCTACATCGTGCCGGCCGCCTTCGTGTTGATTCTGCAGCAGACATTGCTGATCGGCGCCGCGATGTTGACCGGCGCAGCTCTGGCGCAGGCGGCCGGCGGAGCGTTCGCCACCGTGCTCGGCCGCGGCCTCGCGCACCTGACCATCTATGCGCCCGCGCTCGCGCTCTACTTCCTCGTGCTGCCGCGCTCCTACGGCTTTTCCGTGCTCGGCGACCCGCTGCAATTCTTCGCGCTGGGGGCGGTCTTCATTCTGGCGACCAGCTTCATGGGCCAGATGCTGGGCGCCTGGTTCAAGCGCCCGGAGGCCCCGACGCTCATCGTTCTCGGCACGAGCCTTCCGCAGTTTTTCCTGGCAGGCTTTTCCTGGCCGCGCGAAGCGATACCCAAGCCGGTCCTTGCCGCGGGGTCCATATTCCCCTCGGATTTCGCCATCGACGGCATCGTCCGCATCGACCAGCTGGGCGCGAGCCTGTGGGAGGTGGCGCACGACTGGCGCGGCCTCTGGGTCCTGGCCATCGTCTATTTCGCGATCGCGGTGATGTCGGCGTTTGTCGTCGAGCGGAGGCGCCGGCATGGCTAGCCGCAGGTCCGCAGGGATCATCGCGCTCGGCCTGATGCTGGTCGCGGCGGGCGCGGTCGGATACGTGCTGTGGCGTCCCGGAACGGCCGCACCCATCGTCGGCATCGTGCGCGCGACCGAGGTGCGCGTCGCGCCCGAAGTCGGCGGCCAGCTTGCCGCCATCAATGTCCAGAAAGGCGCCCGCGTCCGTGCCGGCGAGGTCGTCGCCGAGCTGTCTGCCATCGAGCTGACCGCGGCGGTGGCGCAGGCGCGCGCAGCCCTTGCCGCTGCAAAGGCGTCCCGCGACCACGTCTATGCCGGCGTGCGCGCGGAGGAGGTCGCTGCGCTCGCCGCCGAAATCGCCAAGGCGAAGTCGCGGTTGGCATACGCGGAATTGCAACTGGGCCGAACGGCCACCCTTGCGCGCCAGGATGTTGCCTCGCAGCAATCTCTCGACCAGGCACAAAACGATGCGGCGAGTGCACGGGCTGACGTTGCGGAAGCCGAGGCAAATCATGCCGCTGCGCAGGCCGGGCCGACCCGGGAGGAGCGCGCCATCGCCGACGCGCAGGTCAAGGCCGCGGCGTCCGCGCTCGCGGTGCTCGAGCGGCAGCTGGACAAGACCATCCTGCGGGCGCCGGCCGACGGGGTCGTCAGCGTGGTCGTCGCCGAGGTCGGCGAGAACGTCCTCGCCGGCGAGCCGGTGCTCGCAATCGAGGTGCCCGACAAACGCTGGCTGTCGTTCAACGCGCGCGAAGATCGGCTGCACGGGCTCACGGTGGGGACGACGGTCAACGTCGCGCGGGCGGGCGGGCAGACGGGCCGACGCCTGCCGTCGTCACCGAGCTGCTGCCGCTCGGGCCGTTCGCGACCTGGCAGGCCGAGCGCGCGGTCGGCGACCACGATCTCAACACGCTGCGCCTGCGCCTCGATCCGCAACGCAATGCCGCCGCCTTCGAGCTCGGCACGACGGTGTGGTTCGCTCGCTGACGCCGAGCGCATGCGAGCGGGTCGCGCCGTCTCGATGCTGACGTCTTCCCAGATCGTCGCAGCCGCGAGGTTTCAGAAGCGGAAGCGCAATCCGACCGTGGGATCGATGTTGTTGCGCTGGAAAAAGTTGTTCGCCAATCCGCTATTCACTTGTGAGAACATGAAGCCGGCGTAGAGATCCCACTTCGGCGCAAACTTCCAAATGGCAGCGGCAGAGATCGCGTAGAAGGTACCGGCGCATTGCGAGCGCTCGGCGCCGGAGCAGGGCGCAGGCCCTCTGGCAGCGGTGCCGAAGAAGGAATCCTGGATGTACTGGTAATAGGCGGCGATCACATCCAACTTGTCGGTAACGGCGTACTTTGCCCCGGTCCATACGACCTGGAAAATCTTGTCGTCAAGACCGTTCACACCGAACGCGGTATTGACGATGTTGGTATTGTTGAAGGCTTGACAGTTTAGGCAAACAAGGTCTCCCGAGATACTGGTAAAAACGGTCTGTGGATCGCTTGGCGCCATATATCGGATATGTTCGTAACCGGCGTACAGCTTCAGCGGTCCGTTTGTGTATCTGGCCAACAGCATGACGGCCCTATTGTCGGAGATCGTTGCCGTGAACGTCTGCGGCAGAAACGGGGGATCGGCACCCCGTTTACGTCGGGGCTTCCGGGCCCGACCGAGAACCCCACGGAATTTCTGATATAGCTGTAAATTGCGTCGACCGAGAGCACACCGTTGGCCAAATTGGGAATATCAGCGCCGACCCCGAACTGGTAGGCGCCGTCGGAGGCGTTGTTCTGGTCGTAGCCACCGAACTGCCACAGCGCCGCCACCCGGAATTGGCCGAGCTTGAGCCGATATTTCAGTGACGTCGAGTATCTGCAGTTTTCGGTATTGCCGCCGCCGCAGGTTATTCCCTGAAAGCCGATGGGTGAGAAGGCGTAGGAGCCGCCCATCGGATCGTATTCGAGGACACCGTCGTAAGTCAGCGCGTTCTGCCGGAAAACCGTCAGCGTGCCATAGGTCGGCGAACTGACGCCGACATAACCTTGGCCGTTGAACCACTGGCCCGCCCGGCTCGAACCGGCGTGGCCGGTTTGCAGGTTTTGGGGGACGCCGGCGTTCGCAGCCTGCGATGCCGGTCCATCGGAGAATCGGAAGGAATACGGGTCGAAGCCTGCGTCCAGAGCAAAGACTAAAGAGGTGTCCCCGCCGATGGGCTCAGTTCCTTTGATTCCAATGGTTGAATTGCTCAACGCGTTGGGTGCGGCAACCCACATCGACGACCTGTTCTGTCTCTGGATTATGTATGAGGATCCGGGCGCGGACCGTGGGTCAAACGGCGCGCCGTGGCTCTGCCACCCAACGCCCGCGTCAATCGTGCCGTAGATCGTGATGCCGCGCCAGGTCAGCTGGCAGTCCGTGTCAATGAAGTCCCACAGGCCTGTGCACGTCTTGGGGGCGGAAGCAGCGGTGGCCGGCGAAGCCTTGGTCGGGACGCCGTCGGCGGCCCACGCCTCCACCGCGCATGCGGCGCCAGCAACTGCGAGAAGTACCGCGGCAGAAATACCGAGCCTTGTCATGAGAAAGCCCCAGCTGAACCCTGCGAGCGCTTTCCTCCGATGATGACTTTGACCAGATAGCGGTTGCGTGACAACCTACGTTCGGTACCCCGATGCGCCCATGGGGACGAAAATTCATTCCTGTTGCGGCTGCGCCACACTCCGCCCAGTCGACCGGCATGGGTTCCGAGATTCGCGTCGCGCATTTCGACGCAGACGGCGGCTCGGTCACGATCATTGCTGGTTCCGCTGAGGAGAAGCGCGCGATTATTTCCGGGCGCTCAAAACGGCAATGCTGAAAATCATCCGGGAGCCCTGGGTCCACCGGGTTGCGGCCCCGCGCAAGGCTCGACGTCGGCAAACAGCTGTTCCGGCTGCACGTTTCCAATTTTCGGCGGTATCGTTATGACCACGCGGGTGCTGTCCTGGTCAGCCGCGATCAGGTCTATGTCCCAGATCGTGATCAGATCCGCCTCGCGGCGGAGCTTCACCAAATAGCGGTCCGGAAAATCGATCTTTTTGATTTTCGGGTACTTCATGTCCAACCGCTCAAAGGCGCAGTTGGCCAGCTTCTGCATTTCCATCGGATAGGTGCGCGAGAGCGTAGCGCCTTTGCTACTGTCGTCGCGCGAGGCGAGACCGCAGGCGGCGAGCGCCGTCGCAGCGCAGGCCAGCATCAAGCCAGTGATACGGAGATCGCGCATGCCGAGCCGCCTGGTACGGGCCAGGGTGACAGGTTCAGACGTCTCGCGCCGGCGGGGGGTCATGAACCACACGATAGGCCGGCAGCGGCCTCCGCCTCAATGGCTCCGGCCGGGGCACGTCTGGGCGGGCCAGCTAACGTATTGAAATCTGTGGCGCGCCCTACGGGAATCGAACCCGTGTTTCCGCCGTGAAAGGGCGGCGTCCTGGACCGCTAGACGAAGGGCGCTGAGGGCGCGGCGACGTATAAGGCCGTTTTGGCGGTGCGGCAAGCAAGCCGCCGCCTCACCACTTGCCGGTGTTGGGCATGGAAACCCATGGTTCCTTGGGCGGCAGTGGGGCGCCTTTCTGCAGGAGCTCAATCGAGTGCTTGTCGGGCGAGCGCACGAAGGCCATCGTCCCGTCGCGTGGCGGCCGGTTGATGGTCACTCCCGCCTTCATCAATCTGTCACATAAGTCATAAATGTCGTCGACCTCGTAGGCGAGATGGCCGAAATGGCGCGCCTCGCCGTAGTCTTCGCTGTCCCAATTGTAGGTGAGCTCCACCAAGGGTGCATCGCGGCCGGTGCGCTTGCTCTCCTCGACCAATCCTTCGTCCTCGGGCGCCTCCAGGAAGACGAGCGTGTAGCGGTTCTTGTCGTCGACGCGGCGGCGCGCTTCCTTGAGCCCGAGCTTGTTGCAGTAGAAATCCAGTGCTTCATCGAGGTTGCGCACGCGCAGCATGGTATGCAGATATCTCATGGTGTGACCTCTTTGCATCGCCTGGCGAAAATGCGGGATGAGAGCAGCATACATGATCGCGCCGGACTTGGAGACCGCCATCGACGAGTTGCACGACCTGGTGGAGGGCGCGCGCGTCATCGCCCCGTTCACCGGCGCCGGAATTTCCACCGAGTGCGGCATTCCGGACTTCCGCTCGCCCGGCGGCCTCTGGACGAAAAACCGGCCGATCCCGTTCGACGAGTTCCTCGCCAGCCAGGAGATGCGCAACGAGGCCTGGCGGCGCCGTTTCGCCATGGACGCGCAATTTTCCGCCGCGCGGCCCGGCCGCGGGCACCTCGCGCTGGCGAGCTTCTACCGCGGCGGCAAGGCCCCGGCCGTGATCACGCAAAACATCGATAACCTCCATCAAAGTTCCGGAATATCAGCGGAACACGTGATCGAGCTGCACGGCAACAACAGCTATGCCGTATGCCTCGCTTGCAGCAAGCGCTACGAATTGTCGTGGGTGCGCCAGCAATTCAGCGCCGCCCGCGAGCGCGCGCCTGATTGCACCGATTGCGGAGGGCACATCAAGACCGCGACGGTCTCGTTCGGCCAAGCGATGCCCGAGCGCGAAATGCGCCGCGCCGAGCAGTTGACGCTGGACTGTGATCTTTTTCTCGCAGTCGGCTCTTCGCTGGTGGTGTGGCCGGCCGCCGGCTTTCCCCTGCTCGCCAAACGAAACGGCGCTCGTTTGGTGATTATCAATCGCGAGCCGACCGAATTCGATGAAATAGCCGACCTTGTCGTGCGCGACGACATCGGAACGGTGCTGTCTCCGTTTATCGTCCACTGATTCGGGCGAGGTGTAAAGATTGTACACAGCCATCCACCTCTTTTGACGCGCAAATGCATTTTGGCCTTTCCCGATGGCCGCCGAATGATATCTTCGTGACGGTCGAGATTCGAAGCGTTCGTAAGAAGCGCCTGGACTAAGCGGCGGCGTTGGGGCGTCATGACGTCGAACGGAATTGGACCCAAGGGGCAAGGCGGCCTCGGGATCGATCGCGGTGCCGGCGGCGAAATCGGCGACGAGGCGGCGACCGTCATCGAGCTGACCGGCGTCATCAAATGGTTTGATGTCTCCAAGGGTTATGGCTTCGTTGTTCCCGACAACGGGATGCCCGACATCCTCCTGCACGTGACATGCCTGCGGCGCGACGGTTTCCAGGTCGCCTATGAGGGCGCGCGCGTCGTCGTCGAGGTGCTGCAGCGCCCGCGCGGCCTGCAGGCGTTCCGCGTCGTCTCCATGGACGAATTCGACGGCGGTCCATCCGGCGCAGATGCCGCCGCCGCGCACCCACGTGACCGTGGCGGCGACCAGCGGGCTCGAGCGGGCGCAGGTGAAGTGGTTCAATCGGCTGCGCGGGTTCGGTTTTCTCACCCGCGGCGAGGGCACGCCCGACATTTTCGTGCACATGGAGACCTTGCGCCGCTTTGGCCTCACCGAGTTGCGGCCGGGACAATACGTTCTGGTGCGCTTCGGACCCGGCCCGAAGGGATTGATGGCGGCCGAGGTGCGTCCGGAAGGCGCGCCCCACGGTCCGGCCTCGCACTGACGCCACACAACGAGCCGCTATCGCCAGCAACACCGTCGCCCTTGCGCGGGCGATGTGGGCTTGCCTGCGGCGCCGGGCATCGATGTCGCGACATCGGGCGACGTAACTCTGCTATGTTCGGGGCCCGTCAATCGAGGCCTTGTCCATGCGTCGTTGCCTGCTTGTTCTCGTCTTTGCGCTATCGTTCCTCACCCTCCCGTTCGGCCCCGGCGGCAGCTCCGCCGCGCAGCAGCTGCAGCAACTCGAGATCGCGAGCAAGAACGGCGTGCATATTTTCGGGGTCGAGATGGCCGTCACGCCCGAGGAGCAGGCGAGAGGCCTGATGTTCCGGCGCGAGCTGCCGGAAAAGCAGGGCATGCTGTTCGACTTCGGGCGGGAACAACCGACGAGCTTCTGGATGAAGAACACCTACATCCCGCTCGACATGATCTTCATTCGCGCGGACGGGAGGATCCTGCGGGTCGCCGAGAACACGGTACCGCACTCGGAAGAGCTCGTTTCGTCGGGCGGTCCGGTCCGCGCGGTGCTCGAGGTGATCGCGGGCACCGCCAAGAAGCTCGGCATTGCGCCCGGCGATCGCGTGGCGCACCCGATCTTCAGCGGCCGTTGAATCGGGGACCCGATGGCGCGGCTTGCTGCCTCAAACCGAACCGTGTATCGAGGCGCGGCAACGCCGGGGCATAGCGCAGCCTGGTAGCGCGGGAGTTTTGGGTACTCCAGGTGAACGGGCCGCCACTGGTCACCGTCCAGATCCCGATGATATCTTTCTGGCGAAGCGCGAGCTCGAATTGCGCTGCCACGCCGATCGCCATGTAGCGGCCGCGCCACTCGGGGATGATGCGTCTCCGGGCGAGGTCCAAAGCGGCGCGCACGAACGCAGCGGCCGGTGGATAAGTAAGCTCCTGCTCACGGGCGCCGTCGTTGTGGATGATTCCTGTTGACGATGCGGCTCGAGCCGCTGTTGCCGAGCACGAGCAGACGCATGGTAAGGCCGGTCGCCACCGGAGCGGCAAAGTGACGTGGTCGAAATGAGCGGCATTTTCAGTCGGGACGAACGCCCGCCGGCGCCGCAGGAGAATCGGCGGTTGCGTTGGAGCGTCAGCGGCAGGAACAGCGGGCCGAGCAGGACCGGACGCGGTCCATTCAGCAAAATCTGGCGCGGGAGTCGCTGCGCGCACCGCGACCGGGCCTGCTTGGCCGGTCGCCTCGCTGAACGGCCGGTAGCGCGCGATGCTGCGAGCCGGGTGAATGGCTGAGCCAGATCAGCAGGCCGCCGCCGCCTCGCAGCGATCAGCGACCGAGGTCGCGTCGCAGCCGAATGAGACGTCGGCGCCTCCGATCTATCGATCGTTCATGCTCGAGGTCGAGCGTCGCCGCCGGCATCTCGTAATCTCGATGGAGCGGCTGAGCGAGATCGCCGGTCTTGCTGATAGAAGTTTTGCGAAGTACCTGCACAGCGGGACGCCTCACGGGCGTACGGCGCGGTGGGAAACGATACAAATCATTGCGGATACGCTCTGGGGCCGAAAGGGCCCCAAGCTCACCGCGATATGCATGCGGCACCAAATTGCGCACATTGCCGCGAATCACGACCGACTTGCACAGCGCGACCTGATGCGCGAGCTCTCGAAGAAGCGGCCGCGGCGCGTCAGAATCCCGGCGGAGGAGCGCAGCGCCATCGCCAGCCGAGCCGCTCGGGCCGCTGGCACCGGCCGCGGCTGCAGGAACTCGATCCGCTGACGCTGCAGCCGCTCGCGGCGCGGGGAAAGTAGGTCGCGCATCGCGCGGCTACCGACGACCGAGCAGAAGCGGGCGGCAGCGCTGAAGGTGCCACGGGCATAAGCGCCGGGAGAACGCGCGCAAGGCCGCGCTGACGCGCTGGCAACGCCTGCGGGCGGTGCAGGAGAAAGCTGCATTAAATTCGGGCGGGGGGCGTCCTTGCGTGCTCGGCGGCGCGCTGGCGCCTCAGAGCAAATGTTTGGCGCAGAATAAACAAGTCCCCGGATGGGGGCAAAGCGACTAAGTGCTGAGAACAAATGTTTTGGCGCCTACAAACAAGTCGTCGAGCGCCTGAAACCATATCTTCATTTAAAGCATCGGAGGCAGTCCAAGCAATGGCCACCTATATCAACGAGATCACTCGCGTCTCGACCGCGTATGACAGTCAATTAACTCAAGGAAACGGCGCTAGCTTTGCTCCGAGCATTTCAGCCGACGGGCGCTATGTGTTGTTCGAGAGCGAAGCCTCCAACCTCGTGCCCGGCGACATCGGGGCCCGGGACGTGTTCGTGCGGGACCTGCAGACGGGCGCCATCACCCGTGTCTCAATAGGCAATGAGGCCAGACAAGGCGGTATGTTTGATCCGAGCATGTCGGCCGACGGGCGCTATTTAACGTTCTTCGGGGCCGGGGTGTTTGTTCAGGACCTGCAGACGGGCGCCATCACCCGTGTCGACAAGCAAAGTGGGCCAAGTCCCGAGCATTTCGGCTGACGGGCGCTATGTGGCATTCCAAAGCAGCGCCTCCGACCTCGTGCCCGGCGACACCAACGGGGCATGGGACGTGTTCGTGCGGGACCTGCAGACGGGCGCCATCACTCGCGTCTCGACCAACGCCAATGGTGTTGCAGGCAAACGAAGGCAGCGGTCATGCGAGCATTTCGGCCGACGGGCGCTATGTGGCGTTTATTAGCTATGCCTCGAACCTCGTCCCCGGCGACACCAACGGGATTTCAGACGTGTTCGTGCGGGACCTACAGACAGGCGCCCTCACCCGCGTTTCGACCGGCGAAAACGACCAGGAACGGTGGAAGCTGATCCGAGCCTTTCGGCTGACGGGCGCTATGTAGCGTTCGTACAGCGATGCCTCCAACCTCGTGCCCGGCGACACCAACGGCGGCGTGGGACGTGTTCGTGCGGGACCTGCAGACGGGCGCGATCACTCGCGTCTCGACCGGCGCGAACGGCAATGAGGGAAACGACCGAAGCTATGCGCCAAGCATTTCGGCTGACGGGCGTTATGTAGCTTTCGTCAGCGATGCCTCCGACCTCGTGCCCGGCGACACCAACGGGGCCACGGACGTGTTCGTGCGGGACCTGCAGACGGGCGCCATTGCCCGCCTTTCGACCAGAGGCGAATGGCGAACAGGGAAACGGCAGTTGCGTTGATCCGCAAATTTCGGCCGACGGGCGCTATGTGACGTTCTACAGCACAGCCTCCAACCTCGTTCCCGGCGACACAAACTTTACCTGGGACGTGTTCGTGGTCCCGAACAGCTTGGTTAACGTCGCGCCGACAGTCACCTCCAATGGCGGCGGCGACACCGCGCGCGTATCGATTGCGGAGAACACCACTGAGGGTCACCACCGTGACGGCCGCCGACCCGAATGCCGGGCAGGCGGTGAGCTACGCGATCAGCGGCGGGGCAGATGCGAGCAAGTTCACGATCAACGCGGACACGGGCGCGCTGTTCTTTGTGACCGCGCCGAACTACGAAGCCCCGACCGACGCAGGCCGCGACAATGTGTACGACGTGAACGTCCAGGCGTCGGATGGCCATGGCGGCGTTGACAGCCAGGCGATTGCCGTCACGGTGACCGATGCCTTTGAGGGCGTGCAGAACTTCGACGGCATCAACCAGAGCGATTTCCTGTGGCAGCACGACAGCGGTCAGGCCGCGGTGTGGTTGCTCAACGGCACGAGCCTCACGTCCGGCGCGGCGGTCGGGCCCAATGTTGGGCCGAGCTGGCATCTTGAAGGCGACGGCGACTTCAACGCCGACGGCCGCAGCGACTTCCTCTGGCAGAATGACAACGGCCAAGCCGCAGTGTGGCTGATGGACGGGCTCGACATGACCAGCGGCAACATGGTCGGACCGAACCCCGGCCCGTCATGGCAGGTGGTTGATACCGGCGACTTCAACGCCGACGGCAACCAGCGACATCCTCTGGCAGGACAACGGTGGTCAGGCCGCGGTCTGGCTGATGAACGGAACGAACCTGATCGGCGGTGGACCCGGTTGGAACGAATCTCGGTCCGTCGTGGCATGCGATCGATGCCGCCGATTTCAATGGCGACAGCAAGAGCGACATACTTTGGCAAAATGATAATGGCCAAGCCGCGGTGTGGCTAATGGACGGGACTAGCATCATCGGCGGCAACGTAGTCGGGCCGAATCCCGGTCCACAGCTGGGACCTGAAAGCGGCGGCCGATTTCAACGCCGACGGCAACGACGATTTCCTGTGGCAGCACGACAGTGGCGCAGCCGCGGTCTGGCTGATGGACGGAACGAATATGATCGGCGGCGGCATGATCGGACCGAACCCGGGAGCCGATTGGCATGTGGAAGGAACGGGTGAATACAACGGCGACGGCAAGAGCGATGTCCTTTGGCAGCACGACAGCGGGCAAGCAGCCGTGTGGCTCATGGACGGGACGAGCTTGATCGGGGGCGGCGCAGTCGGCGGAAACCCCGGCGCGGATTGGGACCTCATCGCTTAGGGTGAGCACGCCTTCCTTCTATGTCTATACTGGCCACATCGGAAGGATCGGCTCTGTCGCGATGTCTGTCGCGGTGTTGGCGCTGGGAAGCGCCCCCGCTTCATGCAAGGGCGAAAACCCCACGCTCCGAACTAGGTGCCGTCCGACGGCGCCTTCCCGTTCGCCTTTAACGCGACTCCCCCGCCGGCGCGATCGAATTCGGCCCCGAGCGAGTTATATTGACCTCGACTCTCAGGCCGGCGCACGCTGAGCGCCCCGACCTGTCAAGCATACCGGCATACCGCAGCTAAGCGGGCAATAACAAATGGTCAGCCTGTGTGAAGCACCTCACAGTCGGGGCTGCGCACGAGATGCGAAAGTCGCGCGACCGCAGCGTCGGCAGCGTCACATTCACCCTGCGGGCTAACAGGAATCAACTCGGCGGCTGCGGCGACACGTGGTAAGTTGGCGCTCAATAGGAGGTATCCGCAATGGCTATCGGAACCCTCAGCACCTTTAATGTCACGGGTCTTGCTATCTTAGATAGCACAACGGTTTCGCAGTCGATCGATCTGAACCCCTTCGGCATTTGGGGCAGAATCACGGACCTAAGGGTCTTTATCCATGGTGTGACGCACACGTTTCCCGATGATCTGGATTTCCTGCTCCTGGGCCCGGGGGGAGCCAATTTGGAGTTCTGGTCGGATGCCGGCGGCGCCACCGACATTACCAACTTCAACTTCGGATTTGCTGATTCCTTTGGACTGTTGTTGCCAGACCAGGCGGCGATCGCCCCGAGCACAATGTTGTACGCGCCTACGGACTATGGCTTGCCGGCCGAAGATGGCAGCAACTGGGGCCTGTCACCGAGCATCATCATCAACAATCCCGCACCTACGGGCACGGCCACCTTTGCCTCAGCCTTTGGTGGTCTCGTCACGGCCGGCAACTGGAGCCTATTTGTCAGGGACGATGTGGGCGGTGATGTCGGCAGCCTCATGGATTGGGGCATGGCGATCACCTACAATGTCATCGTGAAGCCCGAGGATTTCAGCGGTCCGATCGGTGCAAATAACAACTTCTACACGTCCGACATCCTATGGCAGAACGATAACGGCCAGGCCGCGATCTGGTTGATGGTTGGCACCAGCCTGACCAGCGGCGGCGCGGTCGGGCCGAACCCCGGCCCGTCCTGGCACGTGATCGATTCCGGTGACTTCGACAGCGATGGCAGGTCCGACATCCTGTGGCAGGACAATAGCGGCCAAGCTGCCGATCTGGCTGATGAACGGGACCAGCCTGACCAGCGGCGGACCTGTCGGCCCGAACCGCGGCCCGTCCTGGCACGTCAAGGCGTCGGGCGACTTCAACGTCGACAGCAAGGGCGACATCCTGTGGCAGAACGATAACGGCACAGGCCGCGATCTGGTTGATGGATGGCACGAACTTGATCGCCGGAGGCGTGGCCGGCTCGTCAATCCGGGGCCGAGCTGGCATATCAAGGGCGCAGGCGACTACAACGGCGACGGCAGGGACGACATCCTGTGGCAGAACGATAGCGGCCAGGCCGCCGATGTGGCTGATGAACGGCACGAACCTGATCGGCGGCGAGCCTGTTGGGACGAACCCCGGCCCGTCGTGGCATCGATCGAAGGCACCGGCGACTTCAACGGCGATGGCAAGAGACGACATCCTGTGGCAGGACGATAACGGCACAGCCGGCGATCTGGCTGATGAACGGCACGAACCTGATCGGCGGCGGCCCTGTCGGGACGAACCCGGGGCCTCCTGGCACGTCGAGGGCAGTGGCGACTACAACGGCGACGGCAAGTCCGACATCCTGTGGCAGAACACCGACGGCACGCCCGCGATCTGGTTCATGAATGGGACCAACGTCATCTCCGGAGGCGTGGTCGGCGCGGGCAATCCGGGAGCGGAGTGGGACGTGATCGCGTGACTGCACGGTCGCGGCGGCTCGCCGCGGAGCAAGTGACTTCACCATCGCCCATACCGTCCGTCGAAAGTGTCGGCCGACGCAAGATAGGGCGGTATCTCCCTAGGCACTCCCGATGCCCTGGGAGCTCGAGAGACTAAAGGCCCCCATCAGGTCAATCGGGTCGTCGCTCAATCGAAGACTATCAGGCGTTTGGTCGACAGGCTTCACACGCACCGTTTCGATTTTTGGCAAGGTCGCAGTCATCGCTTCGGTTGCCCGCGTCGTCGCCGGTCCCTGCGCATGTGCCGCAAGCGACGATGCCGCAGCCGCGCCTGCTGAACAGACTGGTGAACTCCCGCCTCATGGTTTCCAGTATAGGCGACGCTGCGGCGAGCCGCTCGAGGCCCCGCGGCGCGAGCGGTCGAGCCTGGCGGCCGCCGCTCGGGCCCTGCGCCCGTTGTCAGAACGGAACCGGTCGGATAGGAGGGGGATGGCACGGCCAGGCCGGCGGTTTGTCAGAACGACCCTGAGAGCTATCAACGGTTGTCGCAGGTTCAAATCCTGCTGCCCCGACCAGCCAAATTTCATGAGACACGCGTTCCGACCTTGGGCCTTCCGACCATGACCGCACGCATCTACAAGCCCGCCAAGACTGCGATGCAGTCCGGCACCGCCAAGACCAAGGAATGGGTGCTCGATTACGAGCCCGAGCAGCCGCGCGAGATCGAGCCGCTGATGGGCTGGACGAGCTCGGGCGATATGCGCCAGCAGGTGCACCTGCGCTTCGACAGCCTCGAGGAGGCGATCGCCTATTGCGAGCGCCACGGCATTGCCTACCAGGTCTTTCAATCCACGCCGCCGGCACGCCGCGTCATCTCCTATGCCGACAATTTTGCCTTCAGCCGCCGCGATCCCTGGACGCACTGACTCCAGAGGTCAGTAATCAGAGGTCAGTAATCAGAAGGCGCATCGAACCTGATTACTGGTTTCTGATGACTGATTTCTGGAGCGCCCACATGGCGACGCTCGCGAGCGCGGCGACCATCGCAATCATCAGAAAGAACTTCGGCTTCGCCATGCTGCTCCAGAAGCCGCCGAGGAAGCCTGCGAGAATGTCGCCGGGCAGCGTGGTCGCAAACCAGATGCCCATCATCATGGCGACCATGCGGGCGGGGGCCGATTTCGAGATCAATGCCAGTCCCACCGGCGCAAGATGCAGCTCGCCGATGGTGGCAAGGACGAAGTAGCCGATGAGCCACAGCGCGCTCGTCTTGCCGGCCGCGGTCCACGCCGCGGCGGCCAACACGAGATAGGCGAGCGCGACGCAAAGGCAGCCGAAGGCCATCTTGCTGACCGGGAAAGGCTCGGTGCCAAGTTGCCCCTGCCGCGCCCACAGCCGCACGATCAGCGGCGTGAGCACGAAGATCATGAGCGGGTTGAGGGCGAGGAACCAGGGCGACGGGATCTCGCCCCGCCAGCCCAGGAGCTCGATCGATCGGTCGGTGAAATCCTCGGCCCAGAGCAGGACGGTGTTGCCCTGCTGGTCGAAGGCGGCCCAGAACAGCGCCACCGGGACGCAGATGCCGATAAGGACGAACAGCGCGCGGCGCTCGCGAGCGTCGAGCGGTTCGCGCTCGCGCGCGACCGCCTTGTTCCGCACCGGTCGGTCCGCCGGCAGCATCCGCCGGCCGTAGAGATATATGCCGAGCGACACCAGCATTCCCACGCCCGCGGCGGCAAAGCCCGCGTGCCAGCCATAGTGCACGGCGAGGGTGCCGCAGATCAGCGGCGCCAGAAACGCTCCGATATTGATGCCGAGATAGAAGATCGAATAGGCACGGTCGCGCCGGTCGTCTCCGGGCGCGTAGAGCGCCCCGACCTGGGACGAGATGTTCGGCTTGAACGCGCCGATACCCAGGATCAACATCAGCAGTGCGACCAGAAACAGGGTCTCGAACGCCATCATGAAATGGCCGATCGCCATCAACACGCCGCCGATGATGACGGTGCGGCGTTCGCCGAGCAGGCGGTCGGCGATGAGCCCGCCCAGGATCGGCATGGAATAGGCCAAGCCGGTATAGAAGCCGAACAGTTGCGAGGCGAATGGCTGCGGCTCGAGCGGTCCGAACAGGAATTCGAGCGCGGCCTTGACCGCGCCGAAGCCGATGACGCCCGCGACCCGCTCGGGGTCGAGCAGATATTTCGTCATGTAGAGCACGATGAGCGCGGCATTGCCGAAATAGGAGAAGCGCTCGAAGCTCTCGGCCGCGAACAGCACGGCGAGCCCGCGCGGATGGCCGAGAAAATCGCGGCTCGAAGCGGCCGCGGTCGCCGCCTCGCTCCGTGCCGGTGGGATCCGCGCCGTCACGGGCGTGTCTCGGCGTCGGCAGCCGGCGTGCTGCCGCGCGGCAGCAGCGCGTAGATGTCGCCGGAATTTGCACGCGGCGGCAGGGCGTCGAGCCAGGCCGCGATCTCCTCGGCGCTCACCCAGTCGCGACGGACGAAAGCGTGGTTCTCGCCGAGCATTGCATTGAAGCGCGTATAGCCGAGCCGCGCACAGCGCTCGATGCACGCCGCCGCCACCGTGCGCTGGATGGTGGTGAATTCAAACGACAGCGCCGGTGGTGGGCGCGTCAGCCCGGCCAGCGCCTCCGCCTCGAAGCCCTCGACATCGATCTTGATGAAGGCGGGCATCCCGTAGCGCGTCAGGAGAGTGTCGAGCGTGACGACCGGCACGCGGATGGCCCTGGTCCATGCTTGCCCCTCCCAGCCCGATGCGCCGTCGGCGGCCTTGCGAAAAGCCTCCGAGGCGGACGACACCGTCGGGTTGTCGAGGTTGAGCTTGAGGTCGAGCATTCCGGCGCTGCGCCCGACCGCGACCGGCTCGATCACGACCGCGCGATCGCGGCCATAGAGGACCTTGAGCGTCCTGATCAGCGCCGGCTGCGGCTCGACCGCCACCACGCGGGCGCCGAACCGGCGGAAACACGCGACGCGGTCGCCGACATGCGCTCCGATATCGAAGACGAGGTCGCCCGGCGCCACGAACCGGCCGTAGTGGCGGTCCATGGCCGCCCGGCGCCCGCGCCGGCCGTAATAGAGCCAGAGCGAGCGCATGACGCCTCGGATCGTCCGCCAGGAGTCGTGCCAGGCCGCGTGGCGGGGCTCGCGCATGGCCGGCTCACGGCGCGCGCTGCGACAGCTCGATTGCAGGAAGTCTCAGCGCGCGCAACTCGGGCGGCGGCAGCGTCTCTTCCGGCAATCGGTCGAGCCCAAGCGCGATCAGCGCGCGCCCGAACGCGGGCGCGGCGGTCACCACCGCAAACGGGATCGACAGCAGCGGACCGCCGGCAATGAACAGGGCGTAGGGTACGGCCGACGGCGCGGCCACGATGAGCAGGACCAGGGGGGCGAGGCCGACCAGGGTGTGCGGCCAGAACTGCCGCAGCGCGAGCGACCACGGCACCTGGTGATCGTCACGCGTCTGCGCGACCCAGCCGACCGTGCGGCCGAACAGAAGGCGGGTCAGAAACAGCGTATGGCTCACCCACATGATGGGAGCGACCAGCATGACGAAGACGAGGGTGAGCATGAAGCTCGCGCTGAACCGGAGAGCTCCGCCGAACAGGTACCGCAGCTTTGCGCGGGTCAGCACGTCGGTCACGGTCGCGATATTGGGCGCAAACCACATCGCCAGCACCAGGGTGAGGAGGGCAATTCCCGCATCCCAGCGCATGAAATCGGCGGGCGTCGGCGCGAGCGCGACCGCCGCGGCGCCGACCAGCAACAAGCCTATCCACGCGGGCGAGCCGAGGAACATCAGGATGGCGAAGGCGAGCTGGTAGCGGCTCACGGGCCGCAAGCCCGGCATGGGCAGGAAGTGCCAATACTGCATGTTGCCCTGGCACCAGCGCAGGTCGCGGCGAATGAATTCGACGAACGTGGGCGGATTCTGCTCGAAGCTCGAGCCTTCATCCGCCAGCACGCACACCCCATAGCCCGCGCGCCGCATCAGCACCGCCTCGACCTGGTCGTGGCTGAGCACGTGGCCTTTGACGAGCGCGCCCTCGCTGAGCACCGGCAGATCGCAATGTGCCATGAAAGGTGCCAGGCGCACGATGGCGTTGTGGCCCCAGTATGGCCCGCAATCGCCTTGCCACCAGGCGCTGCCGATGGTGTAGGAGCGCATGCCGAGTCGCATGCCGAACTGAAAGATGCGGGCAAAGGCGCTGGCCGAAGGCATTCCGATGACCAGGCTTTGCAGGATGCCGAGCCGCGGATCGATCTGCATGATCCGCACGAGCTTGAGCACGAGGTCGACGGTCATCACGCTGTCGGCATCGAGCATGACGGCGAAGTCGTGATCCTTGCCCCAGCGCTTGCAGAAATCGCCGATATTGCCGGCCTTGAATCCGATATTCTTCGCGCGCCGACGATAGGTGAGGGCGAGGCGTCCGTGCCAAGCCGCCGCCAGGACGGCAAAGCGTGCGTCCTCGGCCGCGGCAATGTCGGGCTCGCTGGTATCGCTCAGCACATAGATGTGGAAGCGCTCGCCGACGCCGCGCGCGGCGAGCCCTTGCAGCATGGGCTCGAGCAGGCGCGCGACCCGTTCCGGCGGCTCGTTGCGGATGCAGAGAAGGATCGCGGTCGACGCGGTGATCGGCTCGTCGCCCCGCACGCGGCCGGCGACCGGCAGCACCGCTGCGACCGGGTCGCGTGCAAAGCGCATGATCAAGAGGCCGATGGTCGCGTTCCAGAAGCCGATCACGTACCAGGGTAGCGTCACCGCGAACAGCGCGACCAGAACCGCATCGACAAGGCCGAAGCCGCCGGGCGAGAGTGCAACGACAGCGAGCCAGATCAGTCCGGCGATCGTCAGTCCGACGCTTGCGAAAAACAGCATCGGCCGCCAGGCGGGCAGGGCAGGGGGCGCGGCGATCACCACCGTGTCGCGCGGGGAGCATTCGAGCATGAAAGGGGCTTTGCGTGTCTTTTTGGCGTTTTGAGGATATAGCGGCGCGCGTGCAAGTCCATCCGGCGTTAAGCGTCCCCGTGATACGGTTGGTCCAGGGTGTCCACCGTGCGGGGAGCATGTAGCGCATCCCGTGACAACCGGAATGTAACGATGCAGGGCAAAGCTCTGTGGTATGTCGGCCCGGGCCGCGCCGAGCTGCGCGAGGAGGCGGTTGCCGCGCCCAAGGCGGGCGAGGCGCAGGTGCGCGCGCTGTTCGGTGCCATCAGTCGCGGCACCGAGCGGCTGGTCCATGCCGGGCGGGTGCCGGCGAGCGAGTACGATCGCATGCGCGCCCCGCTGATGGGCGGCGCGTTCCCCTTTCCGGTGAAATACGGCTACGCCACCGTGGGGCGGGTCGAAGCCGGGCCCGCCGAGTTGCGCCAGCGCCTCGTGTTCAGCCTGCATCCCCACCAAAGCCGCTTCACCCTTCCGGCCGAAGCCGCGCTTCCTGTTCCCGACGACGTACCGCCCAGGCGCGCCGTGCTCGCGGCCAACATGGAGACTGCGCTCAATGCGGTCTGGGATGGCGCGCCCGGACCGGCCGATCGCATTGCGGTGGTCGGCGGGGGCCTGGTGGGGCTCCTGGTCGCGTATCTGTGCGCGCGGTTGCCGGCGGCGCAGGTGACGGTGATCGATGTCGCGTCCGCGCGTGCCGAGCTCGCCCACGCGATCGGCGCCCGCTTTGCGGGACCGAACGCGGCGCCGGCCGATTGCGATCTCGTCTTCCACGCCAGCGGCACCGCCGCCGGTCTTGCGACGGCGCTGCGGCTCGCCGGCGAGGAAGCGAGCATCGTGGAGCTGAGCTGGTATGGGGCGGGCGACATCGCGGTGCCGCTGGGCGAAGCGTTCCACAGCCGGCGGCTGCGGCTCGTATCGAGCCAGGTCGGCAAGGTCGCGCCGTCGCATCGCGCGCGCTGGACGCATGGCAGGCGGCTCGCGGCGGCGCTTGCGCTGCTCAATGCGCCGGTGCTCGACGCCTTGCTCGCGCCGGCGCTGGCCTTCGAGGACCTGCCGGCGCAACTACCTTCGGTTTTCGCCTCCGACTCCAACGGGGTCTGTCCGTTGATCCGCTATCCCGGCGCGGGCGATGAAACGCATTAACGACGAGGGATTCCGTGTACGCGGTTGAAGTCTCCGATCAGATCATGATTGCGCACTCGTTCCGCGGCGAGGTTTTCGGCCCCGCTCAGAAGGTGCACGGTGCGACCTTCGTCATCCGGGTGGCGTTCTTCGCCGACACGCTCGACACCCACGGCATCGTCGTCGACATCGCCCGCGCCCACGAGGTGCTCAAGGAGGCGCTCGTGCCGCTCAACTATCACAACCTCGATGAGCTGCCGCAGTTCAAGGACGTCAACACCACGACCGAATTCCTGACGAGGCATCTGTTCGATCATCTCGCCGATGCCGCGCGTGCGGGCAAGCTCGGCCGCGACGGCCGCGAGCTCAAGACGATCCGGGTCACGGTCGCGGAATCCCCGCTCGCGCGCGCCTGGTACGAGGCGCCGTTGTGGTGAAGGTCGGCCGTTTTCGCGGTGCCGGGCGACCTGGCGACCCCGACCGGCGGCTATGTCTATGACCGGCGGATCGTCGCCGAGCTTGCGGCGCTCGCCTGGCACATCGAGGTGCTCGACCTCGGCGACGATTTTCCACATGCCGCGGCAGACAGGCGCGCGGCGGCCGGCGCGCGACTTGCGGCGCTGCCGCGCGGGCGTCCGATCGTGATCGACGGCCTCGCCTTCGGCGCGCTGCCGGAGGCGGCCGAGGCAATGCATGCGAGCCATTCCGTGGTGGCGCTGGTGCATCATCCGCTGGCGCTCGAAGCGGGCTTGAGCGCGGCCGATGCGGCGCGCTTGCGCGCGAGCGAACGGGCGGCGCTCGCCGCTGCGCGGCACGTCGTCACCACGAGCGCGGCGACCGCCCGGCTCCTTGCCGCCGATTACAGCGTGCCGTCCGAGCGGCTGAGCGTGGTGGAACCCGGCACCGACCGCGTTGTGCTGGGACCGCGCCGGCACGACGGCGCGCTCGCCCTGCTCGCGGTCGGTGCGGTGATTCCGCGCAAGGGCTACGATGTGCTGGTCGCCGCGCTTGCCAGGCTCCGGCATCTGTCCTGGCGGCTCGTCATTGCCGGCGATTGCGAGCGAAGCGCGGAAACGTTTCGACGGCTCGAGGCCGATATTGCGTATCTCGGTCTCACCGACCGCGTCACCCTGCTCGGCGCCGTGGCCCCCGATGAGCTTGCGTCGCTCTACGCGGCATCCGACCTGTTCGTGCTGCCCTCCCGTTTCGAAGGCTACGGCATGGCCTATGCCGAGGCCATCGCCCATGGGCTGCCGGTCGTCGGCACCACGGCGGGCGCGGTTCCGCAAACTGTGCCCGGCGACGCCGGCGTGCTGCTCCCGCCCGACGACATCGATGCGCTGGCGGCGACGTTGCAGCGGCTCATGGAAAGCCCGGATGAACGCGAGCGTCTCGCGGCCGGCGCCCGCGCCGCCGCCTTTCCGTCGTGGCGGGAGCAGGGCGCGCGCTTTGCGCGCGTGCTGGATCGCCTCGCATGAGCAGCTTTGCCGCCGAGTGGCTGGCATTGCGCGAGCCCTATGATCTCGCCGCGCGCAACGCCGCCGTGCTCGACATGGTCGCCAACGCGTTCCTCGCGCAGACATCGATCGCGGTCGCCGATCTCGGCTGCGGCACCGGCGCGACGCTGCGCGCAGTCGGGCCGCACCTTCCGCCGCGCCAGAGCTGGCGGCTGGTCGACAACAATCTCAGTCTTCTGGCCCAGGTCCCGACGCCCGCCCCATCGCCGTACGTCACCGTCGTCACGCAACCGGTGGACCTCGCCCGCGATCTCGAACTCGCGCTCGATGGTCCGCTCGATCTCGTCACCGCTTCGGCGCTGCTCGACCTCGTTTCCTCGCAATGGCTCGATCGTCTCATCATCGAGGCGGCGGCGCGGCGGCTGCCGGTCTATGCGGCGCTCACCTATGACGGCCGCGTCGGCATTGAGCCGGCCGAGACCTTCGATGCCGAACTGCTTGCCGGCTTCAACCTGCATCAACGCACCGACAAGGGCTTCGGGCCGGCGCTCGGGCCGAGCCGCGGCGGCGCGTGCCGTGGAGCGATTTCGAGCATTTCGGCTATGCCGTCGTGCAAGGCCGCTCCGATTGGGTGCTCGGGCCCGGCGATCGCGCCATTCAGGACGCGCTCGTCGCCGGTTGGGCCGAGGTCGGGGCGCTGACCACGGCGATGTCGGCGGACACGATCGGCGGCTGGCTCGCCCGGCGTCGCACCCATCTGGCACAAGGCCGGTCGAACCTGCAGGTCGGTCACGTCGACATCTTTGCTCAGCCGATCGGTACGCGCTGAGCGCTGAGGTCGCAGTCGAGCAGCACGTCGCTGCCGAGAACATGAACCCGCATCGGCGCCCGTAGCGCCTCCTCGACCCGTCCGATGGGCGGGAGCGTGAGACTCGATCGCCCTGCGCCCAGGATGATCGGAGCAACAAGGACATGCAGCCGGTCGAGACAGCGGGCGGCGAGGAAGCGCGAGACGGTGTCCGCGCCGCCTTCGACAAGAATGCGGCGGAAGCCGCGCGCGGCGAGCGCAGCAGCGATCGCCGCAGGGGCAATTCGGCCATCGTCCGCGGCGAGCTGCACGATTTCGACGCCGGCAGGAAGCGGCGACGGCGTGCCGGCGGCGGTGACCACGAGCCTGCGGGCGCCGTCGGCCGCCAGCACCCGTGCCGCCGGCGGTAATCGGTTTTTCGGATCGACAATGACCCGCGCCGGGTTCGAGCCCTCGACGCGCCGCACGGTCAACAGCGGATCGTCCGCAATCGCCGTGCCCACTCCGATCACCACGGCGTCGACCAGTGCCCGCAAGCGATGCAGATGGGCAAGCCCGGCCTCGCCGTTGATGTAGTGGGAGTGTCCGGTGGGCGTGGCGATGCGGGCATCGATCGACTGGCCGCATTGCCCGACCAGGACCAGGTCGTCGATGCTGCCTTGGCGTAGCGGTCCGAACATGTCTTCCCAGGGCTGGGGCAGGGAACGATCGCCATCGCGAAACGTTCCCGGTACCGATGCCCACGAGGAAGCGGTGCTGCAGTTATCTTCGAGACTGAACGGACGTTCATCCCGGTCGAGCTTGGCAACGCGCCCATCCGCCATCGTCGATACCTGCTTTGAGAGCTCGCGGCGTCATGCCATGATATTTCGCGCGGCGCGGTACCTGCAAACGCGCGATGTGAAAACGCCATCGCGATGGAATAAATTCCGCTGGGGCACATTCTTATCAGGCGATGCCGTTGTGTGCTGGCGCGGCCCAATAGTGTGGCCAGGGTGGGGGGAGACGTGTTGGGTGACATGAGCGGGAGCGGGAGGCCCGGCCTGTTTGGCACGCCCGAACAAGTCGGAGTGGAGCGTGGTCTTGCCGAGTTTCGTTCGGGGCGTCCGGTCGTCTTGACGGCGGCCGATAAGGCCGTGGTGCTCTTGCCGGTCGACGGCATGACCGACGAGGGACTAGCGTCTTTCAGGCGGCTGTGTGCGCCGCATCGGCCTTATCTCCTCATCACGGCGCGCCGCGCCCGCGCGCTGGGGCTCGACGGCGTCGGGCCGACCGGTTTGGCGATCGGTGATTTGCACGACGCAGGGGCGATCTTCTCGCTTGCCGCCGATCCGCAAGTCACGCGGCATCTCGACACCGTCCCTGCCGGCGAAACCGCGCCGGCCGCCATCGAGCTTGCCAAGCTCGCCCGGCTGCTGCCGGCCTTGCTCGTCGGCGAGGGCGGGGCGGCCGGCGTGAGCGCCTGCGACCCGCCGCTGATGATCGTGGCGGCGGCCGCGGTCGCGCAATTCCGCCGGGGGTCGATCGAATTGCTCGGCGTCGTGGCCGAGGCGACCATCCCGCTCCATGGCGCGTCTGCCGCCCGCTTCGTGATCTTTCGCGACGGTCTCGGCGGCACGCCGGTCGCCGTCGTCGTCGGAAAGCCAGATCTCGCGCAGCCGGTCCTGGTGCGATTGCACTCGGCTTGCCTGACCGGCGACGTCTTCGGCTCGCGGCGCTGCGACTGTGGCGATCAGCTTCGCCTCACCCTTCCGCAGCTCGAGGCGCACGGAGGGGGGATCATTCTTTACCTGGAGCAGGAAGGTCGCGGACTCGGCCTCGCCAACAAGATCCGCACCTATCAGCTGCAGGATGCCGGCCTCGACACGGTCGACGCCAACACCGTGCTGGGCTTCAATGACGACGAACGCGACTACGGCGTCGCGGTTCGCATGCTGCAAGCGCTCGGCTGCACGCGGGTGCGGCTGTTGACCAACAATCCGGCGAAGCTCGACGGCCTCTCCCATGCGGGCATCGACGTGTCGGGACGCGTTCCCCTGCATGGTCCGATCAATTCCGACAACCGGCGCTATCTTACCGCCAAGGCGACGCGCGCCGGCCACAAGCTCGATCACATCCTCGGCGCGCTCGCCGAGGCCACCGAAAGTCCGCACGAATCCTGACCGGCAAGGTCGCCGGAGGGGGGCAGCAATGACCCATGCATCGCCCGCGTCCGCAAATCCGTCCTATGAGCCCGCCTATACCGTGACCGCGCGCGTGCTGCATTGGCTCGTCGCCGCGCTGGTCCTGTTCCAGGTTCCGGCGGGCATCATCATCGCCAACGAGTGGGGCGGCCCGGTGCAGGAGCGGCTCTACGACCTGCACAAGTCGGTGGGCGCGCTGCTGCTCCCGCTCGTCCTCGCGCGATTGATCTATCGTCTGACGCATCCGCCATTGCCGCTTCCCGCCGACATCCATCCGCTCCAGCAATCGGCGGCACACGCGACCCACTGGGCGCTCTATGGCCTGTTGATCGTGCAGCCCGTGGTCGGCCTGATCGCGACCTCCGCCTATCCGGCACCGATGCCGATCTTCGGCCTGTTCGACCTGCCGCCGGTCTGGCCGCAGGACCGTCCGCTGTCGGAGCGGCTGTTCGTCCTGCACCGCTGGCTGGGGATCGCCATCGGCGTGGTCGCGGCGATGCATATCGCTGCGGCGCTGCACCATCATTTCGTGCGCGGGGATCGGGTTCTCATGCGCATGGTCACGGGCTGATCGGCGGCGCGCGTCATGGCGCGCCCGCCATCCACGCGCTCGCTCGGCGAGCTCACCTTTTCCGAGGTTTCGCAATGCCTGACGGCAAGCTCGATCCTCTGCCTGCCGATCGGCGCGATCGAGCAGCACGGTCCGCATCTGCCGCTCAATACCGACGTGATCGTTGCCGAGCAGGTCACGCGCCGCATCGTTGCGCGTTGGGGCGACGAGCTCGATCTGTGGCAGCTCCCGACGATATCCATCAGTCTGTCGCGCGAGCATGACTGGGCGCCCGGCACGCTGTCGCTCACCATCCAGAATTTCGTCGCGCTGCTGCGGGATCTGGCGCGCGACATCGTGCGCGCGCTGCCGGCCCGCAATGTCGTGATCGTCAATGGTCACGGCGGCAATCGCGGGGTTCTGGACAATCTCATCCACGAGCTGCGCGGCGATTTCGCGCTCAATGCCTGCGTCATTCATCCCTTCGATCTGTCGAAGGTCGAGACCCATGCGGCGAGCCCGGATGTGCATGGCGGCAAGAGCGAGACCTCGGTGATGCTGGCGCTGGCGCCGCAGCTGGTGCGGCAGGAGGCGATCGCGCCCGTCGCCGAGCCCCCCGACAGCGATGCAGTCGCGGCCTTGATCTTCGACCGCGGCGCGAGCTTTCCGTGGCGCACCGACGACCGCCGGCTCACCGCGAGCGGCGTGATCGGGGAGGCCCACGCCGCTTCGGCGGAGCTCGGGCAGGAGATCATCGCCAGCGTGGTCGAGGAAGCGCGCGGCGTGCTGCGGCGCCTGTTGGAGAGCCAGCGTCTGATGGGCGGCGCGTGAGGGACGCGAAATTTCAATCCGATTGGAGCGTCGCACGCCGGTCGTAGTGCGCAACGCCGACCGCTACTGCGCCGGCAAGGGTCGCGAGCACGCACCAGTAGGCGTAGCGGAAATCGGCTGCCACGCCGACGACGAAGAACGTCATGACATAGACGACGGCCGAGGTGGTCACGCCGAGGGCAAAGGCCCCCGCCGGCGTCGATCGGACGCGCCAGGCGAGCGCGCCGACGGCGACGGCAAGGACGAGCCAAAGCCCCGGCCGGAACAGCACGGTCGGCTGGAGCGCGTCATGGAGCGCAACGAGCGGCCGGAAATAGGGCCTCCAGCCGTAGGCGGCGCCCGGGTCGAGCCAGTCCCAGACCGGCAGAACCAGGTTCGAGCGGGCGAGGAATTGCCCCATGAAGGTCGCGCGGTGGCCGAGATAGGCGAGGGGGTGCACAGCGACGGCGTGCCGCCACGCCGCGGTCAGGCGCGGCGTGCCGAAGATGGTGTCGCCGGGGCGCTCCAGACGTTGCATCACGAACGGGCAGGGCTCGTAGTGCCAATAGGTGTCCCAGCGGACCGGGTCGTAGCATGTGCTGGTGAGAAGCTCGGTCTGATCCGCGCTCCACGATACCGGGAACTGATTTTCTCCGCTGAAGTGGGTGATGCCGCCGAGATCGAAGACCAGGACCGAGTGCAGCGGGTTCTGCCGCTCCGCGCCCAGAATGCCGTAATAGACCAGGGGGACCAGCGCGTAGAAAAGAACGAGCGCAGGGACGAAGATGATCGCCATTCGCTTGACGTCGAAGCGCATCGGCCACACGACATAGGCTGCAAGAAACGGCGCCGCCACGATCGCGTTCGGACGAATCAACACGCCGAGCGCGATCAGGAGCAGCGCCAACGCCTGGATCGGCACGCGCGCCCGTGCGCTGCGGTCGGCCACCGCGAAGGTGAGCGCCGCCGCGGCGAGCCAGATCACTCCGAACATGACGTCGCGCCAGACCATGCCGACGAAAACGAACGCCGGCGGCGTGAACGCGAGCAGCACCGCGGCGAGGCCGAGCCAGAGCGCGCGGCGCGCCGCAACGAGCGCAAGCATGCCGAAGCCGAACCAGTACAGGGTGGCGGTCAGCAAGAGCATGCTCAATGCGCCGGGCGCGATCGGATCGATCAGCCGCCAGATCACCGCCATCGCCGGCGATTGCCAATCGCCGAACTGCCACGCCTGCGCGGCGGCATAGACATAGCGGGCGTCGAGGGTGATGTAGCCCGGATAGAACACCAGTACGGTCAGCGCAAAGCCCGCCGCCACCGCGAGGACGACGAGCAATTCCGCCGATGCCCCGCGCCCCGCGCCGGCCTTTGGTGCGAGCGCCTCGCCATCCTCAGCGGCTGCCATCGACCACCGTGACCCGACCCCAAGAGGCGGGCCCACCGCCCCGTTCGGATCGGACATGCGTGCCCCTCGCGGGCCGCCGTGTCAAACCGCGATAGGTTGCGGTGGCTTTGCGTCGGTGGTGTGGCTGCCGCTCAGAACGGGTCGGCCCAGTACTCGACTGGGATGAGGCTGCCCTGCCTCACCATGATCTCGGACGGCGAGATCGTCGCTGACGTTTCGGTCGCCTCCACCTTGCTCACAATCTTGGGCGTGACGAACGTGGATATCGACCAGGCCACGGCAATCGCGGCCACGGCGGCTGTTCCGGCCAACATGATGTTGCGCATCGCGTGTCACCTCTGTGTCGTGATGGGCCTGGCGATTGCCTTCGCATATCGCGCGCCGCTCCAACGTGAGGCACTTCACACACCTCGATGTTTTGCTGGTGCATCGCGGCGCCGGCGTGCGCGACGCAGATAGAGCGATCGAGCGTAGCCATTGCCGGTATTTGGCTATAGTGCGGCGTGGGTTGACGACCTGAACGCGGCGACGCCCAATACCCGTTCTGTGCTTGCGTCCGCCCGCCGGGTTCTTGGCGGGCCCCGAAGCGTCCGTGTCCGCCGATGCTCGCAGGGTGATGCATGCGCAAGACGATCGTGACCGTCGCAGTCCTCGGCCTCGTGTGGCTCGGCTACGTCGCTTGGCCGCTCTACGATCTCTACGTCTTGGCGCGGGCGTTCGAGACGCGCGATGTTGCAGCCGTAACGCGACGCGTCTATTTCGACTCGGTGCGGCGGTCGCTCGCCGACCAGATCCTCGCCGCCTATCTGCGTCGTTCCGGCGTTCAGCTTAGCCCGCTGGTGCAAGGCATCGCCGGCACTGGCCTTGCGATGGTCGATCCGGTGCTGGGCAAGGTGATGTCGCCCGAAGCGTTATCCGAGTTCCTGAGCATCGGCTGGCCGGTGACGGTGGTGCCGGAGGTGCCGGCAGGCACGGTCGGAATCTCAAGAAAGACCTTGGGCAACGCCTGGCAGGTCTTCGCCGCGTCCGAATATGGCATCGGCCGGTTCAACGTCTCGCTGCCGCAGGCGTTGCCGCCGCGGCAGCGATTCGGTCTCAGGTTCAGGCTTCTGCAATGGCGCTGGCAGCTGACCAGCATCATCCTGCCGGAAGATATTCAGAATCTGCTCGCCGATGAGCTGATCAAGGCGATGAAGGCGAGGGAGCGACGGCCGTGACGGCGCGGTCGCGCTGAATGCCACTACACGCGGTGTGCAGCGCGCTTCATTGCCGCCTGGGTCGGCGGCGGTCGCCGCCGCCTTGTGCCTGGCCCTGCTCTCCATATTGCGAATACCACGGGTTCTGCACACACGAGCCGCCGGAGCCGGGGGTCGCCGTCATCATGCATTGTTCGTACGAGGTGAAGGTACAGGTTCTGGCGCCATCGCGGCCGTTGTAGAGCACGCACCATGGCCGGTAGATTTCGGCGGCAGCCGGGCGGGCATCGATCGCAGCGATCGCAGCGATGGCTGCGATCGCAAACAGGGCGAATGCGGCGCGGATCATGATCGTGGCTCTCCTCCCAATGTGGGCCGTCCGCCGATCTAACACCCAGCAGGACCCATTATTCCAGACATGTTGGTCCCTGAACGTCATGTGAGGGTAGGGCCAAACGGTGGCGAGCGGGTAAATTTGGGGGCACCGACCGGCCGAGTTTGTCATCGCGGTGACGCGCGCGCAGAATAGGCTGATCGCGGAATCCGTTCACGTCGGGCATCTCCATGCTTTCGAAGCCAAGGCGCTATCCGGGGAGCGCGCTCGCTGTCGCGATCTCGCTCACCGTCGCGTCTGCAAGCACCGCCTCCTGGGCGCAAGGCCGGGAGCTGAAGTCTTACAACGCGGCGATCGGCGACAGCTCCATTTCGGGAATATCGTCCGGCGCGTTCATGGCTGTTCAATTTGGGTTCGCCTGGTCGTCCATCATCAAGGGCGTCGGGGTGGTGGCCGGCGGGCCGTTCTACTGCGCGCAGGCGAGCGCCGCGGACATCATCAACTTGTATGCCTTGCCGATCGCCACCGCGACGGGGTCGTGCATGAAAGGTGATCCGCCGCCCGACCTGCAGCCGATGGTCGCCAAGCTGGAAGCAAAGGCAGCAGCCGGAGCGATCGATCCGCTCGACAACGTCAAACGGCAGAAAATTTATCTGTTCCACGGCTATAACGACGCGGTCGTCGCGAGACCGGTGACCGATGCGGCGGGTGAATTCTACCGGCGCTATCTCGGCGACGCTGGGCGTGGAAACCTCTTCTATCAGCACACCCGCGGGGCCGGGCATTCGTTCGTGGTCAAGGATCAGACAGGCGATGTCAACGCCTGCGCGGCCAACCAGACCCCGTTCATCGACCAATGCGGCTACGATCAGGCCGGCATCATTCTCCAACATATCTATGGTGCCTTGCGTCCCGGCACGCTCGGCGAGCCCGGCGGGACGCCTCGAGCGCTTCGATCAGAAGCGCTATACCGGCCGCCATATCCCGGGCGCACTGAGCCTGGGGGACGAGGGCTACGTGTTCGTTCCGAGCGCGTGCGAGCAAGGCGCCGCCTGCCGGGTCCATATCGCGCTGCATGGCTGCATGCAGGACGTTGCAGCGATCGGCCGGCTTTTCATCGAGCAGACCGGATACAACGCCTGGGCCGACGCCAATCGCATCATCGTACTCTATCCGCAGGCCGAGGCGAGCCCGTTTGCACCCTTCAATCCGAACGGCTGCTGGGACTGGTGGAGCTATATCGATCACGATGACGGATACGTCACGAAGACCGGACTGCAGATCGCCGCCATCAAGGCCATGCTCGACGCTTTGACGGCGGGCGGCGGCTCGCCGCCCGCGTCGCCGCCGGAGCAGGGCGGCGTGCCGGCCGAATTGATCGTGACCGATACATCGGACACGGCGGCCGCGCTAGCCTGGACGCCGGTGGCGGGTGCGTCGAGCTATCGGGTTTGGAGGGCGGGCGCCGACGGCGTGTTCCGCGCCGTGGGCGAGACCCAGAGTCCGAGCTACGGCGATCACGGGCTTGCACCTGCCACGTCCTATGCGTGGCAGGTCATGGCAGTCGTCGGCGGCATCGAGCAATCGCCCTCGCCCAGCGCCCAAGCTGGGACGCGGCCGACCCCGGCCCGCTGTGATGCGCCCGGGAGGTGTCCGTAACCCTGACCGCGCGGCAACAAACGGTTCGATAAGCTTTCACTCAAATAGAATCTGGCCCTCGGAACGACCGCGAGCGACCAGCAAGACGCGCTGGGATCATGCTCTAGCTTGGCAAGCGCTCGAGTCTAACCAATGGCGGCGATCACGGCGTCGGTCCTGGCGACGGTCGCAACGTTCTGCAGTGCGTAATTGATCGAGGCGTTGTGCCAGTCGGCATTCATGGTGGAGCAGCCGTCCTCCGGAACGATCATGGCATAGCCCTTGTCGGCGCCGGTGCGAGCCGTGTGCTCGATCGACATGTTGGTCCAGGCACCGGTGACGATGACGGTGTCCCGTCGTCCGCTCTTGAGGATGGTCTCGAGCGAGGTCCCTTCCCAGGCGCTCATGCGCATCTTCTCGACCACGTGGTCGCCCGCCTGCCGCTCGAGCCCGGCGACCGGCGCGGCGCCCCAGGTGCCGCGCACCATCGCGTTGCCCTCGACCAGGCCCTTGAACAGCGGCGCGTTGAGCGTGACACCGGGTGCCCCCGGCTCGACGATGAACCACACATGGATCACCATGACGCCGCGCGCTCGACAGGCATCGGCCAAGCGGCGCACGTTGTCGATCGCGTTTTGCTCCCGGCAATGAGCCGGCGAGCCGGAGGCGGCAAACGCGCCGCCGTCCATCACCACGTCGTTCTGCATATCCTGAATGATCAGGGCGCAACGGGCCGCGTCGAGACGAAGCTCGCCCGCCGACATCGGCGGCGGCGCGGGCCGGCGCTCGGCCGGCCCCGACGGCCGATACTCGGCCTTGGGCGGCGTATAGCCGGCGCCACGCTGTCGCATGAAAGGCTCGAGGCGCGCCCCGACCTTGCTCTTGACCGCATAGACCGAATGGGTCGCGGTCACGAACAGCGTGCGCCAATCCTCGCCGCCCCAATGCAGGTTGGAGGCGAGCTCGGGAATCCGCACCTGGCCGAGGAGATCGCCGCTCGGTGCAAACACCCAGACCCCGCCCGGCGCCGTCACCCAGACATTGCCGGAGGAATCGCACTTCATCCCGTCGGGGACGCCGGGCTCGCGGTCCGATTTCAGCCCGCTCGCGAACGTCCGGCCGAACCCGAGCGATCCGTCCGCCTTCACGTCGAAGACGCGGATGTTCGCCTGCATGGTGTCGTTGACGTAGAGCAGGCGCTCGTCGGGCGAAAAGCAGATGCCGTTCGGCTGATCGAAGGTGTAGCGATTGACCAGGAGCTGGGGCGCGCCGCCGCCGGGCGCCACCCGATAGACGCCCTGAAAGCCGAGCTGGCGTGGGCGCTCCACTCCGTAGACCGGCATGCGGCCGTACCAGGGATCGGAAAAATAGATCGACCCGTCGGAGTGGATGCAGAGGTCGTTGGGACTGTTGAGCTCCATGCCGTCGAAATGTGACGCCACCACCTCGCGCCGCCCATCCGGGCGCTCGCGCACCACCGTCGAGGTCGCGTGCTCGCACACGATGAGGTTGAGATCGGCGTCGTAGGTCATGCCGTTGCACTTGTTGGAGGGGCGCATGACCTCGCGCACGCCGCTGCGCGCCTCCCAACGGCGGCGCACGTCCGCGGGCATGTCGGAAAACAGGAGATAGTGCTCGACCGGATGCCAGATCGGGCCTTCGGTGAAGGTGAAGCCGGTGCCGATCTGATCGACGGCGGCGTTCAAGTCGATCAGGCTCTCGAATTCCTTCTTCACCGCCGTGTGGGCCATCGCCTTCATCCTCTCCGCAGGGCGGTCAGGCCGGGAACCAGCTGCGCCGCGGCAGCGACTGGGTGACCGGGCCCGGCACCGTGTCCTGCAGCCGCGCCACCACCTGGCCGCCGTCGATCTTGGCCGGCCGGTCGTGCACCGGCAACAGGAAGCGCGCGTTGCTGAGCAGCTTCTTGAGCGCCGCCTTCTCCTGGCGCTTGCTGGTGCCGTGATTGCCGGTGACCTGCGGCTCGAACGCCTGGGTGATGCGGAACGGCTCCACGATCTGGTCGTTGAAATCGTAGATCACGTCACCGCAAATGGTGGCGACGCCTTCGGCGGTGTGCACGTGCACATTCATCGATCCTTCGGTATGGGCATTGGCGGCCTCGCAGGTGACACCGGGGCAGATCTCGGTCGGTCCGGAGACTTCGAGATCGAGGAACCGGAGCGCGTTCTTGGTATGGAGCCGGTCGATCAGATGCTTGATGTCCGGCGCCGGATACTGCGGATGCATCAGGCCCGACACCGAGTATTCGAGCTCGCGCCGGTTGACGACCACCGTGCGTGTTGAGCGGAAACACATCGTCCTTGCCGGCATGGTCGATGTGCAGATGGGTGTGCAGGATGAAGCGCACGTCGCCCAATTTCACGCCGTGGCGAGCGAGCTGGTTCTCGATCAGGTTTTCGTGGAACTGGAGGCCGCGCATGCCCAGCGTTTCCATGATCTGGTTGGAGCGGTAGCCGGTGTCGACCACGATCGGCCAGGGGCCGCCGAGGATGAGGAAGCCGAGCGTGAGCACGCGGCGCGTGCGCCCGCAATCGTGCCCCAGGACGAGAAAGCTCGCCTCGAGCTCGATGTCGCCGTAGTCGAGAATTCTTGATCTCAAGCGCCATGTTCGTCTCACTCCCCTCACGGATGGATTGTCAGTGTTGTTGGCGTCACGCGGCCAGCCGGCGCGGCGGTGACGCGGATGCTCATGCGGTCCTTGCGTTCGGGAGCCGGAGGACGTGCGCGCACAGGCGCTCGGTCGAGCTGCCGTCGGCGAGATCGTCGATCAGCGGCAGGATCGAGCGCAGAGCATCCGTTTCCGGCCGATAGCGCGGATCGACCGCCAGCGGGGTGAGCCAGGACACCCGCCACGCCAGCGCCGCCAGGCGCGCCACCGCGTCGGTCATGGCGCGATGGTCGCCGCGCTCGAGACCGTCGGAGATGACGAGGACGAGCGCGCTGCGCGCATAGCCGGCAAAGCGCGGCACCGCCAGAAAAGCCTGCAGCGCGTCGCCGATGCGCGTGCCGCCGTCCCAGTCGGCCACGATGGCGGCGGCCGCGCCCAGCGCCTGCTCGCGGCGCTTGCGCCGCAGCGCCTGCGTGACGCGGGTGAGCCGGGTGCCGATCGTGAACGCCTCGATGCGCTCGACCGCCTGGGCGAGCGCATGGGCGAAGCGCAGATGCGCTTCGGTGCGCGCCTTCATGGAGCCGGAAACGTCGATCAGCAGCAGAACACGGCGCTGGCGCGGCCGTCGCCGCAGCCGCGGCAGGCGCATCACCTCGCCGTCGTTCCGAATGGCGTCGCGCAGGCTGCGGCGCAGATCGAAGGCGCGGCCGCGCCGGTCGACGTATCGGCGATAGCCGCGCCGGCGCGGCATCCGCTCGGGCAGCGCGCGCTCGAACCGGCGCAGGATGTCGGCCTCATGCTCGGGGTCGAAGCGGCGCGTGGCGAGCATTTCGGCAGCCGCGGCGGCTTGTCCGGACTCCTGGATGGATTCCTGCACCTGGTCCGCCATGGGCGGATCGAAGCCGCCGCGATCGCTGTCGCGGACGCGCACCTCGTCATCCTCCTCGCGCCCCGCGGCCATCTCGACCGCCGCGACTTGTCCGAGAAAGTGCGCGTCGAACAGGGCATCGAACTCGGCGCTCCGCTCGGGCGGCGGGGCGAGCGTGGCGCGGGCGGCGCGGCGGATGTCGGTGATGCCGGACGGACCAAGGAGGTCGATGGCGGCGAGAAAGGCCGTGGTCTGCTCCGGCGCTACCATGAATCCATTGCCTCGCAAGAGCGTGGCAAACGTGACGAAGGGCCACGCCGCGCGCGGCAGGGTAACCGGCTCGCTCATGCGGCGATCTCCGCGATCGCCGCGTCGAGGCGCGGCGCCATATAGGCGAGATCCTCCTCGTCCTTGAGCGCGACCCCGATCGAGCGCTTGAACGCCTCCGGCCAGGCGGCGCCGGTCCGGTGGAGCAGGGTCGCGGCCTCGGCCCAGTCCACCGCCTCCGCCACCCCCGGCGGCTTGGTCAGCGGCTCGCGCCGCAGTCGTCCGACCGCGGCGACGACCGCGCGCGCGGTCGCCTCTGCGACGCTCGACGCCCGCATCATGATGATCCTGGCTTCGCGCTCGGCGTCGGGAAAATCGATCCAGTGATAGACGCAGCGGCGGCGCAGCGCCTCGTGCAATTCGCGGGTTCGATTGGAGGTAAGCACCACCACCGGGCGCTCGTAGGCGCGCAAGGTTCCGCGCTCCGGAATCGAGATGGAGAAATCGGAGAGAAATTCCAATAGGAACGCCTCGAACTCGTGGTCCGACCGATCCACTTCGTCGATCAGCAGCACTGACGCGCTCGGGTGAGCGCAGCGCGGCCAGCATCGGCCGCTCGATCAGGAACTCGTCGCGATAGATGTCGACGGGTTGCGTCGCCGGCTTGACGGATCGCCAGCATCTGCCGCGGATAGTTCCACTCGTAGAGCGCCGCCGAGGCGTCGATACCTTCGTAGCACTGCAGCCGGATGAGATCGCGGCCGAGCACGCCGGCGAGCGCCTTGGCGGCTTCGGTCTTGCCCACGCCCGGGGAGCCCTCGAGCAGAAGCGGCTTGCCGAGCGCGAGCGCGAGATAGGCTGCGGTCGCAAGGGCGTCGTCGGCGAGATAGAAGGCCGCCCGCAGTGCATTCGCCAGCGTCTCCGGCCGGTCGATCCCCACGACTTTGCTGCGCACTGCCATCACGTGCTCCCTTGTGCGCTCCTCTGATGCGTTCCCTGATGCGTTCTCTTGCCACGTCGAGCGCTGCGGGCGCGCGCCGCCTTGCGCCTTGATTGCGCGCAGGATCCGCTCCGGAGTGATCGGCAGCTCGTCGATGCGTACACCGACCGCGTTGAAGATCGCATTGGCCACCGCGGGGAGCACCGGATTGGCGCACATCTCGCCCGGGCCCTTGCCGCCGAACGGGCCGTCCGGCGCGGGACGCTCCAGCACAGCAATGTGGTGCGGGCAGATGTCGCCGGGCCCAGGCATCAGATACTCGTTGAAATCGCGCGGTCCAAGCTTGCGATCCGGATAGTACGGCTCCGTCGTCTCGTAGAGAGCGTGCGAAAGTCCCATCCAGGCGCCGCCGACGAGCTGCTGCTCGACCAGGCGCGGGTTGAGCGCGCGGCCGAGCTCGTAGGCGGAGTTCATCTCGATCGTCGTCACCTCGCCCGTCTCATCGTCGACCTCGACCTCGGCGACCAGGCAGGCATGGGCGTAGCAGGTGGCCGGCGTCATCTCGCCGGTGTCCGGGTTGACGTCCGACAGCGGCACCAGAAAGATTCCCCGCCCCGCGATGGTGCGGCCCTGCTTGAACTGGGCGGCGATGGCGACCTCGCGCACCGAAATCGACCGGTGCGGGGCGCCGCGCACGTGGATGTTGCCCTTGCCGTCGGTCTCGAGGTCGGCGGCGTTGACTTCGAGCTCCTCGGCGGCGGCTTCCATCATCACGCTGCGCGCTTCCTTGGCGGCGGTGATCACCGCATTGCCGACCCGGTGGGTGCCGCGCGACGCGAACGAGCCCATGCAATGCGGCCCGGTGTCGGAGTCGGCGGTGTCGACGTAGACGTCCTCGACCGGTACGCCGAGGGCCTCGGCGCAGATCTGCCGGGTCACCGATTTGAGCCCCTGGCCGAGATCGATCGAGGAGAGCGCGACCGTAAACTTGCCGGACGGGTTCGAGTGCACCAGCGCCTGGCTCGGATCGCCGCCGAGATTCATGCCGATCGGGTAGTTGATCGACGCCATGCCACGTCCACGATGCTTCGCCATGGTCAGCGTCTCCTGGTGCCGAAGACGGAGGAGAAACGCGCCACGCCATGTTGCGTTTTCGCGGGCGTGGGTGCGGCCGGCGCCGGAGCGGCCGGCGGGGGCGCAGTCGTTCCGATCGCCGGCTCGGAGGCGCCGGGCGGCGGTATCGGCCGCGGCGAAACAGGCGCCTGCGGAGTCCGCGGACGCTCGTAGCCAGCGCGCTGCGGCCGCGCCGGCGATGGTGCATGCGGGAGCGCGGGGCGCGCGTCGCCGCCCCCGACCCGCGAGGACATGCGCTGAAACTCTTCGCGGATCGGCCACTTCGCCTTTGCCGCCGCCACCTGCACGCACTCGATCAGGGCGCAGTTCTTGGCCGTGCGCCGGTGCGCCTTCATGTCGCCGTCGCGATAGGCGTTGCGGAGGCGGAATTCCATCGGGTCCATGCCGATAAGGTGTGCGAGCTTGTCCATCTGCACTTCGATCGCAAAGTCGACCCCGGTGACGCCGAAACCGCGCATGGCGGTCGAGGGCGTGCGGTTGGTGTAGACGCAGTAGACGTCGGCGTGGACGTTGGCGATCGTATACGGGCCCGGGATGTGCGCGGCGCATTTGACCGCCGCATAGCTCGAGAGCCGGGTATAGGCGCCGCTGTCGAAATAGCTCGTCACCTTGCGGGCGACGATGCGGCCGTCCTTCATGACGCCGTCCTTGATGTAGATGCGTTCGGCGCCGCGCGGCGGGCCGAACTGCATCTCCTCCTCACGGTTGAGGACGTAGCGGACCGGCCGGCCGGTCAGCATGGCGCCGAGGATGGCGAGCGGCTCGGTCAAGGTGTCGACCTTGCCGCCGAAGCCGCCGCCCACCGTGCCGCCGATGAAATGCAGCTTGTTGGAGGGGACATCGAGGATCTTGGCCGCGGTGTCGAGGGAGAAAAACAGCGCCTGGGTACCGGTATAGACCGTGTAGCGGCCGTTGGTGTCCGGGGCGGCGATCGAGCCGTTGGTTTCAGTCGGCGCGTGCTCGATCGGCGACATCTGGTAGCGCTGCTCGAGCACGTGGTCGGCGGCAGCGAATGCCTTCTCGACGTCGCCGTAGCGGATCTTCTGGTGATCGTACTTGCCGTAATATTCGAAGGTGTTCTTCGGATAGACCTCGTTCACCACCGGCGCGCCGGGCCTGAGCGCCTCCTCGACGTCGAGCACAGCCGGCAACGGATCGTAGTCGACCCTGATCCTGCCGATCGCCTCGTAGGCTTCGCGTTCGCTGGCGGCGACCAGCGCGACCACCGGCTCGCCCCGGTAGCGGACCTTGTCGACCGCCAGCGACGGCTCGTCGTCCTTGCCGAACTCGAGCAGGCTCAAGAGCGTGTTGAGGTTGACCGGGACATCGGCGCCGCGGATGACGCGGAGCACGCCCGGCGCCCGCTCGGCAGCCGAGACATCGATCGAGCGGATACGCGCATGGTGATGCGGGCTGCGCAGGACCTTGAGGTGCAGGAGGCCGGAAACCTGATGATCGTCGAAGAACCGGCTGGTCGCGGTGACGTGGCCCAGCATGTCCTGCCGCTGGGTGCCTTTACCGATCTCCTTGAGGTTGTCGTCGCGCTCGTCGGCGAACAAGTCTTTGCGGAATTCGAGCATTGCACACCTCAGGCGCGGCGGGCGCCGCGCGACGCGGCGGCGGCCAGGACGGCGTTGATGATCGGCTCGTAGCCGGTGCAGCGGCAGATATTCCCGGAGATCGCCTCCACCACGTCGTGGCGGGAAGGCGACGGGTTGCGGTCGATGAGCGCCTTGGCGGCCATCAGCATGCCCGGGGTGCAGAAGCCGCATTGCGCGGCGAAATGCTCCATGAACGCGACCTGGAGCTCATTGAGCCGCGGTCCGTTCTTGAGGCCGCTCGCGGTCTCGACCGAGCGGCCCTGACAGGTCTCGGCCAGGGTCAGGCAACTCAGGTACGGTTCGCCGTCGATGAGCACGGTGCAGACGCCGCAGGTGCCTTGCCCGCAGCCGTATTTCGGCGCGGTGTCGCCGACGCCCTCGCGCAGCGCGGTGAGCAGATTGGCGCCGCCGTCGACGAAGACTGCGACGTCGCTGCCGTTGTGGCGGAATTGGACCGGGGTTTTGGCCATTCGCGCTCTCCTTTCAATTCGCGATGCCGAGCAGCAGGCGCCGCAAATGGACCGGCAGGATTTCACGCCGATACCAGTCGCTGGCGATGGCGTCGCTTGACGGCTGCATCCCCTCCGCCGCGGCCGCGACGGCGGCGGCGATTCCGGCAGCATCCAAGGTGCGCCCTTCGAGCGCGCGTTCGACCGCGCGCGCCCGCAGCGGCGTCGGCCCCATGGCGCCGTAGGCGATGCGCGCACCGGCGACGCGCCCGCCGGCGATCGGCAATACCGCCGCAATCGTGAGCACCGCAATTCCCTTCGGCTTGACCCGCGCGACCTTGCGGAAGCGGAACACGTCGGGGCCTGCGGGACGAGGGAGCGACACGGCTGCGACGAGCCCGCGCGTCCCGCGCTCGCGGGACGCCAGGAATTCCTCCAGCGGGATGTCGCGCCCGCCATAGCCCCCCTGCATCGACACGGTGGCGTCGAGCGCCAGCAGCGCAGTGGTGAAATCGCCATAGGGCGTCGGCGCGAACAGGTTGCCGCCGACGGTCGCCATCGAACGGATCGCCGGGCCGCCGACCGTGCGGGCCGCCGGATGGAGGAACGCGAGCTCACCGTGACGGAGGATCTGCGCCATGGTCACGCCGGCGCCGATCGCGATGCGCGCGCCGGCGGACCGGACCTGCGTGAAGCCCGGGTCGGTCGAGCGCACGATGGTCGCGACTGCGGCATCACCCTCGTTGACCGCGCGCATCACCAGCGTGCCGCCGGCGAGGAAGCGGGCATCTCGATCCGCCGAGAGCGCCGAAGCGGCTTCCGCGAGCGTGGCGAACGTTTTCACCGTGATCGGCATGCGTGTCGTCCCATTCCGGTCATGCGAGCGCGGCGTGACGGCGGATCGCCTCGAAGCCCGCCTCGTAGACCTGCTCGCCCACAAGCTTCATCATCGGCGCCTCCTCGCCCTTGCGGGTCGTGAAGCGCCCATCCCAGCTCCAGAAGGTGCGGTCGCCGTCGGTGACCGGCAGCAGGCGCACGTGGGCGACGTAATTGAACAGCGGAATCGGCGTGTCGAGCAGACAGTAGCTGTAGGTCTGCTCGAGGTCGGACAAGGTGAGCAGCTGCTCGCGCAGCTCGGAGCCGTCGGCGAGCACGAAGCGGCGCACGCAGCCGATCCTGTCGGCGCTCTGGCCGCGCTCGATCATGCTGCGGCGGACCAGCGGGTGCCACTGGTCGTGGCCGTTGAAATCCCGGATCACCGCCCAGACCCGGTCGACCGGGGCGTCCAGGATCGTGCTACGCACCACCTTGAGCATGATCGCGGTCAGCCTCCGAGCTGCCGTTTGAGCGAATCGAAGCCGCCTTGGAATACGTTGCCGCCGATCATCGTGACGAGCTCGGTCTCCCGCTCGGGCGCGCAGTCGAATTCGGCGGTCCATTCGACGAAGGTCCGCTCGCCGTCGGTGATCGGCGTCAGCCGCAAGGTCGCGACGTAGTTGTCGACGCCCATCGGCGATTCCAGGATCGAATAGGTGCAGAACATGTCGTAGTCGGAGAGGCCGAGCAGCCGCTCGCGGATGCGGTCGCCGTTGCGCAGGCGGAAGTCGCGCACGCAGCCCACCTTGTCGGACGGCTCGCCGTTCTCGATCCGGCTCTCGGCGATCGCCGGATGCCAGTTCGGCAGGCCGTTGAAGTCACGCACCCGCGACCAGACCTTGGCGGCGGGCGCGCCGATGACGCTCGATACGTAGACTTTCGCCATCGCCGATTCTCAGCCGCGCGCGGGGTCGTCGCCGCGCCGCCCCTTGCCGCCGCGCCCGCCACGACCGCCGGCGGGCGCTTCCTTGTCCTTGCCGGCATCGGCTTCCTTGGCGACGCGCTGCATGTCGGCGGCCTCGCGCATCAAGCCCCCGAGCCGTGCGAGGTTGCCGCCCTCGATCCCGATCTCCTTGAGCACCTGATCGATCATCGGGGCCTGCACGCGATAGCGCAGCGCTGATTCCATGACCTCGTCGGTGGGGCTGCGGGCCGCCCCGCCGCCTCCGCCGCCGGCCAGGCCATCGACCTGCAGGATGCGGATGCCTTCGATTTTCTCCATCGGCTTGACGCTCTCGCGCACGATCCCCTCGATACGGTCGAGCAGCCGCCGGCGGAACAGGCCGTAGCGGGCGCCGTCGGTGAGGACGTTCTCGGCCTCGTAGAGCAGCCGTTGCGCCTCGGCTTCGACCGCCGCGCGCACCTTCTCGGCCTGCGCGGCTATCTTTTTCTCCTCGGCGGCCTTCTCGGCAAGCATGACCTCCACGCTCTTGCGCCGCTTGGCCTGCTCGCTCTCGCGCACGGTATGCACCCGCTCCTGCGCTTCCGCGGCCTTGGCGCGGGCGTTCTCGGCCGCCACCTGCGCGGCCGCCTCCTCCAGCGATTTCTCATAGAGCACGATCGCCTTGTCCATCAATGCGAGCTCGACGACCTTCTCGCGGTCGACCTCGAGCTTGCGCAGGTCGCGCTCGCGTGCGACGCGGGCTTCGTCGAGGCCGCGGTCGGAGGCAATGCGGGCCCGCTCCACCTCCTCGCGGGCCGCGATCTCGGCCTCCTGCAGCGCCTGCTGGCGGGAGACCTCGAGCTGCTCGATCGCTCGCCGGCGCTCCAACCTCGCAGCGTCGATGGCCTGATCGCGCGCGACCTCCGAGATGTCGATACCCTGCCGCGCGACGATCTCGCGCTTTTTGGTCGCCTCCTCGGAGACGATCCGCTCGCCGGCGAGCTTCTTCTCCTGGTTGATGCGGGCGGCCTCGACCGCCTCGCGCGCCGCGATCTCGGCGGTGTCGACGGTCTTGTTGCGGGCGATCTCGAGCGCCCGGATCGCCTCGTCGCGGGCAATGCGCTCGCTCGACACCCTGCGATCCTGCGCGATGCGCGCCGCCTCCACCTGCTGGCGCGACACGAGCTCGGAGGTCTCGATCGCCTCGTTGCGGGCGATCTCGAGGGAGCGGGTGGCCTGCTCGGAGGCGATCCGATCGCCGGCCAGCCGCTTGCCTTGGGCGATGCGCGCCGCTTCGACAGCCTCGCGGGCCGCGATATCGGCTTCGTCGACCGCCTTGTTGCGGGCGATCTCCAGCGCCCGCACGCGCTCTTCCTGCACGATGCGGGCGGTCTCGGTGGCCTCGCGGGCGGCGATCTCCGCCTGCTCGACCGATTTGACCCGTTCGATCTCGCGCCGGCGGGTGTCCTCGTCCTTGGCGATGCGGGCCTCGGTAACCGCCTTGTCCTGCGCGATGCGCAGCTTCTCGGTGACCTCGCGCACCGCGATGTCGGCCTCCTCGACCGCGCGCGTGCGCTCGAGCTCGCGGCGCTGAGTGTCCTCGTCCTTGGCGATGCGGGCCTCGGTCAGCGCCTTTTCCTGGGCAATGCGGACCATCTCGACGCGCTCGTGCGCGGCAATCTCGGCCTCCTCGACCGTCTTCTGGCGCTCGATCTCGCGCTGCCGCACGTCGCGCTCGGAGGCAATGCGTGCCTCACTGATCGCCCTCTCGTTGCCGATGCGCGCCTTCTCGATTTCCTCGCGGGCGGTGAGCTGCGCCTGCTCGGACTCGGTCTCGCGCAACGCGCGCTCGCGCGCGACCTGGGCCCGCTGCGCGGCGCGACGGTTCTCGATGTCGCGCTCCTGGTCGAGCCGGGCGGTCTCACTCTCGCGCTCGATGTCGAGCGCCTGCTTCTCGGCTTCGAGGTTGCGGGTGCGGATGCGGATCATCGAATCCTGCTCGATGTCGTTGCGCAGCTTGCGCCGGTCCTCGATCTCCTCGATCAGCCGGGTGAGGCCTTCGGCGTCGAAGCGGTTCGACGGATTGAAGAATTGCAGGTCGGTCTGGTCGAGATCGGTGATGGCGACGGATTCGAGCACCAGGCCGTTCTGGGCGAGCGCCTCGGCGGCGGCCGCCTTGACGCGGGTGACGTAGTCGCCGCGCTGCTCGTGCATTTCGAACATGGTCACCTCGGAGGCGACCGAGCGCAACGCCGAGATGAACTTGCCGGAGAGCAGCGCGTGCAGCCGGTCCTGCTCCATGGTGCGCCGGCCGAGCGTCGCGGCGGCAACCGACACCGCCTGCCTGGTCGGCGCCACCCGCACGTAGAACTCGGCCCATATGTCGACCCGCATGCGATCCTTGGTGATCAGCGCGTCGTCTTTCTCGCGGATGACCTCCATCTGAAGGACGTTCATGTTGACCGGGGTGATGTCGTGGATGATCGGCAGCACGAAGGCACCGCCGTCGATCACCACTTTCTCGCCGAGGAACCCGGTGCGAACGAACGAGACCTCCTTCGAGGACCGGCGATAGAGCCAGTTCACGAGGTAGACGATGATCGCGATGACGACGATCGCGACGATGAGCCAGAGTATCAGGGTGCCGATGAGTTGACCTGACATCGTCCATTCCTCCCTACTCGCACTGTTTCGTCTCGGACGGCTGCGCGATGCTCAGCCACGACCGATCCGCTTGAACTTCCGCGTCTGCTCGGTCAGCGCCAGCTCGACCGGCAACCGTTCCATCGAAGACGCACCGTAGAAACCGTGGCAATTGCGCGTGTGCTTCATGACGAAGGCGGCGTCGTCCGGTTCCGCCACCGGCCCGCCGTGCACCAGCACGATGACGTCGCGCTTGACGCGCAGCGCCGCCTCGGCCCAGGCGTCGACGCGCGCGGAACAGTCGGCGAGCCCAAGCGCGGTCTTCGCGCCGATCGAGCCGCCGGTGGTCAAGCCGAGATGACAGACGATGATGTCGGCGCCGGCTTTCGCCATCGCCTGCGCGTCGTCTTCGCAGAACACGTAGGGGGTGGTGAGCAGGTCCTTGGCCCGCGCTCGCGCGATCATGTCGACTTCGAGCCCGTAGGACATTCCGGTCTCTTCGAGATTGGCGCGGAACGTGCCGTCGATCAGCCCCACCGTCGGGAAGTTCTGCACCCCGGAGAAACCCATCGCCTTGAGCTGATCGAGAAAGGCGTCCATTACCCGGAACGGGTCGGTGCCGTTGACGCCCGCCAGCACCGGCGTCCGTTTCACGACCGGCAGGACCTCGGCCGCCATCTCGACCACGATCTGGTTGGCATCGCCGTACGGCATCAGGCCGGCGAGCGAACCGCGGCCGGCCATGCGATAGCGCCCGGAATTGTAGATGACGATCAGGTCGATGCCGCCCGCCTCCTCGCATTTGGCGGAGAGCCCGGTGCCGGCGCCGCCGCCGACGATCGGTTCGCCGCGCGCGATCATGGCGCGGAACCGCTCGAGCAATTCGCTGCGTTCGATGCGCGGCATGGACTATCTCGTGGCGGCGCGGCGCCGCTGGCCGCGGGAGCCGTGCATGGTGCGGAACGCCTGCACGACGGCGGCGGAGAACCGCGGATCGTTGATGTGAAACGGCACGCGGACGAGCTGGCGCATCGCGGTCTGGCGCACCGTACGCGCGAGCGCCGCGAACAGGGCAGCGTCGGCGGCAGGATCGTGGAACGCGGCCCCCGGCGCGTCGAGCGCGGAGACCCCGCCTTCCGGCAGGAAGAAGCGCACGGGCCCATCCATCAGGTTGAGCCGTTCACCGATCCAGCCGCCGATCCGCTCGTTCTCCTCGGCGGTGGTCCGCATCAAGGTGACCTGCGGATTGTGCCGGTAGAGGCTGCGCCCCTGATAGCGGGCCGGCACGGATTCCGGCGCGCCGAAATTGACCATGTCGAGCGCCCCGCACGCACCGACATAGGGCAGGCGCGCGCGGATCACCGAACCGAAGCGGTCCTCGGTGGCGGGCATCACGCCGCCCATCAGCAGGTCGCAGACCTCCGTGGTCGTGATGTCGACGACGCCGGAGAGCAGGCCGGACTCGACGAGCTTTTCCATCGCCTGTCCGCCCACGCCGGTGGCGTGGAATACGAGGCACTCGTACTCGTCCTTCAACAAGGCTGCGATCTGCTGCACGCAGGGCGTGGTGACGCCGAACATGGTCAGCCCGACCGCCGGCAGCTCCGCCCGCGTCGGGCGGCGCTGGCGCCCCTGCTCCGTCACGGCCGCGCGCGCCTTGACCATGCCGAGCAAGGCCTGCGCGCCGTTGGCGAGGATCTGACGCGAGATCGAATTGAGGCCCTGCACGTCGGTGACCGAATACATCATCAGGATGTCGGAGGCGCCGACGTAGCGTTGCACGTCTCCGGACGCGACCGTGGAGATCATGATTTTCGGCAGGCCGATCGGCAGCGTGCGCATCGCCGGCGCTGCCATCGAGGTGCCGCCCGAGCCGCCGGCGGCGATGATGCCGGCGATGCCGCTCTGGCGGCGCATCCACGCCTCGAACGCCTGCGCCATGCCGGCAACCGAGGCGCCGCGGTCGCCGGTGAACACCGCATTGGCGCCGAACCGGTGATGCAACGCGATCTCGGTCGGAACCACGTCGGCGGAGGAGGGCTTGCCGCTGGTCGACAGGTCGACCAGCCGCGTGCGGATGCCGCCGTCCTTGAGGATGTCGCGAATGAATCGAAGCTCGTCGCCCTTGGTGTCGAGCGTGCCGGCAACGAGAACGACAGGGCCGGCATGCGCCGCGAGCGGCCTGATCGATTCCGACCCGGTCGGGTGGTCGGTGCGGGCAAAAAGCGAGCCGGAATTCGTGCGCGCCCGTGCCTCGATCTGAGACACGGAAGCCGGCTGCGTCCAGCGGGTGGGCAGGTTCGGGTTCGAAACATAGATGCGTCGCGGACCCGCCGGTGTGCCGTGCGCCGCCGCGTCCCCTTGGGATTCATCGGCTGCGCGGGCCGCGGCCAGACGGTCGTCCTCGCCGTGCCGGCCGACGCCGAGGAGGCGTTGCTGCAGGTCGAGATCTGCGGCCAGCCGCGCGGAGTCGATGACCCGATTGATGCGGCCGTTGACCATGATGGCGACCCGGCTCGCCACCGCGGTGGCCACGCCGATATTCTGCTCGATGACGAGGGCGGCGACATCGCCCTCCTCGGCCAGCCGGATCAGCATCTCCTCGACCTGGGCGACGATGACCGGCGCGAGGCCTTCGGTCGGCTCGTCCATGACAAGGAGACGGGGATTGAGCAGCAGCGCCCGCGAAATCGCCAGCATCTGTTGCTCGCCGCCGGACAATTGTCCGCTGCGATGGTCCCGGCGTCCGGCGAGCTGCGGAAAGGCTTCGTAGACGCGCTCGATCGTCCAGCCCCCGCGCTGCGAGCCCTGCACGAGCCGAAGGTGCTCGTCGACGGTCAGGGACGGCCACAACCGACGCCCCTGCGGGACATAGCCGATGCCGAGCCGCGCAATGTCGGCGGGTCGACGGCCGGTCAATTCCTCGCCGAGAAACCGGATCGATCCACTCGACGCGCGCACCAGGCCCATGATTGCCTTGCAGAGCGTGGTCTTGCCCATGCCGTTGCGGCCGACCACCGACAACGCGCCGTGATCGAGCATGAGATCGACGCCTTGCAGCGCGTGGGAATGGCCGTAATAGACGTTCAGCCCCTCGACCTGCAGCATCGGCGCGGTCGCGTTGCGCGCGGCCTGCCGCCGGAGGGTGCGGTCAGCCATCTTGCGATCAGGCATGTTGCGATCAGGCATATTGCGATCAGCTTTGGCCGCCTCCGAGGTAGAGCTCCTGCACCTCCGGGTCGGATTCGATCTCCTCCGGCAGACCTTCCTTGAAGATGCGGCCGCTGTGCATCATGGTGACGCGCTCGACGACGCGCAGCGCCACGTCCATGTCGTGCTCGATGATGATGTAGCCGATGTGCCTCGGCAGCGAGGTGAGGATCTCGATCAGTTCCGAGCGCTCCGCCGGCGACAGGCCGGCCGCCGGCTCGTCGAACAGGATGAAGCGCGGCGCGCCCGACAGCGCGAGCGCCACCTCGAGCTGACGCTGCTGGCCATAGCTGAGCTCGGCCACCAGGCGGTCCTTCACGCCGGCGAGATGCACCGCTTCGACCAGGCTCAGGGCCGACTGCATGATCGACTCGCTCTGGCGCGGCCGCAGCAAGGAGAAACGGCCACGGGAGACGCCGCGGCAGGCGAGATAGACATTGTTGATGACCGACAGGCCGGTGAACAGCGCCGAGATCTGGTAGGTCCGCCGCAGGCCGCGGCGGATGCGCTCATAGGGCGGAAAATCCGTGATGTCCTCGCCGAAGAACCGGATCGTTCCGGAGTTCGGCGGGAAATCCCCGGTGATGGCGTTGAACAGCGTGGTCTTGCCCGCGCCGTTCGAGCCCAGCACTGCCCGCCGCTCGCCGGGACGGATGCTCAGCGTGACATCGTTCAACGCCACCAGCGCGCCGAACATGCGGGTGACACCGCGCAATTCGAGGGCATTGGCAGTGCCCACCGCATTGAGGCGCTCGGCGACGGACGTCGGCATCAGGAAGGTCCTCCGTCACGCGCGCGCAGATCGCCATTCGGTCGTACGAGCCGCTCGCGCCAGCGCGCCCACAGGCCGAGCACGCCGTCCGGCGAGAACAGCACGATCAGGAGGAACCCGATCCCGATCACGAGTTGGAAGCGCTTGCCGTCGATGCCGACCGCCTCGAGGGCGTCGAGGGAAAAGGTGCGCAGGACGACGAAGATGAGCGCGCCGATGAACGGCCCGATCGGCCTGGCCAATCCGCCCGCCACGGCGATGATGAGAATGTCGATCACCGGGCCGATGCCGGCCGTGCCGGGCGAGATCTGGCCGCCATGCCAAACCAGGAGCACGCCCGCGACCGCCGCGATGACCGCGGCGAAGGCGTAGGCCGCAATGCGGTGGGCGGTGACGTTGAAGCCGAGCGCAGCCATGCGTCGGGCGTTGTCGCGCGTCCCCTGGAGCGCGAGCCCGAACGGCGAGCGCGAGACGTAGATCACCGCCAGATAGGCGACCGCGGCCCAGAACAGCGTGAGATAGTAGAACGGGACCGGCGAGCGCCAATCGACCCCGAACACCTGCGGCGTGCGCACCGCGTTGAAGCCGCTGAAGCCGTTGAAGATCGTGTAGTTCTGGTGCACGAAATAGTAGAATGCCGACGCGATCGCGAGCGTGATCATGATCGTGTAGATGCCCTCGGTGCGCACCGCGAGCGCGCCGCTCAGCGTCCCGAAAACGACCGCGATCAGGATCGCCACCAGCACCGCCAGCCACCACGGCCAGCCCAGGCTGATCTCGGTCACCGCGCTGCTGCCGAAGATCGCCACGATGTAGCCGGCGCAGCCGGCGACGCTCATCTGCACCAGGCTCACCATGCCGCCGTAACCGGCGAGGAACATCAGGCTGAGCGCGATCATGCCGAGGATGAGGGCAAACCCGAAGATTTCCACCAGCACGAAGTCGGTCGCGACGGCCGGCAGCAGCAGCAGAAACAGCGCCAGCAGCCAGAGCGCCGGATAGGCCGCCAACATCGCGGTCAAACCGATGCCGGCCGGCTTGGCCACTGCCGTGCTGGTCGCCGAAGGTGCTTCGAGCACGGCCATGGCTCAATGCCCGCGCAACAGGCCCTGCGGCCGCACGGCCAGCACCGACCACCATGATGATGAAGGAGAGCACGACCGCGTAGGTGGGCACGTAGACCGAGCCGAACTGCTCGGCCAGCCCGATCAGCACCGCGCCGACAGCGGCGCCGGTGATCGAGCCCATGCCGCCGACGATCACCACCACCAGCGACGCCAGCAGGATCTTGATGTCCTCGCCCGGTTGCAGCGACTGGAACGTGCCGCCGATGACGCCGGCGAGGCCGGCCAGGCCGGCGCCGAACGCGAACACCGCCACGAATACGAGTTGCACCCGCACACCGGTCGCCGACAACATGTCGCGGTCATCGACGCCGGCGCGGATCACCATGCCGATCTTGGTGCGGTTGAGCGCCCACCACATCAACACGCCGATGGCGACGGCACCGGCGAAGATCACGAGGCGGACCAGCGGGTATTGCAGATAGACGACCTCGCCGCTGCTGCGCACGGCGGTGATCAGCGGCAGTTGCACCGGCCCGCCCAGCCAGCTGGGCATCGGGACCTGGTAGAAGTCCCCGCCCCAGACCCACAGCATGATATCGGCGAGGATGATCGAGATCGCGATGGTGACGAGCGTCTGCCGCAGATCCTGACCTTCCATCCGACGGAAGATGGTGAATTGCAGGACGAGACCGACCAAGGCGACGATCACGAATGCGACGATCAGGCTGAAGACCCAGGCGCCGGTCAGGACCGCGATCTCGTAGCCGATATAGCCGCCGAGCAGATAGAGCGAGCCGTGCGCAAGATTTACGTTGCGCATCAGGCCGAAGATGAGCGTGAACCCGCTCGCGACCATGAAATAGAGGCCGCCGAGCGTGATCCCGTTCAGGAGCGCGTTGAGGAAGACCCGCTTGCGGCCGATCAGCTCCTCGAGCTCGGGCGGCCAGACCGCGAAAACCAAGAAGATCAGGACGCCGACCAGGATCAGGACGACCAGCGCCCAGACCGGGTGGCGGGCGATGAAATTGCTCATGCTGCTCCCCGCCCGGGGCGACCGGCAGGGTCGGGACGGGCAGCACTCGACGCCGCACGCATCAACTTCCTCCCGAATTCTTGTTTTTCTTTGAGATTCGGCAATGTAGGCGCTTTTGGCAATAGCAGCGCGCCTCATATTGTAGCAGCACGCAGTCGGCCGTAGCGGTCGGTGGCACACCGAACGCGTTCACGCGACCAGGACCGCTGTTGCCTACCCGCCTGATGCAGACCGGGCGGCCTGATCGCCGCCCGGTAGCCATGATCGTCAGGGCGCCAAGCTCCGCGTCAGTGCTTGGTCAGTGCTTGGTCAGCACTTGGTCAGTATTTGGCCTTGCATTCCGGGTTCGTCCGGCTCGGCAGGCCGAGCTTGGCGAAGGCCGCCTCATCGAAGCCCAGCGTCTGGCGAACCTCGGGTATGACCTTCACCATCTTGTTGGTGAGCTCGCCGTTGGGCGCCTCGACCACCTCGGTGACGAAGTTCGGACCGATCGCCTGGCGCTTGTCGTCGAGCCTGATCCGGCCGTTCGGCGCATCGATCACCATCGCCGACAGGGTCGCCCTGAGCTTCTTGTGGCCGTCGCTGAGATCGCCGTTGACCGTGTTGAGCGCGGCGAACAACGCGTTGGTGGCGTTGTAGTAGTTGGTGCCGGTCAAGGACGGCGATTGGAACCGCTTGTCGGCCGGGAATGCAGCCTGGTAGGCCTTCACCCATTCCTGCCATTTCGGATTGTCCCAGGCGTCGGCCTGCGGCCCGCCCGTGGGCGTGCCGATCAAGGCACGTTTGGCGGCACCCTTCGAGCTCAACACGGTCTGGTCGACCATGATCGACCCGCCGATCATTTTCGCCTTGCCGCCGGCCTGGGTGTATTGGTTGAGGAAGTTCACGGCGTCACCGCCGCCGAGGCCGAGATAGATCGCGTCGACGTCCTCGGGCAGCTTGGCGATGATGGAAGCGAAGTCCTTGGTGCCGAGCGGCACCCAGTGGCGCTCGGTGATCTGCCCTCCCAATTGGCAGAATTCCAGCGTCAGGCCGAAGAGCTGCGTATAGGGGAACGAGTAGTCTTCCGCCAAAGCAGCGATCTTGCGGTATTTCTTGACGTTGTAGATGTGGTCGCCGACGCCGACCATCCATTGCGCGCCCTGGGTGTTGAACCGGAAGAAGTTCTCCGACGGCGTCACGTAGGTCGTCTCCATGGCGGCCGAGGTGCCGTTGATGACGGTCACGCCCGGCTGGGTCTTGGAGTAGTCGCGGATGGCGATGCCTTCGGACCCGGAGACCGGCCCGATGACGAGCGGGACACGGTCCTGCTCGACCAGCTTGCGGATGCCCCGTATCGCCGAATCGGGGCTGGCATTGGTCGCCACCATGATGATCTCGATCTCGCGGCCGCCGGCTTTCCGGCCGGCCTGCCGCATCGCGACCTCGAGGCCGCGCAAGGCATCCTCACCGAGCGTGGTCAATGCGCCTTCGAGCGTGGCGAGAACGCCGATCTTCAGTTTCTCCTGAGCCTGTGCTTGAGCCGCACCCGCGGCCAAGACCGTGCTCAGGGCCGACGCGGCGAGCAATGTCTTGATCACTTTGAGATCCTCCCTGTCCTGTCGTTTGGGTTCTTGTTGGGCGACCGACATCCCATTCGCAGACGACGGCGCCGCGCGCCCGGCCTATCCTGACCGGGCTTGTGGACCAACGTTAGCACCGGACGGAGCAAGGACAAGAGGTGTCGTCGACTGTCAGCGCGCGGCTTCTTCCGCAGGATCGCGCCAAGGATGTCGGAATAGTCGTCCGCCCACGCCGCACGCCGGGGTCCGGGTTGATCTTGCGCCATCCCGGCCGTTGCGGCAGGTGCCGACGAGACTTTGTGGTCGGCGCTCGACGACCAAGAGTCCTCGACAACTACATGCTGCAAAAAGAGTTGCAGTTGAGCCCGGACTGAGAGCGACTGCCATAATCAAGATGTCCGTCCCATTCGCATGAGGGCAGGGCACCCATTCAAATGCGAACGAATAGGGGCGGTTGACACAAAAGCGCAGTCCGGCGCGACACAAGGACAGTTCGACTGACCATCTAACCTATTGATGTATTGGCGACCCCGGCTGGATTCGAACCAGCGACCTTCAGCTTAGAAGGCTGTTGCTCTATCCCCTGAGCTACGGGGCCGCGACGGGAGCTTGTAGCGCAAGACGAGGGTGAGCCGCCAGCGGCGCGGAACCCTGAGGCAATTGCCACGACATGACACAATTCGATAATCTCTCTTCGAGGATACGTGACGCCTGCTCGGCGGAACGACGAATGCAGGCGACGACTGCGGCCCGCTGGCGCTTAGGGGACGAAGCGTGATTGCCCGAGGCAAATAGGCATTGCTTCCGACGGGGCGGCGATGGGCGATCGTGTTCAGCAGGTACCGGCGCTCAAGACGCTGGCGTATTGTGTCAGAGCCTATTGCCCTTGGTTTGCAGCCATCGAGGGCAACCGCCTTGACCCTTCGGACCTAGACCACCTACGGCGATCAAGACCGTTATGCACGCGTTCGCAGATGAAATAGAACAAACAGTTCAGGTCTTGTGGCCTAAGCCGACGAACGATTGTCCGAGACTCCAGGAACGATCACTTCATCTGAACCAGCCAGACAGTGCGAGATGAACCATGCCGGAAGCCGACAACGAAGGTGCAAGATTTCATGCGGATCGAGCGCAAGCCACGCCCGGCTTCTTCTTGAAAGGCTCGCACCAACTCGATTGGGGCATGAAAAACCGCCTCGCGCGCGTGTTCAACCCGGCCACCGGCCGCACCGTGATGCTGGCGATCGATCACGGCTATTTCCAGGGCCCAACCACCGGACTCGAGCGCATCGACCTCAGCATCGTGCCGTTGTTGCCGTCTTGCGATGCCTTGTTTTGCACGCGGGGCATCCTGCGTTCCGTCATCCCGGCCGAGTCCTCCAAGCCGATGGTGCTGCGCGCCAGTGGCGGACCCAGCATCCTCAAGGAACTTTCGGACGAGCAGATCGCGATGGACATGGAGGACGCGGTGCGGCTGAACGCTGCCGGCGTTGGCATCCAGGTGTTCATTGGCGGCGAGTTCGAGACGCGATCCATCCACAATATGACCAGGCTCGTGGATGCGGGACTGCGCTACGGCATGCCGGTGATGGGCGTCACCGCCGTCGGCAAGGACATGGTGCGTGACGCGAAATATTTCCGGCTCGCCTGCCGCATCATCGCCGAGCTCGGTGCGCAGTACGTCAAGACCTACTACGTGGAGGAAGGCTTTGACACCGTCACCGCCTCCTGTCCGGTGCCGATCGTCATGGCCGGGGGCAAGAAATTGCCCGAGCTCGAGGCGCTCACCATGGCCTACAACGCCGTCCAGCAGGGCGCGGCCGGCGTCGACATGGGCCGCAACATCTTCCAGTCGGACGCCCCGCAGGCGATGATCAGCGCGGTCCACGCCGTCGTGCACAAGAACCTCAAGCCGGCCGATGCTTTCGCGACGTTCAAGGCGCTCAAGGCGAAAGGATAGGCAATCTGCCGCCTGGCGCGGACCAGCGCCATGATCGATCGGGAGCCGACCAATGATATCGGTACGAAGGCTGGGCCATGCCACGCTGACCACGCCCGATCTTGCCCGCCAGATTGCCTATTACACCGAGGTCGTCGGTCTCACGCTCATCGAGCGTGACGACAAGCGCGCGATTCTCGCGAGCAAGCAGGGCCTCGAAGCCATCGCGCTCGAGCCCGGACCGCCCAATGCGCTGGCGCGGCTCGCCTTTCAGGTGGCGCCGGGGAGCGATCTTGGCGAGCTTGGCCATGCGCTCGCCAAGCACGGGGTCAGGAGCGAGCGCCGCAGCGGCATTTCGCCAGGAGTCGCGGATGCCCTCGTGTTCAAGGACCCCAAGGGCACGTTGATCGAAGTCTTTTCCGACTATGTGTTCGCGCCCGAGGACAAGAGCCAAACCGGCGTCATGCCGCTCAAGCTTGGGCACGTGGCCTATCGGGTCAGCGACGTGCAGCACGTGGTGAAGTTCTACACCGACGTGCTCGGGTTTCGGGTGTCGGACTGGCTGGGCGATACTTTCGCGTTCCTGCGCTGCGGGCCCGACCACCACACCGTGAACTTCACCTTCGACGAGGTCCCGCAGCTCCATCACATCGCGTTCGAGGTGAAGGACTGGGCGGAGATCCAGCGCGCCTGCGAGTGGCTCGCCGGGAATGGCATCCATCTCGTCTGGGGCCCCGGCCGCCACATCATCGGCCACAACATTGCGATCTATCACCGCAACGCCGACAAGGTCCGGGTCGAGTTCTTCTGCGAGATGGACCAGATGAAGGACGAGGCGCTCGGCTATTTCGACCCGCGCCCATGGCACCAGGACCGGCCGCAGCGGCCGAAGGTGTGGGGGCCGGACACCTTGCGCAACTACTGGGGCTTTGGCTCCGAGCCGGTCATCCGCGGCTACCAGACGGTGGAGTGAAACGCCGATCGCCTAAGCCGCACCGCCCAAGGGGTCCGGTCCGAAGCGATTGGGGCCCACGGTCCCTCTCGTGCAATACCAGATGAGGAGCACGATCAATCCGATCAGGGGAATGAAGATCAACAGATACCACCAGCCGCTGCGGTCGAGATCATGCAATCGCCGAATCGATACCGCCAAGCCCGGCAAGAACAATGCAAGGCCGGCGAGGCTGCTGACAGGGGACACGTACGAGGCGGGAAACAGCGCCGCGTCGATCAGCCCCGCCGCAATCGACACCAGCACGGTGAAAAGAAACCAGTACCAGAACTCCGAGCGCGCGGCGCGGCCATTGAAGTTCACGTAGTTCTGGAATCCTGAAGCGATCGCCTGCGTGAAAGTCATCGGAGGGTCCCCCCGCTGGTCATTCGGCCAAAATCTAGCACGTCATCATGGCACAGGGCGCTGGGGCTGTCAGGCCATCATCGCGAAGGCAGGCGCGCAACGACGTAGGATGGGTAGAGCGGAGCGATACCCATCGCTTTGGCAACACCAGCGCTCGCGTCTGATGGGTTTCGCTTGCGCTCAACCCATCCTACGATTCCAGAGCCGCGGCGCCGAGTGCGTCGCTCTAAGTGAGCGTGAACGAGAGCTCGCCGAGCTTCTCGATCGAGGTGACGACCTTGTCGCCGGGCTTGAGCCAGACCTGCTTGTCCTTGGGATAGCCCGAGATCACGCCCTCGGGCGTGCCGGTGAAGATGATGTCGCCCGGCTTCAGGGTCATGTATCGCGAGATGTAGCTCACGAGCTGCTTGCAGTTGAACACCATGTCGGAGGTGCTCGACGACTGGCGCACCTCGCCATTGACCCGGCACTCGATCTTGAGGTTGTCGCCGTCGACCTGATCGGCGGTGACGAGCCATGGCCCGACCGGTGCCGCTCCGTCGAGCGTCTTGCCGAGCATCCACTGGGTCGAGCGCGACTGCAGGTCGCGCGCGGTGAAGTCGTTGCCGGTGGCGTAGCCGAAGATGTAGTTGATGGCGTCGGCCTCAGAGACGTTGCGGGCGCGTCGCCCGATCACGATCACCAGCTCCGCCTCGTAGTCGAATCGCTGCGCGTCCTCCTCCGAGACGCCAATGACGCCGCCGTGGTGGTTGAGCGCGGTGTTGTACTTGTTGAACAGGATCGGCTGCTTCGGCACCGGATTGCCGGTCTCGGCTGCATGCTTGCGGTAGTTGAGCCCGATGCAGATGATCTTTTCCGGGTTGGTCACGCAGGGGCCGAAGGCGGCCTGGTCGGGCGTCACGAAATAGCGGTCGGCAGCCGTGCTGGCGCCCGCCTTGTCGGCGAGGCGCCTGAGCCCGCTGACGTCGCCTTGGCCCTTGAACACCGCGTCGATGGTGGTGGGCGCGCCCTCGCGAAAATCCTGCTCGGCGGCGGTGACGTCGAGGACGCCGCGATCGGTGCGCAGCGCCAGTCCCAGACCCTCCGGCCGGCGCAGCGTCGCCAAGGTCAGGCCCTTCGGCAGCTCCTTGAGCTCGTTCGGTCTGGGCGCGCCCTGCGCGACGGCGTCCGTCGCAACCGGCAGGCTCGCCATTGCGGCAGCAAGCGTGCTGGTCTTGAGAAATGTCCTGCGGTCCTGATCCATGAGCGGCCTCCCTGTTATGCCGTCGCCGTTGATCGGCGTGGCTTGGGCGACAAACTAGCGCATTTGCCGTTGACTTTGGATGGCATGTCGCGCGCTCCCGCGTCGCTCGCCGCCGAAGTCGTCAGTCCTGGCAAATGGGCTTGTTATCAGTAGTTTATCTGAGCTAGCTCGCCCAGTAGCTCAGCCGCTGTGGTGGAACTCGGCCACGACCTCGACATGTTTCTGCCGTCCAGCTTGCCTCACCCGTTCGGCCTCCCCACCGGACGGGAATGGAGGATCCCCCATGCGCGCGTTCGTTCGCGCTGCCTTTGCAGCCGCGCTCGTCCTGCTGTTGTCCGCTCCCATCCTCGCCGCAGCCAAGTCCTTCAAACGCGATGACCTCGCGGACGCGGCGATCAAGCTCGAAGCCCAGATCAAGGCCGAAGCGGGCCAGGTGACGAAGCCCGCCGCAGCATTGCGGCGCGAGGCCGACGCCGCCTTCCAGCGCAACGACTTCCGCGGCGGCATCCAGATCCTCGGGCAAATCGTGACGGCCGCGCCCGACGACAGCGCGAACTGGCTGCGTCTTGCGAAGACGGTCCTGCAGCTTCGCCCGGGCAATGACCGCGAACGCACCACGCTGCTCGAGCGCGCCGCCACCGCCGCCTACATCGCCTATCAGCGCTCCAGCAACTCCGCCGAGGAGGCCGAAGGCCTGCTCCTGATCGGACGCAGCTATGCCGATCGCTCGGTGTGGCGGCCGGCGCTCGATGCGCTGCGGGTGTCGCTCGAGCTGCGCGAGGTTGCCGAAGTGCGCCAGCAGTACGAGCGCCTGCGCGAGGAGCACGGCTTCCGGCTGCTCGACTATACCGTCGATGCCGATGCGGCCTCGCCGCGCGCGTGCTTCCAGTTCTCCGAGGACCTGCCGGGCCGCCGCGCCGACTTCTCGCCCTTCGTCACCGTCGCCGGCCAGGACAAGCCCGCGGTTTCGGCGCAGGACCGGCAGCTCTGCGTCGAGGGCCTCAAGCACGGGGAGCGCTACACCATCACGCTACGGGCCGGCATTCCTTCGTCGGTGAAGGAAACGCTGGCGAAATCCGCCGACTTCAACATCTATGTGCGCGATCGCAAGCCTTTGGTCCGCTTCACCGGCAAGGCCTATGTGCTGCCGCGCACCGGCCAGCGCGGCATTCCGGTGGTCAGCGTCAATACCGCGGCGGTGGCGCTCGAAATCTACCGCATCGGCGACCGCAATCTGGTCGACACCGTGGTCGGACGCGAGTTTCAGCGCAGTCTCGACCGCTATGACCTCGAGCGCCTGACCGAGGAGCGCGGCGCGCAGGTCTGGAAGGGCGAGATGCCGGTCGAGCAGACGCTCAACACCGACGTCACGACCGCGTTTCCGGTCGACCAGGCCGTCGGGCACCCTGTCGCCCGGCGTCTACGTGATGGTAGGGCAGCCCAAGGACGCGCCGACGGACGAATACGGATTCGCTCGCAACCCAGTGGTTCATCGTCTCCGATCTCGGCCTGACCGCGTTCTCCGGCAACGACGGCGTCCACGCCTTCGTGCATTCGCTCGAGACGACCCGCGCCAAGGGCGCGGTCGACGTCCGGCTGCTCTCGCGCGGCAATGAAGTCCTTGCGCAAAAGCGTACGAGCGATACCGGCCACGTGCAGTTCGAAGCCAATCTCGCGCGCGGCGAAGGCGCCATGGCGCCGGCCATGCTGATCGCGAGCGACAGCAGGGGCGACTACGCGTTTCTCAGCCTCAAGGCGCCGGCCTTCGACCTGAGCGACCGCGGCGTTGCCGGCCGCGCGGTCCCCGCGGGCCTCGACGCCTTCGTCTTCACCGAGCGCGGCGTCTATCGCTCGGGCGAGACGGTGCAGGTGACGACGTTGCTGCGCGACGGCCAGGGCATGGCCGCGCTCAATGTGCCGCTGACCCTCGTGGTGGTGCGGCCCGACGGCGTCGAATACCGCCGGACGGTCGTGCCCGACCAGGGCGTGGGCGGCCGCGCGCTCACGGTCCCGCTGGTGTCGTCGGCGCCGACCGGCACCTGGCGGGTGCGCGCCTTCGTCGACCCCAAGCGCCCGCCCGCCGGCGAGGCCACCTTCCTGGTCGAGGACTACGTGCCCGACCGGCTCGAATTCGAGCTCGCCTCCAAGGCCAAGGGCATCTCCAAGGCGAGCCCGGCCGAGGTCACGGTCGACGGGCGCTATCTCTACGGCGCGCCGGCGGCGAGGCTCGAGCTCGAAGGCGAGCTGATCGTTGCGCCCGCGAGCGAACGGCCGGGCTTCGCCGGCTACCGGTTCGGAGACGCCGACGACGATGAGATCGAGACCGTCCGCCAGCCGCTCGACAATCTTCCCGACACCGACGACGCCGGCAAGGCAAAGTTTGCCGTAACGCTTGAGAAGCAGCCCGCGACCACAAGCCCGCTCGAGGCGCAAGTGATCGTGCGCCTGGCCGAGCCCGGTGGGCGCGCGGTTGAGCGCAAGCTGACGCTGCCGGTCATTCCGTCCGAGCCGATGATCGGCGTCAAGCCGTTGTTCTCCGGCCGCTCGCTCGGCGAGGGCGAGAACGCCACCTTCGACGTCGTGCTCGCGTCACCCGAGGGCACGCCGCTCGCGCGGAGCGGCCTGCGCTACGAGCTGCTCAAGGTCGATACCAAGTATCAGTGGTACCGCCGCGACGGCGCCTGGGAGTTCGAGCCGGTGAAGACGACGCGGCGCGTCGCCGATGGGCAGCTCGACGTCGGTGCCGACAAGCCGGCGCGCATCTCGGTCCCCGTGCAATGGGGCCGCTATCGACTTGAAGTGTCGACCACCGACCGCAACGGGCCGCTGACGTCCGTCGGCTTCGATGCCGGATGGTATGCGGAGGCGAGCGCCGAGACGCCGGACCTGCTCGAAATCGCCCTCGACAAGCCGGAATATGCCTCGGGCGACACGATGACGGTCGCGGTGACCGCGCGCACCGCCGGCAAGGTCACGCTCAACGTGATCGGCGACCGGCTGATTTCGACGGTCACGCACGACGTGACGCCCGGAACGGCGCGGCTGCGCGTCCCGGTCGGCAGCGACTGGGGCAGCGGCGCCTATGTGGTCGCGACCTTGCGCCGGCCGCTCGACGCCAGGGCCGAGCGCATGCCCGGCCGCGCCATCGGCGTGCAGTGGTTCTCGATCAATCGCAAGGCACGCACGCTCGCGCTCGAGATGGGCCTGCCGACGTTGATGCGGCCCAACAGCGCGCTGCGCATCCCGCTGAAGGTCGGGGGCCTCAACCCGGGCGAGGAGGCGCGTATCGTCGTTGCCGCGGTCGATGTCGGCATCCTCAACCTGACCGGCTACAAGCCGCCGGCGCCCGACGACTATTATCTCGGCCAGCGCCGGCTCACCGCCGAAATCCGCGACCTCTACGGCCAGCTCATCGACGGCATGCAGGGCACGCGCGGCCAGATCAGGACCGGCGGCGATGGCGGGGCGGAGCTGCAGGGCTCGCCGCCCACGCAGAAGCCGCTCGCGCTCTATTCCGGCGTCGTCACCGTCAAGCCCGACGGCACCGCCGAGGTCGCGTTCGACATTCCGGATTTCGCCGGCACCGCGCGCGTGATGGCCGTGGCCTGGTCGAAGGACAAGGTCGGGCGCACCAGCGGCGACGTCACGATACGTGATCCGGTGGTGCTCACCGCAACGCTGCCGCGCTTCCTCCTCAACGGCGATCGCGGCACCATGCATCTCGATCTCGACAACGTCGCTGGCGAGCCCGGCGACTACCGGCTGGAGGTGCGCAGCGACGGCGTCAACGTCACCGGCAGCGCTGCGCCGCAGACGCTGAGGCTCGCCGCCAAGCAGCGCAGCGCCGTTACCGTGCCGCTCTCGGCGCCTGCCGCCGGCAGCACCGCGGTGATCGTGCGCGTCAGCGGGCCGGGCGGCTTCGCGCTCGAGCGCAGTTATGCGCTCGCTGTAAGACCTTCGTCCCAAGTGCTGGCGCGGCGCACGGTCAAGCCGCTCGCGAAGGGCGAAAGCCTCACGCTCTCGAACGACCTGTTCGGCGATCTAGTGCCGGGGACCGCGAGCGTCGCGCTGTCGGTCGGCGTCTCGACCGCGCTCGATGCGGCGGCGCTGCTGGCGGCGCTCGACCGCTATCCGTTCGGCTGCTCGGAGCAGATCGCGAGCCGCGCATTGCCGCTCCTCTACGTCAACGATCTCGCGAGCGCCGCGCATCTCGCGCTCGACACCGCGGTCGACCAGCGCATTCGCGACTCGATCGAGCGCCTGCTGGCGCGGCAAGGCTCCAACGGCTCGTTCGGCCTGTGGTCGGCGGGCGGTGACGACGTGTGGCTCGACGCCTATGTCACCGACTTTCTGACGCGGGCGCGCGAGCGCGGATATGCCGTGCCCGATGTCGGCTTCAAGCTGGCGCTCGACCGGCTGCGCAATTTCGTCGGCAACGCCGACGATACCGCGAAGGACGGCGGCCGCAATCTCGCCTATGCGCTCTATGTGCTGGCGAGGAACGGCGCCGCGCCGATCGGCGACCTGCGCTACTTCGCCGACACCAAGCTCGACGCGATCGCAACTCCGATCGCCAAGGCGCAGATCGCGGCCGCGCTCGGCATGCTCGGCGACCGCGCGCGCGCCGACCGGGTCTATGCCGCGGCGCTCGCCTCGATCGCGCCGCGCCCCGTGCTCGACTATGGCCGCAGCGACTATGGCTCGGCGCTACGCGACGCCGCGGCGCTGGTCACGCTCGCGTCCGAAAGCGGTGCGCCGCGTGCGACCATTACCGGCGCGGTCGAGCGCGTCGAGGCCGCGCGCAGCCTCACGCCCTACACCTCGACCCAGGAGAACGCCTGGATGGTGCTGGCGGCGCGGGCGCTGGCGAAGGACGCGCAGGCCGTCGCGCTCGACGTCGGCGGCGAGAAGACCAAAGGCGCGCTCAACCGCAACTTCGGTCCGCGCGACCTGCAGCAGCCGCTCAAGGTCACCAACGACGGCGACGGCGCGGTGCAGGCCGTTGTGACGGTGTCGGGGGCGCCGATCGTGCCGGAGCCGGCTGCGGACAAGGGCTTCAAGATCGAGCGCAAATACTACACGCTCGCCGGCAAGCCCGCCGATCCGTCCAAGACCAAGCAGAACGACCGCTTCGCGGTGGTCCTCAAGATCACCGAGCCGCAGCCGCAGTTCGGACGCGTCCTCGTCGCCGATTATCTGCCGGCAGGCTTCGAGATCGACAATCCGCGGCTCGTGTCCTCGGGCGACACCGGCACGCTGGCGTGGATCGAGGATGCCCAGGAGCCGGTGAACGCCGAATTTCGGGACGACCGCTTCAGCGCCGCGTTCGAGCGCAAGAGCGGCGATCCGTCGGTGTTCACCGTCGCGTATGTGGTGCGCGCGGTCTCGCCCGGCCGCTACGTCCATCCGCAGGCCTATGTGGAGGACATGTACCGGCCCGACCGCTTCGGCCGCACCGCCACCGGCACGGTCGAGGTGACGGCGGCGAAGTGATTGCATGAGTGACGAGAGCAACGAGCATCCGGCCGTCGACGCTGCTGGCGGCCGACCGCGCCGGTGGCGATGGCTGTGCTGGAGCCTCGCCGCGGTGTCCATCGCGACCACCGTCACTCTGTCTGGCAGGGGCGCGGTGGATCGCCGCGCTCGGCCCGGCGCCGCTGGGGGAGGGGCTCGCGTTCTCGACCGTGGTGGTGGACCGCGACGGCAGGCTGCTGCGGCCCTACACCACGCCGGAAGGGCGCTGGCGATTGCCGGCGACGCGCGAGCAACGTCGATCCGCGGCTTCTTCAGATGTTGCTCGCCTACGAGGACAAGCGCTTTGCGACCCATCGCGGCGTCGATCCGCTCGCGCTCGGCCGCGCAGTGGTGCAACTCATCAGCCACGGCCGCATCGTCTCCGGCGCCTCGACCATCACCATGCAGGTGGCGCGGCTGCTCGAGCCGCGCGCCGAGCGCAGCTTCGCGGCGAAGCTGCGGCAGATGGTGCGTGCGCTCGAGCTCGAGCGCGCGCTCTCGAAGGACGACATCCTCGCGCTCTATCTCGGCCTCGCGCCCTATGGCGGCAACCTCGAAGGCGTGCGTGCAGCGTCGCTCGCTTATTTCGGCAAGGAGCCGCGGCGCTTGACCTTGGGCGAGGCGGCCATGCTGGTCGCGCTGCCGCAATCGCCGGAGCAGCGCCGCCCCGACCGCTCGATCGCGGCGGCGCGCAACGCCCGCGACCGCGTGCTCGACCGCGTGGCCGCCGCCGGCGTCGTTGCCTTGGACGAGATCGCGCGCGCCAGGCAGGAGCCGGTGCCGGACGGGCGCAAGCCCATGCCGATGCTGGCGCCGCACGCGGCCGATGCGGTCGTTGCCGCGGCGCCCGACCGCGGCTTTCATCGCCTCACCATCGAGGCGACGCTGCAGAACAATCTCGAGGAGCTTGCGCGCGAGCGCGCGCGGGCGCTCGGGCCCGACATTTCGGTTGCGATCCTCGCCGTCGATCACGCCACCGGCGAGGTGCTCGCGCGCGTCGCCTCGGCGGATTATTTCGATGCGCGCCGGGCCGGTCAGGTCGACATGACCGCGGCGGTGCGCTCGCCCGGCTCGACCCTCAAGCCGTTCATCTACGGGCTCGGCTTCGAGGATGGCCTCATCCATCCCGACACGCTCATCGAGGACCGCCCCGTGCGCTTCGGCGGCTATGCGCCGGAGAATTTCGATCTCACCTTCCAGGGCACGGTGACGGTGCGGCGCGCCTTGCAGCTGTCGCTGAACGTGCCGGCGGTCGCGGTGCTCGACAAGGTCGGCGCCAGCCGCTTCGCGGCGCGGCTGTCCCAGGCCGGCGGGTCGTTCGTGCTGCCCCAGGGCGAAGTGCCGGGGCTCGCCATGGGTCTCGGCGGCGTCGGGGTGACGCTCAGCGATCTCGTTGCGCTCTATGCCGGGTTGGCGCGGCTGGGCAGCACGGTGCCGCTCACGGAGCGCATTGCCGGGGCGACGGAGGCGCCGATGCCGCGCCGGCTGTTGGATCCGGCCGCCGCCTGGTATGTGGCCGCGTCCTCCTCGGCACGCCGCCGCCGGAGAACGCTGCCGGCGGCCGCATCGCCTTCAAGACCGGCACCTCCTATGGCTACCGCGATGCCTGGGCGGTCGGGCTTCGACGGCAAGCGCACCATCGGCGTCTGGGTCGGTCGCCCCGACGGCGCGCCGGTTCCAGGCCTGGTCGGCCGCGTCGCGGCGGCGCCGATCCTGTTCGATGCCTTCGCCCGCACCGGCAAGCTGCCGGCACCGCTGCCGACGGCGCCCAAGGGCGTGCTGGTCGCGGCAACGGCCAAGCTGCCGCCGCCGCTGCAACGCTTCCGCCCGGGCGCCTTGGCGGGCGAAAGCGCCGGAGCCGCAGCTGCGCATCATGTTTCCGCCCAACGGCGCGCGACTGGAACTCGCGAGCGACAGGTCGGGCAGGCCCGATCCGATCGCCCTCAAGGTGACGGGCGGCAAGCGGGCCGCTGACCGTCCTGGTCAATGGCTTGCCGCTGCCGGCCTCGCCTGGAAGGCGCACGCTCTTCTTCGAGCCGGACGGCCCGGGCTTCGTGCGGCTGACCGTGATGGACGGCCGCGGCGCAACCGACACCGTCGTGGTGCGGTTGCAGTAAGCCCACTATGAGATGGCGCGACCTTGCGACGCGACCGACGGCGTGTCCGCGCCATCGCAATCGCACCGGGATGTTGTAGGAAAGCGCCGCGCGGGGTAAGCGCTTGCCCCGACGGGACGGTCTCTCTGAAAGCGCGCTGCCAGGGCGGGGACATGGGGGTTACGGCCTACAACGAGGAGCGTCGCACGCCTTCCGCGCGCAGCCTCACGGCGGTCGTCGACTTCGCCGTCGGCTCCCATGGGCGCGCGCTCGCGGTGCTGCTCGTCGCCGCGCTCTTGAGCTTCCTGCCCGGCTTGTTCAGCATTCCGCCGATCGATCGCGACGAGGCCCGCTTTGCCCAGGCCACCAAGCAAATGGTGGAGAGCGGCGACTACGTCGACATCCGCTTCCAGGACGAGGTGCGCTACAAGAAACCGGTCGGCATCTACTGGCTGCAGGCCGGCGTGGTGAAAGCCGCGGACGCGCTCGGCTTCCAACGTGCCTCCACCACCATTGGGCTCTATCGGATTCCCTCCCTCATCGGCGCGATCGGCGCGGTGCTGCTGACCTATTGGACCGCGCTTGCGTTCATCTCGCGGCGCGGTGCGGTGCTTGCGGCGTTGATGATGGCAAGCTGCGTGCTGCTCGGCATCGAGCGGCTCATCGCCAAGACCGATGCCATGTTGCTCATGACCGTGGTCGCCGCCATGGGCGCGATGGCGCGCGCCTATCTTCCCGAGCAGCGCGAGAGGCTCGACGCGGCCGGCGCCTGGACGGTCGCGGCGGTGTTCTGGACCGCGCTTGCGGGCGGCATCCTGCTGAAGGGTCCACCGATCGTGATGGTGGTCGGGCTTGCCGTGATCGCGCTCATCGCGGTCGATCGCTCCGCGCGTTGGGTGCTTGCGCTCAAGCCGGTGCCGGGGCTCGCCTGGCTTGCGGTGTTGGTGCTGCCCTGGTTCCTCGCCATTATTGGACGCAGCGGGGAGGCATTCTTTGCCGAGTTGGTCGGCCAGGACTTGTTCAGCAAGATATTCGCCAGCCAGGAAGCCCATGGTGCGCCGCCCGGCTACTATTTCGCGCTGTTCTGGCTGGCGTTCTGGCCAGGCTCGATGCTGGCGGCCTTGGCGACACCGGCGGTGTGGGCGGCGCGGCGCGAGGACGCCACCAAGTTTCTGCTGGCCTGGCTGGTGCCGTCGTGGCTGGTGTTCGAGCTGGTGGTCACCAAGCTGCCGCATTATGTGCTGCCGCTCTATCCGGCGATTGCAATCCTGATTGCCGGGGTGATCGACGCGCGCCTGCTGTCGCGCAAACCTTGGCTCGTGCTGGGCGCGATCTGGTGGTTCGTGCTTCCGATGGTGGCGGGGATTGCGGGCATCGTGGCGCTCGCCGTGATCGGCCGGCAGTTCGGGTTGTTGGTGTGGCCCCTGATCGGGGGAGCCGCAGTCATGGGTTTCCTGGCGTGGCGGCTCTATGAAGTCGACGGCGCCGAGCACGCGCTGCTGCGCGCGGTGGTGGCCGCGATCCTCACCGCGATTGCGATTTTCGGTTTGATCATCCCGTCGCTCGGCCAATTGTTTCCGAGCCCGACGCTCGCCCGCATCCTGCGCGACAGCGGCTGCCCGCAACCGGAGGCCGCCACGGTCGGCTATCAGGAGCCGAGCCTCGTCTTTCTGGCCGGCACCGGGACTCGCCTCGCCGACACCAACGGTGCCGTCGATTTCCTGCGCGGCGGGGAATGCCGGTTTGCCTTCATCGAGGCGCGCCACGAAAGGAGTTTTGCCCAGCGTGCGGAAGCCATCGGGCTGCGCTACACCGCCGGCCCCCGGATCGACGCGATCAACATCAGCAATGGACAGCCGATCACGATCGCGGTCTATCGTTCGGCAGGCGCGTCGTGAGCGTGAACGGCGGACTTAGGCAGGTGGCCCATCACTGGGCTGCGTGGCCGCAGCGGCTGCGGACCAATGCCGCGAGCTGTCGGGCGCCCTTCGGACGCAAGCCGAGATTCACCGCGACACCGGCATGGCGTTCCCCACGTCGTCTCGGCGTCGTCGCGGCGATGGTCGTGGTCGCGATCGCGGCGACGATGATCCTGGTCGACGCCTGGGCGGTCGGCGTCGCCCAGCGCGTGCCGGAGCGGCTGATCGAGATCTTCGACTACATCACCGACTTCGGCAAATCGCTGTGGTTCCTGGTACCGATCGCGGTTGCGCTTGCCGCGATGGCGTTGCTCGTCTCGCCGGCGCTGCCGCCCATGTCCCAGCGCGTGCTGGCCGCAGTCGCCGTGCGGCTCGGTTTTCTGTTCCTGGCGATCGGTCTGCCCGGCCTGACCTTCACGGTCGTGAAGCGCCTGATCGGGCGCGCGCGACCGTTGGTGGAAGGGGGCGCGGACCCTTTCATCTACCGGCCCCTGCGCTGGAGTGTCGAATATGCCAGCCTCCCGTCCGGCCATTCGATCGACGCGTTCGCGGCGGCCATGGCCATCGGCCTGCTGTGGCCGCGGAGCCGGCCGGTGATGTGGACCTATGCCGTCGTCATCGCGATGAGCCGGGTCGTGCTCACGGCGCACTTTCCGAGCGACGTCATGGCCGGGGCGGTTGTCGGCGTGGTCGGCGTGCTGTTGGTGCGCGATTGGTTCGCGGCGCGCGGGCTCGCCTTCGTGGTCGGCCGGGATGGAACCGTGCTGCCATTGCCGGGACCGTCGTTTGCACGCGTCAAAAGGGTTGCCCGGCAGCTTATCGCCCCATAAGAAGCGGGCAGATCATGCGTGAAACGGTTGCAAGCGGGCCTCCGCCGGCGGTCTCCATCATCGTCCCGGTGCGGAACGAGGCCGGCAATATTGCGCCGCTGGTCGACGAGATCGTGGCAGCGCTCGGCAAGCAGCTCGAGTTCGAGATCGTCTACGTCAACGACGGCTCGACCGACGCCACCGAATCCGAATTGGCGGGACTGATGGCGAGCCGGCCATGGCTGCGACAGATCAAGCATCGCACCTCGAGCGGACAGTCGGCCGCGGTATGCAGCGGCGTGCGAGGCGCTCGGGCAAACGTCATCGTCACCCTCGACGGCGATGGGCAGAACGACCCTGCCTTCATTCCGGCACTGCTCGCGGCGCTGGCGGCGGGTGCGCCGCGCATCGGGCTCGTCGCCGGCCAGCGTGTGGGCCGAAAGGCGACCCGCTTCAAGAAGTTCCAATCGCGCTTCGCCAACGGCGTGCGCAGCGCCGTGCTGCGCGACGGCACCCGCGACACCGGCTGCGGGCTCAAGGCATTCCCCCGGGATCTCTTCCTGGCGCTGCCTTATTTTGACGGATTGCACCGGTTCCTTCCGGCGCTGGTACGGCGCGAAGGCTACGACATCGGCTATGTCGATGTGGTCGACCGGCCGCGCCGCACCGGCACATCGAACTACGGCATGTGGGACCGGCTGTGGATCGGAATTCTCGATCTCTTCGGCGTATGGTGGCTGATCCGCCGGCGCCGGCGCGTTCCGGAGGTGTTGGAGGTGAAACGGAATGCTGATTGATCTCTCACAAGCGGTCGGCAACTACCTGCACGAGGTCTTCGTGGCCAAGTTCCAGTGGTGGGTGCTGCTCGGATATGTGGCGCAAATCATGTTCACCTTGCGCTTCGTGGTGCAGTGGGTCGCCTCCGAGCGCGCGGGAAAAATGGTGATGCCGATCGCCTTCTGGTTCTTCTCGATCGGCGGCGGGGTGCTGCTCTTGCTCTATGCGCTCTACATTCGCGATCCGGTTTTCATCCTCGGCCAGGGATTCGGCGTTTTCGTCTATGCGCGCAATCTCTATTTCGAGCTGCGCGACCGACGCAGCGCAGCGGCCGCGGCGTGAAGCTTGACCCGCCTGTTGGGTGTCGTTTGGTTGTCGCAGCCGCGCGTCATGCTATGTTCTACGGACACGCGCTCGTTCCCCCGCTCATCCCGACCCTCGGAGGCAGCGATGACATTGAGCGTTGAATCGACATCCGCACGGCGTCCCTTCGCCGGGACCTTCGAGGTGATCCCGACCGGTCGCGCGCTCGGCGCCGAGATCCGCGGCGTCGACCTCAGGGACCTCGACGCGGGTGCATTCACGCGCGTGATGCAGGCATGGCACGATCATTCAGCGTGGTGCTGGTCCGCGACCAGGCGCTCAGCGATCAAGACCTGATCGCCTTCAGCCGCCGTTTGGGCGATCTCGACTGGGCGCCGATCCAGGAGAGCGGCCGTCGTTTCGTCGAAGGCCTGCCGGAAATCTACATCGTCTCCAACGTCAAGGTGAACGGCGAGCCGATCGGCAGCCTCGGCGACGGCGAAGCCGTGTGGCATACCGACATGTCCTATCTCGAGGTGCCGCCGAAGGCGAGCATGCTCTATGCCCTCGAAGTGCCGCCCACCGGCGGCAATACCTCGTTCTGCACCATGTACGGCATCTACGAGGCGCTCCCGGCCGGGCTGAAGGAGCGCATCGCCGGCCTTAAGATCAAGCACGACGGCACCTACAACAGCGGCGGCTATGTGCGCCAGGGCGTCACGCCGACCGACGATCCGGTCACCTCGCCGGGCGCGGTGCACCCGCTGGTCTGTACGCATCCGAACACCGGACGGCGCATGCTCTATCTCGGCCGCCGCCGCAACGCCTATCTGCTCGGGCTCGAGATCGCGGCGTCCGAGGCGCTGCTCGATGAGTTGTGGAGCTTCGTCGATCGGCCGGAGTTCTCCTGGGAGCACGTCTGGCGCGTCGGCGATCTCGTGCTGTGGGACAATCGCTGCACCATGCACCGGCGCGACGCGTTCGATCCCGCCAGCCGGCGGATCATGCACCGCACGCAAGTCAAGGGCGAGCAGCGGCCCGCCTGAATGGCGCAAGCGAGGCAACTCCCATGAGGCTTCCTCGCCGTCAATTTCTGTATCTCGCCGCTGCTGCCGCAACCGGCACCGTCGCGCCGCGCATCGCGCGGGCCCAGTCCTATCCCGACCGACCGGTGCGCATGATCGTTCCTTACGCGCCCGGCGGTCCGACCGACGTGATCACGAGGCTGGTGGCACAACGACTGTCCGAGCACGTGGGAAAGCAGTTCTTCGTCGAGAACGTCGGCGGGGGCGGCGGCAATATCGGCATGGGCCGCGGGGCAAAGTCGGGGCCGGATGGCTATACCCTGCTCGTGGTCAATCCCAGCTACGTCATCAATCCCACGCTCTACGACAAGGTCCCCTATGAATTCGGGCGTGACTTCGACCCGGTCACGCTCATGGTCGCCACCACCCTGGTGCTCACGGTGCATCCCTCGGTGCCGGCGCAGACGGTCAGCGACCTCGTCGCTCTCATCAAGGCAAATCCCGGGCGATACAGCTACGCCTCGCCCGGCACCGGAACGCCCGGGCATCTCGTGGGCGAGCAGTTCCGCCTCTCGCTCGGGCTCGACCTCGTGCATGTCCCGTTCAACAGCGCGGGGCTTGCCGTCGGCGCATCGGTCGCCGGCCACACGCCCATTTGCTTTGCATCGCCGTCGCCGGCGGCGCAGCAGGTGGTCGAGGGCAGGCTGCGGGGCCTGGCGGTGACGAGCAAATCGCGCTCGCAGGCCCTGCCGGACGTGCCCACCATGGCGGAAGCGGGCTATCCGCACATCGCCGGCGACAACTGGCAGGGGGTCGTCGTCCCGGCCGGAACGCCTGCCGAGATCGTGACCTTCGTGCATCGCGAGATCGTGAAAATCATCGCGCTCGCCGACGTCAGAGAACGCCTGGCGGCGCTCGGCTTCGAGCCGGTCGCGAGCACGCCGGAGGAATTCGCCCGGCGCGCCCGAGCCGAATTCGAGACCTGGGCCAAGGTGATCCGCGCCTCCAACATCAAGGCGCAATGAGGTCGAGGCTTCCTCGGCGGCCTCCGTCTCTTACCGTCCGGTGACGCTTGCGCCCTGGCATCTGTAGCCCATATGTGCTACGAGCAGCCAGCATGAGAGATGACCATGGGTAAGACAGAGACCATCCGTGCGCGCGTCGAGCCCGCGCTGAAGCGCGAGGCGGAAGCGGTGCTCAAGAAGATCGGTCTCACGTCGAGCGAGGCCATCACGTTGTTTCTTACCCAGGTCAAACTCACCAAGGGCCTTCCGTTCGCTGTCCGCATTCCCAACAAGCAAACAAAGCGAGCGATCAATGAGGCGCGCACGCGCAAGAACCTGGAGACCTTCGATTCCGTTTCGGAGTGGGCAAAGAAGGTGCGTTCGCTGTAGCATCGATCAATGCGGCGAATTGTGCAGCGGATGCAGTTCAAGAGTGACGTCAAGCGACAGAAGCGTCGCGGCAAGGATGTCGGAGATCTCATAGCTACCGTCGAGCTCCTTGCTGATACTGGCATGCTGCCAGCCGCTTATCGCCCGCACAAACTGTCCGGCGAATGGAAGGGCGTATGGGAATGCCACATCGAGCCGGACTGGCTCCTGATTTACGACGTGACAGATACAGAAGTGCTCCTAATACGCACGGGCACGCATGCTGACTTGTTTGAGTAGCGGGGTTCTGGACTAACTGCGCAGCCAGGCAAAAAATCTCACCGCGCGGCCGCCAGCGCGGCGAAGCCGCGTTCGAGGTCGCCGATGAGATCATCGACGTCTTCGAGACCGATATGAATGCGCACCGTCGGGCCGCCCGGCGCCCATGCGGCGGCGGTGCGGATGCTGGTGCAGTCGAAGGGAATGGCGAGAACTCTCGAAGCCGCCCCACGACGCCCCGATGCCGAACAGGCTGAGCTCATCGAGGAACGCGTTCACCGCGCTCCGCGCCACCGGCTTGAGCACGACGCTGAAGAGTCCGCTCGCGCCGGAAAAATCGCGCCGCCAGATGGCATGGCCGGGGCAGCTTTCGAGCGCAGGATGGAGCACGCGCGCGACTTCGGGCCGCTCTTCGAGCCAGCGTGCGACCTTCAGCCCCGCCTGATAGTGCTGCGCAAGCCGCACCCCCATGGTGCGCAGCCCGCGCAGGCCGAGATAGATGTCGTCGGGGCCGACGCAGAGACCGAGCGCTTGCACTGTGTCGGAAAGACGCCCCCACGTCGCCTTGTTGGCGGATACGGTGCCGAGCATCACGTCGGAATGGCCGCCGATATATTTGGTGGCAGCCTGGATCGACAGGTCGACGCCTTTGTCGAAGGCGCGGAAATAGAGTGAGCTCGCCCAGGTATTGTCCATGAGCACGACCGCACCGGCGGCGTGGGCGGCGGCTGCGATCGCCGGCACATCTTGCACTTCGAACGAGAGCGAGCCCGGCGCCTCCACGAACACGGCGCGGGTGTTCGGCCGCATCAACGCAGCGATCCCGCCACCGATCAACGGGTCGTAATAGCTCGTGGCGATGCCATAGCGGGTGAGCACGCCGTCGCAGAATTTGCGCGTGGGTTGATAGACGCTGTCGCTCACGAGCAGGTGATCGCCGGCATTGAGCACGGCGAGCAGCGCGGACGAAATCGCCGCCAGCCCGGAGGGCAGCAATGCGACCCCGGCGCAATCGAGCCCTTCCAGCGCACGCAGCGCGTCTTGCAGCGCCTCCGACGTGGGCGTGCCGCGGCGGCCATAGGTGTAGCGCGCGCGGCGCGCGCGGAAATCCTCAGCACTGGGATAGAGCACGGTGGAGACGTGGTGGACCGGCGGATTGACGAAGCCGTGATTGGTGGCCGCGTCGCGTCCACCCACTACCAGCCGTGTTGCCGCCTTCAAGGGCGGATGCGCGGGGTCGGCTTCGGTTTTCTTGGTCATGGCACGGTTCTCGGTGCGCGGCATCCGGTTGGGCTCGCGTGCGACCGGCCGCGGCGCACGGGACAATGGCAGTATCGGGTCATGGCGTCATCGGGCGCGAGCGTCAACCCCTTGACCGCGGTGTCCGATCGTTCTGAGATGGCGGGGAGACCACAGCGGGCCGGCGCATGCGTTCGCGCGCCGGGCGCGCGGCGTCGGCCGGGGGACGTCAGCGTGCGCCGATACAGTGGCGTTCAAGAAAAAAGCTACCTCCCAGAGTTACGGTCGAGCTTGATCAAGACCGTCCCATGAAAGGCTGTTCCATGAAACGCGCAATCGTTCTCTTCGGTGCGACCCTGGCGGTCGGCTGCTCGGTCGCGGCGGCGTCCGCCCAGACGCTCAAGGCCGTGAAGGATCGCGGCTCCCTCATCTGCGGCGTGAGCCAGGGACTGCCGGGGTTCTCCAATCCCGACGACAAAGGCAACTGGACCGGCTTCGACGTCGATTTCTGCCGTGCGATCGCGGCGGCGGTGTTGAACGACGGCACCAAGGTCAAGTTCACGCCGCTGTCCGCCAAGGATCGGTTCGAGCCGCTCAAGACCGGCGATATCGACCTGTTGTCGCGCAACACCACCTGGACCCTTGCGCGTGACGTCTCCTACGGCAATTTCGCCGGCGTGACCTATTACGACGGGCAGGGTTTCATGGTGCGCAAGGCGCTCAAGGTCAATTCGGCACTCGAGCTCAATGGCGCGTCGGTGTGCACGCAGACCGGCACCACCAACGAGCTCAATCTCGCCGACTACTTCCGCGCCAACAACATGAAATACGAGGTGATTGCCTTCGGCACCGGCGACGAGACCGTGAAGGCCTACGAAGCCGGCCGCTGCGACGCGTTCACGACCGACATCTCCCAGCTGTTCGCGGAGAAGCTCAAGCTGGCCAATGCCAACGATCACGTCATCCTGCCGGAGGTCATTTCCAAGGAGCCGCTCGGGCCGCTGGTGCGCCACGGCGACGACCAATGGTTCGACGTCGTCAAGTGGACGCACTACGCCATGATCAACGCCGAGGAGCTCGGCGTATCGTCCAAGAACGTGGATGAGGCCCTCAAGTCGAACCTCCCCGAGATCAGGCGGCTGTTGGGGGTCGAGGGCAATTTCGGCGAGCAGCTCGGCCTGAGCAAGGATTGGGTGGTGCGCATCCTCAAGCAGTCGGGCAACTACGGCGAGGTCTTCGACCGCAATCTGGGACCGGGCTCGCGGCTCGGCATCAGCCGCGGCGTCAACCGGTTGTGGACCAAGGGCGGCATCCAATATGCGCCGCCGGTCCGGTGAGCCTGGACGCCTCATCCCTGTCTTCGAGGCATTGATTCAACGGTTCCGCTCGTCCGCTGAGGCCGGTTCCACGCCGGACAAAGGGCGTCCTGAACGGGAAGCGCGGCAACAAGGGTAGACCCCGACGTGGCCACTGATGTGCAACGCGTCTTGGCTCCGCCGCGGGTTGCCGTCATCAACAACCCCCGGATCCGCGCCCTCGTCTATCAGCTTGGCTTGCTCGCGGCGGTGCTGTGGTTTGGTTACGAATTCGCGCTCAACGCCAAGGCCAATCTCGAAGCGCACAAGATCACGAGCGGCTTCGGCTTTCTCGACCAGACCGCGGGCTTCGGTGTCAACCAGTCGCTCATCCCCTATAGCGAGTTCGGATACCTACGGCCGCGTGTTCCTGGTTGGCCTGCTCAATACGCTGCTGGTCTCCGGGATCGGCATCGTGCTCGCGACCATCCTCGGGTTTTTCGTCGGCCTCGCCCGGCTGTCGCCCAACTGGCTGGTGGCGCGGCTCGCGGGGGGATATGTGGAGCTGATCCGCAATCTGCCGCTGCTGTTCCAGATCCTGTTCTGGTATCTCGCCGTGCTCGGCACTCTGCCCGGACCGCGCCAGAGCATCTCGCTGTTGGGGGAGGTCTTTCTCAACAACCGCGGGCTCTTCGTGCCCGGGCCGGTGGCCGGGGAGGGCGCCGGCTGGGTCGCCGCGGCTTTCGTGCTCGCTGTGATGGCGATCATCGCACTGAGGCTTTGGGCGAGGCGCCGGCAGGAGCGGACCGGCCGTCAGTTCCCGCTGTTTTGGACCGGCTTGGCGCTCATCGTCGTCCTGCCGCTCGCCGCCCTGGTCGCCACGGGTTTCCCGATCGGCTTCGAGAAGCCCGAGCTCCGCGGCTTCAACTTCGTCGGCGGCGTTCGGCTCACCCCCGAATTCGTCGCGCTCCTGGTCGCGCTCACGACCTATACCGCCGCCTTCATCGCGGAGGTCGTGCGCGCCGGCGTGCTCGCGGTCCCGCGCGGTCAGACCGAGGCGGCGCTCGCGCTCGGACTGCGCCGCCCCTTGACGCTGCGGCTCATCGTCGTGCCGCAGGCGCTGCGCGTGATCGTGCCGCCGCTGACCAACCAGTACCTCAACCTCACCAAGAACTCCTCGCTCGCGGTGGCGGTCGGCTATCCCGACCTCGTCGCGGTCTTCGCCGGAACCACGCTCAGCCAGACCGGCCAGGCGATCGAGGTCATCGCCATCACCATGGCGGTCTATCTTGCCATCTCGCTGCTCACCAGCGGCCTGATGAACTGGTACAACGCCCATATCCGGGTGGCGGAACGCTGATGGCCGCGACCGTGCAATCGTCCTATATCCGCCGCGCGCTGGTCGAGCCCGAGCCGCCGCCGATGGCAGGCGGGAATGCGTTCACCTCCATGCGTGCGCGGCTGTTCGACGGGGCCTTCAACACCGCGCTGACCCTCCTCAGCGCCGTCATCATCGCCGCGCTGCTCTGGCCGACGCTGAAGTTCTTGGTTGTCGACGCGGTCTGGACGGGATCGAGCCGGGTCGATTGCCTGCCGGAAACCGTGGGCCGCGAGGTTGGCGCGTGCTGGCCCTTCATCGCGGCAAAGTTTGCCCAATTCATGTACGGCTTCTATCCCGAAAGCGAGCAATGGCGGGTCAATCTCACCTACGCACTCGGCGTGCTCCTGCTCGTGCCTCTACTGATCCCCGGCGTCCCTCATAAGGGACTCAACGCGATCGTGTTTTTCGGTGTCTTCCCGGTCGCGGGCTTCGTCCTGCTCGTCGGCGGCGTGTTCGGGCTGCCGTACGTGGAGACCCGGCTGTGGGGCGGACTGCTCGTCACCCTCGTCATCTCGTTCACCGGTATCAGCTTGTCGCTCCCGCTCGGCGTGTTGCTCGCGCTCGGGCGGCGGTCGGAATTACCCATCATCCGCACGCTCTGCATCGTCTTCATCGAGTTCTGGCGCGGCGTCCCGTTGATCACGGTGCTGTTCTTCGCGACCTACATGCTGCCGTTCTTTCTGCCGAGCGACTGGAAGATCGACGGACTATTGCGCGTGCTGATCGGGGTGGTGCTGTTTGCGGGAGCGTATCTCGCGGAGGTCGTGCGCGGTGGCCTGCAGGCGATCCCGCGCGGCCAGTTCGAGGGCGCCATGGCGCTCGGGCTGGGCTATTGGCGCATGATGGGCTTTGTTGTCCTGCCGCAGGCGCTGCGGCTGGTCATCCCCGGCATCGTCAACTCGTTCATCGCGCTGTTCAAGGACACGACCCTGGTGCTGATCGTCGCGATCTTCGACCTGCTGGGACAATTGCGTGCCGCCTTCGCCGACCCGACCTGGGCGACGCCGGCGACGCTGTTCACCGGCTTCGCGTTTGCGGGCATGATCTATTTTCTCGTGAGCTTCGGAATGTCGCGCTACGCGTTGTTCATGGAGCGGCGCTTGAACATCGAGCAACCGCGTTGAGACATGACCTTGGGCGAGCGCAATCACGAACGCAAATCGGACGCCTCGACCGGCGGCATCGTGCTCGAGATGCGCACGACCGAAAACGAGGTCGCTGTCGAGATCGTCGGCCTCGACAAGTGGTTCGGTGCCTTCCACGTGTTGCGCGACGTCGACCTCAAGGTCATGCGCGGGGAGCGCATCGTGATCTGCGGCCCCTCCGGCAGCGGCAAGTCGACGCTGCTTCGCTGCATCAACCGGATCGAGGACTGGCAGCGCGGCAAGGTCATCGTCGACGGCATGGAGCTGACCGAGGACCTCAGGAAGATCGACGAGGTCCGCCGCGAGGTCGGCATGGTGTTTCAGCAGTTCAACCTGTTTCCGCATCTGACCGTGCTCGATAACTGCACGCTGGCCCCGATCTGGGTGCGCAAGATGCCGAAGAAGCAGGCCGACGAGATCGCGCGGCACTACCTCAGGCGGGTGCGCATCCCCGAGCAGGCGGACAAGTATCCGGCCCAGCTCTCGGGCGGCCAGCAGCAGCGCGTCGCGATCGCGCGCGCGCTCTGCATGCAGCCCAAGATCATGCTGTTCGACGAGCCGACCTCCGCGCTCGACCCGGAAATGGTCAAGGAGGTGCTCGATACCATGGTCGGCCTCGCGCTCGACGGCATGACCATGGTGGTGGTGAGCCACGAGATGGGGTTTGCCCGCCAGGTCGCCAACCGGATGGTGCTCATGGATGCCGGCCAGATCGTCGAGGTGAACGAGCCCGAGGCGTTCTTCGCCCATCCGCAGCACGAGCGCACCAAGCTGTTCCTGAGCCAGATCCTGCGCTGAACCGCTTGAAACTCTGATCGCAGATATCGCCGGTTATAAATCCGCTGGTTCGCCGGTTTGGCCTTGCCTCCATGCCCCACCACAGTACCAGAAATCGGCCCATGAATAGTTTGACCTTGTTGCCCAAACAACACAGTCAGCGGCAAGGGCTTGAAGTATCTTTGTTGGCAGCCCAACGGATCGGGGGAGACCCGTTTGGGGCTAGAGAGCCCTGGAGCTATCAACCCAAGCCTCCAGGGCTCTCACCAATCTTCTTCGCTTGATATCAAACAACAATGCCATTGTCGGTTTAGCGACATGGGTTCACCCATCCTCAATTACCGATCCACCGGTTCTATAACACCGTTTTGGTATCGTATAACCGGCTGGGTTTGATTGGAGTTCGCTGGTTTGCTGGACTATTCTAAGGGCAGCCATTGGCCCCCGGACCCCCCGATGCTGCCAATGGTCGGAGCGGAGGTGGCGCTTGGGGTGGATGCGGCATCTCCGCTCGCTGACCAGAGCCTAGAAATTGTTGAATGGCTGGCGCGATCTAACCCCCCTGCTCACAGGGATCTAATCGACTGCCAATCATTTAGGTGTTGGGTTAAATCACGGATCGAATTCTTAAAACGATTATCAGCGATCCTCTGTTGATCCTCCCTTGGAAGGCCTCGCGCGAGCCAAGCACGTCGATCTTGTGTTACCCAAATATATACTTGGTATCGTTGTGATTTAGGGTGCAATCTTTTTAATTTGGTCAATAGCTCATTTGGCTTTACGATGACGTAATCGTCTGTGCCTCGCTCAACACCTAAAAGGACGAAGACCCAACGATTGGCGATCGAGTTTCCTAATTTGTCTTTATCTAAGGTGAACCAAGTGCATGATCTTAGCTTCCTAATGACTGGTATTTCCAGTGTCATAATTGGCAGAAAATCCCTGGAGAATTTTACTTGAAGGGTTATCATTTTTGTATTTTTGGAATTCGTGACCAAGAGATCAACGCCCCTCCGGGGATTTGTTGGTTTGCGCCAAAGAATTGCTCCTTTGTGGCCTTAGTCCTCCCTTGGACGATTGCCCCTGCGTGCCGAATAGCCGATGGCAGTTGGGGTCTGTAGCTCTTCCAGGATGCAGTCGAGCTTGCGTTCTATTTCGTCGAGGCGGCGGAGGATCAGGGAGAGACTGTCGTCGGAGGTCATGACACTCACGGAATGAAGAGGCCCCATCCTCAGGCTGGGGGGCGATTGAGGATGGGGCCTAAGTAGCAAAGCGGATTAAATTCGGCCCTCTTCGCTCTGCGTGTGGGAGAAGCGTTGGAGAGACACATTCTTCTCTCTCCCACATCGTAAGGCCGTACCCCTTAGTCGCATTGAGCTCGTCCCCAGACTTGTTCATCTGAGCCAAACAATTGCTCATTGACGCCAATGGCGCCCGTTGAGCCAAGGCCAATCACCACGTCGCTGCCGTGACCTAGCGCCGCTTCATCGTTGGCTGACCAACAGAAAAAACATTCCGACAGCAATCAACAGGGCAACCAGAGTACCGACGGCAAACGACAGAGCCCGGTGCCGACGTTCAATGGGCTTCGACCCAGCGCCTTTCTGCGCTGCTCCGATGCCTAACCAGAAGAGAAGGTTGCCCATCGCCGAGCTCCCAAGCCAATCCCCAGGTGCCGGAAGGGTACGTGCTCCCGATGGCTTCTATCAACAGCACAGTCTGGGGCTGTCACAGTGTCGCGTATGGCGACGTGCCACGCCTAGCGGCCAGTCCAACCATTTGGACCTCAAGCCGGTAGCGACGATGGTTACATTGGTTTCAGCTCATGACGATAGGCGAAGGCGCAGGTCCCCGCAATGAGGAGCGCCAGTGCGCCGACGCCGATGGCGATCATCGTTTTAGTTAGGATGAAGAGCCACAGCGCCACCAAAAACACGATGAGGCAGCCTATGATGATGATTGCCGCTCGACGGAGAGCATCAGGTGCTCCTTGATAGTCGCACTGATCCCGTAAAAGACTGTCGTCAGAGGTCATGACATCACCGGGTTAGAGGGAGGAAGAGGCCCGGGCCGGGGGTGAATGGGGGCTGGACGGCCAGGGCCTCAGTTAGCAGAGCGGATCGAATTCAGCCTCTTCACTCTGCGGTGCTGGGAGAAGGTGCCTTTTCTTTGCTTCTCCCAGATCACCTTCTGGCTGATATCCCTTAGTCGCACTGAGCCCGTCCCAGGACTTGTTCGATTACGCCAAAGATTTGTTCGTGGGAGCCAAACAGGCGGGCGTGCTATGCTCCAGACCTAGCGGCCAGCAGGAGTGGGGCTTCCGCCGTTGGCCGTGGGAGCCCCTGGCTCACCAGGGCAGAGCTGGGGGCTCGCCTATTGGGTGGAAGCCGTCAACGGAGGGGGCAAATGCAATGCGTTATTTGTTGGCCATCTGCTTTCTCGCGATTGTAGCCTTTGCAGACGCGAGCCCCGCAGCGGCACAACAGAACTGTGCTTGCTTTTGCAGAGTTCAAGGCGAAGGCGGCGGGGGGTGTTGGGTTGACGTGCCGGGTTGTAATCCTCGTTCCGGCGTTCGGGCCTGCAACGATGGCGCCACGTGTGGCTACTATTGTGGTACCCCCGGCCTCCCCGCTAGACGGAGCGCGCCGCGCGCGCATCCTCTCGGGGAACATTATCGGCCAACCGAGCAGTCGCGGTAGTTTGGCTCCCAGCTTTAGCTGACCGGCCCTGGGAGCCCCTGGCTGCACGCCAGAGCCTGGGGCTCGCCTATCTGGCCGTACCTAGGCCGTACCTAGCCCTTGCTTGATTTGGCCGTAACCAATTGGAATAGCGATATAATCTCAAATGGCTGGAGCTGTTCCTGAGCCAGATCCTGCGCTGAGGACAGAGATGGCTCAATGCAGTTTGGAAACTGGTCTCCTACTGCACGAGCGGCCCGTGCGCCTTCTTCCAGGCGTCGATCCCGCCCTGGATATGCGCCGCTGAGGTGAGGCCCGCGTCCTGGGCAGCCCGCACCGCCATGGCCGAGCGCTCGCCGAAGGCGCAGTAGAAGACAATGCGTTTGCCGGTGGCGCGGGCGAGCTCGTGCAGCATGCCGCCCGGACGCACGTTTTCGGCAAGCTCGCGGTAGGGGGCATGCAGCGAGCCCGCAATGACGCCGTACTTCTCGCGTTCGGTGCGCTCGCGCAAGTCGACGAGGGCGACGTCGGAGCGGCCGGTGAGGGTCAACGCCTCGGTGGCGCTCACCGCCCAGCCGTGCCGGGCGATGTCCTCCTGGGCAAGCCCGACGCGCATATTGGCGGGCACCGCGACGTCCATCATCTGCGGGTTCGCCAGCTTGAGGTTGTTCATCAGCTCGACATATTGGTCGACCGATTTCACCTGCAGGCGCGGATTGAACGCCCTCTCCTCGCCGATGGTGGAGACGGTCTCGCCTTTGTAGTCGTGGGCGGGGAAGATCATGGTGTCGTCGGGCAGGCGCAGCAGCTTGTTGAAGATCGAATCGTACTGCGCGCGCGGGTCGCCGTTCTGGAAGTCGGTGCGGCCGGTGCCGCGGATGAGCAGCGTGTCGCCGGTGAAGACCCGGTCGCGCATCAGGAAGCTGTAGGAATCGTCCGTATGCCCGGGCGTGTAGAGCACGTCCAGTGCGACCCCTTCGATCGTGAGCTTGTCCCCTTCGGAGAGCCGCATCGACACCACGTCGACCTTGCTGCGCTCGCCCATCACGGTCACGCAATGGGTGCGGTCGCGCAGCGCCCCCAGGCCGGTGAGGTGGTCGGCATGCAGGTGGGTATCGACGGCCTTGACCAATTTGAGGTCGAGCTCGTCGATGAGCTGGATGTAGCGGTCGACCTTCTCCAGCACGGGGTCGACGATCAGCGCCTCGCCGCCGCGCCGGCTGGCAAGGAGGTAGGTGTAGGTGCTCGAGACGCCGTCGAAAAGCTGGCGGAAGATCATTGCCATGCCTCGCCGATCTGGGGATTTCGAATCCCTTCGGCTGCCGCCAGGCAATATAAGTCTTCTACGCGATCCCCAAAAGGGCGGCCACGCGCCTATTCCTCATAAATCATCTTAGAACGGGCCATGGATCAGGCTTTAGGTTCGATCGGGAGATCGTTGCGCGATCCCCATTCCGACCATGAGCCGTCATAGAGCGCCGTGGGTTGCTTGCCGAGCGCGTCGAGCGCGAGCCAGAGCGTGGCGGCGGTGACGCCCGACCCGCAGCTGGTGATGATCGGGGCATCGAGGTCGACGCCGCCGGCGGCGAACGCCTGCCTGAGCCTGTCGGGCGGCGCCAGCGTTCCGTTCTCGACCACGGCGGTCGAGGGAACGTTGAGCGCGCCCGGCATGTGGCCCGGGCGCACGCCGGGGCGCGGCTCCGGTGCGCGCCCGAGGAAGCGCTCGGCCGACCGTGCGTCGACCACCTGTGCCGATTTGTCGGCCAAGGCCGCGCGCACGGTCTCGAGCGAAGCAACCAGTTGCGCGGACTTGTGCGCCTTGAAGGTGCGCGGCGCGCGCTTGACCGGGCCCGCCTCCAGCGGCCGCCCTTGCGCCTTCCATTTCGGCAAGCCGCCGTCGAGGATGAAGACCTGCTCGGCGCCGAACAGCCGAAACGTCCACCACACCCGCGGGGCGGAGAACATGCCGGCGCCGTCGTAGACGACGATGGTGTCGGTGTCGGCGATGCCGAGCGCGCCCACGTCGCGCGCGAACTGTGCGGCGTCCGGCAGCATGTGGGGCAGGGAATTGGAATGGTCTGCGATCGCGTCGATGTCGAAGCGCACCGCGCCGGGAATGTGCCCGGCGAGATATTCCGCCGCGGCGTCGCGCTGCATTGCCGGCAGATAGTAGGAGCCGTCGACCACGACGGTGTCGGGTGCGCCGAGGCGGCCCGCAAGCCAGTCGGTGCTCACGAGCCAGCGGGACGAGGGTTTGTCATTTGCCATGTCCGGTTCTCGCCTATGCTGAGAGGGCGTGACGCCGCAGGCGGCTAAGCAAATGCGATCCGCACGCGCCGGTTCTGCTTGCCCTTCTTTTCGATCTGGGTCACGCGCACGTCGCCGATCTCGCGTGTCGTGCGCACGTGGGTGCCGCCGCACGGCTGCAGGTCGTAGCCGACGATCTCGATCAGCCGCACGCGGCCGGTGCCCATCGGCGGCTTGACCGACATGGTCTTGACCAGGCCGGGCTCGGCGGCGAGCTCCGCATCGGTGATCCAGCGCGCGCGCACCGCGGCGTCGGCCGCGATCATGTCGGCGAGCTTGCGCGTGATCTCGTCCTTGTCGAGGCCGGCTTCCGGAATGTCGAAGTCGAGCCGTCCGTCGCTGTCGCCGACCGAACCGCCGGTGACCGGGTAGGGCAGCACCGCCGAGAGCAGATGCAGCGCGGTGTGCATGCGCATGCGGGCATGGCGCAAATCCCAGTCGATGGCGGGCAGCACCGGCTCGCCGACCTTGAGGCTCAGGCCCGTGGTGGCGGCCGGCAGATGCGCGATCTCGGTCTTGCCGCCATCGATATAGGCCGCGCCCGCGATCGGGAGGACGTCGCCGGTTGCCGTCGTCAGCACGCCGCGATCGGCGGGCTGCCCGCCGGAAGCGGCATAGAACACGGTGCGGTCGAGCACCACGCCGCCGGCCTCGGTCAGCCCGACGACGGTGGCGCTGCATTCCTTCAGATAGGAGTCTTCGCGGAACAGGCAGTCGGTGGACATGGGCGGACCGCAATCGAAATATCGGAGGTCAGACTTTTTCGTACGGCACCTTCACGCTTGATCGGCGTTCCAGCCATTCCGGCACGGGCAGGCCTTTCTCGCGCAGGAACTCGGGATTGAACAGCTTCGATTGATAGCGCGAGCCGAAGTCGGCGAGAATGGTGACGATGGTGTGGCCCGGCCCCATGTCCTTGGCAAGCCGGATCGCGCCGGCGACGTTGATGCCGGTCGAGCCGCCCATGCACAGCCCTTCGTGCTCGAGCAGGTCGAAGATCACCGGCACCGCCTCCTCGTCGGGGATCAAATAGGCCTTGTCGACCTTGATGTCCGCGATGATGGAGGTCACGCGACCGAGACCGATGCCTTCGGTGATCGAGCCGCCTTCCGACGCCTTGGCTTCGCCATGCGCGAATAGATTGTACATGGCCGCGCCCTTGGGATCGGCCACGCCGATGACCACGTCCTTCTTTCTTTCGCGCAAGTAGGTGGCCACCCCGGCAACGGTGCCGCCGGTGCCGATCGCGCAGATGAAGCCATCGACCTTGCCGCCGGTCTGGTGCCAGATTTCCGGGCCGGTCGAGACGTAATGGGCCTTGCGGTTGTCGAGGTTGTTCCACTGATCTGCGAACAGCACGCCATTGGGCTCGTTCTTGCGCAGCTGTTCCGCCAGGCGCCGTCCGATGTGCTGATAATTGTCGGGGTTGCTGTAGGGCACCGCCGGCACTTCGACCAGTTCGGCACCGCACAGCCGCAGCATGTCCTTCTTTTCCTGGCTCTGGGTCTCCGGAATCACGATCAAGGTGCGGTAGCCGCGCGCATTGGCGACGAGCGCGAGCCCGATGCCGGTATTGCCGGCGGTGCTCTCGACCACCAGCCCGCCGGGCCTGATCTCGCCACGCTTTTCCGCCTCCAGGATGATCTGACGCGCGGGGCGGTCCTTCACCGACTGGCCGGGATTCATGAACTCGGCCTTGCCAAGGATCGTGCATTGCGTCGCGGCGGAGGCGCGCTTGAGCGCGATCAGCGGCGTGTTGCCGATGGCTCCGACGATTCCTTCGCTGGTCTGCATGTGCGAGATCGCCCGCGTTCAGAAGCGACCGGAAGCTAGATGACGGGCCTGGGTTCGACAAGCGCGTGGCCAAGCAGGAATAGCCTGCGATCTCGTGTCTTGCGCTGGGTCCCGGGTCTCGCTCCGCTCGCGCGGGATACGGTCACTTGGCTTCTTCGACCGGGGTGTTGGTTCCGGGACCTTCGCCGACGATGAGCACCCAGGCTTCCTCGTCCTTGGCGCCGTCCCAATGCACCTGCTTGCCGAAATGCGTGACGAAGCTGCCGGCCGGCATGGGGACCATATTCTCCTTGTCGACCTTGTTGCCGGTCGCGACCCACCAGGTGCCCTTGACCACGGTAATGAAGCGGTCGTTGGGATGGAAGTGCGGCTTGCTGAAGTTGCCGGGCTTGAACCGGTTGAGGACGACGTACAGTCCGGTCGTCGTGGGATCGCCCTGCAGGATCGCCTGGTTGACGCCGGCGGCGCCGGTCGGATCGCGCCATTTCAATTGATCCGGCAATTTGTAGGCGAGCGCCGCTGGATTGAGCTCGGCCGCAGGGGCGGGCAGCGCCCACCCCATCGCCGCGACCGACACGGCGAGCAAGAGGTGCCGAGGATGAACGCGAGCGGTCATTGTTATCCTCCCGTTTTCGTTACCTCCCAGAGCCGCAAGCATAGTGCCACCGGACCGGCCGGCAAGGGCCATGAGCCACGCGGGTGCAAAACGAACGCTCACGTCGCCGGCACCGTCGCGCCGCCGGCGAAGGTCACTCCGCCTTCCACGGGATGATCACGCGTTCGAGCTCGTTGAGGCCGAGCGTGATCAGAAACCCGATGATCGCGATCACGAACAGGCCGACATACATCTGCTCGACCGCGAACGTGCTCCACGCGCTCCAGATCAGGTAGCCCAGGCCGCTCTTTGCCCCCACCATCTCGGCGACCGCGATCAACACCAGCCCGATGCCGATCCCGAGCTTGAAGCCGGTCATGATCACCGGCAGCGCGCCGGGGAGCGCAATGGTCCAGAACGTGTTCCAGCGGTTGGCCTTGTAGTTGCGTCCGACGTCCAGATAGATCTTGTTGATCTCGAGCACGCCGGTCGTCGCGTTGATCACCACCGGGAAGAACACGCCGATCGCCACCATGAAGATCTTCGACGCCTCGCCCAGGCCGAAGATCAGCAGGGCGAGCGGCAGGATGGCGCTCTTGGGGACCGGATAGGTGGCCGCGACCAGCGGATCGAACAGCGCGCGGATCGGCCGATTGAGCCCCATGGCGATGCCGAGGACGAGTGCCGGCACGCCGCCGAGGATCGCGCCGTAAAGCAGGCGCTGCATGCTCACGGCGGTGTGGGTGACGAGCTCGCCCGTGCGCAACATCTCGACCATGGTCGACACCACGCTCGAGGGCGCCGGAAAGAACCGCGTGTCGATGAGGCCGAAGCGGGCGCAAAGCTCCCACAACAGGAGAAGCGCCAGCGGCGAGATCACGTTCAACAGCCGGTCGCGCGTGCGCGCCGACATTCTGGCGGCGGCCCGCGGACCTGGTCGAAATCGTTTGCACGCTCATGATTTCATCTCCTCCTCCTGCTTGCGCGCGCGGTGGACCTCGTCGCGCAAGCTCGACCAGATGTGGGCGATCAGCTCGCCGTATTGCGGCGTCTTCTGCAGCTCCATGATGTTGCGCGGCCGCGCGAGCGGCACCGGCACGAACATTTTCACCTTGCCCGGCTGCGCCGTCATGACCATGATGCGGTCGCCGAGAAACACCGCCTCGTCGACCGAGTGGGTGATGAACACCACGGTCTTCTTGTGCTCCTCCCAGATGCGCAGCAGCTCCTCCTGCAGCAGCAGCTTGTTCTGGGCGTCGAGCGCCGAGAACGGCTCGTCCATCAGCAGGATTTCGGGATCGTTGGCGAAGGCGCGCGCGATCGACACGCGCTGGCGCATGCCGCCGGAGAGCTGGTGCGGATAATACCTGGCAAAGCGGGTGAGCCCGGTGCGCGCAAGATAGTGCCCCACCACCTCCTTGATGGTGGAGGAGGGCACGCGGCGCATCTTGAGGCCGTAGGCGGCGTTGTCCCAGACCGTCATCCACGGGAAGATGGAGTCGCCCTGGAAGATCATCGAGTTGACCGGACGTTGCGAATTCGGCGTTTCGATTTCGATCGTGCCGGAGGTGACGGAATCAAGGCCCGCCAGGATGCGCAACAGCGTGGTCTTGCCGCAGCCGCTCGGGCCCACGATCATGAAGAATTCGCCGTGCGCGATGTCGAGCGAGACGCCGTCGACGGCGATGAGCTGGCCGAATGTCTTGCGCAGATCGTGGATGCGGATTGCCGGCCGCGCGGGAAGCGGTTCGGGAGGCTTCGACCTTGGTGAGCGGGCGGGGCATGGTCTCAATGTGCCGGGCCGAAGCGTCGTTCACAACCCGTTATTTGCGGACGGATCATCGCAGCGCGGCCCGCGGCCTTGCAGAGCGCACTTTCAATTTCTCCGTCCGTATTGAACAATCGGCGGCGACATCGCACAGCGGGATCGTCAGGGGATTTGCAGCCATGAAGATTGTCAACGTCGCGGCAACGCCGCTCAACGTGCCGCTTGCGATCTCGCTTCCCGGTATCGAACGGAAATCCTCACTCGAAGCGTGTTTTGTGGAGGTCGAGACCGATGCCGGCATCACCGGACACGGCCTGGCGGCGATCACCCGCGAGAGCGTGATCGCGGAGATCGTCAACGCGGTCATCGCGCCCGCCATCAAGGGCGACGACCCGCTGGCGCATGAGCAGATCTGGGACAAGCTCTACTGGACGTTGCTGCCGCGCGGGCAGACCGGCTTCGGCGCGCAGGCGCTCTCGGCCGTGGACATCGCGCTGTGGGACATCAAGGGCAAGGCGTTGGGGCAGCCGGTGTGGCGGCTCCTTGGCGGCGCCCGCGCGCGCGTGCCGCTCTATGCCACCTTCGGCTTCAACTTCTTCGATCGCGAACAGCTCGCCGCGGCCGCCAAGCTGTGGGTCGCGCAAGGCTACCGGCGGCTGAAGATGGTGGTCGGCCACGAGGCCTTGCGCCGGCGCGAGACGCGGCCGCTCGCGGAGGTCATCCGCGAGGATGCGGCGCGCGTTGCGGCGGTGCGCGAGGCGGTCGGACCGGACGTCGAGCTGTTCATCGACGCCAACTGCAGCCTCGACCTCTATCATGCGACTCGTTTGGCGGAGATGGTGAAACCCTACGGGATTTCGTTCTTCGAGGAGCCGATCACGCAGAACGACGCGTTGCAGATGGCGCAGATGCGGCGCGCGACCGGCATGGCGCTCGCCTGCGGCCAGAACGAGGGCCTCATCTTTCGGTTCCGCGATCTCCTGCTGCACGAGGCGGTGGACTATGTGCAGCCCAATGTGGTGAGCAGCGGCGGCTTTACCCAGTGCGTCAAGATCGCGGGCCTTGCCGCCGGATTCAACGTGCCGCTCGCGAACGGCGGCGCCTGGCCCTACCACAACATGCATCTGCAGGCCGGCGTTTCCAACGGCACTCTGGTCGAGATGCATTACCTCGCGGTCGAGCTGTGCCGGCAGATCTACCGCGATCTGCCGGAGCCGGAGGACGGATGGCTCACGCTGCCCGACGCGCCGGGCCTGGGGTTCGAGCCCGACCGCGACGCCATCGCGCGGATCGCGCGGGCGTCGCAAGCGAGTGCACTCTGATCGCGGCTAGAGCATGATCCGGAAAAGTGGGTACCGGTTTTCCGAAAAGATCATGCTCAAACAAAAAGCTAGAGCGTGATTGCGAGTCAACCTAAAGCAATCACGCTCTAGTGGGCGGCGGCCCGTCGCAGCGATGGGATTTGGCGTGGCCGATCGCGGCTGCTAGAAGGCCGCACCTTCCATCCCAGCACGAACAGGCCAGATGAAGCGCAGCAATGACCGCATCCTCACCACCCACGTCGGCAGCCTGATCCGGCCGCAGCCGCTGCAGGAATTCTTGCGCGCCAAGCAGGCCGGCAAGCCGTTCGACTCGGACGCTTACGATACGTGCCTGAGCCAATCGGTTGCCGACATCGTTCGCCGGCAAGCGGATGCCGGCATCGATGTGGTCAGCGACGGCGAGTTCGGAAAATCGATCAGCTGGTCGCAATACGTGCTGGAGCGCCTGAGCGGTTTCGAACGCCGCCCGATCAAGCCGGGCGCCAATCCGTTTGCGCGCGGCGCCGATCGCGAGCGCTTTGCCGAGTTCTATGCCGAGCTCGATGCGCGCGAGGAGGTCGCGACCCGCACCGACTCGGTGTGCGTCGGCCCCATCACCTATACCGGGCAGGCCGAGCTCCAGCGCGACATCGACAATCTCAAGGCCGCGCTCGAGGGCGTGGAGGTCGCGGAGGGGTTCCTGCCGGTGGCGGCGCCCGCGAGCGTCATTCCGGACCGCAAGAACGAGTACTACAAGAACGACGAGGAATGCCTCATCGCCATCGGCACGGCGATGCGCACGGAATACAAGATGATCGTCGATGCCGGCTTCGTGCTGCAGCTCGACGACGCCCGCGCCGCGGTCACCTACGACCGCATGGTGCCGCCGGCGAGCTTCGCCGATTACCGCAAATGGGTCGACATGCACATGGAGGTGCTCAATCACGCGATCGAGGGCTTGCCGCCGGATCGCATCCGCTATCACGTCTGCTGGGGAAGCTGGCCGGGGCCGCACACGACGGACGTGCCGCTCAAGGACATCGTGGATCTCATCCTGAAGGCGAAGGTCGGTGCTTACGTGATCGAAGGCGCCAATCCGCGCCACGAGCACGAATGGGCGGTGTGGAAGGACGTGAAGCTCCCGGAGGGCAAGGTGCTCATCCCCGGCGTCATCAGCCACGCCACCAACGTGGTGGAGCATCCCGAGCTCGTCGCCGAGCGCATCACGCGCTATGCGCGGCTCCTCGGACGCGAGAACGTGCTGGCGGGAACCGATTGCGGCTTCGCGCAGGGGCCGTTCTACCGCCGCGTCCATCCCTCGATCATGTGGGCCAAGCTCGAGGCGCTAACCGAGGGCGCGCGCCTCGCGAGCAAGGAGCTGTGGCAGTGACGGGTAACGGCGGAGCTGCCGTTACCCAGTCTGCATGCGTCTACTTCTTCGCCAGAAAACGATCGACGCTGAAGCGGCCGGGGCCGGTCACGAACAGCAGCAGCGCGCCGCCCAGGATCGCAAGATTCTTGATGAAGTTGTTGTACTGGGCCGTCACCTGTGCGGGCGGGTACTCCCAGTAGCGATGCGCCAGTGCGGTCGCGACGATGAGGAACAGCACGCACAGCAGCGCGCCATAGCGGGTCGCGATGCCGAGAATCAGGCTGACGCCGATCAAGAACTCGACCACGGCGCCGATCCACGCGAAGAATTCGGGGGCGGGTACCTGCAGAGCCTTCAGGTAGCCGGCAAAGCCGGCAATGCCCCCAGACAACTTGCTCCAAGCGCTCCCGAGAAAGAGCCAACCCAGCAGGACGCGGCCGATCAGTAACAGAACGTCCGTGCTGCTGGCCGCAAACTCGTCCGTATGCGACAGCGATGGATGCGATGATTCGGTTGTTTGCATGGACATGGTTTCGCCCTCATGGTGTTGCCGATCGTTTTGGCGTTGACGGGACGCTTCCACACGTGAAGTCGCGCGCGCATCGGCGAAGCGGCCGACGTGGACGCCACGCTCTTACTTATCATATCTCCCGGCCGATCATGCGATCGAGCGAGCAGGGGCCGCCGCCCCGGATCAGGAAGAACAGGGCGCATATGCCGATCAGCAGGGGGTATTCGTAGCCGCCGGCACTCCAGAAGAAGCCCTTGGCGGAGGTGAATTGCACCGCCACGATCATGAAGATCAGCACCGCGGCCGCCGCGAATCGGGTGAACAGTCCCACCACCAGCAGGATGCCGCCGACGAGCTCGGTGCAGCCGACCAGCGTGCCCCAGAACATGCCGGGCGTGTAGCCGATGCGGTCGAACAGCGCGGCATTGCCGGTCAGGCCCATGCCGCCGAAGGATCCGAACAGCTTTTGCATGCCGTGCGGGATCAGGATTGCGCCGAGCCCGATGCGCAGGATCGGCTCCGCATACGCGTTCACGGCGGCATAGAGCTTGCCGAGCGCGGGAACGTAGAGATGTGATGCTGCTTCAGCCATGGTTTCCCCCTCGATGCGTTTCCCTTGCTTTCGCCTTCACCGGATGCCGATGGACGAAAGCTGCACCTCTTGATGAGACGCTCGGCGATGAGCTTAACCGGTCGCGATGGTAGGTGCAAAGAGCGGCTCGGGCGGCAGCACCCGCATTCCCCAGCTCTCAGCGTCGGCCGTAGAGGAGACGGAGCGTTGTGCGCTCTGCTAGGTCCCGCTCCCCGTGCTGACGATGCCGGAATGAACACGCCCTCGCGGGGTTGGTCCCGTCGGCGGCGAAGCGTCTCATTGAATGGTCGCGGGCGCCTGTCTATGTTGCTGCGATCACCGCCAAATGACGGAGGAACTTGAATGACCGTGTCGCTGCGCACCGTGACGCTCGCCCTCGCCCTGACGCTGTCGTATCCTGCCGCCTCCTTGGCGCAGGATTATCCGGCGCGGCCGGTCAAGATCGTCGTGCCGTTCGGTGCCGGCGGGCCCGCCGATGTCTACTCCCGGGTCTTGGCCCAGCACCTGTCCGACGCGCTCAAGCAGCCCTTCGTGGTCGAGAACCGGCCGGGCGCGGGCTCGATCATCGGCACCGACGCGGTCGCGAAATCGCCGCCCGACGGCTACACGCTGCTCACCATGTCGAACACCCACACCACCAACGAGTCGCTCGTACCCAGCAAGCCGTTCCAGTTGATGCGCGACTTCGTGCCGGTGGCGGGAATCAACTATTCCGACCTCGTGATGGTCGTTCATCCGTCGGTCCCCGCGAAGGATCTCAAGGAATTCATCGCCTATGCCAAGTCGAAGCCGGGCGAGCTCAACTACGCTTCGTCCGGCGCCGGCACGCCCTACCACATGGCAGGCGAGCTGTTCAAAGCCATGAGCGGCACCAACCTGGTGCACGTGCCGCACAAGGCCTCCGGCGAAATGCGCAACAGCGTGATCGGAGGCCACGTGCAAATGGGGTTCGACGCCATCACCACCATGGCGCCGAACGTGAAGGCCGGCCAGGTGCGCGCGCTCGGCACCTCCGCCGCCAAGCGCTCGGGCGTGCTGCCCGACGTTCCCACCATCGCCGAGGCGGGCGTGCCCGGATACGAATCGACCATCTGGCTCGGCATCATGGCGCCGGCCGGCACGCCCAAGGCGATCACCGACAAGCTCAATGCCGAGATCAACAAGGCGATCAATCGCCCCGACGTGAAAGACGCCTGGGACAAGCAGGGGGCGGTGGCATTGGTGATGACGCCGGCCGAGTTCGATGCCTATCTCCGCAAGGACATCGAGAAATGGGCGGATGTGGTGAAGGTCTCGGGCGCCAAGGTCGAGTGACGCGGCGGCGCTCGCGCGAGCGCCGAGTCGAGTGCAACGCACCCGGCCTGCGCAGCCGCAGGCCGGGTGTTTCTTTGATGTTGCGCATCTCTTCCAAACCGCCGAAAATATCGGCACCAGCGCAAGATCAGGCGTTCAAGCCGGTCAGGAGGAGACCATGCTCTCAGCGATGAAGTTCGAGATCATCCTGTGGGGAATGGCGCAGCTTCTCAGATATGCGGGCTGGCGGTACCCCGCGTTCCGCGCCCGGCTCAAGGAGCGCAATCTCGTGGCGCAGCTCAAGGCGCGCGACGAGGAGATCGGCCGCTGGTACGCCATCCGCGACGGCAAGGTGAGCTCGGGCCGGGGGCTGCGCGCCGACGCCGAGGTTACGCTCGCCTTCAAGAACGCCGCGCTCGCGGCCGATCTGCTCATGCCGCCGATCAACTGGCTCGACCAGATCAACGCCCAGAAGGACTTCAAGCTCACCGTCGACGGGCCGGAGGATCTCACCAACTGGTTCGCGCAGACCATCATGATGAGCCAGAGCGTCGGCTTGACGATCGGCACGCGGCTCGCCGACGGCACCATGCGCTACTGCAACATGACCAACGGCGGGCCGGTCTTCGTCCATGTCAAGGACGGCAAGATCATCCGCATGACCCCGATCGACTTCGGCGCCGACGATCCGCCGCCGTGGACCATCGAGGCGCGCGGGATGAAGTTCACGCCGCCGCGCAAGACCACGCTCGCTCCGCATGGCCTGAATGCGAAGTCGATCGTCTATTCGCCCGATCGCCTGCTCTATCCCATGAAGCGCGTCGACTTCGACCCCAATGGCGAGCGCAACCCGCAGAACCGCGGCAAGTCCGGCTACGTGCGCATCTCCTGGGACGAGGCGCTCGACCTCGTCGGCGGCGAGATCAAGCGGCTCAAGCGCACCTACGGGCCCGGCGTGATGGCGGTGTCCCACGGCTCGCATCACACCTGGGGCAATATCGGCTATTACCTCTCGGCGCTGTTCCGCTTCCGCAACGCGGTCGGCTACACCCAGATCCACCACAATCCCGACAGCTGGGAGGGCTGGTACTGGGGCGCGGTGCACCATTGGGGCTACACGCTGCGCGTCGGCCAGTCGGAAACCTACGGTACGGTCGAGGACTGCCTGCAGAACTGCGACATGATCGTGTTCTGGGCTGCCGACCCCGAGAGCACCAGCGGCTCCTATGGGGCGCAGGAAGGCACCGTGCGCCGGCAGTGGCTCAAGAATCCCAAGCTCGGCATCAAGGTCGTGCACGTCGACCCCTACTACAACGCGTCGGCGCAGTTCCTGCCGGGCAAGTGGTTCGCGCCGAGGCCCACGACCTCGGTCGCGATGGCCATGGCGATCGCCTATGTCTGGATCAAGGAAGGCCTCTACGACAAGGACTACGTGAACACCCACACGATCGGCTTCGACGCCTGGAAGGCCTATCTCCTCGGCGAGGAGGACGGCATCGCCAAGACGCCGGAGTGGCAGGAGGAGGAGACCGGCGTCCCGGCCAAGGACGTGCGCGCGCTCGCGCGCGAATGGGGCAGGAAGCGCGTCTATCTCGCGCCCGGCGGCTGGGGCAACGGCCATGGCGGCGCCTGCCGCAACCAGACCGGCATCCAATGGGCGCGCGTCATGGTGTGCCTCACCGCGATGCAGGGGCTCGGCAAGCCCGGCGTCAACATGGGCAACCTGCAATGGGGCTGCCCGCTCGACTTCCAGTTCTATTTCCCCGGCTATTCCGAGGGCGGCATGTCGGGCGATCTCGAAGGCACGGCGCTGCCGGTTTCGCTCTATCAGCGCATGCCGCAGCTGCCGACCATGAACACGCCATTCCAGCGCATCCCGCGGCTACGGACGCCCGAGGCGATCGTCGACGGCAAGGCCGAGGGCTATCCCTGGATCGGCAAGTCGATCGAGCACCAGTTCGCCAAGTTCACCTATCCGGCGCCCGGCCATGCGCCGGTACGCATGATGTTCAAGTACGGCGGCTCGATCCTGTCGACCATGAACAACACCAATCGCTGGGTGCGCATGTATCAGTCGGCGAACCTCGAATTCGTGGTCAACCAGTCGATCTGGTTCGAGGGCGAGGCCAAGTTCGCCGACGTGATCCTGCCCGCCTGCACCAATTTCGAGCGGGTCGACATCAGCGAATGGGCGGGGCTCGGCGGCTACGGTCACCACGGCCAGCAGCAGCTCAACCACCGCGTCATCATCTTCCAGGCGCCGGCGATTGCGCCTCTGGGCGAATCGAAATCGGACTTCTGGATCTTCAACGAGATCTGCAAGCGGCTTGGCCTCGCCAATTATTTCTCCGAAGGCGTCAACGAGATCGACTGGGTGAAGCGGGTGTACCTCGCCTCCGACATGCCGAAGGTGGTCTCGTGGAAGAAGTTCATCAAGCGCGGCTACTACGTCGTGCCGGCGGAGAAGGAGAAGCTGCGCGCGCCCGTCTCCTTCCGCTGGTTCTGGGAGAACCGCAAGAAGGACGTGCCGGAGGCGCAGCCGCTGCCGTCCGATTACGCGGGGGAATATCTGCACGGCCTGCAGACGCAGTCGGGCAAGCTCGAATTCGAATGCAACAGCCTCAAGCGCTTCAACGATCCCGAGCGGCCGCCGATCGTCAAGTACGAGCCGTCGTGGGAGGGGCCGCATTCAGGCGAGATGTACGAGCGCTATCCGCTGCAGATGCTCACGCCGCATTCGAAATATTCGTTTCACACCCAGGGCGACGGCAAGGATTCGTTCCTGCTCAACATCGAGGATCACCGCGTCAAGGTCGACGGCTATTACTACTGGATCATGCGGCTCAACGCCGAGGATGCCGCCGAGCGCGGCATCAAGAAGCACGATCTGGTGAAGGTCTTCAACGATCGCGGCGCGGTGATCTGCGCGGCGCTGCCGACGCAGCGGCTGCCGCGCGGGGTGTGCCACGGCTACGAGTCGTCGGCGATCTACGATCCCATGGGCGAACCGGGCAAGTCGGTCGACCGGGGAGGGTGCCTCAACCTGCTCACACCGGAGCGCACGCAGACCAAATCGACACACTCCATTGCGGGCGCGAACTCGCTGGTCCAGGTCGAGCTGTGGGACGGGCGCACCGAGCACATGTCGGAGACGTTCGCGCGCATGGAGAAGGACAAGGAAGTGCGCGAGAGCTTGAAGGCCGCGCAGCTCGTGCCGGCGAAGTGACCCCGTTGGCGCTCATCGCCGGGCGAAGCCCGCGACGACGAAGAGAGCGAATGCCATGCAAAAATGGAACATGATCATCGACGTGGCCGAATGCACGAACTGCAACCTGTGCACGCTCGCAGTCATGGACGAATATGTCGGCAATGCGTGGCCGGGCTACACCGCGCCGATGCCGAAGCACGGCCACAAATGGATCAATATCCTGCAGAAGGAGCGCGGGCAGATGCCGATGATCGACATCGCCTACGTTCCGACCATGTGCAATCACTGCGACAACGCACCCTGCATGGCAAAAGGCGGCGATGCCGTGAAGAAACGCGACGACGGGATCATGCTCATCGATCCGGTGCGGGCGAAGGGGCGCAAGGACCTGGTCGAGGCCTGTCCCTACGGCCACATCTGGTGGAACGAGGAGCTTCAGCTGCCGCAGATCTGGCCATTCGACGCTCACCTCCTCGATCAAGGTTGGCAGCAGACCCGCGGCCAGCAATCATGCCCGACCGGCGCCATGCGCGCGATCAAGGTCGAGGACGAGGAGATGGCGCGCATGGCGCGCGAGGAGGGCCTCGAAGTGATGAAGCCCGAAGCCGGAACCAAGCCCCGGGTCTATTACCGCAATCTGTGGCGCTATTCGAAGTGCTTCATTGGCGGCACGCTCGCGGCGGAGACGAATGACATGGTCGATTGTGTCGAGGGCGCGAGCGTTCGCCTCGTCAAGGATGGCCGCACCGTCGCGGAGGCCACCAGCGACAACTACGGGGATTTCAAATTCGACAGGCTGGACGAGGGCTCGGGCAAGTACCTGGTCGAGATATCGGCCAAAGGCCGCAGCAAGACGTCCGTCGAGGCAACGCTCGGGACCAGCATCAATCTCGGCGAGATCAGGCTCTAAACATATGACCTGAAACCGTTCTCGGAGGCCGCAAAATGGTTGAAATCAGCAAATACGGAAACCGTGCTGCCCGGGAGCTCCACCGAGCTACGCCGGAATTTCGAGACGCCTGCGGCCGTAATCGCCGGAACTCATAAGTTAGCTCACCGGTTCGGCCTTGCCGCTGTCGTCGCATGTTGCTGGACAGGTTACGCCGCCGCCGACGATGTCCCTGTCACTTCAACGGCTCCTATCAAGATCGCAGTGTTCGCGTTCGAGCTTGAGGACTTCAGCGCGGCACGCGAACAAGGGTCGAGCCCCATTGAGACCTCCTACTTGGCCCAGTCGACAGAGGAAGCGAAGCAGCAACTTCTTCAATCAGGGCGCTATAGTCTGGTCGACACCGCCGGTGCCGACATAGGGGCAGCGAAGGGGCAGGGTCTGCGAAATTGCAGGGGTTGCGAAGCGGCTATCGCGATGAAGCTTGGGGCCGATCAAGCCCTGATCGGCGTCGTGACCAAAATAAGCATGACCGAATACACTGTGCGGTTTCAAGTCAGTGATGCCCGAAAAGGTGCAGTTATTTCCAGCTTTACGACTGATCTGCGCATGGGCACGAACGACTCGTGGTTCCGCGGAGTCCGTGGGCTGATGAAGGACCGCATGCTGGCATCAAAGTAACCGATTAGAACCAACCAGAACACGATCAAGCAACATCAGGGCAAATCTGAAATAAGGCCTGGGCAATTGTGCTCGATCAATCCACGCCGCTGATTTTTCCCGCGCTCGGCACGCTCTATCAAACGCTCGCGCCGTGGGCGGAAGCGCTGTTGCGCGCGGTGGTGGGGCTGGCGCTGGTCCCGCATGGGCTGCGCAACACGTTCGGGATGTTTCCATCGACCGGGGTGAGAGCGCACAATTTGACCGAGCTGGCACAGCAGCTCGACGGCGACGGCTACCGTCCCGGAAAATTCTGGGCGCCCGCGATCTCGATCGTGCAACTCGTCGGCGGTCCGATGCTCGCGCTCGGACTGTTCACCCGTCCCGTCGCCTGTCCGATCGTCGTCTTCCTGATCGTGGCCAACTTCGAGCGCTGGCGGGTGGGCGGGTATTTCTGGAACAAGACCGGCCTCGAATACACGCTGATGTGGACCGTGGGCGCGCTCTATTTTCTGGTGCGCGGCGGCGGGCCGATCTCGCTCGACCATCTCCTGATCGGGCGCGAGTTCTGACCGGCGTGCGGAGCGGGCCGCAGACAGGCGCCGGCTGGCACAGGCCGCGCAATTTCACTACCATCCCGCACCGAAAACGAAACAGGGGCGGGCCGCGTGCCGTGCCCGCAGAGAGGGAGCGTTGCCGTGAACATCCATGCCCAAGCCTCGACCAGCACGTCGATGTCCGCCGACGAGTGGCAGGCCCGCGTCGACCTCGCCGCGGCCTATCGCCTGGTCGCGCACCACGGCTGGGACGACGTCATTTACAACCATTGCTCCATGCGGGTGCCGGGCGAAGACCGAAAGTTCCTGATGAAGCGGCACGAGCTGCTGTGGACCGAGGTCACCGCCTCGAACCTGGTCAAGGTCGACATGGACGCGGACCTCGACGAGCGCGCCGGCGTCAATCGTCCGGGCTTCACGCTGCACGGCGGCGTCCTGCGCGGACGGCCCGACGTCAATTGCGCGGTGCACGTCCACACCCAGACCGGGATGGCGATCGCCGGCCTCAGGAGCGGGCTGCGGATGATCTCGCAGGAGGCGGTGCGCTTCTTCGAGCGGGTCGGGTATCACCCCTACGAGGGCATCACCGAGGATTTCGGCGAGCGCGAGCGGCTCATTGCGCATCTCGGCAACAACCGCGCCATGATCATGCACAATCACGGTATGCTCACCGTGGGCAAGACCGCGCGCGAGGCTTTCATCCTGATGAAGCATCTGCTGGAGGCCGCCGAAATCCAGCTGGCGATGGAGGCGACCGGCGGCGACCTGATCGAGATCCCGCCGGAAATCTGCAAGAGGACGGTTGCCCAATACGAGAAGCACGACAGCGGCCGCGGCGCCGCGGACTGGCCGGCCTATCTGCGCATGCTCGACCGGATCGACCCGAGCTATCGGACCTGACGCCCAAGATGCGGCGCCAGCGTTGCGCGGGCGCATGGCTCATCGACCGAGGGGCATGGCCGGCTCGCGTCGCCTTGGTATATGATCCCGTCGTTGGTGCCGTCGCTCGCACCAATGCCGAACACGCGGCCGCATCTGCAGCGCGCTGCCCTCGATCCACAAGGAGCTTCGGTCATGCTCGACGTCGTCAAGCAAGTTGCGCCCTCGATTCCCTTCGATGCGGATCGGCTCGACCGCCTCATGGATGAGGCCGGGATCGACGTCCTGGTCGCGACCTCGAAGCACAATGTGCAGTACCTGCTCGGCGGCCATCGCGCCTTTTTCTTCGATTACATGGATGCGATGGGATTGAGCCGCTATCTGCCGGTGGTGGTCTATCCCAAGGGTGCTCCGCAGAAGGCGGCCTATTTCGGTCACCGCCTCGAGAGCTTTCAGAAGGAGAACGAGCCGTTCTGGGTGCCGGAGGCGCAGACGACATCGTCCGGCTCCGTCGACACCATGCAAAAGGCGGTCGATCATATCCGCCGTTCGGGCCTCGAGGCGCGCCGGATCGGCGCCGAGCTCGCTTTCCTGCCGGTCGATGCCGGCACCGCGCTGCGCAACGCCTTCTCCGGCAGCGAAATCGTCGATGCGCTGTTCGTGCTCGAGCGGCAGCGGCTGGTGAAGAGCCCCGAGGAACTCAAGAAGCTGCGCATCGCCTCCGAGCGGGTGATCGAATCGATGATGGCGGTGATCGCCAACCACGGCCCGGGAACGACCAAGCGGGAACTGACCGAGGCGCTCCGCCGGGAAGAGACCAATCGTGGTCTCGTGTTCGAATATTGCCTGATCACGGCGGGCTCGAGCCTCAACCGCGCTCCCTCGGATCAGAAATGGGAGCAGGGCGAGGTGCTCTCGCTCGACTCCGGCGGCAACTATCACGGCTATATCGGCGACGTCTGCCGCATGGCGATCCACGGGCGAGCCGGACGCCGAGCTCGAGGACTTGCTGGCCGAGATCGAGGACATCCAGCGCGCGTCGATGAAGCCCATCAAGGCGGGCGCCATGGGCAGCGTGCTCTATGCCGCGGCCGAGCCGCTCGTGCACAAATCCAAGCACCACAACCACATGCATTTCCTCGCACACGGGATGGGGCTGGTCAGCCACGAAGCGCCGCGGCTCACCGCCAAGGGGCCGGTGCCCTACGACGCCTATGACGCCAGCCGGCCGCTCGAGACCGGCATGGTGATATCGGTCGAGACCACGCTGCAGCATCCGCAGCGCGGCTTCATCAAGCTCGAAGACACGGTCGTGGTCACCGACACCGGCTTCGACATTTATGGCGAGGGCGGCCGCGGCTGGAACCGGGGCGGCACGGCGCTGCGAAGCTGAGAAGCCTCTGTCCGCGAAGAACGGCGGCAGGCGCCAAGCGTGCCGGCGCGCGCAACGTCGACGCTCGAGCGCAAACAACACCGGCCGCCGGAGCGGCGGCCGCGAAACACAGCGATGGAGAATTTGATGGCAACGCCGCGGGCTGGTTCAGGACCAGCCCGGCGCCGCACGACGGATTGTTCAGATGCTCAGCGCCAGCAGGGCCAGCGCGCCGATACCCACGACCAGAACGACCAGCGCAATGGGGTCGTAGTCGAGCCAATGTCCGCTTTGTACACGCATGACGCACCTCGCCCTGTGTCTGCCCGGCGCCCCACTCTTGTGTCCGATCCCATATCGCGGGCCGGCCGATGGTTGGCGTCCCCATTAGTCGCGGGTGCAGTGGCCGAGGTTCAAAGCATTCCAGCCTAAGCGGGCGAATCTCGCCGGGGCTGCGAGCGCGGCCGGGCGAAGATGAACCAAGTTTTGCAAGATATCTCGTAACGCATTGATATATATAAAGACGCCGGATCAGCCACGGCTGGTGCGGCTTCCCCCCGAATTCCACGGCCGCCGCGGGCGCCCGCCCGCGGCGGCCGGGCGGAGGATCGGGTCACTGCATGAACCAGCCGTGGCTCACGACCAGCGATTGCCCGGTCAGCGCGTTGCTTTCGAAACCGGCAAAAAACACCGCCGTTTCGGCCACGTCGGCAACGGTGGTGAATTCGCCGTCGACCGTATCTTTGAGCATTACGTTCTTGATCACGTCGGCCTCGGAGATACCGAGCTCCTTGGCCTGCTCGGGGATCTGCTTGTCGACCAGAGGTGTCCGTACGAAACCGGGGCAGATGACGTTGGCGCGCACGCCGTGCTTGGCGCCTTCCTTGGCGACGACCTTGGCCAGCCCGATCAATCCGTGCTTGGCGGTGACGTAAGGCGCCTTCAGCACGGACGCCTCTTTCGAGTGCACGGAGCCCATATAGATGATGCTTCCGCCCTTGCCCTGCTTGTACATCTGCCTCAGCACGGCGCGCGTCGTGAGGAACGCCCCGTCGAGATGGATGCTCAGCAGCCGTTTCCAATCCGCGAACTTGAACTCGTCCAGGGGCGCCACGATCTGGATGCCGGCGTTGCTCACGAGAACGTCGACTTTTCCGAACTGCTCCACCGTCCGCGCCACCCCGCTATCGACCTGCTCCTCATTCGTCACGTCCATGACGACGCCGATGGCCTTGCTCTTGTCGCCGATCTCCGTCGCGGCCGCGTCGGCGGCCTTCTGATTGAGATCCGCGATGACGACGCGCGCGCCTTCGGCGGCGAAGGTCTTGGCGATCTCGTGGCCGATACCGCTGGCGGCGCCGGTCACGATGGCAACTTTGTCCTTGAGGCGCATGTCAAGCCTCCGCAGTGGCAGGAGCGAGCGCGGGCGCCGGCTCGCGCTTCGAAGAGGAAGGTTCCAGGTAGTCGTAGACCACCTTGCCGAGGCCGAGCGTGAGATCGCAAACGAGATGAACGCAGGACACGATCTCGAGCACGGGCAGTTCCGCGACCGGGGCGAGCGCATGCGGGGTGAGCGACAGCGCCGCCGGCCCCGTCCATGCGCCCTTGAGCGTCACGTCTTCGAGGTAGTACTCGACCAGCTCGCAAATTCGCGGGCTGCCGTCGACGTGCGGAATGATCTTGAGCAGAAAGTTCGGGGCCAAGAGCGAGGCTCGGACCGCTTCGATGTCTGCGCTCCTGTGCTTGTATCCCATCGTGGCCCGCGCGACCCGGATCGGGCCGTATTCGAGCGTGCCGACCAATGTGTCGGTCTCGACCCGCAGGGTCGGCTTCGCGAGTTTTTTCGGAAAGCCCCAAAGCTCGCGACCGCCGGCGATCGGCGGGTCGTCGTTGAGGAACATGCAGTGAGTGTATCCGCCCTTGCGGCCGCGAAACGTCACCGGGATGACCTGGCCGGTTTCGGTATAGTCGCCGAAACCGGTGGAATCCGGCATGCGGATGAATTCGTACTTGACCAAGGGCTCATCGACCTCGAGCGGCTCCGGCACCACCGCCCGCAGCCTGTCGAGGTCCGTGCGATAGGTGATGACCAGGAATTCTCGATTGACGAAACGGTAAGGGCCCGGCGGATAGGCGGGGCTCGTGAGCGGCATCGCAAACGCGCGCGCCTTGACCTCTGCTTCCTTCATGCTGCGTTCCTTCGATCCTGTCGGGTTTGGTTTCGGCTCGGCTATTCGCGGCCATTGACGGCGAGATCGAAGGTGGCGACGCCCGCCTGATCCGTGGGCCGTTGCAGCGCTTCCGGATGCCGCAACGTGCGGATGGCGTCGGTGTATCCCGCATTCCAATGGTCCGTCATGCTTGCGCGAGAGAAGTCGTAGTCCTTGGACTGGACTTCGTAGTTCTTGGAACGGTAGATCAGGTGAACGATCTGGTAGACCCGGCGGTCCGCAAGCGCCTGCAGGAGCCTGCCATCCTCGTTGTCGAGAAGCTCCGGCGGCACCTTCGCGAGAGTATTGGCCAGCGCGCAGCGGATTGTTTGATACAGCTTGAACCGGTCGGTGTTGGCGCGCGTCCTGCTGGAATACTGAATTTCCTTCTGGCGCACCATGACGTCGCTCATGTCCTTCGGCATTTCGCCGTGCGAGCTCCAGAGATCGACCTGGAATGCGAGCGTGTCCTGGCGGGTCTCGCCCTCCACCACCCATTGCAGCGGGGTGTTGGAGACGAGGCCTCCGTCCCAATAAAGCTCGCCATCCACTTCGACCGGAGGGAAACCGGGCGGCAGCGCACCGCTCGCGATGATGTGCTCCGGCCGGATCGTATGGGTGGTCGAGTTCGAAATAGAACGAAGTTGCCGGTGCGAATGTTCACGGTCCCGACGCTGAAGCGCATCTCGCCGCGATTGATGCGGTCGAAATCGATAAGGGTCTCGAGCGTGCTCCGCAGTGCCGTGGTGTCGTACCAGCTCGTAGCCTCGGCCGTTCCCGGCGGATAGAGATAAGGCGGCGGTACGCGCGGCGTGAAGAAGCCGGAAGCGCCCTGGAGCATGTTCGCTCCCGCATGCAGCCGGTTGAGGAAGATATGCCCCCAATCGCCGCGCAGCCAATTGTCCGCAAGTCCGAAGAAGTCGGGAAGGCGGGGAGTGGAGACCTGGTCCCAAAACGCGCGCAGCTTGTCGAGACGAGCTTCCGGCGCGTTGCCGGCGATCAAGGCCGCGTTGATGGCGCCGATGGAAATTCCGGCGACCCAGTTCGGCTGCAGGTTCGCCTCGGCCAAACCCTGATAGACGCCGGCCTGGAAAGCCCCCAGCGCGCCGCCGCCCTGCAAGAGCAGGGCAATGCACTCGAAGGGTGGTCGCTTCAAGCCGCGGTGGCTCTTCCGAAGCGGTTGCAGGAGCGCTCGGTGTGGCTGTTTCGCCGACCGCGCCGGTCCTGCTTCGACGTCGGCGGAAGCGGCGTCGGATTTGGCGGCGGCCGACGCGCGTGCTGAGGCGTCACTGGAAGTCATTCACCGAGGGGTCCGTGTTTTCAGATCCGTGTTCGAGGTCGTGCGTTCAGATCCGCCCCGCATGGATTGGGCCGAGCACGTGATGACGCCGCGTTCGCGGTTCCCGATATCGCATGCCCTCACAATGAAAGCCTCGGCAGATGACGGATAGATTGACGATTTGTGTCATTTCAATTGCCTTGCCGGCCGCCGGCGGATGATTTTTCCAACTGCGCCGCGTCACGCCCCATTTGCAGGCAGACCAGCACCTCCACATAGCTGGGATCCCCTCCGGTCTGGGTGGTGGCGACGCAACGCTGGCGAAGCGCCGGCGGGAACCCGGTCCATTCCTTTTCCAGCTCGTCGCGCGCGCCCTTCTCGTCCGCCAGGCATTGCCGAAGCGACGTATCCAGGCTCAAGCTGTCGCCCATCTTCGCCGCCGCGCGGCAGCCGGAGTCGACGTTGAGCGTGGGGACGGTGTCGGCGACCGCGAGCAGCAGCGTGGCACCGAACGCGACGGGTAGTGCTGATGAAAGCATCGGGGGCTCTCGCCTGTTCGCGCGCCTGCTGCAGCCGCACTGTGCGCCAGGTGCGACACTCTGGCAACTCGCCGCCCCGAATGCGTCCCCCAGTTGATCGGCCGAGCCGGCAGGGTTTCGCACCGCCGTTACCCGACCGCCCGCAATTGGCCGATTGCTCTACTGCGTGCGTTCATATTCGGCCATCGCCGGGTGCCGGTCAACGGCCGAGCCGCAAATGGCCGACCCGCGTGCGTTGACGCAACTATTGCGGGCCTTGCGAAGACGGCGGCTGCAGCCTGCAATTGTTGAGCACGGCGTAATAGCCCTTCTCGCCGCTCTGGAAACTCACGGTGGCGGTGAACACGTAAGATCCGCGCTTCGGGTCCTTGAGCTCATACACCCACCAGTTCGTCACCTTGCCGGGTTGATTGGAATACTGGGCGCAGGTTCCATCGGCGCCGTCGAGGATCGGCACGCTTTGTATCTCGTAGCGATAGTCCTTCGGATTGGGCCAGGCAACGCCGATGCCGATCGTCGGCTGCCAGTAGTTCAGCGGAAAGACCTGCGACAGATTGTTGGGGTCGCCGCAGTTGGGATAGGTGGTGACGTATTCCGCATTGGCCGTGCAGATCATGACAGGTGCGCCATTGCTCCAATCGATGCCGCCGGGCAGCGCACCCCAATCGGTCTTGCAGCAGGAACTCAATCGGCACCGCCGGCCATCCCGGCGGAGTTTGAAACGACAGCGTCTGGCTTCTGATGCAGTAGTTGGTGGTGCAGGCGTGTTGCGCCCATGCGCTCGGCGCCATGAATAGCGCGAGGAGGCCGCCGGTCAGCATCAGCAAATACCTCCAACCCGACACTGCCGGATTGGCAACAAACATCTTCATGGACATCCTCTCGTCCTCGCGCGGTCGGACCCTTTGCCGGGTCGGCAAGCTGATCTACGTTACCACACCGGATGCGCAAGGGACGCACGGCCCGCGAGCGGCTGTCGTTTCAAGAATCCCGCGGGATCCGCGTCCGCTTGACTTGCGCCACGAATGCCGGCTCAAGTCCCGGCTTCAACAGCGGCGAGCCGACCGACATGGATGTCAGATCCTTCCTGGCGAGCTTCCTCGGTGCGATCATGCTGATGGCCGCTGGTCCCGGCAAAGCTCAAGAGCCAGCGGATCCAGAATCTGATTTCGCGCGGCAACTATCTCGCCAGGGCCGCCGATTGCATGCCCTGCCACACGTCCGCGCCCGACAAGTCCTATGCCGGCGGGCTGCGCATCAATACGCCGTTCGGCGCCATCTACTCGCCCAACATCACGCCGGATCGCGAAACCGGGATCGGGACCTGGACATTCGAGCAGTTCAAGAACGCCGTTCATTCCGGCATTCGCGCCGACGGCCAATATCTCTATCCGGCCATGCCGTTCGATGCCTTCACCCAGATCACCGAGGACGATCTCAAGGCGTTGTGGGCCTATTTCCGCAGTCTGCCGCCGATCAAGCTGGAGCGGCGGGCGAACGAAATGATGTTTCCGTTCAACATCCGCTACGGCATGCTGGCGTGGCGGATCTTGTTCTTTCGCGCGCATTGGTTCGAGGCCGACCCGAAGAAGAGCACGCAATGGAATCGCGGCGCCTATCTGGTCGAGGCGCTTGGCCATTGCGGCGACTGCCACACGCCGCGCAACATCATGGGCGCGACCATCGCGAGCCAACGGTTCGAGGGCGCCCAGATCGATCAGTGGTACGCGCCCAACATCACCGCCGAGGCCCTTGCCAAGACCAATCATTGGGACAAGTCCGAGCTCATCGATTTTCTCAAGAAGGGTGCGGCAAACAACTCCACGACGCTTGGACCCATGCAGGAGGTCGTGCACGACAGTCTGTCGTTCCTTACGCCCGGTGACCTCGACGCGATGGCCAGCTATCTGCTCGACCTGACGAACGAGAAGAATGCTCCGAAACCGGAGGTGGTCGATCGGAAGCTCGCGCCCGAGGTCGAGCAACGCGCCGCCAAGCTTTACGCCGACAATTGTGCGAGCTGCCATCAGGCGAACGGTCAGGGCATTGCGGGGTCGATCCCGCCGCTCGCCGGCAATCCCGTGGTGGTCGCAGCCAAGCCGTTCGACACCCTAGCGGTCGTGTTGCAGGGCGTGCCCGCGCGCGGCGATATCCCGGCGATGCCGAGCTTTGCCGGATCCTTCAGCGACGGCGACGTTGCCAATCTGGCCAATTACGTGCGCACGAGCTGGGGCAACAAGGCGGCGCCCAACGCCACGCCCGCGCTGGTGAAGACCTGGCGCTCGACCCTTGCCTTGCCGGCCTATGCGAGCGATGCCGCACGACGGTTCGACTGCCCGGACGTCGGTCAGGGAGGTGCTGCTTCGCTCGATCCCAGTCTGATCGCGGCCTTGAGCGGCAGATTGGCACAGCGCTCCGTCAGCTATGCCACGCTCGTCGATATGTACAAGGCGCAGTATCCCGATGCCGGCACGGCGGATATCGTCAACAACCTCGTGGCCGCGTACTGCCCGGTCGTCGCCAGGAGCGGCGGGTCGGATCAGGCCAAGAGCACGGCCCTCAAACAGTTCGCGCTCAACATCACCTCCTACCTGGCCAGCCAGAGCGTTGTCGCGGAAGCGGAGCCGGACGTGGGTATTATCTGGGCTGAACCCGTGGGCTATTCGCTGGCCGAGCGAGATCCCGGCTGGCAGTCGGCGCTCACGTGCCCGACCGGTGACGCGGCGCGCGTGCCCGCAGCCTTGGTTGCGGCGGCCGTACAGATGGTGGGCAAACCTGATGTGAATTTTTCCGCTCCGACCGCAGTCACTCAAGCCGACAGCATGCTCGCGCAAAATCCCAAGGCCAAACCGGTGGACCTGGCCAATGCCTTGATCCTGGCCTTTTGCCAGGGTGTGGTGGGACTCGCGGGCGTCGGCGCTGCCGAGAAGAGTGGGACGCTCCTGCGCTACGGCCAGGAGGTCATCCAGGAGCTTCAGCTCAAGGCGGAGGCAAAGGAGCGAGCATCGGCAGCCAAGGTGTCGCAGTAGGTGGTCCGCTCGCATGACGGTTGCAATCGTCATCGATTTTTGGCGGACTCTTGCCAACTTGGCTGGCGCGAAAATATCCCTGCGTCGTAGCCTGCGCAGCCAGAGCATGATCCGGAAAAGTGGGTACCGATTTTCCGAAAAGATCATGCTCAAACAAAAAGCTGGAGCATGATCCGGAAAGTGGCTACCGGTTTTCCGACAAGATCATGCTCAAACAAAAAGCTCTAGCTTCGAGGTCGAGATCCGCGGTCGCGTTGCCTGGGCGATGATGGTCACCGGAGCAGGACCGGGAGAGATGAACATGCGATGGGGTGTCGAGGATTTCCCGGGCGCCGTTGCGGCTCGGCCGCGCGCGCGTGGCGGCATCGAGCCGGCCCAACCGGCAGGCGCGAGGCGTCGAGGACGATCTCTCGTCGCCTGCGCAGGGATGCTCGTCCTGCTTACCGCGTGCGGCCAGGAGAACCGCTTCGTTGCGCCGCCGCCGCCGAAGGTGACTGTGGAATTCCCCGCGCAGCAGATGTTCACGCCCTATCTGGAGGCAACCGGCAACACCGCCGCGATCAATACCGTCAAACTGGTGGCGCGCGTGGAAGGTTACGTCCAGGAGATCAAATATCAGGACGGTGCGGCGGTGAAGAAGGACACACCGCTGTTCGTGATCGAGCCGCAGCCCTACAAGGTTCAGCTGGAGCAGGCACAAGCGGCGGAGGAGGGCGCCAAGGCGACGCTGGTCAATGCCCAGGCCGAATTCACCCGCCAGCAGGAGCTCCAGGCCAAGGACGTCTCGACCCAAGCCAATCTCGACAAGGCCCGCGCCAACCGGGACACGGCGCACGCCAGCGTGTTGCAGGCGCAGGCCAGTACGCAAAGCGCGGAGATCAACCTCGGCTATACCACCGTCTCTGCCCCCTTCAACGGGGTGGTGACGGCGCGCAAGGTGTCGATCGGCGAGCTGGTCGGTGGCAATCATGCGAGCGAGCTCGCGACCATCGTCCAGCTCGATCCGATCTGGGTGTGGTTCAATCTCAGCGAACGCGACGTCCAGCGCGTGCGCGCCGCCATGGCCGAGCGGGGCGTGACCATCATCGAGCTCATACACAAGGTCCCGGTCGAGGTCGGGCTGCAGACCGAGACTGGATATCCGCACAAAGGCCTGCTCGACTACGTCGCTCCCGACGTCAACCAGTCGACCGGCACGCTCCAGGTTCGCGGCGTGTTCGAGAATGCCAAGTTTGCTCTGCTGCCGGGCTATTTCGTTCGGGTTCGGGTGCCTCTGCGACCGGAGCAGGCGCTGCTCGTCCCGCAAGTGGCCGTGGGCAGCGACCAGACCGGCCGCTACGTGCTGGTGGTCAACGCCGACAACGTGGTCGAGCAGCGCAAGGTGCAGCTCGGCCAGACGGACGGCGAGTTGCAGGTCGTCGAGAGCGGACTCAAGCCCGAGGACCGCGTCGTCGTGTCCGGTATCCTCGATGCCATTCCCGGTCAGAAGGTCGATCCGCAGCTGCAGCTGCCCAAGGCCGCGGCGGCGGAGCCGCCTACACCGAAATAGCGCCGCGTCATGATCTCGAAGTTCTTCATCGAGCGCCCGGTTCTGGCGAACGTGCTCGCCATCCTCATGGTCGTGATCGGCGCCGTGGCGCTGATGAGGTTGCCGGTGGCCCAATATCCCAACGTGGTGCCGCCGACCATCTCGGTCACGACCCGGTATCCCGGCGCGAGCGCTCGCGCCGTGGTCGATACCGTCGCCCTGCCGATCGAGCAGCAGGTCAACGGCGTCGACGGCATGATCTACATGCAGTCCTTCGGCGCCTCCGACGGCACCTACACGCTGATCGTCACGTTCAAGATCGGAATGGATATCAACTTCGCCCAGGTGCTCGTTCAGAATCGGGTGTCCGCCGCGCTGGCGCAGCTGCCGCAGGCGGTGCAGGCCCAGGGCGTGACGGTCCAGCAGAAATCCACCGCCATTCTGGAATTCGTCACCCTCACGTCGCCCGACGGCCGGTACGACAGCCTGTTCCTCGCCAATTACGCGACCATCAATCTGCAGCCGGAACTTGCCCGGCTGCCCGGGGTCGGCCAGGTCAACATCTTCGGCGCCGGCCAGTATTCGATGCGGGTGTGGCTCGATCCGAACAAGCTCTACGCGCGTTCCCTCACGACGCAAGACGTCGTCGACGCGCTCAAAGGCCAAAACCAACAAGTCACGGCCGGGCAGCTCGGCATGCCGCCGACGCCGAGCACGCAGCCTTTCCAATACACGCTCGACATCGCGACCCGCCTCGACGACGTCAGCCAGTTCGAAAACATCGTCGTCAAGACCGAAAAGAACGGGCAGATGACGTATTTGCGCGATGTTGCCCGCGTCGAGCTCGGTGCGCAGACCTACAGCCAAGTCTTCACGCTCAACGGCAAGCCGGCGGCCGGCATCGGCATCTTCCAGACGCTCGAGGCGAACGCGCTGACCGTGGCGGGCGATGTCGCGGCCAAGATGGCCCAGCTCTCGAAGAGCTTTCCGCAAGGGCTGACCTATACCATTCCGTTCAATACCACGACCTTCGTCCGCGCCTCCATCGAGGAAGTGTGGAAGACGCTGTTCGAGGCGGCGATCCTGGTCCTGATCGTGATCGTGGTGTTCCTGCAGGACTGGCGCGCCATGCTGGTGCCCATGACCACGGTCCCGGTTACCATCATCGGCGCTTTCGCCGGCATGGCCGCGCTCGGCTACACCGTCAACCTGTCGACGCTGTTCGCGATCATACTTGCGATCGGCATTGTCGTGGACGATGCCATCGTGGTGGTCGAAGGCGCGGCCCACCACATCGAGCGCGGCCTATCGGGGAAAGAGGCGGCGATCCAGGCCATGAACGAGCTGTTCGGCCCGATCATCGGCATCACGCTCGTGCTGATGTCGGTGTTCCTGCCCGCTGCCTTCATCCCGGGCCTAACCGGCCAGATGTTCGCGCAATTCGCGCTCGTCATCGCCGCCACGGCGTTGCTCAGCGCCATCAACGCCGCCACCTTGAAGCCGACCCAATGCGCGCTGTGGCTGCGGCCGCCGGTTCCGCCGGAGCGGCGCAATTTTTTCTTCCGTGCATTCAACGCCGTCTACGACCCGTTCGAGCGGGCCTATGCGCGGCTGATCGGCGGCATGGTCGCCCGCAGCGGTCTGATGTGCGTGATCGCCTTCATCGTGATCGGCGCCGCCGGCTACGGCCTCTCGCGGATTCCGACCGGCTTTCTCCCGATCGAAGACCAGGGCTACGTGCTGGTGATGGCGCAGTTGCCGGATGGCGCATCGCTCATGCGCACCAAGCGTGTCCTCGATCAGGTCAGCGCAATTGCCGAAAAGAACCCGGCGGTGGAAAACGTGATCGCGATTTCCGGGGTTTCTGCGCTCGACAATAATTCGACGCTGGCCAATGCGGGCGTGGCCTACATCGTGTTCAAGGACTGGAGCGTGCGCGGCAAAGGCGAGGACCTGCTTTCGCTGTTCCAGCAATTCAACCGGGACTTCGCCGCCATAACGGAGGCCCGCATCGTGGTTTTCCCGCCGCCTCCGATCCAGGGCATCGGCAATGCCGGCGGCTTCGCCATGCAACTCGAGCTGCGTGACGGCAGCTTCGATCTCACCAAGCTGCAGGCCTTGACCAATTCGGTGGTGAAGGATGCCCAGACGCAAAGCGGGCTGCAGCGGGTGACCAGCTCGTATCGCTCGACCGTGCCGCAGATGAAGGTGGACGTGGACCGTGCCAAGGCGGAGACGCTGCAGGTCACGATCGATGACGTGTTCTCCACGCTCGCGGCCTATCTCGGATCGAGCTATGTCGGCCAGTTCAACAAGTTCGGCCACGTCTTCCAGGTCTACGTGCAGGCGGACTCGCAGTTCCGCCTGCGGCCGGAGGACATCGAGCAGCTTCCTGTGCGCAACAAGCAGGGCGCCATGATCCCGCTCGGGACCATGGTCAAGATCACCCCATCGGTCGGGCCATCGCTGCTGAGCCTCTACAATCTGTATCCGTCGTCGACCGTCGTGGGGCTGCCGGCCAGCGGGTTCAGCTCCGGCGAGGCGATGACCCTGATGGAGCAGATCGCCACCAAGCTCTTGCCGCCGGGCGCCGGCTACGAATGGACCGCCATGTCGTATCAGGAAAAGCTGGTCGGCAACCAGATCTACTACATTTTCGCGTTGGCAATGTTGCTGGTGTATCTGGTGCTCGCCGGGCAGTACGAGAGCTGGTTCATGCCGGTGGCGGTGCTGCTCGCGGTGCCGCTATCTCTGGTGGGGCCGGTCGCGGCGCTCAAGGGACTCGGGCATCGACAACAATCTCTATACGCAGATCGGCCTCGTGCTGCTCATTGCGCTCTCAGCCAAGAATGCCATCCTGATCGTGGAGGTGGCGCGCGAGCGGCGCGTGTTCGACGGCAAGCCGATCCTGGAGGCTGCGCTGGAGGCGGCGCGCGCCCGCTTCCGTCCCATCCTGATGACTTCGTTTGCCTTCATCCTCAGCGTGGTGCCGCTGGTGCTCGCCACCGGGGCCGGCGCCAATGCGCGCAAATCGCTCGGCATCGCGGTGTTCAGCGGCATGCTGGCCTCGACCTGCCTTGCCGTGCTGTTCGTGCCGTCGTTCTTCGTCGTGGTGCGACGGTTCGAGGAATGGCGCGCGGCGCGCAAGGGCAAGTCCGCGGCCGCGAAGGCGGCTGTGGCCGAGTAAGGTCGCGGGGCTGTCTCAGGCGATGGTGAATGCGACCGCCACGACGGCTACGATGAGAACCGCGATCGCGGCGGTCAGCACCGTGATACAGGTCGCAACCTTGGTAACGAGCCAGTCGCGACGCGCCTTGAAGGGCGCCCGTCGGGTCGGCAGGGTCGGCATCGCTGGTCTGGATTCAACCGACATCGGATGGCTCTCCTCGACGCCGATGCGCGGGAAGCCCCCATTGGCCGTCAATGTTCCGAGCCGGTAATGGTTCGTCTTACTCGGCGGCACTAGCCAGGAATGCGGCCAGCAACATGATGAAGCCTGCAGACAGCCAGAGCACCTCGGGGGGGATGACGGAGATCATGGGTCACGCACGGGTCACGGGGTGAAACGCTCTCTTCCACCGGTTAGTAGGGCGAGCACCCGTTATGGTTCATGCTTTTCGACTGTGCCGGGAACAAAATTCATGTGGCGCCGTTAACTTGCTTCGGCCGGTCACAATCTGGATGCGCCGGCCCCGGGGTCAGCGGTATCGGGCAACCCCGGGGGTCCTTGCAATCATGCAGAGCGGGTTTGAAACGATCATGAAGCAGGGCGGGACCACGCCGGCCCCCCTTGGGCTCGCGCGCGCGTGCCGACGCGTCCCCCGAAGGCGCAGCGAGGCGCGCCCTCGGCCGGGACCGAGTGCGTTGCCACCAACGCGATGGCCGAGCGATTGGCGATGCACCACTCGCGTCGTTCCATCTTCACGATGTCAAACAGCGCCGTTTCTTCCTTCCCATGGCGCGTTTCTGCGCCCGGGTTTCTTCCTCTTCGCAGCGGCCGACCCCGAAACGAGGGGTCGGCGGAGCGCCGGGAGGCGCCAGCCTTGAACATGTCGCGCTCGTAGGGCGCGACGCCACGCTTGCGAGGCGTGGGCCCTCCCGCGCAACCGGGAGGCCGCCTCTCGGCGCTCCACCGTGGCGCTGTCGGCCAGGGTCCGCTTCCATCGCCGGCACTGCTGCCGGCTCCGGTGCGAAGGCTCCACGCAACCGGGCGAATCTGCCCGGCCGCGGCCCCGGCGTCTCGTGTCCGCGGTTACGAGCCGCGGTCGACGCCACTCCCCGCTCCGCCGTCAGGATCGTCTCCGGAGACGCCCCTCATGAGCGAGGATGAGTCAGTTTTTAGCACTGCTGCCTTTTGTAGTCAACTACTATTTGTAGACATAGGCGGGCCGACACCCAAGCTTGACCGACGCATAAAACCCGGGCAGTCCCGCCTCATCCACAGTCTGGATGTCAGGTGCGGAGGCCAAGCGGCTCTTGTCCGCGATACGGGACGAACTGATAGCGCGTGCCGGATCTCGACCTTGCGCAGTATGGCGTTGCCCGCGGGGCAGGAGCGTGCAACGCGGTGGTTCTTGTATCAGTCCCAATTGGCAGACTAGTCCGCTCTAGCCGTCGCGGTTGGGGGTACCGAGGACATGGACATCCGGCGGCAGCATCACGTTGTCGAACTGCTGCGTGAACATGGCGGCCGCAAAGAACGCCACCGCCCGCAATGTCTCCTTGCCGGTGTTGGCGAGGTCGTGGCGTAGCGGCGTCGGCAGGACAAAAACGCTGCCGGGCCCAACCTGATGCTTGGTGCCATCTTCCAGGCGCAGCTCACCGGTGCCGGCGAGAATGTACTGTGTTTCCTCGGTGGCGTCGGTGTGCCAGCCGAGCCGCCCGCCGGGCTCGATCTCGTAGACGATGGTCGAGGATTGGGTCGTCCCATGGCCGCCATAGGCGGCAAACGCACCGGCCCACCGGACCGACGGGTCGTCCACTCCGCCCACCTTCGCGCGCGGAAGATCCCCGGTCGCAACGACGAACGCTGAGCTCAATTCCACCTCCCAATGCTACATCGTCCCGCTCCTGGGACGATCTCATGCCGTCCGCGATGGCGCACGGCGCTGCCGCGTGACATGAAACCGTATAATCGCCGAGGGATGTGCCAACAAGCCGACGCGGAAGAGGTTTGCGCAGCGGTTGAGCGGTCCAACTTGCCGCGATAATTTTCTCTCTCTTCCTCACGAAGTTGGCCAAATCCCCCCTCGTGGCCTACTTCGTCAAACGAGTAACGCGCTAACGCTCACCTGAAGGCAGGAGGACGGCCATGCTACAGGACCACTTTGGAAGCAGCTCAACCGTACAGCGCAACGAGCGAGTCAAGTTGGCGGCTTCGTTCTGGAATAACGTAGGAGCAGGTATGGTCATTGGCGGGATGGCAGGGGCATTTTTCTTAGACAAACCAACTGACGCCTGGGCCAAAATCGGAATTGCGATAGCCGGGCTTGTGCTTGGCGGGTTTTGCTATTCGCTCGCCAGCAACATGCTGACTTACTTGCACACAGCGCACGAAGACGCGCGGTTAAGGGGTGGCCTTTGAACCTCCCTTCACCTCGTGAGGCCCCGGGTGCTCCATATAGGCCTCAGTCTCGTAACCTATCCCGCAGGCCGCCTCGTCCGTCCTACCTGGCCGGCCCGGTGCAGAAGGGTGTGTGGCGCGCGTTCGTCATGTCCGGCAGGGAGACGCTCTCGACATCTGAGCTGAAGGCGTTCGTCTACTGCCTTCGGCAGCATCGTGACGGCCACGTTGACCGTGAGCTGTGCCGCTCGCTCAGACCATTTCGAAGGCGACACCCAGGACCCGCCTAGTCTCGGGGTCGAGCCGCTCGCCGTTTAGGAATGGGGTGATCGGCATTGCGCTCACCACTGGCGTGGGCCGTCATAATCGACCGAGTACGAGCCAGCACACCCGCACGCGGGGCATCGAACCGCGAAAATCCGTTGGTCCTCATCGAATGCGGGGGCTATGACAGTTGTGACGCCGCACTTAACGCACGGCGGCGATGGTGGTTGGAATTGCAATGGCATGACCAATGGCTCCCTGATTTCAGGCGGGAGCGCGACTGGTCTCTCGGTCACCGACGCCTGTGAGGATCGCGGGCGGTGATAGCCCCATCATGCGCGCATATTTGGCAAGAAGCTACAATTCAATCCAGCCGCCTGTGAAATTCAAATCCCGCCACCGGGGGTTAATCCGCCACCAAAAGCAGAACCCCGTTTGAGGGTTTGCTCGCCTGGTCCCCTCGGGAGGGCGACTACGCAGCACTAGCAATGTCACGGCAATCAGAGAGCCCCAGTCGACCCGACTCGGGGCTCCCCGTCGTGGCCACTCTCCATCGTCCTCGTCCACGGGGAGAGTGCCACTTGCCGAGATAACCCGGATTAAGCAGGGAGCGTTCCCCACCGGGACGGCTTCCTGGCACGTCTCTTTGCTGTTGCGAAGAGAGATTGGGCGAAATTTGCGGAATGCCCGAGGTGTTGCCCCGGGCCGGTTTCCAAGCTTTTCGTGATTTCGTTCAATGCCGCTAAGTCTTTGATCTAGCTTGGCTCCCCGGGCCGGATTCGAACCAGCGACCAACCGGTTAACAGTGGCTTCCGCGAAACAGGAAGCAACACCGTGCAACAGGAGTGCGCCAATTAGCCCAGCAATTTTGGGATTTTCGGTCGCAGGGTGTTGCTCCCTGTTGCACCCAAGCGCGTGCTGGCGTACCCACGGGGTACGGAAATGACCAAAATTCGCGCGGGTGCCTCATGCCGAGGGTGGCGCTGACGGACCGGTTTTGCTCGACGGCAAAGCCGCTCGGGACACGCACGGATTATTTCGACGCGACGGTGCCCGGACTCGCCTTGCGGGTGACGGAGACCGGACATCGAAGCTGGTGCTACCTCTTCACGTCGCCGCGTGATGGCAAGCGGGCGCGGGCGACGCTCGGCACATATCCGGCAACAAGCTTAGCGGCGGCCCGGGGGAAGGCGCTGGAAGCGCGCGGGCATGTCGAGGCGGGACAAGACCCGCGCCTAGTGCTGGCGGGGCAGGCATCGGCCGGCATGAACGTCGCCGCGTTGGTGAACGCCTATCTTGCCGATCCAGAGAAGGCGGGGCTGCGCAGCAAGGATGAGATCGAGCGGCGGCTGCGCAAGAACGCCGTGCCGGTGATCGGCGAGGTAAAACTTGCCGAACTCCGCCGCCGCGACGTGCGCAATGTCACCGATGGGATGCTGCGGCGGGGCGTTAAGGTCGAGGCCACGCGTACATTCGAGGACGTGCGCGCAATGGTGCGATGGGCGGTTGAGAACGAGTACCTCGACACGAATCCGCTCGACGGAATGGGCAAGCCCGCTGAGGGGGACGTCAAGTAACCGGGTGCTCTCGAATGCCGAGATCACACAGCTATGGAACGCGCTCCCACGGGCGCTGGCCCGATCGAAGCAATGCCAAACGATCATCAAGCTGTGCCTCGTGACCGCGCAAAGGGTCGGCGAGGTTGCCGGGATCGTCCGCTCCGAGCTCGACTTGAAGGCGCGGGAATGGCAGCTCCCCGGCAGCCGCACCAAAAACGGGCACGCGCATGTTGTGCCGCTCTCGCATCTGGCGATCGAGCTAATCGAAGAAGCGCTGGCCGATGCGGGGCAGGGAGAGCCGCTGTTTCCTTGCGGCAATCGCTCCCTGCCTCCGATTGCGGTGGCCCGGACGATCCTGCGCGGAAATGAAATCAGCGACGAGCGGCCACTCGGCCGCTTTGGGATTGCGCCCTGGTCGGCCCATGATTTGCGAAGAACAGCGTTGACTAACATGGCGCGCTTGGGCGTCGCGCCGATTGTGCTCGGCCATGTCGCAAACCACCGCACCACCACCCGGGCCGGCGTCACGCTCGCAGTCTATTCGCATTACGCCTACGACAGCGAGAAGCGGGAGGCGCTTGATCGGTGGTCGCGCGCGTTATCGGCAATAGTGAGCGGCAAGCCGGCCTCCGTAGTTGAGCTTGCTGCCGCGCGGGGGCAGGGCCGCTGACGCTGCCGCGCTCCGACGATCCGCTGCCAGTGAACCCGGCGAAGCATTGTGCCCGGACAGGGCAGGCTGGAACTGCAACCCAGGCTTAGGGCCGCGAGGTTGGGTTGTCGAAGACTTCGTTTGTCCCGACGATCCATGGCAGCCGGGCCCCATGGCGGCGATTGATGGATTTCTTCGCCCGCTGTTCTTCTTCCGCGACGTGTTTGAGCACAGCTGAAGGAGCTAACGCAGCCGGCCGAGCAAAAAGACGTGGCACGAACCCAACGTATGATCGCGAGCGCATTCGAGAGATTGTTTTTGAATTGATGGATTATCACGGCGAATTTGACCGTGCCGACCCGGAATGGAGACGTAAGAGCGACTTGGAAAGGGCCGGGCTGGACGCGCTGGCTCGCGAAGGGAGAACGCCCGCCGTAAGCACGGTGCGAGAATTGATTGCCGAAACCCCTCAAAAAGTGGCGCATCTCATACGCCTCGCGAGGCCGATAATTCGCGCCCGGCAATTCTCGGCCTTTATCGGCCTTATCGGCTGCTTCTCCGACCCTGATGCGTCATCGTGCTGCGAGTGTCGCCGCCTGGCGACGCGCAGCAACGAGGCGCCAGAATGTCTGAGATTCCTAGAAGGCTCGCCTACGGCATTCCCGAAGCCGCGAGCATGTTGTCGATCGAGCGAAGCACGCTTTATCGCCACGCGAAGCTGGGCCGCATTACCATTCGCAAGCTCGGCGGGCGCAGTGTCATCCTGTCCGATGATCTTGCCGCTTATCTGCGGGAACTTCCGATACTCGGAGCTCGCGCGCAAAGGAAAAGTGATATCCAGCGAAACGCCGCCCGTTGAAGGCGGCGCTCGCATTTTCACTGGGGCGGGCAGGCTAGCGGCGTCAGGTTCCAAAAACCACGGACACCGAGGGTTCGAGTTCTCCCGCTCCATCAAGGCTACACAGGCAAGTTGGCGCTGCTGTGTAGCCAAAAGCGGCCAAGACCGCAAGGAGCTGCACACGTGACCCGCCGCCACCAGCCCGAAGCCATTCTGCAGCGCTCGCTGATCGAGCACCTGCGGTGGGGCGCTCGTGGTGATACGTGGTGGACGCACGTCCCTACCGGCGGCTGGCGATCGCCAGTCGAAGCCGCGATCTTCAAGTCGCTTGGCGTCCGGGTGGGCAGTCCCGACCTGCTGATCATCCGCGCCGGTCAGCCGCTGTTCCTCGAACTCAAGGGGCCCGGCCGCAAGCTCAGCCCCGTGCAGACTGAGTGTCACGACGCGTTGCGGCGCGCTGGCGCAACGGTAGAGACGGCAGACAACATCGACACGGCGCTCGCGTTCCTCGCACGCGTGGGAGTGATGCGATGACGCCCGACCTGTTCAACGCAACACCCGAGCCCGCATCGCCAGCTATCGGCATGACGGTGAAGCTCGATCGCGACATCGATCGCCAGCAGCCATGCCATGACAACATCGCCCGCATCCTGCCGGGCAAGCCGCCGCACGCGGGCGAGCTTCGCTGCGCGGCCTGTGACCGCCATCGCGGCTGGGCGCCCCATGCCCTGATCGCATTCATCACCGCGACGGCTCGGCGGTTCGGCGCACCGAACGAGCCGCCCGTCTGGCGCCAACAGGAGAAGACAATGGCCTTCGAGCAGAAAGACAACGCCGGCGCGATCTTCGTCAACGACCGTAAGACCGAGGAGAAGCATCCCGACCGCACAGGAACGGTGATGGTGGGCGGGAAGCTCTACTACGCAAACGGTTGGCTCAAGAAAACCAAGGACGGACGGCCATACCTTTCTTTGACTTTCAAACCAAAGGTCGAGGACGACGCCAAGAGCAGCAAAAGCCTAAGCGAGGACATGGGCAGCGAGACGCACTTTTGATGCAACACGACTCAAGCCGCCGCGGGAAGGCAGCAAGTGAGCACGCTCGAGCCCGACCGTAGTCAACTCGAAATCTTCGTCGATGCCCTGTTTCGCCACGCCGGCGCCGAGGGATGGGTGTCTTGTCGCTCCTTTTTCGAGGGCAAGAACAAACTGTTTCGGCTCTCGCCGGCAAGCCTTGCAGGTGGCTTCAAATTCCTGATCGATGTCGCCGAGGACGATGCTCGCCGCGCTGCCAATGATCCCAAGCCCGTCGTGTTCTGTCCGCCGTTGGCGGTGTTCAACGACAAAGATCGCGCGGGGGAGGACGACGTTGCGCGAGGGCTTACCCTGTCGACTGAATGCGACCGGGGCCCGCAGGAAGCTCGCACGAGGCTGAAAGAAATTATCGGTCCGGCGACTCTCGTGGTGCGAAGCGGCGGCACATGGATCGACCCGGAGACCGGCAAGGTCCAGCCCAAGCTTCACCTGCATTGGCGCCTACGTCAGCCCGCACAGGGTAGCATCGCGTTGGCTAAGCTAAAGCGCGCGCGCGAGCTTGCCGCCAAATTGGTCGGCGGCGACCCGTCGAACCAGCCGGTATGTCACCCAATCCGCTGGCCGGGGAGCTGGCACCGCAAGAACGATCCGGTGCTGTGCCGCATCGAAGAGCAGAACTCCGACATCGAGATCGATCTCGATACCGCGCTCGCCGCGCTGGATGCTGCGACCCCCGCGGACAAGACGAACGGCGCCGGCAGCAGGCCCCACACCGGCAGCGAGGACTGGGCCCCGCTGATCCAGAAGGTGCTCACCGCAGAAAGCTTCCACGAGCCGCTGACGGTGCTCGCCATGAAGATGCTCGTCGCCGGCATGGACGATCGAGCGGCCGCGAACATGCTCCGCGGGCTCATGCAGAACGCGGCCGGCGAGCACGACCCGCAGCGCTGGCATGATCGCTATAACAACGATATCCCCCACGCGGTCTCGACGGCGCGGGCGAAGATCGCAGCGCAAGCGCAGAGGGCAACGCAGCCGATCGTGCCGATCGACCTATGGGCGAAGCTCACCCCACCGCAGCTCCCGCGCGGGCTTCTCCCCGACGTGATCGAGCGGTTTGCGTTCGACCAGGGCGCTTCCATGGGATGCGATCCCGCGGGTTTGGCCGCATCCGCACTCGCGACCTGCGCTGCCGCCATTCCCGACCGCATAAAAATTCAGGTCAAGCAGCACGACCCCACTTGGACCGAATCGGCGCGAATATGGGTCGCGGTTATCGGGGAGCCGGCCACGAAAAAGACGCCCATGCTCGCTCAGGCCGTGCGTCCGCTCGCGCGGATCGACCATGATCTCTGGCGCACCTATGTCGATGCGAAAGCGAAATACGACAAGCTTTCCGCCGACGAACGCAAGGCCGCGGCACCACCGCGGCAGATACGCGCGAGGCTCGAAGACACAACGATCGAAGGGGCGCAGGATGTCTTCAAGGACACCATCGACGGGGTCCTATGCCTGCAAGATGAACTGTCGGGATGGTTTGGCGCGATGGACAAGTATTCGAGCCACCGCGGCGGGGCGAAGGACCGAGGGTTCTGGCTACAGGCATGGAATGGCGGCCCCTACGCGGTCAACCGCATAAACCGCGGGGCGTTTCTCATCGAAAACCTGTCGGCTTGCGTACTCGGCGGCATCCAGCCGGACCTGATTCGGAAGGTTGCCGCCGAAACAGTGGACGACGGGCTTTTGCAGCGCTTGCTGCCGATCGTCCTCGCTCCCGGCACCGCGGGGAGGGACGAGGAAATGCTGGACGCCGCCAAGCACTACGGCGACCTCGTGCGGCGGCTGCACATGCTGGGACGCCCCGATCTCTTGTTATTCGACGCCGGCGCTCTAGCAATTAGGCGGGCGCTAGAACAGAAGCATCTCGAACTGATGGCGCTCGGGACCATCCACAGAAAGCTCGCGGCGCATATCGGGAAATACGACGGGATTTTTGCCCGCCTGTGCGTCATCTGGCATTGCATCGAACATGCCGACGAAAGGCTGCCGACCGAGGTAACTGAGGAAACGGCCCATCGCGTGGCGCGGTTCATGCACGAGTTTTTGCTGCCACACGCCCTCGCGTTCTATGCCGGTGTTCTCAACTTGGCCGACGAGCATGAGCGCCTGAGCGCGGTCGCCGGCTATATCCTCGCCCACAAGCTCCAGCGCATCACCAACCGCGACGTGCAGCGCGGCGATCGCACGATGCGCAAGCTGACCAAGCGGGACACAGAGGCGGTATTCGAGCAGCTCGAAGCGCTCGGATGGGTCAATCGCGCCGCGCCGACACGGCCGTCAGACCCGCCGCATTGGGTCGTGAACGAGCATTGTCACCGCCTTTTCGAAAATCGGGCGAAAGACGAGGCCGAGCGGCGACAGCGCGAGCGCCGGATGTTGGCAGGTTTCTTTGCGCGGGTAAAAAGGTAGAGGAATTGTCACCATTGTCCCTTACGCGTGCGGTACAGAGTAAGGCCGGACATCTCTTTTTCTATAGGGACACCTCTGTCTCGCGCGCGAGGGACAATGGCGACAGCCGCGACGCAGCACCATACCCGCAGTATACATCCGGGGCGAGGCCCGCGAGGCCGGCGACGAAATGGGAGCACTCCGGTAATTTGCAGCGACGCTCTTCCGTCCGATGAAGTCCGGGCAAAAATCAAGTAGCCCAATAGCGGTTGCTGGCAACCTCGGGGAAGTCAAATGGCTAAAACTCCTCTCGAAATCGCGTCTTTGGCAAGAATGCACACCAGAAAGGCCGTAAAGACGCTCGCTGCCATCATGAATGAACCCCATGCGCCTTATGCTGCCCGCGTGGCAGCTGCGGAGGCCTTGCTGGATCGTGGCTGGGGCAAGCCGAAGCAATCGCATGAGGCGGAGATAACGC
>CAWHCK010000058.1:0-112487 GCA_963827585.1 uncultured Alphaproteobacteria bacterium
AAGCGGTGTTTTGCCCCCATCTTGCAGCGAGCGGCATAGCTCGGAAGATCGCGAACCTGTTGACGGCATCGGTTCGCATACATGGTCGACCATATAGTTGGCGCTTCGGCGCCTCGAGGGCGCGTCGAGATTCGCAACGGCGTTGGTCGCCGGCGGCGACGGAGTGACGCGGACAAAGGGCGGATCGTCGCGGAATTGTTTGCGCCGGGCGCGGTCGTGTCGGAGGTGGCGCGCCGGCATGGGATGAGCCCGCAGCATCTGTTTGCGTGGCGCAAGGCGGCGCGGCACGGCCAGCTGGCGCTGCCGGCGGACGAGGCGGCCGTGTTTGTGCCGGTGATGGTGGCAGCGCAGAAGCCGGTTGCGACGACGCCCTCGATCGCGATCGAGACGGCTGGGATCGTGGTGCGGGCCGAGTGCGGCGTGGATGTCGGGTGGCTCGCGGCGGTGCTGCGTGCGGTAAAGGCGGTTTCATGATCATTCCGTCTGGCGCGGTGCGCGTGCTGGTGGCCACGCAGCCGGTCGATTTCCGGAAAGGAATGGACGGCCTGGCGGCGGTGGTGCGCGAGAGCCTGGGCGCCGATCCTTACAGCGGCGTGGTCTATGTGTTCCGTGCCAAGCGTGCTGATCGCGTGAAGCTGTTGTTGTGGGACGGCACCGGGCTGGTGCTGGTTGCCAAACGGTTCGAGAAAGGCAGCTTCCGCTGGCCGAGGATCAGCGACGGCGTGATGCGGCTCACGTCATCGCAGCTCTCGGCGCTGCTCGAAGGTCTCGATTGGACGCGGGTGCGCGCGGTGCGAGTGCCGGCGCCGCAGGCGACGCTTTAGTCCAGCGACACAGTGACTCAGAAGCGATCTGTGGAGCGACATGCGCGCTGTGATGTGATTTACTTTGCAGCGTGATGACCGCTCCTGATTCTCTCCCGACCGATCTCGATGCGCTGCAGGCTTTGCTGTTGGCCGAGCGGGCGCGGCATGCTGAGGAGCTCGCTGCCGCACGCGGCGAAGCGGATCGCGCGCACGGCGAGATCGAACGGTTGATGGTGATTATCAAGGAGCTGCAGCGGCATCGCTTCGGCCGCCGCTCCGAGCGGCTTGATCCCGATCAGCTCGCCCTTGCGCTCGAGGACTTGGAGCAGATGGTCGCGGCGGCCGAAGCTGCGGCGGAGAAGGATGACAGGCCGCAGCCAAGCCAGCCCGCAGCGCGCAAGCGGCAGATCAATCGCGGCGCGCTGCCGCTGCATCTGCCGCGCGAAGAGATCGTCATCGATGTCGAGGACAAGACCTGCGCCTGCTGCGGCGGTCTCAAGCATCGCATCGGCGAGGATGTCTCCGAACGGCTCGACGTGATCCCCGCTCGGCTGAAGGTGATCGTCACGCGCCGCCCCAAATACGCCTGCCGCGCCTGCGCGGGCGAAGTCAGCCAGGCACCGGCGCCGGAGCGGCTGATCGAGAACGGCATCCCGACCGAGGCGCTGGTCGCGCATGTGCTGGTCGCCAAATATGCCGACCACACGCCGCTCTATCGCCAAGCGCAGATCTATGCCCGCCAGGGCATCACGCTCGACCGCTCCACGTTGGCCGACTGGGTCGGCCGCGCCGCCTTCGCGCTCAGGCCCGTGCATGCGCGGCTCCTCGAGCAACTGAAGCAATCGAGCAAGCTGTTCGCCGACGAGACGACGGCGCCGGTGCTCGATCCCGGACGCGGGCGCACGAAGAAAGGACAGTTGTGGGCCTATGCCCGCGATGAGCGGCCTTGGGCCGGCACGGCACCGCCGGGCGTCGCCTATGTCTATGCTCCCGACCGCAAGCACGCGCGACCGGCCGAGCACCTTGCAGGCTTCAGCGGCACGCTACAGGTCGACGGTTATGGGGCCTATGCGAGCTCGCCAAGCGCGGCGATGTCGAACTCGCCTTCTGCTGGAGCCATGTGCGGCGGCAGTTCTATGACATCCAGGCCGACCACGCCGGCGCCGATCGCCAGCGAGGCGCTCGTCCGCATCGCCGCGCTCTATGCCGTCGAGTCCGACATTCGCGGCCGGCCGCCGACGAACGCCGGCAGGTGCGGCAGCTGCGCACCAAGCCGATCATCGACGCTTTGCGTCCCTGGCTCGAAGCCAAGCTCGCCGCCGTCTCGGGCAAATCGACCATCGCCGAGGCGATCCGCTACGCGCTCTCGCGCTGGGACGGTCTCGTCCGATTCCTCGACGACGGCCGCATCGAAATCGACTCCAATGTCGTTGAGCGCGCCATCCGTCCGATCGCGCTCGGCCGCAAGAACCATCTCTTCGCCGGCTCGGATGGCGGCGGCGAGCACTGGGCGGTCATTGCCTCGCTGATCGAAACTTGCAAGATGAACGACGTCGATCCGGAAGCGTATCTTCGCGACGTGTTGGCGAAGATCGTCGCCAGGCATCCGATGAGCGCATCGACGAGCTGCTGCCGTTCGCCTATGTGCGGGCGGCGGAGAGGGCTGCGGCCTAACAACACCGCTTACGGGAGAAGCGTTGGAGAGACATTCTTCTCTCTCCCACATCGTAGGGCCGATATCCGCTTAGTCGCTCTGACCCCGTCCTGGGATTTGTTCGATTCACGCCAGAGATTTGTTCCTTTGAGCCAAGCCTCCGGCTCACGCAGCCAGGGAGAGCGGTAAGGATGACTATGACAAGTTCAGCTTGCCGACAGGTTCCGGTTTTCCTGAAGATATGCTTAAGGCAGGTACGTGCCGTCTCATAACTGATGCTGAGTTTGACCTCAGCGGACCGAAGTGTTTCTCCTGCGACGAGATGAAGTGCTAATCTGGCCTCGGCTGGCGTCAAGCCAAAGTGACACTGCAGCAGATCAATGGGCTCGTTCATGATAAGGGCCAGCGATGGTTTAAGACGGCACCTAGTGCGGGTGCCGCCTCTTAGTCGCACTGATCCCGTCCGGAGACTTGTTCATTTGCGCCAAAGATTTGTTCGTCACTGCCATCGTGGACCGCATCGGCAGCTTGGTATCGAAAAGTCATGGCATCGCTTTAATCGTGCCGAACAGCCGAATAAGCTGCATCCATTCATATGACGGTGGACTAAGGGCGTTTTCGGTCGAGTGGCGGTCGTTGGCGATGGCATTCGTCAACGCACGCATGATCAATCGGCGTTGAGCATCATTGATCACGATCCGGTATTTGTCGTGAACCGACATGTTCAATATCGATCTCGCAAAGATAGGGCTGAACGCTCCTTACGTTGTTGATCCTGTCCCCGGACTTGTTCATTCGCGCCAAAGATTTGTTCATGGGAGCCAAACAGGCGGGCGTGCTATGCTCACACGTAGCGGCCAGAGGGAGTGGCCTCCATGGCTGGCTGCTGGGAGCCCCTGGCCCGACAAGCCAGAGCCGGGGGCTCGCCTATTTGGGTGGAGCCGTCAGCGGAACCGCCGATGTCATAAACTGCAAAATTCTCTGTCAAAGCTCGGCGGCTCTAAATTCGTCAGATCAGGTCCCAGCCAATCTGAGACTTCCCTCACTAGGTCGAGGTTGGCCCCTTAGCCTGCCGATCTCAAATCAAGCTCATGTATGGCAGTCATCATCAGCAGCCACAGAAGGACTGTCGCTATGATGAACTCGATCCATTGCTTGTTGTCAGAGAACCATCGAAGCCTGGTCCCGCTCCATCTTGCAGCCAGCGGCATAGTTCGGAAGATGGCGAACCTGTTGATGGCATCGGTTCGCATATATGGTCGACCATATAGTTGACGCTTCCGCGCCTCGAGGGCGCGTCGAGATTCGCAGTGGCGTTGGTCGCCGGCGGCGATGGAGTGACGAGGACAAAGGGCGGATCGTCGCGGAATTGTTTGCGCCGGGCGCGGTCGTGTCGGAGGTGGCACGCCGGCATGAGATCAGCCCTCAGCATCTCTTTGCCTGGCGCAAGGCGGCGCGGCACGGCCAGCTGGCGCTGCCGGCGGACGAGGCGGCCGTGTTCGTGCCGGTCATGATGGCAGCGCAGAAGCCGGTTGCGACGACGCCCTCGATCACGATCGAGACGGCTGGGATCGTGGTTCGGGCCGAATGCGGCGTGGATGTCGGGTGGCTCGCGGCTGTGCTGCGCGTGGTGAAGGCTCTCTCATGATCGTCCCGTCGGGCGCGGTGCGTGTCCTGGTGGCGACGCGGCCGGTCGACTTTCGCAAGGGCATGGATGGCCTCGCCGCGCTGGTGCGCGAGAGCCTGGGCAGCGATCCCTATAGCGGCGTGATTTACGTATTCCGGGCCAAGCGAGCCGATCGCGTGAAGCTATTGCTGTGGGACGGCACGGGCCTGGTGCTGGTTGCCAAGCGGCTGGAGAAGAGCTCGTTTCGTTGGCCGCAGATCAGTGACGGGGTGATGCGTGTGACCTCATCGCAGCTCTCTGCGCTGCTTGAAGGTCTTGACTGGACGCGAGTGCGTGCCGTGCGCGTGCACGCGCCGCAGGCGACTCTCTGAGCGACGCGACACAGTCACTCAGATGCGCGGCGTGGTGCGACACGCGCGCGGTGATGTGCTTTGCTCTCGCTGCGATGAGCCCCGGTGATTCCCTCCCCACCGATCTCGATGGCTTGCGTGCTCTGCTCCTGGCCGAGCGGGCGCATCATGCCGAGGAGCTCGAGCGGTTGACCGCAATCATCAAGGAGCTGCAGCGGCATCGCTTCGGGCGCCGCGCCGAACGGCTCGATCCCGAGCAGCTGGCACTGGCGCTGGAAGACGTGGAACAGACGCTCGCGGCGGCAGACGCCGCGGCGGAGAACGACACCACCGCTCAGAAGCAAGCTACGCCGCGCAGGCGGCACATCAATCGCGGTGCGCTGCCGGTCCACCTCCCACGCGAAGAGATCGTCATCGACGTGGCCGACAAGACCTGCGCGTGCTGCGGCGGCCTCAAGCACCGGATCGGCGAGGACGTCTCGGAACGGCTCGACGTTATCCCGGCGCAGTTCAAGGTGATCGTGACGCGCCGTCCCAAATATGCCTGCCAGGTCTGCGCTGGCGAAGTGGTGCAAGCGCCGGCGCTGGAGCGGCTGATCGAGAACGGCATTCCCACCGAGACACTGGTCGCGCATGTGCTGGTCGCCAAATATGCCGATCACACGCCGCTCTATCGTCAAGCGCAAATCTATGCACGCCAAGGCATCACGCTCGATCGCTCCACCCTGGCGGACTGGGTAGGCCGCGCCGCTTTCGCGCTGCGGCCGGTGCATGCGCGGCTCCTGGAGCAACTGAAGCAATCGACCAAGCTGTTCGCCGACGAGACGACGGCACCGGTGCTCGATCCTGGGCGTGGGCGCGTCAAGAAGGGCCAGTTGTGGGCCTATGCGGCCGACGAGCGGCCCTGGGCCGGCCGCGCTCCGCCAGGCGTTGCCTACGTCTATGCCCCCGACCGTAAACATGCGCGGCCGGCCGAGCATCTTGCGGGATTCAGCGGCATCCTGCAGGTCGACGGCTATGGCGCCTATGCGGAGCTCGCTCAACGCGGTGATGTCGCGCTCGCTTTCTGTCGGAGCCATGTGCGGCGGCATTTCTACGAGATCCAGGTGAAGACACCGGCACCGATCGCCACCGAGGCCCTGGTCCGCATCGCCGCACTCTATGCCATCGAAGCCGACATTCGCGGCCTTGCCGCCGATGAACGCCGCCAGGCGCGGCAGCGGCGCACAAAACCTCTCGTCGACGACCTGCGTCTCTGGCTCGAAGCCCAGCTTGCCGCCGTCTCCGGCAAGTCGACCATCGCCGGGGCGATCCGCTACGCACTCTCGCGCTGGGAAGGTCTTACCCGCTTCCTCGACAACGGCCGCATCGAGATCAACTCCAATGTAGTTGAGCGCTCGATCCGTCCGATCGCGCTCGGGCGCAAAAATCATCTCTTCGCCGGCTCCGACGGTGGCGGCGAGCAGTGGGCAGTCATTGCCTCGCTCGTCGAAACTTGCAAAATGAACGCCGTCGATCCGCAAGCTTACTTGCACGACGTGCTCTCAAAGATCGTCGCGCGCCATCCCATGGGTCGGATCGACGAGCTGCTGCCGTTCGCCTATGTGCCGGCGGCAGAAAAGGCTGCGGCGGCCTGAAAACACCGCTTACGCTGATGTCCGCTACACGATCGCTTTCGGGGGGAATTGCGACATTGAGCGGACATCGCCCCCAGGGCCGAGTTTGACCCGAAGCGGTCATGCAACGGCGTCGTGATCAACGACGAGGCGCACCACGTTTACGGCGAGAAGCGCACGCGCAAATCGCTATCCGGAAATCTTGCGCTTAATCCATCCAAGCCAAGTGTATTGTCTCACGATATTGTCGATTGCACATTGTGCGGCCACAGAATCCAACGATGCCCATTTTTGATCGTCCCTTCCGCGGCGCAAGACGTGGATGCTGTATCTACCGTCCGGCCCTCGCCACACTTCCAGAGTGACGCTGCGGCTAAGTCTGGTCCGCGCGTGTTCGCGGACTTCGCCGCTCGGCCGCCACGGCAGTTCATCGAGCTTCATGTGGGTCCCTCCGTCACTCGACGAGGCGGCATGTTGCCTCGATTTTCTCACCGTCTGCCGGGTTTGAACCTTCTTATTGAAACTGCCCCTGTGAAGTCGCCGGGAAGAACGGCTAATTTGGTGGGGACTTTATCGTGGGCTCCGTCGGGAACGCTTGCTGCTGCCACTGCACGACCGGAGCATCAGCCGTGGTCGTTTCCTTGGCTGACGGCGACTTGCCTGCCGGACCCGCTGGTGCCGGCATATCCACATTGCCGAGAATAACCGGCAAGCGATCCTTACCGCCGCCGATGATCACGGTCTTCGCATTGGTGGACTGCGAGAGCTGCAGCGTCGCCTCGATACCACGCCAACGCAGATATGAATCCGAGATGCCTTGGCTGACGATGTGCTGAAAATCGCGAATACCTTCGGCCTCGATTCTCTTGCGTTCCGATTCTCTTTTCTCCCGTTCGACACGAAATCTGAACTCCTCCGATACGTAGTACTGCTCGGTTTTTCGATTGATCGCATTGACCACGTGTGTCGGCAACTCAATGCCGTACAGAAGCGTGTCATAGAGAATGAACAGGTCCGACAGTGCAAACCGGCCCAACATCTTCTGGCTGGCCTTTTCCAGTGTACGCTCGCGGATTTTGTCTTGAATTTCCTGGCGTGCCGTCGAATAGACCTGCTCAGCATTGTAGTGGGCAATGACCTCGCGCGTCAGACTTCCGATTCCTGGCCGTGCTATCAAGTCCAGGTAATTTGGCCCGATCGCTCGGTGAAGCACAGCGACACCGTCACGCTGCAGTCTATAGCGAGCATTGATCGACGCTGTCAGGCTCACGCCATCGCTGGAGATGGCATTGTAGGTTTCCGTAAAGGCTTGCAGCCTCAAATCATAAATGAACAATTCGTCCCAAGGCCAAATGAGGTGTAGACCCTCGTCTTTGAGCTGGCGTGGATCGAGCACCGTGCCGCCGCCAAAACGTTTCCAGAGTACCCCCACGTGGCCGCTCGGAACCGTTACCGCCGCGTGAGGAAAGAGGACGACCGCTACGAGCGTAGCGACCATCAGATAGATCACCGCCATCGGCAGATGACGGTCCATAAACCGTCGCCATTTGGCCCGTGTGGTTGGAGGGAGCGACTTCCCATCCGGAGGCAATGCGTACCTCTTCATCAGCCATTCTCCACTGAACGATGCCGCCAACCCACGCACTGCCGGCTGCCTGTCCCTAGCCGCAGTTCGTTTTGTTCGCTCTTTGGATCAAGTCCAGATCGGACTGATGTCCACGTGTGCGTGGTACCTCACACAGAGAGAACCGATCGGTGACGGCCGTCACACGTGCGCAAGGAATTTGCATGCATGTGACGGCGGTTAGACCAAGAGCAGCCCCCTGACTTTACCATGATCCTCCCCTCCGCATCGGTCCGCACCGTCCCGCATGGCGACCCCTCCTTTGGCCCGTGGTTGATGGGGGGAGTGTGGCCGCCTTGTCACAGGCAGGCCGGATATTTTGTCGTGGCGCCCCCCATTGCCCTCCCGGTCCGGGTGGCATTTGAACCAATCGAGCGGCCAAAGCGACCAATAGTCGGGAGCCATTCCCCCCGGCGATAAGGCGGGGACGTGGGATGGTAAATTTGGGGGCTCCTTGCACAGACGAAGCGGGCTCTGACGGCGATTCGGCTCGGTGACGGCCGGTTGCGTCCTTGCCGTGCTCGCATTGAGCGAGCCTTGCGGCTCGCGCCCAGCAGGACCTCCCACGGCATGTCGCTTGGGGAGAAATGTCCATGAACGGACTCCGTTACCACCGCGCGGCGGCAAGCATCACGACCGATGCCGCGCCGACGAGGATGGGGATCGCTTCGATGGGTTTGGGTCGAATCTCGCCCTCGCATTGGCGCCGGGTTGCCGTTCTGCTGATCACGTTGCTGATTGCCGGCGCGGGGTGGGATCAGGCGGAAGCCCGGTCCCCGCGCAAGGATCCCCCCAAGCGCGTGATTCACGGGCCCAACTATCGACCGCCGTATGCGGCCATCGTGGTCGATGACAAGTCGGGCTTCGTGCTGCACGAGGTCAGCCCCGACGAGCCGCGTCACCCGGCGTCGCTGACGAAGATCATGACGCTCTACCTGCTGTTCGAGCAGCTCGAGGGCGGCACACTCACGCTTGACACACCCCTGCCGATCTCGACCCGCGCCGCGATCCAGAGACCCGTGAAGCTCGGGCTCAAGGCCAATCAGACCATCAATGTCGAGGACGCGATCAAGGGGCTGGTCACCAAATCCGCGAACGACGCCGCGGTGGTTGTCGCCGAGGCGATCGGCGGCAGCGAAGAGGAATTCGCCCGGCTGATGACCTTGAAAGCACGGGCGCTCGGCATGGCGGGCACGACCTATGTCAATGCCTCGGGGTTGCCTGCCGTCGAGCAGATAACGACCGCCCGCGACCAGGCCCTTCTGGGTCGTGCCATTCAGCACCGTTTTCCCGGCTACTACCAATATTTTGCAACTGCGAGCTTTCGCTACAAGGGCGCCGAGATGCGCAATCACAATGCCCTGCTCGGACAGGTGAAGGGCGTTGACGGTATCAAGACCGGTTATACCGATGCTTCCGGATACAACCTGGTGTCATCTGTTCGCCGTGACGAGAAGCACATCGTCGCGGTGGTCCTCGGTGGTAGGTCGAATGCTGCGCGCGATGCTCGCATGCGCGAATTGATCGAAGGCCATATTTCCCTCGCGTCTGCACGTCGGACGGTGCCGGTCATCGTGCGAGCGAACGGCGAGCGCATCGCGGACGGCGGATGGGCGCTCTATCTTGCCGCACAGCAGCTCCAGGATGACCGCTGGCACTACCAGTCGCTGTCGCGTATCGCCCGCTTCTACGGCGATCTCGGTTGGAAGGGCAGCGACTCTGAGGTCCGTCTGGTCGCGAGCGATGCCAGGAATTTCTTCGGCGTGCTCCATCCGTGAACAACTCGCATGTTGCAGCTACTGAGATTACATAGGAAATTCAAGCCTGTATCTCCAAATCCTGGAAATTCCTTCTGCAGTTTCCGGCGAATATTGAGAGCTGAACGGAAAAATGATACTTGAGTTCTGACCTTCACATTCACCCATGTAGTACAGAACAAACCCAAGCGCCTGCGCTTTGGTCGCTAACGGCGATAGGTAAAGATTCGTCACCGGCTCAATTCGCCTTTGACGGAAGATGATTTCGCTTAGCACCGTCGCCGTAACAAACGGATCGTTTGCGGGAGCGAAGTATTTACCGCCCGTACTTTCACCAATTGCGTCTGCTGCCAGGCGCGTCCGCCATGCGTTCTGCTGATACATATCAGCGCTAAGAGATGGAAGCCCGAGTAGCACCAGCTTCTTTGCCCTATCCTTATCCTCTGCAACCTCGGCAATCAGGTGGGTCTCATATCCAGCGCCGATGATAAGCAAGTCTCGCTAAGTATCGTTGTTGGTTAGGCCTTCGAATCCGGCGACTTGTCTGACCGTGCTCACGGCAGCTCCAGCGTGCGAGACAAGCTCACCTCGTCGGCACAGTCACTGGTCCCCTTCCGGCCGGGCCCAGCCAAGGATCAAGCCTGTCAATCCTAACAGAACCGCACGATAACTGGCGCCGTCTCATTCGATCACCTCGTCGGCGCGAGCGAGCAGCGTCGCCGGGATTTCGAGAGTGCCGCACCTCCCATTTGGGGGGCGCGCTTGGTGCTAATCGGGCGGGGTTTCGCATGCGCGCAGCAACACAACCAGCACAAACAGGGCTGCGGCGGTCAAAATTCGACTGTCGCCTAGGACGATCAGCGCACGGCGAAATTCTTCGTGCGCTTCTTTGAACAAGTCCTCGAGCATGATTTCCCATGGGCAAATGGGTAAAAAAGCCCCGCCCAGTGAAGGGCAGGGCAAGGTGTCGCTGATGGCCTTCTCGCGAAGACGGCACATAGGGCCGTGCGTTAGCCGCTGCGGACAAGCTGATTTTTTGAGCATTAACCTCCCATTTGGGAGGTAGATCGCAACGGCCTTTGAGCAGCATGCTGAGGGTGCGGCAGACCGACTTCGGATGGGAAGCCTGACATGAAGCGGCGCGAGTTCATCACGCTGCTCGTCAGCGCGGCTGCATGGCCGCTCGCGGTACGCGCGCAGCAGATGAAGCTGCCGACCATCGGATTGCTTGGCGGGGCCACTCCTTCGGCCCAGGCCCAATGGACCGCCGCCTTTGTTCAACGACTGCGCGAACTCGGTTGGGTCGAGGGTCAGACCGTCGCGATCGAGTATCGATGGGTGGAGGGACGCTTCGAGCGCTCACCCGCGATCATCGCCGAGTTCGTCCGGCTCTATGTCGATGTCATTGTGACGCATGCGACCCCAAACGTCTTGGCCGCCAAGCAAGTGACATCGGTGGTTCCTATCGTGTTTCCCTCGGCGGGGGACCCGGTTGGCAATAAGCTCGTCACCAACCTTGCGCGCCCGGGCGGTAACGTCACAGGCCTGTCGGTCCAGTCATCTGAGCTGGCTCAAAAGGTAGTCGAGCTGTTACGCGAACTCCTCCCGAATCTCGGCCGCTTGGCGATGATGTACCATATCGGCAATCCGGTCACAGCGCTGCAAACGGACGCGGTTAAGGCAGCGGCCGGCAGGTTCGGCCTCGATGTCGCTATAGTTGAAATCCGCCGTGCGGAGGATATTGCGCCCGCTATCGAGGCGCTCAAGGGTCGCGCCGATGCACTGATTGTTCCGAGTGAACCCCTCTACAACACCAATCGAATTCAGATCAATTCCTGGGCGCTGAGGGCACAACTGCCGACGATCTACTTTGACCGGGTGTATGTCGAAACAGGGGGCCTGATGTCCTATGGGCCAAACTGGCCGAGCTTGTGGCGTCGCGCTGCCGAGGTCGTCGACAAAATCCTACGCGGAGCAAAACCGGCCGATATCCCAGTCGAGCAGCCGAGGACGTTTGAACTGGTCATCAACCTCAAGACCGCCAAGACGCTCGGCCTCGAAGTGCCGCCGACGCTGCTCGCCCGCGCCGACGAGGTGATCGAATGATGCGGCGGGAGTTCATATCGCTGCTCGGCGGCGTGGCGGCAACATGGCCGCTCGCGGCGCGGGCGCAGCAGAAGATGGCGACGATCGGATTTCTGGGCACCGGGACGGTTGCGACCCAGAAGTCATGGTTCGAAGCGTTTGCCAAACGACTTAATGAACTAGGTTGGATCGAGGGCCACACGGTTGCGATCGAGATTCGCTGGGCGGAAGGCCGCACTGAACGCTACGTCGAGATTGCCGACGAGTTCGTCCGGCTCAATGTCGATATCGTCGTGACGACCGGCGGCGCAGTGCCGGCCCTCATGCGAGCGACATCGGTCATTCCCATCGTCTTCGCCCTGGACGGAGACCCGGTCGGCAGAGGCTTGGTCGGTTCTCTTGCCCGCCCCGGCCGCAACGTCACTGGGCTCTCGCAGCTGCAAGCCGATCTTGCCGGAAAGCGCCTTGAACTGCTGCGCGAGCTTTTGCCCGACGCCCGCCGGTTGGCGGTGCTGGCCAATGTTGCGTTTGCCGGGGCCGTGCAAGAGACCGCGGAAGTCCGGCTAGCGGCGGGCAAGTTTGGCCTTGCGGTGGTGCCGGCGGAAATCCGCCGCGCCGAAGACCTCGCGCCCGCCTTCGAAGCGCTGAAAGGTCGAGCGGACGCGGTCTATGTCTGCGGGGACGCGCTCGCCGTGACCCACCGGGTTCGCATCAACGCCCTGGCGCTGGACGCGCGGCTGCCGACGTTCTACTCGTCGCGTGAATACGTCCACGCCGGAGGCGTGTTGTCGTATGGGCCGAATTTCCCCGATCTGTTCCGGCGCTCTGCCGATTTTGTCGACAAGATTTTGGAGGCCACGAAGCCGGGTGACATCCCCGTCGAGCAGCCGACCAAGTTCGAACTGGTCGTCAACCTCAAGACCGCTAGGGCGCTCGGCCTGACGATCCCCGAAACGTTCCTCGCCCGCGCCGACGAGGTGATCGAATGAGCCGGCGCGAGTTCATCACGCTGCTCGGCGGCGCGGCAGCTTCGTGGGCATTCGCGGCGCGCGCGCAGCAGCCGACGATGCCAGTGATCGGCGTCCTCAGCAGCCAGACCCGGGAAACCGAGAGCGCAAGAATTGGGGCCGTTCGCCAAGGGTTGAACGAGACCGGCTTCGTTGAGGGTCGAAACGAGGCGATCGAGTATCGCTTCGCAGACGGCCATGGCGGCCGCGGACGCACTCGGCCTGGCCATTCCGGATGAAGTCCGCTAGCGCGCCAAGATCATCCTCTGACGGAGGGTCATATTCTTAGGAGGTGATTTCGCTTGATGAGGCTAGCGCGAGAAGCACGGAAGGAGGCTGTCGTCCGAGGCCACGAGACTAGGTTGATTCCGCCAACGCTCTCGTCGGACCCCGAACGCGGCTTGCGCCGGAGAGAATTTTTCAGGCTCCTGGGCGGTGCGGCGGTGGCGGTCCTGGTCTGGCCGCACGCGACGCGCGCCCAGCAGCCGGGCAAGTTGCCAACGATTGGATTCCTGGGTGCGACCTCGCCAACGATCTGGAGTGCATTCGTCGGGGCTTTTGTGCAGCGCCTGCGCGAGCTCGGCTGGATCGATGGCCACAACATCGCAATCGAATATCGCTGGGGCGAAGGGCGGGATGACCTCTATGCCGCGTTCGCGGCCGAATTTGTTCAGCGCAGGGTCGATGTCATCGTCACGGCAGGCACCACGGCTACCATGTCCGTCAAGAAAGCGACGCCGACAATCCCAATCGTTTTTGCTTCGGCTGGTGACCCGGTCCAAACCGGGCTGGTCGCCAGCCTGGCGCGCCCGGGCGGCAATGTCACTGGTCTATCGAACATGGCGACCGATCTTGGTGGCCTCAGACTTGAGCTGTTGCGTGAGGTCGTGCCTGCTCTCAATCGAGTGGCTGTCCTTGGCAATGTCGATAGCCCTCTCATCAGGTTGGAAATGGAGCGGGTCGAGGCGGCGGCCGCCCAGCTCGGCCTTGATGCAATCAGGCTCGAAGTTAGGAAGGTGGAGGATATCATCCCAAGCATCGAAGCGCTCAAAGGCGTTGCCGATGCGCTGTATGTTTGCAGCGATCCCTTCCTCACCACGCAGCGGGTTCGCATCAACACGTTGGCGGTCAGCGCCAGATTGCCAACCATGCATGCGTTTCGAGAGCATGTTCGAGCTGGGGGCCTGATGTCCTACGGGCCGAACTTCCCGGACTTGTTCCGACGTTCAGGCGATTACGTCGACAAGAATTCTTCGCGGCTCGAAGCCCGCCGACATCCCCGTCGAGCAGCCGGTCAAGTTCGATCTGGTGTTCAACAACGTGACCGCGAAGGCGCTCGGCTTAACCATCCCCAAATCGTTTTTGGTGCGCGTCACCGAAATGATCGAATGATTTTTCAGCAACAGTTTAAGGGGGCGACGCCAGTCCCTGCGATATATTCGTCGCGTGAAAGCGTCGAAGCCGGCCCAGAGATGTTGTATGGTGCTTTCTTTGTCGGGAGGTAGCCAATGCCTAAAACAAATCTTGGTTCAATGTCCGTCGAGCAGCTTTTGCAGTTGCGCGATGACGTTGGGAAAGAACTCAATCGCAAGACGGTTGTGCTACGGAGCCAACTGGCGAGGTTGGGCGGGGAGATTGCGTCAAGTAGGGGACGGGGAGGATCAGTACTGAGGGGGAAGAAGGTCCCGCCGAAATATCGAGACAGGGCAGGCAATACCTGGGCTGGTAGGGGTGCAAAACCCCGATGGCTGGTTGCCGCGATTAAGGAAGGGAAAAAATTGGAAGACTTTGCAATTGAAAAGACTGCAAGGAAACGTCGGGCGAAAAAAAGATAAAATTATTTGTTCGGGACGGAGAAATTCAAGCCGGAAATCCCCTGGCCGGACAAGAAGTGCGCCCGTGCGAAAAAGCGGCATGGGAGACTGCTGGCTGTCCTGCTTGCCGCTGAGGTGGCAAACGAGCATGCGCAGAGAGAGGTCTGGCTCAGATTGGCATTAATGTGGGCGGCCGCCGCACGTCAGAGCCGCGAGGAGGGAGCATCGCCGCCGGAGTTTCACCACTGACCGCCATCACCGTTAAGCTTAACGGATGAACCAACTGTTCTGCGGCCCCTTTAAATCTCTTCGTAACCAGTCTTGCGCCAGCGTGCCGCACCCGTGGGCATGCCCGGAAATGCATGCGAGGAGAGCGATGAAACAAGTGCGTCAATACCTTCACTACTCATCGAGGTCTCGGCATTACACTCAGCTTTATCAAGTCGCGGTCGGGACTAGCAACTTTTTAGCGATCACATGTCTATTCTTCGGGGCTGCGTTCGCCTCACTGGTTCCCGCTTCACTTGAGCAGCGCCTCGGTAGCTCGTTGCTCTTTGGTTTGATGCCCGCTGTTTGTCTCTACCTAGGGGGACAAATTCTCGGTCGCGGATTGGCGATCGGCGCGGAACTGTGCGAACTGTCTGCGGAACGCTGCTTTCGGGGTCTCGTGTCTCTGGTCAACAATTTCGCCATCTACTTGAGCCCGCCGACCTCAGATGAATCAGCGCGCTTTTTTTCGTCGCGATCGCGTTCTCTAAGTCTGAACGCGTTCTGCTCGGTAAAGAATTGTTATTGGCGTGCAGACGCAGCCATTTTCGATTTTTCATGCCTGTTGGTTCGGAGCTCCGCTCGATTTATTCTCAGACTAGAGGCTTCCCGGGTCGTGCAGCGCAGCCGATAACCTTTTGCATAACGATGTACCCCGTGGCCAGCAGCCAACTCGGTGAACTCGCAGAGCATCTGCGTCAATTCGAAACTGCCGTCAGTGAATTGCAAGCAGCGGGTCGGAACCAAGAATCAAAATCTGAAGCGGTTGCGAGCAATCATGTCGAGCGTGGGTCGCCTCAAGCGCCCTTTGGATCGAGCCCGGAGGGTAGTTGTGACGCGCGCTTGCAGCCGCTCGCGCCCCGCAGCCGCTGGGCAATCTGGCCACTAATCGTAGTCGGCATGCTCTCAGGCGCTTTCGCTTTAGGTTGGTGTGGCGGCTTCGGCTCGCTCTGGCTTCTCGATCAAAGGCAAGACCGCCCGGCTGATGGGCTGGCCATCGACGCCGTTGTCGAGCAGATCATCAAAGTCGAATCCAACGGCGATCCCAACGCAAGGAACAAACGCTCCAGCGCGACAGGACTGGGTCAGTTTCTAGACGAAACTTGGCGCGATTTGATCCGGACGCACCGGCCTGATCTGACAAGAGGGCGCAGCGAAGGGGAAATCCTCGAACTTCGGCGAGATGCCAACGTTGCCCGTGAGCTCACCTCGCGATTTACGGAGCAAAACGCCGGGACGCTGAGGAAACGAGGCCTGCCCATCACCCCCGGGACGCTCTACCTCGCGCACTTTGCTGGCGCCGCGGGAGCTGTCGCCATCCTGTCAGCGCTGGAGCATGCAGATGCGGCTTCAGTTATGGCCGGAGCCGACGCCACGGGCCGGACCAAGCGAGAGAAGATCATTAAGGCCAATCCATTCCTTGAACGCTTTACGGTCGCCGACCTCAAGAGTTGGGCCGATCGCAAGATGCGTATTCGTCGTTCGTAGCCAAGGAAGCATCGTCCCGAAATCGCGCTGGTGTCCTGACGACCTCGGAGTTGATGGAGTTCACGCACACCCTGGCGATGCACCCAGTCGATCGCGCTAGGGTGCCAGGATGACGACGACCTTCATCGCCACCCTCTGGCTGCTGCTCGCGGCCACCGCTGCCGCCGCCGAGCCGTACAAAGCACTGGCGCCGTTGATTGGTCTCGCTTTCATCGTATCCGTCGGTAGCGCGAATGCGCAGGACGCCGGGAAGAAAGTCATCTCGAACTCCGAACACGCCCGAGGCGATTGGTCCCTATTCGCAGGCGATCCGGGTCGGCAACACTGTGTACCTCGCCGGGCAGATCGCGATCGACCCGAAAACCAAGCAAGTGATGGCGAATACGTCGATCGAGGACCAGACGCGGCTGGTGCTTGAGAATATAAGGGCCGTGCTTGTGGCCGATGGTCTGACTATGGATCACATCGTCACGACGACGGTCTTCCTCAAGGATCTAAACGAGTTCGGAAGGATGAACGAGGTCTATGCCACGTTCTTCAAAGAGCGCGCCGCCCGCCCGTGCAACTATCGAGGTCGCCCACCTCCCGCGCGACGTGAAGATCGAGATTTCGGCAATCGCCGTGCATCCGTAGTGTTGTGCTTGCGATGGCCCGGCTCTCGCCGAACGATAGCTGCCGTGCCGGCGGCGCCGACCAATGTCCGAAGCTGGGGGTAGAACGGACTCAAAGCGGACATGCCGCCACGGCCGAGTTCTGATGTGGTGGACGGCGCCCGCTCCCAGCAACGAGGTGCCATATGGTGATCGTTGCGATCGAATCACATCAGGGAGCCCTCCACATGCAAATTTCGACGATCGGCTTGGATATCGCCAAGAACGTGTTCCAGGTTCACGGGATCGACGCGGCCGAAAAGGTCGTCGTCCGGAAACGGCTCCGACGGCGCCAGGTGCTGGAGTTCTTCAAAGCGTTGCCGCCGTGCCTGATCGGCATGGAAGCGTGTGCCACGGCGCATTATTGGGCGCGCGAGCTGACGAAGCTGGGCCACGAGGTGCGCCTAATGCCGGCGAAGGATGTGAAGGCCTACGTCAAGCGCAACAAAAACGATGCGGCTGACGCCGAGGCGATCTGCGAAGCGGTTCGGCGACCGACCATGCGCTTCGTGCGGATCAAATCGGCCGAACAGCAGGGTCAGTTGATGCAGCATCGCACGCGCGATGTGCTGATACGCCAGCGCACCCAGATCATCAACGCCTTGCGGGCGCATCTGGCCGAGCTCGGGTTGGTGGCGGCGCAGGGCAACGCCGGGGTCAACGAATTGCGCGCGATCGTGACGGACGAACAGGACACGCGGTTGCCGATCGATGCACGGGCCAGCGTCATCGTGCTGGCTGCGCAGCTTGAGGCGTTGGAGAGTGCCATCGGAGCGATCGAAAAGCGGATCAAGATGCAGCATCGCTCGAGCGAGGCGAGCCAGCGGGTTGAGGCCATCCCGGGCATCGGGGTTATCGGGGCGACTGCGATCGTGGCGACGATGGCGGACCCGACTATCTTCCGGTCGGGACGCGATTTCGCGGCCTGGATCGGGCTGGTGCCGCGGCAGGATTCGACCGGTGGCAAGCAGAAGCTCGGACCGATCTCCAAGCAGGGAGATCGCTACTTGCGGCGCATTCTCGTCGTCGGGGCGATCGCTGTGTTGCGGCGCGCCAAGGAGAATCCCGGGAAGTATCCCTGGCTCACGCAACTGCTGGCGCGGCGACCCTTCAAGGTCGTGGCGGTGGCGCTCGCCAACAAGATGGCGCGCATGGCCTGGGCGCTGCTGGCCCATGGTGGCACCTATCGAGCGCCTGAGCTTGCTGAAACTGCCTAAAGGGGCTCGGCGAGGAAGAGAAGAGGAGATGTAACCGCGTTCACGAACTGCAGGGGTGATGAAGACATTGATGCGAAACGGTCGAGACCGTCGATCGGAAAACCCGTCTTTGGGTCATGCGAAGAAAGAACGCGTGAGTCTGTTTGGGACCGATCAGCGGATCACATCAGGGCCAGCGGCCAGACGGCCGCACTCAAAGGCCGAATACATGACCGCACCCGAACGCTTCGCTGATAGTCAAATTCCTCTTGCACCGCGGGCGCCGTCCATACATGACCCAACACGGCTATAGCTGGGACATAGCCTAAGTCCTATGAAAGGGTCCGCGATCGCATGATCACTCCTGCTGAAACGGCTACGGTCGCAATGGTCGGGCGATCCGGAGACCTACGACGCGAAAATCGGCCGCCGTGGCGACGGTGCCGCGCGAGGCTGACCGCAGATGCCACGGTGCAAACTGCCAGGAGCCACCGCGCAACACGCGCCGCGTACAATCTCCTGTAACCCAAGCCGAGCCATCGGACGGTGCGCCGGCGTAGCTCGGGTTCCAGCAGTCCTCCACCCACTCGTAGACGTTGCCATGGACCTGATAGAGGCCCCAAGGATTCGGTGCGAACGAATCTACCGGGACCGTTCTTTGCCGGTAGTCTCCGTTGCGTTCACAACCATACGTGAAGTGCCCATCGTAATTGGCTTGCTCGCTGGAAATCGACGCTCCCCACCAAAATGGAGTCGTCGTACCTGCGCGGGTCACATATTCTCGTTCAGCCTCGCTTAGAAGCCGATATGGGCGGCCAGTCCTTTCGGAAATCCATGCTACATACGTCCTGGCATCCTCCCACCATAGATTGATAACCGGCTGACGACCGCGCCCCCAACCGCGATCGTGCGGACGATAACGCTTGCAACCGCCTTCAGCGACGCAAGCATCCCATTCTGCGAATGTCACCGCAAATCGACTGACAGCAAGTCGGTTCGCAAGCACCACTCTGTGCTGAGGCCGCTCGTCGGAATCGCTGCCTTGCTCGAACTCCGGCGACCCCATCGTGAATTCGCCCGCCGGGACCACGACCATCTCGGGGCAGACCTCACATTCCTTGAATAGGTCCTTAGGTTGCAGCGCTCGTTCCTCTGTGGCTGACAACGACTTGGATGTTCGCATGGTTGGAAAAGTTCCGACGACCGGCTGAAGCGGCGAGAGCGGTGAAGCCTTCCTCAATACTTCGAGCGGCTGTGCGATTTCAGGCTCAGCGCTGGAGGTGCATTCGGAAACGCCGGAAGAGCTTTGGCCAAATGCGGGAGCGGCAACGATCGTTGTCACGAGCAAGGCCGCGGCTTGAAAATAGATGTGATTGTTGGACAAGACCGATTGTCCCTTGATGGACAAATTGGTTACTGGGGGCGTTTACGCGCTTCTAAGGGTGGCCTGCCCGGGAGTGCGAATACGAACCAAGTCGTCATTGTCGTTCTCCCGCGCGGCGGCAAGATTGGCGCCCGTCTGATCAGTTCGGGTCAGCACAGTTGCCGTGGACCACATGTTAGCGTCTGGCACGCTGCCCAATCCGTGTGTGAAGTAGTTCACACATCCGGATGATGGATTGCCGCACCGCCGGGGGATTTGAATGAACGTCGGAGGTCTGCAGCTGGGCACTTCTGGGACAAGCGGTGACGACGTGCGGAGGTCTGGTTCGGCGGCGGTAATCCGGACATTGAACGGACATCGCCCCAGGGCCGAGTTTGACCCTGGCTGCGTGAAAACGTCTTGGATGTTAAGATTCTCCTCGCGATTTGTGGGGGAAATCGATGAAGCGCTTCTTGGTTGGGGCGGATCGTGGGCAGTCGACTTTGTGTACCCGAATGCCTCGATGACTGGATTGATGAGAGCAATCCTGTTCGCGCGGATGTCGATGCGTTTGTCGATGCGCTTGATCTGGGCAAGCTCGGGTTCGAAGGCGTTGTGCCGGAAGTAACGGGCCGGCCCTCCTATCATCCCTCGGCCCTGCTCAAGCTTACATCTACGGCTATCTCAATCGGGTGCAATCGAGCCGGCGGCTGGAGCGTGAGGCCGGTCGCAATCTCGAGGTGATCTGGCTTCTCGGCCGGTTGGTCCCGGATGACAAAACGATTGCCGATTTCCGCAAGGACAATGGGTCTGCGATCCGCAAGGTGTGCGCCCAGTTCGTCGTGCTGTGCCGCGACATGGGTCTGCTCACCAAAGCGAGCGTCGCCATCGACGGGAGCAAGTTCAAGGCCGTCAACAATCGCGACCGCAACTTTACGCGCGCGAAAGTGGAGCGGCGCCGGGCGCAGCTCGAGGAGAGCGTCGCGCGGTATCTGAGCCAGCTCGACACGGCCGATGCAGGAGCCGTCGGAGGCGTCGGAGCCAAGACGGCACACCTCAAGGAGAAGCTCGCCAAGCTCGAAAGCGAGATGCAGCGCCTCGCGGCGATGGAGAAGCAAGTGTGGCTTCTCCAGATCAGCAGATATCGTTGACCGACCCTGACAGCCGCTCGATGGCAACGAGCGGTCGCGGCTCCGGCGTCGTGGGCTACAATGTGCAGGTCGCTGTTGAGACCGAGCATCATCTAATCGTCACGCACGAGGTGACGAATAGCGGTTCGGATCGGGCACAACTTGCAAATATGGGCCGCCAGGCCAGGGATGCACTCGGCGTCGACAAGCTCGAGGCTGTTGCCGATCGCGGTTACTACAACAGCACGGAGATCAAGGCTTGCGATGATGCTGGCGTTGCGGTGACGTTGCCGAAGCCAATGACATCGGGCGCGAAGTCGGATGGTCGTTTCGGCAAGCAGGACTTCGTCTACAGATGCCGCCGAGGATGTCTATCGCTGTCCTGCCGGCGAGAAGCTGGCCTATCGCATGACGACCGAGCAGGATGGCAAGATGATGCGGCGTTATTGGACGAACGCCTGCCCAAATTGTCTGCTGAAATCGAAATGCACGACGGGCAACGAGCGACGCATTCCACGCTGGGAGCACGAGCACGTTCTCGAAGCCGCGCAGAAGCGGCTCGATGAAAACCCGCAGGCGATGCGTGCACGCCGCGAGACGGTCGAGCATCCGTTCGGCACGCTGAAGATGCGCATGGGCGCCACGCACTTCCTGATGAAGCGTCTACCGAAGGTCGCCACGGAGATGGCGTTGCACGTGCTTGCCTACAATCTCACGCGCGTGATGAACATCGTCGGCGTGAAGCCGCTCCTGGCGGCGATCCGGGCTTGAGCTGCGGGTTGTACTCGGGGTTTCCAGGTCACTCAGAATGACCTCTGGGAGCTTCAGGAGTGTCTCCAGACCCCGCGATCGCAGAAAAAGCCAATCAGCGCGCTTGAGGGTGCTCGCCAGCCAGTCGGAAGCAGCTTTGGAACGCTCCGAAACGTTTTTACGCAACCAAGACCCAACGCGGACTTCGACCATGGACAGGCTGCATCGTGCCGGGGGCCCCCAATTGGGGGATAGGACGTGCGGGCAATAGCCACCCTCATTCAGAACAATTCAGGTCTGCCCCAAGGACCTGCCGGTGGTTTCGCGACAGGCTCAGCATGCGGCAACGCCGCACACGCGGGCCCGTTGGACACTTGGCGGGTCTCTTTGGCTCCCCCAGGGCTGTTCTGCATGCCTGACTCGAACCGGACGGAGGTGATCATGCCAACCGTCAAGCAATTGGTTGGAATCGCGATTGTTATCGCAGCGGCGATTGTGGGTGCAGGCGTGGTCGGTATTAGTGCTATTGAACACAGCGCCACGCAGGTCCCCACCAACCGCTTCACGCCTTCAAAGGCTGATTTCGGACTCAATGATCATCAGCGGCTCAGACAGATGCTTCTGGGCCAAGAAGGCATTGAGCTTCCCCTGAGATAAGGGGGGACGCGCGGAACCTATTGGCCGGTCGGCGATGACGCCGCGCTGACATTCGCGCAAATCTTTTGCCCGCTGCTCTTAGGCGTCGGGACCGCGCTTAGGGTTACGTCCCCCTAGGCGACCGAAAATCCCCTTGTCCGTTCCCCTAAGTTGTCAGATGATGTTCTCGCGGCTTGGAGAAAACGTGCCCTACGTACATTCTTCGGCGGCCGCGCTTTCTAGGTGAAGTCGTAGTTGATCGCGCATTTATCAGCGCTTCGTCAGTTGGCGGTCTAACCAAAGGGACATAATCATCACTCGCTCGACTCAGCGCCTGGCTTCCCGGAGGTTCCCTTGCGCCTGACTCGTCGCTCTATCCTTCGCACTGGCACGCTTGCCGCCATTTCCCCCTTGTTTGGCCAAGCGCCATTACCCGCAACACCGGCGCGCGCGCAAAACTCCGAGCCGCAGTGGCGGCACGGTCTGTCGCTGTTCGGCGACGTCAAATATCCGCCCGGCTTCAGGCATTTTGACTACGTCAATCCGCAGGCGCCGAAAGGTGGGGGCGTACGCTTGGTGGCGCTCGGCACTTTCGACAACTTCAATCAGGCAATAGCCGGGCTCAAGGGCTTGTTCGCGGCGGCTGCCGGTACGATTTGCGACACGTTGATGGTACCATCGCTCGATGAAGCGTCGACCCATTACGGGCTGATCGCGGAAGCGGTTAGTCACTCCCCGAACTTTGCGTCCATCTCCTTTCGCTTGCGCGCCGCCGCTCGCCACCACGACGGCAAGCCGATTACGGTCGAGGATGTGATCTATTCCTTCGAGGCCTACAAGAAATACAACCCCTTCATGGGCGCCTTTTTCCGCGACGTCGTGAGGGTCGAGCAGAGCGGCGAGCGCGAGGTCACGTTCACTCTCGATTCCCCCGGCAATCGGGAAATGCCGGTGATCCTCGGGCAACTCAGAGTACTGCCCAAGCACTGGTGGGAAGGAAGGGACGCCTCGCGCAAGAAGCGCGACATCGGCGCAACCACGCTCGAGCCGCCGCTCGGCAATGGCGCCTACCGCATCAAGGAGTTCGTCCCCGGACGCATCGTGGTTTGCGCGCGGGTGAAGGACTATTGGGCCAAGAATTTGAACGTCAATGTCGGGCGCGACAACTTCGACGAAATTCGCTACGAGTATTCTCGCGACCCAATGGTCGCACTGGAAACCTTCAAGGCCGACCATGCGGACTGGCGCACGGAGAACAGTGCCAAGAACTGGGCCACGGCTTACGATTTTCCTGCGGTCAACGAGAAGCGCGTCATCCTCGAGCAGTTTCCCCAACGCGACCGGGGGATCATGCAGGCCTTCGCCTTCAACACGCGGCGCGACAAGTTCAAGGATGCGAGGGTGCGACGTGCGTTCAATTTCGCCTTCGACTTCGAGGAGATGAACAGGCAGTTCTTCTTCGGTCAATACAAGCGGATCAACAGCTACTTCGACGGCACCGAACTGGCCTGTTCCGGGTTGGCGCAGGGGGAGGAGCTTAGCATCCTGGAACCCCTACGCGACGAGGTGCCGCCCGAGGTCTTCACCACCCCGTATGCCAATCCGGTCGCCGGCACACCCGAGAACGTGCGTGCCAATTTGCGCGAGGGGATGCGGCTCATGCGGGAGGCAGGCTACGAGGTGCGCAATCACAAGCAAACCAACATCCAGACCGGCGAGGTGCTGAGCGTCGAGATTCTCAGCGCAACGAGCGATCCGTCGGGAGCGGAACGCTTCATCAATTTCTACAAGCCTTCCCTTGTTCGTCTCGGTATCGACGTCACCGTGCGAAGGGTCGACGATATCCAATATAAGAATCGATTACGTAACTTCGACTTCGATATCATCATCGCTTCATGGCCGCAGTCCCTTTCGCCCGGCAACGAGCAAGGCGACTTGTGGAGCTCTCGGGCGGCTGATACGCATGGCTCGCGCAACTACGTTGGCATCAAGAATCCCGCGGTCGATGCCCTGATCGAGCGCGTCATTTTCGCCAAGAGCCGCGGCGAACTGGTGGCGGCCACCAGGGCGCTCGACCGTGTCCTGCTGTGGAACCACTACGTCGTGCCGCAATTTACCGATGACAAGTTGTGCGCGGCACGCTGGGACCGCTACGGCCGACCCGACCCGTTGCCCGAGTACGGTGGCGCGGCATTTCCAACCGTCTGGTGGTGGGATGCCAAAAGGGCCGCCAAAACAGGGGTTCTCGTCGCGGATCCATGATCATATGAGAGAAGTACGTCTCGGTAAGGCGCTTGTGCCGCAACGTCTCGCTGAGCTTGACGCCATCCGCACCCGCCGAAATCGAGTGGAGTTTTTACAGGTACTCGGGAATTAATTTGCGGTCCGGGCTGCGGCTCGCTTCAAGACCAATTCAACTACCCCACCGCCGGAACCGGCGGCATTGGTCCACTTGAGCTGATTTCCGGTGATCGCAATCGTTCGCTTCTGGTCAGCACCTATCCAGTTCGGAAATGTGCTGTTCTCGACCTTGATCATGAGGTCCGTGCCCGCGACCGAATATGTCCCAAAGGTCGCGATGCTCCCCTGGACGACTGCCTTGTTCTCCTCAGGAGTCCCCGTATTGCGGTTGTTGGATGCAAATTTCGGAAGGTCACCCCGCGAAATTAGATAAATAAAGCGACCATCGCTCGTGAAAATAATGATCCCCTTTGGGTTGTCACCAAATGTCGGAACCTTGCTGCCGTCGGTGCGCACGGTGTCACTCGAAATCAGCGTCCAGGCTCCGACGAGGTTTTTAGCGATTTGCGCGACAGCAGTGCTGGAAGCGGCAACTCCCAAGCACAGCACTGTCATTGCGCTCAGAGCAAGTGTGGTACGCCGCTTCATTGTGTCCTTCTCCGATTGTCAGCGGAATAGGTTGCTCCGAAAGAGCGGCGCACGACCAGTTCCCAGCGGGTGCTGATGCGCCCGCGCCTAAGTTTGCTAAGAAAAGTTTTTGCCTGCCGAAGGCATACTCAATGCCCGTTGGCTCGGCCAGCCAAAATACACCAGTCTCGCTGGTGGGAGAAGGACAGAAACAGACGACCAACGAAGAGCCAAATGGAGGTTGTGCCTTTTGGTTGTGTTGGAGCTTCGAATCGACATCCACATAATGGGCCTTGGCTCGCGTGCCGGTTGCGCCTCGGGTTGAGTCGCTACTCTCAAAATGCTTTCTTGAAATTTTGATCGACGCGACATTCGTGAAGCCAAATTGACGCGCTCGCCTGATCTAAAGAATAGGCGCCCCAGCGGCCGCATGCGTAACCAATTCACTTGCAATTCGCTTGTCCATTCGCGCTCGATGACGGTGACCACTACGAAGTGGTGAAGGATGGCCGACAACGAGCGCCAAGGAGGCAAGCCGTTGTGACGAGGCACTCCGACTGGAGCGACTGGGATCGCTGGTGCGACGCACGCATCGCCGCCGCCCTGGCCGAGCGGGATCGCATCCATATCGAGGCGACCGGCATAGCGCTCGCCAAGATCCGCAAGCAGCTGCGCGCCGAATTCGTCGAGCAGCTCGGGCAGCTCCGCGCCGAGCTTACCATCCAGAGCGCGCACGAGAGCGGCCGGGTTCTCGACATGCCGAACCCGTTGGTCCGGAGGCGCCGTGATGTCGCTTAACCCGGAAGTCGTCGCCGCCCGCGTCCATCTTCGCGTATGCGAGCTGCGCCTGCTTGCGGCCGTGACCAGCGTGCAGCTCGCCCGCGGTAAAATTCCCAACCGTTGGGAATTCTCTCGGCCAGCGCCACGCTCAGCGGTCCGCCCGGCGACCGCCGCTTGGCGTCACCCGTCGCCCCCACCGCAACGCGCATAGCCTCTTGAGCCGTGCGGTCGGGGCGCGATGGGTTCAACGGCTGCCGGTAATCGTGGCCGACCTCATTTCCGCGCTGGCCACGGGGACCCACTTGGACATCACGGCGACCGACCAAAACACGCCAATCGTGACCACGACGGTGATACCGATGCCACCGATGCCTGTGCGCATTTGCATCCCCTCTGCCCGTGTTGAGCTTGGCGAAACCTCATGTGGACATCATGCTTGAGACGTGACGAGAAAGCCGTGATCGCCGTCACAGTTTTGCTGGATTTCACCGGCCCAAGAATCTTCGACGGGACGAAAATCGCCCCGGCGCGCATCCCTACCCCATGAAACGCTGCGGGTGAGGTCGCCCGTGGGAAGACATGGGGGAGCGCGTCTATCCCGGCACGCTGGATATTCGTCCGCAGATCGAGCGATGGCTCGATCAGTCTTTGCCTGCCAAACGGCCGGTCAGAGTGGTTGAGGCTTTCTCGAACTGCGCGATGGCGCCGAGCACCTGGCGCACGCATCCACCGCGCGGCGGATAGACTGCAACATTCGGTCTTCAACCGGTAGCATCGAACCTCGCTCGCTAATGTTTGTCTGTATCCGGTCGAAGAGCCGCCGCTCTTGACGCAGTGCGTGCTTCACATACAAATCGATCAATTCTTTCGAGAAATTGGCGATCAGATATCGGATGTTGACTGCTGTCTCGAAGATCAGTCGACCCAAAATCCAGCTGATCTCTTCGCGCTGTTGGCACGTCTGGTCGAGGAATGAATCGAGGAGCTTATAGAGGCGCACCATATTCCCGCCGACTGCAGCATGATCGCGATCCCATACGGGCGATGCGCCGAGGGTTGTGGCGGCGACGCAGCTATAGCTTGCGACTTCGACCATCAATGAAACGGCAAGACTCACAAAATCTTTTTCGGTCGTAAAGGCCGTGATTTTGGCTGGGTCTACTTCGACGCGTCCAATTTCTTCCAGCGCATTGCTGACCATGAAGGTTCCTCTGACCTAATTCGCGACCTGACCCCACCGCGGGAGAGGTTCGGTGTCACCCCCTTGCCGGGATAATCCAGCCGTCGAGAATGGACTTTGCCTCCGCAAGTGAGCGAATATCTGAGCGCCCCGACCCGGCTTTGGCGAGCCGGGCCGGGCTTGCCATACTCACCGATCAAGGCGGCGCGAATGACCGAAGCGACTCCTACCAAAAAACAGATCGGCTCGTCGGCGCGTCTGTCACGCCTTGGGGCGATCGGACGTGTCTGTGAATTCATTGACTAACGGCTTGCTCGTTTGCTCGCCAAAGCCCCGCCCGGCCACGGTGCAGCGCCGCGCGCTCGTGCTGAGGATGATCGAGCTAAAGCATAAAGCTGATGCCAGACTTGCCGCCGCCCGCCAACTGCGTGGAATGTGATTGCAGGAAGTTCGGAAAACGCCAATATCCATGTCAGCTCGTGGGTCATCTGGGAATGCCGGTACCAGTGAGGATGTGATGCACCATTGCAAGCTGATCGCCGGCCTACTCGCCGCCATTCTTCTCGCCGTTCCCGGCGCGATTGCACAAACAGCTTCGCCGACCGGCGTGTGGACCGCGAAGAAGCCGCTGCCGGTGGCGCGAAATGAGGTGGCGCTCGCAGCCACAGGCGGCAAGCTCTACGTGGTCGGCGGCGGCATCGCCGGCAACGCCGTGCCAATGATCGACGAATACGATCCGGGCAGCAACTCGTGGCGCTCGCGCGCGCCGATGCCCAAGGGGCTCGACCACATCGGGATCGCGGTGATCGACGGCAAGATTTACACCGTCGGCGGCTTCATCGGCTCGGTGCATCGCGGCGCGGTTAGTGATGTCTACCGCTACGATCCCGACACCGACCATTGGCAGACGCTGGCGCCGATGAAGAGTCCCCGCGGTGCCGTCGGCGTCACTGTACTCGACGGCAAAATCTATGCGATCGGCGGCCGTGGCATCGACAATACCTTCACGGTCGCAACCCACGAGGTCTACGATCCCGCGACCGGCACATGGAACGAGCTTAGCCCTCTGCCGAAGGCGCGCGATCATCTCGCCGTTGTTTCGGCCGATGGGAGGATCCACGCCATTGGCGGCCGCATCACCACTTCGACTGACCGGACTGGTGAGCACGACATCTACGACCCCAAGAACAATTCGTGGTCGAGCGCGCCGCCGTTACCGACCGCGCGCAGCGGGCTCGCCTATGCGCTCTACCGGGGTATGATCGTTGTGCTCGGAGGGGAGCTTCCGCCCAACACCTTTGCAGAGAACGAGGCGTTCGATCCGAAGTCAATGAGTTGGCGGACACTCGCCTCGATGCCGGCCGGCCGGCACGGCACCAGTGCCGCGGTGATCGGCAACAGCATCTATGTCGCGGCGGGATCGTTGAAGCCGGGTTCGGGCGGGGTGACCGATCAGTTGATCGTGTTCACGATGCCGTAGCGGACGCGGGCAGTTGCAGACGCAGCACGGGCCCGGCATTGGTCATCGTCATCGCGCGTCTCCTGCAATGAGAACGTCCGTCGAACGTTTGGTGCTGATTTGGTGCGTTTCGGCGCGTCGCTTCGCGTTCTGTTCTGCACGATTTTGCCGAGCGCGTTTTTTTCGCGCTTGCAGAAACCCCTTATTTATTGGGCTTTTTGTGGTGCTGCCGGTAAGGATTGAACTTACGACCTCCCCCTTACCAAGGGGGTGCTCTACGGGTCTCCTTAGGGCTGAAGGGTACCCGACACGGAACGGAGCAACTTCCCCCAGAAGCCCCCTTCACCTCACCACCATCCTCCCCTCCACCCCCGTCCTCACCGTCCCGATACTCACCACATAATCGATCACCTCGTACGCCAGCGTCGGCGAGTCGGCGACCGGCAGCACAGGCTCGATGTCGCGGAACATGGTGTAGTCGTCGCCGCCGCGCGCCATGAAATCGTTGGTGGCTAGCGTGTAGGTGCGGGTGAGATCGAGCGGCGCGTCGCCGACCTTGACCGAGAGGACGCGGCTGCCGGGCGGGCGGCTTGCGTCGGCCTCGATCGCAAGCCCCGAGACCTGGGGAAAGCGGCCGCTGGGGTTGGGCAGGCGCGAGAGGCCGTTCTCGATCGCGGCCTTGAGCGCGGCGCCGGTAATGTCGAGGGTGATGAGCCGGTTGCCGAAGGGAAGCTCGGCCAGGATGTCGCGTCGCGTGATGGTCGCGCCCGGCGGATAGACCTTGCCGCCGCGGATGCCGCCGCCGTTGGTGATCGCCGCCTCGGTCTGCGCCGACCAGCGCATCGCGTCGGCGACGAGCGCGCCCATCGCGGTCTCGCGCGTGCGCACCGCGGCGTTGCGGCTGTCGAGCTCGACCGCGGTGGTGCCGATCGGGGTATCGAGCGCCTTGCCGAGCTCGGCCTCGAACTTCGCCACCACCGCCGCGACCTCGGGATCGGGCGTCACCGTCGCCGTGTCGATCACGCGGAACTGCGGCCACCAGGTCATGTGACGCTGCCCGCGCTCCTCCTTCACGTCGATGGCGATGTCGATCGCGGTGACGTAGTGGGCGTCGAAGCTCGAATTCGACCATGGCGGCATGGCCGTCGTAGTTGATGAAGAGATCGTGGGTGTGGCCGGTGAGGATGAGATCGACCGCGCGGCTGCGATAGACCTCATAGCCCTGCTCGCGGGTGACGTGCGCGACCGCGACCACGAAGTCGGCGCCCTCGCGGCGCAACGCCTTGGCCTGCTCGATCATGGTCGCGACCGATGGGGAAAATTTGAGGTCGCCGGGATCGGACGCGCGCGGGCTGTCCTCGTAGGTCGCGCCGGTGAGCCCGATGTGCACGCCCCTGACCGTCACAAGCGAGCGGTCGGTGAAGCCCGGCAGCGGCGCCCCGTCCGCGGCGCGCAGGTTCGCGGCATAGCGCGGAAACCTTGCCTCGCCCATGCGCTCGAGGAAGACAGCCTTGCCGAAATCGTATTCGTGGTTGCCGGGCGCGAAGATGTCGGGCGGGATCATGTTGGTCAGCGTCATGATGCTGGCGCCGTGGTCGATGCCCGACATCAATGACGGAGACAACGTGTCGCCGCCATGGGCGAAGATCACGTGAGTGCCAGCGGCGCTCGCCCGCGCGCGCTCGGCCTTGACCACGGCCGCGAGCCGCGCGAACCCGCCACGGCGCTTGCCGTCGGGCATCATCACGTCCGACATCAAATAGATGTCGTTGACCAGCACGAACGTGAGCCGCGCGCTCGCCGCCGCCTGCGCCACCGCAACGCGGAGCCCCGCAATCGGAACAAGCAGCAGGCCGGTGGCAACGCGGCGAGTGATCAGCATGGGATCGAGATGGTTCAATGCGGCTGCGTGCTTAGAGCGTATTTCGATCGATTTTGACGCACCGTTCCGCCCCCAAATGCGTCACCCGCGGGCTTGACCCGCGGGTCCGATCCTTCTTCGCAAGACCTTTTCGCGAAGAAGATGGATTGCCGGGTCAAGCCCGGCAATGACCGCGTGGGTCAAGACCGGCGAAACAGGCTCTACCACGCGTGCAAGGCGTGCCGCCATCGCCTATCTTTACGACCAAGCCTCGCCGATCGTACCGACCCTGGCCACCGCGCTGGCGTCAGTTCTTGCCGGCGATGGTCTTGAGCACCGGCTCGAGCCGCGTCATCTCGGCACGGATGTGGGCGTCGAAACGCTCCAGCGCGATGTCCCTCGGCTCGATGCCTTGGGCACGCACCTTTTCCAGAAACTCGGGGTCCTTTCCGACCTCCGCCATCGCCTGGTTGAGCGTGGCCAGGATCGGCTTCGGCGTCTTGCCCGGCGCCAGCAAGCCGTACCAGGTGCCGTACTCGTAGTCGAAGCCCTGCGACAGCGCGGTCGGAATCGCGAGCGGATTGGTCACCGGTTGCTTCGCGCCGACCGCGAGCGCCTTCAGGCGGCCGTCCTGGATGAGGGGCAGCACGAAGGCGAGCGGCACGAACGAAGCCTGGATTCGCCCGCCGAGCAGATCGGCGATGATGGTCGCGCTGACGGTGTAGGGCACATGGACGATGTCGACGCCGGACTTCAGCGCGAAATAGGCGCCGGCGAGATGCGTCGACGTGCCGATGCCGGCGGAGCCGTAGTTGATCGTTCCGGGCTTCGCCTTCGCGAGCTCCACGAACGCCTTGAGATCCGAAACGCCGAGCGACGGCGGCACGACGACGATGGCGGGAGCCTCGCCGGCCAGCATCACGCCCGCGAAATCGCCGATCGGATCGAAGGTGAGATTCTTGTTGAGCGCACCAAGGATCGCGTGGCCGGAATTGGCAAACAGCACGGTATACCCGTCCGGGGCGGCGGTCGCGACGGCCTGCGCGCCGAGCAGGCCGGCAGCGCCGGCCCGGTTCGCGACCACGACCTGCTGGGCGAATTTCCTCGACAGCCTGTCCGCATAGAGCCGCGCCATGATGTCGATAGCGGTACCCGCCGTGATCGGGGCGACGATCGTGATCAGCCGGTTGGGATATTGCTCCTGGGTGCGGGCCTGGCCACCCATGCAGGCCAGCGTGGCCAGCGCGAGCGCGGCCAGTTTCGCAAAAGTCATGACGTGATCCTCCCGGGGCGCTCGTCCAATTGTTTCTTGTTCAATACACCGCGACCGCGCGCACCGGCGATGCCTCGGCGCCGATCATCTTGAGCGGCAGGCCGATCAACGTAAAGCGGTCGGTCTCGATGCGGTCGAGATTTTTCAGGTACGGCATGGTGATGATGCCGTGCTCGCTGAGTGTCCGCGAGTTGTGAAACACGCGCGGCGCGTTCGGCTCGTCGTTGCCATGATAGAAATCGTAGCCGACGATGACGACGCCTTTGTCGATGCACCACATGGTCGCGCCGATGGTGAGGTAGGGCGATTCCTTCATCCACGTCTCCGAACCGCCGTCGTAGGTGTTGTTGTGGTCGGTCCGCAGCAACAGCCGGTCACCCTTGCGGAGCCGGTTGTCGAGCCGCTTCTCCAGATCTTTCGCGGTGATGGCCTGGCCCGGCAGTTTGTCGCGCAGGTCGGCGATGATGGCGTCGCCCATGAACAGTTCGAGCGGCAGCTGGTGGATCTGCGTGCCGCCGCGCACGTTGTGCTCGGGAGCGTCGACGTGACTGCCGGCATGCAGGCGCATGTGTACGCCGCGCACGATCTGGCCTGCGCCGCCGGGTGCGTCGTGCTCCTTGAGGACCTCCATCTCGAACTGCATGTCTTTCTTGAATCCCGCCGGTGTCCGCATCGAATAGCTCTGCGGGTCGAGCTCGAGGCTGATGTCGACGATCGTGCGGAATGAAAGCGGCATGAAGCGGCCTTGGGTTCACCGGCGGGACTGGTGGCGAGTATGCGCTCTCGCAAGCTCGAAATCCGGAGAGCCGAACTCGGCGAAGTGGAATCGCGCAAGCGGCAACTCGGGCCCCTGCCGCCTTGTCAGGGGAGGGCGGGGAGCTGGCCGTGGCTGTTGGCGATGCGTCCGCCAATGCTGCCCACCCCCGACTCCCACGGGGAGGAGCCCGAGTCCGCGGCAACTGGTGGGCGCCCTCGGGCGGAGCGTCAGCGATCGCCGGCGGCGGCATACTGGCGGTTGCGATCCGTCGCCTTCAATAGGTCTCTGACAGGACCCGGCAGCTGTCCCGCGGCGAGCTTGCCGGGCGGGCTCTCGAGACGCTCGACCACGGCGATGCGGGTGACTTCCCCTTTGAGGAAGGCGCTCAGGAACTCGGAATAGTTGCTGAAGGACACGCATCCGTGCGACTGGCCGTTCGGGCCCAGCAGGTAGGAGTGCGCGAGGATGCCGGCGCGACCGTACATCCTGCCGCCGTCGACAGGGTTGAGACGCAGCGCGCGAACCCCGTGAAACAGCCGCTCGCGCAAAGCGAGATTGTAGACATTCGGCGGCGTTGACCCCCGCATCCGCATGTGCACATGGCGGGGACTATCCATAAAGCCGCCATAGCCGGAATGGGCCTCTAGCCGGCGGCCGCTCGGCAGGTAGACGGTGCGCGCCGTGATGTCGTAGATCGCGGTGCGACCGTCATCGTCCAGCGGCGGGACCTCCTTTTGCGCGGGGCGAGCGCGTGCCTTGGAAACCGCCGGTTTCGTCGGCGCATCGGCGCGCAGATTCTGGGCCTCCCGATCCGGCGGCAAGCGCAGGCTAACCGCAAGCGCTTCCATGGCCGAGGCGAGGCTCGCGTCGAAGGATGCCGGACAATCATCGCCCGAGGCGAAGCGCTTGTCGAAAGAGACGGGAGCATCACCCAAAGCGGCGAAACGCTCGTCCAACGACGCGTTCGACGACGCTTCCAATGACGCTTCCTTGCACGCCGACGCCGACGTGTCGCTCAGCATGCCCCACGCGTCGGCGGGGGCATCGAACCGGATCTGCGGTTCCAGCCTTGCCAGTCGGATGCGATCGCCCGCGTGCCCTGATCCCAGCGGCGCGCGGAGCCGGTAAATGTCAGGGTGGATTGTCCCAAAAACGGACATGCCCGGACCGAGCAATCCGGTGTCCGCCGGACCCGCTTGCGTCCCTGCCGATTTGAGAACGATCCCCACACACATCGCGGCGATTCCAATCGGAATCGCGCGGACCCCCCATTGAACCAATAGGTCCCCCACTCGTACCCACGTCGCCCCGGCGTAGCGTCCGACGGCAACGTGCGTCCCCCGACGCGGGCGCAACGTAGCACGCCGATTGCGGCAAGAATCGTTCGGACCGATCCGGTCGGCGAAGCCATCCCCTCACCTGGGATGAGGCTTGTGTCGATAAACCTGCCGACCTTCAATGACGGTCTCAAGCACGTAATCGCGTACGAGTGCCTCCTCCAGCACGCCCGCGATCTCGGGCCAACCAGACAGATAATCGACCGATTGCGGCTTGACGACAAAATGCGGCCGCGCCTCCAGGATCTTGAGGATCTCGGTTGCCGGAGTGGCATTCGGTCCTTCGATGACTGTGATGATGTCCGGCTTGGTCAAGACCGAAGGATGCGTCGACACCCGCGTCGGCGGATAGGCTCCGACCAGCCAATACACAAGGTGGTCGGACATCATGTACAAAGAGCTCCTACCTGGGCCTGCGGTCTGCAGATACTGTGCAATCTCATAGGCGGGCCCGTAGGCCAGGCTCTTCCCTTGTTCGATCCTTTTCAGCAACAGGTCGTAGCTTCCGTGCGTGGCCACGACAGCCGCTGCGATGAGCGCAGCGCTGATGCCCGCAGCCAGAAACCACCTGGCCGTTTCTGTCCGCGCGGATGCGATCGCGAAGCCGAGAAATATTGCGAACCAAGGGACGATCTGTACAAGATAGTGGCCATAGGGCGGCCCCGTCACGGCCACCGACAGCGTTGCACCGGCCAGAAACGCAACGGTGGCAATTATGGCATTTCGTCGCTGTTCCGAGAGTTGGTGCCAGCTTCCCGCGCAACACAACAGCCCGGCAAAACCACCCATCCACAGAAGCGCGCCAAGCAACAAGACTGAATGTCTCGTCGATCCGTCCGAACGAATTCCAAACCCGATCTGGACCAGCTTCAGCAGATTTTCCCAGGAGCGGCGATTCGAGGAAAACTCGACGCCGGCACGAATGACCGTGTCGAACCATAACGGCAGCCGGCCGGAAACAAGATAGGGAATTACGGTGATCAACACGATGAGCAGCACGCCGGTCGCATAGGCAAACCCTCTCGTGACCGATCTCGCCAGTGGAACGAGCGGCGGACGAGAGATGACGAATCCGCCCACGGCTAAAGCCAGCACGGCCAGATTCGTGCGGATCATCACCGCGATACCGATCAATGCGCCGACCAGGAAAGCCCGCGGCAGGCTACTATGGCAGCTGCAGAGCAGGAGCAGCGCAGCCGACAAGACGGGCACGCACAGAAGCTCGGTCATGAGCGCCGGCGCCAGCACCGACATCATGGCCGCCGAAACGAGCGCTGCCACACAGGCGGACAGCTTGTCCTGCGCGATCAGGTAGGACGTTCTGTAAACGAGGTACGACGTCAGAACGACGCAGAGATATCCGCCAAATCGAAGCGCGGCGACCGTCCGACCCAGGAGCTGGATGGCGCCCGCAAACGCAACGTACGCCAGCGGGGGTTTGCTGTCCCAAATCCTGTCATAGGGTAGAAAGCCGTCAAGGATACCCTGCCCCATGACGATGAGAGTGCTTTCGTCCCAATCGATCGTGTCGGGAAAAAAGAAAGGCAGGCGAAGGATCAATGCCCAAAGACACAGGGCACCGATGATCGCAAATTCCGACGCTGCAAAGGAGTGAACACGTCCGGTACCGACATGACCGCTTGCCGTCGGTCCGCGCAGCGCGCCGCCTTCGTCATGAAGCAGGCCAGCTTGCACCCCTCCAGGAAGCTTGTCGTGCCGCAACCCAGCCATCGTGCCTCAGCCCGCCAGCCCTCAGCGCCGCAACACTACCACGCGTGCAAGCTCCGCCACTATCGCCGATCCTGGTGCGCGCCTATATCGGGGTATGATGAACGAGATCCTGCCCATCGCTGCATCAACCACGCTCGCGGGCGAGGCGCCGGCCGCCAAGATCGGCGTGCTGCTGGTCAATCTCGGCACCCCGGATGCGGCGGATGCCGAAGCGGTGCGCCGCTATCTCAAGGAATTCCTCACCGACCCGCGCGTGATCGAGAACCAGGGCCCGCTCTGGAACATCATCCTCAACGGCGCCATCCTGCCATTCCGGCCGCGGCGCAAGGCGCGCGACTACGCCAAGATCTGGAACCGGGAGCAGAACGAATCCCCGCTCAAGACCATCACCCGCGCGCAGGCCGAGAAGCTCGGCTCCACGCTCGAGCCGCTGGGCGCGCACGTCATGGTCGACTGGGCCATGCGCTACGGCAATCCCTCGATCGCGTCGCGGCTCGGCGAGCTCGCAGGGCGCGGCTGCGAGCGCATCCTGGTCGTCCCGCTCTATCCGCAATATTGCGCGGCGACCACCGCGACGGTGGGCGACGAGGTGTTTCGCGTGCTTGCGGGCATGCGCTACCAGCCCGCGGTGCGAATTGCGCCGCCCTATTACAAGGACGCGGTCTATATCGAGGCGGTGGCGTCCTCGACCAGCGCCGAGCTCTCCGGGCTCGATTTCAAGCCCGACGTCATCCTCGCCTCGTTCCACGGCATCCCGCAGTCCTTCGTCGACGCGGGCGATCCCTATTACGCCCATTGCCTCGAGACCATGCGGCTCCTGCGCGAGCAGCTCAAGCTCGATCCCTCGCAATTGCTGCTGACGTTCCAGTCCCGCTTCGGCCGCGCCAAGTGGCTCGAGCCCGCAACCGACCGGACCGTGCGCAAGCTCGCCCGCGACGGCGTCAAGAGCATCGCGGTGATCACGCCCGGCTTCTCGGCCGATTGCCTCGAAACGCTGGAAGAGATCGCGGTCGAGAACGCGCACATCTTCAAGCGCCATGGCGGGCAGAACTTCGCGGCCATTCCCTGCCTCAACGACAGCGGCCCCGGCATGCTCGTGATCTGGCAGCTCGTGCTGCGCGAGCTCAAGGGCTGGGTGTGAGCCCGCAGGTTCTAAGTGCCTTGTGAAGTGGATTAACGCGAGCGGCAAACTCGGTCGGCTTGTGCGATGACTCGCGCCCCAGCTACCCTCCCCCTTGTGGGGAGGGTCGACCGCCGAAGCGAAGCGAAGGCGGTCGGGGTGGGGGTCGTAGTTGTTGCGCGAGTCGCGTCCTCCAACTCCGACCCCCACCCCCAACCCCTCCCCACAAGGGGGAGGGGAGCACACCGAGCGCGTGGCAACTTCCTCTAAGTTCGACCCGAAATCGTGCTCACATTTTTGTGATCACGATACGAATTTAATTATTGACTACATATCGAGGTTGGCGTATTTATCATCCATCCCGCTCATGAGGGGCGTCTCCGGAGACGATCCTGATGGCGGAGCGGGATGTGGCGCCGACCGCGGCTCGCAGCCCGCGGACACGAGACGCCGGGGCCGCGGAGGGAAGAGGTGGCGAGATCGACCAGGCAGGCCGTAGGGCGGAATAGCGAAGCGCATTCCGCCATTCGCGCGGCGGCGCCATACGCTGCGCTATTGCGCCCTATGGTCGTTGACCGGCGGGGCTCCTGTTATTTTTCCCTGTTGTTTACAGGAAAACAGGGCTCATTGCGTGTGTCGCGGCCGCTACGCCACCCCGGCGCGCAGGAGGTCGTGGAAATGCACGACCCCGACCGGCTTGCCGGCCTCGACCACGATCAGCTGCGTCTTCTTCATCGAGTTGAGGAGCTCCAGCGCCTCGCTCACCAGCTGGTCGGGCCGCACCGTCTTGGGCTGCGCCGTCATCACCTCCTCGACCTTGAGATCGAGCAGGTTGGCGCTCATGTGCCGCCGCAAATCGCCGTCGGTGATGATGCCGACGAGCTTGCCGCCGCGGGTGATGCCGACGCAGCCGAACGTCTTGGCCGTCATCTCGGCGATCGCCTCCGACATGCGGGTGCCGACCGCGGCGAGCGGGATCTCGCTGCCGGTATGCATGATGTCGCGCACGAACTTGAGCATCGCGCCGAGCCGCCCGCCCGGGTGGAGCTTGCTGAAATCGACCGCGGTGAAGCCGCGGCTCTCCAGCAGCGCGACCGCGAGCGCGTCGCCGAGCGCGGCCTGCATCAGGGTCGAGGTGGTGGGGGCGAGATTGTGCGGACAGGCCTCGCGCGCCTGCGGCAGCGCCAGCAGGACGTCGGCCGCGCGCCCGAGCGTGCTGTCGCCGGCGGCGGTGACCGCGATCAGCCCGATGCGGAAGCGCCGCGAATAATCGATCAGGTCCTTGAGCTCGACGGTCTCGCCCGACCACGACAGCGCCATGATCACGTCGTCGGGCGTGATCATGCCGAGGTCGCCGTGGCTCGCCTCGCTCGGATGAACGAAGAAGGCGGGCGTGCCGGTGGAGGCGAAGGTCGCCGCGATCTTGCGCCCGACATGCCCGGACTTGCCCATGCCGGTCACGATCAGCCGGCCGCGCGCGCCGGCAATCAAATCGACGGCGGCGATGAAGCCGCGGCCGAGCCCGTCATGGATGGCGTTCGAGAGCGCGGTGATGCCGCCCGATGCGGCCTCGAGCGTGCGCACCGCCGAGGCGATCAGCTCGCCGGCGCGCGCGGTCTTGTGTCTTTCGGTGCTCAGCGGCTTCGGCATCACGGAGTTTCGAGATTTGTCCAGGCGCGGAACTGGGCTGAGGTCGAACCGGTCAGCCCCCCGGATTGTCCTAGCATACCCGCTTCGGCTTGGTTAACCAACGCATCGGCGTGGCTGCCGCGGATCGGCGGCATTCCGCGCCGCCACCGACCCGGGCTTGACCCGGGATTGCGCACTTCCATGTTGCGCAGAGTCCGATTGCGATAGAGGAGGGTGGGGAGCCGCGGAGTCCATGATGCCCGGGCGGTGACTCATAGGATCGGGCCCCTCGCGCAACCCCTCCCCGCAATGGGGAGGGGAGCACCGAGTGGCGACTGCTAATCGGTCAGCCCAGCAGGCGCTCGAAGCTCCGCCCGCACCGCCGGCGCGAGGTCGTCGCGTTCGAGCGCATACGAGATGTTGGCGGCGAGAAAGCCCACCTTCGAGCCGCAGTCGAAGCTCCTGCCTTCGAACTGCAGGCCGTAGAACGGCTGGGTTTTCGCAAGCTCGATCATCGCGTCGGTGAGCTGGATCTCGCCGCCGGCGCCGCGCTTCCCGGCCGCGAGAATATCGAAGATCTCGGGCTGCAGGATGTAGCGGCCGGTGATGATCAGGTTCGAGGGCGCGCGCTCGCGCGTGGGCTTCTCGATCATCTCGGTCAATTCGAACAGGCGCCCGTTGCGCTTGCCCACGCCGACCACGCCGTACATGTGCACGCGCTCGGGGGGCACCTCCTCGAGCGCGATGATGTTGGCATTGTCGGGAAGGCCCGCCATCGCCTCGATCATCTGGGCGGTGCAGCCGCGCGCGTGCTGCACCAGCACGTCGGGCAGCAGCAGCGCGAACGGCTCGTGGCCCACGAGCTCGCGCGCGCACCACACCGCGTGGCCGAGCCCAGCGGCGACTGCTGGCGCGTGAAGCTCGTGGTGCCGGCCGCCGGCGTGTCCTGCTCCAGCGCGTCGAGATCGGCGGTCTTCTTGCGCTCCGCGAGGGTGAGCTCAAGCTCGGGCTGGCGGTCGAAATGGTCCTCGATCACGCTCTTGTTGCGGCCCGTGACGAAGATGAAATGCGCGATGCCGGCCGCGCGCGCCTCGTCGACCACGTGCTGGACCAGCGGCCGGTCGACCACCGGCAGCATCTCCTTCGGCATGGCCTTGGTGGCCGGCAGGAACCTGGTTCCCAGCCCGGCGACCGGGAAAATTGCCTTGCGGATCGGTCTCATGGTCGGGTTGTGATGTCAGTCGGAGCCGTGGTGACGCGCATTCGTCTCGGTATTGCCGAAGTTCGGGGGTGTCATGGTAGGTCTCGGCAGGCGCCTGCAGCCTATGAGCCGTTAACGGTCCGGCAACCATATAGAGACCCCATGGCGGGACACGCAACAATGAACCCGATGTGAGCGCCATGGCGAGATTGACCCGTTCGATGCCCCGCTTCAGCGCGTTGGTTTTTTTGGCGAGCACGACGATGGCAGCCCCCGTGTCCGGTCAAGGCCTCGACATCCGCACCCTGTTCAACGCGCCGGCCGCAACCGCCGCCACGCCGCCGCCGGCGGCGACACCCGCGCCGGAATGGAGCGGCGAATCCGGTTCCTCCAATCACCCGCTGATGACGGCGGACGCGATCCGCGCCGCCGCCGCCAATTTCCGCAGCTGCCTCGCGGGGCTGTGGCCGCAGGCCGAGCGCCGCGGCGTCTCGCGCGCGGTGTTCGACGCCCAGGTCGGAAACCTCACGCCCGACCTGCGGATCATGGATCTGCTCGACTCCCAGCCCGAGTTCACAAAATCGTTCTGGGACTATCTCGACATCCTGGTCAACGACGACCGCATCGCGAACGGCCGCGCGATCCTCGCGCAGCATAAGGCGATCTTCGATAAGGTCGAGAAGGCCTACGGCGTCGATCGTCACTTCATCGCCGCGATCTGGGGCGTCGAGTTCGAACTACGGCACGATGATCGGCGAGCGCAGCGTGATCCGCTCGACCGCAACGCTCGCCTGCATCGGCCGCCGCCAGGATTATTTCCGCGACGAGTTCCTGTCCGCCCTGGAAATCCTGGCTCGGGGAGATGTGCGCGAGGACCATCTCAAGGGCTCGTGGGCGGGCGCCTTCGGCCCGACGCAGTTCATGCCGACCTCGTTCAAGCGCTACGCCGTCGATTTCGACGGCGACGGCCGCCGCGACGTGGTCGACTCCGTGCCCGACCTCATCGCCTCGACCGCCAACAATCTCAAGAAGGACGGCTGGGTCGCGGGCCAGACCTGGGGCTACGAGGTGGTGGTGCCGCAGGGCTTCAACTTCCTGCTCGCCGATCGCTCGCGCGTGATGACGGTGCAGGAATGGGAGCGCGCCGGCATCCGCCGCGCCGGCGGCAAGCCCTTCCCGCGCGGCGAGGATCGCGCCTATCTCCTGGTGCCCGCGGGGGCGCAGGGGCCGGGCTTTCTGATGCTGCAGAATTTCCGCGTGATCATGAAATACAACCCGGCCGAGGCCTATGCGCTCGCGATCGGCTATCTCGCCGACCGGCTGCGCGGCGCCCCGGCCTTCGTGCAGGCCTGGCCGCGGCACGAGCGCGTCCTCACCCGCGCGGAACGCTACGAGCTGCAGCAGCTTCTGGCCCAGCGCGGCTTCGACGTGGGCGAGCCCGACGGCCGGCTCGGGGGCAGGACCCGCAGCGCGCTGCGCCAGTTCCAGTCGTCGGTCGGCCACGTGCCCGACGGGTTCGCCTCGGCGGCGGTGCTCGAGCGGCTGCGCGGCCGGTAAGGAGGTGCTGACGGGAACTCGAGAGGTGACATTTTGGCCTTGAGACCTATCTTCAAGTTGACATTTTTGTCGTATGCTTAGGGAGTTAGGGCTGGCCGCCGCCCGCGAGGGAAGGGGGCCGGCTCGGGAGCAGTTATCATGGGCGCATCGACCCGATCTCGGAGACTGGTGGCCGCCGCGGCGGTGGGCATCAGCCTTGCGCTGTTGGTGCCGGCGCAGGCGCAATTCTGGGACTGGGGCGGCGGGCGCCAGCAGCGGCAGCAATACCGCGATCCCTACCGCGATCAGTATCGCGATCAGTATCGCGATCAAAATCGGCAGAACGACTGGGGGAATTGGTTTTCGCCCGGCCCCCGCGAGCAGCAGCGGGAAGCCCCGCCCGATTATTCGCGCGCGCCCGGACCCTCGCAGAAGAAGCCCGAGGCCACGACTCCGATCGTGGTGGTGGGCGATGCCAACGCGGACTGGCTCGCCTACGGTCTCGAAGACGCCTTTTCCGAGAAGCCCGAGATCGGCGTCGTGCGCAAGCACCGCACCGATTCCGGGCTCATCCGCTACGACCAGCGCCGCGATACGACCGAGTGGCCGCAGGTCATCCGCGAGATCATCGCGGCCGAGAAGCCGAAATTCATCGTCATGATGATCGGAAACAACGATCGTCAGGCGATCCGCGAAAAGGCCCCGCCCGTGGTCAAGCCCGCCGCGCCGCCGAAGGCGAATGCGCCGGCGGCCCAGGCCGCGCCGGCGGCGAACCCGGCCGCGGCGCCGCCCGTTCCGGTGCCGGCGCCCGATCCCGAGCAGCAGCCGGCCGAGCCGGCGGCGGCGCCGCCGGAGCAACCCTCCAACCTGACGCCGGAGCAGGCCCGCCAGGCCGCGTACGGCCCGTGGGATTTCCATACCGAGAAGTGGGAGCTCGCTTACATCAAGCGCATCGATGCGACCATCGCGGCGCTCAAGAGCGCGGGCGTCCCGGTGATCTGGGTCGGCCTGCCCTCGCAGCGCAACAGCAAATCGAGCAGCGATTCCTCCTATCTCAACGAGCTCTACCGCGCCCGCGCGGAGAAGGCGGGCATCGTCTATGTCGACATCTGGGACGGCTTCGTCGACGAGGCGGGCCGGTACGCGCCGCAGGGGCCGGACTTCGAAGGCCAGACTCGCCGCCTGCGCACCGGCGACGGCGTCTATTTCACCAAGTTCGGCGCCCGCAAGCTCGCCCACTACGTCGAGCGCGAGATCGACCGCAACATCGCCAACCGCGGCATGCCGGTGGCGCTGCCGATGCCGGTCGATCCCGGCCCGCAGGCCGCCAAGCCGGCCGGTGCCGCGCAGCGTCCGGCCGCCGGCCCGGTGGTGCCGCTGACGGCCGCCGCGCGGGTGGCGCCGGAAGAGCTCATCGGCGGCGGCACGCGCGGCGCCCGCGCCCGCGCCGGGCACCGACGCCACCGCCACCCGCGTGCTCAGCAAGGGCGAGCCGATCTCGGGTCCGGTCGGTCGCGCCGACGATTTCAGCTGGCCGCGCGGCAGCAGGGTCAACGCCGAGCCCGAGGCCCTGCTGGGGCCGGATCCTTCGGACAAGCCGGCAGCGGGAGCGCGCACGTCGGCCGCGGACCCCCAGGCCGCCGCGGCCAATCCGGAGCAGAAGCCCGCCGCCCAGCGCCGCCCGCGGCCACGCCCCAATCCCTGGGCGCAGCAGCGCCAGCAGCCCTCCTTCTTCGGCTTCTTCCGCTAACGCGAATCGCGTTGGCTGAACGCACGGCTGCTGCGACCGAGTTTGCCGCTTGCGCTCAGCGCGGCAGCGTCGTCGATCCCATCAGGAACTTGTCGACCGCATGCGCCGCCTGGCGGCCTTCGCGGATCGCCCATACCACGAGCGACTGGCCGCGCCGCATGTCGCCGGCGGCGAACACCTTCGGATTGGAGCTCTGGTAGGCGAGCGTGTCGGCCTTGACGTTGCCGCGCTGGTCGAGCTCGAGCCGAAGCGACGCGATCATGCCGTCATGCACGGGATGCACGAAACCCATGGCGAGCAGGACCAGATCGGCATCGATGTCGAACTCGGTGCCGGGGAGGGGCTTGATCTTGGCGTCGACGCGCGCGCAGTGCAGCTTCTTCACCTGCCCGTCCTGGCCCGAAAATTTCGTGGTCACCACGGCGAAGTCGCGCGCGACGCCTTCCTCGTGGCTCGATGAGGTGCGCAGCTTCAGCGGCCAGTCGGGCCAGGTCATGAGCTTGTTCTCGCTCAACGGCGGCTGCGGCATGATCTCGAAATTGGTGACCGAGAGCGCGCCCTGGCGGATCGACGTGCCGATGCAGTCGGACCCGGTGTCGCCGCCGCCGATGACGACGACGTGCTTGCCGCCCGCGAGGATCGGCTCGCTGCCGTCCGACGGCTCGCCGCTCACGCGGCGGTTCTGCTGCGGCAGGAAGTCCATGGCGAAATGGATGCCCTTGAGCTCGCGGCCGGGAATCGGCAGGTCGCGCCCCTTCTCGGCCCCGCCCGCGAGCACCACGGCGTCATAGTCCGCGAGCAGCGTCTCGGCCGGCAGGTTCACGCCGACATGGGCGTTGTAGTGGAAGGTCACGCCTTCGGCCTCCATCTGCGCGATGCGCCAATCGATGGAATGCTTCTCCATCTTGAAGTCGGGAATGCCGTAGCGCAGAAGCCCGCCGGCCTTGGCGAATTTCTCGAGCACGTGCACGTCGTGCCCGACGCGGGCGAGCTGCTGGGCGCAGGCCATCCCCGCCGGTCCCGAGCCGACGATCGCGACCTTCCTTCCGGTCTTGACCGACGGCGGCTCCGGCCTGATCCAGCCCTGCTCGTAGGCGCGGTCGGCGATCGCGCATTCGATGGTCTTGATCGTCACCGGGTCGTCGTTGAGGTTGAGCGTGCAGGAGGCTTCGCAGGGCGCCGGACAGACGCGCCCGGTGACTTCCGGGAAGTTGTTCGTGGTGTGGAGATTGCGCGCGGCCTCCTGCCAGTTGCCGCGATAGACCAGGTCGTTCCAATCCGGGATCTGGTTGTTCACCGGACAGCCGGTGTGGCAGTACGGAATGCCGCAATCCATGCAGCGCGCCGCCTGCTTCTTGTTCGCCTCTTCGGGCAGCGGCAGGACGAATTCGCGCCAATGCTTGATGCGCTCCTCGACCGGTTCATAGTCGCGGTCGCTGCGCTCGAACTCGAGAAAGCCCGTGATCTTGCCCATACGCTATTCGGCCGCCTGCATGGTCCGCGCCTTTTCCATTTCGGCCAGCGCGCGGCGGTATTCAAGCGGCATCACTTTGCGGAACATCGGGCAATATCTCGACCAGTCGGCGAGGATTTCCGCCGCGCGCGCCGAGCCGGTCAATCTGGCGTGCCGCGAGATCAGGAGGTGCAGGCGCTCGGCGTCGTAGCGCGTCATGTCCTCCAGCACCTCGACCCGGCCGTGCGACGCGAGATCGTGGACGTGGTGGTAGACGCGCGCGCTGACCTCCTCTTCGCCCGGCATCGGCTCGAGATCGACCATGGCCATGTTGCAGCGGGTCTTGAACGTGCCGTCCTCGTCGAGGACATAGGCGATGCCGCCGGACATGCCGGCCGCGAAGTTGCGGCCGGTGCGGCCGAGCACGACCACGATGCCGCCGGTCATGTACTCGCAGCAATGATCGCCGGCGCCCTCGATCACGGCGATGGCTCCCGAATTGCGCACGGCGAAGCGCTCGCCGGCGACGCCGCGGAAATAGCACTCGCCCTCGATCGCGCCGTAGAGCACCGTATTGCCCACGATGATCGATTCCTCCGGCACGATGCCCGCGTCGGCGGCCGGACGCACGATGATCCGCCCGCCCGACAGCCCCTTGCCGACATAGTCGTTGGCATCGCCTTCGAGCTCGAAGGTCACGCCGCGCGTCAGCCAGGCACCGAAGCTCTGCCCGGCAGTGCCGGTGAGCTTCACGTGGATGGCGCCGTCGGGCAGCCCTTCATGGCCATAGCGTTTGGCAATCTCGCCGGAGAGCATCGCGCCCGCGGTGCGATCGGTGTTCTTGATGGTGGTCACGATGCGCACCGGCGCGCCGCGATCGAGCGCGGCCTGCGCGCCGGCGATCAGCCTGCGGTCCAGAATATCGTGGATCTTGTGGTCCTGCGCCTCGCAATTGTGGATGTGCACGTTCCTGGGCGCCTGCGGCTTGTGGAACAGCCTGGAGAAATCGAGGCCCTTGGCTTTCCAGTGCTCGATCACCTGGCGTTTGTCGAGCATCTGCATCTGGCCGATCATCTCGGCGAAGGTGCGGAAGCCCATCGCCGCCATCAGCTCACGCACCTCCTCGGCGACGAAGAAGAAGAAGTTGATGACGTGCTCGGGCTGGCCGACGAAGCGCTTGCGCAGCACCGGGTCCTGCGTCGCCACCCCGACCGGGCAGGTGTTGAGGTGGCACTTGCGCATCATGATGCAGCCGGCCGCGATCAGCGGCGCGGTCGAGAAGCCGAACTCGTCGGCGCCGAGGAGCGCGCCGACGACGACGTCGCGCCCGGTGCGGATGCCGCCGTCGACCTGGACCGCGATCCGCCCGCGCAGCCGGTTGGCGACCAGCGTCTGGTGGGTCTCGGCGAGGCCGATCTCCCAGGGCGAGCCGGCGTGCTTGATGGAGGTCAGCGGCGAGGCGCCGGTGCCGCCTTCGAAGCCGGCGATGGTGACGTGATCGGCGCGCGCCTTGGACACCCCGGCCGCGACCGTCCCGACGCCGACCTCGGAAACGAGCTTCACCGACACCAGGCCTGTGGGATTGACGTTCTTGAGGTCGAAGATGAGCTGCGCCAGGTCCTCGATCGAGTAGATGTCGTGGTGGGGCGGCGGCGAGATCAGGCCGACGCCGGGCGTCGAGTGGCGCACCTTGGCGATGGTCTTGTCGACCTTGTGCCCGGGAAGCTGGCCGCCCTCGCCGGGCTTGGCTCCCTGCGCCATCTTGATCTGCATCATGTCGGAGTTGACGAGATATTCCGTCGTCACGCCGAAGCGGCCGGAGGCGACCTGCTTGATGGCGGACCGCATCGAGTCGCCGTTCGGCAGCGGCTTGAAGCGGTCGGCCTCCTCGCCGCCTTCCCCGGTGTTCGACTTGCCGCCGATGCGGTTCATGGCGATCGCGAGCGTGGTATGCGCCTCGCGCGAGATCGAGCCGAACGACATGGCGCCGGTGGCAAAGCGGCGCACGATGTCCTGCGCCGGCTCGACCTCATCGATCGGCACCGGTTTGCGGGCGTCCTCGTCCGCCGATTTGAGCCTGAACAGGCCGCGAATGGTGAGGAGCCGCTCGGACTGCTCGTTGCTGACCTTGGCATAGTCCCGGTACTGGTCGGGCAGGTTGCCGCGCACCGCGTGCTGGAGCGCAGATACGGTCGCCGCGTTCCAGACATGGTCCTCGCCGCGCACGCGGAACTGATATTCGCCGCCGACGTCGAGGGCTTCGCGGTAGATCGGAGCGTCGCCGAAGGCATCGCGGTGCCGCCGGACCGTCTCCTCGGCGATCTCGGCGAGCGACACGCCTTCGATGCGGGTCGCGGTGCCGGTGAAATATTCGGCGACGAAGTCCGACTTGAGGCCGACCGCGTCGAAAATCTGCGCGCCGCAATAGGACTGGTAGGTGGAGATGCCCATCTTGGACATCACCTTGAGAATGCCCTTGTCGATCGACTTGATGTAGCGTTTGACGATCTCGCTCTCGTCGAGCTTCTGCGCGAGGTCGTCCTTCATCGCGGCGAGCGTCTCGAAGGCGAGATAGGGATTGATCGCCTCCGCGCCGTAGCCGGCGAGGCAGCAGAAGTGGTGCACCTCGCGCGGTTCCCCCGACTCCACGACGAGCCCGACCGAGGTGCGCAGACCCTGGCGGATGAGATGATGATGCACCGCCGCGCAGGCGAGCAGCGACGGCATCGGAATGTTGTCCGCCCCCGCGCGGCGGTCCGACAGGATGATGATGTTGATGCCTTCGCGCACGGCGGCCTCGGCGCGCACGCACAGCGTGTCGAGCGCCTCCTTCAGGCCGGCCGGGCCATGCTCGGCCGGCCAGGTGGTGTCGAGGGTGCGCGACTTGAAATGGCCGTCGCCGACCTCGGAAATGGCGCGGATCTTTTCAAGGTCGGCGTCGGTGAGGATCGGTTGGCGCACCTCCAGCCGCTTGAGGTGGGACGAGCCCTCGAGATCGAACAGGTTCGGCCGCGGCCCGATGATCGAGACGAGGCTCATGACCAGCTCCTCGCGAATCGGATCGATCGGCGGGTTGGTCACCTGCGCGAAGTTCTGCTTGAAATAGGTGAACAGGAGCTTGGGCTTGTCGGACAGCGCCGAGATCGGCGTGTCGTTGCCCATGGAGCCGACCGCTTCCTCGCCCTGGCTCGCCATCGGCGACATCAGGATGCGCAAGTCTTCCTGGGTGTAGCCGAAGGCCTGCTGCCGGTCGAGCAAAGCGAGATTGGACAACGCCGCCTTGCCGGCCGCGGCGGGCAGGTCCTCCAGCACGATCTGCGTGCGCTCGAGCCACTCCTTGTAGGGGTGGCTCTTGGCGAGCGTGGCCTTGAGCTCCTCGTCGGGAATGAGGCGGCCCTCATCCAGGTCGACGAGGAGCATCTTGCCCGGCTGCAGCCGCCACTTGGTCACGATGTCCTTCTCCGGGATGGGCAGGACGCCCATTTCGGAGGCCATGATGATGCGGCCGTCGCGGGTGACGAAGTAGCGCGCCGGCCGCAGGCCGTTGCGGTCGAGCGTGGCGCCGATCTGGCGGCCGTTGGTGAAGGCGATCGCCGCCGGACCGTCCCACGGCTCCATCAGCGCGGCGTTGTACTCGTAGAAGGCGCGCCGCTCCTCGTCCATGAGCGGATTGCCCGCCCAGGCCTCGGGGATCATCATCATCATCGCGTGCGCGAGCGGGTAGCCGCCCTGCACGAGGAACTCGAGCGCGTTGTCGAAGCACGCGGTGTCGGACTGGCCCTCGTAGGAGATCGGCCACAGCTTGTTGATGTCGTCGCCGAGCAGGTCGGAGGCCACCGACGCCTGCCGCGCCGCCATCCAGTTGACGTTGCCGCGCAGCGTGTTGATCTCGCCGTTGTGGGCGATCATCCGATAGGGATGCGCGAGCGACCACGCGGGAAACGTATTCGTGGAGAAGCGCTGATGCACGAGCGCGAGCGCGCTCTCGAAATCCTCGTCGCTGAGATCGGGGTAATAGGTGCCGAGCTGATCGGCCAGGAACATGCCTTTGTAAACGATCGTGCGGCAGGAGATGGAGACCGGGTAATAGCCGGACAGCCTGCGCTCCTTGCGGGTATAGATCGCATTGGAGATCGACTTGCGCAGGATATAGAGCCGGCGCTCGAACTCGTCCTCGCTTTTGATCTTGCTGCCGCGGCCGATGAACACCTGCAGGTGCACGGGCTCGGTCGGCTTCACGGATTCGCCGAGCGTCGAGTTGTCGGTCGGCACCTCGCGCCAGCCCAGGAGCGTCATGCCCTCGCGCTTGATCTTCTGGGCGTAGATGTCGCGGATCACCTGTCGCCAGTCCGGATCGCGCGGCATGAACAGCGCGCCGACGGCGTATTGACCGGGCTTCGGAAGGCTGAATCCGAGCCGCTCCGCCTTCTTGGCGAAGAACTTGTGCGGGATCTGCACCAGGATGCCGGCGCCGTCGCCGGCGCGCGGATCAGCGCCGACCGCCCCGCGGTGCTCGAGGTTGCAGAGGATGGCGAGCGCGTCCGCGATCAGCCCGTGCGAGCTCCTGCCCTTGATGTCGGCAATGAAGCCGACGCCGCAGGAATCCTTGTCGAGCGCGGGATCGTAGAGCCCAGACGGCGCCGGCAAACCGGGATCCGCGCTGTCGGCAAAACGGATGGCGCGGCGCGCGGCTTGCGCCGCCGCGCGTCCCTTCCCGTTCGGGCCGTTGCGTGCCACGCCCATCCTCTTCCTCGCGTCTCACCCCGGCGCCAATGCCGACGAAGCCCTGTCTCCCGGCGCACCTTTCCACTTCCGCAGCGCCGATCGGCGTCACGGCTTCAAGGGCACCGCTGGTCCATTGGCGGCCTTCTCGCCACCGCCTCTCGGCTCAAGCGCGTGGCCGCTCGCGTCAGGCGGTCTGCGATGCGATAGCCCCGCTTATCACCGTCCAATGTGCGACGGATGACACAGCAACCGAGGACACCGGGCGGCCCGCCAACTGGGACAGCAATACTGTCCTACTTTACCTTGCCAAATTCTACTCACGAACACAAGGGTTCGCCTATTGGGAAATTCGCCATTCGCGGTCGAAGTTTCCTCAGCGCTTGCCTAAAAACCCATCGGCACAGGTATGGGGCCGTGGCGGGCAGAGGAGCCCCCTTATTTGAACCTGTCTTCCCCTGACTGATGCCGTCACGCGAAAGGCCTGCTGCTGACCGGGAGGATTCGATGGCTGACACGGCCGAGCGCCCGCCTGTGAAGTCGCGTTCCATCGCCGCCTCGATCCTCGCCAGGCTCGTCACGGTCTGTGCGGTGATCCCTTACGCGCTGGTGGCGCTCGGGCTGCGCGTCGTCATGGCGCGCCTCTTTTTCCTGTCCGGCCAGGCCTGGATCGAGGGACCGCGCCTCCCAATCCGCTTGGGCATCCGCGACCTCGAATTCTCCGTGATCCTGCCGGCCGGGATCAAGGCGACGACGTTCCAGCTGTTCGAAACCCAATACGCCAATCTGCCCATCCCGCCGACGGTTGCGGCCTATCTCTTCGCCTATGCCGCATTCGTGCTGCCGATCTGCCTCGTCCTCGGCTTTGCGACGCGCCTGGCCGCCCTGGGACTGCTGGCGATGACGATGCTGCTGCAGGTCTACGTCATACCGGCGATGTGGTGGCCGGAGCACGTCTACTGGGTCTCGATCCTGCTGGTCCTGATGACGGTCGGTCCCGGCGCCGTCTCCATCGATGCGCTGATCCGCGCCCTCTATCGGCAGGGCGGGTGACGGGATTTGCGCCGGGACTGTAGGATGGCTCGAGCGGGGGCCGCAGCTACGAAAGGGCAGCATGTTTTTCGCCAGCGACAATGCGGCGGGGGTCGCGCCGGAGATCCTCGCCGCCATCGCACGGGCCAACGACGGCAAGGTGCTCTCCTACGGGCGGGATCCCTGGACCGAGCAGCTCGAGCGCACATTCGCCGACATCTTCGAACGCGACGTCGCGGTGTTCTTGGTGGCGACCGGGACCGCGGCCAATGCGCTCGCGCTCGCGCATATTGCGCCGCCGTGGGGTGCCGTGATCTGCCACGCCGAGGCGCATATCGCCACCGACGAATGCGGTGCGCCCGAATTCTACGGCGGCGGCATCAAGCTCGTCGGCCTCGCTGGGGCGGCCGGGAAGATCTCCCCCGACACGTTGCGGCATGCGCTCGACGCCGGGCAGTGGGGCGGCCCGCACCACGTGACCCCGGCGGTGCTGTCGCTCTCCCAGTCGACCGAAGCCGGCACCATCTATCGGCCGCACGAGATCCGCGAGCTCGCCGAGATCGCCCATGCGCGCGGGCTTGCCGTGCACGTCGACGGCGCCAGGCTCGCCAATGCGGTGGCGCGCATGAATGCCTCGCTCGCGGATGCGACCTGGAAGGCGGGAGTCGACGTGCTGTCCTTCGGCGCCACCAAGGGCGGCGCGCTTGCCGCCGAGGCCGTGGTGTTCTTCGACCCGGCCCGCGGCGCCAACATGCCGGAGCGGCGCAAGCGCGGCGGCCATCTCATTTCAAAGCATCGCTTCGTCGCCGCCCAGATCGAGGCTTATCTGGCCGACAACCTGTGGCTCGAGCATGCGCGCCACGCCAACAGCATGGCCGACAGGCTGGCGGCAGGACTTGCGGCCGCAGGCCTTGCTCCGGTGTGGCCGGTGGAGGCCAACGAGGTATTCGTGCCGCTGCCGGCACGGATCGACGAGCGGCTCAAGGCGGCCGGAGCCAGTTACTACCCGTGGAACACGGATGCGCTGGCAAACGGTATTTCATTGCCGCGCGATGCGACGCTCGTGCGCCTCGTCACCTCCTTCGCCACCACCGCCGACGACGTCGATCGCTTTGTGGCAACCGTGCGTGCTTCTTGATGACACGCCGGCGCCCAAGCTACGCCGCTATTCGCGGCTATCGTTGAGCACACCCGCAGACGAGCTCACGCAAGTCCACGCATGCTCGACTGCGCTGCGTTTCGCGCTTGCGACCAGCTAGGTGCGATCGAACGCAGGGAAAAACAGAACATCGGAGAGTCGTGTCTTGAAACAAAAGATCGGACTCTGCACTGGCGTCCTCGCTTTCGCCCTCGCGGCGCCGGCACCAGGACTGGCGCAACCTGGCCCGCCTCCTTATCCCGGCCCCGTTCCCCCGGGTTACGAAGCGGGGCTGCCGCCCCAGGAAGTCAACGCCATCGTGCGCTCGACCGGGCTCCGCCCGCTCGGGCCTCCGATGCGTCACGGACCCGCCTACGTGGTGCGCGCGATCGATCCTGACGGTGAGGAGGTCCGCGTCATCATCAATGCCCGCATGGGACGCATCACCAAGGTGATCCCGATCACGCTGCCGCGCTACGCGCTGGTGCCAGCGCCGGGACGACCGCCCGGCCGGGTCGCCGTCGTTCCCGAGGGCTACGGCCCCGACGGTCTCGAGGCCCGCCCGCCCGTTGGTCCCGGCGGGCCACCAACCGGCTCAGCTCCTGCTGCGAACGCGGCGAACGATCCGGCCGCGGAGACAGTGCCGCCGCTGCCGCGACCCCGGCCCAAGGTTGCCGCCACCGTCCCGCCCGCAACAAGCGGCGCTGCGACCGGCGGTGCGAGCGACAGCAGTGCAAAGGGGGCCGTACCGCAACCGCCAGACGCCCAGTTTGACGAGTGACGTTGGCCCGCGGACGGGATGAAGCGTGCTCCCAAAAAATGAAAGCGCCCCGGAAACCGGGGCGCTCGCTACGATCAAACTGCGGCTGACGCAGCCTCGTTACGCAGCTTTGGCCTCGACCACCTTGGCCTGACCGGTGCCGATGTGGATCTGGCGCGGCTTCTTCGCCTCGGGAATCTCGCGCACGAGATCGACGTGCAGGAGCCCATTCTCGAGGGTCGCGCCCCTGACCTGGACGTAGTCGGCGAGCTGGAAGACACGCTCGAACGCGCGCGCCGCGATGCCCTGATAGAGCACCTCACCGCTGTCCTTCTCGTCCTTGGCGTGCTTCTCGCCCTTGATCGTCAGCGTGTTCTCCTTCGCCTCGATCGAAAGCTCGTTCTCGCCGAAGCCGGCCACAGCCACCGAGATGCGATAGGCATTCTCGCCGGTGCGCTCGATGTTGTAGGGCGGATAGCCCGGAGCGGCTTCGAAGCCGTCGAGCATGGAGAACAGCCGGTCGAAGCCGACGGTCGAACGATAGAGGGGAGCAAGATCGAAAGTTCGCATGGCATATCCTCGTTGTTGAGCGAAATGCGGATGGCCCGCCCGTTAGGGGCCGGACCCGGTTGCTTGTGCAGCTCCGAGGAGCCTGCACGACAGCGATGTGGGAACCCCCTTCGGCGCCCGCAAGGGGGCGCTGACCGGCTGCGATCCGGTGCGCGGTTTTCCCTGTCTCGGCGAAGCGGCCCGGCCGCGGGCCCGTTCCGGCCGACGGTCTGATTGAGCGACGCGCGCGCCCTGCTATAAGGCATCCGCCAAGCTTCCCGCAGGTCATGACCCTCGTTTCCATTCCCGCCAACCCGGTGCCCGGCAACGTCGTCGCGGGGACCCTGAAGACCCCCGACGGGGTCGCGCTGCGCTTTGCCCGCTGGGCGCCGCCGCCGGGGCGCAAGGGCACGGTCTGCCTGTTCCAGGGCCGCTCCGAATTCATCGAGAAGTACTTCGAGACCGTGCGCGACCTGCGTGCCCGGGGCTTTGCCGTCGCGACGCTCGATTGGCGCGGGCAGGGGATGTCGGAGCGGGCGTTGCGCAATCCGCGCAAAGGCTATGTGCGCAGTTTCTCCCAATATCAGATCGACCTCGAAACCTTCATCAACGAGGTCGTGCTCCCGGACTGCCCGCCGCCGCATTTTGCGCTCGCCCAGTCCATGGGTGCGACGATTCTGCTGCAGGCGGCGCATGGCGGGCTTCGCTGGTTCGATCGCATGGTGCTGCTGGCGCCGATGATCGCGCTGCCGGGCATGCGGCGGTCGGCCGGCAGCCGGATGCTGGTCAGGGCGCTGCGTCTGATGGGCCTCGGCGCGTCCTATGTTCCCGGCGGCGATGCCTCGGTGCTGATGCAGCGCCCGTTCGTCGGCAACCTGCTCACCTCCGATCCCGTCCGCTATGCCCGCAACGTGGCCGTGCTCGAGGCGGAGCCGGCGCTGGCGGTCGGTTGGCCGACCGTGGCGTGGACGGATGCGGCCTTTCGGGTGATGGGCGAGCTGTCCGCATCCGGCTATGCCGGAAAGATTCGGCAGCCGATCCTGATCATCGCTGCGGGACAGGACGGGGTCGTATCGACGCCTGCCATCGACGAGTTCGCGGTGCGGCTGCGCGCCGGCTCCCATGTCATCGTGCCGGGTGCGCGCCACGAGCTGCTGATGGAGCAGGATCGGTTTCGCACGCAGGCCTTGGCCGCGTTCGACGCCTTCATTCCGGGAACGCCATTGTTCGGGTGAAGCCAGTCGACCGAGGGCTAGAGCGTGATTGCTTTAGGTTGAGTCGCAATCACGCTCTAGCTTTTTGTTTGAGCATGACCTTTTCGGAAAACCGGTGCCCACTTTTCCGGATCATCCTCTAATACGTCGCGCGACCGCCGGAGATATCGAACACGGCTCCCGTGCTGAAGCTGCATTCGTCGGAGCAAAGCCAGACCACCATGGCAGCGATCTCGTTTGGTTCGACAAAACGGCCCATCGGGATTTTCGAGAGCATGTACTCGATGTGCTGCTCGGTCATTTGCTTGAAGATGTCTGTTCTTGCGGCCGCGGGCGCCACGCAATTCACGATGACACCCAAACCGGCAAGTTCCTTGCCCATGGACTTGGTGAGCGCAATGAGGCCGGCCTTGCCGGCACTATAGGCAGCGGCGTTTGGGTTCCCCTCCTTGCCGGCCACCGACGCGATATTGACGATGCGGCCGTATCTGTTCGCGATCATATTGGGCAGAAGGGCGCGCGCGCAGAGATAGGCTCCGGTCAGATCGACGTCGATCACCTTGCGCCATTCGGCCGGCTCGTATTCCCATGTCGTCTTGTTCGGTCCGGTAATCCCGGCATTGTTGACCAGGATATCGACCGTACCCATGCTGTTTTGAGTAGCCGCAGCGGCTGATCGGACCGAATCGTTGTCGGATACGTCCATCACCACGACTTCGACCCGGTCGTGAGCATTCAACGCCGTAGCCGCGCTTGCGAGCGCTGCTTCATCCCGGTCCCACAAGCAAACGCGGCCGCCGGATTCAAGAATTCGCTGGGCGGTCGCAAGTCCGATTCCACGGGCCCCGCCGGTTACGACGGCATTGCGACCATGGAGGTTGATGTTGTTCACGTTCATGAGCTCGCCACTTCTGAAGCTCGCGACCGTCGGTGAGACGTGTTCGCAGCGAGCCGCCTTTCCAGGACGACGGCTTGCAGTCCGCCACCTCAGCCCTTGAGCACCTCAATCGCCGCGGCATGCACGCGCTTGTCGCCGGCGGCGATGATGCGCCCGCCAGCATGGGGTGCACCGCCGTCCCAGGTGGTAACGACACCTCCGGCCCCGACGATGATCGGCACCAGCGGAAGCACGTCGTAGAGTTTGAGCTCGGTTTCGATGACGAGATCGACATGGCCCGCCGCCAGCATGCAATAGGCGTAGCAGTCACCCCCATAGCGCGAGAGCCGCACCGCCTTCTCGACCCGGCTGAAGCACTCGCGATCGCTCGCATTCATCAAGAGGGGGCTGGTCGTGAACAGGACGGCCTTGGCGAGCTCGGCGCAGGCGCGCACCCGTAGATCGCGCACGCCAGCCGGACCGCGATAGGACGCCTTCCCCCCGTCGCCGCTGAAGCGCTCGCGGATGAAGGGCTGGTTCATTATGCCGTAGACCGGTTCACCCGATCGCAGCAGGGCGATCAGCGTGCCCCAGGCCGGCATGCCGGAGATGAAGGATTTCGTGCCGTCGATCGGATCGAGCACCCAGACATATTCGGCATCGGCGCGTTCACGGCCGTATTCCTCGCCGATGATGCCATGGTCGGGAAAGGTACGTCGGATGAGCGTGCGCATCGCGGTTTCGGCGGCGTGATCGGCAGCGGTCACGGGGTCGAAGCTGCCCCCCCGGCCCTTGTCCTCGACGCTGAGCGCAGTGCGGAAGAACGGCAGGATGGTCTCGCCCGAGACCGTTGCCAGCTCGTTCACGAAGGCCGCAAAGTCGATCGCCGTCATGTCGCGCGCCCCTCACTGGCGCTTCCCCTTCGACCTATCGAACCCCTGCATGTCCGGCAACCGTCGGGTCGGCTTGCCGGCCCGTCGGCGCCATGCGACGAAGCAGCGCCGGCCCATGCTCGGCCGGTCAAAGGCCGGGTTCATGAGCATCCAGACCGCTTCGCCGACGGCGACCTCGGGCGCCGCGATCGCGCTCGTCGCGACGCTCATCTCGATCTACATCGTCAGCCAGTTCCTGCGCAATTCGATTGGCGTCATCGCCCCCAACCTGGCGGACGACCTCGGGCTCTCGCCGGCCGAGATCGGGATTTTGTCGAGCACGTTCTTTTTCACCTTTGCCGCCATCCAAATTCCCCTGGGCATGGCGCTCGATCGCTTCGGCCCCCGTCTGTGTCTGGTGGTGGGCGCCGCGATCACGGTGCTCGGCGCCGTGGTATTCGCTGCAGCCGCAAGCCCCGACGTCCTGATCCTCGGTCGCGCCCTGCTCGGGCTTGGAACGGCGGGCTCGCTGGTGGCGTCGCTCGCCGTCTATGCCCAGCGGTTTCCACCCGATCGCTTTGCCACATTGACCGGGCTGCAGGTCGGCATCGGAACGATCGGCACCCTCATCGCGACTGCACCGCTCGCCTTCTCGACCGCGACGATCGGTTGGCGCGGCAGTTTCCTCGCCGTCGGGGCCTTCACGCTCGTGGTGGGGCTCTTGATTGCGGTCGTGGTCAAGGACGAGGCACCCACGCGCGCCCGGCGCGAGACGTTGCGGGAAAGCCTGGCCGGCATTCTCGCGGTGATGCGGACGCCGTCGATGGGGCATCTGTTCGTGATCAACCTCGTGGTCTATTCGACCTTCGGGCTGATCGTGGGCCTCTGGGGCGGGCCCTACCTGGCGCACATCTACGGCTACGGCCTCGAGGAACGCGGCGTTTTCCTTCTCGTGCCGGTGGTGACCCACATCGTCGGGTCCATGCTGTGGGGGCCGATGGATCGGGTGGCGGGCAGTCACAAACGTCCCGTCCTCATCGGCGCGGGCGCTACGGCCGCGGCGCTCGGCTACCTCGCCTTCGTCGGCACGCTGAGCCCGCTCATGCTGGTCGCATGGTTCGCGGCCTTTGGACTCCTGAGCGCCTACGGCCCGGTGCTGATCGCGCACGGCAAGGCGCTGTTCCCACCGCACCAGGTTGGCCGGGGTCTCACGATCCTCAACATGGCCTCGATGGGTGGCACGTTCCTCGCCCAGGCCGTCAGCGGCTTCGTCATCGGCCTGTTTCCCACAGCGCCGGACGGGGCCTACGATCTTGCCGCCTACCGCCTGGTGTTCGGCCTGCAGGCAATATTTATCCTATTGGCATGCTTGGTTTATTTTGGTTCACGCGACCCGATGGAGGGCGCCCGGAAAGCCCGCTTCCCACGGGCTGCCTGCATAGAATGAGCACCTCCCATGCCCAAAGAAGGGTCAACATCCCTTACTTTTCCTCTTGCACTTTGTGCGTTGCGGTGTATGTTGTTGCGGTGCGGTAGCGCCTCGCGTTACCGCCGCCCTCCTTGGGCGTTTCCTCCCTAGACTTGGGCCGCTTGCAATCGCAAGCGGCCCTTTTTTCTGAGGCGATGGGCAGCCGCTTACTCGGCCGCCGCGCGGTAGGGACGCAGCTCCTGGATCGGGATGCCGGCCAAGCGGTCGGCGAGCGCCTCGAGGTCGGCGGCCACGCGAGCGAACGATGCCGAGCGCTCGAAACGCCGCTCGTCCATGTAAAGCGCACGGTTGAGCTCGAGCTGGATCGCATGCAGGCCGGCGGCCGGGTTGCCGTAATGCTCGGTGATGAAGCCGCCCGCGTAAGGCTTGTTGCGGCTCACCGAGTAGCCTTGGGCACGAAGCGTCGATTCGATGGTCTCCGCGACCGCTGCGACGCAGCTTGTGCTGTAGCGGTCGCCCAGCACCACATCGGCGCGCGGACGCTCGTCCTTGGAGCCGGCGCTCGAGGGCATGGAGTGACAATCGATCAGAACCGCGGCGCCGAAATCCCGGTGGACGCGTGTGAATAGGCGCCGCAGCCCGCGGTGATAAGGTTTGTACAGCCCCTCGATTCGCCGGATCGCGTCGTCGACCGGGATGCGCTGGCCGTAGATTTCCTGCGCGTCACCGACGACGCGCGCCACGGTGCCAAGCCCGCCCGCCACCCGCATGGAGCGGGTATTGGCGAAAGACGGCAGGCGGCCCTCGAACATGCGCGGATCGAGCTCGTAGGGCTCGCGGTTGACGTCCACGTAGCAGCGCGGAAAGTGAGCGCGCATCAGCGGATAGCCCCGCCGCACCACGCCCAGGCAGAGCTCGTCGACGAAGCTATCCTCGGAGCGACGCAACGCCGCCATCTCGAGCCGCGAAGCCGTGAGGAACGCCCGCGGATACACGTTTCCGCTGTGAGGGGAGTTGAACACGACCGGCCCGCGCCATTCGGCCGGCTCGAGAATCTCATAAGGGGGATCGAGTTCGTCTTTCTGCTCGGACATGACAAATGATCGGTTTCGACGTGACGCGGGTGCAAACGGGGACCCCAGCCCAACGCTTTTGGCACCACTATCGCTGGAAACACGCTATTGTCCATGGGCCAGAGTGCGGATGCCAGGGTCTTGATCGTGCCTCGGTCACGTCTCGGGCACGTCCCGAGGCCGATCCGGGAGGAACGGGGTTCACCCGTTATTTACTCGGCATCCGGCTTATGGGACGCAGGGAACACGAGGGGGCGGGAGCCACAGCTCATCACGCTCAGCGGGCTCGACGATGGCGAAGATTATCCTTGCCGAGGACGACAACGACATGCGGCGCTTCCTGGTGAAGGCGTTGCAGAATGCCGGTTACGACGTCATTTCCTTCGACAACGGGCTGTCGGCCTACCAGCGCCTGCGCGAGGAGCCGTTCGAGCTGCTGCTTACCGACATCGTGATGCCGGAGATGGACGGGATCGAATTGGCGCGCCGCGCCTCCGAGCTCGATCCCGACATCAAGATCATGTTCATCACCGGCTTCGCGGCGGTGGCGCTCAACTCCAATTCGGCCGCGCCGAAAAATGCCAAGGTCCTCTCCAAGCCGGTGCATCTGCGCGAGCTCGTCAACGAGGTGCAGAAGATGCTCGCCGCCTGAGGCGCGGGCACTGCCGGCGGTTCTTGCCTCGGCCTCCACGAGTCGATATGACGGGGCTCCCCCACCTGCGGGTTGCGGGCGCGTAGCTCAGCGGAAGAGCACTACCTTGACATGGTAGGGGTCACAGGTTCGATCCCTGTCGCGCCCACCATCAATTACAAACGCTTACTGCCCCCTTGGCCATGCTCGACGGGCGTCTAGCAAGCACATAGCTAGCATGCGTTTGCAGGCTCTGTCCGGACAACCCGTTCGCCCCACTGTCATTGTTGACCACCATCAACAAGCGAGACCGCGTGCTAAGCGATGAAGAAGCCGCAGCCATCTGGTGAGCGCCAGTCGAAGCCACTCATCCCTTCGGCGCCGTCGTCCGCCTATTGATGCTGACCGGCCAGCGGCGCGAGGAAGTGGCGGGGATGAGGAGGAGGAGGAGGGACGGCGAATTGCTTAGCCCGAGATCATAGCCTCGAACGGTTCGTATTTGGCATCAGCATCGTCGAGGCCGCAATCGCCGCGCATCTTGTGCGTCTCGCAGAAGGCTGCAACTTATGCAGCCCAACCGCAGCGGGGATGGCGCGCAACTTGGCGCTGGCTGCGCACAACCGGATAGGGCATAATCCCATCATATCGTCCGGCCGACCCGATCGCGGGCCGGACGAGCTAGCCGCTCCGTTACGCGGCTAGTCCTTGCGGCATGGTAAGGCATACCGGATTAGACGACGCGAGCGTGATCGGGGCGTGCGTCCAATCCATTCGATCAACCCCGCGCTGCAAAGCGCCATCGAATGGGTATGCCCATGACAAACGAAATCACCGACACCTCTGATCTAACACGCCTGCTGGTGGAGGCGCTGGAGGAATGCTGCCAGCGCGGCATGTCCCCACCCTTCATCATGTGCGGGATCAGCCCCAACGGCAGCATATGCAGCGTTCGTATGACCGGCGAAGATGACGGCCAAGTCCTCGCCGAGCACTACGAGGGCGAAGGTTCGCGCTGCCCATGACCATCATCATCGTCGATCGGGCCAACAACGCCGCCCGCATCACGGTGACAGCGTCGGGAGCAAGTTGGCACTGAGCGACGACCGGCGCCGCGTCATTTTTGCGTAGCAATTCGACGTGGGCCGAGATGCGCCACTCGTCGCCGCTCAAACCGCTAGTCTTGTAGCGCGGCACGGTCGTGATACGCACGGCATCGAATGCTTGGGCATCGGGTTTAAGATCGCGCCAGATTTTGTTGCCAAGGCTCGTCATGGTGTGCGCTCTCTCTCTCTCTAGAAAGCGAATTGGCCGGGGAGTGGCAGGACCCCGGCCGATCGTCTTGGAGACATGCGTAGTACTACTGGTCGAGGTTATTTTTTGCCGTCGGCAAAACCGGACACTCTCGACTTGTCCGTACACCCAACACCACCTCGGGGGAGGCGTCGGGCGATCGCGACACCGATTAATTGCCCAGCGGCGATCGCCGCGCAAATGGGACCTCTTCAGCCCTGACTGAGCACCACTTTCGCGGAGCGGCTGGTTCTCAAACGCCAACCTCACCCAGCATCAGGTTCACCGCCCCCCATCCCGGGCGCGCCATGGCGGCGGAAAACAAATGTTTGGCGCAGAGTAACAAGTCCCGCACGCGGGTTCCGGCGACTAACAAGCAGTCAACCACAACAGGGTCTCTGGCAGCTCAATCCGGCACGGCAACTCAACATCGTTCTATGACCGCAGCGGCCGCTACACCGGGTCGGTCACCAACACCTCGCCACGGCGATGAAGGAAAAGACAATGAAACTATTACTCATGTTTCTGGTGGCACTTGGCACCCTTGCTGTAGCGCCTGCCTACGCAGCCCCATGCAAGGGTGAAGTCATATCCGCCGATGGCAAGCTCACGGTCGGCAAGTGCTGGACCAACGACACCGACGCGCAGGAGCTGATTGCTATGGCTTGCGGTGAAGGTGACAAGTGCGAGGTATATGGAACCATTACTCGTGCTCGTGAGATTAAGCGCGTTGGCTTCGCAACCGGCCCCAAGGGCATATCGTTCAAGATGAAACCGTGTCCGAAATGCATAGAGGGCATGCAGAAGGCCCTCGATGATCTCAATGAGCAGCAGCGTTGATGCCATGAAGATCAAGACCGCCGCGATATTAGTTCTCACGCTGGCCGCCACTCCGGCCGCGGCTGCAACTTCCGCCTGAAACCTACAAACCTGACATTGAAGATGAGGATGATTGAAATGAAAATTACAATGATCGTTGCGGCTATTGCTGTGCTGTTCGGCATTACCAACGCCGGTGCCACCGCTGACGACGAGTACAGCTATTGCGCCAAAGTGAAGAAAACGTCGGATGGCTTCTTGGCACTGAGACAAGACCCAACCAGCAACTCGGTGATGAAGGTCAAGCTGCTGACCGGTTGGGAGTTGGTACTTGACTACAAGTTCGCCGGCAATGGCGGAGAATGGGTCAAGGTCACCTACGTGGAGAATCTTGACGACTATGCTGGCATCAATGCCAAGCCGACCCAAGGATGGGTTCATCGCAAGTATATCAAGGTGTACGAGTGCGGATGCTGATAGATGTAGATAGCCGAGTTCAGCGGGGACAATCTCGCGGCAGGTGGATCGCGCGGTGGAGCACGCTGAGACCAATTACAGCGACGCCGCGAATGAAGTTCGGCAAGAGCTTCAGCAACATCACGCAACCGTGACACAGGTTGGTGAACCTGCAAGACCACTCGCTGCGACGAATGCGCATTGCAGACAACACCTATGAGCCAGCCAGAGGCGCCCAGCAATAACAAAAAGGGTGTCCTGGCTGGCGACTTTCGGTGGGGTGTGCGCGCGTATCCAGCAGAAGAGACGACGACGATGATCATGCCGCTGAGGAAACTGTATCAGCACCACGCCGACGACTGCCTTCGGGTGGCTGAGTTGGCGGACGACCCACGACGGCGTGAGCTGTATCTCAAGCTGGCGAGCGAGTGGATTGAGGCGGCCGAGACGCTTGGAGTTGATGCGGCAACTGAGAGGCACCTCGAAGAGGCACCTCGACATCGACTTGATCGACGCCGCAGACGGCGACCATGGAGCCCTTGAGCACCTTTCAGCGCTCCGAGGAACCACAGCGCGGCCCTGTGGATGCAGGCGGAGGGCGGGACTTTCGCCGTCTGATAATGAAATCCTCAACCCACCACACTAACGCGCCCAGGAACACGAGCGGGACCGGGAGCCAATAAAGCGGGATTTGCTCAACGCACTCTTGAGGGCGGCCACAGGCCTTGTCGAAAGCATGGTGGGCAGCAAGGCCAAGAACCGCAAGAACTCCAATGTAGGCGGGCCATAGAATGAAGTGGAATAGCCACGGCTGACCTTGCCTACGCTTGCGAAGTACGTAGCCGATGAACAACAGCGCAAGCGTGCCGACCACCAACGCGACCGCAAACGCGCCGGCCACAGATGCACCGCCTATGGCGCTGATCGCCTCTTCCCGACCGACCAGCAGCACGAACAGGATGCCCCCGAGTGCCAGCAGGATGCCGCCGAGCAGAATGATGATTAGATTGCCGTGAACCCTATCCATGTGAGAGACCGCTCGACTTCTTGTAGTGCTGCATTTGACAGCGCGTGGACAAGCGGCTCGATCCGCGCACCGGCATACGCCAGAGGGCCGGACGGTGGCAAGCTAACAGGTGGCCAATGAGAAGGACATCGCAGGGCACGTAAGATGCTCACGGCCTTTCCGGCGCTACAGAAAATGATGTCGTGTGGTTATGCTCGTCTGGTTGACGGTGGAAAGATCAGCACGTCGCGCTCGTGCATCGCGGCGGCCGTCCACTCGCGTGCCAGTGCAAAAAGCTGATCCCGAATTTCCGGCTCGTCGGTTAGTTCAGCAAGCCGGACACATTCACGCGCGTAAGCCACGCACTCTTTGTCGGTGGCCATGGTGGCGCTCCTGTGAGTGTGCAGGCGAGAGCGGCTATCTCTCAGCCCCGGTGCCGGGGTAGGGCCATCCGGGTGATGAATGGCAATCTATGAGAACTCTAAGAGTTCTGCCGCGTTGACAACTGGATGGCGGCAACTCCGAATGGCCTTGGGGCCAATCAGGTGCTGTTCTTGCGCGCGTTAGCCTCGTTCGATGGCAACGATGCGGAGGGCTTGTGGCCAGTGTCTGCAATCCTAAAACGCGCCCTGGAGATGTCCCCCACTCTACGGGTCATCAACCCATCTCAAGTCCTTGGCACCTTGCGGCGCCGTGGCTTGGTCGAGGGTTACTTCGGCAATTACAGACTGACGACGGCTGGCGTAGAGCAGTGTCGTATTATTCGGACGACGACAAATGCCGAATAGTGATGACGACCGCTACGAATCGCTGCACCGGAATTATCAGGACCTCGCCGCTGGCATATTGAGAATCCGCGAGGCCGTCGAACGGGCATTCGATATGACACTACCGTCTGCCACGACGATGAGCGGACTATTCGACGCCATTGTACAAGCGATCCACGACGCGGCAGCAGACCGGCCTCGACCGGCGCCCACCTCTACCGCCGCCGACGACAAGACCACGCGGACCCAGTTTGCATACCGGATCGACGTATGGACCGACGACGGCAAGAACATTCTTGAGCACCTTGCCGGCCTTGAGAACCTCAACGTGGCGCGGGCGGCATATCGAGCCGCCTGCGAGCGGTGGCCAAACGCGAGGATTACGCTGCGCCAGGGCGCCAGGGTCGTCGAGGATAGCCGCCGCTGATGACGACAATTCCACGCCGCCTCGGTCTCAAACAGGTGCTGGTCTTGCGGGGGACTCTCCTCTGCCCAAGCCGTCAGCATTCACTGGACAGGCCCGCACTGGAGATTGCCTCCAGCAGCCCCAGAAAAGCTCGCTGGTGCGTTATGGCTGCGAGAGGTAGCGGGGAGGTTATCAAATCGGCTTTCCCTGAGTCACGTAAAGGTTCTCACTTAAAGGTTCTCCAGTACCGCGAGTCGGATTCTATACGCAGGGGTAATCAGGTAAGTTTTTCGGACCTCGCGTGGGTCATTGCAATGCCCACACGGGAACGATTTCCAACAAGCGATGTTAAGTTCAACGGCCGGCGGTCGGCCAAGATGTGTGCCTCAGCGTAGAACCCGAGCAAAGCAAGTCAGTATGCGTAGCAGCGACGTTCGCTCGCAGACCGCGTTAGTGCGGCTGTCGCGAGATAAAAACGCGGAGACTCCCCGGTGGTACGAGTTACGTGGCGGGCTTTCTCTGGTCTTAAGTCGACTTAAATCCCGACCGGCTTTTCTTTTCATCGTGCTCTCGCTTGCATTTGGGTCGGCCATCAGTGTTGTCGTTCCCCCGCTTCGGGGACCGGACGAGATAGCTCACTTCCTGCGCATTTACTCCTATGCCCAAGGGGAGCTTCTGCCCGCCGTCGAGGTCGATGGTCGCAAGGGAATCCTCATCGAGCGCGAGCTCCATGCCCAGCTCGCGTTCTTCAAGAACGCGGGAGAACGCTTCGCGCAAGATCGGGAGAAGGGCCTTCGGTACGCGGAGATAATGCAGGAGTACCCCGCTGCGGACGGCACACCCGATGATGAGGAGGAGCAGACCTGGAAATTCATGTCCTTCGCTGGCACCGAAGGCTACAACCCGGTCGCCTACGCTCCCTACGTTGTGGCGGCCGCCATTGGAAATCTGCTCGGGCTCGATTTCCCGAACCTGCTGCTGCTGATGCGCGTCCTGGGCCTGATCGCATTCACGGCCGTGGTGGCCTATGCCATCAGGGTTACTCCGACGCTGAAATGGGCATTTGTGCTCATCGCGATGCTGCCGGTATCCATCTACAATCGATCGGTGCTCAGCGCCGATGGTGCTGCGCTCGCTTGCGCGCTCATGATCACTGCCCTCTGCTTCAGCGCCGTCGAGCGGCACGGGCGGCTCTGGGAGCGCTCGCTCTGGATGACGCTCTGCACGCTCAGCAAGCAGCCGCAGATCGTTTTCGTGCTGCTGGAATTGATGGCCTGCCGGGCGACGGTGCTGCGGCGGCGGTGGAGCAGCGTGGCGTTCGTCGTGCTCCCGAGCTTCATCTTGTCGCCGTTATGGGTATGGGCGGTGTCCGCCGAGATCGCGACATGGCGTCTTCTTGAAGCGGAAAACCACCCGCGCGAGCATTTCGATCCGCTGTGGAAGCTCGCCTACATGTTGGAGCACCCGTTCCACTTCCCGCTGGCAGCTTGGACGGCTGTCACTGTCTGGGGAGACCGGCTGTGGCCGGAGCTGATCGGCATCTTGGGTTGGCAGGATATCCTGCTTCAGCCCTGGACTTATGCCGCGCTCACGGTCCTGCTCCTGCTCGTGCCCCTCCAGAAACTGAATTTGGATGGTGCCGTGCGCGCACGCGTTGCGGTCATATCCGGCCTTGCTGTCGTGGCCTACGTCGTGACCGTCTATCTGATCTTCTTTCTCACCTACACGCCGCTCGATATCGACCACGTCCGGGGCGTCCAAGGACGTTACTTCGTCGTTGCTTTGCCAATGGCTGCTATCTTCCTCGCCTCCATGACCAATGTCGATCTGCCTCGGGGAGTGCGCGAGATGGCGGCGATTACTGGATCATTGCTTTCGGGAATTACGAGTTTCGAAGCACTGCTGGAGGCACATTGGTCAGTGCCGTAACTCCAGTTCCATGAGCTTCGATCTGCGATTGGTCGGACCAAAGCGCTTCTATTCACGCGAAAATCTAACAACAACGTCGGCCTTTAACTGGATTTTCGAAGTTACCACCGGTGCCTTCGAGTCCCATTTCGTCTCGAAGGAGAGGCTCATTTACGCCTGCTCGTTCCCTGTGCCGATGTGCGATGCCTGCTCGCTGCGCTTCCTTCGTGGCTTCTGCTTGCGCTTGCGCCGTCGCCGCCATGAAGGCGATCCGTGCGACGCGCTGCCTAAGGCGACGATCTATCTGCGTCAGAACATGGTATGGGCAAAACAGCGTTGATGGTACAGGAAGCCCGAGCGCTTTCGCGGTTCATGATGCCAAGCGTTTGACACCGCGCCCTACTGTTTCGGCGACACGCGAGTCTTTACACTAGCCTTGCTGATCTTTACCGCGCCTTCGGGATGGTGTTCCTGCGGTGTTGTTATCACCAAATTCTCGGACCATGCCGTCACCTTCCGAAGTTCACCAACGGTCGTCGCGGACACTCCGATGTCTGGGTCCGCCTCGACCCGCATCTTACCCGGTAAGCCACCAAGAGCTATGTGGAGCGCGGAAATGCTTTTGGCCTTATACTGCATAAGGGTTGCTCACTATTCGTTCAGGCTTCATGGACCGACTTCTGCGCGGTACTCGCAGCGGCCGATCCGCCGAGCAGCGTGATGAACTCGCGCTGGTGTGCTCCCGCCGCGTGAGGACCGTAGTGCCAACCATAGCACATCATGCTGCTGCGGCCATCCGACCACGAGCGCCTCGGAGCCGACAGGCCGCGCCGCTTTTTTTTGAACCCCTCAGCCCCCTCACGCGCCCCTTTCTCTCCTTGCGCGAACCTTTGCGACCGCCCGCTCCCAGGCGCTCTGAGACGCAGTGGGGTCAATGGGGGCTGGAGATGGCGGCGCGGGGCATGAAGGTGCTGCAGGAGAGGGTTCGGCAGGTCTTGGGGTGCTTGCGACCGCCTTCTGCTCGTTCAGAGCCGTCTGTTTGCGGCGGAGCTTCTCAACTGCTTCCAGCCACGTAGAGCGGATCGCTGGCACTCCCCGGTCCTCAACGGCCACCTGTCGGCTGCGGAGCTTCTCGGCCAAATTCGCGCGAGCGCTTCCAGCCGCCGCGCGCTTCATCTGAAGCTTGGTGGCTGGCGGCTCGGGATGCTGCACTACGAGCGGCAAGCTGGCGATAGGCGGCCTGGGGCTGAGCACCAAGCGGCGCGAGATGTGTGAGCAGGTCGAGCATTTGAAGGTATGGCGCTCAAATCCAGCCATCGGGCTGTCGGCTAGGCTCACCTGCATCAGGCGCATCTCAGCGCCACACGCCACGCACTTCATCGCTCATCGCAGCCTCTGGGACATCCGGTTCACATGGGGCGTTAAGGCGGCTTGTGGTGTCAAGGTGTGGACTGGAGCATGTTGTGGACCGCAAGAAGGGTCTCTCTACATGGCGAAATCGAACAACAACGGCGAGGCTTATCAGGAATTTCGAAGTTACCCCGGATGCCTTTGCGTTCCATTTCGGGCTCGAAGGAGGCTCATTTCGTCGCTCGCCGCCGGCGGCAGGCGTTCGTATTGATCCCGAAGGCGCGAACGATACGTCGCCTACTATTCCGGCGGTATCACCCACGCTTGGGGCGTTACGTCGGATACGTTCGCGACAAGTCCCGCATCAGTCCCGTTCGCGGCCCAGACGACCGCTCCCGCGAGCATTTCCTGAAAACGTTCACTCGTCCAAACATCGTCACGGTGGCCCATTGCGTTATAGTACACGCGGCCCTTACCCTCTTTACGGGCCCATGCGAGCGGGAATGGCGGCCGCCTGTATTCGGAGCCCCGCATTCCGTCAGTCTCCAGGACGAGGAGAACGTGTGTGTCCTTCGCGAAGTTCTTTAGCGAATTCCTCCTTGATCGTGAAGGCTTCACCGGCACCCTGGAGTCCAGGGAACTTCGGATCGACCACTTTCACGCGCGCCTCTTGCTGGCTTCCGTGGCTGATGAACTCCCCGCCAAGCATCGCGATAAACGGGTCCGGGTTCTCCTGCATCTCGAAACGGCTGCCTTTCGACGGTGATCTCAACCGATCGACGCAACACCTTCTAATCTTGCTGGATAAGGAGGTGGCAGATGGTGACGTCACGGATATTGTTCACGGCGAAGCAGAAGGATGAACTTTGGGAGCGCTGGAAGAACGGACAAAGTGTGTTAGCCATCTCCCGGGCGCTGGAAAGGAGGAACAAGACCGGCGTCCAGCGGATCGTGGCTCTCAATGGAGGGATCGCTCCGGCGCCGCGTTGCAGAGCTGTGGCGGCATTGAAGCTTGAGGAGCGCGAAGAGATTTCCCGTGGGATTGCGGCCGGCCGGTCGGTCCGTCGGATCGCACGAGGTCTCAAACGATCGCCATCGACGATAAGCCGGGAGATTCGACGCAACGGCGGTTCGCAGACTTACCGTGCAAACCGGGCCGAGAGGAGCGCCTGGGAGCGGGCGCTGCGCCCTAAGCCTTGTCGCCTGGCGCTCCATGGGGAGTTACGATGGCGCGTGGCGCAGAAGCTTGCGCTGCAATGGTCGCCAGAGCAGATCTCCGGTTGGCTGAAGCAGCAGTTCCCGACCGACCGAGACATGCGGATATCTCACGAAGCGATCTATCGCAGTCTCTTTGTTCAGACGCGCGGCGTGCTGAAGAAGGAGCTGACGGCACAGTTGCGTACAAGGCGGCAGATGCGTCACGCCAAAGGCGGCAAGGCCAAGAATGGACAGGGGCACATACTCGATATGGTCTCTATCCGCGAGCGACCCGCCGAGGCCGAGGATCGCGCAGTTCCTGGCCATTGGGAAGGAGATCTTCTTACCGGAGCAAGCGACACGCACATCGTGACGCTCGTCGAACGCCACAGCCGCTTTACGATGCTCGTCAAGCTTCCAAGGAAGGACACGACGACTGTGGTTGCCGCGCTCGCTAAGCACATCCGCAAATTGCCCGAGCAGCTACGACGCTCCCTGACGTGGGACCAAGGCAAGGAGATGTCTGGCCACAAACGCTTCACGGTTGCCACCAACGTGCAGGTTTACTTCTGTGATCCGCGCAGTCCATGGCAGCGTGGCAGCAACGAGAACACCAACGGCCTGCTGCGACAATACTTCCCGAGAGGAACCGATCTCTCGCGCTTCTCCCAGGCCTACCTCAATGGCATTGCTCTGAGGCTCAATCAACGCCCGCGAAAGACCTTGGCCTTCGAAACCCCTGCCAATAGACTGCAACTGGTGTTGCACTGACCGATTGAACTCACCACGTGAAACGTGTCGCTCGCGGAATGCACGCCGATGAACCCCTTTCCGTCGCGGATCGCGGAGAGAAGGGCCTGCTTCCGTGCAAGCTTCATGGGCGGCATCCCGTCGGTGCCCGCCTCGGTCAGATCCCCGGACGTGAAGAAGAAGAAAGCATCGAATTGAGCCAAATCGCCGTCGAAAACCCGCCCATCCTTCGTGGCAACGATCTCGAAGCCGTGCTTCTCGCCGACGGTCAGAGGGTCGCTTCGGATAGGGAGGGAGCCGCGCCGTTTCGCTTCACTGGATCGTGCTCGAACCCGGAGGACTTGGTGAAGAGAAGGTCCGGCCAGCGCGAGCGGCGGCCCACTCGCCGGCGAGGTCGGGAAGGACAGCGCGAGACAGGCGGCAAGGCGTCACGCCGGCGGTTGGGCTGACCGCAAGCAGCCGGCCCGAGAACGGCCCCAATTGCAGCCTCTGCTCCCAAAGCATCCATCAGACTGGTTGGGAAGCGGCACTTGCGGGGGAATGCCGTGGCTGAGTTCGGACGCGCACGCGGGCGCATCGCCGCGCTCGCCGCAGCCGTTGCGCTGTCGCCTGCGCGGCGAGGAAACCGGGGGCTCGGCGCACGCGCAGACGAGCGACGATACCGCGGAGGCTCGATCGATATCGGCGCCCGCGCCGGGCTTGCCGGCGACGCTCCGGTCCGAACCGCCCCGCGACAGGACGGTGCAGCCGGCCCCTTCGAGCTTAGCGCCCGCGCCGGATTTGCATCCGACTACATCTACCGCGGCGTCACGCTGTCCGGTCGCAAACCGGCGGTCGGCGCCGGCTTCGAAGCCAGCGATCGGCCTGCTCTATGCCGGCGGCACCATCACGAGCGTCAAGCTGCCGACCCAGCCGAACGCCGAAATCACCATGAGCGGCGGCGTTCGCCGAGGCTTGGGCAACGTCGAGCTCGATTTCGGCAGGACCTACTTCGCTATCCCGGCGAGACTGCCGCCCGGCGTCCTCCCGGCATCGAATATTGGGAAGACCGCGCTCCGCGCCGACGCGCCGGATGGCGCAGGTTCGACTCGCATCGCCGGCGGATACGCCTATTCGCCTAACGTCTCGAAAACCGGCGCGTGGAGCCAGTACGCGGCCGTTGGGCCTCGGCTCGAGCTGCCGGCACATGTGCTGCCGCAGAACTTCGCCGCGTCGTTCACGGCGGCGCCGGCTATTCCTGGTTCGGCAGTCAGTCGGCCGCGCTCGGAGGATTCCCGCTGCCGGCCTATCTCAACTGGCAGGCGGGCGTGACCTTCACCCGCGGGAATGTTCAATCTCGACCTGCGCTACTTACGACACCAACTTGTCGAAGGAGAACTGCTTACGTCTTCACCGGCGATCCCGACGCCACGGCCCGTGGAAAGCATCGATCCGGTAGAAGATGCCGGAAGGTATCATATCACGCTGGTGCAATGCCACGTTCGTCGCGAAGTTCTGGTTCGCATTGCAGTAGCCGGTTGGTCAAAGTGGCAGCGACGGGTATGTCGGTTCCCGGCACAAATGCGAAGTGCCGGCATGGCTCGCCCCGAAAACGTTCGCTCGCAGTGAACCTGTCCAAAGGCGGCCGGCAGCCGCCCGATTCAACAAATTTCGGGTCTCTACCAAGGACCTCCCGACCCTCCACCGGCAGGCTGGAGAATGCGGCAAACCGCCTGCGCACGGCGGTCGCCGGCTGGTATGATCGGCGGCGGCACCTGGGAGGAACCTCCCATGTCCGGCATGGGGCGGCGCGAGTTCGTGGCGCTGCTCGGCGGTGCGGCGGCGTGGCCCTGGCGGCGCGCGCGCGCAGCAGGCGATGCCGGTGATCGGGTTTCTCCATAGTCAATCGTCCGATGGGTTCCCGGAGCCGCTGCGCGGATTTCGCCAGGGACTGAACGAGGCGGGCTATATCGAATACACCAACGTGGCGGTCGAATACCGTTGGGCCGATAATCAGTCTGACCGGCTACCGGCGTTGGCGGAAGAACTCGTTCGACGGCAGGTCCCCGTGATCGCCGCGTTCGGTTCTCCTGCGACGTTTGCCGCCAAGGCGGCAACCACGACGATCCCCATCGTCTTCAATATAGGCGACGATCCGGTCAGAAGTGGTCTTGTCGCCAGCATCGGCCGGCCGGGCGGCAACCTGACCGGTGTCAATTTTCTTACCGGCGAGTTGGCAGCGAAGCGGCTGGAACTGTTGCGTGAATTGGTGCCGGGGGCCACTCGCGTTGCAGTGCTCGTCAATCCGGCTGGTGGACCAATTACCAAGGCGGCGCTGCGCGACTTGGAACCGGCTGCCCGCGCCATGGGACTGCAAATCCAGGTTCTCAACGCTACGACTAGCCGCGAGATCAATGCTGCCTTCGCAAGTTTTGTAAGCGAGCGACCCGACGCCCTCTTCGTCGGCCCCGGCGCCTTCTACACCGCGCGGCGCGTCCAGATTACCCAACTGGCGGCACGCTACGGAATTCCGGCCGCTTATTCGGTGCGTCAATACGCCGAGGCCGGCGGGTTGATGAGCTACGGTGCGAGCAATGCGGATGCGTGGCGTCAGGTCGGCGCCTATGTCGGCCGTATCTTGAAGGGCGCCAAGCCTGCGGACTTGCCAGTGGTGCAGTCGTCCAAATTTGAGTTGGTCATCAACGCAGAGACCGCCCGCATGCTTGGCCTCGCGGTGCCGGCGTCGCTTCTCGCCATCGCCGACGAGGTGATCGAATGAAAGGGGCCGGAAAGGGAGGGTCCACAATGAAACTTCCCCGCCGAAATTTTCTGTATCTTGTAGCGGGCGCTGCCGCGCTCCCCGCCGTTTCGCGGGTCGCTTGGGCGCAAGCCTATCCGTCGCGGCCAGTGACCTTGATTGTCTTCGTTCCCGCCGGCGGTACGCCCGACATCGTCGCGCGGCTCGTTGGTCAAGGGCTGTCGCAGCGCCTCGGCCAGTCCGTCGTCATCGACAACCGGCCGGGCGGCGGCGGCAATCTCGCACTTCAGGCGGTCGCGCGCGCTCCTGCCGACGGCCACACGCTCCTTCTTGTCGCCACCCCGCACGTCATCAACGTGACGCTCTATGAGAAGAGCACCGTCACCGTCACGCGCGACATTGTCCCGGTCGCGAGCATCAGCAGCAATTCCTTCGTTTTGTTGGTCAATCCGTCGTTCCCGGCCAAAACCGTCGCCGAGTTCATGACCCATGCCAGGGCCAATCCCGGCAAGATCAACCAAGTTTCGAGCGGGACCGGAAACTTGACCCATCTCTGCGGCGAGCTGTTCCGGATGATGACCGGCATCGAAGTGGTGCATGTGCCCTATCGTGGCACGCCGGCGGCGCATTCGGCACTGATGGCCGGCGACGTGCACGCGATGATGTTCAACGCCGTTGGCTCGGCGGTGCCGCATATCCAGTCGGGAGGATTGCGCGCACTTGGGGTGTCGGCCACCGCGCGCCTACGGGTGTTGCCGGACATCCCGCTGATCGGCGATGTTGTTCCGGGCTACGCGGTGACCGGCAAACTCGGCATCGGCGTTCCTAAGGGCACCCCGGCCGAGATCGTCGAGCGGCTCAACCAGGAGGTCAACGCGGTGCTCACCGATCCGGCGGTGAAGGCGCGGATGTCCGAACTTGGTAGTGAAATATTTACTAGCTCGCCCGCCGACTTCGCCAAGCTCATCGCCGAGGAAACCGAGAAGTGGAGCTTATACCAACCCGCTGAGTGGCTGACTCTCTAGGGATTCCCGAATCGACGACGGCATGATTCAAGATGGCAAACTGAGGGGGTTTGCCATGGGCCAGGCTATTCCGGTGCGGACGGACTATACCGCCGGCGAGGTTCGCCGGTTTGCCCAGCGAGCGAAAGATGCTGCGCAGGCGCGACGGCTGTTAGCAATTGCAGCGGTGCTCGACGGGGCCTCGCGGGAAGAGGCGGCGAAGATCGGTGGCATGGATCGTCAGACGCTGCGGGACTGGGTGATCCGGTTCAACGAGCAGGGAGCGGACAGTCTCATCAATATTCCTTCTCCGGGAATGCCGCCCAAGCTCAACGCTAGGCACAAGGCCTTTCTCGCCCGAATCGTGGAGGAGGGTCCGATCCCTGCGATCCATGGCGTGGTGCGCTGGCGGGCGTGCGATCTGATCATGCGGCTGTATGAGGAGTTCGGGCTGTCGGTGTCGGACGATACGATCTATCGCGCCCTCAAGAAGTTGGGCTTCTCGCATGTGAGCGCCCGGCCCAAGGCATACAAGCAGAATGCCGAGGCCATGGACGCGTTCAAAAAAACTTCGCCGAGCGTGTGGCGGAAATCCGCGCGAAGCTCGCACCCGGCACACCGGTAGAGGTCTGGTTCCAAGACGAGATGCGGGTGGGCCAAAAGAACAAGCTCACCTATCGCTGGGCCAGGAAAGGTTCACGCCCCCGTGCTGCCCACGATCAACGGACCCAATCGACCTATCTGTTCGGTGCGGTCTGCCCCGAACGCGGAGCCGGTGCCGCCCTCGTGCTGCCGGCCTGCAACTGCGAAGCCATGCAGCTCCATCTCGACGAGATCGCAACCAAAGTCGCCCCCGGAGCGCACGCCGTTATCCTCCTTGATCAGGCTGGCTGGCATGGCGCCAAAGCCCTGGTCGTTCCGAGCAACGTCTCACTCGTGCCGCTGCCACCGCGCGCACCCGAACTCAACGGCCAGGAAAACATCTGGCAGTTCATGCGTCAGAATTGGTTGTCAAACCGGATCTTCAAATCCTTCGACGATATCGTCGACCACTGCTGCTACGCTTGGAACACACTCATCGACCAACCCTGGAAGATCATGTCCATCGCGCGACGCGACTGGGCAGCAGTCGGTCACTCAATCTGAGGCTTGGTATAAGGTGGTCAAGTTCGCCGGCCTCAAAGCGGAGTAGGCCAGCCGGTCCACATTCCATAAATCGCCCGCGAAACCAGTTCACGCAAGTCGCTTTAGGACAATCTCCCGCAAATTCCTATACTTACCTCCCATGAATGAAAAAATGCCCGGCATTTGGGGAAGGGGCCTTAACTGATTTTTGGTTTCCACAAAGGGGGGGGGGGTGGGGCCCATGGCGGATGACCATTCCGCCGAATGGGACCGAGGCAAGCGAGCAAAGGTTCTGCGGCGGAGATGCTCCTAGCGCGGAGCCCGCCAGCAACATCAGCCGCATCCTACCTGCAACACTAATCTCGCCAGAAGTCGCGGAACCTGTCGGGTGAAAGCTCGGTGTATCGGACGGTGTGCTGGATGTTCTTGTGGCCGAGATAGTGCTGCAAGGCTCGGGTATCGTGCCCGTCGTTGGCAAGCTTATAGCCGCACGCATGCCGCAGCATGTGAGGATGCAGTGGGAAAGGCATCCTGGCGGCCTTGCCGAGCCTCTGGATGAGATGGTGGAAGCCGATGGTGCTCATTGGTCCGCCGCGCTCCGTGACGAAGACGTAGGCCTCGGTCGGGCTTTCTCGGCGGAGCTTGCGTAAGGCACGAATCTCATCGCCCCGGATAGGATGGACGGATGGCGTGCCGTTCTTGGCCCTGCGGACGTGCATGCGGCCGTGGTCTAGCTCGACCTGATGCCATTGGAGATCGCAGACCTCCGAGGCTCGCAGTCCATGACGATAGGTGACCAGGACCATGGTCGCGTCTCGATGTCCGTAGCGGCTGTGCTTGCGGGCATAGTCCATGAGCTTTTCGATCTCGCGGCGGTCAGGTATTTCCGAACTGTACAGTTTACAGTGGTTGGTGGGCTGGCATCTGTCTTTGATTCCGCATAGGAAATTCCGCGCCGTTGAACGACTGGAAAGATAATACATTTTTGTACAGTGCATAAATTGCGGCTCGCTGTGCTCTGCCCAATGTCACCCCGATGACGCCAGGTCGCAGCACGTTTGCTCTCGGCCGGTCCTGCGCCGCCGCTCGGCCTCCATCACCGCACCTGCCACATCGTGGAGGTCACGGGCCAGATGGGGATGGCACCTTACGCTTCGCGACCACGGTGTCCGCCGCGTCCATGACCTTGTTCGGTCCGTCCGGGACAACATCGGGCGCGGGCAATGCGACAGCTTCCGTAGCGCCTTCGATCACCTTGGCCTGCTGCTCTAGCATGGCCTGAAGCGCCTCAACGGCCTGTTCGAGCTGCTCGTCGCTCATCGCCTTAACCCATTGGCTTTGCTCGACTTTCATCCCGCGAGGCACGAACAAAGCCGGGATTTTCAAATAGACGGCGGGTTGATTGCGCGCGACCTTTTCAATTGCCTTTTTGCCCTGGTGACGGAACTTCAGCAGCAGCTCACTCGCGACCCTTCATTTTTGAGACAAACGTGCCTCTCCGCTACTTGCCTAGGCTGCGCCACCGCCCTCATTGACCCGTTGTGAAACTTACTCAGCGGATGCCGCCGCGCGCTGGCGATAGGCGCGCTGGCGGCAGGCGCTCGAACAGAACAGGGCATCGTCACGCGGCGGCGTGAAGTTCTTGCCGCAAGATGTGCAGATTGTCCCCTCGCGTTTCTTCGCCCGTGCAGCGCGGGCTCTCGCAGCTTCCGCCTTCGGCCTGCACGCCTCACAACAGAGAACGTGCTTGCGAGGTGGCCAACGCCATTCGTCATGGACGGGACGGCCACACCCTTGGCATGGTCGCGCCGGTTCGCCCTCGATTGGTGTGCACTCCGCACAAACGGGTATGAGCCACCAATGTGAGGTGGCCCACGGGGAACGGGGCAAGCTTATTCGCGCCCGCCATATCGGCTCGCCAGGGGCAAGCGTGCGGCCGCATTCCCCGCATACGCTACAATCCCATATAGCGGTGCAACGGATTTCGTGACGACGCTCCTCCTTGGCGGCCGTGAGACCGTCCGCATCTTCGTCCATGGATGTCCGGCCCCTCCGTTACGGCTACTGTAAGGCCACCGCCGCTGCATGGGTAACATCCGTAACGCCTAGATCGCGCAATAGGGTTTTGATGGATTCGCCCATGGCGGCGGTCGGCGTCGCTCGCTTCCGCCGAAGCGTTTTTCCTCAAACAACCTGATCGGCGTCCCATTGTTGGTGGTCATTCGCTCTCGCCCTGCTCGTCGGGAAGCAGGGGGGAAGCCTTGGCCTCGGCTCCACGCTTGCGCCTTGCCTTACGGGATGGAGCCGGGAGCGCCACGGGCTCCGGCACGGCGTCGATCACCTTGGCATTCGCGCCCGCCTCGCGTTGGGCGAGCATCGCCGTCAACGCCTCAATACCGGCCTCTAACTGCGAGTCCGTCATGGCCTTAACGGCGTTCGTGTGCTCTACCCGCATTTCCCTAGGTACCAACAAAACCAGCAACTTAAGAAAGACTGCTGCGATCGCCGAAGGAGAAGCGGTGTCGCGGTCGCCCGACGCTTCCCCCGAGGTGGTGTTGGGTGTTTTGCTGACGGAAGCCGTCAGCATAACGGACAAGTCGGTGAGTGTCCGATTTTGCCGACAGAGGAGTCAGCAAAAAAATAACCCCGACCAGTAGTACTATTACTACTACTACTACTATCTACTACTACTACTACTACTACTATACTACACATGTCTCCAAGCGTCGGCCGGGGATTACTGCCTCCCCCACGGAGTTGCGTTCGGACGAGGATTGCGGCTGCAGGAGCGCGAGTGGGCTGTGGGGGGATCGACCACGACTGCGTGGTAGTTGGCGGGATTGGGTGAGGTGGAGGCGGTGGGGGCGGTGCTGACGGCACATGCAAGTCAGTGAGCTGACATGCAAGCAACTGTCATGACATCATATGCTTGCATGTGTGATGCTGCGCCGTGCTTGCATGTGGAGGATGGTATGAAGCGGATCGTAGACGGACGGACTTACAACACGGAGACGTCGACGCTGGTGGCGAGGGCGGAATGGCAGGCGGACAACTACTCGCCCTACGCTGGCTTGGAGTGCGAGGCTGAGCTGTACCAGACGCGCGGTGGGGCGTTCTTTCTGGTAACCACAATCCATATCCCCGAGAGCCGTGACAGCGACGCACGGGACAAGGTCGAGTGCGACGCGATGACCGGTGAGCGGGCGCAGGCTTGGTTGCTTGAGGGCGACGTTGAGGTCATTCGCAATGTATTCGATGACCCGCCGGAGGCGGAGGCTGAGGCGGACACCGGCGCGACGATCTACATCCGCGTTCCGGAATCGCTGAAACGCGAGGTTGATGCAGCTGCGGAGAAGGCGGGGACGTCCGTGAACGTGTGGGCGATGCGCTGCGTCGAGCGCTGCCTCAAGAACCAGAAGGCGGAGCAGTCGTAGCCCCTCCCCGCTTCGCATGTCTCCAAGACGGTCGGCCGGGGGCTCTCCTGCCACTCCCCGGCCTATTCGCTTTCTCCTAGGCGAGCGGGGCTAGAAGTAGTCATCGTCGCGGTTGACGGCGCCGAGTTTAGGGGCCCTGTTTTGCGAGAGGTTCGGATGCTGTCGTTGCAACATTGCGAAATGAAGCTAGGCAAACTCCTGACATATGTCATTGGCGCGGCAGTAGGGCTCGCAGCGAGCCTGTGCCTATATGGGCAATCAACGCTGAAGAAGATCTTGAACAACTATTGTGCCGCCAGTGCGGCGAGGCGGAAATCGCTGGTCTCATCGCTGAGTGTCTAATTGCCAAGGAACGCGAGTACGGCAAACAGCTCGCTGGGCAGTGGGCGGCGGCAGCGATCGCGATCTCAACCCTATTGTAAAAAACCGGCTGATCCTTCCACTGGCAGGCTTCGACATGCGGCAAACCGCCTGCGCACGGGGATCGCTCCCTGGTATCATGATCGGCGGCGGCACCGCGGGAGGGAGCCCCCATGTTCGGCATGAGGCGGCGGGAGTTCGTTGCGCTGCTCGGCGGCGCGGCGGCGACGTGGCCGCTTGCGGCACGCGCGCAGCAGCCAGCGATGCCGATCGTCGGATATCTCGGCGCAGCTTCGCCGCATACGGGTGTTCAGATTTTGGCTGCCCTTCGCCAGAGTCTCGCCGAAGCCGGCTACGTCGAGGGTCGTAACGTAGCGATCGAACCGCACTGGGCCGCAGGTCAATACGAGCGGCTGCCGGCGATGGCGGCCGAGATGGTGCGTCGTCAAGTGGCCGTCATCGTCGCGACCGGCGGCACCGCTGCGGCGTTGGCAGCCAAGAAGGCAACCACGACAATTCCCCTCGTGTTCAGTGTCACTGATGATCCGATCGCACTTGGTCTCGTCGCCAGTCTCGCCCGGCCGGGCGGAAATGCGACCGGCGTGACCTTCCTGCTCGCCGAGTTGGGGGCGAAGCAACTTGGATTGCTGCGGGAACTGGTTCCTGCCGCGACCCGTATTGGGCTGCTGGTTAATCCCAACAACACGACTTCCCAACCCAGACGAGCGACGTGGTCGCGGCAGCTTCTATGTCGGCGTAACAATTGAAGTCGTCCACGCCAGCGATAGCCGCGAGATCGAAGCTGCCTTCGCGGCGCTTGTCCGCAACAGAGCCGACGCGCTCCTAGTCGGCACTGACCCGTTCTTGTACAGCCGGCGTGTCCAGCTTGCCACTTTGGCGGCGCGTTATGCGATTCCGGCGGTCTACCCCGTGCGCGAGAACGCGGAGGTCGGTGGGCTGATGAGCTACGGGACGAGCCTGGCGGAAGTGTATCGGCAGGTGGGTGCCTACACCGTCCGTATTCTCAAGGGCGCCAAGCCAGCCGACCTGCCGGTTGTGCGATCGACCAAGTTCGAGTTCGTCATCAACTTGCCGACTGCCCGTGCGCTCGGCCTCGAAGTGCCGCCGATGCTGCTCGCGCGCGCCGACGAGGTGATCGAATGAGAGGCGCGAATTCATCGTGCGGTTCTGTTAGATTGACAGGCTCGATCCTTAGCTGGGCCCGACCGCAACGGGGCCAGTGACTGTGCCGACGAGGTGACCTTGTCTCGCAAGGGGGCGAAGAGCGGAACGCGCGGTCGCAAGGTTCGTTCGACCGGAACGAAGGCGAGGACGCGCGTGGTCCGCGTCGGCGAATCTCCAACCGAGTGGGAAAGAAAGCTGCCGAGGCGCTGGAGCGGCAGGCCGCGACCGCGGAGGTGCTGCGCGTCATCTCGAGTTCGTCGGGGGCGCTTGAGCCGGTCTTCCAGGCCATGTTGGCGAACGCGGTGCGCATCTGCGAGGCCAAGTTCGGCACGCTGTACCTCGTCGAGGGAGATGGCTTCCGCACGGTTGCTCCCCACACGCGCCGCCTGCGTATGTCGAGGCGCGCGCAGCGCGAACTGCTTCCGACCGCCGCCGGACGCGTCCTTGCGCGTATCGCCGCCACGAAGCAGGTGGTCCAAATTGCCGACATCAAGACCAACGGTCCTACGTCGAACGCCATCCGTTGCCGTCGCCACCGTCGATCTCGGTGGCTATCGGACGGTACTCGGCGTCCCGATGCTGAAGGAGGATGAACTGATCGGCGTTATTAGCATCAATCGCCAGGAGGTGCGGCCGTTCACCGACAAACAGATCGAGCTGGTGAGGAATTTCGCTGCCCAGGCCGTCATCGCCATCGAGAACACGCGCCTGCTCAACGAGCTGCGCGAGTCGCTGCAGCAGCAGACCGCCACGGCCGAGGTGTTGGGCGTCATCTCCGGTTCGCCAGGCGAGCTTCAGCCGGTGTTCGACGCCATGCTGGCGAATGCGGTGCGCCTCTGCGCCGCCAGCTTCGGTAACTCTATCTGCGCGACGGCGAGTTCTTCCGCCTGGTCGCCTTCCACAACACCCCGCCGGCCTTCGTCGCCGAGCGCCGCGGCCGGCCCTACCGCCCGAGCCCGATTGGCCCGCCCGGCCGCATGCTGCGCACGCGCGCCGTGGTTCATATCGACGACCTCACCGCCGATCCGTCCTATCGCGAGCGCGATCCGGGCGTGGTCGCGTTCGTCGAGCTTGCCGGCGCTCGTACCGTTCTCCTGGTGCCGATGCTCAAGGCGGGAGCCGATCGGCGACCTCGTCGATCTACCGCCAGGAGGTGCGCCCGTTCGCCGACCGGCAGATCGAGCTGCTTACCGGCTTCGCCGCCCAGGCCGTCATCGCCATCGAGAACACGCGGCTGCTCAACGAGCTGCGGCGCACGACGATCTGGCTGCAGCAACAGACCGCCACCGCCGACGTGCTCAAGGTGATCAGCCGCTCGACGTTCGATCTGCAGATCGTGCTCGATACGCTGGTCGAATCGGCAGCGCGGCTCTGCGAGGCGGATAAGGCAGTCATTTCGCCGCGAAGGCGCAGGCTATCGTCTCGCCGCGAATTTTCGGTTTTCACGCGAATTCAAGGAATATCTGGAGCGGCATTTGATTGAACCTGGCCGAAACACTCTCGTTGGACGAACGACACTCGAACGCCGAACCATCCACATTCCCGATGTTCTGGCCGATCCTGAGTATACCTGGAGCGAGGCGATAGAACGTGGCGGTTTCCGCACCATGCTTGGCGTACCGCTGCTGCGTGAGGGGTCCCGGTCGGCGTAATCGATGTCGCGGGCCACCGTCCGGCCGTTCACCGATAAGCAGATCGAGCTGATGACGACCTTCGCCGACCAGGCATTAATCGCGATCGAGAACGTTCGGTTGTTCGACGAGGTGCAGGCGCGGACGCGCGACCTCAGCGAGGCGTTGGAGCAGCAGACGGCGACCAGCGAGGTGCTGCGGGTGATCTCCAGTTCGCCGGGCGAGCTTGAGCCGGTGTTTGAAACCATGTTGGCGAACGCGGTACAGATTTGTGGAGCCAAGTTCGGCGTCATGTCGCTGCGTGAAGGCGATGCGTTCCGCGTCATCGCCACTCACGGAGCGCCGCCCCGCTCTCGTGGAGCAGCGGCGGCGAGAGCCCCTCGTACGACCGACGCCGGGACACAATCTGGAGCGTATGCTGCGCACGAAAGACGTCGTTCACGTTCCAGACATATTGGCCGATCCCGAATCGGCGCCCACACTTGCCAAGTTCGGCGGGGCGAAAGCTCTCGTAACGTCCCGCTGCTGAAGGACGGCAATCTGATCGGCTCAATCGTGATTTTCCGGCAAGAGGCGGGACCATTCAGCGGCAAGCAAATCGAGTTGGTGAAAAACTTCGCCGCCCAGGCGGTGATCGCCATCGAGAATACCCGCCTGCTCAACGAGCTGCGCAAATCCCTGCAGCAGCAGACCGCGACCTCGGAGGTGCTGGAGGTCATCTCAAGCTCGCCGGGGAAGCTGGAGCCGGTGTTCCGGGTCATGCTGGAAAATGCCGTACATATCTGCGGAGCAAAGTTCGGCACGCTCTACCTCTATGATGGAGAAGTGTTTCAAGCTGTCGCATTTTCCAACGCACCGCCGGCGTATCTCGAGCACCGCCGACGCGGACCGCTCCGTCCGAATCCAGCTGCCCCCCTTGGCCGCGTTCGCCGCACTAAACAGGTGGTTCACATTGCCGACTGTACGGCTGATCAGGCCGATATTGAGGGCGATCCCTTGTTTGTCACCACAACCAAGCTCTCCAGCGTCCGGACGCTCCTTGTCGTGCCGATGCTTAAGGAGGGTGAGTTCGTCGGTGCGATCAGCATCTACCGCCAGGAGGTGCGCCCGTTTACTGACAAGCAGATCGAACTGGTCCAGAATTTCGCCGCCCAGGCGGTCATCGCGATCGAGAACACGCGCTTGCTTAACGAGCTACGCGAATTGCTGCAGCAGCAGACCGCCACCGCCGATGTGCTCAAAGTCATCAGCCGCTCGACGTTCGATCTGCAGGCGGTGCTCGATACCTTGGCGGAGTCTCGCCGTGCGGCTTTGCGAATCAGATCAGTCGGTCATCCGTCGACGCGTAGGCGATGCCTATTCGGTCGCCGCCACCTATGGCTTTTCGCCGCAACAGCGTGAACATCTCGAACGCTATTCTACAAAACCCGACCGTGGATCGACGTTCGGGCGTGCAATCATTGAAGAACATACGGTCCATATTCCGGATGTTCTTGCCGATCCGGAGTGGCAGCGCCCCGAGCAGCCAAGCGCTACTGGCATCCGAGCTGCTATCAGCGTGCCACTTCTGCGCAAGGGAGTGATAGTTGGTGCCCTTACTGTGATACGCACGCAGCCGCGGGCATTTAGCCAGAAGCAGATCGAATTGCTCGAAACCTTCGCCGACCAGGCGGTGATTGCGATCGAGAACGTCCGGCTGTTCGACGAAGTGCAGGCGAGGAATCGGGAACTTCAGGAATTGCTCGAGTACCAGACCGCGACCGGCGAAGTCCTCAACGCAATCAGCCGGTCACCGACCCAATTGCAGCCGGTGCTGGACACAATTGTCCTGACCGCCGCGAGGCTGTGCTCTGCAGAGTATTCATACATCGCTAGATATGCGGATAACGCACTGCACCTAGTCGCGGAGCTTCGCATGGTTGCTGAACACCTGACATATCTTGCGCGCAACGCGATCAGCATTGACCGCGGTGCCGTGATCGGTCGGGTCGCAATCGAGAAGAGAACGATTCACGTGCCCGACGTGCTTGCTGATCCGGAGTTCGATCGGTTCGAGTGGCAGAAGATCGGCAAACAGCGGACGGTTTTGGGCGTTCCGCTGCTGCGAGAAGGTACGTTGATCGGTGTCATCATCCTAGCGCGAACCGCGGTCGCGCCCTTTACGGAAAAGCAGATTGAGCTGGTCACCACATTCGCCGACCAGGCGGTGATCGCGATCGAGAATGCCCGGCTGTTCGACGAGGTGCAGGCGCGCACGCGCGAACTCACGCAATCGGTCGAGGAGTTGCGGGCACTCGGCGTTGTTTCCCAGGCGGTCAACTCGACCCTCGATCTGCAGACGGTGCTCGACACAATCGTCGCCAAGGCCGCGCAGATTTCCGGCACGGAGGCGGGCGCGATCTACGTCCTCGACGAGACAAGCAAGGAGTTCCAACTCAGCGCCACATTCGGCATGAGCGGGGACATGATCGCCGCGGTGCGCAATCTGCATGCCGAGATTTCCGCGGCGGTCGGGCTGTTGACCGAAACACATGAGCCCGACCAGGCCGCCGATCTGCGGGATTTGCCGGCATCCCCGGTGAACGACATCATCTTGCAGGCCGGTTATCGGGCGCGGCTGCTGGTCCCGCTCTTGCGTTCTGGAAAGGTGGTCGGCGCGCTCGTCGTCCGCCGCAAAGCGTCGGGCGAATTCTCTCCAAATACGGTCGACCTTCTCAAGACGTTCGCAGCGCAGTCGGTGCTGGCGATCCAGAACGCGCGCCTGTTCGAGGAAATCGAGGACAAGAGCCGCCAGCTTCAGCTGGCGAGCGAGAACAAGTCGCAGTTCGTCTCCAGCATGAGCCACGAGCTCCGCACGCCGCTCAACGCAATCATCGGGCTGACCGAGATGATGGTCACGAACGCTGCGCGCTTCGGCACGGAAAAGGCGCAGGAGCCGCTGCAGCGCGTGAATCGCGCCGGGACCCACCTCCTCGGCCTCATCAACCAGGTGCTCGACCTCTCGAAGATCGAAGCGGGTAAGCTTGAGCTCAATCCCGCAGCACCGTGCAATCTGGCCCGGCTGATCGACGAGGTCGATTGGCACCGCGCGGCAGCTGGCCGAGCAGAACAAGAACCGCCTCATCGTTGACGCCCAAGAGAACCTCGGCGCCATCGACCGTCGGATCCATGCGGCTGCGGCAGATACTGCTCAACCTGCTGAGCAATGCCTGCAAGTTCACAAAAGCAGGGCGAGGTCAAGCTGCGGGCGCGCAGGGTGAGCAACGGCACGCGACTGGGTCGAGCTCGCCGTCTCCGACACCGGCATCGGCATGACCGCAGAGCAGCAGGCAAAGCTGTTCGAGGAGTTCAGCCAGGCCGATGCCACGACCGCGCAGCGCTTCGGCGGCACCGGGCTGGGCCTTGCCATCACCCGCAAGCTCGCCCGCTTGATGGGCGGCGACGTGACCGTGGCGAGCGAGCCGGGCAAGGGCTCAGTGTTCACCGTGCGTCTGCCGGGCGGCGTGCCATCCTGATCACCACGGTCGGAGCATCTATTTGGGGTGCGCAAGCACGCGCCGGATGGTTGCGACCAGGCTATCGAATTCGATCGGTTTGGCATCGAACTCGTCGCATCCCGTGGCAATGGCCTGCTCGCGTTCGCTCTCCAGCGCATGCGCGGACATGCCGATGATCGGGATGTCGCGGGTATGCGGATCGTTCCTGAGACGTCGCACGGGTTCCCAGCGGTCAACGACCGGCATTTCCAGGTCCATCAGAATTACGTCCGGGTGCTCGGTCACAGCCAACTCGCAGCCCTTCTCGCTGTCGTCGGCCGCGAGAACCTCAAAATCGCCGACCAGCTCGAGCCGCGTCTTGAGCATATAGATGTTGTCATCGTTGTGTTCGACGTAGAGCACCCTGGTCATGATGCTGCTTCCATCCCGTTTGACGGCCGCTCTGGTTACCTCGTCACTCGATCACCTCGGCACGGGCACGGAACGCCGGCCGCGTCGTAGAGAAACAACTCATATCAGTCATGGTCTTTCCTCCTCCACCGATTCAGGCGGCGACGCCCTTTCCGGATTTTGCGGGGGCCGGGCGGTCGTAACTCGCCATCAAATCGTCGACGATCTTGTTGAATGCGGCCCAGTCGGTCTCGCGGAACGAGTGATTGCGCACAATGAACGACGCGCCGGCATAGAACTTCTCGTACTGCTGGTGGCGGCCGGCGAATTCCGAGCCCACCAGGTCCCAGGCGAGCTTGAAGACCTTCATGCGCCCGACGGCGTCGGCCTGCGGCGTCTGCCAATAGGTCTCGAACTGGCGCGCCAGCGCCGGATCGTTCATCACCGAGATATTGGCCGGCATCTGGAACACGCCGCCCCCGCACAATTCGCGAAGCTCATCCACGAAACGGCTGTAGTTCTGCGTGCACCAGTCGAGCGCGCCATACACCATGCGCCGGTTGAAGCAGACAAAGCCGTCCGGCCCGCCGGGCCAGGATTCGAAGGCGTTGATCTGGCCGTTGACCATGCCGGCGATCATCGCCTCGTGGCCGGAGATCTTGCCGAGCGTCTCCTTGACCGCCGGGACCTGGTCGGCGCCCGTCGCATACGCGATCTTGCTGCAAAGGCCGAGTAGCAGGCGCATTTTCGACCAGTAGCGGACGTTCGACTGGTGATTGCCGAAGCAGTGGCTCGGCGTCTTGATGTAGATGTCGCGCGAGAGCAACGCGTCGTCGTGGACGAAGACCCGCTCCCACGGCACCTTGACCTGGTCGCATAGCAGCATGCTGTCGGACTCGTCGTAACGGTACGACAGCGGCGAGTCGAATTCCGATGTGCATTCGAGCTCCATTGGGCGGCGCGACCACAGCGTCAGCCCTGGCGCGTTGCACGGGATGGCGCAGGTGATGGCCTGCTTCTTCTGGTCGGGCGCCAGCGGAATGACGTTGCCGATCCAGATTTCGTTGGCAAATACTGCGCCGGTCGCCAGCATTTTCATGCCGGAGATCACGACGCCGTCGTCGTCCTCCCGCACCACCTGCAGAGTGGGAACCGGAATGTTCTGCCGCTGGTAGAATTCGGGATTGCGGGCGGCCTGCGGCGGCACCACCGCATAGACCACGTATAGATCGTTGTCGCGGATGTGCCTGTAATAGGCGAGCAGGTTCTCCGGACGACCGCACGGCGGCGTGAGCGCGTCTGCCTTCATCGCCATACCGGTAACAAAAGAAGCGACGTGGTCGGGCGAACGCCCGAACATTCCGTAGGTCAAATCGGCGATGCGCTTGTGCGCGATCATCCGCCGCTGAAGGTCATCGCGCGATCTCGCGCGCAAGAAATAGATCGAATGGCGTGCGCCATCCTCTTCGTAGCTCATCTCGTCCCGGTTTGCCGGGTCCGCCTTCATGTCGTAGAGCGCCGCCACGGTCTGTGCGGCGTTTCGAAACGCCGGATGCCGGGTAACATCGTCGATCTTCTTGTCGCCGACATAGACGACGCGGCCGTCGCGCAGCGACTCGAGATGCTTATTTCCGGTGCGGAGCATGGCTAGGACCTCTCCGTTTGATCAGATCGACCGCATGATGTTCTTGAGAAACGATTCGATGTGCGCGCGCATGGCTTCGATCGCCCCCAGGCGATCCCGGCGCGCCATACTCCACGATGACGCCCTTGCGCGGAATCACCTGCACCTGGCCGTCCAGCATCAGCCGGTCGAGCGCCTGGTGCACCGGTGTGCGGCCGATCTTCAACGCGCGACTGATCTGGGCTTCGTTGAGATAGGCGTCCGGCCGGTAGTCCATGCGATTGATGCGTCGCTTGATCTCGGCATAGGCGCGGTCGCGCAGCGAGAGCGGCGGCAGCGCGCTGCGCGCCGCGCGAAACATCCTCCGGTCGACCGCAGTCATTTGTCGTCGTCGAAGTAGTGCGTTTCGAGGAGCAGGCAGCCGGTCTCCGACTTGAATGGGCCGTGGTAGACGCCCGGCGGCCGCACTGCGTAGGTGTAGCCCTCGAACTTCTCGCCGCCGCGGCCCTGTGCGTCATTACCCACGATAAGGTCGCCGGACACCAGGAAGACTTCTTCCCAGTAGTCGTGCACGAACGGCGCGGTCGTGTAGGTGCCGGGCGCGAACTTGAGCAGCCGCGTGCGGTTTCCGCGCTTTCCCGTCTCGTCGAGCGCACCGGCGACGATCTTTTCCTGGATTCCATCCGGATAGCCGGGCAGCGAATGCCACCCATCCTGTAGGTTCAGCTTGTGGAACTCCTTGTGTCCCTTGTCGTAACCCATGGCGACCTCCTTGAGCCCATCGGGCAAAGTGGTGATGCTGTAACTGTGGGCAATCCGGCGCCTCAGAACCGGATCGTCCAGCTCCATCTCGAATTCCTCGGTTGGCTCGATCGTGCCGTGAACTGCAAGCATGCCGAAGAACATGGCGCTGCCCTCCGGCAGGCGGTCGTCGCCTGCGAGCAGCCGGATCAATTTCGCCGACGGGCGCAGGGCGCGAAGCGGCCCCACCTGGTACAGGCGCCGCTCGCTGTTGGACCGGACGAACGATCGGATCACGAGTTGATCCCAGTGCGGCGCAATATCGTCGTACCGCCGCACCTGTAGGCTCACCGGCTTGGCGCACATCTGCTTGGAGAAGCGATACGCCCATCGTCTTGGCCTTGCGGTCGGTGTGGTTCGATTCCCGCGTGATGTGGTCGCGGCCGCCGCACGCGGCCGTATCACGGCCGGTCGATCCGACAATGATCAGATTGCGCACCTCGCGCACCTCAAGCTCGCGCTTTCCCGGCAACGGAAACCTCCCTTGGCGAATTTTGCGGAGCAGCCGGCACCGAACGGCGCCGGCCGCTCGATAAACAGCGTTACGTCCCGGCCGGATAGTTCGCCAGCAGCCGCCACTTTCCGTCCTGCATTTCGATGATGTAGACCGGTTTGAGTGCATCGCCGTCGGCGCCGAAGGAGATCGGTCCCTCAAGCGCCGGGAAGTCTTTCATCCTCTTCAGCTCGTCGCGGATCGCGGTACGCTCGGCGGCGAGTTTCGACGGATCGCCGGTGGTCTTGCTGTTCTTCATCGCCTCGGCGTACATCAGCACGATGTCGTAGGTCGCGGCATCGAATTGGGCCGAAGCGCTGCGGTCGATGCTGGCGGCTTTCGCGCGCCGCAGGAACTCGGCCTCAAACTTCTTCGACCGGTCGTTGAGGTCCGCATAGAATGCGGTCGGGATGACGGTCCCGTCGCCCGCCTTGCCCATGAGCCGCGGCAGCTCGGGGTCTGCGATGGTCGAGCCGGCAACAAGCCGTCCCTTGTGGCCCTGCCGGCGCATTTCCTGTGCAAGGCGGGTTGCCGCTTCCGGCCCCGAACCGACGCCGACGAGGTCCGTCGGCTGCTGCATAAGTTGCGAGACCTGCGCGGCCATGTCGAAAGCCTGCGACTGGAAGGTGACGTTCAGCTTCACGTCGACGCCGACCTGTTTCATGATTCCCGGAAGCACCCTTTCGCCCATGACCTTAGAGATGACGTCGTCGGTCGCATATGCAACTGCCGCCGTGGCATGCGGGATGTTCTTGTCCTTCAATGCCCGCATGACGCGCACGAACAGATAACCCTCATCCGAGGTGTTGCGGAACGCGTAGCTGAACGGTTCCGCCAGTTTCGGCGCGGAAGACGCCATCGGCATGGTCACGATTGCGGCCCGCTCTCCGGCAGGGAAGGCGACGCGCGCCTCGCTTGAGCTGAACGGGCCGATGATCGCAAGCACCTTGTCGTCCTCGGCCAGCTTGCGCACGCCGACGACGGCCTGGTCGGGCTTGCCCGCGGTGTCGAACGAGACGATGCGAATCTTCTTTCCATTGATGCCGCCCGCGGCATTGATCTCGTCGACCGCCATCTGCGCGGCAATGTGGTTTGTCTTTGAATAAGTGGCCCATGGACCGGCCGACGAGGGCAGGTATCCCAGCAGAAGCTCCTGGGATGCAGCTGAGCAGAGCGGGATCGCGGCCAGGCTCGCAGCAACGGTTGCTGCCACCAATGTCCTAGTCATGCTGTTTCTCCTTTAAGCACGGTTGAACGCGCACGGGCCGGGAACAGGTCAGTTCGCCGGGCCGTGGTAGACGGGTTGCCTCGTTTCGGGGCTGCTCTGGCCGAGATAGGCATTGAGCAGCGTGCGATCGGCCAACAGTCGCTCCGGTGCCCCTTCGCTCACGATACGGCCGAGTTCGAAAACGTAGGCACGGTCCGCAATCTCAAGGGCTCTTTGGGTGTTTTGCTCGACCAGCAGGACAGTCAGGCCGCGCTCGCGGTTGAGCGACCTGATATGTGCAAATACCTCCGCCGACAGAATCGGGCTCAAGCCCAGCGACGGTTCGTCGAGCATCATCATCTTGGGGGACGCGAGCAGCGCGCGTCCGATCGCAAGCATCTGCTGCTCGCCGCCGGAGAGCACCGACGCAAGGCTGTCGCGGCGCGCTGCCAGGTTGGGGAATTGCCCGAAGATCTCCTCGATCTCTGCTGCCACGGCGCTGCCGTCGCGCCGGTTGAACGCGCCCATCAGCAGGTTCTCGTGCACGGTGAGCGTCATCACGATTTGCCGGCCCTCGGGAACAAGCACCAGCCCAATGCCCACCCGGCGGCTCGGCGTCCATGCGCTGACGTCGGTGCCGTCAAACACGACGCGGCCATTCGCGATCCTTTCGATACCGAGCAACGCACGCAACAGCGACGACTTGCCGGCGCCGTTGGCGCCGAGCACCGCGACGATCTCGCCGCGGTCGAGGTACATCGAAATGCCGCGCACCGCATGAATGCGTCCGTAGCGGACTTCGAGGTCACGCACGTCAAGAAGCACGGCTCACCTCCGTAGCGACGAACGCCGGTTCGGGGGCTTCTTCCCGTGTCTGTTCCGCGGCCGGAATGCCCAGATAGACTTCCTGCACAAGCAGGTTCTGGCGAACCGCGTGCGGCGTTCCCTCGGCGATCTTGCGGCCGAAGCTGATCACGACCAGCTCCTCGCACAGCGCTCCGACGAACTGCATATCATGCTCCACCACCAGCAGCGTGATGTCGCAGCTGCGGCAGATCTGGTCGAGATGGGCATGCAGCGCTTCAGTCTCAGCGGGATTGAGTTCAGCGGCCGGCTCGTCGAGCAGCAGCAGCCGCGGATGCGCCATCAATGCACGCACCAGCTCAATGCGCTTCTGAACCCCGTATGGAAGCCCTCCGACGGTTGCCCGCTCGTATTCGGCAAGCCCGGCATCGGCCAGCCCGGCGCGGGCTTCCTCGCGCCACCGGTTGCGAGCGCTCAGACTGACCGGCTGCAACATGCCGAAGAGCCCGCCGTTGCGGCTATGCTGGCCGACCAGCACATTCTCCAGCGTGCTTAGATGCCGCATCAGTCGCACGTTCTGGAAGCTGCGCGCGACGCCGTTGCGGATGCGCCGCCGGGAGGGAATATCGGTGATGTCATCGGCATCGAGATAGATGCGACCGGCGTCGACCGGATATACGCCTGTAATCAAGTTGAACGCCGTAGTCTTTCCGGCACCATTCGGTCCGATCAGCCCGGTGCGCGAACCGCGGCGCACCACGAACGTCAAGTCGTCGATCACCGACAAGCCGCCAAAGTGCTTGCTGACCGAGTCAAACCGAAGAATGGGCAGCGGTGCCGTCATGTCCCCCCTTCCCTGGGCACGCGCCTGCGGCCACCTTCATCGCCGTTGCGGTGCCAGCCGAGCAATCGGCGAAGCTGGTCGCCGGTCAGCAGGCCTTCCGGTCGCAGCGCCATGAGTACGATCAGACCTGCGGCAAACACGACGTAGCGCCAGTGCGCGCTGCCGCGCAGCAGTTCCGGCAATAGCGTGAACATCGCTGCGCCCAGCAATGGACCGATGACCGTCTGGGTGCCGCCGAGCAGCACGTAGAGCACGATGGTAATGCTCAGCGAAACGTTGAAATACTGCGCCTCGATATAGCTGAAATGATGCGCATAGAGGCCGCCGGCGATGCCGGCGATGGCCGAGCCGAGGACGAAGGCGGTGATCTGGAAGGCGCGCACGTCGATACCCATGAGATCCGCAACACGCTCGTCGTCGTGCACCGCGGTCACGGCAATGCCGAAGCGGGTGCCGAACAGGAGCGAGACAAGCGCGACGACTGCGACCGTAAAGATGGCAATGAACGGCAGCCGAATGAATTCAGTGACCGGGTAGCCCGCCGCTCCGCCAACGAAACCAAGATTGAGAATGGTCGCCTGCACGATCTGACCCAGGGCGAATGTGGCAAGTGCGAGATAGATGCCGCGCGTGCGCAGGACCGGCACCGCCACAATCAACGCGATGAAGCCGGCGGCAAATGCCCCGAACGGGATCGCAACCGCGGCGGGGATTTCGTAGACGTTGCCGACATAGGCGGACGAATACGCACCGATCGCCGCGAAGCCTGCGAGGCCGAGATTGAGCTGGCCTGCGGCCAGTGGGAGAAACGCGCCATAGGCGAACACCACATTGATGGCAAGGATAATTAGTATGCCCTCGACGTAGCCACTCATATGCCGCCCCGCGCCGCTTGCATCCCGGTGAACAGTCCGGTGGGTCGCACGAACAGGATCAAAAGCACCAGCCCGAACACCGCGATGTCGACGAAGTCCGCGCCGAGATAACCGATGGCAAGCGCTTCCGTGATGCCGATGACGAGCCCTCCTGCGATGGAACCCCAGATGTTGCCCATGCCGCCGACGATCATCGCCGAGATGCCCTTGAGACCGACGAGTTCGCCCATGAAGGGATGCACCTGCCGGTAGTTGATCGCGAACACGATGCCGGCAAATGCAGCAAAGATGCCGGCCATCAGAAAGACGAACGGCACGACGCGATTGATGTCGACACCGAGCAACATCGCCGTATCGGAGTCCTCGGCGATCGTGCGCAGCCCGCGGCCGAGCCGCGTGTGCTTGAGCAGGAGTGACAGCCCCCAGATCAGCACCACCGATCCGATCAGGCCGAGGAGCTGCGGCACGCCGACCACGAGACCGGCGATGCGCCAGTCCGCGCCGGAGATACGGACGGGCACCGTCCGCATGTCGGAGCCCCAATAGATGATTGCGAGATGTTCGAACAAGATGAGAAATGCCATCGAGCTGACCAGCGGAACAAAGTGCTCTGCCCCGCGCAGCCAGCGCCAAGTGAATCGTTCGACCACCAGCGAGGCCCCCGCAGTGATCACCAGAGCGCCAACGGCCGCGACCGGCCACGGCATGCCTGATTGGATCAGCGCCCAGGTGCTCATCCCGCCGATCATGAACAGGCCGGGAATGCTGAAGTTCAGGAAGTTCAGCACGCCGATGCTCAAGGTGAGCGCCACCGCCACCATGGCGTAAACCGAGCCGAGCATTGCGCCGTTGACAATCTGCTGACTAAGCAACCTGGACCTCGCCTCTGTCACCAAATCAAAAGATGTTCGCCCGTTCATACTGCACCTGCCAGCATACATTCTTCGCCTTGAGCGCGTTGGCGGCGTGCAGCGGCCAGTACGGGTCGTTGAGCAGCATGCGCCCCATCACGACGATGTCGGCCCGCTGGTTGGCGATGATTTCCTCGGCCGCCTCGGGCGACGAGATCAATCCCACCGCAGCCGTCGCGATGCCGGTCTCGCGCCGCACGCGCTCAGCGAACGGCCCTTGATAGCCCGGATGGATGGGAATGCGCTGGCGCGCATCGTTGCCGCCGCTGGTGCAGTCAATCAGATCGACGTAGCCGCGCGCCGTGAGCCGCCGGCAAAGTTCGACGGACTCGGGAAGGTCCCATCCGCCGTCCACCCAGTCGGTCATCGACAACCGGATGAATAGCGGCAGGTCGGGCGGCCATTCTTCGCGCACCGCATCGACGGTTTCCATCAGCAGGCGGATGCGGTTCTCGAACGGGGCGCCGTAGCGATCGGTGCGGCTGTTGCTCAGCGGCGAAAAGAACTGGTGGAACAGGTAGCCATGCCGGGCATGCGGTTCGAGAATTTTGAATCCCGCCTCGCGCGCGCGCCGCGCCGCTGCGCGGAACGCGTGGGTCACTTCCGAGATATGTGGTTCGTCCATGACGCGCGGGGCAGGAGAGCCCTCGGCAAAAGGTTGCGGCGACGGACCGATAATCTCCCAGGCGCCGTCGTCCGCGCGCAGCGGCTGCGTGCCCTCCCAAGGCCGCGAGACCGATGCCTTGCGCCCGGCATGGCCGATCTGGATCGCGGGCACCGCTCCCTGTGCGGACACGAATGCGGCAATCCGCGTCAGCCGGTCGCGCTGTGCATCGTTCCACAGCCCGAGGCAATGTTTCGTGATCCGCCCGCGCAGCTCGACGTGGGTCGCCTCCACGCAGACGATGCCGACGCCGCCCACCGCCCGCGCCGCGAGATGCGCGAAGTGCCAGTCATCGGTCAGGCCATCTGTCGCGGAGTATTGGTACATTGGCGACATCATGATGCGGTTGCGCATGATCACTGAGCGCAACGCGAGCGGCCGGAACAGGCGCGGAACTCGTCTCCCGCTTCATGCGGGCGTTCTCCATGACCATTCAGAACAGCAACCTTGCCGTCATTGCTTCGTGGGTGACCTCGCCGTCGAACTGTGGAAACCGGTGGAAATCCTCGCGCGCTTCCCTGCGGGCCGCCGAGTGCAGCGCGACATCGAGCGTTTGCGTCGAATCGAAGACCATCTGCGCCAGCAGCAACGAGCCGGCGGGCTGCACCGGGAATGGATCGTGCCATGCCGTCGGAGCATGCAGCACTAACGACCGTATGCCGGGAAACCGCTTCAGCACCGCGGCGTGCTGCGTCTCGTAGTACGTGGTGAAGCCCGTGGGGTCCGGGGCAGTACCGCGATAACGGATGAAATACGAAATCATGGCAGAGTACTCGCAGCGTGAACGGGGGTCGAGCGTGCCAGACCTGTGATATTTCACAATCTCATTTCGTCGGCGCGCCATGAAACAAAGTTGGCATTGCAGCAAGACGGTAATTTGCAGGCAGCGAGACGGCGGCCCCACGTCACTCGGCCGCTTCAGGCATTGCCCCGGCTTCGGCCGCGAGCAGCCGCAGCCGTTGCATAACCTTGTGCGACGAGTGCACCAGAGACGCCGATGCGGCCGCAAGGCCCTCGAACGCCGCACGGTTTAGCGGACCGAAAAACAGGTTATTGACCGCCCGGATTTCCGACGTGAGGCGAGCGATGCGATGACGGGCAGCGCGCGTCAAGCTGAGCAGGACGCCGCGCCGGTCCTTCGGGTTCTGGCGCTTCATCACCAGTCCCTGACGTGCGAGCTTTCCGGTTTCGCTTGCGATGAAGGCGCTGGACACGTGCAAGACCTCGGCAAGCGCGCCGACGCTCACGCCGGACTCGCCCTGAAGCTGGGCGATCGCCATCACCACGCTGTATTGCGGCGCCGTGATTCCGATCCGCCGGGCAAGATACTCGCGCGCCGTCTCCATGCGCGCGGCGATCGTGAACAGGTCATAGACGAGCCGGCGAAAGCGCTCATCCGAGCCGTTGTCGAGCAAGGCCGCGCGGGAAACCGTTGCGGGCAGTGCGAACACGGCCCCGCCGTTCGCCCGCGCAGTCAATGGGGACACGGTGGCCGACGTCGCAGACGGCCGGACCTGCTTGAGCCGTCGTCGTCCACCGGCCGGTCTAGAGATCGACATAGCCGGTGTCTTGCAGCACCTGGGCTTCGACCGGGATGTGCAGGCTGTCGTGAACGGTGTTGTAGAATTTCCAGAAGCCCACGACGCAGGCGAGCTCGACGATCTGCGGCGGCGTCAGATGCTGCTTGAGCCGCTGGAGAATCTCGTCGGACACGCCATAGGGCGCTTCCGAGGCGGCCCGCACGTAGTCGAAGCAGACCCGCTCGAACTCGTTCTTCGGGTCGGAATCGCCGACGATCATCTGTTGCAGTTCACTCTCGCTCATGCCCCAGCCTTCGGCGGCATTGCCGGGTGAGTTCTTGAGCATCGCGCAGCTATGCGCCGTGCAATAGGCACAGCCGTTGGTGGCGCAAGCGACCGCAGCGAGACGCCGCTTGAGGAACTGGTCGAGGGCCGAAGACGGGTCGCGCATGATCTTGCTGTTGAGCGACCACAGCGTCTCGGCAATCTCCGGCCGGTGCGCATAGAGTTTGAGCGCATTGGGCAAGAAGCCCATCCGTTTCTTGTACGGCTCGACGACCGGCCGCAGGTTCGGCGCGAAATCCTCCTCCCGGACGTAGGGAATGAAGGGCTCCGTCTCGACGCGGACAGCGCGGCGGCGGCGCGAGGGTGGTGTCGGTCATGGCATGCTCCTCTTGTGGCAGCGGTTCACAGATAGTCTTCCAGGCGCACCTTGCCCCAGTTCTTCGGCCACGCCCGCTCGAAGTCGGCGGGGTCATGCCGCGATTTCCGGGTGGCATCGATGCCCATCTTGCCGACGGTGCGGAACGGCGGCTGACCTTCGATCGGCCGGCCCGACGGATCGTAGGGCGAGCCGCGCGTATGCGGCACAATGACGACGTCGCGCGACGGATCAACGCGCGTGGCGATGGCGTGATAGACCTCGCGCGCATCGTCGATGTCGGTGTCGGGGCTAACGGCCACGACGAGCTTGGTGTTGAGCCACGGGGCGCCCATCGCCGTCATCAGCGCATCGTTGACGAAGCCGTCGCGCGGGTAGTCGAACTGCAGGATGCATGACAACGCGCCGCCCCAGGTCGGGAAGCGCACATCCTTGACTGCAAGGCCGATTTCGCTGAGCCGGTTGTAGAGAACCGCTTCGTGGCACAGGCGCGGAAGGGTCTGGTGATCGGTGTCCGGGCAAGTCTGGTGGTTGCGGTAGATCGGCCGGTCGGCCCGCATCGTGACCGCGGTGATCTCCACTTCGGGGACATTCTCGAAATGCGGCAGGTGGTACATCGACGGCGACGTGACCTCGCCGACCCGAAATTTCTCCTTCAGGTGAACAGAGCCTTCGGCCACGATCTCGGCCTGCGCTGGCACGGTCAGGTCGACGGTTTCGCAAGGCACCATTTCCACGTCGCGGTCCATGATGGTGCCGACCATCTCCATCTCGCCCCACATGTCCATGTGCAGGCCGGAGAAATTAGCTGCGATCTCGTAGGCCGGCGGCACGCCGAAGATGAAGGCGATGGGCATCTTGTCCGCGCCCATGGCTCGGTACTTGTTCATGATGACGTGGGAATGCGGCGTGACGAAGCTGATGAGACCACGCCGCGGACCGACCGCATAGGTACCGGCGTGGCATGAGTTGTAGAAGCCCGTCTCGGGATCGCGGATGATGTTCATCGCGGTCACGTAGGGCGCTTCGTCCTTGTCCTTGTGCCTGGGGATCGGAAGCGTCGTCCAGTCGACCGCGTTTCCCGTGCGAACGACCTCCTTGACCGGGCCGCTCGTAACTTTCGTGAAGCCGCGCGGCGGCTGGCGTAGCCGGAAAGCAAGCGTCTTCAGGTAATCCTCGGTCGTCACCCCGAGCGCGCGCGCCTGCGAGCGGCGGTTCTTGACCATCATGTCGCACAGGCGGAAGCCCGGCTTCTCGACGATGTTCTCGAACAGGATCGGCTGGTCGCTCTGAGCCGACAGCACGCCAATGTCGTCGAGCCGTACCGGCTTGGAGATGTGCGTAACGATGTCGGCGTTGGTCTCGAGATAGTCCCGAAGCGTCGCGTCGAGGGGGCGGGTGTTGGCTTGCGGAGCACGATCGTTCGACGGTGCCTTCATCTTCTCCCGCTCCTGATTATTTATGTAAGTAACTTTATTATTTTGTATTATTTTGCTTCTCGAAGTCAATGGCGTTCCAACCTTCGAGCGGACCAGAGAAAAAACCAGCTCGGATTGAATGGGCGCCGTCGGTTGGATGGACGTCATGGCGCGAAACGCTTTGCATAGGCCGAATTCAACACTAAGTATTGGCTCCAATAGCCGTGACCGGGCGCCAAAATCCGGATTTCGCATCTGGGCATCAAGGCGATTCCAGAAATCGCCCCGCTGCCGCAGATCGTGGCGTTGCGGGACTGAACGCCTGACGGGTGCATGCTCATGCTCATGACCGGAAAGGACTATCTGCAAAGCATCCGCGACGGTCGCGTCATCTATGTCGGCAATGAGCGCGTCGCCGACCAGACCACGCACCCGGCATTTGCCGGCGGGGCGCGCACCTATGCCGCGCTGTTCGAAATGAAAGCGGATCCCGCGCTGCGCGACATCATGACGTTCGAGGAGGGCGGAGAGCGCTTCAGCATGTACTACCTGCAGCCGCGCTCGCAGGAGGACTTGCGCCGCCGCAACCGCGCTCACCGCAGAATCGCGGATTTCTGCTTCGGCCTGATGGGCCGCACCCCCGATGCCTTTGCCGGCAATCTTACCGGCCTCTCGATGAAGCCCGAGGTTTTCGACAGCGAGCCCGGCGGCAACAGCAGCAATGTGCTGGCCATCTACCAGCACGTTCGCCGAAACGATCTGTTCGCGACCTATGCGATCGTGCCGCCGCAAGGGGCACGCAACAAGGACTATTACCTGAGCAAAGGACTGCCGCAGCCGGCGCTGCGCGTGACCACCGAAGACGACAAGGGGGTCACGCTCAACGGCATGAAAATGCTGGCGAGCGGCGCAGCCTACGCGCACGAAGTTCTGGTCGGAAACGTAATGCCGCTTGCGCCGGATCAACTCAAGGAATCCATCACCTGCGTGATCCCGCTGAACCTGCCGGGACTGATGCTCTGGTCGCGCGAGCCGTTCAACCGGCCCGGCATGCATGCGTTCGATCGGCCGCTCACCACGCGCTTCGACGAATCGGACTGCATGCTGGTGTTCAAGAACGCCAAGGTGCCGTGGGAAAAGGTCATCGTGCACGACAATCCGGGTCTGTCGCGCAACATCTACATCAGAACGGCGGCGCACGTCCTGGCCAACCACCAGTCCAACGTGCGGTTCGGCTCGAAGCTGCGCTTCATGCTCGGCGTCGCTAGCCTGATCACGCGCTTTACGGGTGCGCGTGACATTCCTGCGGTGCGCGACACGCTGGGTCGGCTTGCGGCGATGGAGGCAGGCTACAATGCCATGGTCGATGGACAGATCGAGGCGTATCAGCCGTTCGAAAACGATTTCGTCGTGTTCAACCGGCGCTATCTCTATGCCGCCATTCACTGGGCGATGGAGAACCACTCCGAATTAATCGACATCATGCGCGAGCTGATGGGCGGCGGCCAGTTTCAATTTCCGGCCAGCATCGACGTGCTGGAGGATCTCGAGTTGCGTGAGCTGTTCGAGACGTTCTGGACGGCCGGAGAATTTGCCGCCGCCGATCGCATGAAGCTGTTCAGGCTTGCCTGGGATCTCGTCGGTTCGGATCACGCCAGCCGCGCCACGTCTTACGAGAAGTTCTTCGTGGGTCCGGCCTTTGCCGTGCGCAACTACAATTTTGTCAATGCGCCCTGGGACGAGTTGCATGCGGTCGTTGAAGGATTTATGGGCACCTACGGCACGGACGGCTGCGGCAGCGAGGCGGGGCCCATCCGACAGCACCGATCGGTCTGATGGGTCGCGACGATCAGGATCGACGATGGGTGGCGATGGTTAAGAGGATTTGGGCGTGACGGTCATCACTTTCCGCAGACCCAGGCCGACGCCCATAACAGACTGTTGCTCGAATTCTTCCGCGACAATGGGCAGGGAGGCTATCGTGAGTGACTATGCCAAGGGGATCGCGATCGCGCTGGGTCCGGAAGATGGCGAGTCGTACTGGCAGCCGCTGCCGTCGAGCGGTTACGTCATCAACAAGATCAACCCCTACAATTCGCCATACGACTCGTTCTCAACCGGACTACAGGTGCTCGATCCCGGCGCGCACATCCGACGTCATGCGCACGAGCGCAGTCACGAACTGCTGTTCTGCTACCGCGGCAGAGGGCAGGCCGACATCGAAGGGCAGCTGCACGACGTCCGCCCCGAGACGATGATCCTGATCGGCCGTGGGCTGCAGCACAAGGTGACGAACACCGGAACGGAACAGATGCGGCTGCTCTGGCTCATCGCGCCGGCCGGTCTGGAGGATTGGTTCCGCGCCATCGGGCGTCCGCGGCGTGCGGGCGAAACGCCGCCGGCGCCGTTCGAGCGCCCCGCCAATATCGAACTGATACAGGCACAGATGCGTTTCATTCGGCCCGACAAGGACTGAGCCCGAGCGACATGGCGGACAAGCGAACGACGTCAGCGGCGAGGATGGCTCAATCGTCGTTGGTAAGATCCTGCCCCCATACAGCGGCACGCGCTCGATCGGGTCACATTCAGTTGGGGTGCCGGGCGAGGGCGCTCTTCCCGGAATTCAGCCATCAAGCCGAATTGGGTGATGCGAGCGAGGGGGGTTCATGCCCTTTTGGTGGCGAATCAGATGGAGCCGTTGCCTGATACGATGCAGGTTGAGGCGGACCAAGACATCGGCGTGTCGGCAAAAAACCGTGGGCGAGCTTCGCAAAGTGACGGCGTGGCCTTAGAATTGGTAATAACAACCCGCAGGGACACCGTCCCGAACGCGCAACAAAATGAGTAAGGCCAGTGGAGCTAAACGCCCGCAGTTCAAGGCTGCTTTCATTGCCAATGCACGCCGACGAGGGTCGGCACTGAGGTGGAGACGACGAGTGCCAGAGTTCAAGGGACGCCACGGTGAAGTGGACGCCGCCGAGGCGGACACCACCCGCGCAACCGCCCGCCTGCCGGGCCTCGACATCGAGATCATGCATCGGCGCGCAGTCGAGGGCGACGCCGAGGAGATCTCCATCAATCTCAGAGCGGCGCCGTCGTTTGAGGCCTTCGGCCGTGCGCTCGAAGCCGCCAACCCGTTCGCGTTCTGGGCACAGAGTGCACAGCTCGCCTGGTTGTCGTGGCTCGCGGTCGCGCGCGCCCTGCCGCTGCCGTGGACGCTCGCGCTGCCGCGGCCGAACGGGAACAGCGCGTCGCATTCCGCGCAGGGGCGGCGCGGCTCGCCGGGTTAGCTGACGCGTACGGCGCGCCCCCCTTTCCCTACTTGGAGCGGCGCGGCGAGCATCACTACCAGATTGTGATGGCGCTGGCCGTTCCTCGCAAAACGGTGACCACGTTGCGACTTCCTCCCCGCAATAGATGCAAAAATCAATGAGCAAGCTCCCCATGACCGCCGCGGGTCACTCGGCCCTTGAAGATGAGCTGAAGCACCGCATTCGGGTCGAGCGACCTCGCCTGGTCGAGAGGATTTCAGGAAGCGATCGCCGACGATTCCAACCTGGCTGAGAATGCGGGATATCACGCCGCCAAGGCAGAACAAGAAATCAATGAGGCCCGCATTGCCGAGCTGGAAGACAAGCTCGCGCGTGCCGAAGTAATCGACGTGTCGAAGCTTTCCGGCGATACCATCAAATTCGGGGCCACGGTGACGCTGATCGACGAGGATACCGGCGAGAGGAAGGTGTGGCAGCTCGTTGGCGAGCCGGAAGCCGACGCGAGCAAGGGAAGGATTTCAGTGACTTCACCGATCGCGCGGGCGTTGATAGGCAAGACCAAGGGCACCACCGTAGAGGTCGAGGCTCCAGGTGGTGCCAAGGTCTACAAGATCCGGCAAGTGGAGTATCTCGCAGTTCAATCTGAGTGAGAATCAGCGCCAACCCTGGCTCGGACTCTGTGTGCGGAAATTCGTAGAGAACGTCCATTCCGGCTCCCTGTCTCCGCGGGCAGGTTTTGGTGTCTCGTTTTATGCCTGTCATCTTCTTTAAAATATTTCCCCCCCAACGGGCGGCGGCTGGTCGGTACTCGGGGTAGGTCGGGTCGCGCTCGGCGGCGTAGTTCCAGAGGACAGAGCCCGCATGGCGCTGTTTGCCGTCGCGGTAACATTTAATAACGCCCACGTGCCCTTTGCTGCGCCAAGGAACGCGCGCAAAGCCAAGACGAGGCTGGAGCGAGCGATGCTGACGATAGTCGCGGCTCGTGAAGGAGCGGTAGAGACGCTAGCAACGCACAGCGCAGGTCTTAAGAGTGCGTCCTACCGCGTGGCAGAAGCGCCGCTTAGCCAGGTTGAGTGGGAAGTGCTAACGGGAGCGATCATAATCTCGTGGTAGCGCGCTACTTCGACTACCGCTTGATATAGTGGCTTGGCGTGCACTCGAAAGGACGACTGTGCTTTCGACATTAGATCGCCAACGTCATCTTAAGCCATCATGCGGAGGGCACGCCCCTACCGCGGAGAGAACAGTGGGCCCGGCAAGATCTTTGTGGAGAGCTTGACACCCAGACCCGGAATTAGAGAACAGCATCGACCATTGGCGGAAGTAACCCCACCGGCTTAGGACCATAGCTTGGACCCTGATAGGGCACGTTGGCCTTGTGGAATTGGATCAGCGTTCTGCAGGCGGCGCACGACGGGGCCCGTCCTACGATGCGCTCGCGTCGCGCGCCGGCGGCCCGATCGGCGTAGATGTAGAGCGGCCGTGCGGTGCCCTCGACGACCTCTTTCGAGATCACGACCTCCTCGACGCCTTCGAGGCTCGGCAGGTCGAACATGGTATCGAGCAGGATGCCCTCCATGATCGAGCGCAGGCCGCGCGCGCCGGTCTTGCGGTCGATCGCCTTGCGGGCAATGGCGCCGAGCGCCTCCTCCGCCAGCGTGAGATCGATCAACTCCATCTCGAACAGCCGCTGGTACTGCTTCACCAGCGCGTTCTTGGGCTGGGTGAGAATGAGCTTGAGCGAGGGCTCGTCGAGATCCTCGAGCGTGGCAACGACCGGCAGTCGACCGACGAATTCGGGGATCAGCCCGTACTTCAACGAGATCCTCAGGCGCGACCTCTCGGAAAATCTCACCGGCTTTGCGATCTTCCGGCGCCAACACCTTGGCGCTGAACCCGATCGAGGCCGACCGCCCGCGCGCCGAGATGATCTTCTCGAGCCCGTTGAAGGCGCCGCCGCACACGAACAGGATGTTGGTGGTGTCGACCTGCAGGAATTCCTGCTGCGGATGCTTGCGTCCGCCCTGCGGCGGCACCGACGCGATGGTGCCTTCCATGATCTTGAGCAGCGCCTGTTGCACGCCCTCGCCCGAGACGTCGCGGGTGATCGACGGGTTGTCGGACTTGCGGCTGATCTTGTCGATCTCGTCGATATAGACGATGCCCCGCTGCGCGCGCTCGACATTGTAGTCGGCGGACTGCAGCAGCTTGAGGATGATGTTCTCGACGTCCTCGCCGACATAGCCGGCTTCGGTGAGCGTCGTCGCATCCGCCATGGTGAAGGGCACGTCGAGGATGCGCGCGAGCGTTTGCGCCAGCAGCGTCTTGCCGGAGCCGGTCGGACCGATCAGCAGGATGTTCGACTTCGCGAGCTCGACGTCGTTGTGCTTGGTCTGGTGGTTGAGCCGCTTGTAGTGATTGTGGACCGCGACCGAGAGCACCTTCTTGGCGTGATCCTGTCCTATCACGTAGTCGTCAAGAACTTTGCGTATCTCCTTCGGGGTCGGAATGCCGTCGCGCGACTTCACCAGCGAGGATTTGTTCTCCTCGCCGATGATGTCCATGCACAGTTCGACGCACTCGTCGCAGATGAACACGGTCGGGCCGGCGATGAGCTTGCGCACCTCGTGCTGGCTCTTGCCGCAGAACGAGCAGTAGAGCGTATTCTTGGAGTCGCTACTGCCGACCTTGCTCATCTCAGAACCCTGACAAGATACAAGTCATCACAGCCGTAGCCCCGCAGGCCAAACCAGGCTCACACACGGTCGAGAAGGTCAACCACGCGCCGGCGCAAAAGGTGGCGACACCCGGCCTCATCAATTGTCAAGGAAGCTTCTGAGAATCCTTGACCGGCTCGGGTGCTTCAGCTTCCTTAGCGCCTTGGCCTCGATCTGGCGGATGCGCTCGCGCGTCAGCGAGAACTGCTGGCCGACCTCTTCCAGCGTGTGGTCCTTGTTCATGCCGATGCCGAAGCGCATGCGCAGCACGCGCTCCTCGCGCGGTGTGACGGAAGCGAGCACGCGGGTGGTGGTCTCGCGCAGGTTCGACTGGATGGCGGCATCGATCGGCAGGATCGCGTTCTTGTCCTCGATGAAATCGCCGAGGTGGGAATCCTCCTCGTCGCCGATCGGGGTTTCCAGCGACAATGGCTCCTTGGCGATCTTGAGCACCTTGCGCACCTTCTCGAGCGGCATGCCGAGCTTCTCGGCGAGCTCCTCGGGCGTGGGCTCGCGGCCGATCTCGTTGAGCATCTGGCGCGACTTGCGCACGATTTTGCTGATGCTCTCGATCATGTGCACGGGGATGCGGATGGTGCGCGCCTGGTCGGCGGTCGAGCGGGTGATCGCCTGCCGGATCCACCAGGTGGCATAGGTCGAGAACTTGTAGCCGCGGCGATACTCGAACTTGTCGACCGCCTTCATCAGGCCGATATTGCCTTCCTGGATCAGGTCGAGGAACTGCAGGCCGCGATTGGTGTATTTCTTGGCGATGGAGATGACGAGGCGCAGGTTCGCCTCCACCATCTCCTTCTTGGCCTGGCGCGCCTCGCGCTCGCCCTTCTGCACCATGTGCACGATCTTGCGGAACTCGCCGATCTCGAGCCCGGTCTCGCCGGCGAGCACCTGGATCTCGTGGCGGTGGTGCTTGACCTTGTCCTTGTCCCTGGCGACGAGGCTCTTCCAGCCCTTGGCGGAGAGCTTCGACACGCGGTTGAGCCAGCGCGGATCGAGCTCGGAGCCCTGGTAGTTCTTGAGAAAGTCCTCGCGCGCGACGCCGTGGCTCTCGGCGAGCCGCATCAGGCGGCCCTCGTAGCCGACGAGCCGCTTGTTGATGTCGTAGAGCTGCTCGACCAGCGCGTCGATGCGCGCCTGATTGAGGCGCAGCGACTTCACCTCGGCGATGATGTCGTCCTTGAGCTTCTTGTAGCGGCGCTCCTGCGCGGGCGAGAGCGAATCGTTGCGCAGCTTGTTCTGGATGTCCTGGTCCTGCAGGCGGCGCAGCCGCTTGTAGGCGTCGGCGACGTTGTCGAAGGTCTCGACCACCTTGGGCTTGAGCTCGGCCTCGATGGCGGCGAGCGAGAGCGAATTCTCCATGTCGTCGTCGTCGAAATCGCCTTCGGCCGGACGCGCTCTCCCTATCCTCGCCTTCCTCGCCATTGGCGCGCTCGGGAGCCGGCTTGAACGGGGTCGCGGCCGCGGGCGCGGCCGGCGGGGCCGCCGCCTGCGCCAGCGCGCCGGGAACGGGCGCGGCACCGGGCACCGCCGCGACCGGCTGGCCGTCGGCGCCGAGGCCGGCTGCCGGCATGGCCTTGGCGTCGGGGCCGGCATAGGTCGCTTCGAGATCGATGATGTCGCGCAGGAAGACCTTGCCCTCGTTGAGCTCGTCGCGCCAGATGATGATGGCCTGGAAGGTGAGCGGGCTCTCGCACAGGCCGGCGATCATCGCCTCGCGGCCGGCCTCGATGCGCTTGGCAATGGCGATCTCGCCCTCGCGCGAAAGCAGCTCCACCGAGCCCATTTCGCGCAGATACATGCCGTACCGGGATCGTCGGTGCGCTCGGTCGGCTCCTTGGCCTCGGACTTGGCCGGGACCTTTTGCTGGACCTCGACCAGGCTCGCCGCCCCCGCTCTCGGCCTCCTCGTCGGCCTCCTCGCGCTGGCTCCTCGCCCTCTTCGCTCGCCTCCTCGGTCTCGACCACGTTGACGCCCATCTCGCTGAACATCGCGAGGACGTCCTCGATCTGCTCGGAATTGACCTCCTCCGAGGGCAGCACCGAGTTGATCTGGTCATGGGTGACGTAGCCGCGCTTCTTGGCGGAGCGGATGAGCTTCTTGACGGCCGCGTCCGATAGGTCGAGCAGCGGGCTGTCCGGCGGGGTCTCGGGACCCTCCTTCTCCGGCACCTCTTCCTTCTGCGGCGTCCCTCGGTCTTGCTTGCCATGAGGCTCTCCACAGCCGGCGCTGAGCCCGCGCCGGATCGCGCTCCTGCCGCGTAGCCGATAGCCTAAAGGGGCGGCTGCGCCTACCTAATACTTCATCTGCAGCAGAATCTTTCTGTTCCGACGCAAGTGCGCCGGAATCACTAAGTTTCACCGGCCGACTTCCGGTAGCACGACCGTCGACGGCGGCCGGTAGCCAGACGTTGCTCGCAGAAGGGCGGAGCCATGCGCATCTACATCTTTAAGTCCGAGACACGGAAGGATTTGCACGCCCTTTGCCGGTGATCCGATGGGAAGCAAACTTCCGCAGAATCATGGTCCGTGGACCGTCACCGGGGTATGGTAGGGTCGGAGAGGTCTCCTCCCCATAACTTCTCACGTGAGAGCAATCGATGTTGAAGGTTTCAGCTGTGGCGGCTGGTCAAGACGACGGAAACCTAGTCCTGATCCGGGCCGGCTGCAGTGCTGGCAGGCCCGTGACCTGTTCATGCACAACGCACGCGTTACGCCCTTCGTCCGGTTGAAGCCATCAAGAGAACCGGGTACAGTCTCGGTGTTCGAACCTGGCATTGCTTGTTGCACACCCTGTGTGTGCTTCCCCAAGACAACGCTGACTTCGGATGAGCGATCGCGCGATAGTCGTGCGGCCCCGATCACATTCGTGCATACAAGGAGGCCATGATGGCTACTGGCACTGTCAAATGGTTCAACCCGACGAAGGGCTACGGATTTATTCAGCCTCAGGACGGCGGTAGAGACGTATTCGTTCACATCTCCGCTGTCGAACGTGCCGGCTTTAGCTCCATCAATGAAGGTCAAACGATCGAATATGAGATTGTCAGTAATCGCGGTAAGGAGTTCCGCGGACAATCTCAAGGTCCGTTGACCGCGACCGGTCACCAAAGACATCTCGGAACGTCATGCCGCAACAGCGGCAGCAGGACGATTGGAAAAATATTCGCAGGTATTCGTTCGCAACTGCGAAGTGATGTTGCGATCTCCGCGAGCCAAGCAATTGAAGGGACTGTGATCACGGCCGCTGCTGCGCCCGGTTGGATCAGTTGGGCCAGTCTGGGGTCTGGCACCCATACGGCGCGGACGCTGTCCGCCTCAATCACCCGCGCCGGGATTTGGTGAGAAGTATTGGAGCTTGTCCGGCTTCCCCTCCCACTCCTTCGTGTCGGGCGGGGGCGCTTTTTTGACCGTAATATTCGGCCAGATTTTCGCGTATTCCGCATTCAGCGACAGCCATTGCTCAAGCCCCGGCTCGGTGTCGGGCTTGATCGCGTCGACCGGGCATTCCGGCTCGCAGACCCCGCAATCGATGCATTCGTCCGGGTGGATGACGAGCATGTTCTCGCCCTCGTAGAAGCAGTCCACGGGGCACACGTCGACGCAGTCCATCGTCTTGCAGCGAATACAGCTCTCGTTGACGACGTAGGTCAATTGAGCGTCCTTCAGCAGATCGCCGTGGTGAACTCCCTCATGGTGTCGGTCCGTCCTCGCGGTGCTCGCTCTTTGGCTGAAAATGGAAGCAGAGGAGACCAGCATCCGGCGGCTCGATCGGAACGCCGAACAGTAGGCATTTGAGGGCCGAGGGGCTCGCGCTTGTCTGGTTGCAGCACATTTCTCCGCCGAGGTACGTGCAGTCCTGGCAAACACCGAAGCGCCGATGCGCTCCACTCGCAGCTAGCGTGGTCAGCACTTGGTGCAGGGCACGGCGCATCGCGGTTTGCTCTTCGGCGTCGAGCGAGTCCACGGCGCGCACCAGCACTTCGAACGGATCGCGCGCAAGCGCTTCGTTACTCTTGTCCGTCAGCCGCAGCGTGACGCTGCGCCCATCGGCCTCGGATCGCTGTCGGACCAAGTACCCACCTGCCTCAAGCGCCTTAATGGCTTGTGATGCGGTGCCACGGGTCGTCGCTTGAAATTCCGCGAATGCCGACGGGGTCCGGGAGAACGAGTTCGCGCGAGCGAAGAAGCGCAGCGCCATCCATTGGGCAGGGCTGAGTTCGCCGTCATAGCCCTCGGCCTGCACGAGCCGACCCACCAGCAGGAGGAGTTCCGCCGTTTCGCGCGCTGACATGATTGCCTCTTCGAAAAGATAATAGGGTTTCGAAATCAGCTTGACAACCGAGAAGATCCGAATAATTTTGTTTCGAAACTAGTTGAGGGCGTGATCATGGCCCCCTCCGCAACCCTGCCGAGCCTTACGGCCAAACCCGGCCTCACCCATTATCTTGAGGAAATACGGCGGTTCCCGATGTGGGACCACCAAGAAAAATACAGGCTGGCCAAGCGCTGGCGCGAGCACGGCGACCGCGACGCGGCGCACAAGCTCGTCACCAGCCATCTGCGGCTCGTGGCCAAGATCGCCGGCTATCGCGGCTACGGCCTGCCGATCTCCGAGGCGATCTCGGAGGGCAATGTCGGCCTGATGCAGGCGGTCGAGAAATTCGAGCCCGAAAAGGGCTTCCGCCCGCCACTTACGCCATGTGGTGGATCAAGGCGGCGATCCAGGAATACATCTTGCGCTCATGGTCCCTGGTGAAGATGGGTACCACGGCCAATCAGAAGAAGCTGTTCTTCAACCTGCGCAAGGCGCAGAGCAAAATCTCCGTCCTCGACGATGGCGATATGCGGCTGGACCAGGTGAAGATCATCGCCCGGCGGATCGGCGTTACCGAAACGGACGTGATCTACATGAACCGGCGGCTCAGCGGCGACGTCTCGCTCAACGCCGCAATCCGTGAGGACGGCGATTCCGGCGAGTGGCAGGACTGGCTGGTGGAGGAATCCCCGGACCAGGAGACGACGCTCGCCGCGAGCGACGAGGACAATAACCGCCGCAAGACGCTGTCCGATGCGCTCACCGTGCTCAACGAGCGCGAGCGGCGCATCTTCGAGGCGCGGCGGCTGGCCGATGACCCGATCACGCTGGAGGAATCTGGGCGCGGAGTTCGGCTCTAGCGGTAGCGCGTGCGCCAGATCGAGGTGCGCGCCTTCGCGAAGGTGCAGAGCGCCGCGAAGAACCGCGTCGGCGCGATGGAGAGCCCGGCGCCCTTGCCGGTGCATTAGCTTTCAACCCTTTCCCGTGGTGGGAGAAACTGCCGATGGATGTGTCGCTATCGGTACGTTTTACGGCAGCCGAACGACGCGAGACGGGCGCGGGCGCCGGTCGCTAATCGATAGTGACATGTGGAGCGAGCCCTCGCTCGACGATCGATGCACGGCACAAAAACAGCAACGCCGCTTCGCTCATCATGCTGCCAAGCCGATACCCACCTCTAAGGGCGCAGGTTCCGCTAACGCGTCGCCTGCACGCGCCACACGGTCTTCCCGCTGCGAGAGGGCGAGAGGCCGTGTCAACCCAACGCATAGTCCGGTACGATCGCCCGCGCGACCAGCTCGGGCCGTTGGCCTTTCTGGCGCGGGTCTTCGTTCTGCCCGAAATAGCTGTAGGGCCAGCCATAGAAGCCGTCTTCGCCCACGCTGGTGATGTAGTCGGGAACCAAATCATCACCCAACTCGTCGCGCTCGTTGACCGCCGTCCAGAGCGCGCCGGAGTGCTCGGTTGCCATGCCATGCCGTTCGGGTTGCGAAGCCCGGAAGCAAAGACGCGTTCGCCCGAACCGTCTAGGTTAATTTCAAGGATGTTGGCGCGCCGGACCTCTTCCGGCCGAACCGTATTTGCCGGCATTGCTCGCCGAGCCGACTGTCACATAGAGCTTTCGACCTGCCGAAGGGCTGGTTCTGAAGTCCCTTGCACCACCTCCATTGTTGCGCGTCACCTGTTACGCGTGCTGGAGCCAGTGATGCGGTTCCTGTTTTTATTTTGTCAGAAAGCTAGGAACTATTGCGTGGGCTCGAGGTTATGAGCTTCCTTGCCATCGAGCTAGGACCACGGCACCTCGACGTTCAGCCGGGGGTCACCACTGAATAGCGCCGGACCTGCCGACGTAGCTCTCTTGCTTCGAAGTGCTGCCACAGGGCCAAGACGACCACGGGCGTTGCAAGCGTAGCGATGAACACCGCAACCGATAGGATGAGCATGATCATCCTCCCATTGGTTCGGCCGGGGGACCCCCGACCTCTATGGGATCATGCGTTGTGGGCGTGACGGAGTGCCGTGATGGCCGTCACGAATTGACTGATTTTCTTTATTCGCAGACGACCGGATTTCACCCCTTGATCAAGACTGTGACACCCCTGCGCTTCGTTCTTCGGCACGTTTAGCCAGCTTGTCATAGTCGGCCGCAACTTTGAGCATGAGTTGCTTGGCTTCTGGATCGGTCAGGCTCTCCGCCATAGCGCGAGCTTCCGCCGCTCGATGACGCCAGTGCTTGGGATCATTGACGTGGGACATCTGCTCCGCTCGCAGAGGCCCACGATTATAGCGCCGCAGAGCTTGCCACCACTGATTACGGACGACCGCCAGCTTTTTTCCGACACGAAGGTAAGAGGGCGCACGCACGCACCAATTCGCCTTGTCAAGTTGTCGGAGCAGGTGGGGCCGTTGCCGTCCTGGGTCAGTGCAGACATGACCTCCACAGCCGCTCCCTGGGGGCCAGGGGCGCTTCTCTGCACGCAAACGTCAAAGGTTCCTCATGGCTCGCTTCGGCTGTGTCGACGAGTGCAGCGAGACACGGCGGCAGCGGTCCCGGTACGCCCAACGCAATGTATTCGGCCCGCAGGCGTCGCCCGATCCCGAGCAGCCAGTCACCTAGTCCCCATGAGGCCAGGAAGGTGTGGACCCGTTGTGTGAGCTTAAACCCGCTCATCGCGCCCGAGCCGCCAACGTCAATCATGACCACGTCGACCTGGATGTCGGGCTTGTGCAACAGAAGCAAGGCTTCGTCTGAGTTCGCTGCTTCGAGCACTCGATAGCCGCAGTGACGAAGGTACTCAGAGACGGGCATTCCGACGAGCGCGTCATCTTTCCTCACGCCAATCACCCGCCTGTCCGAAATGACTACGCCGACATCAGGAACAGATTTGAATAGCAAAAAGGCTGAATGTGCAGTCGCCGCCTCAAGGACTTGAAAGCCTTCTGAACGCAGGGCATCGGAGACCATCATGCGAAGCAAGACATCGTCTTCTACAATGACGACTTGTGGCCGCCGCTCGTCGTCCTCAACGAGGACTTTTGGCCGCTGTTCGAACCAGCTTTCCGGCCCAACCTTGCTGATCATCCGCGCTCTCCTGCACCCACGGAGTTTCCACAGCCTCAAAAAGAAAGCTCCCAGGGACCGTTGGGTTCCGCCGCGTCACACGTCTTTTTTGCTTGAAGCGCGTTTCTGTCCACCGAGGGCGGGGCGCGCGGGCCGAGGAGCACGCTGGAGGCGATCCTGGAGGGCCGTGAAGGGGCTCGCGGGGGACGGCGGGGACGGCGGGGACGCCCTGACGCGCGGAAACCAAACGGCAGGCGCGGACGTTGAGACACCAAACACACTCGGTGATTACTTTCGGTGAACTCTGGGAGGGCTGCTTCGGGCGGCCCTCCTTTTCGTTGGGCTTGGGACGCGTTCACTCTGCACGTCGAAATTGAACAACAAGCGCGGGTCTTTATCGGATTCTCTCTCTGGAAGACGGGAGCGGGGTCTTGCTGCCCTAACAATGCTCGATAGGGGACCCGTTGAGCGCACTGAGCGACGCAAAGCGCGCACCGCAACGCCTGCGGCAGAACCACGGCAGGCAGCGTCTTCAGCATCAAGTAACCAAGGCACTGCATCATGTGCCCCAGGGCATTGCCCGTGGGTGCACACCCCGTGCCGCTTACGCTTACGCTTGCGCAGGCCGCACAGACCAGCGGCAGTCGTGGTGGCGCTGGTTGAGAACGACGGGATGATGCCTTCTCGGGACTACCTCGCTAAACCCCTCACGCCTTACCCGCTACCAACGAAGGACGGCGGGGTGCTCCGCACTATTGGCGATGTCCGCCCCTACATGCTGGCGCTGCCGAAGACCCGCGCTCTTCGCGGACACTGGCAGCACGCCTCTCGGCTATTCCTGGAGGAAGCCAGCGTGGCTGCGGTGACCCGGCAGGTCCACTTGGCGCTCTTCATGGACGGCAAGCTCGACGTTGGAGAGTTCGCGCGCATGAGCGACGCTCGGCGGTGGCGACGGGATACCCTAAATCATGAACTCAAGCCGCAAAGAGTTAGCCCTTTTTGGTGTCTGGTTTTCTACGGAGCGCCGGCTCTCTTGGTAGCAATCGATGGGCTAATTTTTCCCAGGAGGTCTCCGCGGGGATTTCGCGAGATCTACACATCCGGGCCGATGGTCGCAAATTCTGGTGATACTGGCGCAACGCGGAACTGTCGAGGGGTTATGGCGACAGCCTTCAATGCCAGGCGCCCTCCAGCGAATCTACTGCGACGTCGAAAGCCAGCAATCGATCGAACAAGGCCGCCTTACGATAAAAATGATGCTCAACGAACCGATCGCCTGGCATCTTCTCGCTACGGTGTTCGAGCAGTCCGAACCAGAGCAGCGGTCGGAATCCTGGCCTCCATCGCGTACGGCGTCCTGTCCCACGTCCCGAAAACATCGCCGGTTCCGGGATGGTGCAAAGCCGCGTCAGTTTCTCGCTGGTTTGCCAGTCGTAAGCGCAAATCGACAGCGACCAAAGCACGACACCGGCGTTGTCCTGCGGCCATGAACCGAGCAATCCGCGACCGAAATACCCGAGGTCCATGTGCCAGAATGCAAGATGAAACATATCGCGGGTAAGCAGCCTCGCTGCGCATCGCTCAGCAAGGACTTACCCAAGGGAGTCGCTACCAACTTCCCGCGATGTATTCGCACGAGGTTGGCCGCCTGTGCGAGCAATCGAACGATATGCAGCGGCAGGAAGTCGGCTCATTAATGACCTTGTGGAGCCGAAACGCGTCGGCTTGGTCATAGCCCGGCCATTCGATGAGCTTGCACATCTCGGCTATAACCGCGCGTGACAGGTTGCCGGTTGCGGTCAGCGGTAGGCCACCACGTCGATCGCCTGCCGCAGTAGGATGAACGTGTTGCGGGCCACTGCTGAGCAGGCGATCTCGTCGGCATTGAGATCATTGGCGATCCGGATCGCGGTTTGAACGGCCGACGGCTCCTGCCTTAACGCCCGCAAACTGTCGAAGGTGAGCAGCGTCCAGACTGGCTCCACCCCATCGAGCCACTTCCGAATTTGCGGGTCTTGCACAAAGTCCTCTGCCACGATGTTGAGCCCATCCGGCCGAACTGTCGTGAGACAGGCATTTGGACGCAGCCACTCGGCCAGCTTCGACCATGGTCTTGCCGACGCCGGGACCGCCGGTCATGACCAGCACCTTGGACATGAGCGTGAGCCGGATCGCGGCTACCTGGCTTTCCGCAAGGATAATCCCGATACGCTTCTCGACCCATGGCAATGCCTTGTCGGGATCGATCCAGGGCCAGGGGAGCGTGCCATTCGCAAGCCGCGTCAGCCGCTCGGCGATGGTGCGTTCCGCGCGATGCAGGCCTGCCAGTAACACGCAAGGCATCTCGCCCAAACCGGTCGGCAATGACGGTGCCCTCCGTCAGTTCAGATTCAGTGCGGTGCGAACCAGTTCTCCTCGAACCTCGAGCAGCTTCTCGGCAAGCGGCGCCAGCTCATCGGTCGGCAGTCCGCAATGGCCTTCATCCATGGCCTCGGTCAGGGCGTAGGAGATGCCGGCGCGAACCCGGACCATCGCGGTCTTTTCGATGCCGAGCTTCATGGCGATCGCATCGGCGGTCTTAAATCCGATGCCGCGAATGTCGCGGGCGAGCCGATAAGGATTTTCGGTCATGACCTGGATGGCGTCGGCACCGTAGGTCTTGAATATCCGCACCGCCCGTGCGGTACCGACCCCATGGCTGTGCAAAAAGACCATGATCTCCCGTACCGCCCTTCTGCTCTGCCCAGGCGGCAAGAATGCTGGCGGCGCGCACCGGCCCGATGCCGTCGACCTCGCGCAGCCGGTCCGGTGTTGCATCTTCAGGATGATGTCGAACACCTTCTCGCCGAACGCCCGAACGAGCTTTTTGGCGTACACCGGTCCCACGCCCCGGATCATGCCGGACGAGAGGTACTTTTCGATGCCGTCGGCCGAGGTCGGGGGCAATGTGCGCAAGAAGCGCGCTTTGAACTGCTGGGCCCATGGGTACGGTCGTTGACCCAATCGCCCGTTGCCGTAACCCACTCACCGGCCGCGATGGCCGCGGCGTGCCCAACCACGGTCACGACCTCTCGATGACCGCGCACCTTGGCGCGCAGAACGCAAATGCCATTCTCGGCATTGTGGTAGGTGACACGCTCTACAAGGCCCGCCAGAACTTCCTGGGTCGATGTGTCAGGCTGCGGCTTCATGTTGGTCAGAGCGCGATCATAATGGCGGCCTGAACCATTTGGCGCCGGAAAGCCAGAGCATCAGCGATCTTTCTTGGCTGCGCGTCTTGCCGCCTTGCCAGTAGCTTCACTGAAGAGGTGACGTGGGACGTTCGAGAATCGCAAACCGCCGCCGCTCTTCCGCGTGCGTCTCGAAATCCGCCTCGACAAAGATCTCTACGGTCTCCTCGCTGGCATGCACTTCGACGCGGATCGGTGCATCGCCGAAATCCACTGCGTGTCTGCGACCACCCTTTCCACGAATTATGGCATCAGACATCTTCGTTTCGCTCCCGATTTGCTCCCACGACGCTACTTGGGCGGGGCGATTTATGCACAGGGGCTGGGACCAGCCCCGTGCAATCGTAGGTGATCTGCCACCTTTTTGCCTAGGTACAGGAGTGCCATGGGCTAGCGGCATTGGGGAACTTGGATCAGCCGCAGGATGGGGGTGTCAATGAGCCGATATCCTTACAGATATGCTGTTGTTCTCTTGTCAGGCCGCGATCGTCACGGGGATCGTGGTCGCGGCAGCCAGCGTGCTCATCTAGGAGGTGGACAGGAAGGGGCTCGGCGCCCTTGCTGCCCGAGCCCCTCTCACGCCGCCTGCTCCCGCCGCCTGCCGCTGCCGATTTTAAGTCAATAAGAACGGGCACTTTTTTTCGTTTCGCGTAGAAAACAGCCCGAGCGGCGGCGAGGTACTATTCGCG
>CAWHCK010000059.1:0-336464 GCA_963827585.1 uncultured Alphaproteobacteria bacterium
CGACGGAGACTCCGCGAGTTGTCTCTGCTTCTTGGGGAATCGGTTTGAGCTTTATTCATGCGCAATACTGGCTCCTCGGCTGCGGCTCACACAGTTCCGCGTCCCCGCTTGACCGGAAAAGTCTGGGAAAATGGGCAACCAACACATCATCGGCTGACGAACTCGAAGAACGTCGCACCCGTTCCGGGTACGGAATGCTGCTTGATGAATGACTGCAATTTAGCCATGCCCCGACAGTTTGCTGCGACGACGGTGCCGCCATCGTCTTCGTCAACCGACGAGGCAGTCACCCTCACGAAAACCAAGAACACTGGGTCGGTGTTGTTGACGTAGATCATTCCTTCCCTTGCGTTTGCCAGGATTGCATCCTTGTCGAACAGCGTCGCCGGATCCTCTTCAGAATATCCGAATGAGCGCTCTCAAATGGGCGCCGAACCAGGCGCATTACTTTCACGACGCGCGCCTGCGGTAGTCCGTGCTCCAGCAGTATCACTCCCGCCAATAGCGCGAATGCCTCGTACGCAGAGAACATAATTTCAGTTCCCGATCCTGGCGGCTCCTGACCAAAGAATGCATAGTGGCGATCCTCTTCTCGTGCGGACTTCACGTTCCGCCCTAACCGTCGGTCAGTCACCAGCAGCCGCTTGATTCGAAACTTAAGCTCATTACGCCGCTCCTCGCGCGCACCGAAGGTCCGGAAGATCGCCTCCTCGATCTGGTTCCTCTTGTACTCCATCTGGCCTCTTTAAAGTATCATAATATTCCTCAATGCTGTCAACCTAGCCGTGGGGGTCGGGCGGCCCGGCACCCATGTAGGCCAGCGGCATATAGGCCGACACAAGTTCCAGTCTCGACCGGAACACCCACGCAGAATGACGATTGCGATTGAGAGATCAAGGTTCAGCAGCAGGGCTGGGGTTCGCTACCTGCGGCCCACGTATGGCCCCCTGCGCGCGCAGGGCGCCGCCGGGGCGGACCACCACAAGACGGTGCAGCGCGCATCCGCGGTGAACTGAGCTGTGAGCCAGCTGGCCGGGGTCGTCGACACCGCGGCATGAGTAGCGCGTACCGCACGTCCGGATGATCTGAGGGATCGCATCCAGCGGCGAAAGGCTGTCGCTCGCTTGAGGCGCGCGTAGCGATCGGTCAGATCCGGCGCAGGTCAAACAACAGCCCGTCGGCGGTGCCGTAGCGCCGGTCCGGTACCGGCTTCAGGCAGCGCCCTGTAGGGCGGGCGGGATCAGGTAGGCCGTAATTCATGAAAAAGTTGTCGCGCCGCTCCATCTGTTCAGCTCATGCGCCACCCTCGTCTGCGCTGGTCACGCGGGCTATCGAAAGCTTCCTCTAGTTAATGCCCGCCGTGGTGGCGAGCGCGGACTAGGTCTCCCTGCAGCGGCTCCAAATTCTCCCTGTTCTTCCCTGCAAGCCCCCAGGTTTCTCCCTGTTCCGCCAGCGAGCGCGAGCTGGTCGTAAGCCATTGAAAATGAACACTTATCAGCAAAGAGGGGGCCTATGCTCCCTGCATTTTGGCAAAATCTCCCTGCTAAGCAGGGAGAAGACAGGTTTCGCGCTGAAACTGCACCCCCAGCCAGCCGCTCTCCTTGGCGCCGATATTGAACGTGTTCCAGTTGATGATCGCGCTGTGGGCTCGACTGGTTGATGGTGACCGCAGCGCCGCCCTGGCCCTGGATCGTCGCCGCGCCGCCGACCACGGTGCCGCCCTCGGGCCCGGCCGCGGCCGGCGCCGAGCCAGCCAAGCCAGCGCCAGCAGCGCCGAGGTCGTGAGCAGGAGATTGCGGAAGCGTGGATGCATCCGAGAGTCCCCGCTAAAGCCGAGCGCTGACGATGAAGAAGAACCGCGTGTTCCTGCGCGGGCCGGCCTCCAAGAGGCCGGGCAAAGCCGTCGTCCCCAACAAGCCTTGCCCTTGCGCGACCTGCGCGACCGACAAATCCGCGGTAACGCTATTCAGCCATCCCAGCCGTAACCCAGCTCCCAAAGAGGCAGCATCCACCCTGCTGAATGTACCAGGGACCGGGGCAATATTGTGGAGCCAGCCGTGGTCGACGAAGCCGTACAGCTGGGCCTGGGTAAGTCCTTTGAGCTGCAGGGGAATATCGTATCGCAGCTCGGCGAGGGCCAACAGGCAGCTGTCGGAGACGAACTGCGAAGGATCGAAGGCGCGGCCGAACAGGCGTCCGCCATAGCCGCAGAGCTCGGACACCAGGAGCGGGGTGAGGGCATATTGCCCATAGGCCGCGACCAGCAGCGAGAACTGGTCGAAGAGCGGCTGCAGCCGCGACACCGTCAGCTCCATCTTGGTGAAATCGACCCGGCCGTTGAAGCGCGAGGCGAGGTCGCTGCCGTTCTGGGTGCTGCCGAGGCCCTCGATGCCCTGGCTGAACTGGAAGTAGAGCAGGTTGATGGCGCCGGTCTGGTCGGCGGAGTCCGCGTCCACCCGCAAGCGAAAGCCGCGCATGCGGTCGAGCGTGCTCGGCGGCGTGTCCGGCATGTCGAAGAACGAGCCGTTGTCGTCGCTGGCGAAGAACACGCCGGCGAGGTTGAGATTGCGCTCGCGCGCGCGGATGACCGGATAGCTCAGTCCGCCCTCGGCGTAGAGGCTCTTGGTCTTGTAGAGCAGAAACTGCTGCTCGATCCCGAGATCGGGGCGGCCGAACCCGTAGCTGGTTGTGGCGAAGAAGGTCAGGCCCTCGCCGGTCAGCACCTGCCGATAGGTCGCGGCGTAGAACTGCAGCTCCTGGGTCTGGAAGGCGCCCGCCGCGGTGAGCGTGAAGGAATCATGGCTGCGCAGCAGGTTATTGACCGTGGTGTTGGTCAGGAATTGGCAGCGGGCCGCGCGCGTGCGTGCCGCGATTGTCGACGCGGCCGAAGAAATCGATCGGCTTTTCCGTGACCTCGACCACCATGATGGCGGCGCCCGTCTTGGTCGGATGCGGCTTGAGGCTGTTCTTGAATTTCAGGCCCGGCAGGTCGCCGGCGAGCAGGAGATAGCGCTCGATGGTGCGGATGTTCACCGGCCGCTCGGCGGTGATCTGGTCGCCGTAGTACGGTGAAGAAGTCGCGGTATCGGCGACAGCGCGGCCGGCCACTCGACCGACTCGATGTAGCCTTCCACCACCTGGATGCGAACGACGGCGCCGTTGGGATCGAGCTCCTGGGTCGGCACGATGGCGCGCGAGAGCACATAGCCGTCGCCGCCGTATTTGGCGGTGATGCGTCCGGCGAGGTCGTAGACCTCCTGCAGCGTGACCTTGCGGCCGATCAGGTCGGCGTAGAGCTCGCGCAGCTGCGCGGCGGTGTAGATCGTGGAGCCCACGATCTCGATCCGGCGGATGACCAGCGTGGTCTCGCCGGCGCCCGGCGGAGCTTCGATGCCGGGCACGGCGATGGCGGGACCGCCGGGCTGGGCCAGCGGCACCGGCGGGCGCTCGAATCGCTCACGCTCCCGGCCCGGCTGGTCGCTGGGCGGAACGATCTGTGCACCGGGCGGAACGACCTGTGCAACTGCAGCGAAAGAAAAGCTGACCATCGCCAAAGCCGCCGCAATGCGCGCGCACGCCGGCGAGCATGGCCCCGACCCCACTCTATCTGGGGACTTTACGTTCGGGGGCGAGTTGCAGGCAATCGCGGACACGCGCCGTCAGCGCTCCCGCTTTGGCAATTTTTCCATATGTTTCAATAAGGTCACACCGCCCGGGGGATTGCAGGTACCCGGCTGCGTCCGGACCGAAAGGGTGTCGGTGATATGACAGGAGCTCACCCAAACGGGGCGACTCTCCTTACCTCGGGATGACTTTTCCGGTCGAATCGAGCCCGAAGACGCCCCCACCCATGCCGTGGCATTCGCACGGCTCGCCCACCGGCATGCCCTCCCGATTGATGCACGTCTGTGTCGGCGTCTGGCAGTATCCTAATCGGTCATCGACCTCGTGGCGCCACCACAGGAAAACGCCAAGCGCCGCGATGACAACGATGCCCAGCAGGATCGATCCCAGGAGTTTCTTCGCCTTGAGCATGATCGCTCATCCTCGGGACGGTGAAATGCGGGATGACCTGGGAGCTGACTTGGGGAACGTGCCGGGCATCGTGCGCCGCCGCCTCACTTCGCCTTGTCGAAGGCGGGCCCGAAGCCGAGCAGCGGCAGGCCCATGTCGATCGGCTTCTTGTTGGCGTCCTGCATGGTGATTTTGAGCTCGCTGCCGGCTCGCATGGCGGCAACAAGCTTGTCGGTAAGCGTCATGGCGACGAAGCACCCCACATTGGTGCAGGTCTGGATCGATTGCCGTTCGGGCGGACCATTGTCGACCTTGATCGTGAGCGGCTCGGTCAGATTGAGGCCGAGCGGAAGCGTCACCACCATGGCGCCGGTCTTGCCGTCGGCGGCGGGCCGCACCACCACCGACACCAGCAGTTGCCGGGTCTCGCGCTGAAAGACCTGCTGGACCGCGCGGCAGTCGAGCGTCTTGCCGTCGCCGGTGCACTCGACCCGCCAGGCGGCGGGCGGGCTCTCGGGCGCCTGTGCCGGCGCCGACTGCGAGACCACAGCCATCCAGGCAGTCAATCCAACGACCGCGGCCGTCGTCGACACGCGCTTGCCCGCGGGTGAGGTGTGGCGGCTCGCAGACATGGGTCGGTCTCCTCGACTTCGGCGCGGGGGCGACAGGCCAAGCTCGGCGGTCGTGGTTAAAGCACGCCGATACCGGGGCCGCTACGCCTATGAATCGGCCGCCTTCGAGGGCGTAGGATGGGTTGAGCGGAGCGAAACCCATCGACGGTCTGAGCCGCGGTGATCTGATGGGTTTCGCTGATAGCCCGCCCTTGAGGTTCAACCCATCCTACGGCTCACGCAGAGGGATTGGTTTTCAACCCGTTGCGCCGCGCCGGGCCGGCCCAATAAACTGAGCGGCAACAATCGGAAGCGACAACAACTGGAACCGGTACAGTCCGCCATACGGTTCGTCAACGCAGGGTGGAAGCATGAACATTCGCGAAACAGCGCCTCGGATCACCGAGCTCGAGAAGATTTCCACACGCACCGACACGCGCGACTATCTCGCCAAGGCCGCGCCCACGGCGGAGAAGCTCAAGGACTGGCTGGTCGTCGACGTCGACGCCCACGTCAACGAGACCGCGTTCTGGTCGGAGGTCACCGACCGCATCGACAACGAAGTGCTGCGCTATATCGCCGAAGCGTTCCGCGACCGCGGTCCGGCGCCCGGCCTCTTGAACTCCAACGGTCCGCTCTACCAGGACGTTGCCGGCCGCATCATGCACCAGCAGAAGCTGGCGGAGCCGACGCCGCCCGGCCTGCATCGTCAGGTGCAGCTCACCCAGCGCGCCATGGATGCCATGGGCATCGACTACATGGTGGTGTTCCCGACCCCGATGCTCTCGCTCGGCATGCACCCGCAGGCCGATGTCGAAGTGGCGCTCGGCAATGCCTATAACCGCTGGCTGATCGAGCAAATCCTGCCGCAGGACACGCGCCAGAAGGCGCTGCTCTACCTGCCGTTCAACGATCCGGACGCCTGCGTCGAGACGGTCGAGCGCTTCGCCGACGCGCCCGGCGTGGTCGGCTTTTCCGTCACCTCCACGCGCCACAAGCCGGTCTGGCACAATTCCTACATGCGGCTTTATTCCGCGCTGCAGGAGTCCGGCAAGCCGCTCGGCTTCCACGCCGGCTTCACCTGGGGCGATCCGTCGTTCGCGCAGCTCAACCGCTTCATCGGCATGCACGCGCTCTCGTTCGCGCACTTCAACATGGTCCACATGACCAATTGGGTGCTCAACGGCCTGCCCGAGCGCTTCCCCAAGCTCAAGGTGATCTGGATCGAGAGCGGGCTCGCCTGGATTCCGTTCGTCATGCAGCGGCTCGATTCCGAATACATGATGCGCACGTCGGAGTGCCCGCTGCTCAAGCGCAAGCCGAGCGAGTACATGCAGGAGATGTACTATACCAGCCAGCCGCTCGAGCGCAGCAACATGAAGCTCACGCAGGCGACCTTCGAGGCGATCCACGCCGACACGCAGCTCCTGTATGCGTCGGACTGGCCGCACTGGGACTTCGACGCGCCGAGCACGATCACCAAGCTGCCGTTCCTCAACGAGCAGGCCAAGCGCAACATTCTCGGCCTGACCGCCGCCAAGCTGTTCGGGCTCGAGGTGCCGGCGGCAAAGTCGGGCAAGAAGGCGCCGCAAGCTCAGCCGGTCGCGGTGCCGGCCGAATGAGATCACCGGCGCGTCGGCCCGCGTGAGGTCGGCATGAGCTCATCCGCGGTCACGGGCGGGCAGACCGGCGTCGATGCCGGCGCGGACTTCTGCGCGGCGGTCGAAGATGCGCTCAGCACCGGCAGACCGGAGGCGGTGTCGGACGAAAGCCTGCAGCGCGTGCTTTCGGCCGCGGTCAGGCTCTATGCCGCCAAATCGGAGGACCGCCCGCGCGAGCTCGCCGCCGTTCGGCGACACGCCGGTGAACGCGACCGAAGCGGTGACCGCGATCTGCGCGATCATGCGCGCCGCCGACCTCAACTTCTTCGATCTGCAGATGTGGTATCGCCGCGCCCCGCACGAATGACGGCGCGCGCTGCAAGCAGGGGTAAAGCGATGAACGAGATCATGGTGGGCGAGCTCAGCGACTTCGCGGAGGGCGGCTACCGCGTGCTGCGGGTCGACACGTTCGAGTTCGGAATTTTTCGGCGAGGGCGACCGCCTGGTCGCCTACGAGAATACTTGCCCGCACGACGGCGGTCCGGTCTGCCAGGGCAAGGTGATCCCGCGGGTCGAGGAAGAGCTGGCGCCGGACCAGACCAGCCGCGGCCTGCGTTTCTCGCAGAAGCGCAACATCGTCTGTCCCTGGCACGGCTGGGAATTCGACATCGAGTCCGGCCGCCATTGCGGCGATCCAAAATATCGCCTCCGCCCGGTCGTGGTTCGCGTCGACGCCAACCGCGTCTATGTGAGCGTGCCCGGCCGAGAATTGAATGCACCCTCTCGGTCCTCATCCTCAGGAGCAGCGAGTAGGGTGGACAAAGGCGTGATGTGCGTCGTTCCCGCGTGGGCAAAATCGCCTCGACGCCTTTGCCCACGCGCGATGGTACGGCGGGCGATTTTGCCCACCCTACGAGCGCTACGATCCACCCTTGCCTCGATGACTGAGACCCGCCTCGAGCTGAGCGTCGCGCTCTCCGACAACGAGCGCACGCGGCCGCTGCTCGAAGGCCGCGTGGTGCCGCAGGGGATCAAGCTCATCCCCACCATGGTGCACCCCTCCGAGATGTTCTGGCGGCAGTTGCGGTTCGCCGAGTTCGACGTCTCCGAAATGTCGATGTCGTCGCTCATCATCTCGGTGTCGCGCGGCGACACGCGCTGGGTGGCGATCCCGGTCTTCACCATGCGCAAATTCTTCCACACCAGCATCATCGTGCGCACGGATTCAGGCATCGCGGCGCCGGCCGACCTGCGCGGCAAGCGCATCGGGGTGCCGGAATATCAGCAGACCTGGGCGATCTGGTCGCGCGGCATCCTGCAGCACGAGTTCGGCGTCCACGCGCGCGACATCGAATGGTTCATGGAGCGCAATCCCGACAAGAGCCATGGCGGGGCCACCGGCTTCACCGCGCCGGCGGGCGTGCGCGTCAACCAGATCCCGCCGACCACCGATATGGGCGAGATGCTGCTGCGCGGCGCGCTCGACGGGGCGCTGCACTATCTGGTCGAGCAAGAACCTGGTCGACCGCAGCACGGTCGATGTGTCCGGGGTGACGCGCTATCTGTTTGCCGATCCGGCCGCCGAAGGGCGTCGCTTCTACGCCAAGACCGGTCTGTTTCCGATCAACCATACGGTCGTCATTCGGCGCGCGCTGTTGGAGAGCCATCCGTGGCTTGCCCTCAACCTCTATTCCGCCTTCGTCGCGGCGAAGGCGGAGATCGCACGCCACGGCGCCGCATACCTGCAATGGTATTTCGACGCCGGATTGCTCGACGGCGGCGTCAAGCGCGCGCTCGCCGACAACGATCCGCTCGCCTACGGCTTCAAGGCCTCGCGACCGGTGCTCGAGACCATTGCGCAATACGTGCACGAGCAGGGCCTGAGCGCGCGGCGGGTCGCGCTCGAGGAAATTTTCGCGCCCAGCACGCTCGACGTGTGATGGTATGCGATGCGAGCGACACTCATGATCCGTCACCCTGAGGTGCGCGCCGAGGAGGCCCGGCTTCGCCGGGCGCCTCAGGATGACGGCGCTTGAGCGGAGGGCAAGGTGAAGACAGGCTACGACTACGTCATCGTCGGCGCCGGATCGGCCGGCTGCGTGCTGGCGAGCCGGCTCAGCGAGGATCCGGCGGCGAGCGTGCTGCTGATCGAAGCGGGAGGCCGCGACCTCAATCCGCTCATCCACATCCCGCTCGGCATGGGCAAGATGCATGAATACGGCATGTTCGACTGGGGCTACCTCACCGAGCCCGAGCCGAACATGAACGGCCGCAGGATCGAGGCGATGCGCGGCAAGGTGCTGGGCGGCTCGTCGTCGATCAACGTCATGGCCTATACCCGCGGCCATCGCGGCGACTACGATCGCTGGGCGCAGAAGGGCGCGCGCGGCTGGTCCTATGCCGACGTGCTGCCGTATTTCAGGCGCTGCGAGACCTGGGAGGGCGGCGAGAATCCGTGGCGCGGCGGATCGGGGCCGGTCGGTACCGAATTCGCCAAGACCCGCGATCCGGTCTACGGCGCCTGGCTCGAAGCCGCCAAGGCCGCGGGCTTCCCGGTGACCGAGGATTACAACGGCGAGCAGCAGGAAGGCTTCGGACGCGGCCAATATACGATCCGCAACGGCTATCGTTCGTCGGCGGCGACCGCCTACCTCAAGCCGGTGAAGGTGCGGCGCAACCTCGATGTCGAGACCGGCGTGCACGCCACTCGGGTGCTGATGCAGGGCACGCGCGCCACCGGCGTCGAGTACGTCAAAGGCGGCAGCGACGCGGTGCGGGTTGCGGCCGATCGCGAGGTGATCCTCGCCGGCGGCGCGTTCAACAGCCCGGCGCTGCTCATGCTGTCGGGGATCGGTCCAGCCGGGCACCTCGCCGCGATGGGCATCACGCCGGTGGTCGACCTGCCGGTCGGCAAGAACCTGCAGGACCATGTTGCAGTCATCGTCTTTTTTCAGCGGCTCACCGAAAGCACGTTCCGCCGGGACATGCGCTTCGACCGCATGGCGCTGGGCATGATTCGCGCCTACTTCTTCGGCACCGGACCCGGCACGGTCGTGCCCGGCGGGCTGCATGCCTTCGTCAAGACGCGGCCGGAGCTTGCGGTGCCCGACATCGAGTTCATGTTCCGCGGCGCGCCGGCGGACACGCATCTTTGGTTCCCGCTGATACGCGCGCCCTATGTCGACGGCTACGGCATTCGCCCCACGCTGCTGCATCCGGACAGCCGCGGCGAAATCCTGCTGCGCTCGGCCGATCCGCGCGAGCCGCCGCGCATCGTGTACAATTTCTTCTCGGCACCGAACGATCTTCCGTGCCTGCGCGAAGGAGTCAGGCGCGCCCGCGACGTCGCCTACCAGAAGCCCATGGCCCCGTTTCGCGGCACCGAGACCTCACCCGGGGAGAGGGTGAAGACCGACGCCGAGATCGATGCCTGGATCAGAAACACCGCGATCACGGCGCACCATCCCTGCGGCACCTGCGCCATGGGCATCGGACCCGAGACGGTCACCGATCCGGAGCTGCGCGTGCGGGGGGTCGAGCGCCTGCGCGTGGTCGACGCTTCGGTCATGCCTGATCTCGTTTCAGCGCATATCAACGCCTGCGTCCTGATGATCGCGGAAAAGGCCTCCGATCTCATCCGAAACCAGGCACCGCTCCCGGCCCACGATGCTTTGAGAGTCGTTGAGAATTTTTGAGCGGTTTACGGGGCGAGTACAACGAATGCGGGCGCAAAGATCGGCCCGCGATTGCACGCTGCGTTAAAGCCACATAAATTCGCTGGACATCGCTTCGCCGGCGCTAGTCTAGCGCAGACGACCACGCGTCGTGCACCAGCGGTCCAGCAACATTCCTCGCAGTCCGATCAGTTCTATGGCCGCGCCGAGAGCGCGCCACGCTCGGGCAATCAAGGCTACTCGTCTATGAGAACGGCCAGTATCTCGGCGCCGGTCCCGATCCGAATGTCCGCCTCGAATTGCGGCGCGACTTCGAGCCGACTTCTGACGCCGCGCCGACTGCACCGCAACGCCCCGGGCCAAAGGCTCGGGGGGTTTGTCTGGTGCGCGCGGGGTTGCGTCTATTTCAGCTGATCCTTGATCGTCTCAACCGCGGCCTCCGCGCATGCCACGTCACCGTTGCCGCCCGGCGCGCCGGCAACGCCGATGCCGCCGATCGTCTCGTTGCCCACCTTGATCGGTAGCCCGCCGGGAAGCCCGAGTGCGTCCTTGATCATGGCGAGGCCGGGCCGGTCGGTCTCGCCGACAATGCGCTTGGCGAATTCGACGGTCGAGATGCGATACGTGCGGGCGGTATACGCCTTGCGGTAGCTGGCATCGTAGGTGTGCGGCGGCGTGCCGTCGTCGCGATAGGCCGCGCGCACCACGCCGGCATTGTCGACCACGGTCACCGACACGCGATATCCGTTCCTTCGGCAGGTCTCAAGCGCGGTGGTGGCCATCGTGCGAGCGGCTTCGAACGACAACTGCCGCTCCATGATCACGGCCTGCGCGTGCGCGGCGCAAGACAGCGAAGGCAGCAGCAATGCGGTGGCCGCAAGTGAGGTGAGGCACTTGAGCGATATCAGCATTTGATCCTCCCACGTGGCTTTGATTGAACCAACCCGGCCTATCGCCCGAACGCGAGCTTGGCGCGGTCGCGCACGGCAGCCGGAACGTTGAGGGTGCGGACGATGAGTTGCTCGAGCTGCTCGCCCGGCAGCGGGTCGAGCTCCACATTCGTTCGTTGCAGGTCAGCGATGAATTCCGGATCCCGGACCATCGCTTGAAACGCGCCGCGCAATGCCTTCACGCGCTCGGCAGGAAGACCGGGCGGAGCCAGGATGGAACGGCCGACTGCGCTGCCGCTGGTATAGAGCGCGAACACCTGTTTGTCCTCCGCCGTGTCGCCGATCTCGCCCAGGCTCGGCGCCTCCGGCAGCTCGGCGATCCGCTCCGGTGCGGTCTGCAGGATGATCCGGATCTTGCTTCTCGCGCAGCCAGGTCTGTTTGCCCACCTTGACCGCCGCCCAGGACGACGAGGCGCCCTCGACCTCGCCGCGCTCCATGGCGAGCATCGCCTCGCTGGAGGCGGGATAGCCGCTGATGAGCTTGAATTTGGTGCCCACGAGCGCATTGAGGAGCCGCGGCACGGTCTCGGCGATCGATCCCGGGCCGGTGCCGGCGAGCGACGTCTCCATGCGCTTGGCGTCGTCGAGCGACTGCACCTTTGCGGTGTGCCACTGCATGAAGATGTTGTTGCTGGTAGCGACGCGCCCGATATAGCCGAATCTCGCCGCGTCGTACTGGACCCCGGGATTGGCGAGCGCCTGCTCGAGCGCGGCCGAACTCGACGATGATCCCGAGCGCCGTTCCATCCTTGGGCGCGACCTCATAGAGATAGTTCGCGGCTTTGAGGCTGCCTGCGCCCGGCATGTTCTGCGCGATCACCGTCGGCTGTCCGGCAACGTGCTTGCCGAGGTGGCGCGCGACCATGCGGCCGTAAAGATCGTAGCTGCCGCCGGCGGTGTAGCCGATGGTGATGGTGATGGTCTTGCGCGCGAAGAATTGCTCGGCCGGCTGGGCGCCAGCGTCACTGGCGGCCAGCAGCAGGGCGAGAAGCGCCAACGTTCGATGCCCGCGCTTTGCCCGACATGACGACGCCTCCTTTCAAACGCTCAGCGCGCGCTTGCCGACCTCTCGCGTCGCGCCGAGAAAATCGATGACCGCATCGGCGGTGGCGTCCGGCTGTTCGAGCGGCGCCGAATGGCCGGCGCCCGCGATCACGGTCAAGCCCACGGCGCCGGGCAGATCCGCGGCATAGGCCTCGCCATGGGCGCGCGGCACCATGCGGTCGCTCCCGCCCCAGATCACCGTAGCCGGCATGGCGGCGCGGTAGAGGCGGCCGCGCAGCGCGCGATTGTAGAAGTAGGGCGGCTTGAAGCCGAGGAAGGAGCCGAACCGCAGCATCTGGTAGCGCCGCAACTCTTCCTCGATGTCGCCGCGCGCACTGGGGAAGAAGCGCAAGCCCGCCGGCGCGTTTTCGTCGGCGAACAGCAGCCGTCGCAACGTGGCGAGCTCCACGCCGCGCTCGGGCTGCGAATGCATGAAGACGTCGCCGATCGGCTCGTTCGGAACGAACAATCCGCTGGCTCCGATCAAGGCCAGCCGTCGCACACGCTCGGGGTGGCGGACGGCGAGCTCCGCCGCGATCCAGCCGCCGACGCAATGGCCGACCAGGTCGAAGCTCGTCAGTCCGAGCGCATCGAACAGTTCGAGATAATGGAAGACGATGTCGTCGATGCCGTAACCGTCAGCGAGCTCGTCGCTCGCGGCGCAGCCGGGATGCGCCGGCGCGATCAGGCGTGCCGCCTCGCCGAGCTGCAGGTGAAAGCGCTGAAATTCGCCCGCCACACCGTGCACGTCGGCGAAGCCGTGGAGATAGACCAGCGGCTCGCCGCGTCCGCTTTCGAGCACCGCCACCTTGCGGCCGCGCAGGTCCAGCACCGCGTTGCTCACTGCGCCATCTCCATGCTGCGCTCCATTTCCGGGAAGTGGCGGGCGAACAGTTTCGCCGAAGCCTCCTTGAGGCGCGGCGCGACCTCCTTGGCGAACAGCGCCATGCTCTTGCGGACGACCTCGTCCGGCATGTTGCCCATGTGGAACTGGATCAGGAGATGGCCCGACTTGGCGTGCTCGATGATATCGAGAATGCGGCGGTACACCGTTTCCGGACCCCCGACGATGATGGATTGCGAGCGCTCGAGGTCGCTCCAATCCTCCGCGTCGCCGAGCAGCGGCGTCGTGGGGTCGGCGAACTTCAAGTAGTTGCGGAATTCGGACGGCGGGATGTAGGGAATGCCCGGCCCGGCCGTGAGCATGCGGCCTTCGCGGCGCAGGTGGCCCTTGAGGCAGTTCTTGAGGAAGTACCAGACCCCCTCCTTGGCCTCGGCCTGCGCTTGCGCATCCGTCTCGCCGACATGGGCGGACATGAGGACGCCCATCCGGAAGGGATCGAAGCGGCTGCCGTGCTCTTCGAGGACCTTGGCGAATTGCGCCTGCGACCTCGCGGTCTCGCTGCCGTGGGTGCGCGACGACAGGAAATAGCAATATCCGCGCCTGGCGATGTTGACCAAGGTTTCGGTCGAGCGCGCGCTCGGAATCCAGATCGGCGGGTGCGGCGTCTGCGTCGGCCGCGGCCACGGATTGACGTAGCGCAAGGGATAGTGCCGGCCTTCCCAGGCAAAGGGACCGTCCTCGGTCCAGGCGCGGTGAATGAGATCGACGGCCTCCCAGAATTGGTCGCGCGAGGGCGCCGAGGGCACATCGTAGTTGAAGGTCTCGGGTCCCGACCCGGGCGCAAAGCCGGCGATCAACCGGCCATCCGACATGTTGTCGAGCATGGCGTATTCCTCCGCCATGCGCAGCGGATTGAGATGCAGCGGCAGCAGATTGCCGAGGATGACGATCTTGCCGCGCTTCGTCCTCTGGGAAAGCGCGGCCGCGATCAGGTTGGGCGAAGGCATCAGGCCGTAGATGTTCTGGTGATGCTCGTTGAGCACCATGCCGTCGAAGCCGATCTCGTCGGCGTAGGCGAGCTGGTCGATGTATTGCTGGTAGAGGCCGCGGCTGCGCTGCGCGTCCCACAGGCGGTTCGGCACCGTGACCCAACCGCTGTCGTAGGCCGCGTCGAAATCGGCAGGCAGGTACGGATAGGACATGAAGTGCCAGCAATAGAGCTGGACCGGCTTGCTCATGAAATCACTCCCCGACGGAGACACCTGCATGGATGTTATTGGGATACGGCCGCGGCGTCACGGGCTCGCCGATCGCCGCGGAAACTGTGAGAGACGGCACGGTAGGATCTCCGCGCCAGGACCGCAAACCTGACCCGCGCGCAGCGCCGGGGACCCGCCTTCCCAGCCCATGGCCGCGGCGGTAAGATGGGCGTCATAATCATAATGTCGAGCCAGCTGTCTTTAACCCGCATGGGCGGCTGCGCACGGCAATCAAGGGAGAGACTCCATGAGCCGAAAAGATCCGCGTCCCGCGGTCAGCCGACGCAAGTTCCTGGCCGGCGTTGCAGTAGCAGGTGCAGCGACGACGGTGACGCCGCCGATTGCCCAGGGCGCGACATCGGCGACGGCGCCCGCGGCCGTGCCGCCGCGGCGCCCGTCCGCGCTTCCTCCCACGATGCAGGCCGCGGCGGCCGAGACCGGAACGCCGAAAGAGCTTGCGCGCACCAATCGCCCGGACGGATCGGATTTCATGGTCGACGTCATCAAGACGCTCGACATCGAGTACCTCCCGTCCAACCCCGCATCGAGCTTCCGCGGCCTGCACGAGTCGCTGATCAACTATGGGGGCAACAAGAAGCCCGAATTCCTCACCTGCACGCACGAGGAGTGCGCGGTGGCGATGGGCCACGGCTATTTCAAGGTGGCCGGCAAGCCGATGATGACGCTCTGCCACGGCACGGTCGGCCTGCAGCACGCCGCCATGGCGGTCTACAACGCCTGGTGCGATCGGGTGCCGGTGATCGTCGTCGGCGGCAACGATCTCGATGCCTCCAAGCGTCCGCCGGGCGTGCCGACCTTCCACTCGGCACAGGACATCAACGCGATCGTGCGCGACTACACCAAGTGGGACGATACGCCCGTCTCGCTGCAGCACTTCGCGCAATCCTTCGTGCGCGCCTACAAGATCGCGATGACGCCGCCTTACGGTCCGGTCGCAATCTCGCTCGACGCGGGGCTGCAGCAGGAACCGATCCACAATGGCGAGAAGCTGTACATCCCGCGCTATGTCGCGACGTCGCCGCCGGCTGGCGATTCCGGAGGGGTGCGCGAAGCGGCCCGTCTCCTCGCCAATGCGCAGAATCCGGTGATCGTGGTCGACCGGGCGGCGCGCACGCCGAACGGAATCAAGCTTCTGCTCGAGCTCGCCGAGGCGCTGCAGGCGCCGGTCGTCGACCAGGGCGGCCGCATGAACTTTCCGAAGACCCACCACCTGAGCCGTCCGGCCAGCGTGATCGGTCAGGCCGACGTCGTGATCGGCTTGGAACTGTCCGACTATTGGGCCACCGTGAACGCGTGGATCGACAACGGTGAGCAGCATGGGCATGGGATTCAGGAATCCCGGATCAAGAACGGTACGAAGCTGATCAGCATCAGTGCGGTCGAGCTCAACACCAAGGCGAACTACCAGGACTTCCAGCGCTTCCAGGTCACCGACGTGGGAATGGCAGCCGATGCGGAAGCGACGTTGCCGGCGCTGATCGACGCGGTGAGGTCGGCCATCCCGGCAAGCGCCAAGGCCGCGATCGAGAAGCGAGGCGAGACGCTCCGCAAGGCCAAGGCAGAGGGGCGCGAGCGGATGCTTGCGGCGGCTGCCATCGGCTGGGATGCGACCCCGATCAGCACCGCGCGCCTGACCGCCGAAGTTTGGGCCCATGTCAAGGATCTGGACTGGTCGATGATCGGCTCGGACCGTCAGATGAGCAACTGGCCATCGCGCATGTGGCCGATGGAGCGGCATTATCACCATCTCGGCAATTCAGGCGGATACGGCCTCGGCTACAACGTTTCCGCGGCCGTCGGTGCTGCCCTCGCGAACCGGCCGCATGGCCGGTTCTCCGTCAATTTCCAGCCGGACGGCGATTTCATGTATACGCCCGGCGTGCTGTGGACGGCGGCGCATCATCAGATCCCGATGCTCACGGTGATGCACAACAACCGCGGTTACCACCAGGAGGTCATGCACGTCCAGCGCCTGTCCAACCGCCGCAACCGGGTGGCAAGCCTGGGCAAGACCATGGGTCCGATCGGGACTTCGATCGAAGCCCCGGATATCGATTATGCGAAGATGGCCGCGTCGATGGGCTGGTGGTCGGCCGGTCCAATCAAGGATCCGGCGGAGCTCGCGCCCGCGCTCAAGCGCGCCGTCGAGGTGGTGAAGTCGGGCCAGCCTGCGCTGGTCGACGTCTGGACCCAGCCTCGATAAGGGCACGATCATGACTGGCGCGAGAATGAAGTTGGGGCTGGCGGCGTTCGCCGTCGGCCTCCTCGTCGGCGATGGCGCGGCGCTCGCGGCGTCCGCTGACAAGGGCAAGGCCGCATACATGACGTTCGGCTGCTGGGGTTGCCACGGCACCGTGGGGCAGGGCGGGATCACCGGTCCCAAGCTCGCGCCGGAGCCCATGGCGGCCGAGGCGTTTGCGGCCTACGTGCGCACCAGCAATCGTGCGATGCCGCCTTATCGGGAGGCGGTCCTCTCGAACGAGGATTTGGCCGACATTTACGCCTACCTGGAGTCGATCCCGAAGCCGGCCGACTACAAGAGCATTCCGCTCCTCAACCAGTAGACGGACGACAGACGACGGAATAGTTCGTAGCCCGGATGGAGCGGAGCGAAATCCGGGATCGCGCTCCTCATCGTGGCTCCCGCATTGCGCCATAGCGCGTCGTTAAGGGCGTTTACGCCCGTCTTCGCGGGCTATGGACGCGCGTAACCGCGCTTGAGGCTCCATGCGGGCTACGAGCCGTCCTGCGTCGTCCGTTCTCAGAGATCGAGCACCAGGCGGTCGCTCTTGCAGCCCGCGCAACAGATCATGACCTTGGTGTTAGAGGCCTGCTCCTCCTCGGTCAGGATGGCGTCGCGGTGCTCGGGCTCCCCGGAAATCACGCGCTGCTCGCAGGCGCCGCAGATGCCGAGCTCGCAGGAATAGTCGACGTCCACCCCGGCATCGAGCAGCACCTGCAGGATGGTCTTGCCCTCGGGGATGACGAATTCCTGCCCGGAGCGCGCCAGCTCGACCACGAAGCCGCCCTTCTTGTCGGCCTCCTGCTTGGGCGTGAAATATTCGATATGGATCTGCTCGCGCGGCCAATCCGCGGTCGCAGCCTCGAACGCCTTGAGCATCGGCGTCGGTCCGCAACAGTAGAGATGCGCATCCTTGGGGGTCTCGGCCACGATCGCCTTGACGTCGAGAAATTTGCCGGCGGTCTCTTCGTCGAAATGAAACTGCGCCGAGGACATGGCTTCCAACGCTTGCAGAAAGGCCATGTCGGAGCGTGAGCGGCAGGCGTAGTAGAGCTTCCAGGAGCGGCCGAGCCGTTCCAGCCGCTGCACCATGCACCAGATCGGCGTGATGCCGATGCCGCCGGCGAACAGCACGACGTGCTTGGCGTTCTCGACCAGCGCGAAATTGTTGCGCGGCGCGCTGATCTTGAGCGTCTTGCCCACGCGCAGCTCGTCATGCACGTAGCGCGAACCGCCCCGGCTGGCGGGATCGCGCTTGATGCCGACGGTGTAGCTCGAGGGATCGGGTTCTTCCTTGATCAGGGAATATTGGCGGATGAGCCCGCTCGGCAGGTGCACGTCGATATGCGCACCGGGCTCGTAGGCGGGCAGCGGCTTTCCGTCGAGCGGGGTGAATTCGAAAAGATGCGTGTCGCGCGCCGCATACCGGATCGCGGTCACGCGCACGTCGATCAGGCCGTCGGAAGCTGCGGCCGGCGTCGCCGCGGCGGGTGTGGCCGTCACTGTATCCACCAACAAGTCTCCTGCGGCAGCGCAAGCGTCATCGGGCACGCAAGCCGGTTTGTCAATTATCGGAGCTGAGATATGCTTTCTTCGAGCCCAATCCAACCGGCGGAAAAGCCAGGAGGATTCGGCGCGGGGCGGGGGGCCGCCGGGGCCGACCGACCAGCCGCATATATGGCGGCTCGCGTCGCCGCAGCGTCAAGACCGCAATGCGCCGGAAACGAAGCGCGCAACACAAAACGCGCCAAGCTCGAGCGGCGCCAACGGGAGGATGAAGTGAGCGACTCAACGAAAATCGTGGCTCCGTCCGCCGGATCGATCGGTCGCGCCCTGCTGCTTGCTGCCTCGCTTGTTCCCGTCGTCGGCCCAGTGCCCGCCCACGCGCAGGCCACGCCACCCGCCGCTGCGGCACCGCGACCCTGGCTCGATCCCGCGCTGCTGGCGGCGGCGAAGGCGGAAGGCTCGCTCGTCGTGTACTCGTCGACCAACGAGCAGGAAGGGCTGCCGCTGTTCAGACTGTTCACCGATGCGACCGGGATCAAGGTCGATTATGTGCGTGCGTCCGATGCGGTGCTGATGTCGCGCATGGCGATCGAGTTTCGCGCCGACCAGAGGTCCTACGACATCGTGCAGACCGCGACCGTCAACAAGATGCCGCCGCAGATGCTGGCGGCATACGAGCCGCCCGAGGCGAGCAGCATTTCCCCGGACGCCCGCGATCCCAACAAGCGCTGGTACGGCGTCTATGCCAACTACAACGCGCCCGCCTACAACACCGAGAAGGTGAAGGCAGCGGCACTGCCGAAGAGCTACGAGGAGTTTGCCGAGCGCAAGGAATGGGCCGGCAAGGTCGCCATCGACGGCACCGACAACGAATGGCTCAAGGCGATCGTGCAGTACTACGGCGAGCAGAAGGGCATCGACCTGGTCAAGGCCATGGTCGCGGCGCTGCGACCGGTGGTGACCGACGGTCACCTCGCGCTGGCGCGCTCGACCGGCGCGGGCGAATATTGGGTGTCGCTGAACAACTACGTGAACCTGTCGATGAACGTCAAGCTCGCGGGCAATCCCATCGAGGTCTGGGCGCTCGACCCCGTCACGCTGTTCTTCGGCCAGGTCGGCATCAGCGCCAAGGCGCCGCATCCGAACGCGGCCCGCCTCGCCGCCAACTTCATGCTCAGCCAGGAATGCCAGCAGTTCCTCGCCAAATTCGGACGCCTGCCGACGCGCAAGGACGTGGCGTCGAACCCCCCGGGCATGGTCGAGATGCTGACCCAGAAGAAGGTCATCACGGTGCTGATGAGTCCCGATGAGGAGCGCACGTGGCAGCGGCGGTTCGACCAGTTGTTCAAGGGTCGATGAGGGTGTCTGCGTGCGCTTTGCGCTGCGCGCGTCCGGGACGCGGACCTAGCGAGCTCGCATGACCATCGCCGGCGGCCGCTTGGATAGGCTGCCACTCGCGGCTGCGGCCGCGCGACTCGCTGGCTTCGCGAGCGTGCGCAACGTCATGCTCGTCGCCTGCGTCGTCGTCGCCGTCTGGTTCGTTTTCGTTCCGCTCTCGGCACTCATCTACAATGCCTTCACCGAAGATACCGGCTTCGGTCCCGGCGCTTTCTCGCTCGAGAATTTCGTCGAGGCCTATTCCAGCTGGCACATCCTGCGCCTGTTCTGGAATTCGCTCGTCTTCGCCGTCGGCACGGCGGTGACGACCTTCGTCATGGGTGCGCTGGTCGCCTGGGCGGTCGAGCGTACCGATGCTCCGGGCGCAGTGCTGTTTCACGCGCTCTCGCTGGTGGCGTTCGCCGTCCCTGGACTGCTCACGGCCATGGCCTGGATTTTCGTCTTCAGCCCGAACATCGGTTGGGGCAATGCGGTGCTGAAGTCGGTGTTCGGGCTCAACGAGGCACCGGTGAACATCTATTCGATGGCGGGGATGACCTGGGCGCTGTCGAGCCACTATTTTCCGCTCGCCTACCTGGCCCTGGGTCCGGCCTTGCGCGTGCTCGATGTGCGCATGGAGGAGGCCGCGCTGACGTCCGGTGCCAGTTACCGGCAGGTGTTCACCAGGGTCACGTTGCCGCTGCTGCGGCCCGCGATCCTTTCCGCGCTGCTGCTCCTGTTCGTCATGGGCATGGCGTCCTACGAGGTCCCGCGCCTCATCGGCCGGCCGGCGCGCATCGACGTGTTCACGACCGACGTCCAGGGCGCCATCATCTCGACGCCGCCGGCTTTCGGGGTCGCCAGCGCGCTCGGCCTGACTCTGCTCGCGATCTGCGTCCTCGCCGTATTCTTCTATCGTCGTGCCACGCGGCACGCGGAATCCTTCGCCACCATCACCGGCAAGGGCTACCGGCCCACGCGCGTCAAGCTCGGACGCTGGCGCTGGCCAGTCGCGCTCGGCATCGGCGCGATGTTCGCCCTCGCGCTCGGGCTGCCGCTCTTCACGCTCGTCTGGCAGTCGTTCTTCCGCAACCTGGCGCAGCCGTTCTTCTCCGCGAGCGCGCAGGCGACGCTCGACAACTACGATTTCATCCTGAGCTACCCGATCTTTCTCGACGCGGTGAAGACGAGCGTGCTGCTGGCGGCGATGGCGGCGACCATCGTCGCCGGCCTCACCTTCGTCATGGCCTGGATCGCACAGCGATCGTTGCCGCGCTATGGATTCATCCTCGATGCCCTCGCCTTCGCGCCGATCGCGATCCCGGGCGTCATCGTCGGTGCCGGCATCCTGGTCGCCTATCTCATGCTGCCGATCCCGATCTACAATACGATCTGGATCCTGCTGGTCGCCTACGTGACCTTGTATCTCCCGTACGGCATGCGGTTCGCGTCGAGCGGGATCACCCAGATCCATCGCGAGCTCGAGGAGATGGCGGCGGTCGCGGGCGCCGGACTGGGGCAGATTTTCGCCCGCATCGTGCTTCCGCTGCTGGCGCCGGTGCTGCTTGCGGGGTGGATCTACGTGTTCGTGCTGGCGGTGCGCGAGCTCGGCGCGTCGATCTTCCTGGTCGGCCCGGGCACGCATGTGCTCGGTACCATCAGTCTCACCATGTGGGAGGAGGGCGGCAGCTACGGCGCGGTGGCGGCGCTGGGCGTCATCCAGATCGTTCCGCTCATCGTCATCGTCGCCGGCCTGCGTTCGATCGAGCTGCGCATCCAGCGCCGCGCGCAAGCTCGGCAAACGTAGCCCACATGGGGGTAGGGTGGGCAAAGGCGCGGCCGAGCCCCTGCCGCATCCGCGCTGGGGCGTGCGCCGTGCCCACGCGGTGCTCGTGTCGTGGACAGAAGGACGCCTGGGCGCGCTTCGCTTTGCCCACCCTACGAAAAGCAAAACCGCCTCCGCATGGCGCGGAGGCGGTCATTCCTGTCACCGGTGTTGCGCTCAAGCGGCGGCGCTGAGATTGCCGAACTTCTTGAGATTTTCTTTCTGCTTGTCGTTGCGCGGCGGCAGCTTGAACAGGCGCGCGGCGGTGCCGCCGAGGATGTTGTGCTTGGCCTTCTCCGAGATGAACGGCAGGTCGTAGATCGTGGCCGGGAGGTCGAAGTCCCAGTGCGGATAGTCCGAGGAGTAGAGCAGCTGCGTCTCCGCATTGATCATGCGGAACGTGCACTCGAGCGCCTGACGGTCCTGAACCTCCATCGGCTGCGAGGAATAGTACATGTCGCGCATGTAGTCCGACGGCTTCTTCTTCAGGAGCGGAGCCTCCGACGGGCGCATCATGTATTCGTGGTCTAGCCGCTGCATCAGGAACGGCACCCAGGCGAGCCCGGACTCGATCCAGATCACCGGCAGCTTGGGGAAGCGCTCGCCCATGCCGTTGATGACCCAGTTGGTCAGATGCAGGATGTTGTAGAAGGTGAAGCCGAGCGCATGCACCGACAGGAACCGGTTGCAGGCGCGGAACACCGGCTCGTTCCAGTTCGGCCCGGAATGGAACGCGAGCGCGAGGGCGCGCTCCTCCATCATGCCGTAGAGCCGCATATAGGCGTTGTCGTTCACCTGCAGGTGCCGCACCGTCGTGACCATGAATCCGGTCACGCCCGGGCGGTCGCCGAAGGTCTCGACCTGGCGCACGCAGGCGGCCGGGTCGGAGAACGGCAGGCACAGCATCGAATACATGCGGCCACCGGACTCGGGCAGCACTTTCTCGGTGACCCAGCGGTTGTAGGCCCAGCAGAGATCGACCTCCATCTCCTTCTGCGGGTGCATGCCGATATTGAGCATGCCGGTGGGGAACAGGCAGGAATAGTCCACGCTCATCGCGTCCATCCAGCGTTCCCCGAGCTGCACGTCGCGATGCTTGCCGCCCTGCTCGGTCTTCTCGGAGCGACGCAGCGGATAGCGCGTCACGCGCCCGCCCATGTCCTGGATGAAGCCGGCATTGGTCGGCACGATGGAGCCGCGGTCGGTTTGGCCGCGCCCGCCCATGGTCCACTGCCGGAACACATCGTTCTCCATATAGGGCAGGATGTCGCTGTAATGCTCGTTCTCGTAGTGGTGGGCGTCCACGTCGACGATCAAAATGTCGTCGAGCTTGCGTTGAACCGCCTGCTTGCGGGCATGGGCCAGAAGCCTGGTGGTGTTCAACTCGTCGACGGATATCCGTCGGCCGCGTTCAGCGAGGAGGTCCATGGTTCGTCTCCTGACGTTTCCAAATTACGTTTACAAATTCCTGTCAGCGGCCGGTCCAGCTCTGCCACATGCCGAGCTCGAACACCGCGAGGTTCGCAGCCTTCAGCAGGCCGCTCGCCGTGATCATGACGTCGGTGGCGGTGGCGCCGCCCCGTTGCGGAAGCGGCAGCAACTGCTCGCCCGCGTCCACCTGCGCCGCGTAGGCCCGGCACACGGCGGCCATCAGCGCCTGCAGCGCGTCCTTGCTCAGGACGTCGCGCTCCCCGCGCGCGAGCGCGCGCTCGATCTCGGCCGCAAGCCGCGTCGCCTCCGCCGAGCTGGCGCCGCCGTTCGCGGGTCTGGTTGCCGGCTCAACGGCAGGCTGCGCCCGTGCCGGCTTGGCGTGCGCCGTCGGGCGTCGCCCGGTCTTGGTCGCTGTCTTGGTCGCTGTCTTGGCGCCTGTCTTGTCGGCGGCGGCCTTAGGTGAGGACATAAACCTCATCGCCTTTCTCGACCACTTTGTATTTGCGCAGCTTGAGCTTGCGGTCCGAGACGCATTCGCCGGTCTTCATGTCGTATTCGTAGCCGTGCCAGGGACACACGAAATGCATTTCGCTTTCGGAGAAGTAGAGGCCCTGCGAGGTCTTGTCGGGCAGCAGCCGTTCCTCGACCTTGGCGATGGTGAGACCTTCGCAGGCGGGACCGCCCTGGTGCAGGCAGAAATTGCTGTAGGCGTAGAACTGGCCCTCGTGCCGGAAGACCCCGATCTCATTGTCTCCGGCGAAGATGATCCGGCGGTCGCCGTCCTTGAACTCAGCGGTCTTACCGACGTACTGCTCGGCCATGCTGCGGCGCCTCCTCTACCTCTAGTTCCCTCGAAATGAACTTTTCTATTCGGTGGAACGCCCAGCCGATATTGCGGCCGCGAACTCAGCGTCCGGCGTTATTTGTACAATACAATGGTTTTAAAGCAACCAGCAGCAGGCGGTGGCCGGACATCTCCAATGGACATGCCTTCCCAGCCCTTGGAAGGAGGCTCAACTCGCGTGCTCAGGCCATCTTGTTGGTCAGCGTGCCGATCTTTTCGATCCAGATCTTGACCACGTCGCCGGCCTTGAGGAATTCCCCGCGCGCAGAGCCGACCCCGGCGGGCGTACCGGTGAGGATCAGGTCGCCGGGATGGAGCGTCATGCCGCTGGACAGCTGCGCGATCTGCTCGGCCAGGTTGAAGATCATGTCCTTGCTGTTGGAATCCTGCTTGAGGACGTCGTTGACCCACAGCTTGAGCCCGAGGTTTTGGGGGTCGCCGACGTCGCTCGCCGGCACGCATCCAGGGCCCGAGCGGGCAGGAGCCATCGAAGCTCTTGTGCTTGGTCCAGTCGGCCTTGAACGGGGACGTGTCGCTGATGTTCGGGCGCGGGCCGCGGTCGCGCGCCGAGAGATCGTTGGCCGCCGTGTAGCCGGCAACGTAATCGAGCGCCTTCTCCTGCGGCACGTTCTTGGCCGGCCGCCCGATCACCGCCGCCAGCTCCACCTCCCAGTCCACCTTGTCGGAGAGGCCGGAAATCTTCACCGTCGCGCCCGGGTCGGTGAGCGCCCGCGACGCCTTGATGAAATGCCACGCCTTGAGGCCCTGGGTGTGGGGATCGGGCTCCAGCGGACGGTTCATGCGGCGCGCCATCTCGGCGGCATGGTCGGCATAGTTGGCGCCGGCGCAGTAGACTGCCGAGGGCCAGCGCACGGGCGCCAAGAGCTTGGTGCGCGCGAGCGGCAAGGCTTTGACGCGGGTTTTTCCGGCCGTCGCCGCCGCCTTCTTGAGGACACCTTGCGCCGTGCGCCAGTCGTCGAGGATGCCGAGCACGGTCGCATAGGCCGGCTTGCCCGTGAGCTTGGCGGCATCGAACACCTTGTCGTCGATCACCAGGCCGGCGCGGGGCCCATCGGGCGTTTGGTAGGTCGCGAGCTTGTAGCCGGCCATGTTGGTTTGCTCCCTGCGTGCGTCAGTCCAGATTGCAAGAGCTTTTGCCGATTACGTCGGCTCTGTCGAGTGCGTAGGATGGGTTGAGCGAAGCGAAACCCATCACTTTCCCCAGCCGTCGAAATTCGATGGGTTTCGCTGCGCTCAACCCATCCTACAAACTAGGCTATAGTCTTGCCGCAGCGGAGCACCGGATGACGAGACGGAGAACGGGCCCATGATCAAGCCGAAACGAATCGGACACGCCACCTTCGAGACGCCGGACCTGGAAAAGGCCATTGCGTACTACGAGAAATTCATGGGTTTGATCCTGGCCGAGCGTGAACGGGACCGCGCCTTTCTCGCCACCAAGATCGGGCAGCTCGTGATCGAGCTCAACAAGGCCGATCGAGGCCACTGCATCAAATTGTCGTTCGAGGTCGCGCCCAGTTCGGATTTCGGCGCGTTGGTGCAGGAACTGGCCAAGGACGGAGTGCGGAGCGAGTTGCGCAACGATTCCATTCCCGGCATGGGCCAGGTGCTGTCGTTCAAGGACGACAAGGGAACGACGATCGAGCTGTTCAAGGACTGGAGCTATCTCGGCAAGCACGAGCAGGTCGCCGGGATCGGGCCGCTCAAGCTCGGACACGTGGCCTTTTTCACGCCGGACATCCAGCGGACCGTGGCGTTCTACGAGAAGGTGCTCGGGTTCCGCGTCTCCGATTGGATCGGCGATTTCTTCTGCTTCATGCGCTGCAATGCGGATCATCACACCGTGAACTTCTTCACCGGCCCGACCGCGCAGCTCCATCACATCGCGTTCGAGCTCAAGGATTTCATGCACCTGCAGAATTCATGCGAGGTGATGGGACAAAAGCAGGTGCCGATCATCTGGGGCCCGCTGCGGCACGGCCCGGGGCACAATATCGCAACCTATCATCGCAACCCGGATGCGCAGGTCGTCGAATTCTTCTGCGAGCTCGACCAGATGGTGGACGAGGAGCTCGGTTACTTCGAGCCGCGCCCGTGGCACCACGACACGCCGCAACGGCCCAAGCTGTGGACCGCGGGCAAGACCACCATCTGGGGGCCGACGCCCGAGGACGACTTCCACCGGACGCAGACGCACGCGTAAGCAGGAAGGCTACGGGCGTACCGCCGGGGTCTCGAGCTTCATCCCGCGCGCGCGCCACATCAGGTAGAGCTCGAGATCGACATATTCCGGCGCGCCGAGGGCGTAGGACTCCGCGCGCATTCCGAACAGGCAGTTGCGCAGCCGCCGCTGCAATGATCCGAGCGACTGCCATTCGAGCCGGTAGAGCGGATATCCGGTCGCGTGCCCCTGCGGGATCGGAGCGCCCGCGAGCTTCTGGCCCCAATTGTCGTCGTGGCACTGGGCGCAGGAGAGATTGAGCTGGCCCTGGCGCTCGGTGAAGAGGTCGCGACCGGCCTCGAGGAACGGCTTGGTACGTTCGTCGATCGCGACATCGATCGGCATGCCGCGCGATTGCTGCCCCACATAGGCGGCGAGCGCGAGCAGGTCCTTGCTCTCGAACGCAAGCGGGGTCGCTCGCTGCTGGTCCACACGGCATATGTTGATCCGCTGCCCGAGATCGACAGGCCGATTGCGCGATGGCATCGAACGCGGGATAGCGCGCCGCTACGCCTTTCATGCTCGCCCGCGCGTCGCCGTGGCAATCGGCGCATGACTTGGCGGCGGCGCCGTCCTTGCGCTTCCAGAGCGCCTCGCCGTCGAGCACCCACAGCATGCCGGGATTGGCCGTGTCGTCGTCCTGCATGGCGCGCGTGTCGCGGCCCATGAATTCATAGCCGGATTTGCGGTCGGCGAGCGGGATTTCGGCGGCGACGGCGGTCGTGCCCAGCAGGGCGGTGAAGACTACGACAGCCGCGGCCGGCGTCATTCGACGGTGATACTGACGGACTCGGTCGCCGCGAAGCCGTTGTCGCCCGTCCATTCGAAGCTCAGCGTGCCGCTCTCGGTGGCAACGGTGGAGAAGGTCAGGAACGGATTGGCGGAAATCGCCGGAAACAGCTCGGCGCGGAAAATTTCCTCGCCGTTATACTTGCAGACGAAGTCGGTGATGATGTCGCGCGGCACCGGCTTGCCCGTGCTGTCGGGGCGAAAGCCGGTCTCCATGACGTGGGAGATCAGCGTCTTGATCTCGATCACGTCGCCGCGCTTGGCCTTGGGCGGCACATTGATGAGGGCGCGTGCCATGATCAGAACTCCCTCGAGACAGGCGGCGAGGGTGACGATGACCTCGACCTCGTCGGACCAGAACGAGCCGTCGCTCATCTGCGCAATGGCGATGACCTTTTGCGAATCGGCGAGCCGGATGCGGGTCGCAACGGTGGCCCGTCCGGCGCGCGGACCGAGATAAATGCTGATGACGTTCGGCTGCGGATTCTTCTCGGTGAGGACGTGAATGGCCTTCACGTAGTCTTCCGCCGTCATCGGGCTGTCGCAGGACAGCGCGAGCGCCACCGCGTTTCCATTCTCGATCAGGGGGGGCAGGTCCATCTTCACCCGGCCTCTCTTGACCGACGCCTCGCCGACGATCTTTTTGATTGCGGCGCGCATCGACGCCGGCGTGGCGGAGGCGGGGCCGGCCGCAACCGACAGTCCGACCCCAACCGCGCCGGTCAGCGCCGCCGCCTCCAGCAAGAAGCGCCGGCGGGTCGCCTGCAGCACGTCGTCATCACGCATCATGGTTTTCGCTCGTCGCGCAGGGTTGCAAGATAGGCGACCACGTCCTCGATCTGCTCCGCCGTCAGCACCGGCTTGCCTTGAAAGGCAGGGGCCACGCGGGTGAGACCTTCGATGCGGTAATAGGGCGGCATGATCGTGTCGGCGTTGAGGCGGCTCGCATCCACGATCCGAAGCCGCAGCTGCCCTTCCGACCAGCGCGCGCCGGTTCCCGCAAGGTCCGGTGCCAGTGTGCCCTGGAACTTCTCCTCCGGGAAGGGCCCCGTGTGGCAGAGAAGGCAGAGCCCCACCTGCCGGTTAACGACGATGCTGCGCCCGCGTTCCACGTCGCCCTTGGCGCCGGTCAGCGATTCGGGGATGGCGTCCCCAACGACGGCATAGGGGCGAAGGGCTTCTTCCGCCCGTGCGCCCGGGGCGACGTAGAGATTCGCTGCCGCGAACACGGTCGCGGACGCAAGCGCGCGATAGCGCTCAGCCGAAGACTTCTTGGGTGATCGTCTTGAACCAGTCATTCGCGAAAGTCGCTTCGAGCGCGCGCGTCGAACTCGGCGCATCCGCCGGGCTCACGCCGCCCGAGCCTTCGACCTCCTTGATCTGACCGTCCGCCGGCCGGTAGACGCCGGCGACCGAGATGCCGTAATCGGGCGCCACCAGGCTGTAGCAGGTGTTGATGAGCTTGGGGTCGTCCGGCTTTCCGCCCGCGACCAGCTTCGCCACCGCAGCCGCGCAGACCTTGGCCTGGGCGTTCGCGGAGAACGCGGATTTCGGCATGGCACCCGCGATCGAGGCGTCGCCGATCACGTGGATGCTCGGTTGCAGCTTGGATTCGAAGGTGGCCGGGTCGATGGGACACCAGCCGGTCCGGTCCGCAGCGCCGGCAATCTCGGCGATGCGTGCCGCCTTCTGCGGGGGGATCACGTTGGCGACGTCGGCCTTGTGCCGGCCGAAATCGGTGACAAGGGTCATCGCACCGACGTCGACCGAGGTGACCTTGCCGCCGTTCGATAGCGATACCCATTCGAGATTCGGATAGAGCGCCTTCCAGGCGTTCTGGAACAGGCGCTGCTTGGAGAAGGCGTCCTTGGCATCGAGCACGATCAGCTTCGATTTCGGCTTCTTGGTCTTGAGATAATAGGCAATCAGGCTCGCCCGCTCGTAGGGTCCGGGCGGACAGCGGAACGGATTGGCCGGCGCCGACATCACCACGGTGCCGCCATCCTCCATCGCTTCGAGCTGACGGCGCAACAGCGTCGTCTGCTCGCCCGCCTTCCAGGCGTGCGGCATGCGTTCGGCGGCGGACTCGGTGTAGCCGGGCAAGCCGTCCCAGCGAATGTCGATGCCGGGCGCCAGCACCAGACGGTCGTAGGGAAGTCGCGCGCCATTGCCCAGCGTCACGGTGCGACCCTGCGGGTCGACCGCGGTGCCCGGCGAGATCTGGACGGTGACCTGATCGGCCGCAAGCTTGTCGTAACCGAATTCCTGCGCCTTGAGCTCGCGCAGCCCGGCGATGATGAGATTACTGAACGGACAGGCGATAAATGTCGGGCTCGCCTCGACCAGCGTCACGCTGATGCGCGGGTCGATGCGCTTGACGTAACGGGCACAGGTGGTTCCGGCAAAGCCTCCGCCCACGACCACCACGCGCCCGCCGGCGCCTTGGGCGATGGCGGGAAGCGACAGCATGGCTGCCGAAGCTCCGGCAGCCGCGGTCTTGAGGAAATCACGCCGGCTCGTGCGCTTTGCAATCATGATCGGCCTCCTGTCCTCAATCCTTTTGCGCGCCGTACCATGCCGCGATCGCTTTGACCTCGTCGTCGGAGAAGCCCTTGGCGATGCGGTCCATGACAGTCGACGGAAGTTGTCCCGACTTGAACGCCTGCATCGCGGCGGTGACGTCCGCCGGATTGCGGCCGTTGAGCCGCGGCACCGTGGTCTCGGCGCGGCTCGTTGAGTGGCAGCCGGAACAGGACAGGGCGCCCGGCGGGGCGTCCGAGGGGCCCGCGGCGGAGGCCGGGGCGATCATTGCCAGCAGAGCAGCAACAGCGACGCAGCATGCGCTCTTCATATCCGACCTCCCATTGATTTCTCCGGCAAGACCTGTCCCGGTGTCGATTCCGGGCCAGCGGCCGGTTCGTCGCCGAAAATCGCATCGGACGCCGCGATGCTCTCCTCGACAGCGATCGGTGGCGTCCCCTCTTCCCTATGGTTTCTCAGATAGCGGTTCTGAGCGGCAGCGAGCGGATACGCTTGCCGGTTGCCGAGAAAAACGCATTACACAACGCCGGCGCGACGACCGCAACGGGGTTCGCCGATCCCGCCCCCCTCGAAGCCCGCGCTTTGCGGTGGTGCGGGACGCAAGGCCCGCGCCGACTTCACGCCCTCGGCTGCGGCACAATGCGGAGATAGGGCTTCAGCGCCTTCCAGCCTTGCGGATATTGCTTCTTGGCGTCCTCGTCGGTGACCGACCCGGCGATAATCACGTCCTCGCCGTGCTTCCAGTTCACCGGCGTCGCCACCTTGTGCTTGGCAGTGAGCTGCAGCGAGTCGATCACGCGCAGCACCTCGTCGAAATTGCGGCCCGTGGTCATCGGATATACCAGAACGAGCTTGATCTTCTTGTCCGGGCCGATGACGAACACGTTGCGCACGGTCTGATTGTCCGCCGGCGTGCGTTTGGCCGGATCGCCGGAGACGGCCGCAGGGAGCATCCCGTAGAGCTTGGAAACGTTGTAGTCGATGTCGGCGATCATCGGGAAGTTGGGCGCGAAGCCCTGCGTTTCCTTGATGTCGTTCGCCCAGCCTACATGCTTGTCCACCGGATCGACCGAAAGCCCGATGATCTTGACGCCGCGCTTGTCGAATTCCGGCTTGATCTTGGCCATGTAGCCGAGTTCAGTGGTGCAAACCGGCGTGAAGTCCTTGGGGTGCGAGAACAGCACGGCCCATTTGTCGCCGATCCAATCGTGAAAGCGGATCTTCCCTTCGGTCGTCCCCGCTTCGAAATCCGGGGCAGTATCGTCGATTGCCAGAGCCATCGCTCACTCCAAAGCTTGAGCCTTGTCTCGGTCTCGGCTGCGAAATGCGACTGCTGTCGGGGGACCTTACAGACGCTCTCCGGCGGCAGATATCCGGTTCCTGCCGCGACTATCCAAAACGCGCCAAAATCGCACTAGCCGATAATTGCAACAAGCTTCCGCGCCCCTTGGCCGCCCACCCTTACAATAGTAGTTATCAGCAACGCTCACCTTCGGAGCGGGACTTCGGGGAGGGAATGATATGCCTTTAGGCAGCGGAGCACTCCTCGAAAACCGGCGCATATTCCATAGCCGGGACGTGGACGAGACGCGGGCCTGGCTGCGCCGCAAGGAATTCCGTTTCGATCTCCGGGGCCGGCAGACCGTGCGGCCCGACGTGCGCGTGAACGGGGTCTATTTGCCGAGCATGTATCTCGGTTATCTGCAGTATGGCGTGCAGGCGGTGGTCAGCGCCGCGCCTACCCGCGGAGATTATTGGGTCCATTTACCGATTCGCGGCTCGCTCGAGGCGAGTTTCGGTAGCGACACCATAGCCTGCAGTCCGCGGCGCGCCGTGATCCTGTCGCCCACGCGCGACAATTATAACTCCATGCAGCTGGATGCCGACTGCTCGCGCATTCATATCTATTTCCACCGAGACGCATTGCTCCGACAGCTCACGGCGTTACTCGGCGAGCCCGTGGATCAACCAGTCGAGTTCGATCCAGAACTGACGCTGACATCCGGCTATGGCCGCAGTCTGGCGAGCTGCCTGCGGCTGGCTGTCTCCGATTTCGAGCAGTCGGACGCGATGTTGGAGAATTCGATCATGATGACCATGTTCGAGCAGTTCATCATGACGGGACTATTGCTCGCGCATGCTCACAGCTGCAGCGAAAGGCTGCTGCGGTGTCAAATGCCGATCTCCCCGCGCGACGTCAAGCGCGCGATCGATTACATGCAATCGAATCTCGACGCGCCGGTTACGCTGTCCGATATCGTGAGAGCAGCTGGAGTTCCCGGCCGCACTCTGTTCAAGCACTTCGAGGATTGGAAGGGCGTTTCGCCTATGCGTTACCTGCGCAATGTGCGTTTCCAGCGAGCGCGCGAGGCGCTGAAACGTGGGCGGGCGGAAACCAGCGTCACCGAGATTGCCAAGAGTTGCGGATTCAATCACATGAGCCGTTTTTCGGCCGAATATCGCAAGCGCTTCGGAGAGAGCCCTTCAAAAACGCTCGGACGACGCTGCTGATGCTGCCGGGAGACAATGATCGCGAGGTTCCGCACCGCGACGGACGCCGCAGAAGAAGGCGCGTCGGACGCCACGATGCTTTACCATCGGCGCCGGCTCTTTCCTATGGTTTTCTCAAATCGTGGTTTTTGAGCGGCAGGGAGCGGATGCGCTTGCCCGTCGCCGAGAAAATGGCGTTGCACAAGTGCGGGGGCGAGCGGAGGCACGGGCGTCTCTCCGACGCCGCCCCAGAGACCGTCGCTCGCCACGATGATCGTCTCCACGCGCGGCATCTCGGCCAGACGAAGCATCGCATAGTCATGGAAGTTCGACTGCTCCACTTCTCCCTGCTTGATCGTGATCTCGCCGTAAAGCGCTGCGGTGAGGCCATAGACGATGGCGCTTTCGGTCTGCAGTTCGACGCTGAGCGGGTTGACCACGTGGCCGGCGTCGATCGCGGATACGACGCGGTGCACGCGCAATTTGCCGTCGCCTGTGATCGAGGTCTCGACCACCTGCGCACAACTGCTGTTTTGCGAGTCATGTAACGCAATGCCGCGAAACACGCCGCGCGGCGCGGGCGAGCCCCAACCGGCGCCGGTGGCGGCGGCGTCGAGCACCGCAAGCTGCCGGGGCTTTTTTGCCAGCAGCTTGCGCCTGAACAGATAGGGGTCGGCTCCAGCCGCATGCGCCATCTCGTCGACGAAGCTCTCCTTGAAAAATGCGTTCTGCGAGTGGTTGACGCTGCGCCAGACACCGACGGGCACATGCGTGTTGCGCATGGCGAAATCGACGCGATAGTTCGGCACGTCGTAGGGCATGTCTTCAAGCAGGCCCTGAAGAAAATTTCGGTCGACGCCGAACTGCATCACGCGCGGAGAGACGGCCGCGATGATGGACTGGCCGGCGGTCCGAATTTTCCACGCCATCAGCAGGCCATGCGCATCGAGACCGGCGGTCATCCTGGCGGCCGCGACCGGCCGGTAGAAGTCGTGGCGGATGTCCTGCTCGCGGGTCCAAACCAGTTTCACCGGCTGGCCGACCTCTTTCGCGATCATGACTGCCTGCCGCACGAAGTCCTGGAAGATGCCGCGCCGGCCGAAGCCGCAACCGAGCATCATCTTGTGAACGACGACCTTGCTGGAGGGCACGCCGGCGGCATCTGCGGCGATCGCAAGCGCCGTCTCGCCGTCCTGGGTCGGGGCCCAGACCTCGACGCGGTCCGCGGTAACATGCGCCGTACAGTTCTGCGGCTCCATGGTGGCGTGGCCGAGGAAGGGCACCTCATAGTCCGCCTCGATCCGCTTGACCGCCTGGCCAAGGGCGCGCTCGACGTCGCCATCGCTGCGGCCGACGCGCGCGTCGTCGGCACCGAGGCCCGACTGCAGGTGCGCGCGAATGGTTTCGCTGGAAACGCCGGCATTGTCGCCGGCCTCCCAGGTCACAGGCAGCGTCTCCGCCGCCTTTTTCGCCCGCCACCAGCTATCCGCCACAACCGCCACCGCATCCGCGTGCTTCACCACCCGGCGGATGCCCTTCATGCCGGCGAGCTTGGTCTCGTCGACGGACTTCAAGGTGCCCTTGAATACCGGGCACTGGAGGATGGCGGCGTACAGCATGTTCGGCAGGCGCACGTCGATGGCGTAGATCGGCTTGCCCACGACCTTGTCGGCGACCTCGAGCCGCCTTTGCCGGGTGCCGATCAGCTTCCAGTCCTTCGGGCTCTTCAACTTGACCGCGGCAGGCGGCACGACCTCGGCCGCATCCGCGGCCACCTCGCCGAACCTGATGCTGCGGCCGCTCGGAAGGTGGGTGATCGTGCTGTTGGCAGCGACACACTCCGCAGGAGGCACGTTCCAGCGCGCGGCCGCCGCCGCGACGAGCATCTCCCGTGCGGTGGCGCCGGCTCGGCGCAGGTCGTTCTGCGAGGCGCTGATGGAGCGGCTCGCGCCGGTCGACATGTTGCCCCAGATCCGATCGCGCCTGCGGTTCTCATGCGCCGGCGCGAACTCGGCCTTCACCTTGGTCCAATCGCATTCCAATTCTTCCGCCACCAGCATCGGCAGTGCGGTGAAGCTCCCTTGGCCCATCTCCGATTTGGCGACGCGAATGATCACGGTGTCGTCGGGCTCGATCACGATCCAGGCGGTGATTTCCCTGGCGGACGGGGATGCGCGGATTGGCCGCGGGCCGAACGGGATTTCGAATCCGAGCGCGAGCGCGCCGCCGACGGCACCGGCACTGGCCAGGAAGCAGCGACGACTGAGGTGCGGCATGCGGCTCACGGAGACTTCACTTCGCTCACGCGCTGGTCCGCGACCGCGTGAATCGCAGCGCGGATGCGCTGGTAGGTGCCGCAACGGCAAATATTGGTGATGGCGGCGTCGATCTCTACGTCGGTCGGGCGCGGATTCTCCTTGAGCAGGGCGGCCACTGCCATGATCATTCCGCTCTGGCAATAGCCGCATTGCGGGACGTCGAGATCGAGCCACGCCTTCTGCACGGGGTGAAGGGCGCCGTTCGGTGCCAGGCCTTCGATGGTGGTGATGTGCTTGTCCGCGATCGCGCTCACGAGCAGCGCGCAGGAGCGCACCGGCTTACCATCGACGTGCACCGTGCAGGCGCCGCACTGGGCCATTCCGCAGCCGAATCTGGTGCCCATCAGGCCGAGCGTATCCCGCAGCACCCAAAGCAGGGGCATGTCGGGATCGACATCGATATCGTAGCCTTGCCCGTTGACGGTAAGACGCACCACCCCCAGCTCCCTGATCGAACCTGCCACGCCTTCAAATCGGAGGTTCGATCATCCCCGACATTAGTTCAAAAAGACAAAACGCGCAAAAACTCACCGCCGCGGCGAATAGCCCGCGGCTATGGCACATGCGCAAAACCGAAGAATTTAGAGCGCATCACGATTGAACCCGATCGGGATGCGCTCTAGGGCCGCCGCTTCTCGCGTTCTTTCATGCCATCTGGATGTTGTGGTTCTTGAGCGGGAACGAGCGGATGCGCTTGCCCGTCGCCGCAAAGTACGCATTGAGCACCGCGGGCGCAGCCACGCAGATCGTGGGCTCGCCCACGCCGCCCCAGGGCTCGCTACCTCCGGCCGGCATGACGATCAATTCGACCTTCGGCATTTCCGCGATGCGCATCGAGTTGTAGGTGTCGAAATTGGTTTGCTCGATGCGGCCGTCCTTGACGGTGCACTCCTGATAGAACAGCGCGGACAAGCCGTAGACGAATGAGCCCGCGACCTGCCGGTCGATCTGCGCCGGGTTGACCGCGTAGCCGGTATCAGTGGCACCGACGATGCGCTGGACTTTGATCTTGTCCCCGGCGCCGACGGAAATTTCCGCGGCTGCGGCGACATAGCTTCCGAATGCCTTCATATGCGCAAGGCCGCGGTAGATGCCTTGCGGCGCGGGCTTGCCCCAACCGATGCGCTCGGCCACTGCGTTGAGCACGGCGAGATTTCTCGGATGCTTGCTCATCAGCTTGCGCCGGAACTCGAGTGCATCCTGGCCCGCCGCTTGCGCCAGCTCGTCCATGAAGCACTCGATGAAGATGGCGTTCTGATTGATGTTCACGCCCCGCCAGAAGCCCGGCAGGATGTGCGGATTGCGCATCGAATGGTCGATGAGCAGGTTCGGGATCGAGTAGCCGAACGCGTGCTCGCTGTTGCCCGGGAGAAGGCCCTGGAACGTGAGCGGATCCTTGCCGTTGTCGAGACGGGCCGGAAACACGCTCGCCAGGATCGACTGGCCCGAGAGCCGCATGTGCAGGCCGGTCAGGTTGTTGTTGGCATCGAAGGCGCCGACGAGCTTGCACTGCATGACCGGGTGAAACCGGCCCTGCATCATGTCCTCTTCGCGCGACCACAGCAGCTTTACCGGCGTGCCGGGGATCTGCTTGGCCAGGAGGACGGATTGGGTCACATAGTCATGGAAGGCGCCGCGCCGTCCGAAGCCGCCGCCGAGGTGGAGCTTGTAGACCTCGCACTTGTCGGCCGGCAGGCCCGACGCCGCCAAGGTCGCGGCGAACGCGGCTTCGCCGTTCTGCGTCGGTGTCCACACTTGGCACCGGTCGGCCGTATAGAGCGCGGTCGCGTTCATCGGCTCCATGCAGACGTGGTTCTGATACGGATAGGCGTACACCGCCTCGACCTTCTTCGCCGCCTTGGCTATGGCGTCCTTGGCGTCGCCGTTCTGATTGCCGACGAACGTGTTGTCGGAGGCGTCGAGGCCGGCCTTGAGCCATTCGGCGATCGATGCGCTCGAGACCTTGTCGTTCGGACTCTCTTCCCAGACGATCGGAAGCGCATCGAGCGCGGTCTTGGCCTGCCACCAGGTATCCGCTGCGACCGCGACCGCGGAGTCGCCGACCTGCGCCACCTTCTTGACGCCTGGCATGTTCGCAACCTTGGCGGCGTCGAAGCTCTTGATCTTGCTGCCTTGCACCGGGGAGGACTTGATCGCGGCGCTGAGCATCCCGGGCATCTTGAGATCGGCCCCGTAGACCTGCTTGCCCGTGAGCTTGTCCATGGTGTCGAGGCGCTTGACGCCCTTGCCGGCGATCTTCCAGTCCTTCGGATCCTTGAGCTTGATGTCCTTGGGCGGCTCGACTTTCGCGGCCGCCGCGGCGACCTTGCCGTAGGTCGTGGTGCGGCCGGACGGCGTGTGGGTAATCACGCTGTTCGCGGCGGTCACCTCGGCCACCGGCACGTTCCACTCGTTGGCGGCGGCTTGTTTGAGCATTTCGCGCGCTGCCGCGCCGCCCTTGCGCACATATTCATGCGAACTCGCGGATGCCGCGGCTGCCGCCGGTCGAGAAGTCGCCCCATACTCGTTTGCGAGCGACGCTCTGTCCCGGCGTCGGATATTCGGTGGTGACCTTCGCCCAGTCGCACTCGAGCTCCTCGGCAACGAGCTGGGCGAGGCCGGTCAGGGTGCCTTGACCCATCTCGGAGCGAGCGATGCGGATGACGACAGTGTCGTCGGGACGGATCACCACCCACGCGTTCACTTCCGGCGTGCCGTCCTGGGCGCGGATCACCTGCGGGCCGCCGAAGGGAATGTCGAGGCCGAGCGCGAGCCCGCCGCCCGCGGCGGCCGCGCTCACGACGAAGGTGCGGCGATTCATTTTCGGTACGTAATTCATGGCTGCCTCCCTTCTCACGCGCTCGCCGCAGCGGCGTGGATCGCCGCGCGCACCTGCTGGAAGGTGCCGCAACGGCAGATGTTGGTGATGTTGGCGTCGATGTCGGCATCGGTCGGCTTGGGCTTGTCCTTGAGGAGCGACGCCACCGCCATGATCATGCCGCACTGGCAATAGCCGCATTGCGGAACGTCGTGGTCGAGCCAGGCCTTCTGCACCTTGTTCAGCACGCCGTTCTGCGCCAGGCCTTCGATCGTGATGACCTGCTTGCCGTCAACCGCGCTCACCGGCACGGAGCACGAGCGCATGGCGACGCCGTCGACATGGACGGTGCAGGAGCCGCATTGGGCGATCCCGCAGCCGTACTTGGTGCCGGTCAGCCCGATATTGTCCCGCAACACCCACAACAGCGGGGTGCTGGGGTCGACATCAACCTGATGAGTTTTTCCATTGACGCTGAGAGCAGCCATTTGCAGTCCTCCCATGAGTCGCCGTCTGTGCGGCGATGTTTGACGCGGCGGCAACCCGTCGGTTGCACCGCGTGTGCTGTCCTAAAAGGCTAGCTTGGTTCAATTCTAATATGGAAACCGCATGTCCGCGAGGCCGATTTGGAGCGCCGACCGCGCTCGGCGCGCGGACCCGGGCTTGGTTGGCAAAACGGGCGTGTGTTCAAAGGCTTGCCTTTGGCCGCGGGCGGGCCATGCGGGCCGCCCGAGCGCGCCATGGCCATGGCGCGTTCGTCGGCTTTTCCCGGTGTCGTATCTATGCCGGAACGGCGGCCTTGCAGCCGCCGCTCCGATTGATCATGCGAACGAGATGTCGTGGTTCTTGAGCGGGACCGAGCGGATGCGCTTGCCGGTGGCGGCGAAGAATGCATTGAGCACGGCCGGCGCGGCCACGAAGATCGTCGGCTCACCGACGCCGCCCCAAAAGTCGCCCGACGGCATGATGATCGACTCGACCTTGGGCATCTCGCTTATCCGCATCGAGTTGTAGTCGTGGAAATTGGTCTGCTCGATGCGGCCATCCTTGACGGTGCACTCGCCATAGAACAACGCCGACAGCCCATACACGAACGAGCCCGCGACCTGACGGTCGATCTGGGCGGGATTGACCGCATGGCCGCAATCGGTGGCGCCAACGATGCGGTGGATCTTGATCTTGTTGCCGCCGGTCACCGAGATTTCGGCGGCCGCCGCCACGTAGCTGCCATAACCCATCTGTTGGGCGAGGCCGCGATAGACGCCCTGCGGCGCCGGCCTGCCCCAACCCACTCGTTCCGCCACCGCGTTGAGCACGGCGAGATGCTTGGGATGCCTGGTCATCAGCTTGCGCCGGAACTCGAGCGGGTCTTGCCCGGCCGCGTGCGCGAGCTCGTCCATGAAGCACTCGACATAGATGGCGTTCTGGTTGTTGTTCACGCCGCGCCAGAACCACGGCGGGACGTGCGGGTTGCGCATGGCGTGGTCGACCAGCAGGTTCGGGATGGTATAGCCGAACGCGCTTTCCGCCCCGCCGGCATTGAGGCCTTGGAACGTGACTGGATCACGCCCGTCCTGCAGCCCGCGCGGGTTCACGGCGGCGAGGATCGACTGGCCGGAGATCCGCATGTGCAGCCCGGTCAGGTTGTTGTTGGCGTCGAAGGCACCGGTGAGCTTGCATTGTGTGATCGGGTGGTAGACGCCGTTCGCCATGTCGTCTTCGCGCGACTTGATCAGCTTGATCGGCGTGCCCGGCATCTCCTTCGCGATCCGCACGGCATGGCTCACATATTCGCTTCGCGCCCGCCGCCCGAAGCCGCCGCCGAGGATGGTGTTGTGCACGTCGCACTTCTCGATCGGCAAGCCGGCTGCCTCGCTGGCGGCAGCTAGGGCAGCTTCGCCGTTCTGCGAGCTGGTCCAGACCTCGCACTTGTCCGGCGTGTAGCGCGCGGTCGCGTTCATCGGCTCCATGGCGGCGTGGTTCTGGAACGGATAGGCGTAGACCGCCTCGACCTTCTTGGCCGCGCTGGCGATCGCAGCCTTCGCGTCGCCCTGCTGATTGCCGACGAACGCCTCGGGCGCGTCGAGCCCAGCCTTCAGCATTTCGGCGATGGACGCGCTCGAAACCTTGGCGTTGGGCCCGTCGTCCCAGACGATGGGCAGCGCCTCGAGCGCGGTCTTGGCTTGCCACCAGGTGTCGGCGATCACCGCAACGGCGGCATCGCCACTCTGCACGACCTTCTTCACGCCCGGCATGCCCGCGACTTTGGCGGCGTCGAAGCTCTTGAGCGTGCCGCCGAAAACCGGACTCTCCTTGACCGCCGCGTTGAGCATGTCCGGCAGCTTGACGTCCATGGAGTAGACCTGCTTGCCGGTCACCTTGTCGGGGGTGTCGAGCCGCTTCAACGGCTTGCCGGCGATCTTCCAGTCCTTCGGATCCTTGAGCTTGATCTCGCTCGGCGGCTCGAGCTTGGCGGCTGCTGCCGCAACCTTGCCGTAGGTGGTGGTGCGTCCCGACGGCGTATGCGTGATCACGCTGTTCGTCGTGGTCAATTCGGATGCCGGGACCCTCCACTCGCTGGCCGCGGCTTGCTTGAGCATTTCGCGCGCTGTCGCGCCGCCCTTGCGCACATATTCGTGCGACTGTCGGATGGCGCGACTGCCGACGGTGGCGTAGTCGCCCCATGCGCGTTTGCGGGCGACGTTTTGGCCGGGGGTCGGATTTCCCAGGTCACCTTCGACCAGTCGCAGTCGAGCTCCTCGGCAACAAGTTGCGCGAGGCCGGTGAGCGACCCCTGACCCATTTCGGCGCGGGCGACACGGATGACGACAGTGTCGTCGGGGCGGATCACCACCCACGCGTTGATTTCCGGCGTGCCGTCCTGGGCGCGGATCACTTGCGGACCGCCGAAGGGAATGTCGAGGCCAAGCGCGAGCCCGCCGCCCGCTGCGGCCGCGCTCACGACGAAGGTGCGCCGATTCATTTTTGGTACGTAATTCATGGCTGCCTCCCTTCTCACGCGCTCGCCGCAGCGGCGTGGATCGCCGCGCGCACCTGCTGGAAGGTGCCGCAACGGCAAATATTGCTGATGTTGGCGTCGATGTCGGCATCGGTCGGCTTCGGCTTCTCCTTGAGGAGCGACGCCACCGCCATGATCATCCCGCACTGGCAATAGCCGCATTGCGGCACGTCGTGGTCGAGCCAGGCCTTCTGTACGGCGTGCAGGACGCCGTTCTGCCCCAGGCCTTCGATCGTGGTGATCTGCTGTCCCGCAACCGCGCTCACCGGTACCGAGCACGAGCGCATCGCGACGCCGTCGACATGGACGGTGCAGGCCCCGCATTGGGCGATGCCGCAGCCGTATTTCGTGCCGGTGAGGCCCACTTGTTCCCGCAACACCCACAACAGCGGGGTATTGGGGTCGACATCCACCTGATGAGTTTTTCCATTGATGCTGAGAGCAGCCATTCGCAAATCTCCCGTGAATCGCCGATTGAAGCGGCGATGATTGTGCCCGCGGTGACCCGTCGGTCGTGCCGTGCGCTGTCTGAAAGATAGCTTGGTTCAATTCTAATATGGAAATCGCAACTTCGCGAGGTCGGTTCCCGCGCCGGGCGCATCGGCGGGCCGCTGCCCACGGGGCGTGCATGGATGCTGACCGCGAACGCGCATTCACGGGCTGCGAGCCTCGCCCGCGCGGTGAAGTTCCAAGTGATCGTCTTGCAACGAGACCAACGCCTTACGCGCGCTGTTCCTCGTCGAGGATGGTTCGGGCGAGCCGCGTCAGCCGGTCCAGGACCCGGAAGAACTGCATTCTCTCCGCGTCAGTCATGCCGTGGAGCAGCACGCGGTTGCGCTCGAGCGCGGATGCCATCAGCTCGCCATGGATCTCCGCCCCGCGCGTCGTGAGCGTGATACGGATGCCGCGGCCCTCCCGCCGGTATTCCCGCAACACCAGCCGCCGGGCCACCAGCGCGCTCACGGCACGTGACGTTTGGCCCTTGTCGAGGGCCATCAGTTCCGCAAGCGAATTGAGCGAGACCGGGGCATGCTCTCCGACCAGCGCGACGACGCGCCATTCGACCTGTGAGAGGCCCAATCTGCGGCCATAGATCAGGGTCGAGCTGCGGCGCAGGAGGTTCGCGAGCCGGATCACCTTCGAGGAGACGAGATCGCTCGGCTTTACACCGATCTTGGCGCCGCTTGCGCGCGCAGGACGTCGCGCAAGCCCGCTGTTGCCTCGGCCTTTGGCTCCAACTCTTCCCATGGCACGTTCTATCGCGACCCGGGCCGGTCTCACCAGCTTGAGTTGACTTTGTCAAATTTAGGCTCATTCTCAACTGCAAGGAAACCGCCGATACAACGGCGAGAGCGCGACGTACAGGGAGGCGCGAGATGATGACGCAGCCGATCGATACCGGCACCGGCTATACCCGTAAGCCTCCGACCCACAACGCCGCCTTGACTGAGGTCGGGCGCGGCAAGCCCATGGGCGAGCTGTTGCGGCGCTATTGGCATCCGATCGGTCTCGTCGCGGATGCCGGCGGCACGCCCACGCCCGTGCGCGTGCTGGGGGAAGACCTCATTCTGTTTCGCGACGGACGAGGACAGGCCGGGCTGGTGGAGGCGCGCTGCTGCCATCGTGGCACCACGCTCTATTACGGCCGCGTCGAAGAGCGGGGCATCCGCTGCTGCTATCATGGCTGGCTGTTCGACACGCAGGGGCGCTGTCTCGAGCAGCCGTGTGAGCCCGAGGGCGGCCTCAAGCGCGACCGCGTGCGCCAACCCTGGTATCCCGTGGAGGAGCTCTACGGCTTGATCTTCGCCTATATGGGGCCGCCCGAGAAAAAGCCCGTGCTGCCGCGCTACGACTGCCTGGAAAAGCTCGAGCCGGGCGAGATGGTGGAAGCCGACGACAGCAGCATCGGCTCAGGCGGCGGCACGATCGTGCCGTGCAATTGGCTTCAGCATTACGAAAACGTGCCGGACGCGTTTCATGTTCCCATTTTGCATGGCGCCTTCAGCGGCGTGCAATTCGTGGCCCAGATGGGCATCATGCCGAAGGTGAAGTGGGAATATTCGCCGGCCGGCGTCAAAACCATCTCAGCGCGCGTGCTCGACGACGGACGCGTGCACTACCGGGTCACGGAGGCCGCGCTGCCGACGCTGCGCGTCGTCCCCAATCCGCGGGTCGAACGCTACGTGGGCGTCGAATCGCTGGGTTGGACCCTGCCGATCGATGACACCCATTTCCGCATCTACGTGGCGGGCAAGGTCAAGACCAAGGGCGAGCTCGGCGCCAAGCGCTCGCGCATGAACGGCAAGCTGTGGGCGGACCTCACGCCGGAAGAGCATCAGCGGTTCCCCGGCGACTGGGAGGCGCAGGTCGGCCAAGGACCGATCACATTCCACTCCGACGAGCACCTTGCGACCAGCGACCAGGGCGTGGTGATGCTTCGCCGCCTGCTGCAACGCCAGCTCGATGCGATCGCGGCGGGCCGCGACCCGGTCGGGATAAGCTTCGATCCGGCAGCGCCGCCGGTGACGTTCGAGGCCGGCAACTACATCTTGGAGAGAAGCGACGCTAAAGTCGCTGAAGTGCTGAGCGCCTGACAGCAACGACGGGCCAACCGTCGGACATCGATCAATGGGAGGAACGACCATGGCACGCTGGCTTCGCCATGCGTCCGCAGTCGCTACCTGCGCGACGGCCGTGTTTGCGACGGCGCTTCTGCCGGATGCGGCCGGCGCGCAATCGCTCGATGCGCCCAAGGTCAAGGAGCTCTACGCAACCGCGAAGCGGGAGGGCCAGGTCATCATCTGGGGAACGCAGCGGCGCGAGGTGGAATGGATCCCGGCCGCCTTCGCCAAAATGTTTCCCGGCATCGACGTGCAGTTTCTCGGCGACAACGACATTGCCGTGAAAGCCATCGCCGAGGCGCGGGCCGGCCGCCACCAGGTCGATGTCTATCAGAACTCGCTGACGGGAACGCTGCCGGTGGTCCAGCGCGACCTGCTGGCGGTGATCGATTGGTCGCCGTTCGGTTTCGACAGTCGCAACATCGCCTTCGACGGCAAGATGGCCTACACCAGCAACATCGTCTACACCGTCGCCTACAACAACAGGCTGGTGCAGGACGCCGATGCTCCGAAGAATTGGATCGACAGTCTCGATGAGCGCTACAAGGGAAAGGGCGCGTCCAGCACGTTCCTGCTGCCGCGGCTGATCGGCGGGCTGGGCCTCGCTTGGGGGGACGAGAAGGCACTGCAATTCGCGCGCGACATCGTGGCCAAGATGAATCTCCTGCTTACGCGGGCGCCGCGTGAATCGCTGCTGCAATCGGGCGAGCGGCTCTACGCGTTCGGGGAGGTCGACTCTCTCATTCGCGCCGTGGCCGCCGAGGGTCTGCCGGTCGGTCAGGTGGTGCCGGAGCCGGTGGTGGTCGGCCAATTCGGCGTGACCATCATGAAGAACGCGCCGCATCCGAATGCCGCCCGCCTGCTCGCCGGCTTTCTCGCGAGTGCCGAGGGCAAAGCCGCGCGTCTGCAGGCGACCTCCCAGGCGGATTACGGGCCAACGTCCGACAACGCGCTCGCGAAGCGGTTGCATTCCGGGAAGCTGCAGGTGGTGTGGGACCGGCCCGACAATATGGCCGCGCGCGAGGCCCTGTTCGGCCGCGCGGCCGCCATCCTGACCGGACAGACGCGCTGAGCCGGATGCGGAGGGCCGACAACCTCGACGTCACCGCCAAGCTGGTGCTCGCTGCCGGTGCGGGTGCCGCGCTCTACCTGATCGCCGTGCCGCTGGCGATGCTGCTGATCGCAGCCTTTCGCGGCCCCGCCGACTATCTGCCGTTCGAGCCCGGCGCCCGCTGGACGCTCGAGCACATCCGCGCGCTGTTCACCGATCCAGTCATCTACACGCGCATTCTGCCCGACACGTTAGTCTTCGTTGCCGGTACGGTGGTGGTCGTGTTTGCGATTGCATTGGCGCTCGCGTGGCTGGTGGAGCGCACCGATCTGCCGGGTCGTGAGATCTGGTTCGCGCTCATCCTGTTTCCGTTGCTGGTGCCGACGCCCGTACTGGCCATCGCCTGGATCTTTCTGATGGGCCCGAACGCGGGCTGGCTCAATCTCGCGATCCGGGCGGCGCTCGGGCTGGAGGGCTCGGGCCCGATCGATGTTTTCAGCATGGCCGGCCTCATCCTGTGCCAGGCGCTGGCCTCGACGCCGTTCGTGTTTCTGCTGCTCACCGCCACGTTGCGCGCCATGGATCCGGCGCTGGAGGAGGCGAGCGGCGCGTCCGGCGCTTCGTCCTGGACCACGTTCCGCCGGATCACGCTTCCGGTGCTGCTGCCGGGATTGCTTGCGCCGCTGATCCTGATCACGCTGATCACCGCCGAGCAGTTCGAGCTGCCCCTGATCATCGGCTTGCCGGCCAGGATCAACGTGTTCAGCTACCGCATCTATTTCGAGCTCAACCCGCTCTCGAGCCTGCCCAATTACGGCGGCGCCGCGGCGCTCTCGCTGCCCTTCATCCTGCTCGGCGTGTTGCTGCTGTTCTTCTACAACCGCCTGATCAAGCGCGCGGACAGCTTCGTCACCATGACCGGCAAAGGCTACCGGCAGCGGCGGCTCCCACTCGGCGTCTGGCGGCTCCCTGCGGTCGCTTTGGTAAGCCTCTACGTCGCGCTGGCCGCCATCCTTCCCGCCGCCGTGCTGCTGTGGACCAGCGTCTTCGGCTATGCGCTGCCGCTCTCGGCCACCGCCGCCGATTTCAGCCTGGAGGCCTATCGCCAGCTTTTCGCCAACCGCGCCTTCTGGCTGGGATTGCGGAATACCTTTCTGGTCGCGCTCCTGTCCGCGCTGATCGTGACCGCCATCGGTGCGCTGCTCGGCTGGATCATCTCGCGCTCGCAAAGCAAATTCCGCCATGCGCTCGACTTCATTTCGGTGCTGTCGGTCGGAATTCCGGCGGTGATCGCTGGCCTCGGCGTCATGCTGTTCTATCTGTCGCTGCCGATCGGCCTCTACGGCACGGTGTGGATCCTGGTCATCGCCTATTGCTACCGCTTCGCCACCACCACCCGGCTTGCGCGCGCGGGCTTCCTGCAGATTCACAAGGAGCTCGAAGAGGCGTCGGCGACGTCAGGCGCACGCTGGATCGCGACGCTGCGGCGCGTCCTCGTTCCGCTCATGCTGCCAGCGTTCTCCGCCGGCTTCATTCTCCTCTTCATCGTCGGTGTGCGCGAGTTCACCATTCCGCTCGTGCTCTATAGCCAGGACAACGTGGTGCTGTCCGTGCTGCTGTGGCAGTTGTTTCAATCCGGCCAGCCGGCGCCCTCGGCGGCGCTCGCATCGATCATCGTCGCCGTGGCGTTGCCGGTGATTTTCGTCGCCCGGCGCGCGCTGACGCGTCGCGCGCTCGCGGACTGAACCATGCTGACGGTGACCGATCTCGCGAAATCGTTCGTCACCGCCGACGGCGCGGTCAAGGCGGTCGACGGCGCGAGCTTTTCGGTGGCGCCGGCGCAGTGCTACGCGCTGCTCGGGCCGAGCGGGTGCGGCAAGACCACGATCCTGCGCTGCGTCGCCGGTCTGGAGCAGGCCGAGCAGGGCTCGATTGCGATCGGCGGACGCACGGTCTCGGGCAAGGACGTGTTCGTTCCGGTGCACGAGCGCTCGATCGGCATGGTGTTTCAGTCGTATGCGATCTGGCCGCATCTCGATGTCTTCGACAACGTCGCCTATCCGCTCGAGGTCGAACGCCCTCGCGTCGCGCGCGCGGAGATCGAGAAACGCGTCACGGACGTGCTCGCGCTCGTCGGGATGCAGACCATGGCGCGCCGGCCGGCGACGCGCCTCTCCGGCGGGCAACAGCAGCGGGTGGCGCTGGCACGGGCGATCGTGCGGCGGCCGAGCCTGCTTCTGTTGGACGAGCCGCTATCTAACCTGGACGCGCGCTTGCGCGACAATATGCGCCGGGAGCTTGCGACGCTGATCCGGCAAATCGGCGTTACTGCGTTGTTCGTGACGCACGACCAGGTCGAGGCGCTCTCGCTCGCGGATCGCGTGGCGGTGATGGATCAGGGCCGTATCGTGCAGGAGGGGGCCCCGGCCGAGATCTATGACCGGCCCGCAACCCTGTTCGTCGCGCGCTTCCTCGGCGCGGCGAACGTGCTCGCGGGCACGATCGAGGCGCGTGACGGCGAGGGGAATGCGCAAATTGCGCTCGACGGTATAGGCCATCGCCTCAGGCTCGCGACCGAGCAGCCGCCGGGCGCAAGCGTCGACGTGGTTCTGCGCCCAGAAAATCTGACCATCGCCGCGCAGCGGCCCGCGGACGCCCCCAATGCGATCGCCGGCCGAATCGCCGCCGTCGCGTTCCAAGGCAGCAACGTGGAATACGAGGTCGATATCGGCGGCGGCGCGTCGCTGCGTGTGCTGGCGCGCGCGCAAGCAGATCTCACGCGCGGCACGCCGGTATGGATCGCCATCGACACGAGCCGCGTCGCCGTGTTCGCGCGCTCATAGCGTCCGCGGTCGCCGCGCCTCGCGGCTGGCACAAGACATGCTGGCCATGCCGATCTATGCTGGTCATGGTTGAACGGGCCAACGTGCTTCAACGGGCAGCTTGGGGGGGTGCAATGAGCGCGGAACCGGGTGCGGTTTTCGATGCCCAAGTCTTCGATGCCCAAGTCTTCGATGCCCAAGTCTTCGATGCTCACGTGCGCGCCGAGTTCGAGGAGCGCAGCGTCGATGCCACCATGGCCACGATGACCGACACGCCCTACGTCACGCACGTTCCGGTGCTCACCGGCGGCCACGGCCGGGACGAGGTGCGGGCGTTCTATGCCACGTGGTTCGTCGGCCGGCTGGCCCGCCGATACGCAGGTGACGCAGATCTCCCGCACCGTCGGCCAGGGCCGCGTGATCGACGAGCTCATCATTACCTTCACCCACGACATCGAGATGCCGGCGCTGTTGCCGGGGATCGCACCGACAGGCCGCAAGGTTGCCCTTGCGCACGTCGTGCTCATGGGCATCGTGGACGGCAAGGTTGCGTACGAGCACATCTACTGGGACCAGGCCTCGCTGCTCGTGCAAGTGGGGCTCCTCGATCCCACGACGCTGCCGGTGAGCGGCGCCGAGCAGGCGGCGAAGCTCCGCGACCCGACGCTGCCGTCGAATGAGCTGATCCATCGCGCCCAACGGCGCAAGGACTAGGTCGGCATTGCTGGTCCTGCCGACGCGAGCGCATGCGAAAACGCAGGACGCAACCACGGGTCGGCATGGCGCGGCCCGAGAAAATGTTTGAGCGGGGTAACGACCTCCCCTAGTTTTCTCGACGCGAACCGGGGCGGAGTGGACGATGGCGTTTGTCACGCAGACGGTGGAGATCAACGGGTGCAAGCTCAGCTATGCGCGCGGCGGCAAGGGCATGCCGCTGATCTATCTCCATGGTACTGATGGACTGGCGGAGTGGCCCGCCATTCTCGACACGCTCGCGGAACGCTTCGACGTGATCGCGCCCGATCATCCCGGCTTCGGCGCGTCCGAGGTGCCGGCCTGGATCGATGACGTGTCCGATGTCGCCTACCTCTATCTCGATGCCATCGAGGCGCTCGGCCTCTCCGGCGTTCACGTGGTCGGCCAATCCCTGGGCGGCTGGATCGCGCTCGAAATGGCGGTGCGCTCCACGGCGCGCCTGCGCAGCCTGACCCTGATCTCGGCCGCCGGCATCCACGTCAAGGGCGTGCCCAAGGCCGACATTTTCATGATCGACCCGGAGGAGCAGGCACGCCTCGCTTATGCCGATCCCGAGATCGGCGAGGAAGCCGCCGCGCGCGTGGCCGCCGAAAAATATCAGGACCTGGCCGTTCTCAATCGCATCGCCAGCGCGCGTTTCGGCTGGCAGCCGCGCTTCTTCAACCCGCGGCTGGAGCGGTGGCTGCATCGGGTGAACGTCCCCACCCACGTGATCTGGGGCGACGGCGACCGCATCATTCCGCCGGCCTATGCCGAGGCGTTCCACCGCCTGATTCCGGGATCGACGCTCACCATGATCCCCAATGCCGGACACCTGCCGCATGTGGAGCGCGCGCCTGCTGTCGCCGCGGCGATGCACACTTTCCTGCGCAACTGAGGCGCCAACTCGAGGAGACAACAATGACAACGAAGCAATACGAGACCGTCCTGATCGAGAAGCAGGACGGCATCACCTGGCTGATCATGAACCGGCCGGACAAGCGCAACGCCATGAGCCCGCAGCTCCATCTCGACATGGACGATGCGCTCGACGAGCTGGCGGGCGATCCGGAGACGCAGGTGCTCGTGCTCACCGGCGCGGGCGAGGCCTTCTGCGCCGGCCAGGACATCAAGCTCTATTTCCGCGGCGGCGACGCCGATCCGAAGCTGCGGCGCAAGGCGAGCCGCGCCTCCAACCAGTGGCGCTGGCAGCGACTGTCGACCTTCCCGATGCCGACCATCGCCATGGTCAACGGCTACTGCTTCGGCGGCGGCTTCACCCAGGTCTGCGCCTGCGATCTCGCGGTCGCCGCCGACGAGGCGGTGTTCGGCCTCTCCGAGGTGAACTGGGGCATCCTGCCCGGCGGCATCGTGTCGTGGAACGTCGCGCAGACCCTGAACTTCCGCGACGGCATGTATTACGCGCTCACCGGCGACACATTCGACGGCAAGAAGGCAAGCGAGATCGGCTTCGTCAACATGTCGTTCCCGAAGGCCAAGCTCAAGGACGAGACGATCAAGCTCGCCAAGAAGCTGATGGAGAAGAGTCCGGCCGTGCTGCGCTACACCAAGGAAGCGCTGCGGGCCGTGCGCTTCATGAACGAGCCGCAGGCGTCCGATTACTTGAGCGCCAAGAGCGATGCCTTGCGCTTCGTCGACCAGGAAGACAGCCGCGGCCAGGGCATGAAGCAGTTCCTCGACGACAAGAGCTATCGCCCGGGCCTCGGCGCCTTCAAGCGCCAGGCGGCCAAGCGGGCGTAGGAGAGGATTCTATCCCCCCACGGTGGGGCGCCAGCGCTCGAAGCGGCGCTCGATCAGGCGTAGCAATTCGGTCAGGGCGATGCCCGCGGCGGCGATGATGATGATGCCGACCATCACCTTGTCGGTCTGAAAGCGCGCACCCGCGGTCGCGATCAGGAAGCCGAGCCCGTGGGTGGCGCCGTACATCTCGCCGACCACGATACCGACGAGCGCGTGCCCCAGCCCGAGCCGCAGGCCCGTGAGCAGCAACGGCACCGACGAGGGCAGCGCCACGGTGAGAAACATCTGCCAGTCGTTAGCGCCGAACGAGCGTGCCACCTTGACGAAGTCCGCGTTGATGGTGCGCACGCCGGTGATGGTATTCACCAGGATCGGGAAGATGGCGCCGAGAAACACGATCGCGATCTTGGACATCAGGCCGATGCCGAACCAGATCATCACCAGTGGCAACAGCGCGATGCGCGGCGTGGCGTAGAGCGCGGACACGAACGGATCGAGCACGGCGTCGACCCGGCTGTACCAGCCCATGAGGATGCCGAGCGGCACGCCGATGACGATGGCTGCGCCGTAACCGACGATGAACTCGAAGCCCGACACCTGCATGTCGTAGAGAATGCTGCCGTCGGCGAACATCTCGAACGCCGTGCGCGCGATACGGGTGGGCGAGCTCGTGAACAGCGGATTGACCCATCCGAGCACGACGGACATTTCCCAGAACGACAGGAACAGCAGCACGGAGATAGTGCCGAGCAGCGCGTGCTCACGCCTTTTCCAGAAGGACCGCGCCGGCTCGGGCTCGGTTGAAATGCGCCTGTCCTTCACCTTGGTCGGGGCATCCATCGATCGCGCTCACGCCACCGTCAGCATGCCGGTCTTTTCGGCTTCCTGCTCGATCAACCGCCAGATGCGCCGCTCGAGCTCCAAGAATGCCGGATGGTGCTTGAGCGCCAACGCGCGCGCGGGCGGCAGATCGACATCGATGACATCCTTGATGCCGGCGGGCCGCGCCGAGAACACGACGACGCGGTTGGCGAGAAACACCGCTTCGTTGATCTGGTGGGTGACGAACAGCGCCGTCGTCCTTGCGCGCGCGAGTATCTTCAACAGCTCCACCTGCATGAACTCGCGGGTCTGGGCGTCGAGCGCCGCGAACGGCTCGTCGAGCAGAAGGAGCTGCGGCTCGACCACCAGGGCGCGGGCGATATTGACGCGCTGGCGCATCCCGCCCGAAAGCTCGTGGGGATAGTGCTCGGCAAAGCCGGCAAGACCGACCAGCTCCACCAAGGTCAGCGCGCGCGCCCGGCGCTCGGCTCTGGCGAGCCTGCCCTGCAAATCGAGGCCGTACATCACGTTCTCGAGCACGGTGCGCCAGGGAAACAGGCTGTCGTGCTGAAAGACCATGGCCCGGTCCGGCCCCGGGCCATCCACCGCGCGGCCGTCGACCAGGATCTCTCCGCTGCTGACCGCTACGAGGCCGTCGACCGCGTTGAGGAACGTCGACTTGCCGCAGCCCGAGGGGCCCACGATGGCGACGAGCTCGCCCTCGAACACCGCAAGGTCGATGTCGCGCAGGACCGCAAGCGATCGCCTGGTGCGTTCGTTGTAGAGGTCGAGCGAGACGCCGCTCACGTCCAGCTTCGCTCGCCGCGCCGCCCCCATCGCACGCCCGTCAGTTCGCGGCCTGAAGCTTCTTGAAAAAGCCTTCCCGGTCGAGCGCATCGAGCGCGCTCGTCTCCACGAATTGCTCCGCTCTCATGGCGGCGGCCTTGGGCTCCTTCTTGGCGATCTCCTTGAGCACCAGTGCGACGCCGGGAAGCGAAGGCTTGAGATCATCGGGATAGACCTTGACATAGGCCTCATACGCGGCCTTCGCATTCGCCGGGTCCTTCACGTCGAGAAACTTCTGCGAGAGCGGGATGGCGACCGATGGATTGCTCTTGTACGCGTGAACCGCCGTCGCCATTGCCATCAGAAAGGTCTTCACCACCTCCGGCCGGCTCTTGAGAAAGCTGCGGCTCGTCACATACGACGTGTTCGGGTAGTCGCCCGCGATCTCGGTCACGTCGACCAGCACGTGGAAGCCGTGCCGCGACAGCTCCGCGGTGTCGGGATATTGCTCCATGGTGCCGGCAATCTGCCCGCTCATTGCCGCTGCCATGCGGGTGGCAGCGCCTCCCAGCTGCAGGATCTTGACGTCGTTGCGCGTGAGCTTGAGGTGGGCGAGCGCGAAGTCCGCCGCCGTGTCGGTCGAGGAGCCGTAGCGGCTGATGGCGACACTCTGGCCCTTGAGCTGGTCGGCACGGGTGATCGAGGTCTTGACCACGAGCTGGAACGGCAGCTTGTTCGAAATGCCGCCGATGATAACGATGTCGGCGCCTTGCACCGCCGCGGAGAGCGCCGGCGTATAGCCGTTTTGCGCGATATCGACCGAGCCGCCGACCACGGCCTGGGTGAGCATCGATCCGCCGTCGACGAAGATCGGCGCGATATCGAGGCCGAATTTTTTGAAGATGCCTTGCTTGTCCGCATAGATCAGCGGCCCGGACGTCATGGAGAAACCGTCGTAGGCCACGCGCACCTTGGTCAGGTTCTGCTGCGCGGCTGCGGGAGCGACGAAGGCGATGCCGGCGGCAAGCACCAACAGGAGTTCTCGTTTTCATGGCGTTTCCAGTGCTGTGCGCTTCACGATAAGAGCGCTTTCATCTTGTCCTGATTGATCGGCTTCATCAGCTGATCGACCAGGGCCCCGAGCGGCACCGGCACCTTGACGTGTTGCGCCAGGTCGAGTGCCACGTCCATGTCCTTCTCCGCCCATTTACCAGTGCCTTTGCCCCAGCGGGAGAGCGACCAATTGGCGCCGCTGCCGTGGGCGAGCGCCTCGATCAGGCACGGGACGTCGGCGCCAAGGGCCTTCGCCAAAGTGAGCGCCTCGAAGTTGGCGGCCATGCAGGCCCATAACAGCATGTTGTTGATGGTCTTGGCGATCTGACCCATGCCTGAAGGACCGAGATGGAGGACCTGCCGGCTGAACGTCTCCAGCGCCGGCTTGGCGCGGGCGAGCCAGCGTTCCTCGCCGCCGACATAGCAGGTCACGGTGCCGGTATTGGCGGCCTCCTGCCCCAGCACGACCGGGCAATCGAGCACGCCGATGCCTTTGGCCGCGGCGATTGCCTCCATGCGCCGGCAGGTCTCGGGTGCGCAGGAGCTTGCGATGCAGACGACGCTGCCAGGGCCGAGAGCGTCGAGCAGCCCGGATTGCCCGATCACCTCTTCCACCTGTTGGTCGGTTGCGACCATGACGATCACGATCCCGGCGTGTTCGCCGACCTGCGCCGGGGAGAGGCAGGACTTCACGCCCGCCTCGACCGCACGACGCATGGCGTCGACGTCGACATCGTAACCGGCGACGTCGAAACCCTTGCTCACCATGTGGCGCGCCATCTGCAGGCCCATGGCGCCGAGGCCGATGACGCCGATCCGTTTCACATCGCTTGCGTTGGCCATATCAACCTCGGAGGAAGTCCATCTGAACTCGGGATGATTGCCGCGAAACCACGCTGCTGTCGTCCCCGCGCAAGCGGGGACCCATATTCCAGAAGCCTGGACTGTGGCGCGATGGGTCCCCGCCTGCGCGGGGACGACGAGCGGAAATATTGGAACGAGCGCGGCATCATCGCTTCGTCCTCATCCGCGCCCGTAGCATTCGCGTCGCCTGATGATCGATCGCCCATGCGTGCCCGGCCGGCGCGAGCACGACGCCGTAGTCGCGCGCTGCCGCCTGGGGTGAAACCGCGCCGTCCTCCACATCGGCGAGCACGCGCTCGGGATCGCGCGCAAGCGGATCGCCATGCCCGCCGCCGCCCGGCGTATCGAGCCGGAAGATGTCGCCCGCGCGCAATGGGTAGTCGGCATAACGGGTCGGCAGGCGCTTTGCGGCGTCGGTGTCCGGGTTGATCCAGATATCGCCCGCGCGGCCGCTCGCGCCGCCGGCGCAGCCGTTCGGCGGGATGACGTGCTTCATGGAACGGATCGAGAAGCGGGCATCCGCAAGATTGAGATATTCGCGGCGTATCCCGAGCCCGCCGCGGAACTCGCCCGCCCCGCCGGAATCCGCGATCAGCTCGAAGCGTCTGACCCGGGTGGGAAACTCGCTCTCGATGATCTCGATCGGCGCGATCTTGGCATTGCTCTGGTTGACCGTGATCCCGGAGGCGCCGTCCTTCGACGCGCGGCCGCCGGCGCCGCCGGCGATGATCTCGTATTGCACGTAGCCCTTTCCGCTGGAGGTGCTGCGGCCGCCGAGAATGATGGAACGGCTGCCGCTGCCGTCGGCGCGCACCTTGTCGGGCACGATGCGGCTCATGGCGTCGAATATGGCATCGACGAGGGCATGGATGGTCGGATTGTAGGTGTTGACCGGCGCCGGGAAGCGCGGATTGAGCACGCTGCCCTCGCGCGCCGTCATGGTGAAGCCGCGCATGAGCCCGCTCGACACGTACATGCTCGGATCGATCAGCGAGATCAGGCCGTAGGCGCAGGCGGCCTGCACCAGGGGCGGGCGGATATTGGCGGGCCCTCCGGTCTGGTCGGCCGAGCCGCTGAAATCGAAATGGAGCCGATCGCCCGTCTTGTCGATGACAACGTGGATGCGCACCGGCGTTTCCAGGTCGATGCCGTCATCGTCGACGAACCGCTCCGCCTCGAAGCGGCCGTCCTGCCATTCGGCAACGGCAGTTCTGAGCGTTCGTTCCGACATCTCGAACAGACGATCGAAGCAGGCGAGAATTTTCTGTTTGCCGAATTTGCCGACGAGCTCGCTGAGCCGCTTTTCGCCCAGCCGGTCGGCCCCGAGCTGTCCGCGGATGTCACCGAGCACGAGCTCCGGCGTGCGGCTGTTGGCGCCGATGAGCCGCTCGATGTCGCCGTTCACCCGGTAGCCGCGCTGATAGCGCACGGCGGGCAGGTGCAGACCCTCGTTGAAAATCTCCCGCGCCTGGCCCGAGCAGCTGCCCGGCACCGGACCGCCGATGTCGCTCTTGTGCGCGATCGAGCCGCAGAAGCCGAACAGCTCGCCGTCGACGAACACCGGCGTGATGACGGCAATGTCCGGCGCGTGCGGGCTGCCGCCATGGTAGGGATGATTGATGATGAAGCCGTCGCCTTCCGCGATGCCGTCGCGGAACACATCGATGACGGCGGCGGTACAGGCCGGAAAGGCGCCGATATGCAGCGGCAGCACCACGTGCTGCGCCACCACCTCGCCGTTCGCGTTCATCAGCGCGCAGGACGCATCCTGCGACTCCCGCACGATGGTGGAGAAACCGGTGCGGAACAGCGAGTTCTGCATCTCCTGCACGATGCCGGAGAGGCTCGCCTTCATCACTTCGAGATCGACCGCGTCGATGGACATGGCTGCTCTAAGCACTATACCTCTCCGCTTTTGATCATCCCCGAAAGCGGATGATCCAGTAACCCGTTGCATCTGTCCCTGGCACGGCGGCGCCTCGGCCGGGAGTATACGCAGGTACCGGATGCCGCTTGCGCGGGGATGACATTCATCTCGTGTCACGATCAGGTTCTTCCATTCGTCCGTCCGCGCCACCTGGCCGGGAAGGATCACGGTCGTGCAGTCGAGCTGCTCGAGGATCGCCGGTCCCGCAAGCTGCAAGCCGACGTCGAGCCGCTCGCGCTCATAGACCGGGCAATCGAGCTCCGCTGCCGTCGAAGCGCACGCGCCGCATGTTCCGCCGTGCATCCGAGAGCGTGGTGCCGGCGGGCTTGAACTTCGGCATCTCGATCGGCGGCACGACGCCGATCCCGCGCACGCGATAAGAGACGATCTCAACCGGCTCCTCGGGCGCCATATGGCCGAACATGATGCCGTGCTGGCGGTCGAAGGTGATGCGAAGCTCGCTTCAAATCGGCGATCGTGCAGCGGTTCGGCAGGGCATGGGATGGCGATCTCATAGCCCTGGCCGCCATAGCGCATATCGAGCGCGCATTCGACGCGGATGCGGTCCGGCGCGAACCCGTCGCGGTGCAATTCCTCGCGCGCCTGCGCTACCAGCCGCTCGAACACGCCATTCACCTCCTCGGGCGTCACGTCGCCGAGCGGCGTCAGCTTCGACTGGATGTAGTCGTGCTTGACGTCCGACATCAGCAGGCCGATGGCCGAAAACACGCCGGGATAGCGCGGCACGATGACGCCGGCCATGCCGAGATCGCGGGCGATGCGGCCGGCATGCACGGGCCCGGCCCCACCGAAGGCGAGCAGCATGAAATCGCGCAGGTCATGCCCGCGCATGGTGGAGATCGCCTTGATCGCCTCTTCCATCTTCACGTCGATGACGCGGACGATGCCTTCCGCCGCGTCGGCCACGGGGAGGCCGAGCGGCCGCGCCACCTTGGTCTCGATTGCGGTGCGCGCCTTGTCGGCATCGAGGCGCATCTGCCCGCCCAGGAAATTGTCCGCGCCGAGATAGCCCAGCACCAGGTTGCAGTCGGTGATGGTGGGTGCTTCGCCGCCGCGCCCGTAGCAAGCCGGCCCCGGCACCGCGCCGGCGCTGCGTGGCCCGACCTTGAGCGCGCCGAAGCGGTCGACCGTGGCGATGGTGCCGCCCCCGGCGCTCACCGTGTTGATGTCCAGCATGGGCACCGCGAGATCACGCCCTTCGATCTTGCCACGGCTCGACAGCAGCGCCTCGCCATCCTTGATCAGCGCGACGTCGCAGGACGTTCCGCCCATGTCGAAGGTGATGAGATTGGGGAAGCCGCCCATGCGCGAGGCGAGAACGCCCGCGGTGACGCCGCCGGCCGGCCCCGACAGCACCGTGGTGACGGCGCGGCGGGCGGCCGCTGCAAACGTCGCCATGCCGCCATTGGACTGCATGATGTATTTCTGCCGCGTAACGATGCCGGCGCCGGAAAGGCGGCGGTCGAGCTGCGCGATATAGCGCGCCAGGATCGGCTGCAGGTAGGCGTTGATGACGGTGGTGCTCAGCCGATAATACTCGCGGATCTGCGGCAGCACCTCCGACGAGAGCGAGACGCTGCAACCCGGCATCTCCTCGCGCACGATCTCGCGCACGCGCGCTTCGTGCGCGGGATGGAGAAACGAGAACAGCAGGCACACCGCGATCGAACTCGATATTCTGCGCCTCGAGCTCGCGCACGGTTTCGCGCAGCGCGGTCTCGTCGAGCGGGCGCAGCACGTTGCCGCGGAAATCGACGCGCTCCTTGACCTCGCCGGTCAGGCTCGGCGGCACCAGCGGCGCCGGCTTGTCGTACATGACGTCGAAGATCGCCGTGCCATAGGGCCGGGCCTGCTCGCCGACGGGATAGATGCCGCGAAATCCCTCCGTCACCAGCAAGCCGGTCTTCACGCCCTTGCCTTCGAGCAGCGCATTGGTCCCGACCGTCGTGCCGTGGCAGAAATAGCCGATGTCGGCCGCCGCTCCGCGCGCGAGCAGGGTCTCGATCCCTGCGAGGATCGCGCGTGACGGATCATCGGGTGTGGACGGAATCTTGGCGATCGATAACGTGCCGGTCTCTTCCTCGAGATAGACGAAATCCGAGAATGTCCCTCCGGTATCGACCGTGACGCGGTAGCGAGCCATGCGATGAGGGCATTCCAGCCTGGGCTGCGCGGTGCTCGGGTATAGGAGCCGTTGCTATAAGGACATGGCACATTGCGGCGTCAAAGGACACTGTCGGGGGCTCATCACGTCCGCAGGCGAAGGGGGTAGGATTTGGACAGCGCCGATTTCGATGCGCTCGAGGAGCAGGCCCGCGCCCGGCTCTCGCCCGGCGCCTATGCCTTCGCGGCGGCGGGCGCCGATGACGAGATCACGGTGGCCGCAAACGTCGCCGCGTGGCGGCGGCTGCGCTTGCGTCCGCGCGTGCTCAACGACATCACCACGATCGACACCGGCACGAGCATATTGGGCGCGCGGGTCGATACTCCGATCATGGTCGCGCCGTTCGGGCGCCATAAGCTGTTTCACGCCGAGGGCGAGCGCGCCACTGCGCGCGGCGCCGCCGCAGCAGGCGCAGTCTTCGTCCTGCCGACCACATCCACGGTCAGCATCGAAGAGGTGGCGACCGAGCCGGGCGCGGCGCCGCGCTGGTTCCAGCTCTACCTCCCGCCCGACCGCAAGCTCGCGGAAAACCTGATCGACCGTGCGGCGGCCGCCGGATTCCGCGCCATCGTGCTCACGGTCGACCAGCCGGTCTACGGCGCAAGCCCGCGCGCGGCGCGGGCGCCGCTGGCGCCGTCGCCCGACATTCGCAATGCCAATCTTCCCGGCCAGCCCATTGCGCAGAATGCCTACAAGGCGGGCTATACCGGCACGGTGACGTTTCCGGCGACCTGGCGCGACCTCGAATGGCTGGCGCGACGTTCGGCCGTGGACGTGCTGGTGAAAGGCGTGCTGCGCGGCGACGACGCCGCACGTTGCGTGGACGCGGGGGCAAAGGCGATCATCGTCTCCAACCACGGCGGCCGCCACCTCGACGGTACCGTCGCCACGGCAGAGGCACTGGCGGAGATTGCGGGCGTTATCGGCGGCAGAGCCGAGCTCTATGTGGATGGCGGCATCCGCCGCGGCACCGACGTCGTCAAGGCGCTCGCGCTCGGCGCTCGCGCCGTGCTGGTCGCGCGTCCCGTCATCTGGGGACTTGCGCTGGATGGGGCCGAAGGCGTGCACATGGTGCTCGACCATTTGCGCGCCGAGCTCATCCGCGCCATGGCGCTGTGCGGGGTCGCGCGCCTGGACGAGATCGGTGCCGATCTCGTGGCCAGGCCCGCCAGCGGATAAGGCTGTTGTATCCGGCCGTCGATCGAGATGACATAACGGGACCAACGAAGTGGAGTGGACATGTCAGGACAAGCGGCGGCCGAATCCAAACCAGCAAGCTCGACCGATGTGCCGCGCATTGCAGCAGCGCCGCTGGCGGCCTTCATCAAGCGCGCCTTCGAAGCCGCCGGCCTTCCATCCGGTGATGCCGAGATCGTCGCCGGCCTCATGGTCGAGGCCGATCTGCGCGGCAGCGATACCCACGGCGTGATCCGCCTGCCGATCTATGTCCGCCGCCTCAAGGCCGGCGGCGTCAACGCGCGCCCGAACATCCGCATCGTGCAGGAACGGCCGTCAACCGCCCTGGTCGACGGCGACAACGGCCTCGGCCATCTCGTCATGCGCTTTGCCGCCATGACCGCGATCGAGAAGGCCAGGCACACGGGCGTCGCCTGGGTGGGCGCGCGCATGAGCAACCATGCGGGCCCGGCGGCGCTTTATGCCATGATGCCGCTCGCCCATGACATGATCGGGCTCTATCTGGCGGTCGGCAGCAACAACCATCTGCCGCCCTGGGGCTCGACCGAGAACCTGCTCGGCACCAATCCGATCGCGGTCGCCATCCCCGCTCAAGACGAGCCGCCGATCGTGCTCGACATGGCGCCGACGGTCGCGGCCTTCGGCAAGGTGCGGCTCAAGATGCAGCGGAACGAGGAGCTGCCGGTCGGCTGGATGATCGGTCGCGACGGCAAGCCGCTCACCGATTCCAAGCGTGCGGAAGAAGGCCTGCTGCTTCCGATCGGCGACTATAAGGGCTATGGCTTGAGCCTGATCATCGGGCTCCTGGCCGGCACCCTCAATCAGGCAGCGTTCGGGCGCGACGTCGTCGATTTCGTCAAGGAGCACGGCAGGGCAACCAATACCGGCCATGCCATCGTCGCGGTGTCGGTCGAAGCCTTCGCGCCGGCGGCGCAATTCAAGCGCCAAGTCGATGCGGCGGTCCGGCTCATGCGCGGCGCCGAGCGGTTGCCCGCGGTCGAGCGCATCTGGCTGCCCGGGCGAGCAGAGCCATCTCAAGCGGCAGGATCGCATGAAGAACGGCATCCCGATGCCCAAGCCGCTGCGCGACAGCCTCGATGCCACCGCGCGCGACCTGGGCGTCGCGCCGCTGACATGACCAAACCCACTGCAGTCGGGCTCATCGGCCTGGGCTTGCTGGGCCAGGCGTTTGCGCATCGGCTGCGGACGGCTGGCTTCGAGGTCGTGGGCTTCGACATCGACCCCGCCAAAAACGCCAAGCTGGCGGAGCTCGGTGGCGGCGCCGCTGCCTCGGTCGCCGATGTGGCGCTGCGCTGCGGTCCGATCGTGCTCGCGGTGTTCAGCACCGATCAGGTCGAGGCAGTGGTCGAAGGCGAGCTGTTGCCGGCGTTGGGCGACGGCTCCGGCAAGATCGTCCTGTGTGCGAGCACGTGTGACCCGGAGCGGATCGCGGCGTTGGGCGAGCGCGTCGGCGCACGTGGACTGCGCCTTCTGGAAACGCCCGTCTCGGGCGCAAGCGGCCAAGTCAGCCGCGGCGAGGGCGTCGGGCTGCTCGGCGGCGATCCGCAGGTTGCATCGGACGCGGAACCGGTGCTGCGGGCGATGTTTCCGACCTATTTCCATATCGGCAAGATCGGCGACGGTGGCCGCGCCAAGCTCGCGGTCAATCTCATCCTCGGCCTCAACCGATTGGCGGTGGCCGAGGGGTTGGTGTTCGCCGAGCGGCTGGGGCTCGATCCCGAAGCTTTTCTCAAGGTGGTGCGCCGCTCGGCCGCCTATTCGCAGGTCATGGACATCAAGGGTTTGAAGATGACCCGCGGGGAATTCGCAGCCGAGGGCCGCGTCGCCCAGCATCTCAAGGATGTCCACCTCATGCTCGAACAGGCCGCGCGCGTGAAGCAGCGGCTTCCGTTGCTCGAAATCCATGCGGATGTGCTGGAAGCCTGCGTGCGGCAGGGGGAAGGGGATTTGGACAACAGTGCCGTGATCAAGGAGATCCGGCGACGCACGCAGGCTTGATCGCGATCACGCGCAGTCAAAACGCCGCTGCCGGCTTGCTTGACCGCGGCGCGACGGCGGCCTTTGATGGGAGAGGGGCGACGCGGGCGATGGCGGCTTGAGCCGTTCAGCCGCCACCGCCTGTCCCGGTTCCAAGAAGAACAACAAGAGCAAGAAGAGTCTTCGACCAAGAGGACCGGGCCAATTCAACAACAGGGAGGATGGTTCATGATCTCCACGCGATGGCTGCTCTGGATCGGCGCGGTATCGGTCGCGGCGGCCCAGCTCGCGGGCCCGGCCCAAGCGCAGCAGAAAGTCACGTTCGTGGTGGTCAACAATCTGTTCAGCACGCCGGCCTATGTGGCGGCCGAGAACGGGCTCTGGGCCAAACAGGGCCTCAACGTCGAGGTCAAGCTGGCCTCGAGCGGCCGCGCGGTGGTGCAGGCGGTGCAGGCCGGCGATGCCCAGTTCGGCCACGCGGCACTCTCCACCACCACCGCCTCCGCGCGCGCCAGCGGCAACATGCTCAAGGGGGTCATCGCCTATTACAACGCCGCCGACTACCTCGCGAAAGCAGGCGGGCGCGCGATCATTGGGCGCAAGGACCGCGGCATCGACGCCAACAATCCGAAATCGATGGAAGGCAAGAAGATCGCGCATCTCACGGGCAGCACGAACGAGGTCTATCTGCGCGAGTGGTTCAAGAAGAACAAGCTCGACATCTCGAAGTCGCAGCTCGTGAGCGTGCCGGTCGAGAACATGCCGATCACGATCTCGCAAGGACTGGTCGACGCGATCGCGCCGTGGGAGCCTTACACCGCGCAGGCGGTCCGCGAGCTCGGACCCAACGCCGTCGTCGTCAGTCGCGGCGAGGCGAGCCTCGTTGCCGACGCCATCGGCGCCGTCGCCCACGAGGACTGGATCAAGAAGAATTACGACTTCGTCGAGAAGTTCTCGGTCGGATTGATCGAGGCGGCGGCGTTCGTGCGCAAGAATCCCAAGGACTCCGCCGAGATCGCGACCCGCTTCCTCGACGGTCTCAATGTGGCCGACGGCACCGAGGGATTGAAGTGGCTCAGCTGGGATCCGCGCGTTTCGGTCTGCACCATCGAAGGGTCTGGTCCGCACCGGCAACGAGATGATCAAGTCCGGCCTGCTCAAGAAAGACAAGCCGTTCGAGCCGGGCGATTTCTACGATGATACCGTGTTCAAGCGCATCGTCGAGAAGCATCCGCAATTCTTCGCCGACTTGCCGCCGCTCCCGCAGACGGTCGCGGAGTGCAAAGGGCAACTGGGCTGATCGCAACGGCGTGATGGAGCGGCGCTGCGTCCCGCCGCGCCGCATGCAGTTCCGGAAGACCGCATGCCGATTCCGCAAACCGGCGCCGAAGACAAGATCGTCGTCTCCGGCTTCCGGCATTTCTTCGATACCGCCGATGGCCCGGTGCAGGCGACCGACTACGTCGATCTCGCCATCCGCGCCGGCGAATTCGTGACCCTGGTGGGGCCGAGCGGGTGCGGCAAGACCACGCTGCTCAAGGCCATGGCCGGCTTCATCCGCCCGACCGAAGGCACGATCCAATGCGACGGGAAGCCGGTGCGCGGGCCGGGCCGCGATCGCGGCGTCGTCTTCCAGGAGCTCGCCATCCTGCCTTGGCGCACGGTGCGGCGGAACATCGGCCATGGCCTCGAGATCATCGGCATGCCGCGCGCCGAGCGCCAGCAGCGCGTCAAGCGCCTGATCGATCTGACCGGCTTGACCGGCTTCGAGGACCGCTACCCGCACGAGCTGTCCGGCGGGATGCGCCAGCGCGTCGCGGTCGCGCGCACCTGGGCCGCCGATCCCGACGTGATCTTGATGGACGAGCCGTTCGCGGCCGTCGATGCGATGACCCGGCTGACCTTGCAGGAGGAGCTGGCGCGGCTCTGCGCCGCGACCCAGAAGACGGTGTTCTTCATCACGCATAGCGTCGACGAGGCGGTCTTCCTCGGCGACCGCGTGCTGGTGATGACGCGCCGGCCCGGGCGCATCAAGCGGGAGATCGCCATACCGAAACGCGATGCGGGCGGCCGCAACTGGGAATCGTTCAAGATCGACGGCGAGATGCAGGCCATCGTCGAGCAGACGCTTCTGCTGGTGCGGGAGGAACGCGGCGCAACGCTGCCGGCGGCGAGCCATGGAGCCGAGCCCGCCGAGGCGCGCGCATGAGTCTCGCAACGGCACCTTCCGCTGCGGCGCGGCTGCCGCAGCCTTATTCGGGTCTTGCCGTTGCGTGGCAGGGCCTGCGCGGCCTGAAGATTTTGCTGCCGTTTGGCGTCCTGATCGCGATCTGGTGGGCGGTCAAGGCGAGCGGCGACTTTCCCGACAACGTGCTCGTTTCGCCGCTGCAGGTCTGGCACGCCTTCGTTCACCTCACCAGCCACGGCGTGCTGGCGGAATATGCCAGCACCAGCCTGACGATGATCGGCGTCGCCTCGCTCATCTCGATGGCGGTTGGCGTGCCGATCGGATTCGCAGTCGGCACCAACCGCTATGCCGCACATTCGCTGGAAGGATTTCTGCGCTTCCTGCAGAGCATTTCGGGCATTGCCTGGCTGCCGCTCGCCATCATCTGGTTCGGCTTCAGTCACACCACGACGCTGGTGATCGTGATCTATTCGCTGATCGTGCCGATCATCTTCAACACCATGATCGGCGTTCGCGCGATCCCGGAAAACTACACCCTCGCGCTGCGCTCGCTCGGAGCGGGCCGGCTGCGCCTCGTCACCGACGTGTATCTGCCCGGCGCGCTGCCGAGCATCGTCGTGGGGCTGCGCCTCGGCATGGGCTACGGCTGGCGCGCGCTGATCGCCGCCGAAATGCTGGTGCGCAAAGGCGGCCTCGGCGACCTCATTTTCGGCGCGCGCACGTTCGGGCAGATCGACCGCATCATCGTCGGCATGATCATGATCGGCTGCCTCTACATCGTCGTCGATCGCCTGCTCGTGCAGCCGATCGAGAACATCACCGTGGCGCGCTGGGGGATGCTACGCAAATGAGCGTGCAACGAAAAAGCATCGGTCTCTCCGCTCCCTCCCCCCTTGTGGGGGAGGGTTGGGGAGGGGGGTCATTGTTGTTGCGCGAGATGCGTCCGCCAACTCCGACCCCCGCCCCAACCCCTCCCCACAAGGGGGAGGGGAACTGGAGAGACCGCCTGCGGGGCTACGCAAATGAGCGTGCCGGCGACCATGGCCCGTGAAGACGCGCACCGCCCGCTTGGCCAGGTCGCGTGGCGGTTGCTCCCGGCCCTCCCATTCGTCCTGATCCTCATCGCGTGGATGGCGGGCGGCGCAATCTTCCATCCGAACAAGGCGACGCTGCCGCCGGTCGGCGATGTCATCGAAGCGGTATGGACGCGCGCGCTCGACGGCGAGCTCATCAGGAACATCCAGGCGAGCCTCTGGCGGCTGTTCCTCGGCGCGTCGGTCGGCATCATCACCGGCATCATCGGCGGGTTCGTTGCCGGGCTCTACCGCCACGTGTCCGATTTCCTCAATCCGCTGGTGGTGTTCTTCAATGCGATCTCCGGCATCGTCTGGCTGCCGCTGATGATCGGTTGGCTCGGCATCGGTACCGCGCTGGCGGTGTTCCTGATCTGGAATACGGTGTTCTTCATCGTGTTCCAGAACACCGTACTCGGCGTGCAGCTCGTGCCGCAGGTGTTCGAGCAGGGCGTGCAGGCGCTGGGCGGCGGTCGCTGGGAGATCGTCCGCACCGTCATTCTTCCCGGCGCGCTGCCTTACATCCTCACCGGCATCCGCTCCGGGCTCGGCTTCGGCTGGCGCGCGCTGATCGCGGCCGAGCTCGTCGGCACGCCCGACGGCCTCGGCCAGATGATTTTCGCCGCCGCGGACTACCACCGCTCCGACATCATCATTGCCGGCTGCCTCATCATCGGCACCATCGCCATTGCCATGGACCGGTGGCTGCTGCTTCCGATCGAGCGCCGCACCATCGAGCGCTGGGGCCTGGTGATCGACGCCACCAAGGAGCAGCCGTGAGCGCGCCCGCGGACGTATTGCCGGCCGGCGGGCGTGCCTCCCGCCGATTGCTGCTCGGACCCGACGGCCGCAAATTTGTCGCCGGTATCCTGCTGATCGCCGCTGTTCTTATGGGGCCAGCAGCTCTACGGCTGGGCGACCGCCTCGCACCGGCTCGACCCGTCGCTGCGCCATGCCACCGCCGCCAGCAACGTCGTGGTGGTGCTCGATTTCATGCCGGACCGCTTCCACAGCGAGCGGATCAGGGAATACGGCCTGTTCGCCGGACGCGACGGAACGCTCAACCGCATGCGCCTGCGCAATGTCAGTCCCGAAAATTTGCATCGCCTCGCGAACATTCCCTGGGTCGCCCGCATCGAGCCGATGAAGTGACGGCGGGACAGTGCGAGCGATGCGTGTTACCTCAGAGCTCACCGCTTGCGCCCCCCACAGGGAAGGGAAAGCGGCGAGGGCGGAGTATCGGTCCCATGAGTGACGGAGAGGTTCGCTACAGTCGGGAGGGTCCGGTGGTCACCGTGATCTTCGACCGGCCGCAGGCACGCAACGCCATGACCTGGCGAATGTACGAGCAGCTTGGCGAGGCTTGCGCGCGCATCCACCGAGAGGATGGGCTGCGCGTCGCGGTGTTCCGCGGCGCCGGCGGCAAAGCGTTCATCGCCGGCACCGACATCGCGCAGTTCCAAGCCTTCCGCGGCGGCGACGACGGCATCGCCTATGAGGAGAAGATGGAAGGGTATATCGGTGCCGTCGAAGCGCTGCCGGTCCCGACCTTGGCGGTGATCGAAGGTTTCGCGATCGGGGGCGGGCTTGCGATTGCGGCCGCGTGCGATCTGCGCATCGCGACGCCGGGGTCGCGCTTCGGCGTGCCGATCGCGCGCACGCTGGGCAATTGCCTCTCGATGGCGAATTACGCCCGGCTGGTCGCGGCGCTCGGCGCCCCCCGCGCCAAGCGGGTATTGCTGCTGGCGGAGAATATTACGGCCGAAGAGGCGCTGGCGGGCGGCTTTCTGAGCGAGATCGTCGCGGCCCCCGACCTCGAGGCGCGCGTGGCCGAATTGACCTCGCGCCTTTCCAACCACGCGCCGCTCACCATGCGCGTGAGCAAGGAGGCGATGCGGCGCATCCTGCACGCGGGTCTGCCGGACGGCGACGATCTCGTGCGCGCGTGCTACGGCAGCGACGACTTCCGTCTCGGCATCGAGGCATTCCTCGAGAAGCGCGAGCCGCAATGGACCGGGAAGTGAGATACGATACGCGCTGCGAACGTTCCCCTCGCGCCGTAGCGGGGTAGGGCTCGGGCGAAGAGGACAACGACAGGAGAGGCGTGGAATGGTGCCCTTCGACAAGCAGACCGTCACGGTGGTCCGGCAAAGCAAGATCGGGGTGGACACCACCTACGAGCCGCCGCTGCGCGTAGGCTTCGGCATCAGCGACAAGACCGTCGATCTCGCCAACGCGGTGATGGGGCGCACCGTGCTGGTGCCGGGCGCGGGACCGAATCCGACGCATTACCATGCCAACAACGACGTCTGCTGGTACATCATGTCCGGCAAGATCAGGTGCATCCAGGCGCGCAGCGATTGCAGCGACCGCAAGGAAATCATTCTGGAGGCCGGCGATTTCGTCTATGTTCCGAGCGGCGCCATTCATGTCATCGCCAATGCCTCGCAGACCGAGGAGGCGTCGCTCGTCTTCTGCTATATCGGCGTGCCGAATGTGGAAGCCTCCGGCAACGTCTGGCTCACCAAGGAGCACGACGCCTTCGTCGCACCGAGGTCTTGAACGACAGCCATGATCGATTCGCATCATCATTTCTGGTGGACCGGCCGGCACACCTATGCCTGGCCCGACCTCGTCGGCGACCGCTTCGCGCGCGATTTCACACCCGACGACCTGCGCCCCGAGCTTGCGCGCTGCGGCATCAAGGGCACGGTGCTGATCCAGGTGCTGCATCAGGTCGGCGGCGAGACCGAGGAGTGTCTCGACCTCTGCAAGGAGGTGGATTTCGTGCGCGGCGTCGTCGGCTGGCTGCCGCTTGCCGATCCCGACGCCACATCGAACGCGCTCGCACGGCTGGATGCCCGCGGCGGCAAGCTCGTCGGCGTGCGCCATCTCATCAGCAACGAGCCCGACCCGCGCTGGCTGCTGCAGGGCGGCGTGCTCGATTCGCTCAAGCTCCTGGCTGCGGCGAAACTCGCCTTCGACGCCATTCCCGTCAACGCCGCGCAATTCGAATCCGTGCTCGAGGTCGCCCAGCGCCTGCCGGAACTCAAGATCGTCATCAATCACCTCGGCCGGCCGCCGATACCCGAGCAGGGTTGGGAGCCGTGGGCGACGCAAATTGCGCGGGCTGCCGAGCACCGCAACACGTCGGTCAAGCTCTCGGTCGGCCTCGACGTCATCATGCGCTGGCGCTGGTCGACGGACGCGCTGCGGCGCTACTCCGATCACGTGCTCGACCTGTTCAGCCCCCACCGGGTGATGGCGGCAAGCAACTGGCCGGTGATCCTGCTCGGCGCCAGCTACGAGGAAACGTGGAAGGGTATCACCGATCTGGTGGCCGAGCTCTCGGCCGACGAACGAAAGGCGGTGATGGGCGGCACGGCCAAGCAAATCTACGGGCTGTGATAGGCCGGGGACGCAACATGCGCAGCCGCCATCGCCCGCAGGTGGGGCGATACTGCTTTCAGCCCGCCACCACCCGCGGCACGGCGCGCCAGTCCATGCCGACTGCGGCAGTGCTGGGAAAGATCAGCGACTTGATCACCACCGGCACGGCGCCCGAATTCGGCAGCATGGCGCCGATATCGATATAAGTCGAACTCCTTGAGCTCGAGGCCATCGACCGAGATGATCGCGTTGTCGACCTGCATTTCCTCGCGCAAGTGAATGCCCATCAGACCGCCGACGTCGCCGTCGCCCGCCAGCACCAGCGGGTGCCCGTCCGCCAGGATCGCAGCGAGGCCATCGGCCACGCCCTGGCAGAATGCATCGAGCCGCTGGAAGGTCGCCGAGCCGCGCCACGGCACGAAGACAGCCACCGGCGTGTCGGCTTCGCCGAGATCGAGGCGCTTGAGCACCGCCCGGATCGCTCCCGCTACGACGTCCGAGTCGATCTCATCGGCATCGAGTGCGAAGGCCGGCGCGATCACCGGAACGTTGCGCAGCGGCAGGGCTTCGAGCGGCGAAACGTAAATGGTGCTGCCGCTCACCTGCGTCGTGTATTGGGAGGCGCCGACGACGGTCGCGCGGATGCCTTCGTTGGCGCGCTCGAGCTTCGGTCCCCAGCCCTCGACGCGGGCGCGAATTTCTTGCGCCAGGACCACGCCGAGATCGCCGTAGGTCTGCGCCGCGCGGCCGTAGATGTACTCGGAGACGCCGCCGGAAAAGGTCACCTGCTCGACGGTCGCGCGCGCCGCCAGCGGCTCGAGCCGCAGGAGTGCGGCGCCGCCGCTCACGGGCGATCGGCCATCCATGGCCTCGAACAGACGATCCGCCATCCGCGCCGCCAGGGCACGGGCGGCCTCGGGCGCAAGCTTCGCGCCGAGCTCGAGGGTGATGCCGAGATCGGCGCCGAAGCGGCGGCCGGCCTCCTCGAGGCGCACGATGCGCCCCGCCGCATCGAGACAGACGAGGCGCGCCCCAACGTCGAGCGCGGTAAGATCGGTCACCCGGCCATCGGCGCAGATCGCGATCTTCGACGTCCCGCCGCCGACGTCCACGTTCATGACCGTGGCTTTGTCGCGGATCGAACGCGCCACGGCGCCCGAACCATGCGCAGCCATCACGCTCTCGAGGCTGTCGCCGGCGGAGACCGCGACCATCTTGCCGGCCTGGCGTGCAAAAAGTTCGCCGATCTTGCGGGCATTGCGCCGTCGCACCGCGACGCCGGTGAGGATCAGTGCGCCGGTATCGATCTCGTCGGGATCGATGTTGGCGTCCCGGTATTGGCGCTCGATGAAGGCGCCGAGCGCCTGGGCGTCGATCTCCTCCTCGGCGGAATACGGCGTGAGCAGGATATCGGACTGGTAGAAGGTCTCGCGGGTCGAGACGAGGTAGCGGCTGTCCAGCCGTTCCAGCACGATGCGGGAGAATACGAGGTGCGAGGTGGAGGAGCCGATATCCACCCCGACGGTCAGGACGACGATCTCGTCTTCATCGCCAAGCGAGCGGCCTGTGCTCGAGAAAAAAACCCGCCCGCCTTCGCCCTCCCCATCGGTCATCGCGCCAATCCAAGGATGTCATGCCCGCGAAAAGCGGGCATCCAGCAAGCGGCGCCCACGTCACGCGCCCATGTCAGGCACCCACGTCGCCGATGTCACGCGCCCACGAATTTCGGTACGGCGGCGCCCTTCTTGTAGAACTCCGGCTCCATTCGGCTGGGGACGCCTTCCGCCTTGAGCTTGGCCTCGTATTCGGCGCTGATGAAGGGGTCTTCCATCCAGTAGGGGATCGCGGTGCCGCCTTCGGGGATATCCATGGCGGTGTAGTCGGTGTGCTTCTCGCCGGGAGGCCCGGGCTCGCGACCCGGATTGTGCGGTCCGAACCAGGCGGTCAGCCGCAGCGGGTCCTTCGAGGCGCCGAAGTGCTGGTGATACCAGCGCGCGCCGCCCGGCGCCGCCGACACCATGCCGACCGGCTCGTAGTCGACGCGCTTGACCTTGTCGGAATGGCCGTCCTTCCACGGCGTGACGCCGTAGCGCTCCGGCCAAGTGTAGGTGTAGCCCTTGCCCCTGAGGCAGATCAACACGGCCGCCGAAGTATGCGCATGCGCCTTGGAATAGCGCCCGTTCTCGTGCTGGCCGATCCAGAGGTAGAAGGTGTTGCCCGTCATGAAGGGCTCGACACGCCGCCATCCCGGCGAGCGCCGATTATCGAGCGGCAGGTCGCAATTGACGACGTCCGGGATGAAGTTCGTGCGCCGCATGGCGAGCCCGCGCACCGGATCGGGCTCGATGTCATCCTTGTATTTGTAGAAGTCGTCCGCGCCGCTGAAGCGGTCGCGGAATTCATAGGGGCAATTGAACATCACCTCGACGTTGTTGATCAGGTTCATGAGGTTGGGCGCCGTGGTGCCGCCGAGCAGCAGCGCCGGCGAGGAGCTCGCATTGACGATGCGATGCCAGGCGTTCACGGGGATCGAGAACAGCGAGCCCGTCTGCCATTCGAACACGTGGCGCTTGCTGTCGTTGTCGAGCCAGACTTCGGTCGTGCCGCGCCCTTCGACCACCAGGTAGATTTCCTCGTAGAGGTGCTTTTCCGCATGGAGGGCGCCGGCGCCCGGCACCTCGACCACGTAGCTCCCCCATTTACCCTCGGTGCCATGGAGCTGGATATACGTCCCCTTGCCGCCCAACCGCCGCCACGGCGCCAGGGGCAGGTCCTGCACCTTGCTCACGCCGATGTCGCGGTGGATCGGAATGCCTTCCGATTCCATGAACAGGTCGTAGGGCGTCTTGGGCCGGCCGAACTCGCCGAAACCGGCTCGGTTGCTGCCGGTGGGCTCATGCCAATGCGTCCTGCCGGTCAGTTCGTGCATGATGACGCCTCTGATCGTGGCGAGAACAGCAGCCGCAAGTGCTTGGCTGCCAATGCTTTACTGCCGCCCTTCGGGCATGGCAAGGCGCGCCGGCGGCCCGCCCATGCTCGGTTGCCGATCTCGGCTCGAGCCCAGGGCGGTGCCGAGGGTCGAAAGGCCACGGATGGAAGGGCTTTTGGCCCCCGAACCGATCCACTAAGATCGCTCTCAACTTTCCAGTGTCTTGGAGGACAGCAGACATGAAGCGAATTCTCTTGGGAACGGCCGCGCTCGTGGCGCTTGGCACCGCGCCGGCCGTGGCCCAGCAATCCGTCAAGATCGGGTTCGTCAGCACGTTCAGCGGTCCGACCGCGGTGATCGGCAACGACATGCGCAACTCCTTCGAGCTCGCGCTCGAGCACCTCGGCCGCAAGATGGGCGGCAAGCCGGTCGAGGTGATCTACGAGGACGACCAACAGAAGCCCGAAGTGGGCGTGCAGAAGTCCCAGAAGCTGATCGAGTCGGACAAGGTCAATTTCGTCGTCGGCTATATCTGGTCGAACGTGCTGCTCGCTTCGCTCAAGCCGGTCGTGGACTCGCAGACCTTTCTGATCAGCTCCAACGCCGGCCCCTCGCAGATCGCCGGCGAGCAGTGCTCTCCGTTCTACTTCTCGACCTCATGGCAGAACGATCAGACCCCGCAAGCCATGGGCGAATACATGACCCAGAAAGGGGTCAAGACCGCCTTCCTGATCGGCCCGAACTATGCCGCCGGCAAGGACATGCTCACCGGCGTGCGCTCGACCTTCAAAGGCCAGATCATCGGCGAGGAGCTGACCAAATGGCCTGATCAGCTCGATTTCTCCACCGAATTGTCGAAGGTACGCGCGGCCAAGCCCGAGGCCGTGTTCGTGTTCTATCCGGGGGCCGCAGGCGTGCAATTCCTGACCCAGTACGCGCAGTCCGGGCTCAAGGGCCAGATTCCGCTCTACACCGCGTTCACGATCGACGCGATCACGCTGCCGCTGCAGAAGGACCTCGCGCTCGGCGTGCCGGGTGCCCAGCAATGGGTCAACGATCTGCCGAACGACGCCAACAAGAAATTCGTCGCCGACTTCCGGGCCAAGCACAAGAACTATCCGTCATTCTACGGCGCGCAGTCCTATGACGCAGTGAATCTCGTCAACAGCGCGGTGGCGGCGGTGAACGGCGACCTGAGCAAGAAGGACGCCATGCGCGATACCATGCGCAAGGCCAGCTATGCGTCGGTGCGCGGCCCCTACAAGTACGGCAACAACCACTTCCCGATCCAGAATTTCTATCTGCAGGACGTGGCGAAGGACGCGGAAGGCAACCTCACGCTCAAGACCGTGGCCACCATCGTCAAGGACAGCCAGGACAGATTTCACGAGAAGTGCCCGATGAAGTGGTGAGACCGGACCACAGACGACTGACGACAGAGGACGGATTGAAAAGAGGCGCGCTGAAGGCTCTTCATTCGTCGTAGTCTGTCGCCGTCGTCTGTCCTCCGTCGTCCGAATCCCGATGCTGCTGTTTATCGAACAGTGCCTGAACGGTCTGCAGTTCGGGCTGCTGCTGTTCCTGCTCGCGGCCGGGCTGACGCTCGTCTTCGGCATCATGGACCTGGTGAACCTCGCCCACGGCTCGCTCTACATGCTGGGGGCGTATTTCGCTGCGACCTTCGCGGCCTGGACCGACAGTTTCGTCGCCGGCGCGGTGCTCGCGCTCGGTGCCACGCTGCTGGCCGGGATGGCGGTCGAGGTCATCGCGCTGCGCCGACTCTACGGCCGCGATCATCTCGACCACGTGCTCGGCACGTTCGGTCTCATTCTTTTCTTCAACGAGCTGGTGCGGCTCATCTGGGGACCGGCGGGCTTGAGCTTGTCCCTGCCGATGTGGCTCATTCTTCCCGTGGAGATCCTGCCGGGGCTTTACTATCCGACCTATCGCATCGCCATCATCCTGACGGCGCTTCTGGTCGCGCTGTTTCTCTACGTCCTGGTGATGCGCACCCGCCTTGGAATGCTGATCCGCGCCGGGGCGTCCAACCGCGAGATGACCGGCGCGCTGGGCGTCAATATCAACCTGCTCTACACCCTGGTCTTCGGTCTCGGTGCAGCGCTGGCGGGGCTTGCCGGCCTGATGCAGGCGCCGATCCTGACCGTGCAGATCGGCATGGGCGAGAACATATTGATCCTCGCCTTCGTGGTGATCATCATCGGTGGCATCGGCTCGATCCGCGGCGCCTTCATCGCCGCCATTCTCGTCGGGCTGATCGACACGATCGGGCGTGCGTTCCTGCCGGATCTGCTGCGGCTGGTGCTGAGCTCGCGCGGCGCGTCGACCGTGGCCCCCGCCATGTCGTCGATGATGATCTATCTGCTGATGGCGATCGTGCTGGTGTTGCGGCCGGAGGGTCTGTTTCCGGTGTCGAACAAATGACCGCGTTGCTGACGCCGCGCAGCCTGGTGGTCGCCTTCCTGTTGTTCCTCCTTGCCGCGCTGCCGATCTATGCCGCCGTGACGGGGAACGCGTTCCTGGTGACCCTGTTCACCCGCATCATCATCCTCGGCATGGCGGCGACCAGCCTCAACCTGATTCTGGGCTACGGCGGAATGGTGAGTTTCGGCCATGCCGTCTATCTCGGTATCGGCGGCTATGCGGTCGGTATCCTGGCTTCCGAAGGCGTCGCGTCCGGCTTCGTGCAATGGCCGCTCGCACTCGTCATCAGCGCGCTGTTCGCGCTGGTCGTCGGTGCGCTCTCGCTGCGCACGCGCGGCGTCTATTTCATCATGATCACGCTCGCCTTCGCGCAGCTCGTGTACTATTTCGGCGTCGGGCTCGACCGCTACGGCGCCGACGACGGACTGAGCATCCGCCAACGCAGCCAATTCGGCGACCTCATCAACCTGTCGAACCGGACGCAATTCTATTACCTCTGCTTCGTGCTCTTGCTCGTCACCATCTACGGCACATGGCGCCTGGTGAACTCGCGTTTCGGCATGGTGATCCAAGGCGCGCGGTCCAACGATCGGCGCATGCGCGCGATCGGCTTTCCGACTTTTCGCTATCGCCTCATCGCCTTCGTCATCGCCGGCGCGATATGCGGGCTTGCCGGCGCGCTGCTTGCCAATCACACCGGATTCATCAGTCCGGCGACGATGCACTGGACGCGCTCCGGCGATCTCATCGTCATGGTCGTGCTCGGCGGCATGGCATCGTCATTTGGCCCGCTGATCGGCGCGGTCGTGCTGCTCTCGCTGGAGGAGGCACTCCCGATCTTGATCAAAGCCATGGCATCGCCCCTGTTCGGGGACGCTGCCGTTCGCATCGCCGAATACTGGCAAATCGTGCTCGGGCCTCTCTTCCTGCTGATCGTGCTGTTTGCGCGCGGTGGCATCGACGGCTTGCTTGCGGGAGCGCGCCGTGGCTGATGCGCTGTTGGAGATCGAAGGATTGACCAAGCGCTTCGGCGGCGTCATCGCCTCCGACGCGATTTCGCTGTGCGTGCCGAAGGGCGAGCTCCACGCCATCATCGGACCGAACGGCGCCGGCAAGACCACGCTGATCGGGCAGCTCGCGGGCGAGATTGCGCCCGACGCCGGGCACATTCGTTTTGAAGGCCACGACGTCACGACCTTGCCGACCTATCGCCGCAGCCAGCTCGGCCTCGCACGGTCGTTCCAGATCACCTCGCTCTTCCTCGATTTCACCGCCCTCGATAACGTGGCGCTCGCCGTGCAGGCGCATGCCGGGCACTCCTTTCACTTCTGGCGCGCCGCCCGCAGCGAGGCCGACCTGCGCGCGCCCGCCCAAGCGGCGCTCGCCCGTGTCGGACTCGCGAACCGCGGTGACGTGCTCGTCTCCAACCTCAGCCATGGCGAGCATCGGCAGCTCGAAATCGCGATGGCGCTTGCCACCAGCCCGCGCATGCTCCTGCTCGATGAGCCGATGGCGGGGATGGGGCCGGACGAGAGCGCGCGCATGGTCAGGACGCTGCGGGAACTCAAGCGCGAGCTCACCGTCTTGTTGATCGAGCACGACATGGAGGCGGTGTTCGCGCTGGCCGACCGGATCACGGTCCTGGTCTATGGACGTATCATCGCCTCCGGCGCCCCGGAGGCGATCAGGGCCAATGCCGAGGTGCGGCAAGCCTATCTCGGCGAGCAGGAGCAGGTGCATGGCTGACGCGCCGCTGCTCGAAGTCTCCAACATCGAGACCTGCTACGGCTTGAGCCAGGTGCTGTTCGGCATGTCGCTCGCCATCGCCCCGGGCGAGATGGTCACGCTCATGGGCCGCAACGGCATGGGCAAGACCACGACGGTGCGCTCGATCATGGGGCTCACGCGCGCGATGGCGGGCTCCATCCGGTTCGACGGCCGCGAAATCCGTGAGCTGCCTGCCTATCACGTCGCCAAGCGCGGCATCGGGCTGGTGCCGGAAGGGCGGCAGGTGTTTCCCAACCTGACCGCGCGGGAGAATCTGGTCGCCACCGCCGCCAACCGCAGCAATGCGGCCGAGCCGTGGACCCTGGACAAGGTGTGCGCGCTGTTTCCGCGCATCGCCGAGCGCATCGCCAGCATGGCGAACCAGCTCTCCGGCGGCGAGCAGCAAATGCTGGCCATCGGCCGTGCGCTGATGACCAATCCGCGTCTCCTGATCCTCGACGAGGCGACCGAGGGGCTCGCGCCGCTGATCCGGGCCGAGATTGGCAATGCCTCACGCGGCTCAAGGCCGCCGGCCAGTCGATCCTGGTGATCGACAAGAACGTCGAAGCCCTGATCCGCATTGCCGACCGCCACTACCTGATCGAGCGCGGCAAGGTGGTGTGGACCGGCAACTCCACGGAGCTGGCGGCCGCGCCGCAAGTTCAGCACCGCTACCTCGGCGTGTGACCTCACGGTCCGCGAGCGTGCTGTTGGGCGATGCCTGCCCACCATCATGTGGTAGCCCCGGCGGCGGGCGCTCGATCGCGACGCAAGACTGAAGAAACCCTAACGGCAAATGGTGCCCTTGAAAGCGCGCCAGGAGGCGCAATCGTAACCGATTGGTAACCGCGGTGGTTTCCAATTCGCCCCGGTATCGAGGATCCCTCCATGGGCAAGCATGAAACTCTCAAAGGAACGCCGTCGTCGTCCGGCGAGGCCGCGATCCTCCCAATGCCGGTGAGCGAGACCGACGCGAGCGTCTCGCCGCGGATGGCCTTGTCCGGCACCTATCTGCCGAAGGCCGAGGCGCCGAAGCCCGAGACATCGAAGGCGCAGCCGCGCAAGCCCGGAGCAGATGACGCTCGACATGCCCATGAGCGAGACGGCCAAGATCGAGCTCGCGAGCATCGAGGCCCCACACATCGCCCCCGAAATCGACGAGCCCAGGCCCTCGGTGGAAGAAAGCGCGGCGAAGGCGGAGGCCGATGAAATTGAGCCGCCTGTCAAGAGCGCCGTGCCTCACATCAGCCGAATTCACGATGCTGGCCGCTTCGCTGGCGCTGGCGGCGGCGCTCGGCGGCATGCTTGGCGCCCTGACAGCCTACGGTCTGGCACGGCCCGGCGCGATACCCGCCGCCGCGACCGGGCGAACGGGCCTCGACGAAATGCGGGCGCTCAAGGAGAACGTCGTTCAAGCGCGGGTCGAGTTGGCGGCCTTGAAGGTCGGCATCGAGTCGGCCAACCGGAGTGCGAGCGCCCAATTCACCAGGATCGGCGAGCTCGTCGAGCGCCTCGAGCGCGTTCAGGCCGAGCCGGCGGCAAAGCTCAACAAGGCGATCGAGGCGCTCGACCGTCTGTCACGCGCCGATGCCGCGGCCCAAACCAGGGAAGCGACGGGCTCGATCGCGCCTGCATCGGGCGCGGGCGGCAAGCCTGGGATCGTCGAAGGATGGGTCGTGCGCGATGTCCAGCGCGGGACCGCCCTCATCGAAGGTCGCATGGGTCTGGTCGAAGTCGATCAAGGCGACGTCGTGCCCGGACTGGGCCGCGTGGACGCGATTCGCAAGCAGGACGGCCGCTGGGTGGTGGTGACCTCGAAGGGTCTCATCACGACGTCGGGGCGTTGATCAATCGCCCGCCGAACCTTTTTCGGCGCGGCATTGGAGCGGCTGCCCGATTTTCATGCACCATTGACGCGGCCGTGCCGAGGACCACGTCGCGGAAACGCCACGTCCGCCTTACCCGCTCGGGTGGCGCGGCGACCGAATTCGTGGCACATTTTGTGCTGCGCGAAGGGGTGCCCGGGGCGTCCCGCTCTCGCCATCATCGCCGGCGGCTCACGCGGAAGGACCCCTTCGCATGCCCGGACTCGCTCCTGTTGCTCGAACCCTGGTGGCGGCGCTGGCTGCATTTGTCGCGCTTGCCTCATCGCACCTCGCCGCCTTCGAACGTATGCAGGCGCCGGCGCCGAAGCCGGAAATGGTGGAAAACTGCCCCGGGCTCGTGGCCTCGGGCGCGCCGCGCGCCATTCCCGCCGCGTTCCGCCTTGCGCTCAATTCGGACCAGGTCCGCTTCACCTATGTCGGCCACTCGACCTTCCTGATCGAGAGCCCGCAACTCGTGCGCATCGCAACCGACTACAACGACTACGTCCGCTCGCCGGTCCTGCCCGACATCGTGACCATGAACCACGCGCATACGAGCCATTTCACCGATCGTCCCGATCCCGCCATCAAATACGTGCTGCGGGGCTGGGGGCCGACCCCGGACCAGCCGGCGCGCCACGACATGACGTTCAAGGACGTGCGCGTGCGCAATGTCCCGACCAACATTCGCGACTGGCGCGGCGGAACCGAGCGGCACGGCAACTCGATCTTCATCTATGAGATGGCGAACATGTGCATCGCCCATCTCGGGCATTTGCACCACACCCTCAGCCAGCAGCAGCTCAACGAGATCGGTCGCGTCGATGTGGTTTTCGTCCCGGTCGACGGCAACATGACGCTCGATCTCGAGGGCATGATGGAGGTTCTGCAAGCGCTCAAGGCGCCGCTGATGATCCCGATGCATTTCTTCAGCACCTACACCCTCCACCGGTTCCTCGAACGGGTGCGGCAGCATTGGACTGTCGAAATGAGCGAGGTTCCGTCGCTGGTCGTGTCGAAGACGAGCTTGCCCGCCTCGCCCAAAGTGACGGTACTGCCGGGACATTGAGCGGAGCGTCAGGCGCTCGGCGCGAAGAAGCCCAACCACAGGGCGCCCAGGACCAGGACCCCCAAGGCCAGGCTTACGCACAGAACGACCAGCACCGGCCGGTCGAGAAATCCGGCCCGCGCCTCGACTGGCGTCTCGACTTTTCGTCCTGCCTCATCGCGCATGCCATACTCCGAGCGCTTGCACCTCCACATCGGACAACGCGGAGGCAATCAAGCCGGTTCCGCCTGTCCGCGTGCCGAAAGGCTGGCAGACTAGTGCGGTGGATTTGAAGTTCCTGCAGTCTTCGCGGCAATCTCGTACAGGAACTTCAAATCCAAAACCGCACTAGAACCATAGTTTCCTTTCGATTCCGAAGTTCGTATTGAGCATGCCGCAAGATGTGACGAACTTCGGAATCGGACACTAGGCGCTTGATCCTGTAAATTCCGCCACGCGCCACGGAACGAAGGAATGGGAATTCGGGCATGTTGAGCACCGAGCAGAACGACCTCATCACCCGCACCGGGCCCGGCACGCCTGCCGGCAAGCTGATGCGGTGCTACTGGCAGCCTGCTGGCCTCGTCGACGAACTGTCGGGCAACCGGCCGGTCAAGACGGTTCGCCTTCTGGGCGAAAACCTCGTGCTATTCCGCGATGACACGGGCCGTTACGGCTTGCTTGAGCGCGCGTGCCCCCACCGCGGCACCGATCTCGCTTTCGGACGCCTGGAGCAGGGCGGGTTGCGCTGTGCGTTCCACGGCTGGCTGTTCGACATCACGGGCCGATGCCTGGAGACGCCGGCCGAGCCCGAAGGCAGCCGGATGTGCGCCAATATCCGCCAGAAGGCCTATCCGGTGATCGAGAAGAGCGGGATCCTGTTCGCTTATCTGGGAGCGGGCGAGCCGCCGTCGTTGCCGCACTTCGACTGCTTCACCGCGCCCGATACCCATACCTTCGCGTTCAAGGGCATGATCGACTGCAATTGGCTGCAGTCGTTGGAAGTCGGGATCGACCCGGTCCATACTTCGTTTCTGCACCGCTTCTTCCACGACGAGGAGCCGGCAAAAGGCTACGGCAAGCTGTTTCGCGACAAATCGATCGACTCCGACATGCCGATGACCCGGATCATGCGCGAGTTTCCGCGGCCGCAGATCGAGGTCGAGCCGACCGACTACGGCATGCGCGTGATCACGCTGCGGCGAATCAGCGACGCCAACACCCATGTGCGCGTCACCAATCTCGTGTTCCCGCATGCTTTCACGATCCCCATGTCGAGCGAGATGACGATCACGCAATGGCATGTGCCGATCGACGACCACAGGCACTACTGGTACGCGATCTTCACCAGCTTCGGTGCGCCGGTGAACAAGGGCGAGATGCGGCGCCAGCGGCTCGAGCTCTACGAGCTGCCGGATTACGTCCCGCGCAAGAACAAGAGCAACGATTACGGCTTCGACCCGCACGAGCAAGAGCACGAGACCTTCACCGGCATGGGCACGGACATCAACGTCCACGACCAATGGGCCTGCGAGTTCATGGGGGTGATCCAGGACCGCACCAAGGAGCATCTCGGGCAGTCCGACAAGGCGATCAGCGCCTATCGGCGCATCCTGCGCGGCGCGATCGAGCAGGCCGGCCAGGGCGGCAAGCCGCTGATGGTCCTCGATCCCGCCTCGGCGGCGAAGCTCGTCGGCCCCGCGGCCATCGACGGCATCGGTCCGACCGAGGGCTGGCAGCTTTACTGGCAAAGGACCGACGAAGCCCGGCGCAAGGCGTCAAGCTGGGCCAACGGCCGCTAACGTGTGCCTGAGACGTCGCGAGGTGCTGGAAGCTGCCGCCCTGGCGGCGCTGGATCGCGATGTGGTTCTGCGGCGGCACAGGCTTATCCTGGGGGCGGTCCTGTTCGGTCATCGTGCCGTTCGCGGCTGCGGGACCGGTGGATATCCTGGCGCGCGTCATCGTCGAGCGCTTGGCAAGCAGCTCGGGCAGAGCGTGATGATGGAAAATCGCGGAGGTGCCGGCGGCAACATCGCGATGGCGGCGGCCGCGCGCGCCAAGCTGGACGGCTACACGCTGCTGCTGACGTCGAGCTTGATGATCGTCAATCCGTTGCTGTACAAGAGCGTGGCGTACGATCCGGAGAAGGATTTCGTGCCGATCTCGCTGCTCGGGACCTCGCCGAACCTGATGGTCGCAAAGCCCGACTTCGCTTTCACCATGACTGAGTTCATCGCCAAGGCCAAGGCGCGGCCGGACAGCTGAATTATTCGACGCCGGGCATCGGTACCAAAGGCCACTTCGCTGCCGAACTGCTCCAGATTCCGCGCCGGCATCGATGTGGTGCACGTGCCCTATGCCAGCGGCGGGCAAGTGGTGCAGTCGTTGTTGACGGCTACGACGCAGCTCGGCTCGACGGCGTTGCCGGCAGGCGAGCCGCTGGTGCGCGCGGGCACGCTGGCGGGACTGGTGGTGAGCGGCCAGACACGCTGGCCGAGCTTGCCCGGCGTGCCGACCACGGTGGAACTCCGGCCATCCGGATTTCGTCGCGGAAATTTTCACCGCCCTGGTTGCGCCCGCCGGTACTCCGCCGGAGGTGGCGCCGCGCTCGATCGCCCGAAGTCTGGAGCTGTCACGGGACCCGGCGGTGATCGAGAAGGCGGAACGCGCCGGCTATGCCTGGATCGGCGCCGGCCCCGATGCCTTGAAGCGCAAGATGGACGAGGAGGTCGCCCAATCGCTGGAGGTGATCCGCTTCTCCGGGATCAAGGCGGAGTGACCGCCGCATCGGGCTCACGCCCGCAGCCGGCGACGTCGGCCGAAATCCGCGCGGAACAGCTAAACGTCGACCATCGCGGCGAGCGCGTTCGCTCGATGAATGCACGGCGCGGCTCGACCTTGTCGCCCATCAGCTCGTCGAACATGGTGTTTGCGTCGGCGACATCCTTTACGCCAACCTGCAGGAGCGAGCGCGCATTGGCGTCAAGCGTAGTCTCCCAAAGCTGGCTGGGGTTCATCTCGCCCAGCCCCTTGTAGCGCTGCAGTGAAAGGCCCTTGCGGCCGGCATTGGTCACGGCCTCGAACAGCGCGACCGGCCCGTGTATCGGCGTCTCCTCGTCCTTGCGGCGGAACGAGCCTGGCCGCTGATATGCGTCCTGCAAAGACAGGGCATATTCATCGAGCTTGCGCGCATCGGCGGAGCCGAGCAGCGCCTGATCGATGATGGCAATCTCTTTCACGCCGCGCACGGTACGTTCGAACTCGAAACCGGAGTCTTCGCTGAACCTGCCCTGCCACCCGCGTTCGGTCTCCTCCGCGAGCGCATCGAGCCGCCGGGCGATATAGGGCGCCGCGGCCCTTGCCTTCTCGGGATCGCCGAAGATGCTGGAATTGAGTACGCCGGCGATCGCCGCCTGCTCGATGACTTGGCGATTGTAGCGGCTGTGCAGCCCATTGAGCACGTTGCGAATGGCGCGTGCGTCGTCGACCAATCGCGCAGGTCCCGCCGGCGCGGTGCTCGCCGGAATAGGGCTGGAGCACGGCATCCTCGAGACCCGCACCCACCAGATAGTCCTCGAGCGAGCGTTCGTCCTTGAGATATTGCTCGGATTTGCCGCGCGTCACCTTGTAGAGCGGCGGCTGCGCAATGAAGAGGTGGCCGCGATCGATGATGTCGGGCATCTGGCGATAAAAGAAGGTGAGCAGGAGCGTGCGGATATGCGAGCCGTCCACATCCGCATCGGTCATGATGATGATCTTGTGGTAGCGCAGTTTCTCGACGTTGAACTCGTCGCGTCCGATGCCGGTGCCGAGTGCGGCGATGAGCGTGCCGATCTGTTCGGACGACAGCATCTTGTCGAAACGCACGCGCTCGACGTTGAGGATCTTGCCGCGTAGCGGCAGCACCGCCTGAAATTCGCGGTTGCGGCCCTGCTTTGCGCTGCCGCCGGCGGAATCGCCCTCAACGATGAACAGCTCCGACTTCGCGGGGTCGCGCTCCTGGCAATCGGCAAGTTTCCCCGGCAGCGAGGTGATGCCCAAGCGCGCTCTTGCGCGTCATCTCGCGCGCCTTGCGGGCGGCCTCGCGTGCCGCCGCCGCCTGAATCACCTTGTTGACGACGATCTTGGCTTCCGACGGATGCTCCTCGAACCAGTATTGCAGCGCCTCGTTGATGAGGTTCTCGACCACCGGGCGCACCTCGGAGGAGACGAGCTTGTCCTTGGTCTGGGAGGAGAATTCGGGTCCGGCACCTTGCAGGAGAGGACGGCGGTCAGGCCCTCGCGGCAATCGTCGCCGGTCAGCGCAACCTTCTCCTTTTGCGCGATGCCGCCTTTCTCGGCATAGCCGGTGACCTGGCGGGTCAGCGCGCCCCGGAAGCCGGCGAGATGGGTGCCGCCGTCGCGCTGCGGGATGGTGTTGGTGAAGCACAGCACGGTCTCGTGGAAGGCCTCGTTCCACCACAAGGCACATTCGACCGCGATGCCTTCTCGCTCGGCCTTGATCATGATGGGGGCAGGAATGAGCGGGCTCTTGTTGCGATCCAGATATTTGACGAACGCCTCGACGCCGCCCTCGTAGCGCAGTTCCTCGCGCTTCTCGACGGCGTGCCGCATGTCGGACAGCACGATCCGCACGCCCGAATTGAGGAAGGCGAGCTCGCGCAGCCGGTGCTCCAGCGTCGCGTAGTCGAATTCGGTCATGGTGAAGGTCCGCGGGCTCGGCAGGAAGGTCACCTCGGTGCCGCGCCGGTCGTGGGCGGCGCCGACGACCGCGAGGGGGCTAAGGGCCTCGCCGTCGCGGAACTCGATGAAGTGCTCCTTGCCGTCGCGCCAGATCGTGAGCTTGAGCCAGGTCGAGAGCGCATTCACCACCGAGACGCCGACGCCATGCAGACCGCCCGACACTTTGTAGGAGTTCTGATCGAATTTCCCGCCGGCATGGAGCTGGGTCATGATGACCTCGGCGGCCGACACCCCCTCGCCCTTGTGAATGTCGGTCGGGACGCCGCGGCCGTCGTCGCGCACGGTGCAGGAGCCGTCCGGATTGAGGGTGACCACCACCTCGTGAGCGAAGCCCGCGAGCGCCTCGTCGATGGCGTTGTCGACGACCTCGTAGACCATGTGGTGGAGGCCCGAGCCGTCGTCGGTATCGCCGATATACATGCCCGGACGCTTGCGCACCGCATCGAGGCCCTTGAGGACCTTGATCGAATCCGAATCGTAATCGGAGGCAAGGGACGGGGTCTGGCGGGCAGGTTCGGCCATGGAGGTCTTTCGAATCAGCGCCGAAAAGCGGCGGACCGAGCAGGGTTTGGTTTGACACGAAAAGGGGGTGTCGTACAGCCCAAAGTGACAGCGTGTAAGTAACTGTTTTTTATGAAATTTCAAGGGCGCGCGGGCCTCAAAAAGGGCCGGAAAAAGGCTCGATTGCGGGCGCCTTTTCGAGCCTCTTCCGCCCCGCCTCAAGGCCGCTCGGGCCTCAATTCCGCCGGGCGTGGCCCGTGGGATGACCGGCGACCGGATATGCTCAAGTCGATGCCCTTGCGCTTTCTGCCATCCCCGCGCCTGATCGCCATCGGCGCTGCCAGCGCCGGCGCCGTGCTCGCCCAAGTCCCAGAACAATCCGGCCATGATGGCGAGCCCCTCACGCGCCACGGGCGCGAGGAGATGCTCGTCCGGCGCATGCTGCGAGCACGCGCCATAGCTGTGCGGCACCCAAACCGTGGGCACTCCGATGACTTCCGCGAACACGTCGTTGGGGAGCGAACCGCCGGTGTTCGGCAGGATGATCGGCCTGATGCCGGTCGTATTCTTGAGCGATTGCGCTGCCCACATGGCCCAGGGATCATCCGGCGACAGCCGCGTGGCGGCCATGGGATGATCGCGTTGCTCTATCGTGATCGCTCCAAAGCCATTGGCGTCCAAGTGGCGTCGGATCGCCGGCAGGAACGTGCGCCAATCGCATCCGGCGATGAACCGTATCTGGCAATGGGCAATGGCGCTGGGCGGAACCGCGTTGATCGGCTGCGCAGGATTGCCTGACGTCAAGGCCAGCACTTCGAAAGTGTTGGAGCTGAAGACGCGCTCGGCCGGAGTGAAATCCGGCTCGCCCCATCCGGGGTCGATGGTCGCGCCCGCTTCAGGTCCTGCATCGACGTCGCAATCTGCCAGGGCGTGGCGAACCGCATTCGACACGCGCGGCGCCCGCAACGGATCGAGACGAATGCGCCCGCGCTGATCGACGATGCTGGCGATGGCGTTGACGAGGATGATCGCCGGGTTTGCGAGCAACCCGCCCCAGTTGCCGGAATGGTGACTGCCCTCCCGGAGCTTTAGCGCCAGCGCGAAGTTCATGACGCCGCGGGAGCCCAAATACAGCATGGGCCTGTAGGCCTGCAGGCGCGGACCGTCTGACGCGATGAACACGTCGGCGACCAGGTCCTGGCGATGCGCTTCGGCGACCTCGCGCAATCCCGGGGAACCGATTTCCTCTCCGGTTTCCATCAGCACCCTGACGTTGAAGCCGAGCGAACCGCCGCGCGCCGTCAAGACTTGCTCGAGCGCGGCGAAATTGATCGTGTGCTGGCCCTTGTTGTCGGCCGTTCCGCGGCCATAGATGCGGTCGCCATCGACGGCCAAATCCCATGGTCCACGGCCGCGCGTCCAACGCTCGCCTTGGCCGCGGATGACGTCGCCGTGTCCATATGTCAGGACGGTCGGCAAATCATCGTTTTCCCGTCTCTCGGCGAGCAAGAAGGGGCAGCAAGGCGCAACCGGATTTTCGATGCGGCGCCAGCGAAATCCGATCCGCGCCAACGATGGACCGATTTCATGCTCCAGGTAGGCGCGCATCTGATCATCGCGCCCTTCCTGGCTTTCGGTTTCGATCGAGATTTTTCGCGCCAGGTCCTTGTGGAAGCGGCCAGTGTCGAAATATTCGAGGGCGCCGACGGTCGGGCCTGAGCTCGATTCAAATGCACCATGTCCTCGGCGCCTCCCTAGAACATGCTCCAGCAATAAGCTCTAGGGAATCCTCACGACGATGTTGCCCATTGCCGTTCCGGCCTCGACCGCTTCGTGCGCAGCGACAATGTCGTCGAGGTCGAAGGTCTGCGCCACATTATGGATGAGCTCGCCTCGCTCGAGCATGCGGTTGATGTCATCGGTCGCGCGCGCGCGTTCCTCCGGCGGCATGAGATAAACCAGAAAGAACTTCAGCATGACATTGTTCTGGAGCAGAAACTGGAACGGAATCGAGGCCTCGGGCGCGCCGCTGCCGTAGATCGCCACCATGCCGTTGGGTGCCAACACATTCGGCAACAGCCGCGCATTGGCGGCGAGATCAACCTCGATGACGGCGTCCACGCCGCGTTTGCCGGTGACCGCCATGACCCGTTCGCCCACGTCCTCACGCTTATAGTCGATCACGTGGTCGGCACCTGCGTGCCGCGCGATCTCGGCTTTGGCCGGTGAGCTCACGGTGGTGACCACGGTGGCCCCACGCTTCTTCGCAAACTGGATGGCGTAATGGCCGACGGCGCCGGCGCCGGCCGCGACGAGCACGGTCGAGCCTTGCTTGGCCCCGGCGAGCACGACGGCTTGATAGCCCGTATAGGCGGGAATGCCGAAACAGGCTCCGGCTTCGACCGTAGTATTGGCCGGAAGCGGCACGGCTTGCTCCGACGGCAGCACGATCGATTCGGCGGCGGTGCCGAAGGCGCGCCGCCACTGCCCGTTCCACACCCAGACCCGCTCGCCCACGCGCGAGGGTGGGACGCCTTCACCAACCAGCTCGATCTCGCCTGCGCCGTCGCTGTGGGGGATCACGCGGGGGAAGGCAATCTTGCGCGTCAAGCCGGCGCGGCTCTTGACGTCGGAGGGATTGACGCCCGACGCAAGGAGCCGCACCCGCACCTCACCGCGCCCGGGCTCCGGCGTCTCCACCTCGGCCAGGCGCAACACGTCGCGGGCAGATCCATTCCTTTCGTAGTAGGCAGCGCGCATGGAACCCCTCAAGCCGGGATGGCGGCAGGCAGTCGCCAACGTCGCATAAACTCAGGCATCTTGCATGAAATCGCAAGCCACAATGAGGATCGGATCATCCGTCCGAGCCTGTCCTCGCGACGCTAGATCTTATCCGCAACGCGCATGATGACACCCAATGCGCGGCATGAGCATCACGGCCGCCGCTTCACCTGTCCCGGCGAGATCTCCCACACGTCGGCCGTTGCTGCGATGTCGGCGAAGGCCGCAGCGTCGGCACCGGTCATCCACGCCTGCGCGCCGAGCTTTTGAAGCTCGCCATAGAGTGCCGCGCGCCGCAATGGGTCGAGATGGGCGATCACCTCGTCCAGCAGAAGCACCGGCGCAAGGCCCGACATTTCCGCGAGCAGCCCCGCATGCGCCAGCACGAGTCCGATCAGCAGCGCCTTCTGTTCGCCGGTCGAGGCCGCACCGGCGGCGATGTGCTTGCCGGCATGGACAACGGTGAGGTCGCTGAGGTGCGGCCCGTCGAGGGTGCGGCCGGCGGCCGCGTCGCGTCCGCGATTCTCGCTGAGCGCCGCGCGATATCGGTCCTCGATCTCGACGGCGGGGCGAAGCGGGACGAGCTGCTCCATCCAGCCGTCGAGCGCGATCTCGGCCGCCGGGAACGGCGAGGCCGTGTCCTTGCGCGCGGCCAGCGCGGCCTGCAGCCGGCTGACGGTTTCCATCCGCATTGCCGTCACCGCCACCGCCAGCTCGGCCGTCTCGTGCTCGATGGCGTCGAGCCAGTGCGGATCGGGACGGGCCTCCTCGAGCAACCGGTTGCGCGAGCGCAGCGCCCGTTCGAGCGCATTGACGCGGGTCATGTGCTCGGCATCGACCGCGAGCACGAGGCGGTCGAGAAAGCGGCGGCGCTCGGAGGCGGGGCCATTGAACAATCCGTCCATGGCCGGCACCAGCCAAATGACCCGCAGATGATCGGCGAAGGCCGACGCGGATGCGACCGGCTCGCGGTCGATACGGCATTTGCGCGTGACCACGGTGCCCTCGGCCGCCGGCGGCTCCATGCCGGTCCCCAGCGTCGCCAGGCCGAGCGCGCCCTCGACCTCCGCCGCCACCGCCCATGAGCCGCCGCCCTCGGAAAAAGCCACGTCCTCGAGCGTTGCGCGCCGCAGCCCGCGCCCGGGTGCGAGAAACGAAATCGCCTCGATGAGATTGGTCTTGCCGGCGCCGTTCGGGCCAACCAGCACCACGAGTCCGCGCGCCGACGTCCATCTGGGCGGCGTGGTAGCTGCGGAAATTCGCCAGCGTCAGGCGGCGGATGCGAGCGGAAGGCATGCCGGGGATCAGTAATCAGAAGTCAGTGATCAGAAAACAGAAATCGGCACAACTGCCGCAACTCTGATTACTGACACCTGACGTCTGACTCCTGCGCCAGAGCGTGATTGCTTTAGGTTGTCGCAATCAGCTCAAGCAATTGCTTGAGCATGATTGCGGAACCGACACTTCCGGATCATGCTCTAGACGCGCATCGGCATCAGCACGTAGAGCGCGCCCGCGGTCTCGCGGTCATGGATCAGCGTCGGGGATCCCGGATCGGCGAGCTTCAGCACCGCGGCTTCGCCGTCGAGCTGCGCCGCGATGTCGAGCAGATAGCGGGAATTGAATCCGATATCGAGCGGCTCGGAGCCGTATTCGACTTCGATCTCCTCGGTCGCGCTGCCGGAATCCGGATTGGTGACTGAGAGCATGAGCTTTCCGCTGGTCAGCGACAGCTTCACCGCGCGGCCGCGTTCGCTCGAGACGGTGGAGACACGATCGACCGCCTGCTCGAACTCCTTCTTGTCGACGGTGAGCTCCTTGTCGTTGCCGACCGGAATGACCCGCGCATAGTCGGGAAACGTGCCGTCGATGAGCTTGGAGGTGAGCACGGTCTGGCCGAGCGTGAAGCGAATCTTGCCCTGCGACAGCTCGAGGGCAATCTCGGCCTCGTTGTCCTCGATCAGGCGTTGCACTTCACCGACGGTCTTGCGCGGCACGATGATGCCCGGCATCCCGGCGGCGCCCGCGGGCAGCGGCAGCTCGAACTGCGCCAAGCGGTGCCCGTCGGTCGCAACCCCCCGCAAGGTGGGGGCGTTGGCGGAGCCGGCGGTGTGGAGATAGATGCCATTGAGATAGTAGCGCGTCTCCTCGGTGGAGATCGCGAACTGCGTCTTGTCGATCAGCCGCTTGAGGTCGGCGGCCGCAAGCCGGAACGTGTGGGTCATTTCACCGGCCGCGAGATCGGGAAAGTCGCTCTCGGGCAGCGTCTGCAGCGTGAAGCGGGAGCGGCCGGCACGGATCGCCAGCACGGCGCGGTCGCCGGAGGCTTCGACCACGACCTGCGCGCCCTCGGGCAGCTTGCGCACGATCTCGTAGAACATGTGGGCAGGCACGGTGGTGGCGCCGCCGGGCCCAACCTCGGCGGAGACGGCCTCCGTGACCTCGAGATCGAGGTCGGTCGCCTTGAAGGTGAGCTTCGATTTTTCCGCCTTGATCAGCACGTTGGCGAGAATGGGAATGGTGTTGCGGCGCTCGACCACGCGATGCACATGACCGAGCGATTTCAGCAGCGCTGCGCGTTCGACGGTGACTTTCATTTTTTCAACCCGCCTGCTCGCGTGGAAGGTGTCGAGGGGGTAAGGAAAGTGGCGTGTACGCGCGGTTTTCGCAAGGGCGATGGCGGGTGGGCAGGAACTTTCCCAACGGATTTGGCGGGGTCCCTCCCGCCTCTACCTGGGCTGCGGCGCCGGCGATCGCCGGCGCATGGTCGAGGTTGCGTCGGCGGGCCTCTCACCCGCTCCCGCAGGCTCGCCCGTATCCGTTCTCGCCTATGGAGGCAAGGTTTGCTCACTCCTGCAATTGGCGTTTGAGCAGCTCGATCTCCTCGGCAAGCGCGTTATCGGTAGTCACGAGATTTTCGATCTTCCGCACGGCGTGCAGCACCGTGGTGTGGTCACGGCCACCGAAACGCCGTCCGATTTCCGGCAGCGAGCGCAGCGTCAGTGTCTTGGCCAAATACATCGCCACCTGCCGCGGGCGCACGACGTTTGCCGTGCGCCGCGACGACAAGAGATCGGCCCGGCTCACATTGTATTGGCGGGCCACCACCGCGTTGAATGTCTTCGATCTTGACCCGCTTGGGCTCCTGGGGGCGGATCAAGTCGCGCACCTCGCGCTCCGCCATTTCGAGCGTGACGGGCTGTCCCGTCAGCTTGCTATGGGCGAGAAGCCGGTTGAGAGCGCCTTCGAGGTCGCGGCCGTTGTGGGTCACCGACTTGGCGATAAAGGCCAGCACCGCGGCCGGAACGTCGAAGCCGGGATGATGCTGCCTGGCGGCTGCGGCCCGGCAGGTGAGGATTTCGAGGCGCAGCTCTTCGCCGAGTGATCCCATCTCGACGACGAGCCCGCCGGCGAGCCGTGAGCGCACGCGCTCATCCAGGCTCTCCAAGTCTGCAGGCGGTCGGTCGGCGGCGATCACGACCTGTCGGCCGGCGTCGATGAGTGCGTTGAGCGTATGACAGAACTCGGCTTGCGTCGATTTGCCCTGGAGGAATTGCAGGTCGTCGATGACGAGGACGTCGATGGTGCGCAGCGCATCCTTGAACGCCAGCGCATTCTGCGCCCGGAGCGCGGCCACGAAGCCGTACATGAATTTTTCGGCGGTGAGGTAGAGCACCTTGCGCTCGGCCGTCGTATTGCCGGCCCAGGCCAGGGATTGCAGCAGATGGGTCTTGCCGAGGCCAACCCCGGCGTGAACGTAAAGGGGGTTGAACATGACCACGTCGCCCCGTCTCCCCTGCGAGACTTGTTTGGCCGCGGCATGCGCAAGCGTATTGGAGCGTCCGACGACGAAGGTCTCGAAAGTCAGGCGCGGATCGAGCGGAGAACCGCCGAGCGCCTCGTGCACCGCCGAGATCGGTGCCACCGTATGGCGCAGATCGCCGGCGCCGTTAGCCTTGCTCTCGCGTATATCGCGCGCACATGGGGGCGCCTCCACGACCTTCATCTTCGGCGGCAAGGTCCGGATCACGGCGGAGCGAACCGTGAGCTCGATCCGCAAATAGTTCGGTTGCTCGGCCTGCCAGCAGGCCAGCACCCGCTCGGCATAGTGGGACTGGATCCAGCTCTTGAGAAAGCGCGTGGGCACGGACAGCTTGACGGTATCGCCCTCGCTACCGTCGAGTTCCATGCGTGCGAACCAGCTTGAGTAGACGTCGTCGCCAACCTCGGCGCGAAGACGTTCCTTCACGCGCCCCCAGTGGTCCTGATCCATGCTCGTCATCCTGGATGTCTCTTCTTGTCTTGGCAGCACAAAGCGATTGGTGGGAACGCGGGCGAACGCGATACTTCCGGACGCCCCGCAGGGCCGACACGAAGCGACATGAACGCAGCAAGCGGAGTTGGTGGGTCGAGGCCGCGACTTGAACCGAGGTAGGACTCGAACCGAGGTAGAAGAGGTAAAAGGAGTGTGCAGAGGCCTGCCCGCAGTCGGCGGGCCGGGTGGGGAGCTTCGACCCTTAGGGCGGGGCCGGCCCTCGCGCAGCCATCGTGAAATGAGACAAAATGCCGTTCAGCTGGCGCGCAATCGCGCGAGCCGTCGATAGGTGGATGCGCCTCGCTGTCGTCATAATACCCCCCTGTCCATCGCCCAGCACCGCGCCAGGGCCATGCACACGTTCAGGTTTTTCGAGTATTTTGGGGCCGGCTTCGTGTCGTCGATGACTACTATCTCGACGCCACGAAGCTTGAGCTTATGTCCATATACGCCAAGCTCTCACGAGATCGAAGGTGAAGCAGAGAACAATTAGGCATGACTTACCTGTCCTCATCTTCGATGAGCTCGAATACGAACCTTTTACTGAAAACCGCCGGTGGCCCAGCGGCGTTTCAAAATAGCACGGCCCCGCCCCCCTGCAACGCCTGCAAGCGCAGCCACGCGTGCGATCAGCAGCCAAGTCGGGTTCGTTGATCCACAGCACCGCCCAAAAGTTTGTCATAAATTTTTGAATTAACTTACATATTTGAGCCGCTGTCGTGGCATGCCAAAGCGGGTGCGCGGCGGTGATTTGGGCCGGAAGCAACGCCGCGCCGACCGGCGGAAATGTGTGAAATCAAAGTCCTGCTTGGTGCTTTCCCCGTAAGCCTTTCTGCAAGCAGTTATTTCTTTGAGCGGAAATGGAGGGTAGCCCCTGCCGCAAACGGCAGCTTCAGCCGCCGCTAGTGTGACAATTAGGCGATGGGACACGACACGCAGAAGCGTGTCTGCTTTTATTATCTCTATTTCTGTGACACTTCTGCAACAAAACGGCGGCAGATATCGAAGAATCGGAAATTATCAAAAAGCAATTTCGTTCGGCGGCGCGATCCGCCGCCAATGTCTCAGACCAGCAAACTGCAAAAGGTCGGCGTCGAACCTGAGGTCCGGACCGCGCCTATGTGCCGAGCTTCGCCACCCTATGGGTCAAGCGGGACACCTTGCGGCTCGCTGCATTGGGATGCACCACGCCCTTCTGTGCCGAGCGCATGATAACCGGCTCGGCGTCCTTCAGCGCCGCAAGTGCTGTGGTGCGGTCACCGCTCGCAATCGCCTCCTCGACCTTGCGCACGAAGGTACGCAGCTTCGAACGCCGCCCCTTGTTGATGGCGGTGCGCCGCGCGATCTTGCGCGTGGCCTTGCGGGCGGAACTGGTATTGGCCATGCCTGTGCTCGTTCTGCGGGCGGCGTTGCAACCCGCTCGTTCATCTGGGTGGATATCGCAGTAAGGCGCGGCGGCGATGCCTCGCCGCCAGCGCGCGCCGCTTATAGGCGTCCCACCGGAGAGGGTCAACGCCCGATCTTCCCTGCGGCCGCGGGCGCCGGCTTTCCGCCTCCACACCCAAATCAGCCTGCTCTGCCTTGCTCACCCCATGCTTCTACGTGTCTTGCTATCCCACTTGAGCGCTTTGTGCGCCGGTCTTGCGCAGCGGAGAGCTCGGGGCCCGCAGGCCGTCGTAGCTCGCCGCAAGCGTCGCCCGCTCTCCCGCGGAAAAGGCGGTCAGCGGCGGCTGCACCCGTGCCCAGGCCGCATCCCGGTGGATATGTGCGATGAGCGCCTTGACCCCTGGAACGAGCTGCTTGCCGTCGAACAGCTCGCGGATGGACACCGCGGCATCGAGGGCGCCTGCGTCGCCATCCTGCCATGCGCGCGCGCACAGGTCGGCGTTGAGATTGGCGGTGGCGGAAATGCAGCCGGCGAAGGCGCCCGCGCGCGCTTCCATCAGCACCGCTTCGGTTGAGGGGAACACCTTGAAGCCGGGGGAGACCGCCGCCGCGGCACGCGCATAGGCCATGTCGCCCGACGAATCTTTCAGGCCGACGATGCGTGTGCCGAAGGCATCGAGCAGGCGCCCGACAAGCGCGACGCGCCACGGGAGGCCGGACTGGGCCGGGAAGTGGTAGAGATAGATGGGGATTGGTCTCGCAGCCGTTGCCGCCACAATCGTCTCGACATAGGCGAGGAGCCCGTCGTCGGGCACGCCCTTGTAGTAGAATGGCGGCAGGAGAAGCGCTCCCGCAAACCCGAGCTCGGCGGCGTGCCGCGTCAGCGCGACCGCGTCGGCGACAGACGCCGCGCCGGTGCCGACCATAAGGCGATCGAGCGGCAGCCCCGCGTCGCGATAAGCGGTCATGACGCGCCTGCGCTGCTCGAGCGAAAACGACGTGGCCTCGCCGGTGGTGCCGAGCACGTTCAGTCCGTCGCACCCATTGGCGAGCAGAAAGCGCGCGAGCGCCGTCGAACGTGCGCAATCCGGTTCGCCTTCCTCGTCGACGGCGGTTGCAATTGCGGCAATGACGCCGTGGAGCTTGTCGGTCATGGTGTCTCCCTGGGTCGAGGACGACGGACGGCGGAGGACGGAGGACTGAAACGTGCAAGAACCGTCATCGGCCCTCTGTCGTCCGTCCTCCGTCGTCCGCTATCCGCTGACGTTGAAGGCAGCGAGTGCGGCCATGTTGACGAGCTGGGCGTCGTTGGCCGAGAGCGGCACGATTTGCACCGGACGGTCCAGTCCGACCAGGATCGGGCCGATGACGGTCGCGCCGCCCAGCTCCTGCAGCAGTCTGGTCGAGATCGAGGCGGAATGGAATGCCGGCATGATGAGTACATTGGCCGGGCCCGACAAACGACAGAACGGATAGGCCTCGCGCAACTCCATATTGAGCGCGACGTCGGCCGCCATGTCGCCGTCATATTCGAAATCGACGCGGCGCTGATCGAGGATGTGCACCGCCCCCTGCACGTGCGCCGAGCGCTCGCCCGGCGGATGGCCGAAGGTCGAGAACGCCAGCAGCGCGATGCGCGGCTCGTAGCCGAAGCGGCGCGCGACCCCGGCGGCCTCGACCGCGATGTCGGCCAAAATCTCGGCATTGGGCATTTCGGTCACGGCGGTGTCGGCCACCAGCACTGTGCGGCCGCGGGCGAGCACGAGCGACACGCCCATCACGCGATGGCCGGGCTTGGGATCGATGCAGCGGCGTATGTCATCGAGCGCCACCGAGAAATTGCGCGTGACGCCCGTCACCATGGCATCGGCATCGCCGAGCGCGACCATGCAGGCGGCGAAATGGTTGCGGTCCTGGTTGACCAGGCGCTGGACGTCGCGCTGGAGAAAGCCCTGGCGCTGCAGCCGCTCGTAGAGAAATGCGGCGTAGGCCGCGTTGCGCTGCGACAGCCGCGCATTGATGATCTCGATGCCGCCGCCGAGCTCGATCCCGAGGTTGCGGGTGCTTTCGCGCACGCGATCCTCGCGGCCGACGAGCAGGGCGGTGCCGAGACCCTGTTCGACAAAGCTCGCCGCGGCGCGGATCACCTGCTCCTCCTCGCCCTCGGCGAAGACGACGCGCTGCGGCCGCCGCCGCAGCCGCTCATAGACGCGCTGGAGAACGCCGGCCACCGGGTCGAGCCGCGAGCGCAGCTGCGCCCGATAGGCATCCATGTCGACGATAGGACGCCGGGCGACGCCGGTGTCCATGGCGGCGGCCGCGATGGCGGGCGGGACGAACGAGATCAGCCGCGGGTCGAACGGTACCGGGATGATGTATTGCGGCCCGTATTTCGGCCGGCTGCCATAGGCGGCGGCGACCTCGTCGGGAACGTCCTCGCGGGCAAGCTCCGCGAGCGCGTGCGCGGCGGCGATCTTCATTTCCATATTGATGGCCGTCGCGCGCACATCGAGCGCACCGCGAAAGATGTAGGGAAAGCCGAGGACGTTGTTGATCTGGTTGGGATAGTCGGAGCGACCGGTCGCCATGATGGCGTCGTTGCGCACTTCGGCTACCTCCTCCACCGTTATTTCCGGGTCGGGATTGGCCATGGCGAAGATGATCGGCTTTGCCGCCATCGATTTCACCATCGCCTTGGTGACCGCGCCCTTGACCGAGAGTCCGAAGAAGGCGTCGGCGCCGGCCAGCGCCTCTGCCAGCGTGCGCGCGGCGGTTTTCGCGGCGTGCGCCGACTTCCATTGGTTCATCCCCTCGGTGCGGCCCTGGTAAATGACGCCTTTGGTGTCGCAGAGGATGATGTTGTCGGGCGTGAAGCCGATCGCCTTGAGCAGCTCGAGACAAGCGATGCCGGCGGCGCCGGCGCCATTGCAGACCAGCTTGGTCGACTTGATGTCTCGCCCGGTCAGGTCGAGGGCGTTGATCAGGCCGGCCGCTGCAATGATGGCGGTGCCGTGCTGGTCGTCGTGGAACACAGGAATGTCGAGGAGCTCCCGCAACCGCTGCTCGATGACGAAACATTCCGGCGCGCGAATATCCTCGAGGTTGATGCCGCCCCAGCTCTTGCCGAGCAGCTTGACGCAATTGACGATCTCGTCGGGGTCTTCGGACGAGACTTCGAGGTCGATCGAATCGATGTCGGCGAAGCGCTTGAACAGGACCGCCTTGCCCTCCATCACCGGTTTCGCTGCAAGCGCGCCGCGATTGCCCAGGCCGAGGATGGCCGTGCCGTTGGTAATGACGGCGACGAAATTGCCCTTGGTGGTGTAGTCGAAGGCGCGGTCCTCGTCCTCGGCGATGGCCAGCACCGGGACGGCAACCCCGGGCGAATAGGCCAGCGAAAGATCGCGTTGGGTCGCCATTGGCTTGGTCGCCACCACTTCGAGCTTGCCCGGACGGCCCTGGCTGTGGAACAGCAGGGCTTCCTGGTCGGTAAATGTCGGGCGTGTGCCGCCGCCACCGCTTTTCGAAGACATCTCAACCCCTTAAGAAGCTTGCATGGGATGGCCGGACAGCCAAAGGGAGCGGATCGAATGCCCGGTGACCGCAGGAAAGCCGTGAACCCGTCGCCCAGCCCCATCATCATGCTGGCGCGGGCATGCCCCCGTCCACAGCGGCAGGTTGTCCGAACCGTCAAAAATTGAACGCAACGGGCGAGCAGGGTAATCGGTAGATGGGCGACGCATACTTTTCCGCGTGTAGAACGGCCACGCCATGATCCGCTTTGTTCTTCGTTTCGTCGGCCTCGTGTCGCTCGCGCTGGGCTTTATCTTTCTCGTTCATGACGGCACGAAGTCGATCGCCGACCAGCGAATGTATATCAGCAGCGTGGGCGCCACCTGGGAGAATATCCACCAAAACTCGCTGGTAGCGCTGCAGCCCGCGGTCGAGCGGCTGGTCGGGGCGCGGGCCTGGCAAGGCGTGGTCCAGCCCTACTTTCTCGCCCAGTCGATCTCGCTCGTGCTCGCCATTTTCGGCGCCATCCTGATCCTGCTTGGACGCAAGAAAAAGCCGCTGATTGGATACGCGCGGGATTAGATCCGGGCCGCGGCGCGCCGCCGCGGCCCCAAGCGTTACGCCTGCATCGGCTATTTCGCGGCCCCGGCCCCGGCCATGGCGATCTGCTCGTCCTGTTGCGAGGTGACGCCCGACACCCCGATCGAGCCGATGATCTTGCCCTCGGCGACGATGGGAACGCCGCCTTGCACGAGGATATTTCCGAAGGTCAGAACCCGCAGGCCCGCCCCGCCCCCGGCAACAACGTCCTCGAGCGCCTTCGACGGGCGCCGGAAATCGATCGCGGTCTGTGCCTTGCCTTCGGCGATCTTGATGGACGCATATTGCACGTTGTCCATCTTGTGCAGAGCCACCAGGTGTCCCGTGCTGTCGAGAATGGCGATCGCGACCGGCCAATTGTTCTTGGTCGCCTCGGCTTCGGCGGCTGCCATGGCCTTCTTCGCCGCATCGAGCGTAATCGGCGGTCCATAAGCCGGCGGCGGTTGCTGCGCCGATGCGGGAACGGCGGTCAACAAGGCGATCGCGGCTGCGATCGCGGCAGTCTTGAGCATTGTCGGATCCTCCCATGGCTTGGCCCGTCACATCGACGAGCCATTGGCTGACAGCCTCAGCATAATGTGCGCGTCGCCAGTAAAATAGGGGTCGGACGCCGTACGCTCGCGGGCGTCGCGAGGGCCACGCACGGCACGGCGTCCGTGACGTGATGCCGGGAGGACGCGCAAGGCAGGTGCGGATCGGCAACGCTGCGCCTATATTGGCTGCACGATCACGGGAGACGTCGCCATGTTCATGTTCAAGAAGAAGCTTGAAATGCCGTCGGCCGCCGAGGCATTGCCCGGCCGCCCGACGCCGATCCCGACCGCGCGCGAGCATTTCGTCTTGCATCGGCCGCTCAAGGGGCCCTATCCGGACGGCTTCGAGACCGCGCTGTTCGGCATGGGCTGCTTCTGGGGCGCCGAACGCAAGTTCTGGGAACTGGGCGAGGGCATTCATACCACCGCCGTCGGCTATGCCGCCGGCCATACGCCGAATCCGACCTACGAGGAGGTCTGCTCCGGCCGCACCGGCCACAACGAGGTCGTGCTGGTGGTCTATGATCCGAAGAAGATCTCCTATGACCGGTTGCTCAAGACGTTCTGGGAGAACCACGACCCGACCCAGGGCATGCGCCAGGGCAACGACGCGGGCACGCAGTATCGTTCCGGCATCTATGCGTTCACGCCCGAGCAGCGCGCAGCCGCGGCGGCCTCGAAGGCCATGTACGACAAGGAGCTCAAGGCGCGGCGCTTCGATGCGATCACCACCGAAATCCTCGACGCGCCTCCCTTCTATTTCGCCGAGGACTACCATCAGCAATATCTGGCCAAGAATCCGATGGGATATTGCGGCCTTGGCGGCACCGGCGTGAGCTGCCCCATCGGCATCGCGGACAAGGTGACGCAGGCGGCGCAAGCTTGACGGCGCGCTGTCGCTCCATCACGAACAAGGCACGGAGGCACGTTTTGCGCCTCGGTGCGAGAGCGGCGCAGAGCTCGGGAACATCCGGGAGCCGCGCAGCTTGTTGCCGTGCCTTGTGATTGATCGAGACGGCATCCGCGGGGCCCGCCATGCGCAACATCGAGCTCGTCATCGAAGCAATCATTTTTCAAGCGCGCTGGATTCTGGCGCCGTTCTATATCGGGCTCGCATTGTGCCTGCTGCTGCTGCTCTATCATTTCGGCGTGCAGATCTACGAATTCGTCATCAAGATCCCACATGCGACCGAAACCGATGTGATCCTCGGCCTGCTGAGCCTCATCGACGTCGTATTCACCGGGAATCTCGTCTTGATCGTGGTCATGTCGGGCTACGAAAATTTCGTATCCCGCATCGAAGCGACCGATCACGACCGACCGGACTGGATGACCAAGGTCGACTTCGGCGGGCTCAAGCACAAGCTGATGACCTCGATCGTGGCGATTTCGGCGATCCAGCTGTTGCGGGCGTTCATGAATATCGAGCAGTACGACAACACCAAGCTGGCGTGGCTGTCGGGTATCCACGTCGTCTTTCTGATATCGATGCTGGTCGTGGCGCTCGCCGATCGGCTGTCGGACGACCGCAGAGCGCCCGAGCACACCCGGAAGGCCAAGGCGTCTTGATGAGGGCGCGCCTCCCGGTTGCCCCAGCGAGGTCGCGTGTCCTTCTGCACTATTGTTGAGCGCGCTTGAGAGGCGCCCAACCGATGGGCGCTCCTGACGCGCTGCAGTCCCTATCCGCGACCGCCCGCCGCTCGTAGGATGCCGGTGAACGCGCACCGACAGACGTCCATCCGGCTTCGCCTTGGACCCGAGAACGCGCGTCATGACCCGTCTTTTGAAATCAAGGGAGAGCGTGATGGGCGCCGTCCGGTCCCTCGTGGTGCTGCTGGTTTTGGTCTGCGTTTCTCTGCCCGCTTCGGTGCTGGCCGCGGACAAGTATCCAAGCCGGCCGGTGCACTGGGTGGTCGGTTTCGCGGCGGGCGGGCCGAACGACATCGTGGCGCGGATCCTGGGCGAATGGCTGTCGGCCCACCTCGGACAGCAGTTCATCATCGAGAACCGCGTCGGCTCGGGCGGCATGCTCGCAGCCAATGCGGTGATCAATTCCCCGCCCGACGGCTATACCATCATGTTCGTCGCTCCCAACAACGCCATCGGCGCGACGCTCTACAAGAATCTCCCGTTCGTATTCCTGCGCGACACCGCCCCGATCGCAGGCATGATGCGGCTTACCAACGTCATGGTCGTGCCGCCGTCGCTGCCGGTGAAGACCGTCGCTGAGTTCATCGCGCACGCCAAGGCCAATCCCGGGAAGCTGAGCTACGCATCCTCCGGCAATGGGACGTCGGTCCATATGTCGGCGGAGCTGTTCAAGATGATGGCGGGCCTCGACATGGTGCACGTGCCCTATCGCGGCTCGGCGGCCGCCTATCCCGATCTCATGACGGGCAAGGTGCATGTCTTGTTCGACAACCTGCCGGGCTCGATCGAATTCGTGCGGACGGGAAAGCTGCGCGCGCTCGGCGTGACCACGGCGGTGCGCTCGGAGGCAATTCCCGACGTTCCGACGGTCGGCGAGACGGTTCCGGGCTACGAGGCGAGCGTCTTTTACGGCATTTCGGCGCCGAAGGGCACGCCGTCCGAGGCCATCGAGGTGCTGAACAAGGCGATGACCGCCGCCTTGGCGGACCCGAAAATGAAGGCACGCATCGCCGAACTGGGCGGCACGCCGATGCCGATGTCGCCCGCCGAATTCGGCAAGCTCGTTGTCCAGGAAACCGAGAAATGGGGTGCGGTGGTGAAGTCCGCCGGTATATCGGTGGAATGACGGTGGCGTGAGCGGGCGCGCAAAATCGATCGGCCTTCATCTTGAGAGCGGCACGAGCCGCCGATCTCGGGTTTACCCGAGATCGGGAGCGTGGTGTTCTCGGGTTTACCCGAGATCGGGAGCGTGGCGTTCTCGGGTTCACCCGAGACCGGCAGTGGCGTCCGCAGCCGCCGCGAGCCGCGGCAATCGTTACTTCTTCACGTGCTTCTTGAGGAAATCCATGGCGCGCTGCCACGCCGTCTTGGCGCTGGCGTCGTTGAAGCTCCCGCGCTCGTCGCAATGGAAGCCGTGCTGCGCATCGGGATAGACGTAGATTTCGCTGTCGCCGCCGCGCTTCTGCTTGATGGTCTCGACGTCGCTCATCGGGATCGAGGCATCCTTCTCGCCGAAATGCATCTGTGTCGGCACTTTCGGCTTTTCGTCGGCGTTCTTGGCGATCTGCCCGCCGTAATAGCAGACCGCAGCCGAGAGGCCGTTGAGCTTGCAGGCCGCGAGGAAGGCGATGGTGCCGCCCATGCAGAAGCCCATGATGGCGACCGGGCCGTCCTTCTTGAGTTCGTCGATCGCAGCTTGCGTGTCCTTCAGCATCGCGCCCCAATCCGGGTTGGCCACGAACTTGCGTGCCTCTGCGATCTCGTCGGGCGTATATCCGCTTTCGAAGTCCTTCACCTGACGGTCGAACAATGCCGGCGCCACCGCCGCGTAGCCTTCGCCTGCGAGGCGGTCGCATACCGCGCGGATATGATGGTTGACGCCGAAGATTTCCTGGATGACCACGATGCCGCCTTTGGCGGGGCCGGACGGGTCGGCACGATAGGCACCCAACTGAAACTTGTCGGCAGACGTGAGCGAGAACTGCTTACCCAAGAGGACCTCCTTGTGAATACAGCCAGCCGGGCGGAACATCATGCGCCGGCGTCGGACGGGGGGAATTTCACGCTTTCGCCGCAACAAAGCAACTGCCGTCCAAGGGGCCTCGGGGCGAATGGAACACCGGAGTTTCGCAGTTGGCTTCGAGTTCTTGCAAGAAGCGCCAAGAGGTGGCGGCAGGTTGCTAATTAGGCGCGCAGGCCGAATGCCTGGGCAAGCAATTCGTAGGAGTGCCGGCGCGCGGCGTGGTCGTAGATCATGGTCGTGACCATCACTTCGTCGGCTTTGGTCGCGGCGATCATGGGCGCGAGTTGCTGCAGGATCGTCGGCTTGGCGCCGACGAACAGACGGGCGCGATTGCGCGCGATCAGTCCGCGTTCGGCGGGCGAATAGGGATAGGCGGTGGCTTCCTCCGGACTCGCGAGCGGCAGATATTCGCCGCGGCTTCTTCGCACGAAGTTGAGATCGATGGTGGCGGCGAGCCGTTCCGCCTCGGCGTCGCTGTCGGCGCAGACCGCGGCGCAGCCGAGAATGGCGTACGGCGTCGCCCGCGCCGGCGACGGCTTGAACTGATCGCGGTAGCTCAGCATCGCGGCGGCCGCATCGTAATCGGAGAAATGATGCGCGAAGGAAAATCCGGCGCCCACCATGGCGGCGAGTTGCGCGCTGTAGCCGCTCGATCCGAGCAGCCAGATCGGCGGCAGCGCGACGTCTTCCGGCATGGCGCGCACGGAGCGAAACGGATGACCTTCCGGAAATGCGTTGCTCTCGAACAGCATCAGCTCTTGGAACCGCTGCAGGAAGTCGTCGTCGCCGCCGGCATCTTGCCGGCGCCGCAGCGCGTAGGAGGTGACGGGGTCGGTGCCGGGGGCGCGGCCGAGCCCGAGATCGATCCGCCCGGGAAACAGCGCCTCGAGCACCTTGAAGCGCTCGGCGACCATGAGCGGCGCGTGATTGGGAAGCATGATGCCACCCGAGCCCACGCGAATGCGCTCGGTCGCCGCCGCGATCTGACCGATCATGATGTCGGGCGCCGAGCTCGCGATCGAAGGCAGGTTGTGGTGCTCGGCGACCCAGTAGCGCGTGAAGCCGAGGCGGTCGGCAAGCCGGGCGAGGTCGAGCGAATTGCGAAGCGAAACGGCGCCCGAGGAGCCGGCGGCCACCGGCGACAGATCGAGGATGGAAAGGGGAACCATGGGGCCGCCGGTGTGCGGCATTCAGAACGGCCACGGTCGGCGCAAGCGCCAATCCTTCTTCCAGCCCGTCAGGTGCCCGTTGCGGAACTGCAGCGCGAGCGCGGAGTCGACCGGGTAGAAGCCAGGAATGCCCGGCGAGCCGTAGGCGACATAGACTTGCGAGCCCTGCCGCCCGGAATGGTAGACGAGCGGCACGCCGAGCGCCATCGAGGCCTGGTCGGGCGTCATGCCGAAGGCGAGGGGAGCGACGTTGGATTCGGTCCCGCAAAAAGCGGCCCAGCACACGCAAAGCGACGCGGCAACGCGTTTCATGCCAAATCTCGAGTCCTGCCAGGTAGGCACAGGGATGCTCGCCACATCCTCGAACCATTCGCGCAAGGCAGTCAAGCTTGCGCAGACTGCGTAGACTGTCCGCGGTGCAAGCCCGTTGCCAATCGGCGCCGTGGCACGCCGACCATGTCGCGAGGAGGTGCCGGCGCAGGGGCCGACGCGATCAGCCGCGCATCGTCACTCGGCCGCGATCAACTGCTCGGCCGCGCACGGAAGCTCGCTCAGCTGCGAGCCCGCGGATTTCGTTCCCCAGCAAACATACCAGGAGCCGAACAGGAACTGCTCCATCTCGAAGTCGTCGACCACCGCAGCGAGATCCTTCCATGGCTGGATGAGCGGATTTCCGAGCATGGTGTGCTTCATCAACCAAAGGCCGAAGGGCAGCGCCAGCTTGCCGCCGGCACCCGTCGGCACCTTGCCGTCCATGATGACGATGCGTCCGCCGGGACGCAGCTGTTTCAATGCGTGGCGCAGCACCGTCAGGTGATGCGGCATGGTGTTGTAGGAGAGGCCGAACAGGACGCCGTCGAGGGGCTCGGGCGCGACATATTCGGCGGCGTCATCCTGCACCAGCTCGACATTGCTCCATTGCTTCTGTTTGCACAGCGCTCTCGCTCTCGCCAGCATGCCGGCCGACAGGTCCACGCCATAGACCCGCCCGCGCGGCCCGACCGCCGCGCGCAGGTATGGGAAATTGCGCCCGGTGCCGCACCCGATTTCGAGCACGCGATCTCCCGGCTGCAGCGCCAGGCGCAAAGCCGCGCGGCTGCGGAAATAGGGGGGAACGAAGAATAACCAATCGATAAAACCGATCAGCCCAGCAATGCGGTCATAGCGTGCGGCGATGAACGCACGTTCACAATCAGCCCATTGATATGCCACTGGTCCGCCCCCCTGCGGCGCGCGACGCGTGTCGTTCTAACCTGTTGCCGCTGCCATTGATTTCGTCTGCCCTACGCTGGGATCGTGGGCGACCGTCGCGCATCGAGGGTGAAGCGGGATGACCGCCGTGGACAGGCGGCATAAGGTCGCAGAATTTTACGAAATCTTTATTCTCGTGCTTCGAGCAATCCGCACATGCCTTGGTTGCAGTCGGCGGGTTCGAGATCGGGAGTATCTCGCCGCATTCGGCAGGCGTTCACTCGCTCGCCGCGATTGCCTGCCGGGCGTTGCTCTCGCGCCATATCAGGAACAAGCCGGACGCAACAACGACGACGGAACCGGTCACCAGTGCAATGGTCGGCACGTCGCCCCAGATCGCAAAGCCCAGAATGCTCGCCCAAATGAGCGAGAGATAATAGAAAGGAGCGACCGCCGAAGCCGGTGCCAGGTGGAGCGCGCGCGTCCACCAGTATTGCCCCACCGCGTTCGAGACGCCATTGAACACGATCCATCCGGCATCGACCGGCGTGGGCGAGATCCATCCCAAGGGCAGGAACAGTGTGAACAACGCCGTGAGCAGCGTCAGCTGATAGAGCGTCAGCGTTCCCGCCAATTCGGTTGCGGTCATGCCGCGTACGGCGGCGGTGACCGAGCCGTAAAGGACGGCATTTGCCAAGGCGAAGAGCGCACCGATCTGGAACGTCTCCGCCCCGGGCTGGGTGACGATCAGCACGCCGCAAAAGCCCACGAGCAGCGCCGCCCAGCGGGCCAAGCCCACCGCCTCCTTGAGCAGCAGCGCCGAAACCAGGATCGCGAATAGCGGTGCGGAGAAGTTGATGGCGATCGCGCTCGCGAGCGGCATCAGGCTGAATGCGATCAGCAGAAAGGTCTGCGAGAAGCCCTGCGAGACCGAGCGCATCACGTGGTGGCCGAGGCGATGCGTCCGAAACACGGCAAGCCCCGTCTGCGGCATGATGAAGAGGGCGCAGGCGACGAGCGATACCGCCGTCCGCGTGAACAGCACCTCGCCCACCGGATAGCTCGCGACCAGCCATTTCGAGACCGCGCTCGAGCCTGCGAACATGATCGTGGCGCCGACCATGTAGAGAATGCCGAGCGGGACGTGTTCGCGCCGCGCCGGCTGCGCCGGTACCACCAGATCGGGGCTGCTTGCTTCGCTCACGCCATCGTTCCCGGGTCGGTGGATTGCCGGCGAGCAACCTCAGCGCGCGTCAGCGACGTTATGCCATGGCCAAGCGTCCGACCGGCATGCCCGGACGGCATGACCGGCCAGCCGATTTGGTGATTGCAAGGGATGGCGACCGTGCATTGCGAAGCGGACAGCAGTCGCCTCAGCGGCGATAACCGAGTTGCCATTTTGCAGCCCGGGCCCCGCCCGTATAATGGTGGTGCGGCGTTCAATGTTGGGGCTGCCCATGGCAATTGCGAACAAGCGTCGCCTCGTGGCTGGCGACGTCGAGATCATCCTGCATCCGATTCCGAGCCCGGACAGCAAGCCCTACATCATCGTGGTCGGTGCGGACCGACACCTTTGGTTCTGCGAAAGCGGCGCCTCGAAGATCGGGCGGCTTGATCCTGACAGCGGCGCTTTCGTCGAATACCCGACACCGACGCCCCATGCGCGGCCCATCGGCATCATCCCGGGCCCCGATGATCACCTCTGGTTCTGCGAGAACGCCGGCAACCGGATCGGCCGCATTTCGCTCTCCGGCGTGATCACCGAGTTTCCGTTGCCGACCGCGGGCGCGGGACCCGACGGCATCATGCTCGGGCCGGACGGCAATCTGTGGTTCTCGGAAGCATCGCTCAGCCGGATCGGCCGCATCACGCCCGGCGGCGTGGTCGCCGAATTTTCCGATGGCCTCACTCCCGGCTGCCGGCCGCTCTCGATCGTCGTGCGCGACGGCGAGTTGTGGTTCAGCGAGTACGAGGCGGGGCAGATCGGCCGCATGACGGTCGAGGGCAAGGTGACGGAGTACAAGATCCCGACACCGCACTCCGAACCGCGCGCGATGGTGACCCATCCCGACGGCAACATTTGGTTCGTGCAGACCAAGGCCAACGGCCTCGGCCGTATCGACCGGCAAGGCCGCGTCACCGAATTCCCGGTGAAAACGCCCGCCGCGTCGCTGCGCGGCGTCACGGTCGCGCCCGATGGCGATCTGTGGTTCACCGAGAACTTCGCCAACAAGATCGGCCGCATGAAATCGGACGGCACGGTCGTCGGCGAATACCCGATCCCGGGTTCGATGTGTGGCGCCCGTGCGATCATCGCCACCGACGATGGCCGGCTGTTCTTCTCGGCGCACGATGTCGGTGCCATCGGCGAGGTCATTCCCCGGCGGTGATTCATTGCGATCAGCACGCCGTCGTGGGTCTGGAACGTCATTCGCGAGGAGCCCGACCGGTCATCAAGCAGCGGGAACACGCGGCCGGAGCAAGCGGTTCCCACACGAGAACAGCAAAAGCATTCCAGTCGGGGCAATTCCATCCAAGAAGTGCTTGACCAACCATGAGATCGTCGCGCCATCGGACAGGTGGGTGACGCTCATGTGGTGGCTAGTCTTATCGACGGTAACCTTTTGCCGTTGGCGCCGTATCGGCCGGAACAATCGACACGGCATGCCGGGCGGACGAAGTCGGTTCCATTGCACCGCTGACGCCGGGCCGAGCGATCGCCGTTCTCGAGAAAGAGGGCGTATGGGCTGGGCATGTCTCACCGTCGGGCTCGTCTTTGTTGCCTCCACTGCGGCGGCGCAGCATCGTCATCCCCCGCAGGATGAAGCTCTGCACGAAAAGTTCTATTCGACATGGTACATGCCGGATAATCCCACCAGCAGTTGCTGCAACAAAGCGGATTGCTACCCGACTGAAATCAAGTACGTCGGCGGCAGCGTGTACGCGAGGCGCCGGGAGGACGGGAAGTACATTCTGATTCCTCCACAGAAGGTAGAGCGCAATCGGGACAATCCGGACGGCAGAAACCACCTCTGCGCTCCACCACCGAACAGTTCCTACGCAGCTGACACCGTGTTCTGCTTCTCGTTGGGAGGCGGCATATGAAATTCGTCCTGGTGAATGGCAGAACACCCCGCCCGCAGTCTTTCTGTGCGTTGTGCTGTGAGCCGATCGGGGCGAGCTACCTGCGAGAGCTTACAACGCGCCTCTCCTATTGCGATCACAGGTGCTACTTCGGTCGCTGCAGGGTTGCCGCCGCAGCGTTCCAAGGGCAAGCGAGGGCATCGTGATCACCACCGACGCTTCGGAGTGCCGGCCGCAAGCGGGGCGCGCCCCATCGCAGGTCGTCAGCCGTGCGGCGGCACAGTGCCGGGACTCTTCCGCACTGGCGAACGGATTTGCCCTCGAAGCAATCGCTGCGCGGAAGGGACACGAGGTGCATCCTCCCGGTACGGATGCGTCGGACGAAGCCTTGATCGAGGCGATCGGTCGGCGCGACCGCCACGCGATGGCGTTGCTCTACGGGCGGCATCACGTGCGGGTTTACCGCTTCGCTCTCCGCGTCACCGGCGATGCAACCTTGGCCGAAGACGTCGTCAGCGACGTCTTCCTCGATGTTTGGCGGCGAGCTGACGGGTTCAAGGCAAAGGCTCAGGTTTCCACGTGGCTGTTGGCGATCGCACGCAACAAGAGCCTTTCGGCGCTCCAGCGTCATTCCCACAAGCAATTGGACGGCGAGACGATTGAAATAGAGGACCCCGCGGACGATCCGGAGATTTCAGTCGACAAGAGGAATCGGAGCGAGGTCATTCGAAGGTGCTTGTCGCAGCTTTCGGCGGTCCAGCGAGAAGTCATCGATTTGGTGTACTACCATGAGAAATCGGTCGGCGAAGTTGCCAAGATCGTCGGCGTGCCCGCGAGCACCGTCAAGACGCGCATGTTCTATGCACGCCAGCGGATGGGGGAGTTTCTCAAGGCAGCCGGACATGAGGTGTCTGATCCGGCAGTGCCCAGCGAAGCCTTTTTTGAAACGCTCTTAGGGTCATCAAGACGGTTCGCTCGATCGGCGCCGGCCCGTCTTCCCTGTCAGCAAGTGTTTGAAATCTGGCGCGCCCGACAAGATTCGAACTTGTGACCTCTGCCTTCGGAGGGCAGCGCTCTATCCAGCTGAGCTACGGGCGCGCTAAAAAGACGTCAATAGCCGATCGCCCCCCGCGCGGCAATGCGGGAGGGGCCCGCGCGAGGGAGGGGACTTCATGACCAAGCAACGTGCAATCGCCGCCGCGGCGTGCGGCCTGCTGACGGTGGTGTGCGCGACCCTCGGCGCGCCGACGGACGCGCGCGCGCAATCCTTTCCCGACCGCACGGTGCGCATCATCGTGCCGACTGCGCCGGGCGGCTCGATCGACACCACCGCGCGGGTGGTGGCGGGCAAACTCGCCGACCTCTGGGGCAAGCCGGTGGTGATCGAGAACCGCCCCGGCGCGGGCATGGCCATCGGCGCGGAAGCGGCGGCGAAGTCAGCACCCGACGGTTACACGCTGTTGGTGGCGCACGATGGCACCATGGCCATGAACCCGCTGGTCTATCCGAATCTGGCCTACCATTCGCAGCGCGACTTCGAGCCGGTCGCCTTGCTGACCTCTATCCCCGAAGTGCTGCTCCTCAACGAGACCGTGCCGGCCAAATCTGTCCAAGAGTTGATCGCGCTCGCCAAGGCCAATCCGGGCAAGCTCAATCATGCCACCGGCGGCACCGCGACGCTGTTGGCGCTGGAGCTGTTCAAGGCCATGGCCGGCGTCGATATCGCCAGCATCCCGTTCCGCGGCGGCGCCCCGGCGGTGGTCGCCGTCATGTCCGGCGAGACGCAAATGATTTTCGCCGATCTCGCCACCGCCAATGCCGGGATGCAATCGGGCAAGCTGCGCACCTTGGCGGTGACGACGGCGAAGCGCGTGCCGCGCCTGCCCGACGTGCCGACGATCGATGAATCGGGCGTGCCCGGGTATGACGTATCCACATGGATCGGCGCCTTTGCGCCGGCCGGCACGCCCAAGACGACCCTCGACAAGATCGAGGCCGGCATCAAGCAGGCGCTCTCTGCCGCCGACGTCAAGGCGAAGCTCGAGGCGTTGAGCATGGAGATCAGGAGCGGAGCGAGTGAGGAGATGCGCGCAATCCTCGCCGGGGACATGGGCAAGTGGGGCCGCCTGATCAAGGACAAGAACATTCAGATCGCGCAGTGATGCCCGATCCGGCTTCGCTGCCTCATCGAACGTCATTCCGCCGCAGTCGCTCGGATTGCTGTGCGCTAAATCCGATCATGATCACGAAAGCAAACCGATGGAGTTCGCCCCTTTCGACACGCGCCACTATCCCACCTTGACGGTCCAGGACGGATACCGGGAGTGGGCCGAGACCTATGAAGCGACCGTCGTCGACTTGATGGACATTCGCCTGCTGGAGCGCCTTCGGCAGGTCGACTGGCGCGGTGTCCGGCGCGCGGTGGATCTGGCCTGCGGCACCGGGCGGACCGGACGATGGCTCAGGCAGGCCGGGGTCGCAAATCTCGACGGCGTCGACTTCACCGAAGCAATGCTGCAGCGGGCACGCGCAACGAATGCCTACGACCGGCTGGTAGTTGCGGGACATGACGGATACAGGTCTCGAGCCCGGCCGCTACGATCTCGTGACCGAAGTGCTTGGTGACGAGCACCTCCGGGAGCCGGAGCCTTTGTATCGAGAAGCCGGCCGGCTCGCGGCTGCATGTGGTCAATTCGTGATCGTCGGCTACCATCCGCATTTTCTGATGATGGGGATCATAACCCATTTCGATCGAGCGCCCGGTCAGTCCGTCGCGATCGAGAGCCATGTACATCTCATGAGCAGCCATGTCGCAGCCGCGCACGCTTGCGGATTTCACCTGATCGAGATGGTGCAGGGCGTGATCGACGATGCCTGGATTGCAGCCAAGCCGAAATGGGCCGTTTACCGCAATCATCCCGTAAGCTTTGCCATGGTCTGGCGGCGGGAGCAGCGGGGTTGATGCAGGGGCAATGGAACACCTTCGAACCATCGGCTGCTGAGCTCGGCTCGACGTCGGCAGACCCCTTGAATCCCGCAGTTGAACGTGGGCATGAAGGGGTCGACGCCAGGGCCCGTACGATGTCCAGCAACACCGGACATGCTCGAGGCCAGCCCCGGGAGAGTGCCATGTCGCAGACCGCCGAGAAGCGCGAGCATCGGTCTCCGCCGCAAGTCAAGGACGTCGCCTTCAACTGGGAGGACCCGCTCGACCTCGAGAGCGAGCTCACGGAAGAAGAGCGCATGGTGCGCGACACGGCGCGCGGCTATGCGCAGGACAAGCTGTTCCCGCGCGTGCTCCTGGACTACCGCGAGGAGCGCTTCGACCGCGCAACCATCTCCGAGATGGGCGCGCTCGGCCTGCTCGGACCCACGATCCCGGAAGAGTATGGCGGCGCCGGGCTCGGCTACGTCGCCTATGGGCTGATCACGCGCGAGATCGAGCGGGTCGATTCCGGCTACCGCTCGGCCATGTCGGTGCAGTCCTCGCTCGTCATGCACCCGATCTTCGCCTACGGCAGCGAGGCCCAGCGCAAGAAGTATCTGCCGAAGCTCGCGACCGGCGAGATCGTCGGCTGCTTCGGCCTCACCGAGCCCGATCACGGCTCCGACCCGGGCTCGATGGCGACGCGCGCGGAGAAGGCGCCCGGCGGCTTCAGGCTCGCCGGCACCAAGATGTGGATCACCAACTCGCCGGTCGCCGATCTCGCCTTGGTATGGGCCAAGCTCGACGGCGCCATCCGCGGGTTCCTGATCGAGCGCGGCACCAAGGGCTTCTCCACCCCGAAGATCGAAGGCAAGCTTTCGTTGCGCACCTCGATCACCGGCGAAGTCGTGCTCGAGGATGCCTTCGTGCCGGAGGAGAACCTGCTGCCGAACGTCAAGGGCCTGGCGGGTCCCTTCGGCTGCCTCAACGTGGCGCGCGCAGGCATCGCCTGGGGTGCGTTGGGAGCCGCCGAGTTCTGCTGGCATCGGGCACGCCAATACGTGCTCGACCGCAAGCAGTTCGGCCGGCCCCTTGCCGCCAACCAGCTCATTCAGAAGAAGCTCGCCGACATGCAGACCGAGATCACGCTCGGGCTGCACGCAACGCTGCGCCTCGGGCGGCTGCTCGAAGAAGGCCGCGCCGCGCCGCCCGCGGTGTCGCTGCTCAAGCGCAACAATTGCGGCAAGGCGCTGGAGATCGCGCGCCTCGCGCGCGACATGCACGGCGGCAACGGCATCGCCGACGAGTTCCACGTGATGCGCGTGCTGTGCAACCTCGAGACCGTCAACACCTACGAGGGTACGCACGACATTCACGCGCTGATCCTCGGCCGCGCTCAGACCGGGATCCAGGCGTTTTTCTAGAGCATGATCCCGAAAAGTGGGTACCGGTTTTCGGAAAAGATCATGCTCCCAGCAATAAGCTCGTCCTGGCCCGGCGCTATTGGCTTGGAACCTGCCGGGCGAGCTGGGCCACGCGACCCACCATGGCGTTTTGCGGATCGGGCAGCGCATCGATCACGGTGAAATGGTTGGTGCCGGCGACGGCCTCGTAACGAGTGTCGGTGCCGTCCTTGCCCCAGGCTTCGGCAATGACGCGGCTCTGGCGCAGGAATTCGCTCAATTCCAGACCCCCGACCACGGCATCGAACACGCGGCCCCTTGGCGCCGGCCAGAACAGCGGGGAGACGCGGCGGGCCTCGGCCTCGTCGAGACGCAGATCCTGCGCCATCGTGACGTGAGCGAGCGGCGCAAGATCGAACACGCCGGAGATCGCGTAGGCCGCAGGCACGAGGTCGGCCGGCGCCTTGGGATAGCGCGCCTGCCAGTCCGTCGCCACCATCGCAGCCGGCGAGATGCCCGCCGGCGGAATGGCCATAGACCATCATGCGCCGGCCGGTGCGCAGCCACATGAACAGGCATGCGTGCCGGATCTGCTCGATGATCTCGGCGATGGTCACCTCCGGGCAGAGATCGTAGCCGACGACCGCTACCGCCACGCCATGGGAATTGAGCCCGCGCGCCATCTGGCTGAACAGCGAGGGATCGAGCGAGCGCCAGTAGCCGCCATGGATGAACAGCGCCAGCGGCGCAGTCACCCCGGGCCGGGGCGAAAACAGGTCGATGAACTGCCGCAGCGACTCGCCGTAGCTCAGTCCGAGCTCGGCGCGCCGCTCCTTCATCGCTTCGGCACGGTAGTCTTCGGCTTCGCGCGCCCAGCGCGCGAAGATTTCCGGGTGCTCGGGCACGCGGGCGCGATTGTTGTATTCGGCTTCGTAGTCGATGGGCATGGCTCACCCCCGTTTGCCTCTCTATCACCTCTTGTCTCCGGCGGGGAGAGGGAGGGCGAGCGAGAACGCGAGGCGAGCCGCGCTTTGCCTTTCATCGAATTGTAGCTATGTCTGGCCCCATGAAGGTCGATGGCAAGCCCACCCGCACCATTTGGGTCGAGCCGGACGGGTGGTCGGTCGGGGCGATCGATCAGACCCAGTTGCCGCATCGCTTCGCGACCGTCCGCCTGGCGACGCTTGACGACGCCGCGCGCGCGATCGCGACCATGCAGGTGCGCGGCGCGCCGTTGATCGGGGCAACGGCGGCCTATGGGGTCTGTCTGGCGCTGCGCGCCGACCCCTCCGATGAGGGGCTGGATCGCGCCGTCGCAACGCTCGTTGCCACGCGTCCCACCGCCATCAATCTCAAATGGGCGCTCGAGGAGATGGCGGCGGCGGTGCGCAACCGTCCGCGGGACGAGCGGATCGCCGCGGCCTATCGCCGTGCGGCCGAGATTTGCGACGACGACGTCGCCATCAACCAGGCGATCGGCCGCCATGGCGCCGAGCTGATCGCCGCGCTCGCCGCCCGGAAGAAGCCGGGCGAGCCGGTGCAGGTGCTCACCCACTGTAACGCCGGCTGGCTTGCGACCGTGGATTTCGGCACCGCGCTGGCGCCGATCTACGTGGCGTACGACCGCGGCGCGGCGCTCCATGTCTGGGTCGACGAGACGCGCCCGCGCAACCAGGGCGCCGCGCTCACCGCCTGGGAGCTCGGCCAGCACAGCGTGCCGCACACGGTGATCCCGGACAATACCGGTGGCCACCTGATGCAGCACGGCATGGTCGACATGGTGATCGTGGGAGCCGACCGGGTGACTGCCAACGGCGACGTCTGCAACAAGATCGGCACCTATCTCAAAGCGCTCGCGGCCAAGGACAACGGCGTGCCGTTCTATGTGGGCCTGCCGTCGCCCACCATCGATTTTTCGGTGTCGGACGGGATCGCGGAGATTCCGATCGAGCAGCGCAGCGCGGACGAGGTCACGACCATGACCGGCCGCACCGCCGACGGCCGCCTCCAAACCGTGCGGATCGTGCCCGAAGGCTCGGGCGTCGCCAACTACGGCTTCGACGTGACGCCGGCCCGCCTCGTCACCGGCCTCATCACCGAGCGCGGCATCATTGCACCGCGCCGGGACGCACTGGCCGCCGCGTTCGTCGAGCGCGCTGCCGCGGCATCGGCGCCAGCCACGCGTTCCGCCTCGGCTTGAGCCCCTGTCGCCGGTGTCCACTGGTCGGGCCGGCGAGGCGAGCTCGCTTTCCCGTCGTCCCGCAAGATTGTAGGCTGCGAGCTGGCGCTTGGCATGGTCCTCGCGCGCGCTGGAGAAGCGGATGGCCATCTCGTTTCCGGCGAGGCGCCGGGTGCGCAGCATCCTCGTGCCGGCCACCGTGGCGATCGTCGCTCTGGCTGCCGCTCCCGAGCGCATTCGCGCCGAACCGAACAAGCAGGTTTATGAGAAGGCACAACAGTACAAGGAGGAGGCGCTCAAGCTGTGGGAGCGGCTTGTCAACATCGATTCCGGCACGGGAGACGAGCAGGGTCTCAAAGAGGTGGGCGCGATTGCGACCGAGGAGCTCGAAAAGCTCGGCGCCAAGGTCGAGACCTTCTCGGCGAAGCCGGCCGTGGGCGACAACATCGTCGCCAGCTTCAGCGGTACGGGCAAGGGTCGAATTTTCCTCATGGCCCACATGGACACCGTGTTCGCGCGCGGAGTGGCGTCGACGCGGCCCTTCCGCATCAAGGACGGCCGCGCCCATGGCCCCGGCGTGTCGGACAACAAGGGCGGGATCATTTCGGCGCTGTATGTCCTGAAAATCCTGCAGGACCTGAATTTCAAGAGCTACGCTCGGATTACCCTGCTGCTGAATACCAACGAGGAGACCGGCTCGCTCGGCACGCGGCTCTTGATCGAAAAGCTCGCGAAGGAGCATGACGTCACCCTCAACCTCGAATCCGGCCGACCCAATGATGGTCTGGTGGTCTGGCGCAAAGGCTCCGGCGCCATCAAGGTGGAGGTGAAGGGCAGGGCGGCGCATGCCGGTGTCGCGCCGGATAGCGGCCGCAACGCCGCGATGGAGCTCGCGCACCAGATCCTCCAGCTCGGCAAGCTCGGCGACCGTGAAAAGGGTACGACCGTCAATTTCACGGTGCTCAAGGCGGGCGACCGCAAGAACGTCATTCCGGACTACGCGCTCGCCGAGGGTGACGTGCGGGTGCTGAGCTCGGAAGAATTCGATCGCGTGGAACGGGAGATGGCCACGACAGCGCAGAACAAGCTCATTCCCGAGACCGAAGTCACGACCAGCCTGACCCGCCTGTTCCCGGTCATGGCGCAGAGCGCGCAGACGCGCGCGCTCGCCGCCACCGCGCAGGCGATCTATGCCGAACTGGGCAAGACGCTGACGCTCGAGGGAACCGGCGGCGCCGCCGATTTCGAGCTTTTCCGCCGGCGTGTTCAAGCCCACGCTCGACGGACTGGGCCTCGTCGGCGGCAACGCCCATTCGCTCGACGAATACGCCGAGGTCGAAAGCATGGTGCCCCGATTCTACCTGCTCACGCGCATGCTGATGGAGTTGGGGCCGGGTAGGTAGCACCAGAGGTCAGGCAACGGAAAACCGGAGCGGACATCTGGACCTCTGATTGCTGACGACGGTCACCTTGGGGAGTGTAGCGTGAGTGATATCCGGTTTCGTCGTTCATCAACTGCCGTGCCCTTGCCGGGGCTCCTTCATTCCATGGGCGCCAGTTCGCTTGCGGCCGCTCTGCCCATCGACGGGCGGCAATCGCCGACCGCGCTCGCGGTCGCGCGCGGCACCACGCGGCTCCTGCATTCGTTGGGATTTTCGGTGGTGAGCGAATTGCCGCTGGCGTCCGGCCGGCGCGCCGATCTCGTGGCGCTCGGGACCGACGGCGACGTTTGGGTCATCGAAATCAAGTCGTCGCTGGCGGATTTTCGTGCCGATCAGAAATGGATCGACTACCGGCTGCATTGCGACCGGTTCTTTTTCGCCACCACGCTCGACGTGCCGCGCGATATTTTCCCGGCCGACACCGGGCTCATCGTTGCCGACGCTTTCGGCGGAGCTATCCTGTGCGAGGCGCCGGAGCATCGGCTGCGGGCCGCCACCCGCAAGAACATGATGCTCGCTTGCGCGCGTGCGGCAGCACTGCGCCTGTCCGCGCTGGCCGATCCGGAAGGGCTGTATGGCCCGGGCCCGTGAGGGCAGACTGGCGGCGAAGCGGAATGGCTTAATCGACCGCCACGGTGATCTGACGATCGTTCACCAGCCCTTTGAGCAGCCGCGCCACATAATGCTCGACCACGTCCTCGGGCGTGCCGTCCCTGCCCCAGACCGTCACTTTGGGCTCAGCCGTCCCGAGCTCCCGACCAGCTGACCAAATAGTCCGCCAGCAGACCGAATTTTTTCGTCGTCTCCAGCCGTTCGAAAATGGCGTTCTGATTGGGAATAGCGTCCTGATGCGGATACATGCGTGAAATCTCCGATCCTCCCGGACCAGTAACGCTCAAGGTCGATTTTGGTTGCACTGCAAATGCTGCCTATCCTTTAATCAATTAACAGGGCGAGGGATGGTCGATCGTTGCGCCGCGGGCAACTGATAACCCGCCGCGCGGCAACCATCTGCAGTCATGAGTGGCGAACTCTACTTGCAACGGGCGCTTACTTGGGCGCGCGTTTGGCCAGGATACGCTGCAGCGTACGGCGATGCATGTTGAGGCGGCGAGCAGTCTCCGAAACGTTGCGGCCGCAAAGCTCGTAAATGCGCTGGATGTGCTCCCACCGGACCCGATCAGCCGACATGGGATTTTCCGGCGGCTCGGCCTTGCGGCCGTCGAGCGCGAGCAGCGCTGCGACCACGTCGTCGGCATCGACCGGCTTGGAGAGATAGTCGACCGCGCCAAGCTTCACCGCGTTTACCGCGGTTGCGATATTGCCGTAGCCGGTGAGGATGATGGCACGGGCATCGGGACGGCGGCGCTTGAGCGCCGAGATGACGTCGAGGCCGTTGCCGTCCTCGAGCCGCATGTCCACGACGGCAAAGGCCGGCGACATCGTCTCGAGCTGGGCGAGGCCGTCGGCGACCGACTCGGCCGTGGTCACGGTAAAGCCGCGGCCTTCCATGGCGCGCGCGAGCCGCTGCAGGAACGACTTGTCATCCTCGACGATCAGCAGCGAGCGATCGCTCGGCATCACCGCCGCTACGTAATCGGCCGTGGCCATATGTGCCTCCACAATGTGGCTTGCCGCCACAACGCTTCGCAGGCCCGACGGCACCGGCGACAGCGACGATTCGCCCATAAATTGCGGAAATACTCTAGAAACGCGATCTGGAGACCTCAAGTGAATAATCGATAATGAAACCGCCGCCGCGGCTGGCGCGCGGCAGAAAAGTTCGGCACCGCAAAGGGTTATGAGCCGACACCCGGTTCACGATGCGAATGCCATCGGGCGCTCGAAATCGCTGCGGCCCCAGTGCACGCGGACAATTGCCCCGCGGTCCGGGAACGCGCGGTTCTCGAAGTCGAGCGTTGCGCCCGAGCGCTCCAACAGGGTCTTGGCGATGAAGAACCCCAGCCCCAGCCCGCTCGCTGCGCCGTCGGAGCCCTGGCGATCCCGGCGGCGGCTGGTCACATAGGGCTCGCCGATCCGGTCCATGATCTCCGGGGCAAAGCCCGGGCCATCGTCGGTAATCGTGACGGCCACGTCTTGCCCGTTCCAGGAGGCGGCGACCTCGACCCGCTCGTGGGCGAAATCGACGGCGTTCTCGAGGAGATTACCGAGGCCGTAGAGGATTGCGGGATTGCGGCCGCCGACCGGTTCGGCGACATCTCCGGCCGACAGCGCGACGTTGATCGCAACTCCGAAGTTGCGATGCGGCGCAACCACCTCCTCGATCAGCGTGGACAACTTCATGCGGTCGAATGGGTCGCCGCTCGAGAGTTCGGTGAGTTTCGCCAGAATGGCCCGGCAGCGTTTGGCCTGCTCGTTCAGCAGCCGCACGTCGTCGGCATGCTCGGAATCCGGCGCGATCGCGAGTTGGAGCTCCTTGGCGATCAGCGTGATGGTGGCGAGCGGCGTACCCAATTCATGGGCGGCGGCCGCCGCCAGGCCGTCGAGCTGCGAGAGGTGCTGTTCGCGCGCGAGCACCAATTCGGTGGCGGCGAGCGCGTCCGAGAGTTGGCGGGATTCCTCGGTGATCTGCCAGGCATGCAGGCCGATGAACGCGATCGAGAGCAGAATGGAAAGCCAGACCCCCATCACATAGACCGCCGGCAATTCCAGCGGAGGCTCGGTATCCCACGGCAGGGGGTCGTGGACGAACACCAGCACGGTGGCGCAGGCGATGGCGAAGCATCCCAGCAGCAATGTCATGCGCGGCGGCAGCGCGGTGGCCGAGATCAGAACCGGCCCGAGAAAGAGGAACGCGAACGGGTTCTGCAGGCCGCCGGTAAAGAACAGCAGCACCGCCAGCTCGGCGATGTCGAAGGCCAGCAGCCACGCCGCCCGGTCGGGTTCGAGCCGCTGCGTCATCGGGAAGCGAATGCGCAGCGCGATATTGAGCCAGGCCGAAAGCGCGATCACCGCGAGACAGGCCCAGATCGGCAGCTCGTAGTCGAGGCCGAGATAGACCACCAGCACGGCGGTGGTCTGGCCGATCACCGCAAGCCAGCGCAACCGCACGAGCGTATCGAGACGCACGCTGCGGCCGGTGCGGTGGGCTTCCTCGGCCGGTTGATCGGTCATGCCGGCAATTTACCCTTTCGTCCTGCGTCCTCAACCGTGGCCGATTGCCCCCGCCGTGCGGGCAGGAGCCCGCACGGCGCCCCCTTCCCGTGGCCTCTTGCCTCGCGTCGCTCGCCGCGCCACATGTGCGCTTTGCCGTACCCCGTGCATGCCATGCCGAAAGCCGCCGAGCCCGCCATCGCCATCGACCAGCTCGTGAAGGTCTACCGGACCACGCGGGCGGTCGACGGCATCTCATTCGCGCTCGAGGCGGGCTCCGTCACCGGTCTGCTGGGCGGCAACGGCGCCGGCAAGACCACCACCATCGCCATGGTCATGGGCCTCGTCATGCCCACCTCGGGCACGGTGAAGGTGCTCGGCGCCGAGATGCCGCGCCAGCGCTACCAGGTGCTGCACCGGATGAATTTCGAGAGCCCATATATCGATATGCCGCATCGGCTGACGGTACGGCAGAATCTCAAAGTATTCGGCCGGCTCTATGCGGTGAAGGATCTGCCGGGCCGCATCGCTGCGCTCGCGGACGAGCTCGACCTCGTGGAGTTTCTCGATCGGCCGACGGGCAAGCTTTCGGCCGGGCAGAAGACCCGCGTCGCGCTTGCCAAGGCGCTGATCAATTCGCCGCAGGTGCTTCTGCTCGACGAGCCGACCGCCTCGCTCGACCCCGACACCGCCGACTGGGTGCGCGGCCATCTCGAGCGCTTTCGCAAGGAACGCGGCGCGACGGTGCTGCTCGCCTCCCACAACATGGCCGAGGTCGAGCGCCTGTGCGAGCGCGTCATCATCATGAAGCGCGGGCGCATCGAGGACGACGACACTCCGCAGCGCCTGCTCATCCGCTACGGCCGCGAGACGCTCGAGGAGGTGTTTCTCGACGTCGCGCGCGGGCGCGGCGAAGCGCGGGAGGCGGCGCAATGAGCATCGCTTCGTCCGGCGCGCTGGTCCTGGCGCCGCATCGCGTCGGCGCCATGGTGCTGCGCTATCTCTATCTCCTGCGCTCGTCCTGGACGCGGCTTCTGGAGCTCATCTATTGGCCGGCGGTGCAGCTTTTCGTGTGGGGATTTCTGCAATTATACATCGCCCAGCATTCCGGGTTTTTCGCCCGTGCCAGCGGCGTTTTCATCGCCGCCGTGCTGATGTGGGACGTACTGTTTCGGGGACAGCTCGGCTTCTCGGTGTCGTTTCTCGAGGAGATGTGGTCGCGCAATTTGAGCAACCTGATGATCAGTCCGCTGCGTCCGATCGAATTTGTTTGCGCGCTGATGATCATGAGCCTCATCCGGCTTGCGATCGGCATGGTACCGGTCACCTTCCTTGCCATCGCCTTCTTCGGTTTCAACGTCTACGGCCTCGGCCTCGCGCTCGCGGCGTTCTTCTTGAATCTCATCCTGACGAGCTGGGCGGTCGGCATCGTGGTCTCGGGCGTGCTGTTGCGCAACGGCATGGGTGCGGAATCGCTCGCCTGGACGCTGATGTTCGTGCTCATGCCGCTCGCCTGTGTCTACTATCCCGTCAGCGTCTTGCCGGATTGGCTGCAGGTGCTCGCCTGGACGCTGCCGCCCACCTATGTGTTCGAAGGGATGCGCGCGCTGATCATGGATCAGACGTTCCGCGCCGATCTCATGCTCGAGGCATTCGCCCTCAATGCGCTCTATCTAGCTGCCGCGGTCATTGCTTTCCTTCAGCTGCTCGCGAGCGCGCGCCGCGTCGGCTCTCTGCTGCAGTCCGGCGAATAGGGAACCGGAGTGTTCGCAGTTCCCGTTGCGGCGCACATGGCAGCTTTGCTGCGGCGCGAATGCTGCACTCCCCCGGCAATCGTTATGTCCCGCACGTGGGTGTGGATGACGGCGGGCGCACTCATGTTGACTGTATGACGGAAACACGACAATATGCTGCGGCGCAGCAAAAGCGAGCCGCTAGAGACCGGGACAATGGCTATTGGTGAATTCGGCGGCGCGCCGGCCGCAGTGGGCGACAATGGCCCGATGTATGCGGCGCCGGCCTACTGGCTCTATGAGATGAGCCAGGCGGCGCTCAATCCGTTGCGCGCTTTCGCCGACGCCGGGCAGCTGTTCTATCGCAATCCCGCCAATCCGCTATCCCATACCGCCTTCGGCAAGACCATGGCCGCGACCATGGAGCTGATCGAGCGCTCGACGCGGCGCTACGGTAAGCCGGAATGGAACATCACCTCGACCGTCGTGGGCGGCGAGCGCGTCCCGGTGCATATCTCCGCGCTCTGGGAGCGACCGTTCTGCCGCCTCCTGCATTTCGAGCGCGCCTTCGAGCACGCACCGCGCCGTCCGCAGCCGCGCATCCTCATCGTCGCGCCGATGTCGGGGCATTACCCGACGCTGCTGCGCGGCACCGTCGAGGGCTTCTTGCCCAATCACGATGTCTACATCACCGAGTGGGTCGATGCGAGAATGGTGCCGGTGTCGGAGGGCCGCTTCGATCTCGACGACTACATCGACTACTTGATCTCGATGCTGCACTTCCTCGGCGGCGACGTGCACATCCTTGCGGTGTGTCAGCCTTCAGTCCCGGTCCTGGCCGCGGTCGCCCGCATGGAGGCCGACAACGACCCCTATGTGCCCCATTCCATGGTGCTGATGGGCGGCCCGATCGATACCCGGGTGAACCCGACGGTGGTGAATACGCTTGCGGAGGAGCGCGGCATCGACTGGTTCCGGCGCAACGTCATCACCAAGGTACCGTTTCCAAATCCGGGGTTTCTGCGCGACGTCTATCCGGGCTTCTTGCAGCTGCACGGCTTTGTCAGCATGAATCTCGATCGCCACATCGAAGCGCACCGCAACCTGTTCCTCCACCTCGTGCGCGCCGATGGCGATTCCGCGCAGAAGCATCGCGAATTCTACGACGAATACCTTGCCGTCATGGATCTCGCCGCCGAGTTCTACCTGCAGACCGTCGAGACCGTGTTCGTGCGTCACGATTTGCCCAAGGGCAGGATGACCCACCGCGGCGTTCGCGTCGATCCTGCCAAGATCCACCGCGTCGCCTTGCTCACGGTCGAGGGTGAGAACGACGACATTTCCGGCGTCGGGCAGACCGCGGCGGCGCACGATCTGTGTGTCAACATCCCTTCCGACCTCAAAGCGCACTGGTTGCAGCCCGCCGTGGGTCACTACGGCGTCTTCAACGGTTCGCGTTTTCGTGCCGAGATCGTGCCCCGCATTGCGGACTTCGTGCTTTCGAACAATTCCCATTTGACGCGCGCGGCTGCGCGGCGGGTCATCAGGACCAAGATCGGCGCGGCAGCAACGAGCAACAGCCCGGCATCTGCGCCGCCGACCACCCAGGTCAAGGTGGCCACCGAATAGGCGTCCCCCGCTGGCCGCGCCGGGATTGGTTCCACCCCAAAATGCCGTCAACCCGCGTCCTGGCGGGGCTTTTGCGCGATTCGTCATCGCGGCGGCCGCGCTGATTTATCCTAAGCCTCTCATTATACTAACAATTTATCGACGGAGCGAGGGTGGTAAATGGGTGACCCGCGCGCAGCCGGCCGCCCGCCGCTGGTAAGAAATTATGAATAAAGATTCAAATCTTGCTCGGCCCAAGCTATAGTAGGTGACTATTGGGTGAGGCCCAGGATATTGGGGAAGGGCCTTTATTTGTTGCCCGTCCTGCTGCGCCGTCTTGCCAGTATGGCAGTATTTCGTCCTGGGGTTCGTTGTAGGTGGATTGCGTCCATGTCGCTTCGCGCTTTGCTTTATCGCCGACCGAGCGAGCCCTCGGTCGTGCAGGTGGTTTTCGACAAGGCGATCTACCTTGTGCGCCTGCGCCGTCATCGCCAGGCGCGGCGCTATACGTTGCGCATCGACGCCGCGTCGCGCGAGGTGGTTCTCACCATGCCACCGCGCGGCAGCGTGAAGGAAGCGAAGGAGTTCGCGCAGAAGCACGGCGGCTGGATCGCGGCGCGGCTCAAACGGCTGCCCGAGGCGGCGCCTTTCCGACACGGGGTTGAGGTGCCGCTGCGCGGTGAGCCGCATCGCATCGTGCATCGCCGCGGCGAGCGCGGCACGGTCTGGACCGAGACCGATGCGACGGGTCAACGGCTCGTTTGCGTCGCGGGCGAGCCGCCGCACGTCGACCGCCGCATCAGCGACTTCCTCAAGCGCGAGGCGCAGCGCGATCTGGAGGGGGCGAGCCGGCGCTACGCCGCCAGGCTCGGCGTCGTGATCAAGCGCGTTTGCGTGCGCGACCAGTCGAGCCGCTGGGGCTCGTGCTCGAACACCGGCGTATTGTCGTTCTCGTGGCGCCTCATTCTGGCGCCGCCATACGTGCTCGACTACCTCGCCGCGCACGAGGTCTCGCACCTCGTGGAGCTCAATCACTCGCTGCGATTCTGGCGGTTGGTGAAGCGTCTCTACCCGGATGTCGAGCGCGCCAAGGTGTGGCTCGACGTGCACGGCACCGACCTGCACCGCTACGGCTTGTCCGGCCGCCGCCGCGCCGGCGATATCTGAGCCAAAGCGGCGTCGGGCACGAGGGCCAGCAAAGGCGCCTCACGGGGGCGCGCGTATCTTGCGCGCCGCCGGCTTCCGCGTGGACACGGCGCACGCGTCGAGCCTGCGGGAACGTCAGGTGCCGGTCCGCGTGCGCCCCTTGCCCATCCCCCGGTAACGCTGCAGTCCCTCCGCGTTTTCCCCTGCGCGCTTTTTCCACTTGACTTTCATTCCGTCTTTTCCGATATTTCTGTTATGACAGAAATTACAGAAAAGACTGCAAAGCTTCCCGGAGCGGCCGAGCGCTTCGTGCTGCATTGGGGCGACATGGGCGGGCAGTGGGGCGTCAACCGCTCGATCAGCCAGATTCATGCGCTGCTGTATCTGTCGGAACGTCCGCGCACGGCCGAGGACATCGCCGCGGTGCTGGGCCTCGCGCGGTCGAATGTTTCCACCTCGATCAGGCAACTGATGGCTTGGAATCTGATCCGACGCGTGCCCGTCAAGGGCGACCGGCGCGAGCATTTCGAAGCCGAAACCGACGTCTGGGAAATCGCCATGCGGATCGCCGCGATCCGCAAGGAGCGCGAAGTCGACCCGGCGGTCGATACGCTCAGGGCCTGCGTGGCCGACGCCGAGCGCGATCCCAAGCTGCATCCCGTCGTCCGCAAACGGCTCAATGACATGCTGGCCTTCGTCGAAACGCTGGATCGTTGGTACGTGCAAATGCTTACGGTGCCGAAACCAAAGCTCGCCTCGCTCATCCGTCTCGGCACCCGCATCGTCGGCCTCATCCCGTTCGCCAAGCAGAAGTAGTCACGCCAGGAGCGCCCGATGCGTGCGCCCGCAGTCGCCTTCGAAGTGCTCGAAAGCCCGGAAGCCGAGCCAAGGCCTGGGCCGAGAGCCGAGCTAGGTGACCTCCGCTTCCGCGCGCTGATGTCGGAAGAGGATTGGGCTTCGCTGCCGCTTGCGATCCGCCGCCGCTTCAGCAAGCGCCTCGCCAGCGGGCAAACGATCGTTTACGCCGGTGAAATCCTGGAATCGTGGATGAGCCGGGCGGGGTGGTGGCTCGCTCAGGCCGCGCGTCTCATCGGCGGGCCGTTGCCGGTGACGCGCGACGCTCGAATCCGGGGCGCAGCGGCCTCCAGCATCCATGTCCCGAGCGTGGTGACGGTAACGGAAGACATGGCCACGGGCGGCCAGATCTGGACGCGGCTCTATGCGCGCCGAAAAGGCTTTCCGCAGGTCATCCATTCGTCCAAGCGCTTCGCCGGTCCGACGGGCCTCGAAGAATACGTCGGGCGCGGCGTCGGCATGACGCTGACGGTCTATGCCCGCGACGGCGCGTTGATCTTCCGCAGCAAGAACTACTTCCTCCAGCTTTTCGGTCGGCGCTTGTTCCTGCCGGCGTGGCTCACCCCCGGCACGCTCTACGTCACCCATGCCGAGCTTCCGGACGGGAAGTTCAGCTTCACGCTGCAGATCTTTCATCCGCGTTTCGGCCTGCTCATTCGCCAGATGGCCATGTTCCGGGAGATTGAACCATGACCTCCCCAGTGCTCTGGACCTTGATCGCCGTACAACTCGCGCTCGGTCTGTTCGACATCGTCTACCATCACGAGATGACGGAGCGGCTGGCATGGCGGGTCTCGCAGCACCGCGAGCTCAAGCTCCACGGCGCGCGCAACCTCGCCTACGCACTGCTCTTCCTCGCGCTCGGCTTGTTCGAACTCAACGGCTTCTGGGCAATGGTCGTGATCGCCGTGCTGGCGGCGGAAATCATCATCACGCTCGCCGACTTCGTCGAGGAGGACCTGAGCCGAAAGCTGCCGGCGAGTGAGCGCGTCACCCACGCGCTGCTGGCGATCAATTACGGCGCCATCCTCGCACTGCTCGTTCCCGTTCTGGTCGGCTGGGCAGAGCAGCGGACCGCGATCGTCCCCGCCTGGTACGGCATCGGCAGCGTGCTGGCCTTGCTGGCGGCAATGGGAGTGATCGTGTTCGGGCTGCGCGACTTTTTCGCGGCGCGCCGGGCGCGGTGGCTCGTCCCGGGCAGCGCGGCCGAGCTGGTCAGGGCGCTGCCAGGCCGGCAATGCGTGCTGGTGACGGGCGCAACCGGGTTCATCGGCCGCCGGCTCACCGAGGCGCTGGCGAATGCCGGCCACGAGATCATCGTGCTGGCGCGCGACCCCGCCAAGGCGGCAACGCTGCAGCCTCCGTTCCGGCTGGTCACACGCCTCGATCAAATTGCCGACGACACCAAGATCGACGCCATCATCAATTTCGCCGGCGAGCCGGTCGCCAATGGGCTGTGGACACGGACGAAGCGCCGCCGGATTCTTGCCTCGCGCCTGCGCGTGACGCGCGACGTGGTTCGCCTGATTGCCCGGCTTGGGCACCCGCCCGCCGTGCTGATCAGCGGCTCCTCTATCGGGTGGTACGGCACGTGGGGCGACGAGTCGCTCACCGAGTTCGACGGCGGCAAGCGCGGCTTCGGCCATCGCGTCTGCGAGGCCTGGGAAGGCGCGGCGAGAAAAGCCGAAGCGTTCGGGGTCCGCGTGGTCCGGCTGCGCATCGGACTCGTGCTTGGCACCGAAGGTGGGATCCTGAGCAATCTGCTCGCGCCGTTCGAGTTCGGTCTCGGCGGTCCCATGGGAAGCGGGGAGCAATGGATGTCGTGGATCGAACGCGACGACCTCATCCGTCTCATTGCCCATATCATCGTGAACTCGGCGTTGACCGGCGCCGTGAACGGCACCGCGCCGATGCCGGTGAAGAATTCAACCTTCGCGCGCGAGCTCGGACGTGCCCTGCATCGGCCGGTGCTGATGCGACTGCCCGCATCCTTGCTCCGCATGCTATTGGGGATCTTGCCCGCGAGCTTCTGCTCGGAGGCCAGCGCGTATTGCCGGACAAGGCGGATGGCAGCGGGTTCAAGTTCCGCCACCAGACACTGGCCGGCGCTCTGGCAGCGATATTCGGTGCGACGCCGACGAAGGAGAGCAGCAGGGCGATTGAATCTGCGCCAGAAAGGCATACACGCCAGCGGCGCGCTCGGTCTGCTCCCTCCTCGCTCGGCAGGGCGATGCCCGTGGTCGCAAGGGCGATGGCGGGCTTTCTCGCTCGTCCGCCGAAGCCTTAGCGAAGGCGATACAGCCGCGAGCGCATCGGAATCGCGCTGCCACCATTCATAATTCGTGCATGCTGCTGCACAAACATCGCGCAGATCCGCGCGCGCAACAGAGCGATCATTCCGCATCGTCCATAGGTTTTTGCGCCGTGCTGGCTTAACAGAGCGCGATGCTACGTCCCGATACCTTGGCGCTGACCGCATTGCTGGCGCTGCTGACCGCGGTCGGTCCCATGTCGGTCGACCTCTATCTCCCGTCGCTGCCGGAACTCGGGCGGGTGTTCGGCGCGTCGGTGCCGCAGGTGCAGCTGACCTTGTCGGGCTATTTGCTCTGCTTCGCCATCGGGCAGATCGTGTACGGGCCGGTCTCCGATCATGTCGGCCGCAAGCCGGTGCTGCTCACCGCGCTCGCGCTCTACGTTGCGATCTGCCTGGGTTGCGTGTTCGCGACGTCGATCGAGATGTTGACGGCCTTGCGCTGCCTGCAGGCATTGGGCGTGGCCGGCGCGCCCGTGCTGGCGCGGGCCATCGTCCGCGACCTCTATCACGGCGTGCGCGCCGGCCGCGAGCTTGCCCGCATGGGTTCGATCACGGCGCTCGCCCCGGTGGTCGCGCCCTCGCTCGGCGGTGTTCTGCAAGCGACGTTCGGCTGGCAGGCAAGCTTCCTCGGCATGGCGGCGCTGGGTCTCTGCGCGATCGTGCTGGTCACGCGGCTCTTGCCGGAGACGATGAATTGCAAGCCAGACGAGCCGATCTCGCTGTCGTCCGTCGTCAAGAGCTACGGCGGTTTCATGCGTCATCGCAGCTATCGCATCTATCTCGCGATCGTGGCCGCCTCCTATGGCGGGCTGTTCGCGTGGATTTCGGGCTCATCCTTTGTGCTGCAGGACCTCTATGGCTTGTCTCCGCTCGTCTTCGGCCTCTTCTTTGCAGCCGCCACGATGGGATATGGCGCCGGCACGCTGTTGGCGGCGAGGCTGGTCGTCCGGATCGGGATCGACCGAACCATCGTGTGCGGAGGGGCCGCCCTCGCCGCGGGAGGCCTCGCGATGGTCGCCACGGTGGCGATGGGGGCGACGTCGCCGGTCGCCTTGGCGCTGCCGATGGCGCTTTATCTCGGTGGTCTCGGCCTCGCCATGCCGCAATCGATGGCGGGCGCGCTCATGCCGTTTCCCGACCGGGCCGGCGCCGCCTCGTCACTGCTCGGATTCTTGCAGCAGGCCGCCGCGTCCGCAATCGGCATCCTGGTCGGGCAAATGCTCGGGCAGAGCGCGCTGCCGCTCGCCCTCGTCATTGCAGCCATGGGCTCGCTCGCGTTTGTGCTCGCGCTCGTGAAACGGTCGATGCCGCCCTCCTAGGCTCTGCCAGGGAGCGTCGAAGGCGGCTATGATCGAATGGCAGGGCGCGCCCGCGGACGGGGGAGGTACCCATGAAGATGCCTCGGCGATCTCCACTCGCGGCCGCGATGCTGGCGGCCGGCCTTGCTCTCGTTGCGCCACCCGCTTGGGCGCAGAGCTTTCCGAGCCGGACCGTGCATCTCGTCGTCTCCTATGCGCCGGGCGGCACCGGCGACATCGTCGCACGGCTTATCTCGGACCGGCTCGCGGCCGCGCTCGGCCAGACAGTGGTGGTAGAGAACCGGGCGGGGGCGAGCGGATCGATCGGCGCCCAGAGCGTCGTCTCGGCCGCGCCCGACGGACACACCCTGTTGGTCGGCCAACCCGCCGAAGTGGCCATCAATCAGCACTGGATCCGAGGGCTCACTTACGATCCGGAGCGGGATTTGCAGCCGGTGGCGCTGGCAACGATCGTACCGCTTGCGCTCGTCATCCCCGGCACCGCGCCCTATGCCACGGTGCCGGACATGCTCAAGGCCTCGGCGAGCCGCACGCTGTCGTTCGCATCGGCGGGGACCGGAACGCCGGGACATTTCGCGGGCGAGTTGCTCAGGCTTCGCACCGGCAGCAACATGACGCATGTGCCCTACAAAGGCGCGGCGCCGGCGTTGAACGACCTCCTGGGTGCGCACGTCGACTTCTTCTTTTCGGGTTTTCCCGCCGCGGCGGCACAGGTGAAGGCCGGCAAGCTCAAGCTCATCGCGGTTTCGCCCGCGAAGCGCTCGCCGGCGGCGCCCGACGTGCCGACGGTTGCCGAGGCCGCGGGGCTTCCCGATTTCGACATCAGCCTGTGGCAGGGCGTGTTCGCCCCGCGCGCGACGCCGAAGGACGTGGTCGCCCGGCTCAACGTCGAGATCAACAAGGTCATTACCCAACCGGATGTCAGGGCGAAGCTGCGGGACGACGGTGCCGACGTCTCTCCGCTCACGGTCGACCAATTCGCCGCCTTCGTGAAGGCGGAGAGCGACAAGTATCTACAAATCATCAGGCAGTCCGGCGTGAAGCCGGAGTGACTCGCCGAGCGCCGCATAGGGGCGAACGGCTCGCCGTGTCAGTCGGTTATCTCTTGCCGCCGTTGCCGCACCGCGGGCAGCACCATCACGATGAGGATCGCCACGGTCGCGACGATAAAGGCGATGCTGATCGGCCGCCGCAGGAACACGGTCGGGTCGCCCCCCGACATCAGCATCGAGCGCCTCAGATTCTCCTCCATCATCGGCCCCAGCACGTATCCGAGCAGCATCGGCGCCGGTGGAAATCCGAGCTTCATGCAGACGAAGCCGAAGATGCCGAACAACGCGGTGAGATAGATCTCGAATGATGAGTTGTTCACGCTGTAAATGCCGATCGCCGAAAATGCCATGATGGCGGGGAACAGGAGCCGATAGGGCAGGCGGAGAAGCTTCACCCACAGCCCGATCATCGGCAGGTTGAGCACTACAAGCAACAGGTTGCCGATCCACATGCTGGCGATCAGCCCCCAGAACAGTTCCGGGCGCTGGCTCATGACCTCCGGTCCGGGCTGGATGCCCTGGATCGTGAGGGCGCCGAGCATCAGCGCCATCACGCCGCTCGCGGGCAAGCCGAGCGTGAGCATGGGGATGAACTTGCACTGCGCGTCCGCGTTGTTGGCGGCTTCGGGCGCGGCGACGCCCTCGATCGCGCCGCGGCCGAAGCGCGAGGGGTCGGCGGCGAGCTTCTTCTCCAGCATGTAGGACGCGAACGAGGCGATCGCCGGCCCGGTGCCTGGCAGCACGCCGAAGAACGAGCCGATGCCGGTGCCGCGCAGGATCGGCCCGATGGAGCGCTTCAAATCCTCCTTCGAAGGAAACAGGTTCGTCACCTTGGCGGTGAAGAGCTGCCGCTCCTTCTGGTCGCCGAGATTGGCGATGATCTCGCCCATGGCGAACACGCCGACCGCGACCACGATGAAGCCGATGCCGTCGGAGAGTTCGGCGACGCCGAAGCTGAAGCGCTGCACGCCGGTGTTGACGTCGCTGCCGACGATGCCGAGCAGAAGACCGATCACCACCATCGCGAGCGACTTCACCATGTCGCCCTGGGCCAGCACCGCCGCGGCGACGAGGCCCATCAGCATCAGCGAAAAATATTCCGGCGAGCCGAACTTGAGCGCGATCTCGGCGAGCGGGGGACCGAACAGGGCGATCAGCAGCGTCCCCACGGTGCCGGCGAAGAACGAACCGATGGCCGCGATCGCTAGCGCCGGTCCGGCGCGGCCTTGCCGCGCCATCTGGTAGCCGTCCATGCAGGTTACGACCGCCGCGGTTTCGCCGGGCAAATTCACCAGGATCGCCGTGGTGGAACCGCCGTATTGTGCGCCGTAATAGATGCCGGCCAGCATGATGAGCGCGCCGACCGGCGGAACGCCGTAGGTGATCGGCAGGAGGATCGCGATCGTGCCGAGCGGCCCGATGCCCGGCAGCACCCCGATGAGCGTGCCGACCGTCACGCCCACAGCGCAGTAAAGCAGGTTCTGCCACGACAGCGCGACGCCGAAGCCGAAGATCAGGTTGTTGAAGAGATCCATGACCGCTTCAGTCAATGCCCAGGATCAGCGGATAGGGAAGGCCAAGCCCCCAGACGAAAACGACGACGGACAGCGCGGTCAGGCCGATCGAGAACAGCAGAATCTCCACGAATTTGAATTCGGTGCTGGCGGTTGCCGACCCGAAGATCAAGACCATCATCGCCGGTATGAAGCCGGCGTGTTCCATGAGCACGCCGAACAGAACGAGCGAGAGCGGCAGGACGATGAGTCCGCGCAGCGACCACGAGCCCGCGATCTTTTCGCGGCTGCGCAGGCCGTAGGCGAGGATCGCGAGCCCGAACACGATCAGCAGGGCGCCGAGAATGATTGGGAAATAGCCGGGGCCCATGCGCAACGCCGTGCCGAACGGATAGTTGCGGGCGATGAGCATGGCCGCGGCGCCGATGCCGATCAGCATCAGGCCGGCCCAGACGTCCTTGCTGGCGCGAAGTTCGAGGCTCATCGACAATTCTGTCCGGTCGGGCCGAAGCGGGCGCGGACCGGCGATGACAAGAGACAGGAGATGCCGGAGCGGGTCCAGTTCAGTCCGCTATTCCGCCTTGATGCCGCCCTCCTTCACGACGCGCTCCCATTTCTTCATTTCCCTCTCGATGAAGGTTGCGAACTCGGCCGAGCTCATCTGCACGACTTGCGCGCCCTCGGTGGCGAAGTGCTTCTTCACCTCGTCGGAATTCTGGACCGCCGTGATCTCCTTGTGCAGCTTTTCGATGATGGCGGCCGGCGTCCCCGCGGGCGCCACGACGCCCCACCAGTTGACCGCCTCATAGCCGGGCACGCCCGCTTCTGCGACCGTCGGCACGTCAGGTAGAACCGGGTTGCGGGTCAATCCGCCGGTTCCGAGCGCGCGCAGCTTGCCCGAGCGGATATGCGGAGTGGTCTGTACCAGCGAGCTGAACATCACCTTGGTATGGCCGCCGATGACATCGATCATCGCCGGGCCGCCGCCCTTGAACGGTACGTGCAGGAGGTTGACACCGGCCGTGAGCTTGAACAGCTCGCCTCCGAGATGCTGGAAGCTGCCGACGCCCGCCGAAGCATATTGCAGCTGGCCCGGCTTCTCCTTGGCGGCCGCGAGCAGGTCCTTCACCGAGTGCACCGGCAGCTCGGGATTGACCACCACCACATTCGGACCGGATGCCAGAATGGCGATCGGCGTGAACGACTTGATCGGATCGTACGGGAGCTTGTAGAGCCACGGATTGACCGCGTGCGCGAGCGAGATGATCAGCAGCGTATAGCCGTCGCGCGGAGCGTTGGCGGCAACCTCGGACCCGACCACGCCGCCGGCGCCGGCCCCGCGATTGTCCACCACCACCTGCTTGCCCAGCCGCTCGCTCAGATGCGTGGCGATCAGGCGGCCGACCACGTCATTGCTGCCGCCGGGCGGGAACGGGATGATGAGCCGCACCGGCTTGTTCGGATAGTCTTGAGCGGCGACCGCCGTCGTGAGCGCCAGCAACAGGCCGGCGGCCTTGAGCAGCGTTCCATGCAATGTCGGCATGCGCACGTCCTCCCGGGAGCTCATCTTCACTGGACCGTCAGCTTGAACGAAGATACTCGGTCCGACCATCGTTTGGCACCACTGGCATATCATGTCCCGGCGTCGCGATGTTGGCCGGCCGCTGCGCCAGAATGTCCGGCATCGCCACCCATCGAGGCTGAGCATACCTTTCTCATCAACCGAGCGGGACCATCGACACGGGAAGCGCTGCGACGCCGGCCTTGGCGGCCTCATCCTGCAACGCCGCGACCTCGTTGGCGCTGTAGGGAATGCCGGACCGGCGTCGCTCTTGCTCATGACGGTGCTCGGGCTCGCCCGGCATGAGAACCTCGTCGATCCCTTCCGCCGTCGGGGAGGCGTGGACGCGCTCGATCAACGTGTCCATGCGGTTGCGATAGGTCTCCCCGGCAATGAACAAGTCGGGCTTCATCGCCAGGAAGAAGTGGCCGACGTCCTGCGGGCGGTCATAGGTCTTGTATTGGTCGCCGACATCTCCGCCATAATTCGCGCCCGAGATCACGCCACCGAGAATGTCCATGAGCATGGACAGCCCCGAACCCTTGTAATCGCCGATCGGCAGCACGACGCCGCTCAGGGCGGCTTTGGGATCCGTGGTCGGCCGCCCCTCGGCATCGAGGGCATAGCCCAACGGGATGTTCTCGCCCCGTCGCTCGGCACGACGGATTTTTCCGCGCGCGGCCACCGCCGGCGACATGTCGAGGACGAAAGGCGGATGCCGGCCCGCCGGCGCACCGGCCGCGAAGGGATTGGTGCCGAGCAGCGCGTTGCGTGCGCCCCAGGGCGGCATGGCGGGGGACGCATTGCTGAAGACGAGCGAGATGAATCCCGCCTCGAGCGCCTGCAGCACATAGGAGGCCGCCATGCCGAAATGCGTGCTGCGACGCACCGAGACCACGCCGATGCCGAACTCGCGCGCGATCGAGGTGGCCTCGTGCATGGCGCGCGTGCCGACCACGAAGCCGAAACCGTTTTCTCCATCAAGCGCCGCCGCGACCGGGGTGACCCGCTGGGGCGCAAGCACGGGACGCGGATTGATCAGGCCGCGGCGAAGGCGGTCGAGATAGCCGGGCAGGCGGCACAGCCCGTGGGTGTCGACGCCGCGCAAGTCCGCGCTCACCAGGCAGGCGGCAATGACCGCCGCGTCCGCTTCGGGCGCACCATGCGCCACCAGCAGCCGGCGAGCGAACGCGTCCGCGGCGCCGGCTTGCGCATAGACGCGAGAGGCCGTGACCGCTTGCGGCGCCGACATCAGAGCTTGATCTCCTGCACCTGCTTCGCTCGCGCCGTGCAGGCGCCCAGCAGGAAGGCGAGGTCGGTGCCGGTCGAGACGTAGCGCGCGCCCATCTTCACGAATTCGGCCACCAGGTCGGGACGCGTGGCGAGCCCGCCGACGCCGCAATGCTTGCCGCGCTTGCGGCAGGCGGCGATGGTCCTGGCATAGGCCTCGCGCACGCGCGGGTGGTCGTACTCGCCGGGAATGCCCCAATCGGCCAGCAGGTCGTTGAGGCCGACCAGCACCAGATCGACGCCGTCGACTGCCACGATCTCCTCGGTCTTTTCGAGCGCCGCCGCGCTTTCGAACTGCACGATGACCATGGTGGCGTCATTGAGCGCGGCATAGGCCTCGGCGGCGGGAAAGGAGCGAAAATGCAGGTGCGGGAGCCCGCTCGCATTCGAGCGCTCGCCCAGCGGCGAAAACTTGGCCGCTCTCACGACCTCTTTGGCTTCCTCCGCAGAGCGGACATGCGGGGCGATCACGCCCAGCGCGCCGCCTTCGAGCACGCGGCAAATATAGTCCGGCGTGTTGGCGGGAACCCGCACGAACGGCGCAATCCCGGCTTCGAGCGCGGCCATGCAGATCTGGCCGCAGGTCTCGAGCGAGAAGCTCGAATGCTCGATGTCGACGTAGAGCGTGTCGAAACCGGCGGTGCGGGCGATGCGTGCGATCTCGATCGTGCGCACGAGCCGTACCGTCATCGACGCCACCACCTCGTCTCGCGCCAGCTTGTCCTTGACGTTGTTGCGCAGGATGTCGCCTATCGTCACGGCGCGCCCTCCCTTTTGCCTTCCTCTTGGCCTTGTCGTCTTGGCCTTGTCGTCTTGGCCTTCTCGATCGGCCGGCGCTATGCTGCCCGCCGGGCTACACCCTGGCATCGAGCAACGACGGAAACTATCCATGAATTATACGACCGACTTCAAGCCGATCCGCGGCCAGGTCTCGGCCGAGGAATGGCAGGCGCGCGTCGACCTTGCCGCCTGCTACCGCCTGGTCGACAAGTACGAAATGACCGACCTGATCTACAACCACATCACCGCGCGCATCCCGGGGAGCAAGGACCACCTGCTCATCAACCTTTACGGCATGCTGTACAAGGAAATTACCGCCTCGAGCCTGGTGAAGATCGACGTGGAAGGCGAGATCATCTGGAAGCCCGATACCGACTACGGCATCAACAAGTCCGGCTATGTGATCCATGGCGCGATCCACAAGGCTCGGCCGGACGTCGCCTGCGTGCTGCACACCCATACCCGTGCCGGCATCGCGGTGTCGGCGATGACGTGCGGGCTATTGCCCCTGTCGCAGACCTCGATCCGCTTCGTCGGCCATATCGGCTACCACGACTATGAGGGGCCGGCCGTGGACATCGACGAGCGCGAGCGCATCGTCAACGATCTCGGGCCCCACGATGCGCTGGTCATGCGCAACCACGGCCTGCTCACCTGCGGGGCGACCATCCAGCAGGCGTTCAACACCATGTATCAGCTCGAATTGTCGTGCCGCTCGCAGGTCGATGCCATGGCCGCGCGGACAGAGCTCACCATGCCGGGCCAGAACGTGCTGGCGCACACCGCGCATCTCTATCAACCCGGGACGCGCCGCCCCTACGGAGTGCTGGAATGGCCCGCGATGCTGCGCCTGCTCGAGGCCGAGGACCGCAACTCCGGCTATCCGCCGTATTGGCATTGAATGATCGTAGCCGGATGAAGTGTAACGAAAATCCGGGATTGTTCCCTCCGTCGGCGAAGCCCCTCCACGTCGAACACCGCCCCGGATTGCGCTTCGCTCCATCCGGGCTACAGCGGTTGCCATGTCTGATCACACTCATTCCACCGCGCTGACGTTTCCTTTTCCGACTCCGCCGGCGCCCGGAACGGCGATCGAGGTTGCGCCCGGCATCCTGTGGGTCCGCCTCGCGCTTCCGTTCCGGCTCGACCACGTCAACGTCTATCTGATCGAGGACGGTGCGGGCTGGGCGGTGCTCGATACCGGGCTCGACGACGCGACGACGCGCGCCGCCTGGGATGCGCTGCTCGACGGGCCGCTGCGTGGGCGACCGCTGACGCGCATTCTGGTGACGCATTATCACCCCGACCACATGGGGCTCGCCGGATGGCTCAGCGACCGCTTCGGCCTGCCGCTGTTGATGAGCCAGACCGAATATCTGGTCAGCCTCAACATCCACCTCGACCCGGGCGCGCTCAATGCCGAGCCTTACCGCAGCTTCTATCGCTCGCATGGCCTGGACGGCGACACCACCGAGCGGCTGCTCACCGGCGGCCATCGTTACCTGCGCATGATCTCCGGCCTGCCACGCACGTTTCGGCGCCTGATCGCGGGTGAATTGCTGCAGGTCGGCGGGCGAACGTTCGAGGTCTTGACCGGCGGCGGTCACGCGCCCGAGCAGGTGATGCTGTTCTGCCCGGCCGAGAATCTGCTCATCTGCGCCGACCAGGTGCTGGCCAGGATCTCGCCCAATATCAGCGTCCAGGCGATGGATCCGGAGGGCGATCCGCTCGGCATCTACCTGCGTTCGCTCGCGAGCCTGAAACGCGACATGCCGGACGACGTGCTGGTGCTGCCGGGGCACAACCTGCCCTTCGTCGGCCTGCGCACGCGGATCGACGAACTCTGCGCCCACCATGAGGTGCGTTGCCTCGCGATCGAGGACGCCTGCCGGCGGGCGCCGTGCACGGCGGCGGATCTGGTACCGGTCGTGTTTCACCGCGCCATCGACGATCCGCATCAGATGGGCTTTGCGTTCAGCGAGGTGCTCGCCCACGTCAATTATCTGCGTGCGCGAGGGTCGCCTACGGCCCGTCCCAGGCAGCGGTGCCGGCGTAGCGTACTACGGCGTCGGTGTAGGGGTACTGGTAGGCGACGCGAGACTGCCCATACGATCCCGTCGGAAGGACAACATGCCATGTCGCCCACCAAGACGGCGCCGTACGGCTCCTGGAAATCGCCGATCACCTCCGATCTGATCGTCGCGCAATCCATTTCGCTGTCGGAGGTTCGGCTCGACGGCGGCAACATCTATTGGCTCGAAGGACGCCCGCAGGAGCAGGGCCGCTATGTCGTGGTCCGCGGCGACGCAGACGAGCAGCGGATCGACATCACTCCGCCGCCCTACAACGCGCGCACGCGCGTGCACGAATATGGCGGCGGCTCATGGACGGTCGTGGACGGCACCATCTATTTCTCCAATTTCGCCGACGGCCGCCTGTATCGGCAGGCGGGCGGCGCATCCGAGCCGCAGGCGCTGACCCCCGCGCCGCCCGCGCCCGGGCGCGACTGGCGGTTCGCCGATGGCGTGATCGACGGTCGCCGCAACCGCTGGATCGGCGTGCGCGAGGATCACACGGTCGATGGCGAGCCCGTCAACACCATTGTTGCTGTCGCGCTCGACGCTTCGGCTGCCGAGCCCGGCCGCGTCCTGCTCAGCGGACACGATTTCTACGCTTCGCCGCGGCCGTCGCCGGACGGCAGGCGGCTCCTCTGGCTGGCGTGGGATCATCCCAACATGCCGTGGAACGGCACGACGCTTTACCTCGCCGAAGTCGCCGAGGACGGCGCGGTCGGCGAGCCGCACCTGATCGCGGGCGGGATGGCGGAATCGATCTTTCAGCCGGAGTGGTCGCCCGACGGCGCACAGATCGTGTTCGTGTCCGATCGGTCCGGCTGGTGGAATCTCTATCGCTTCGAGCTTGCGACGCGCACCACAAGGCCCCTGGCGCCGATGGCGGCGGAGTTCGGGGTGCCGCAATGGACGCTGGGCGCATCGACCTACGCTTTCGCCGGCGCCGATCGCATCGTCTGTTCCTATTCTCGAGGAGGGCTCGGCCAACTTGCGGTGCTGGACCTCGCAGCCGGAACGCTGGCTGCGCTCGCCACGCCATTCACGGAATTCGGCTCGCTGCGGGCCGACGGCGACCGCGCGGTGTTTCGCGCCGGCGCACCCGACCATCCCGCCAGCATCGTGGCACTCGATCTCGGCTCCGGTCGATGCTCCGTGCTGAAAAAAGCAACCGAGATTCTCGACCGCGCGGAGCCGCGCGTCGCGGATTATCTTACCAAGGTCGAGAGCGTGGAGTTCCCGACCACGGGCGGGGAAACCGCCTTCGGTCTGTTCTACCCGCCCCATAATCCCGACCATGCGCCCGCTGCGCAGGACAAGCCGCCGCTCTTGGTCAAGTGCCACGGCGGCCCGACCTCGGCGGCGTCGAGCGCGCTCAATCTGGGGATTCAATATTGGACCAGCCGCGGCATCGCGGTGCTGGACGTGAACTACCGCGGCAGCACCGGGTTCGGGCGGGCCTACCGCGATCGTCTGCACCTGAGCTGGGGCGTGGTCGATGTCGACGACTGCGTCGAGGGCGCCAGGTTCTTGGCCGCGCGCGGGCTGGTCGACGGCAGGCGCTGCGTGATCAGCGGCGGCAGCGCCGGAGGATATACCACTCTCGCGGCGCTGACGTTCCGCGACTTCTTCCAGGGCGGAGCGAGCTACTACGGAGTAAGCGACGTCGCCGCGCTCGCGCGCGACACCCACAAGTTCGAATCGCGCTACCTCGACTGGCTGATCGGGCCTTATCCGCAGGAGGCGGCGCGTTATCGCGAGCGCTCGCCGCTCTATCACGCGGATCGGTTGTCGAAGCCGGTGATTTTCTTTCAGGGCGAAGAGGACGCCGTCGTGCCGCCGAACCAGGCCGAAGCCATGGTCGAGGCGCTGCGGCGCAAGGGCAACCCGGTCGGCTATTTTCTGTTTTCGGGCGAGCAGCACGGCTTTCGCAAGGCCGGCAACATCCAGCGCTGCCTCGATGCGGAGCTGTACTTTTACGCGACCGACGTGTTTCGCACCGGCTTGACGTTCTAGGCGGTAGGATGGGTTGAGCGCCAGCGAAACCCATCAATCGCGAGCGTGCGCTTGCCGAACGATGATGGGTATCGCCATAGCCCGCGAAGACGGGCGTAAACGCCCTTAAGGCTCCACCCATCCTACGCCCTCAGTAGCGATAGTCCTCGATCTTGAGCAATGGAAACGCGCTGAGCACGTGCGGCACGTTCGCGGGCGTGGCGGGATGCAGATAGGTCCGGTCGAGCTCGGCGAAGGTCGAGACGCCGAGGAGCCCGAGACAGCGCTGCACCTCGTCCTCCAGGAGCTCGAGCAGCCGCACCACGCCGGCCTCTCCGCCGGCTGCGAGCGCATAGCATTGCATGCGGCCGATGCCGACCAGATCGGCGCCCGCCGCGATCGCCTTGACGATATCGGTGCCGCGGCAGAACGCGCCGTCGACGAGGATTTTCGCGCGGCCGGCGACGGCCTCCACCACCTCCGGCAGCACGTCCATGGAGCCGCGGCCGTGATCGAGCTGGCGGCCGCCGTGGTTCGACACGTAAATCCACTCGACGCCGTGCTCGAGCGCGACCTTGGCGTCCTCGGCCGTGGCGATGCCTTTGATCGCCAGCGGAATCTTGAACCGGGCCTTGATGCGCTCGATCGTGCGCCAATCGAGCCCGCCCTGGAAGGCGCGGCCCTGCACCCGCCGCCGCCCGGCGGTCACGAAGCGCTTGGCAATGTCGCGTTCGCGCCGGCTGTAATGGGCGGTGTCCACGGTCAGGCAGAAACCGGCGTAGCCGTGGTCGATGGCGCGCGCGACGTGATCGTCGACCCAGGCCTCGTCGCCGCGCACATAGAGCTGGTAGAGGCGCAGTGCGCCCGGCGCCGCCGCTGCGAGGTCCTCGAGCCCGGGATCGCACACTGAGCTCAGCATGTGGGCCGCGCCGAACTTGTCCACTGCGCGCACCACCGACTCGGCGCCGGCAGCATGAAAGCTTTCGAGCGAGCCGACGGGAGCGAGCACGACCGGCAGGCGCAGCTTGCGCCCGAATTGGGTGACGGAGGCATCGACCTTGCTGACGTCGCGCAGCACCCGCGGCCGGAAGGCGATGGAGTCGAGCGCCATGCGGTTGCGCCGCAGCGTGGTCTCCGATTCGGCGCCCCCGACGATATAGTCCCAATCGTTCTGGTTCAGGTTCTGCCGCGCCTTGGCGACGATCTCATGCAGGTTGAGAAGGTCGCTGGGCGCAGCCGCGATATCGTGGGCGGACATTGCCTGGGCGTTGCGTTCTTGCATGAAAGACCAAATCGGCTGACGGGAGGGACGGGAGTGCTCTTGGCATCATGATGCTCATCCCGGCGATCGGTCGTCAACCAGTCGCGGACTTGCTAGGCTTCACGGCTAGAGCATGATCCGGAAAAGTGGGTGCCGGTTTTCCGAAAAGATCATGCTCAAACAAAAAGCTAGAGCGTGATTGCGACTCAACCGAAAGCAATCACGCTCTAGCAAGGAGGAAGCGGTGAGCCCGTCGTCATCAGCGCCGGTTCGCATCGTCGTGATGGAAGGCGACGGCATCGGGCCGGAAATTACCGCGGCGACGATGGCGGTTCTTCGCGCCGCCGATCGCATCTTCGAGCTCGGCCTTGCATTCGCGCCGGTGTCGATCGGGCTTGCGGCCTTGCACGCGCAAGGCACCACGCTGCCCGAGGCGGCGGTGGAGGCCGCCCGAGCGGCGGACGGCGTCATTCTCGGACCGGTATCGCACAACGATTATCCTCCGGTCGCGCAGGGCGGCCTCAATCCCTCCGGGGAACTGCGCAAGCGCCTCGACCTGTTTGCCAATATCCGTCCGGCGCGCAGCCGCGGCGGTTTTCCGCCGCGTTGCGGCGCTCCCGTCGATCTTGTGATCGCCCGCGAGAACACCGAGGGCTTCTACGCCGACCGTTCCATGTTCCTCGGTTCCGGCGAGTTCATGCCCACGGCCGACCTCGCGCTCGCCGTGCGCAAGATCACGCGGGCGGGTTCCACCCGGATCGCGGAGGCGGCCTTTGCGCTCGCCGAGCGCCGCCGCCGGAAGGTGACGGCGGTGCACAAGGCCAACGTGCTGCGCGTCTCGGACGGACTTTTTCTCGACTGCGTGCGCGCGGTGGCGGCCGGCTTTCCGGCGGTGGCCTACGAAGAGCGGATCATGGACGCGATGGCGGCGCTGCTGGTGCGCGACGCGAGCGCGTTCGACGTGGTCGTCACCACCAACATGTTCGGCGATATCCTGTCCGATCTGGCGTCGGAGATCAGCGGCAGCCTCGGGCTCGCCGCCTCGCTCAATGCCGGCGCCGCGCACGCGCTCGCGCAGGCGCAACACGGCTCGGCGCCCGACATCGCCGGACAGGACCGCGCCAACCCGGCCTCGCTTATCGGCTCGGCGGCGATGCTGCTGCAGTGGCTCGGCGAGCGCAGGAGCGAGGATCGATTCGCGCGCGCCGCGGCGACCATCGAGGACGCCCTCGATCGCGCCGTCGCCAGCCCGCAATGGCGCACCCGCGACCTCGGCGGGCCGCTCGGGACCAAGGCGTTCGGCGAGCGGGTGGCGGCGCTCGTGGGCGAAGTGGCGCAGCGGTAGCGAACGCTGGCGCGACATGCTTCGAGCTGCCGAAGGACTTGTCATCTCTTTCAAGGGATGAATCGAGTAACCGCCGATCGGATTTGCTGCGAGCCGGTCAGTGGTCCTGCTTCGCGCTAGCGGCCCGGATGATCGGCGTGAGACGCGCGATCTCGCTCTTCACCAGCGCCGCCAAAGGCTCCGGCCCGCGCCGGTTCGGCTCGGGCACTTCCGCTCCGAGTTCTAGTAGGCGCTTGCGCGCCAGATCCTCGTTGAGGCCCCTATTCAGGGCGTTGGCCAAGCGGTCGAGGATCGGCTGTGGCGTGCCCTTGGGCGCGAACACGGCGTAGAACGGCGCAGCGTTGAACTGCGGCAGGCCGCCCTCTGCCGCGGTGGGAACGTCCGGCAGCAGCGCATTGCGTTTGCCCGAGGCGATGGCGAGCGCCTTGACCGTCCCCGCCCGCACGTGCGGCAGCGGACCCAGAATCGGGTCGCACACGTAGTCCACCTGGCCGGCGATCAGCGCGTTCATGGCTGGCCCCGTGCCCGTGAATGGCACCATGGTCGGCTTGATGCCGATCGCCGTGTTCAGCAGCAGGCAGCCGACATGCGACACCGAGCCGATGCCGGCATGCGCCATGTTGAGCTTGCTCTCGTTGGCCTTGGCATAGGCGACGAAATCCTTGAGCGTGCTGGGCGGCAAATCCTTGCGCACCGCCAGCAACTCGGGCTGCTCGGCGACAAGTCCGATCGGATCGAAATCGGCGTCCGGCTGGTAGGCCAGGTTGGGATAAAGCGCGACCGCGGCCGCGTGCGTTCCCATGTGACCGAGAGCGAGCGTATAGCCGTCGGGATTGGCGCGCGCGGCGCGCGTCGTGCCGGTGGTGCCGCCGGCACCGGCGACATTCTCGACCAGGAACTGCTGCCCGAGCGCGCGGGAGAATTGTTCCGCGACGATGCGGCCAGTGATGTCAGCCGGCCCGCCGGCGGCGAACGGCACCACGATCGTGACCGTACGCGCCGGATAATCTTGCACCTGCGCGCCGGCAATGCCGGCCAGTGCAACCAGCGCGACCGAAGCGACTAGGCTTTTCATCTAAGGACCCGCAATCGACAATGTGACGGTTTGCCAGCCGATCGCCATAGCGCCGCTTGCGACAGCGGAAGGTCCTTCGACGAACGCCGATGGCTGGATTATCTGTCTGATTTCGGGAGCTGTCGCGCGAAACTGCTGCAATCGTCGAGTAACACGCCATCACAGCACCTGCCCGCTGGCATCCTCGATCAGGTGCATGTTGTCGAGGCTCGCCGCGAGCCGCATGCGCACGCCCTCGCGCGCGCCGGCATCGGGGCTCACCCGCCCGCACACGTCGAGCCCTCCGATGCGGAAGAACACCAGCGTTTCCATGCCGAGCGGCTCGCTGACCTCGATCACCGCATCGATGTAGCCGAGCTGCTTCTCGCCGTTGGGCCTGGCTTCGGTCAGATGCTCCGGGCGCAGCCCGAAGGTCACGCCATCGCGTCCCAGGTGCGGCCGGTAGCGCCCGGTGCGCGATTGCGGTACCGGCAGAACGATATCGTCGCTCAGCCGCACGCGCAGCGCTCCGTCCGCCTCTTCCAGCCGGCACGGAAGAAAGTTCATCGCCGGCGAGCCGATGAAGCCGGCGACGAACCGCGTCATCGGGGCGTGATAGAGATCGTTCGGGGCCCCGATCTGCTCGATGCGGCCGCGGTTCATCACCACCACTCGGTCGGCGAGCGTCATCGCCTCGACCTGGTCATGGGTGACGTAGACGGTGGTGGTACGCACCTTCTGGTGCACGCGCTTGATCTCGGTACGCATCTGCACCCGCAGCTTGGCATCGAGATTCGACAAGGGCTCGTCGAACAGAAAGACTTTCGGGTTGCGCACGATCGCGCGGCCCATGGCCACGCGCTGGCGCTGCCCGCCGGAAAGCTGGCGCGGCTTGCGGTCGAGCAATTCCGTGATGTCGAGGATGCGGGCGGCCTCCTGCACGCGGCGCGTGATCTCGTCCTTCGGATAGCGCTTCAATCGCAAGCCGAACGACATGTTCTCGTACACGGTCATGTGCGGGTAGAGCGCGTAGTTCTGAAACACCATGGCCATGTCGCGGTCTTTCGGCGGCACGTCGTTGACGACCTCGCCGTCGACCGCGATCTCGCCGGCGCTGATGTCTTCGAGGCCTGCGATCATGCGCAGCGTCGTCGACTTGCCGCAGCCGGATGGCCCCACCAGCACCACGAATTCCTTGTCCGCGATGTCGAGATCGATGCCGCGCACCGCCTCGGTATCGTCGAAGCGCTTGACCACCTTGCGCAGCGAGACCTGGGCCATGGCTATCCCTTGGTGGCGCCGGCGGTGAGCCCGGCGATGTAGTAGTCCATGAGGAACGCATAGATGATCAGCGGGGGAGCGGCGCCGAGCAGCGCCCCGGTCATGATCTGGCCCCAGTTGAACACGTCGCCCTTGATCAGCGAGGTGATGATGCCGACCGGCAGCACCAGCTGGTCGGCCGAGGTGGTGAAGGCGAGCGGATAGAGGAACTGCGCCCAGGAGACGGTGAACGCGAAGATGGTCGCAGCGATGAGGCCGGGAAGCGCAACCGGTATGAACACGCGCATGAGGATCTGCCGGTAGTTGGCGCCGTCCATCAGCGCCGCTTCGTCGAGCTCCTTGGGGATCGAGGCGAAGTAGCCGATCATGATCCAGGTGCAGAACGGCACCGTGAGCGTCGGATAGAGCAGCAGCAGCACCCACCAGCGATTGATCAGCTGGATGCCCGTGTACTCGTTGACCAGGGCGAACATCTTGAACAGCGGGATGAACAGCAGCGTTTCCGGGACCAGATAGGTGAGAAAGACTCCGGTCGCGAGCGTGGTCGAGCCCCAGAACCGCATGCGCGACAGCGCGAAGGCGGCCGGCACGCTGATCAGCATGGTGATGGACACCACGATGACCGAGACGAGCGCCGAGTTGCGGAAGAAGGTGATGTACTGGGATGAGGTCAGCAGCTCGATGTAGTTGCCGAGCGTCGGATTGTAGACCCACCACGGATTGGTCGCGGCCGAGATCTCCGCGCTGGTCTTGAGCGAGGTGATCAGCATGTAGACCGGCGGCATCAGGAAAAAGATCGCGAACAGGGTGAGGAAGAAATAGGACCAGCGCAGCGCCCAGCGCCGATCCCGGCTCATGCTGCCGTATTTGCGTCTGCGCGCCGGAGGTGCGGCGCTCGTGATGGAGGCGGCGGTCATGACATTTCACCCGCGCGCCGATGAATGTCGCGCAGGATGAACACGGCGGCGACGGTCAGGATCGGCACCATGAACAGCGATACGCTGGCGCCGAGCGGAATGTCGTTGCCTTGGATGCCGATCCAGAACGCCCAGGTGGCGAATACGTGCGTGCGGTCGATCGGGCCGCCCGCGGTCAGGATGCGCACGATGTCGAAATTGGCGAAGGTCACGATCAGGGAAAACAGCGCGGTGATGGCCATGATGTTGCGCATCATGGGCAGCGTCACGTACCAGATGCGCTGCCACCAATTGGCGCCGTCGATGGCGGCCGCCTCGTAGAGCTGCTCGGGAACCGATTTCAACGCCGCCAGATACATGATCATGAAGAACGGCGCGCCGATCCAGACATTGACCAGGATGACGGAAAAGCGTGCCCAATAGGCCTCGCCGGTCCACGGCACCGGCCCCACTCCGAACAGCGCCAGCACCCAGTTCAGCGCGCTGTAGGAGGGATCGAACAGCCAAAGCCAGGCAAGACAGCTCATCGCCGGCGGAATGACCCAGGGCACCAGCAGCATGCCGCGCCACTTGCGCTGCCCGCGGCTCGGAATGTTGTGCACGAAATGGGCGACGATGAAGCCGATGAGCGCTTTGAAGATGACGGCGGTGATGGCGAAGATGCAGGACTGCTGCACCACCATCCAGAAGGTCTCGCGCTTGAACAGGAACAGGAAATTCCCGAAGCCGACGAAGCGCTCCATCGACTTGTTGAGGGTGGCGAGATGGACCGAATAGAACGCGGGATAGAGAACGAGGAGCACGACCAGCAGGATCAGCGGAAGCGTCATCAGGAATGCAGTGGTCGATTTGCGCGCCATCGCCTTGCGGAAGGCGGAGCGCCGGCGGGTACCGCCGGCAATCGAAGGCGCTTCCAATGCCGCGTCGACCATAAAGCTCACTCTCCTGGATCAGCGGCAGCGGGCGCCATCACCCGGCGGAGGCGCCCGCTGCCGCGCGGCGGCACTGCCGCCCGACCCGTGGGCGGGCGGCAGCGCTGCGAGCGCAAGCTCAGGTCCGCATGAAGCCTTCGATTTCGCTTTCGGCCCAGGCCAGCGTCTTGTCGAGCGGCTCGCCTTGCTTGAACCGCACCACCATCTTGGTCTGGATCGCCTGGGTATAGATTTGATGGGCGATGCGCGGCGGGGCCGGCGCGGCCGCGACCGAGAGCGTCTGGTGATTGTACGGGTTCGGGTAGTGGTAGAGCGTGCCCTTGGGCGGGCCTTCCTCGGCCCAGGTCTTGAAATCGGTGAAGCTGGCGAACGAGGGCAGGTCGTAGCCGGCGCTCGCCGCCACCATCTTCTCCGCCGATGAGCGCTGCGACAGATGGACCAGGAGGCTCTTGGCCGCCGACTTGTTCTTGCCGAAGTTCCACACCCCCCAGAAGTAGGGCAGGAACGGCGCGTAGCGGCCCTGCGGTCCGGACGGCATGCCGTGGGTCCACAATTGCTCGGCGATCTGCGGGGCGTCGCGCTTGGCCACCGCCCAGGAGCTGGGCGGGTTCATGATCAGCGAGCCTTTGCCGGCGATCAGGTACTTGTTGTTCGACGCATTGTCCCACGCCGGGGCATCCGGCGGCAGGAACTGCGCGAGCTTCTTGTAGTATTCGAGCGCCTGCCGCACGCGGTCGGACTTGACCGAGATGTTGCCTTTGGCATCGACCAAATTCGCACCGAAGGATTGGAAGATCGCACCGGCGGTGTCGGTGTTGTCCTCGGTCGTGCCGAGCCCGATGCCGAAGGGATAGCCCGCCTTGTGGCACGCTTCCGCGGCCTTGAGCATGGCGTCCAACGTCCAGGCCTCGGCCTTGGGCGGGCCGCCCGCGGGATACATGGCGACCACATCGATGCCGGCATGCTGTTTCAGCAGATCGATGCGCGAGCACGGCCCCTTGATCTGGCTGCCGACCGTGGCCGGCACCGCAACCCAATGGCCGTTGGCGCGCGCAAGATAGTCGACCGTCGGGTTCACGGCGCCGTTCTGCTTGACCAGCTCCGTCATGATGTCGTCGACCGGCTCGAGGCTCTTGGCGTGCGCCTGCGGCTCCCAGGTCGGGAAGGCGAAAATGTCGTGCCCCGATCGCGCTTGCGCCTCGGCGGCGATCGTCAGCAGGTTCTTGTTGCCCTGCGAGGTGATGTAGTCGATCGAGACCTCGACCTTCTCCTTCGCCGCCCACTCGTTGACGAGCGCCGTGGTCGTGTTGTTGGCGCCGGGCACCCAGTGGTCCCAGAAGCCCATCGCCAGCTTGCCGGCAGCGTACGCGCCGCGCACATGGGGCATGGCAATGACCGCCGTCGAGGCGGCCGTGGTGGCCAGAAAACGGCGTCGCGTCATCTTGCTCTTGGGCATGATGCAGATTCCTCCATGGGTTTCCCGCGCGGACGGCGCCGGTTCTGTTGCAGCCGTCAATCGACCGTTGACGACCCGTTCGGCTTCACGTCCGTGGCTGCTTCGAGCTTAGATCAAAATCGCTGCGGTTGTCAGGGGAGATTTGCGTGCCGGTGACGCAGCCCGGGCGGCGTCACGCCACCTCGGCACGATCGAAGGCGGCGCAGACCGGGGCCGACCGGCGGTCGAGCCGCAGCGTGAGGCAGAAGGCCGAGCCGCCGCTGCGCAGGAACGACCGCAGCGGCGTGGTGACGACGTCGTAGCCGCGCGCTTCGAGCTCGGCCCGCAGGGGCTCGCCGCAGTCCGACATGATCAGGGTCTTGCCGAGGCAGACCGCATTGGCCGCCAGCCGGCAGCCGTCCTCCTTGGCGATTTCGATGCGGTCCTGCGGCGCGACCCGGTCGCGGATCGCGGCCCGCCCGGCCGGGGTGAAGGCGCCCGGCAGATACATCACTTCCCCGCCGGGAAGGGCGGAGAGCGCGGTGTCCATGTGGTAGAAGCGCCCGTCAGCAAGCTCGAGCGCGACCACGTCCTGGCCAAACGTGTCCGCGACGGCGCTCCGCGCGTCGGCATCGGAGCGCGGGCCATACCCCATCCAGAACAGCTTGCGCGTCGCGTCCCAGACGCAGTCGCCGGCGCCTTCGAGCACGAGGTTTTCCGGCAGCTTTCGCACGGCATCGACCAGGCCGTGTGCCTGGAGGGACCGAAATGCCGCGTCGAAATGCGCCTCTTCGCGCTGCCGTTGCGGATGGCGGAAGCGTGCCAGCAGCACCTGGCGATCGAGCACGACGGCCGCGTTGGCGGTGAAGACGAGATCGGGCAGGGCCGGCGCCGGCGGCACGAGCTCGACCGTTGCGCCAAGCTCCAGGAGCTTGCGATGGAGCGCGGTCCATTCCCGCGTTGCCCTCGCGTGTGCGCGCACGTCGCGGGCCCAGCCCTTCGGGTCCATCCACGGATTGATGGTATAGCTGACCGCGAAGTGCTCCGGCCGGCACATCAGAAAACGCGCGCTGTCGAGCGTCATCATTGTCTTCCACAGGTCTGAAGTTCAGGCGGCGTCCGACCGCCGGCGCGTGCCGTCGAGCTCGTGCAAGGCGTCCTCGAAGCGATCGAGCGCCCAATCGAGATCGTCGCGGGCGATGATCAGCGGCGGCGCCAGCCGAACGACCGTGTGGTGGGTCTCCTTCGACAGCACGCCTTTCGCCAGCAGCCGCTCGCAGACCTCGCGCGCGCTCGCGATGGTGGGATCGATCTCGGCGCCGGCCCACAAGCCGCGGCCGCGAACCTCCTTGAGCGCCGGGCTCTCGATCGCGCGCAGGCGCGCCAGCATGTGGGCGCCGAGCACGCGGCTCTTCTCCACCAGGCCTTCGTCGCGAATCACATGGAGGGCTTCGAGGCCGACCGCGGCGGCGAGCGGATTGCCGCCGAAGGTCGACCCGTGCGAGCCGGGCGTGAACACGTCCATGACCTCGCGGCGGGCGACGAAGGCGGAAACCGGCAGCACGCCGCCGCCCAGCGCCTTGCCCAGAACCAGCCCATCGGGACGGATGCCCTCGTGCTGGAACGCGAACCAGGCGCCGGTCCGCCCCAGGCCGGACTGCACCTCGTCGAGGATCAGCAGCACGCGGTGCGCGTCGCAGATGCGGCGCAGCCCGCTGAGCCAGCCCGCCGGCGGCACGATGATGCCGGCCTCGCCCTGGATCGGCTCGACCAGCACGGCAGCGGTCCGCGGCGTGATCGCGCGCTCGATGGCGGCGAGGTCGCCGAACGGCACCGCGCGGAAACCGGGCGTGAACGGTCCGAAGCCGTCGCGATAATCGGGCTCGGTCGAGAACGAGATGACGGTCGTGGTGCGGCCGTGGAAATTGCCGTCGGCCACGATGATCTCGGCGCGGTCGCGGGCAATGCCCTTGACCCGATAGCCCCAGCGGCGCGCGGCCTTGATCGCGGTCTCGACCGCTTCGGCGCCGGTGTTCATCGGCAGCGCGGCGTCGAGGCCGGTGAGCTTGCACAGCTCTTCGAGAAACGGCCCCAGCCGATCGCTGTAATACGCGCGCGAGGGTACGGCGAGACGCTTCGCCTGCGCTTCGAGCGCCGCGAGAATGCGCGGATGGGCGTGGCCGTGGCTGGCGGCGGAATAGGCGCTCATCATGTCGACGTAGCGTCGCCCGGCGGTGTCCCACAGATGCGCGCCTTCGCCGCGCGCGAGCACGACAGGAAGCGGCGCGTAATTGTGGGCGCTGTACCGGGTCTCGAGATCGATCGCTTTCATGACACGTCTCTCCACCATGCTCGCATTGCCGTGCATCGAATGTATGCGACGGCCGCCACGTGTGCGGCGAAAGTCATGGCGGGAGACGGCGGATTCGGCGGCGGAAGCCGTTCGCGGCAACCGAAACGGCGGTCTGTTAACCTCTCGCCAGTTTGCGCCGGAGCAGCGATTCGGGGTAGCCGCTGAAGCGGCGGACCGGTCGTAGCGCCACATGGCTGACGATGCGCGCGACGCCGAGACCGGCATCGTCGATCAGCTCGCTGGTGAGCTCCTCGTAGGCGGCAAGGTCGGCGCAAACGAACCGCGCCATATAATCGACGGTGCCGCTGACCTCCCAGCACTCGACGACCTCGTCGAGCGCGGCGAGCCGCTTTTCGAACCGGCGGCTATTGGCGTGCTTCTCCAGAATGATTTCGGCAAAGACGTTGACGGGCCGTGCCACCTGACCAAGCTCGACCACGGCCTGGTAGCCGGCGATGATGCCCGAGGCCTCGAGGCGGCGCACCCGCTCGAGGCAAGCCCGCGGCGACAGTCCCACCGCCTGTGCCAGTTTCTGGATCGTGGAGCGCCCGTCGCGCTGGAGCGCGGCGAGAATTTTCACGTCGATGCGATCCAGTGCCGGCGGGCGCCTAGCGGCCATCGCTGTAATATGCTCCAGCTCAGTCGAGCGCGGCGTCCGATACCGGAACCGTGTAGTTCAGAGCGAGCCGGCCGCCGTCGGCGTAGATGGTCTCCCCGGTGATATAGCTTGCCGCCTGCGAAGCAAGGAAGACCGCGATCGAAGCGATCTCGTCGGGCTCGCCGATGCGCCCGAGCGGTGTGCGGGCCAGGATGCCTCGCTTGGCGTCCTTGTCGGTCGCCACCGCTTTGAGGATGTCGGTCATGATCGAGCCCGGCCCGATGGCGTTGACCCGGATGCCGTGGGGCGCGAGCGCCAGCGCCATCACCTTGGTGAGCTGATCGATGCCGCCTTTCGAGACGCAATAGGGCGTATGGTTGGGGATCGCGACCACGGCGTTGATCGAGCTCATGTTGATGATCGTGCCCGGCGCCCCGCCGGTCTTGACCTGCGCCACCATGCGCCGCGCGGCGGCTTGGCCGACGAGAAAGGCGCCCTTGAGGTTCACCCGCAGCACGCGGTCGAAATCCGCTTCCGCCAGATCGAGGAAGGCGGCGCCGTGAATGATGCCGGCATTGTTGACCAGAATGTCGAGCGCGCCGAACGCGCGGCAGGTCTCGGCCACGACGTTCTCGGCGCTGCGCGCATCGCCCACGTCGGTGGCCACGAACCGCGCATTGCCGAGCGCGCCAGCGGCGGCTTCGCCGGCGGCGGCGTCGACATCCGCGATGGTGACGCGGGCGCCCTCGGCGACATAGTGCCTGGCAATTGCAAGCCCGATGCCGCGCGCCCCGCCGGTGACGATGGCGACCTTGTTGTCAAGCTTCATAGCGTGCTCCGGATCGCGGCCGAGGTTACCACCAAGCCGGAGCGGACCGGAAAGCGGTTCGCAACGTCAGCGCCGTCCGAACAGCCGGTCGAGGAACCAGCCGTCGATGCCCGGGTCGATCGGTTGCGGCCTGACCGCGGGGGCATTGCCGGTTCCTTGGCCGCCGGTCGGCGCCGGCGGCATCGGATTGCCCGCGGGCGGGATTGCCGAGGCGAGCGCCGGCGCGCCCGCCAATCCGGGCAGGCTGGCGACCGCCACGCCTTGATGAGCGACCTTCATCAACCGGCTCCAGATCTCGACCGGAACGCCGCCGCCGGTCGCCTTCTTGGTCGGCGAGGAATCGTCGTTGCCGAGCCAGACGCCGGCGACGAGGTGGCCGCTATAGCCGATGAACCAGGCGTCGCGGAAATCCTGGCTGGTGCCGGTCTTGCCGGCGGCCGGCCAGCCCGGGAGCTGCGCCTTCTGTGCGGTGCCGGTCAGAAGGGTTTCGCGCATCATCGTATTCATCATCGCCACGTAGCTCGGCTCGATGATGCGCCCGAGTTTCTGCGGCTTGCGCGCGAACAGGACCTTGCCGGCGTGGTTGCGCACGCGCTCGACCACGTGCGGCGTGACGGCCTCGCCGCCATTCGCGAACGGCGCATAGGCTGACGTGAGCTCGATCAACGAGACTTCGGACGTGCCAAGCGCGAGCGACGGGTTGGGGTCGAGCTTCGAGGCAATGCCGAGGCGGTAGGCGGTCTTGGCGACCGCTGCCGGCCCGAGCTCCAGCGTCAGCCGCACCGACACGGTATTGAGCGAATGCGCCAGCGCCTGGGTGAGCGTGACCGGCCCATGATAGTCGCGGCTGTAGTTTTCCGGCTTCCAGCCCTTGAGCACGACCGGCTTGTCCTCGCGCACGGTCTCGGGCGTGAGCCCGCGCTCGAGCGCGGTGAGGTAGACGAAGGGCTTGAACGCCGAGCCCGGCTGGCGCTTGGCGGCGACCGCGCGGTTGTATTGGCTGTCGGCGTAGTTCTTGCCGCCGACCAATGCACGCACGGCGCCGTCGGGCGTCATGGCGACAACCGCCCCCTGTGACACGTCGAGCTTTTGACCCTTGAGCGCGAGCTCGTCGACCAATGCCTTCTCGGCTGCCGCCTGCAGCACGGGATCGATCGAGGTCTCGACCACGAGGTCTTGCTCCACGCGCCCTACGAGATCGTCGAGCACGTCCATGATCCAGTCGGCGACATAGTTGACGGAGCCGGCGCCCGCGGGCTTCACCGCGCGGGCGGGTTGCGCGAGCGCGGTTTTCGCCATGGTCTCGGTGACGAAGCCGAGCTCGGCCATCGCCGCGAGCACGGCCTGCGCCCGGCGTTCGGCGCCGTTGGGATTGCGGCTCGGGGCCAGCCGCGACGGCGATTTCACGAGCCCCGCGAGCATCGCCGCCTCGGCGACCTTCACCTGGCGCGCGGACTTGCCGAAATAGCGCTGGGCCGCGGCCTCGACCCCGTAGGCGCCGGAGCCGAAATAGACGCGATTGAGATAAAGCTCGAGGATCTCCGCCTTGCTGAATTTGTGCTCCAGCCAGAGCGCAAGCACGAGCTCCTGCATCTTGCGCCAGAGCGTGCGGTTCTGGGTCAGGAACAAGTTCTTGGCGAGCTGCTGAGTGATGGTCGAGCCGCCCTGCGAGACGCCGCGGCGCAGCACGTTGGCGACAACCGCGCGCGCGAGGCCGACGGGATCGACGCCGATGTGGCTGTAGAAGCGCCGATCCTCGATGGCGATGAACGCCCGCGGCAGATAGGGCGGGAGCTCCTTGATCGGCACGTCGGTGCCGCTCATCTCGCCGCGCATGACGAGCGGTTTCCCGTCGAGCCCCACGATCTCGATCGTCGGCGGGCGCTTGGGAACTTCGAGCGATTGAATCGGCGGCAGTGTCGAGGCGACGAAAACGAGCGAGCCGACCGCCGCGATCCCCGCCCACAGCGCGAGCACGAGCGACCAGTAGAACAGACGCCGCAGCGCTGCGCCGCCGTGCCCGCCGCGTTTGCGCCGGCGGCCGGATGACGACCGACTGGCGCGCGGACGCTCGTCGTCGGCCGCAGTCGAGGAAGCGCCCGCATCGAGCGCGGGCTCGCGGCGCGTGCCGCCCTTTCGTCCCCCCATACCGTACCCCCGCGGGTCGTCCCCGTGGGCACCGTAGACAGGGCGATTTAAGGCCGGGTTACCGACGGTTTTCGGGCCGATGATAACGCGTTCCGCCGGGAAACTACTCCGCGGCCGCGCCCTTGGCCGGCGCGGCCGCCTCGTGCGCGGGCGAGAGCAGCCCGATCAGGGCGCGCTTGATGGTCGCGTGGCGTGTCGGCGAGGTGATCTTCGCCCCGAACAGGTCGGTGATGTAGAACACGTCGACCACGCGTTCGCCGAAGGTCGCGACCCGCGCGGACGCGATGTTGAGATTGAGCTTGGACAAGGTCGCGGTGAGCTCGAACAGCAGGCCGGGCCGGTCGAGCCCGATCACCTCGACCATGGTGTAGCGGGTCGACCATCCATTGTTGATCGTCACCTCCGGCACGACGGCGAAAGCTTTGAGCCGTGCTTTCGCCAGCGCCCGCTTGGCCACCACCTCCGGCAGCCGCAGGTCGCCGCGCAACGCCTTTTCGATCGAATCGGTGATCCGCGCGGCGCGGCGCGCTTCATCCGCGTCGAGCTCGAACTCGCGCGACACCGAGATGGTGTCGAGCGCGCGCCCATCGGTGGTGGTGAAGATCTGGGCATCGACGATGTTGGCGCCGGCGACCGCGCAAGCGCCGGCGATGATCGAGAGTAGCCACGGATGGTCCGGCGCGAGCACGGTGAGCTCGGTCACCCCGCGCGCAGCCGGGAACGAGACGGTGGTGGCGAGCGACTTTCCGGCCTCTGCGGCCGAGCGCAAGAAGCGCGCATGCGCGACTTTGTGCGGCAGCTCGACCTTGAGCCAATAGGCCGGGTAGTGCAGCGCGAGATAGCCGTCGACTTGCGCCGGCGTCCAATCCGCGAGCTCGGCCCTGAGCTCGGCCTGCGCGATGGCGACGCGCTGCCCGCGGTTGACCTCGGAGAATCCCCCGGTCAGCGTCGGCTCGGTTTCGTAATAAAGCGTGCGAATGAGCTGCGCCTTCCAGCCGTTCCACACGCCGGGCCCGACCGCCTTGATGTCGGCGGTGGTGAGGATCGTGAGCAGCTTGAGGCGCTCGACCGACTGCACGATGGCGCTGAAGTTCTCGATGGTCATGCGGTCGGAGAGATCGCGCGACTGGGCGACCGACGACATCACCAGATGCACCTCGATGAGCCAGGCGACGGTCTCCGTCTCCGCCGGCGAGAAGCCCAGTCGCGGACAAAGATTGCGCGCGACGCGCGCGCCGGCGACCGAATGATCCTCGACCCGGCCCTTGGCGATGTCGTGCAGGAACAACGTGACATAGAGCAGTTCCCGGTGCCGCGGTTGAATGGTCCGCATCAGCTCGTTGGCGAACTTGGTATCCGGGGTGCGGTTGGCCTCGATGTCGGAGAGCACGCCGATGCAGCGCAGCAGATGCTCGTCCACCGTGTAATGGTGGTACATGTTGAACTGCATCATCGCGACGATATGGCCGAAGGCGGGTATGAAGCGGCCGAGCACGCCGGCCTCGTTCATCCGCCGCAGCACGGTTTCGGCGTCGTTGTTCGAGGTCAGGATTTCCAGGAACAGCCGGTTCGCCTCCTCGTTCTCGCGCAGGGTCTGGTCGATGAGCTTGAGCGAGCGCGTGGCGCCATGCATGGCGTCGGGATGGAACGCCAGATTGTATTTCTGCGCGAGGTGGAAGATGCGGATCAGATTGACGGGATCGCGCTTGAACACGTTCTCGTCGGCGACAGTGATGCGGTTGTAGTCGACGACGAAATCCTCGGTCTCGGCAAGCGTGTGGCGTGCGCGCGGCCGGAACCGGGCCATCATCCGGCTCAGCACCGGCATGGCCTTGGCCTGGCTGTCCTCGAGCCTGGCGCAGAGAATGGCGGTGAGATCGCCGACGTCCTTGGCGACCAGGAAGTAATGCTTCATGAAGCGCTCGACGTCGCGCAGACCCGGATGCTCGGTATAGCCGAGCCGCACCGCGATCTCGCGCTGGATGTCGAAGGAGAGCCGTTCTTCCGCGCGGCCGGTGAGGAAATGCATGTGGCAGCGCACCGCCCAAAGGAAATCGCCGCAGCGACGAAAGCGGCGGTACTCGCGCGGGTCATAGACGCCGTGGTCGATGAGCTCCTCGCGCTCGTGCACGCGGTAGACGTATTTGGCGATCCAATAGAGCGTATGCAGGTCGCGCAGCCCGCCTTTGCCGTCCTTCACGTTGGGCTCGACCAGGTAGCGGGACTGGCCGGCGCGCCGGTGGCGCTCTTCCCGTTCGGCGAGCTTGGCGGCGACGAATTCCGCCGCGGTTCCCTGCACCACCTCCCTGTCGAAGCGCGCCACCAGCTCGGCGAAAAGCTTGTGGTCGCCGAGAAGATAGCGCGCCTCGAGCAGCCCGGTGCGCACCGTCATGTCGGCCTTGGCCTGACGGATGCACTCGTTGACCGAGCGCGTGGCGTGGCCGACCTTGAGCCCCATGTCCCACAGGCAATAGAGGATCGACTCGGCGATGGATTCGCCCCAGGCGGTCTGCTTGTAGGGAAGCAGGAACAGCAGATCGATGTCGGAACCCGGCCGCCAGGACGCCGCGGCCGTAGCCGCCGGTGGCGACGATGGCCATGTGCTCCGCTTCCGAGGGATTCTGCGCGGGGTAGAGATGCTTGGTCGCGAACTCGAACAGCACGCGGATGATCTCGTCCTGCATGAAGCACAGCCGCTCGGCGCAGCGCCGTCCGTGCCGGTCCCTGATGAGCAGGCGCTCGGCGGCGGCGCGCCCTTGCACGAGCGCGACCTTGAGGCGTCGCGAAATCGCCAAGCGCAGTTCGCGCTCGTTGCCGGAGTGGACCTCGGCCAGACGTTCGAGCTCGGCCGCGACGGCGACCGCATCGAAGATTTCGGTTTCGCGCGAGGCCTGATCGGTCGGGGTCAGCATGGCGACACCGGGATAGCGGAGCACAGGCGATGTGTCACCGGTGGCATCCCGCTGCCGCAGGTCGCGGACACGAGAACGTCCTAGGTGCGCAAGGCTAAGATGAAATTAATTCCTACTTTCTTGCAGTAATGCGACAAATATTTTCTCGTTGACGCCATTAACAGGGCTTTCTAGGAATAAATATAGCGCCGATTTGAGCAAGCAGCTTGCGGGCGCTTAACAAATGCAGCTAAAGCGCGGGGCCCGCCCCCTCGCCAGGCTGACGGCGGGCAAGATCACCCGCCTTCATCGATCGGACCTTGCCGCGAGCGAACACGGCTAGGGTCGACATGGCTGAGCGCTAAACGATTGGAGGTCGTCATGACCGCAGTTTCTCGCCGTTCGCTGTTCGCCGCCGCACTTGCAGCCGGGCTTCTTCCGGGCGCGAGCCTGCGTCGCCGCCGACAAGCCCAAGGAAATCTACGTCGACTGGGCGACCTACAATCCCGTGTCGATGCTGCTCAAGGACAAGGGATTCCTGGAAAAGGAATTCGCCAAGGACGGCATCAAGGTCGTTTGGGTGAAGACGGTCTCGTCCAGCAATGCGTTGCAGTTCCTCAATGCCGCGATCGATCAACTTCGGTTCGACCGCCGGCTCGGCCGCGCTCGTGGCCAAGATCAACGGCAATCCGATCAAATCGGTCTACGTCTATTCGCGCGCCGGAATGGACCGCGCTGGTCACCGGCAAGGACAGCAAGATCACCAAGGTCGAGGACCTCAAGGGCAAGAAGGTCGCGATGGTGCGCGGCACCGATCCGCATATCTTCACGGTCCGCGCGCTGCTCGCTGCCGGGCTCACCGACAAGGATGTCACGCCCGTCCTGGTGCAGCAGCACGCGGATGGCGGCACTGCGCTGCTGCGCGGCGACGTGGATGCCTGGGCCGGCCTCGACCCGATGATGGCGCAGCACGAGGTCAAGGACGGCGCCCGGCTGTTCTTCCGCAAGCCCGAGGCCAACACCTGGGGCATCCTCAATGTGCGCGAGGAGTTCGCCAAGGATCATCCCGACGTCGTGCGGCGCGTGATCCTCGGCTTATGAGGAGGCCCGCAAGTATTCGCTCGCCAATTACGACGAGCTGAAAAAGACCTTCATCGCGGTCACCAACCTGGAAGGCGCGGTCGTCGACAAGCAGCTCAAGGAGCGCACCGAGCTCACCCACAACAAGGTCGGCCCGGCGCAACGGGAATCGATCCTCGAAGCCGGTCTTGCGCTGCAGAAGGCGGGCGTGGTCGGCGCCAATGTGGACGTCAAGAAGGCGGTCGACGACCTCATCGACGACCGCTACGTGACGGTGACGAACTAGCTGGTGGCGTCAGGGGCTTGATCCGCATCCTGAGGTGCCCGCGTCTTCGCGGGCCTCGAAGGATGACGGGCACAGTTCGGGCCGTCGCCCTTCGAGGCTCGCCGCGCAGCCAAGCTTGCGCAGGCTGCGTAAACTAGCCTGTGGGCGAGCACTCAGGGTGACGGCGCCAAATTTCGGCACGCTGTTGCATTCTGCGGTTCGCTTATGTCTCTTGTCTCCATGACCGCGAGCGTCGAGCAAGCCGGGGCGGCACCGGCGGCGTCGAATGCAAGAAGGGTGCGCCTGCTGCGGCCCGCGCTCGGCTTCCTGCTGCCGGTCGCGCTGGCGGTGTTCTGGGAAATTGCCGTCTACATGGGCCTGTCCAACGGACGCCTGGTGCCGCCGCCGTCGGTGATCTGGAATACCTTCGTCGACCTCGCCAAGACGGGGGAGCTGCAGAGCCACGCGCTCGCGACGCTGTCGCGCGTGGCGGCAGGATTCGTGTTCGGGGTGGTCGCCGGAACCATTTTCGGCGCCATCACGGGCTATTCGGCGCTGACCCATCGGGTGGTCGATCCGACGCTGCAGGCGCTGCGCTCCATCCCTTCCATCGCCTGGGTGCCGCTGTTCATCCTGTGGTTCGGCATCTTCGAGGCCTCCAAGATCATTCTCATCGCCGTCGGCGTCTTCTTTCCGGTCTATCTCGGCGTCATGGGGGCGGTCATGTCGGTCGATCGCAAGATCGTCGAGGTCGGCCGCGTCTTTCGCCTCTCGGGCCTTGCCATGGTGCGACGCATTCTGTTGCCGGCGGTGATGCCGGCCTATGTGATCTCGCTGCGCGCCGGGCTGGGGCTCGGCTGGATGTTCGTGGTGGCGGCGGAGTTCCTGGGCGCCTCGACCGGGCTGGGCTTTCTCCTGATCGATGGCCAGCAGCTCGGCAAGCCGGCCCAGATCGTCGCGGCGATCGTCGCCTTTGCGATCCTGGGCAAGACCACCGACTGGCTGATCGCGCTCGCTTCAGCGCCGTTCCTGCGCTGGGAAGACCGCTTCGCACGCACTTGAGGAAAACCTCGATGCTGGTCCTCGATCGCGTGAGCAAGACCTATCCCAACGGGGTGCGCGCGCTCGACGGCATCTCGCTCAAGGTCGCGCCCGGCGAAATTCTCGTCGTCATCGGCGGCTCCGGCTGCGGCAAGTCGACCATGTTGCGCGCGATTTCGGGTCTCGACACGCCGAGCCAGGGCCGGGTGGTGCTCGACGGCACCGTGATCACCGCGCCGCACGAGGAGATCGGCATCATCTTCCAGGAGCCGCGGCTTCTGCCCTGGCTGCGGGTCGCCGACAATGTCGGCTTCGGCTTGGCGGACTGTCCGAGGGCGGAGCGAAGGACGCGCGTGGCGCGCGCGCTCGATCGCGTCGGGCTGACCGAGAAGGCGAGGGTCTGGCCGCGCGAGCTCTCCGGCGGCCAGGCCCAGCGCGTTGCGATCGTGCGTGCGCTGGTGCCGCGGCCGCAGGTGCTGCTTCTCGACGAGCCGTTCTCCGCGCTCGACGCCTTCACCCGGGCCGACCTGCAGGATCACCTGCTCGACCTGTGGGCGGATCTGAAGCCGACGCTGATCATCGTGACCCACGACGTCGAGGAAGCGATCGTGCTTGCCGACCGCATCATGGTGATGCGGCCGCGTCCCGGCCGGGTGTACGAGGAGATCCCGTGCGATCTGCCGCGCCCGCGCGACCGGCAGTCCGCCGCCTTCGACTTCGTCAAGCGCCGCGTGCTGGCCGCGCTCGACCGCTCCCTCGACCGCGCGGTGATCACCGACGACGGCGAGACCAAAGCCGCCGCCGGCGGCGGGCTGTGGTGGTAACAGGGGACAGAGGTCAGACGACAGAGGACAGATGACGTCTTGCTTTTTTCCGTCGTCCGTCGTCTGTCCTCTGCCGTCTGTCATCCGAGACCGAGGTTCCAATGGACGCTACCGCGTTGCGCGCCATGCAGGCGCCGCTCAAGGATCGCTACAAGAGCGACCCCAAGTCGGCCTACATCACCTTGAAGGCCAAGGGCACGCTCGATGACGCCCACATCGCCTGCAAGGTGGAAACCGGGCGGGCGCTCGCGGTCGCCGGCCTGCATCCCGCGACCGGGGGCTCCGGGCTCGAGCTTTGCTCCGGCGACATGCTGCTGGAGGCGCTGGTCGCCTGCGCCGGCGTGACGCTCAAGGCGGTCGCGACCGCGCTCGACATCCCGCTCAAGTCCGGCCAGGTCTCGGCCGAAGGCGACCTCGACTTCCGCGGCACGCTCGGCGTCGCCAAGGACGCACCGGTCGGCTTCGCGCAGATCAGGCTGCGGTTCGACGTCGACACCGACGCGCCGCAGGACAAGCTCGACCAGCTGCTCAAGCTGACCGAGCGCTATTGCGTCGTCTACCAGACCATCAAGAGCGGCCCGCCGATCGAGGTGAAGCTCGCGCGCGGTTGATGGCTTGCCTGGGTGCACTCCAGTCCTGTTTTTCCTGTAAACAACAGGGAAAAAAAACAGGAGCCGCGCGTCGCGCTCGTAGCCCGCATGGAGCCTTAAGCGCGTTCACGCGCGTCTTCGACGCGCTATGGCGGAATGCGGGGCGGTCTCGACGCGGGGAGCGAACCCGGATTTCGCTTCCGCTCCATCCGGGCTACGGGTCTACACAATCTCACGATGTCAAACAGCCAAGCCCCTCGTCGCGCGAGGTGAGTCGGACATTACGCCAGATGCGTTATGTAGTCAATAGATATATTCGGTAGGTAGCCGGAAGAAGCTGACGCTGGAAGGAGGACGAGACCGCGTTCGCCCCCATCACTTCGGGGCCACCGGGTCCGACTTGCCCGGCTCGGCAGCTGCCGGGTCTGACTTGCCCGGCTCGGCAGCCGCTGGGGCTGGCTTGCTCGGCTCGACAGCCGCGGGGACCGAAAGCCGGCGCTCGCGGATGACCTGGGCCCATCGGCGCGTCTGGGACTTGATCAGGGCGGCGAATTCTTCCGGCGAGCTTGCCATCGGCTCGAACATCTGCGGCGCCAGGAACTTCTCGTGGAAGTCCGGATCGGCCAGGCTCTTTCGAACCTCGGCATTGATCTTCATCACGATCTCGGGCGGCGTGCCGGTGGGGGCGAACAGCCCGAACCAGGTGGTGGCCTCGTAGCCGGGAACGCCGGCCTCGGCGATGGTCGGGATGTCGGCGGCAGGCCCCAATCGCTTGGTGCTGCCGATGCCGAAGATGTTGACCTGCCCGGTTCGGAACGGGGGTAATGCCAGGCTGACGCTGACCGACATCAGGTTGATGTGCCCGGCGATGACGTCGGTGAGCGCGGGGGCGGCGCCCCGATAGTGCACGGGAACGAGCCTCACGTTGGCCATGCTCTCGAACATGACCATGTTCATGTGCGGCGCGGAGCCGATGCCGGCGGTGCCGTAGGTGAGCTCGTTCGGCTTCTTTCTCGCGAACTCGATCAGCTCGCGTAGATTCTTGGCGGGCAGGGACGGATGGCCGAGCAGCGCCTGATTGATGCGCACGAGTCCCGTGATCGGGATGAAGTCCTTGTCCTCGTCGTAGGGGAGCTTGCCCCTGGCGTAGAGGGTCGGATTGATCGTGAAGGTCCCGGCCTCCGCCACCAGCAGCGAATAGCCGTCGGGGTCGGCCTTGGCCACGGCTTGCGCGCCGACGACATGGGCGGCGCCGCCCTTGTTCTCGATCACCACCCGCTGGCCCCATGCCTCCGAGAGCCGGTGGCCGAGCGCGCGCGCCACCACGTCGGTCACGCCGCCGGCGGCAGCCGTCACCGTGAGCGTGATCGTGCGGGTGGGATAGAATTGCGCGTGAGCCGCGGTCGGGCCGGCGAGGCATGCCAGCAGGATCAACGCAAGCCGTTTCATCGTCTCGCTCCCTTCGGACGCATTCCCCTCTGCAAGCGAAAGGCGGGTGCCACCGCGACCTCTTACCCCCCGCTGTCAATCCTTGGCCGCTGCTTTCGCCTTGAGCGCATAGAGCGCTTCGAGCGCGTCGCGCGGCGACATTTCGTCGGGATTGAGCGATGCCAGCGCGGCGATCACAGTAGCCGCTGCCGCATCCCGCGGCGGCGGCGAGACGGGTGGCGGCGCTGCGGCAAATAGCGGCAGGTCGTCGAAGCCGCGCGGGGAGGCGCGATCCTCGGCTTCGAGCTTGGCGAGCACGACCTTGGCGCGCTCGATCACCGCCGCCGGCAGCCCCGCGAGCTTCGCCACCTGGATGCCGTAGCTGCGGTCGGCGGCGCCCGCCACCACCTCGTGCAGGAACACGACCTCGCCCTGCCATTCCTTCACCCGCACCGTGGCGTTGAACAGGCGCGGCAGCTTGGCCGCGAGCGCGGTGAGCTCGTGGAAGTGGGTGGCGAACAGGGCGCGGCAGCGGTTGGTCTGGTGCAGATGCTCGATGGTGGCCCAGGCGATCGAGAGGCCGTCGAAGGTCGCGGTGCCGCGGCCGATCTCGTCCAGGATGACGAGCGAACGCTCGCCCGCCTGATTGAGGATGGCCGCGGTCTCCACCATCTCGACCATGAAGGTCGAGCGCCCGCGCGCGATGTCGTCGGCCGCGCCGACGCGCGAGAACAGCCGGTCGACGGCGCCGATCCGGGCGCGGCGTGCGGGCACGAAACTGCCCATTTGCGCAAGCACCGCAATGAGCGCGTTCTGGCGCAGATAGGTCGATTTGCCCGCCATGTTCGGGCCCGTGAGCAGATAGATGCGGCCGGCCGGAGCTTGTGCGGCGAGGGCAGCGGGCGGCGACAGGTCGCAGTCGTTGGCGACGAACGGTCCGCCGTCGCCGGCCAAGGCCTGCTCCACGACGGGATGGCGTCCGCCCTCGACGATGAAATCGAGCGAGGCGTCGATCTCCGGCCGCACGTAGTTGCGCTCAACCGCCAACTGGGCGAGCGCGGCGGCGACATCGAGGATCGCCAGCGCCTCGGCGGCATCCTTGATCGCGGGGGCGGCTGCGGTGACGGCGGCGGCGAGCTGGTCGAAGGTCTCGAGCTCGATGCCGAGCGCGCGGTCGGCGGCGCTCGCGATCCTGGCCTCGAGCTCGCCCAGCTCGGTGGTGGTGAAGCGCACCTGGCCGGCGAGCGTCTGGCGATGGATGAAGGTGGCGTTGAGCGGCGCCGACATCAGTTTGTCGCCGTGCTGCGCCGTCACCTCGACGAAATAGCCGAGCACGTTGTTGTGCCGGATCTTCAGCGCGCGCACGGCGGTCGTATCGGCGTAACGCGCTTGCAGGGCGGCGATCACGCGGCGGGATTCGTCGCGCAGCGCCCGCGCCTCGTCGAGCGCGCCGTCGTAGCCCGCGCGCACGAAGCCGCCGTCGCGCTTGAGATGGGGAAGCTCGTCGGCGAGCGCCGCCGCGAGCTCGCGCGCGAGCGCGGGATCGGGCCGGCGCAGCGCGTGCGCTGCCTGCGCAAGCTCGGCGGCAATGTCCGCGGTCTTCTCCAGCTCGGCGGCGAGGCCGGCGGCGGCGGTGATGCCGTCGCGGACGGCGGCGAGGTCGCGCGGGCCGCCGCGGCCGACCACGAGCCGCGCCAGCGCGCGGGCGAGATCGGGCGCTGCCGCAAGCCGCTCGCGCATGTCGGCGCGCGCCGCGGTCTCGCTCGCGAAAAATTCGATGGCGTCGAGGCGCCTCCCGATCGCGGCGGGATCGGTGAGCGGGGCGGCAAGTCTTTGCGCAAGGAGCCGCGAGCCCGCCGCCGTCACGCTGCGATCGACCGCCGCGAGCAGCGATCCGCGGCGCTCGCCGGCGAGCGTGCGGGTAAGCTCGAGGTTGCTGCGGGTCGCCTGGTCGATCAGCAAGGTCGCGCCCTGCGCCTCGCGCACCGGCGGGGAGAGCGGCGGACGCTGGCCGAGCTGGGTGCGCTCCACATAGGTGGTGCAGGCGGCGGCCGCCGTGAGCTCGAGCCGCGAGAGCGCGCCGAAGCCTTCGGTGGTGGCGAGGCCGAAATAGCCGGCGAGGCGGCGCTCGGCGCTCGCGCCGTCGAACACGTCGCGGGTGAGCGGCGTCACCGCCGGCAGCGAGCGCAGATAAGGGGCAAGCTCGCCATCGCCGTAGAGTGCGTCCGACACGATGATCTCGCCCGGCTCGAGGCGGGCGATGTCGGCGGCGAGCGCGGCGCGGTCGCATTCGGCGACGCGGAATTCGCCGGTCGAGATGTCGATCCAGGCGAGCGCGAAGCGGCTCTCCTCGCCTGCGGATGCGCGCGCGCGGGCGATCGCGAGCAGGTAATTGTTCTGTCGCGCCTCGAGCAGCGTGTCCTCGGTGAGCGTGCCGGGCGTGACCAGCCGGATGACGTCGCGCCGCACCACGCTCTTGTTGCCGCGCTTTCGCGCCTGCGCGGGGTCTTCGAGCTGCTCGCACACCGCGACGCGGTGGCCGGACGCGATCAGGCGGTGGAGATATTCGTCGGCGCGATGCACCGGCACGCCGCACATCGGGATGTCGCGGCCGAGATGCTTGCCGCGCTTGGTGAGCACGATGCCGAGCGCGCGCGCCGCCACTTCGGCGTCCTCGAAGAACAATTCGTAGAAATCGCCCATCCGGTAGAACAGCAGGCAATCCGGATTGGCGGCCTTGATCTCGATATATTGCTCCATGACCGGCGTGGTGCGGCCGACTTCGTCGGTCGCATTGGGCGCGGCGCGGCCGGCGCCCTCGGCGGGCGGGCCGGATTCGAAACCGGACGGTGTCAGCGGGCGCGGAACATCCATGGCGCCGCGACGCTAGCAGATGGCGCGGCGAGATTCATGCGGGGAGCGGGAGATAGCCACAGCGCTTGTTTGTGCGATGATGGCCCGCGATCTCGGTCTGCTCCCTCCCCTTGAAAAGGGGAGGGTTGGGGTGGGGATCGGATCGATTACCGGTTGGCCGAGGGCAATCCCGAACGCCTTCGCAGCTAATTGGTCGCGCTGGCGCGAGACGTGATCCACGCTGCCGCGCCGCCGAGCAGCGTGATGAACTCGCGCCGGTTTATTCGATCACCTCGTCGGCGCGGGCGAGCAGGGTCGGCGGGATTTCGAGGCCCAGCATCCGGGCGGTCTGGGCGTTGATGACGAGCTCGAACTTGGTTGACTGTTCGACCGGCATGTCTGCGTGCTTCGCGCCCTTGAGGATGGGGCCGGCATAGACGCCGACCTGACAAATCGCATCCGTCTGGCTCGCCCCGTAGCTCATAAGCCCGCCAGCTTCGGTAATTTGGCGCCCAGCATATATCGCGGGAACCCCGTAGCGTCCTGCCAAGAGTGCCAATTGCGCGCGCCGGCTGGAGAATAAGGGGCCGCTGCCGACAAAAAGGGCGTCGGGCCGCTCGCGCACAAAAGTGGCGAAAGCGGCACCGATCTCGCGGCTGGTGCTGGCGTTGATGACCTGGATTTGTAGTCCCATAGTGCGGGCAGCGGCTTCCACGTCTCTCAACGTGGCCTCGGTATTCGCAGCATTCGCGGGATTGACAAGAACAGCCACACGAGTCGCTCCAGGCACCAACTCGCACAAGAGTTCGAGGCGCTTGGCTGCCAACTCGACCGCAAAGAAATTGATCCAGGGCTTTTACAATCGCAAATTCAAGGATTTCTCGCGTTTTTACAATCGGGTTGAGATCGCGATCGCCAACCGCCGCCACCCTGGCCGGCCGAGGGCGCTTGCAACAGTTCCCCCGGTGGTTGTCGCCATCCTCCGCAACCGCTCCCACTACTTGGGCGATGTCCAGGCAGCCGACCAGAATGCGGCCGAAGCCGCTGCGGCGTCAGAGTTCAATTTGAGCGACGATCAGCGCAAGCGCGTTGTGGTGCGGGAGCGGGATTAGCCGTAGCCGCTCCACGAAACATTGTTGAAACCGTTTTTCGCCCTCGACGAAACCATTTTCACGACAACGTGCGCCCTTCGGTTGAACTCGCCAGGTCACAACACGCGACCCATGGGCGGTGGGTGCCACTCATGCTGAGCGGGCCACCAGCAAGAGAAGGGCTCAGGGTTAAATCGAATGGAAAACATGAACTTGATGCATATCGCGCGCGAGGCGAACCGGAGCGGCGATGCCAAGACGCTGTTTCACGCGCTCGACCTGCTCGAACGCCTGATGCCGATCGCGCCCGGCCGGGTTGATGCCTTCATGGCCTTTTGCGCCGAGCTAGAAACGGAGGGCGATGGCTGGAAGGCCCGGCTGCCATGTTGGCACGGTTGGAGCCGCGCTGACTGACGAAATCAGCCATCAGCAACTCAACCAAGCACATCGAACGATGAAAACGCTCTTGCTTGCGACCGTTACGGCGCTTGTCCGCAACGCCCAAACACACAGTCGAAACGTCAGCTATAGCGTGGCGGAATGGGGTGAATGACAATGTGGACGCACCTGATCCGCCTCGGTCAACACACTTTCGAGGTGACGGCGAATTGCCAAGCCGCCGCCCTGCGCATGCTGCGCCAGCAATACGATCCGAACTTTGAGCAAAAATGTTTCGTGATGACTCAAGAGGCGCTCGGCGGCAACGTCGAGCCAAGCATCACACTGATCACTTTCATCGAACCAATTCGAAATTGAGCCTCGGCTACCCGTCCCCCGACATCCCGTGCCGGTGCGGGACTGCCCGGCCTGCTGCAAGTCTCGGCTGGCTCGGCTGGCGACGCCGCCGTCCCCCAACGGCAGGATAGGCCCGTACACGTTCCCAATTTTGCCGGAAGTCAGCCTTGGCCTCCGAAAGCGTCGGCGCCCTGCCGCTCGTTACGATGCCCGACTCCGGACGCACAGGGACCACTATCGACCAACCCCAACGCCTATCCGATGGCGTGTTGGCAGAACCGCCCTGAATGATACGGCCAATCGTCCGGCCATTCTCGACGATGGCCCAGTCCCGCAGGCGCGCGTGCGCAGTGGACGCAAGCTTCGTGGGGCGAAGCAGCAGGGTCATCGCTGACATGGCGTTCCGGTCGCCCAATGCAGACCCCGCCGAGGGGGTACGAGGCCTCGGCGGGATTTGGACCCTCTGGAGACTTGCTCGTGGCGAGGTGTCATTGTAGTCCTAAGTTTCGGTTGGGCTGCACGCAATTAACAACGCGCTGATTAAGATTGATTAATTAGCCTTGCGACTGCGCCCAATTAACAAATTAACGTTTAACGCCCAGGCAGAAGTAAATTGCTCGGCTGACCGCTTGATCTAAGGTTGGAGTTGGGGGGCACAGGAGATGCAACGATGCCCGCCCTTTTCTTCGTCCCTTTCGCGCTTCCTTTGGCCTGTTTGGCCGGGATGAGCTTGGTTGGCTTCCTTGGGGTGTTTGCAATCGCAGGCGCGCTTCAAGTGGTTGCCTTAACCTCAAGCTCGGCAGAGCGGTCCTCGGGCTCGAACAGCACGGGCGTAGCTTCCTAGTGAGGGCTGCAAAATGCCGTCAAACAAGCCACCGAGGTCTTTGGGCCTTCTAATCCTGTGGTTATGGCAGCTCAGGTTGTGGTGGACGAGGCGATCCGAGCAGAGGAAGTACGACCAGAGTATGCGAGCTGTTTTCAGAAACATGATCGGGAGTGATAGGTGAACGAGTCCTTGGTTCGGAAAGGGCCGGCCCCGGCTTCCAACCTCCAAATCCGAAATCGCGATTTTGCAAAGTTCCGTCACCACCACCAACAAGTCGCAGCGCTTCGATGGGTGTCAGGGTGTGCGCCACAAGCGCTTCACTAATTCTTCGTCGCAAAAGTAGCGATGCAGCATATCTGCGCCGGTCCCTCGCGCCTCCGTGTGATTCTCAACGCGCTCCCAAATGAGTACGCGCGGGATCGGCCGCAGGTGCTGGTACTCAAATTTGGTCATCTCGCCAGCCAGGCCGCACTTCTTCCCGAGAGCCAAATCGTTCTCGACATCGCGCGGACCCTGAATTTCCTTCTCGCTCACCATCGCCTCCTTCTCGGTGCGATGCCAGACCATAGTAGCGAGTGGCCTTTAAGGTCTTTGTTTCAGGTTCTGAAAACTTCTGAGCCGCCCGTCCCCAATCCCCCGTGGTTCCCCTGGAGAAAACAGCCAGCGACATCACCAAAAAAATCCAGCCAGCCACATTAGCAACGTCGGCATAAATTCTTGTGCGACGAAGGGTGGTACCGACACGGCGGCTGCATTTTCCCCCGGCTGCACGGCTCGCGCCCACGACGATCGATGGCAGATTGACCCCCTCACCGCCATCTCTCTTTGCCCCAATCCTCTTCCGCCTCCCGCCGCCCGGCGCGGCGCACGGTCTGTGCGTCTCACCCTATTCGCGCCAGAAAAATACCCGGTAGCATGAACGCGCCGACAAGCGCAAACACGCCCATGCCAATACCGCTGTCAAATCATTGAAATCGCTGCAAATGCACAAAACGTTCTGAATCGAGGTGGCTGCTATTTGGCCCGCGAACGGGGCGAAGTCGTCCGCCTGACGCTTCCTTGTTTCCAATTTCGCCGCTTGCGCCTTCTTTTTTTACAATCCTGCCTTTCGCACAACCGGCCGGCCACGCTTGGCGGCATATTCCTTGCCATCGATCGGCGCGACATGCGGGGGGTCTCGATCGAGATACGGGCGCCCGATCCCAAGCTCCTTCTCGTGCGCATCGATCCACTTCCACAGCTCTTCGCTCGAGGCGAACCGCTGCATACGAGTCTCGCCCTTGACGCTCACGACATCGACGGCAAGCCCGTGGCCGTAGCCGCCGCGGCGGCTCCCGCCATGGAATGAGCTGTCGCTCGCTGCCTTGTTGCCGGTTGCGATCGCTTGCCGGTAATCGTCGCGGAATGCGCTGGTTATGCCCGGCATGTGCCCGGCATCGTCCATCGCGCGCAGCGCCCGGTAGAGCTTCAGCTTGAACCCGCGATCCATGCCTCCGATGACATATTCCTTGAGCGACATGCCGGCTCTTTGTGCCGCGATCGGATCCTTCCACGTGAAGTCGCCGAGGACATATTTCGTAATGGTTTTGGTGACGGTCCGCGTCTTGCCTTTCTTCTTGACCGTCGTCTTGATTCGCTCCGTCACCTTGTTCGTATCGACTTTGGGCGTCCGTTCGTACAGCGACCAAAGGTACTCGTCGATGCAGATTTCGACCACCAGGCATTCGTCGAGAGTTTCAACCGGGCGCGCGGCCGGCTGCGGGTACTCCTTCGCCGAATCGGGCCTGAACAGGGACACGAGCTGCACGTGCGGCGCCGCACGAGAATCGGGCAAAGGGGCCTCGACGACGGGCACCTCGGCGGCGGAAACGCCCGCGGGAACGGAGGCAATTTCGCGGAGGGCTGGATCCACCGTCGCCGCACCGCCGTCAGGCACAGCGGCGTGCGCGACGGCAGGCTCGCGCAGCTTGAGATGGGAGCTGGCCGCTGTGGCCACGGAGGCCATTGCGGGTGCCAGCGACGCGCCGACGCGCCCGGCGTCAGCGCTCGAAATCGTTGCGCCACGTGTGGCCCCGCGGTTCCAGATCGGCGTTGCGGTATTCTCGAGGTCGGACCACTCGAAGCCGCCGAGCCCAGCAGCGCACCAACCGGCGAGGGTGACCGTTCCGCACAACAGCACCAGCGCAAACTGCCGCGGTCTCACCATTCGCTCGCCCCCCGTTCGGCTCCACCGCAGCGCAGCCGGCACACGACAGGATCGATTGTCGGCTCTCAATCGCTTCGTGCAAAGACAAGAAGGCTGCGGGTAATCACGTTTTCCAAAACGTGTTGCCCAAATACAACGCGGGTCTCGACGGTAAAAACGATGCAAAACGATGCAAGGCTCGAAGCGACGCGCTCGGTCGCCATGTTGCCGCCGGCCGGCGGCGCGAGCCCTCGGGAATTATCGCCTTGAAGAACTGCGCCGGGCTGCTCAGGCGTCGGCCCGGCTCCAGGGTGCGGTGCGCCGCTCGACCCATTTCAGCGCCGCGGTCATCGACACGCCGAGGATCATCAGCAGGATCACCGGGACGAAGGCCTTGTCCATTTCGAAAATATGGGTGTAGCGCGTGATCAGGTAGCCGAGGCCGGAGATCGAGGTGAAGAACTCGGCGATGATCATGCCGACGAGGCCGCGCCCGATCGCCAGCCTGATGCCCGCCGTGATGTAGGGCACCGACCAGGGCAGCAGCACGTGCAGCCACATCTGCGTTTCCGACGCGCGGAACGAGCGCGCTACCTCGATGATGTTCTTGTCGCACTCGCGCACGCCTTGATAGGTATTGATCAGAATCGGAAAGACGGCGAACAGAAACACGACGATGATCTTGGCCTGCATGTGGATGCCGAACCACAGGACGAGGAGCGGCACGAGCGCCGCCATCGGCGTCGCATAGAGCGCGTTGATCGGCATATCGAGCGCCCAGTCGATCGGCCGCACCCGTGCCATCACCACGGCGAGCGGAATCCCGATCAGGATGGCGAAGCCGAGGCCGTAGAACAGAACCTGCAGGCTCTGCCAGGTGTAGTAGGGGAGCTCGCCGCTGAGCGTGAGGTCGTAGGCTGCCGCCAGAATCTTCGAGGGATAGGAGAAGAAGATCGGATTGATGAGCGGGCCACCCAATTCCCACACGATGAGAATGAAGGCGAGGAAGCCGTAGCGGTAGATCGGCGGCAGGCGCCAGAACGGGACCTTGCGTTGCGCGGCATCCACGCTCGCGGGTGATGCCGCGCCGATCTCGCGCGGCTGAGCCTCGTTGATGGCGTCCATGGCGGATTGCCTACGACTGTTCGGACGGGCACAGCGGACCCTTCCACTCGCCTAGCTCCTTGATGGCCTTATCGGCGAAGGACAGATCGACGACGTCTTCGTACTTCGGCGCCTTCTCCTTGTCGATGTTGCCGACCCGGACCATCACGTCGGTGGAGTAGGCCACCCGGTCCTTGGACAGCCCGTGATTGGCGTCCCAGATGCACTGCTTCACCAGGAAGTCGTATGACTCCTTGAGAATGTCCGCCGGCAGGCCGGTGTACTTGACGAGCACCGGAAGCACCTTGGCCGGGTCGCTGTACATCAGGCGCGTCCCTTTGATATGGGCCTTGACGAATCCCTCGAGCGCGGCGCGCCGGCCGGCGATCGATTTCTCGGACACGACCAGCGCGTTGTAGAGCTGCTTGGGCTGCAGCTCCCACAATCGCGCAATGGCATGGAGACTGGGCGCTTTCCTCTTGGCGAACATTTCCTGCTCGATATGGAGGATCGCGCTGTCGATCTGGCCAGCCACCAGCGGCGGCACGTCCTCCGACATGATGCCGACGAAGCTCACGTCTTTGGGATCGACCTGGCCTGCCCGCAGCACGGCCCGGGCCAGCACATCGGCGAAGCCGCCCGGCTCCTGGATCCCGATCCGCTTGCCTTTGAGGTCGGCCGGCGACTTGATGTCCTTCTGCACCACCATCGAGGCTTCGAGCTTGGGCGAATTGGAGAGTATGAGCTTGGTCGGCGCTCCCTTGGCGCGGCCGACGATCGAGAACGGGCCCGGAGACGAGGAGATATCGACGCTCTCCGCCACCATGGCGCGGTAGGTCTTCACCCCGCCTTCCAGCTCGATGATCTCGATGTCGAGCCCCTCCTGCTTGAAGAATCCGAGCTCCTTCGCGACATGCAGCGGCATGAGCACGATGTTCGGAGGCGTCGTCGGCATGCCGATGACCAGCTTGGTTTGCGCGTAGCCGGGGCTCGCCACCGCGAGCGGCATGCAGGCGAGCAACGCGATGATGGTGCGGCGTAGAGACATGTCATCCTCCCGTCTTCGATCGCCTCGAACGAGAATCGACTGCGGAGCGAAGAGTTTTTTTTGCCGCGGAGACATTCCGGAATGGCCGCGGCAGGTCCCGCAATCATCCGACCAAAATCGCCCAAACCAAAACGTGAAAGCCGTCCCGATTCGTGCCAGATTGTCGCAGATGCGATGCGATAACGCTCGCCGGCTCAATCATCAGCGAATGACGATCCCGGCCGCCTTGATGACTGCGCCCCACTTGTCGATTTCCGCCCTGAGGAGGGCGGCAAGCTCCGCCGGGCTCGAGCCGACGGCCTCATAGCCGTTCTGCTCGAGCTTTGCCTTGACCACCGGGTCGGCGAGGGCGGTTTTGGCATTGGCATTTACCTTCTCGACGATTTCCAGCGGCGTGTTGGCCGGCAGGAACAGGCCGTGCCAGGACGTCACCTCGTAGCCGGGAACGCCGGCCTCGGCGACAGTGGGCAGCTCCAGCGCAATCGGATCCCTTTTTGCACCGGTCACGGCGAGCCCGCGGATCTGACCGGCCCGCATGTTCGCGAGCACGGTGCCGCTGGCGAAATAGACGTCCACGCGTCCGGGCATGAGGTCGTTGAGAACGAGCGAGGCGCCGCGATAGGGCACATGCGTCAACTCGATCCCCGCCATGGACTTGAACAGTTCTCCGGTCAGGTGGGGCGCACTGCCGGCGCCCGGGGATGCGAGCGTGAGCTTCTTGGTTTTCGCGTAAGCGATGAACTCCTTCACCGACGTCGCCGGCAAGGAATTCGGCACGAACATGAAAAACGGGAAGCTGGTCAGATGCGTGACCGGGGCAAAGTCCGCAATCGGGTCGTAGCTCAGCGTGCTGTAGAGATTGCGGTTTGCCGCCAGCGAGGCGGTCGCAAACAGCATCGTGTAGCCGTCGGGATTGGAATGGGCGACCGCATCCGAGGCGAGATTGGTGCCGGCGCCCGGCTTGTTCTCGATCACCACCTGCTGACCCCACATTCTCGCGAGCGGCTCGGCGATGAGGCGGGCGACAAAATCCGTGGGTCCGCCCGGCGCCACGGGAACGATGAGGCGCACGAAGCGGTTGGGCCAATTCTGAACCGATGCGGCCTGCGCCAGCGCGCGTCCGACGACCGCCGGCGCGAACACCGCGATTCCCATCAATCCGATCGCATGTCGGCGATAGATCATGGCGCCGGTTCCAGCATTCGCCCCGAGCGCCGTCGGAGGCGATTGCTGGAGCGCGATGACTTTTCTTCGAATCGTCATCGCGCTCCAGCTTAGTGCTGGAGCATGATCTTTTCCGAAAACCGGTACCCACTTTTCGGGATCATGCTCTATTTCTTCAGCCCGGCCGCCTCGGCGGCTGCGCTCCATTTGACGGTCTCGCGCGCAATGAATCGGCCGAACTCCTCGGGTGGGCCGCCGAGCGGCTCGAACCCTTGCGCCCGGAGCTTGACGACGACGTCGTCCGACTTGAGCGCCCTGTTGGCGGCGGCAGCGAGCTTTTTGATCACCGCGTGCGGCGTGCCGGCGGGTGCCACCAGGCCGAACCAGACGCTGGTCTCGAAATCGGGCAGCCCGGCCTCGGCGATGGTCGGCAGGTTCGGCGCGATATGCGGGCGCTTGGCCGAGCCCGATGCGAGCGCCTTGAGGCGGCCCGCTTCGACGTGCGGCATGATCGTCGAGGCCACCCCCAACATCATCGACACGCGGCCGGCCAGGAGATCGGTGACCGCCGGCGGGCTCCCCTGGTAGGGCACATGAACGAGCTTGACGTTGGTGCGCACGCAGAACAGTTCGGTGGAGAGATGCGGCACCGTTCCCGACCCGACCGACGCATAGGTGAGCTCACCGGGCTTGGATCTTGCCAGTGCGATGAGCTCCTCGACGCTCGACACGCCGAGCGACGGATGAACGGCGAGGATGAGCGGCAGGCCGGTGAGCGGCGTGATCGGGGCGAAATCCTTGGCGAAGTCGAAGCGGAGATTGGAACTGATGGCCGCATTCGTGACGTTCGATGACGTGCCGATGAACAACGTATAGCCATCTGCCGGGGCGCGAACGACGAACTCGGCCCCGATGCTGCTGCCGGCGCCGGGCCGGCTTTCGACCACCACCTGCTGGCCGAGCGTCTCGCTCATGTCGGCGCCGACCAGCCGGGCGGTGATGTCGGCCGCCGAGCCCGGCGGGAAGCCGATGATCAGGCGCAGCGGCCGCGATGGAAAATCGTCTGCGCGCCCCTGCGGCCCTGCGGCGACAGCGGCCAGCGCCAGGGTCAACGCCACTACGGCAATGCGTTGCATGGCAGTCCTCCCTTCGGTGAATCGCGGGCGCGCGGGCCGCGCGCTGACCCGGCCTTGTGTTTCAATCCACCAGCTTGGCGCCCGAGGCCTTGATGACCTTGGCCCAGAGCGGGGTCTCCGACGCGATAGCGGCGGCGAACTGCGCGGGCGAGGTGCCCATCGGCACCAAGCCGAGCTCGTCGAATCGCTTGCGCACGTCGGGCAGCGCCAGGATGCGCACCGCCTCGTGATGGAGCTTGGCAATGATCGGCTCCGGCGTGCCGGCCGGCGCCAGCAGCGCGAACCAGGCAGTGGCGTCGAAGCCCGGGAAGCCCGCTTCGACCATGGTCGGCAGGTCGGGCGATGACGGCGCGCGCGTGAGCGAGGTGACCGCGAGCGGGCGCACCTTGCCTTCGCGCGCGAGCGGCAGCGCCGAGACGGGACTGGAGAACACCATGGTCAGGCGACCGCCGAGCAGGTCCGGCATCACCGCCGCGATGCCGCGGTAGGGAACATGCTGGATATCGAGGCCGGCCATGGTCTTGTACAACTCGCCGGAGAGATGCTGAGTGGTGCCCACGCCGGCGGAGCCGAAGGTGAGCTTGCCGGGCTCCGCGCGCGCGAGCGCGGTGAGCTCGGCCACGCTCTTCGCCGGGACATCGTTGTTGACGACCAGAACGTTGGCGGTGAAGCAGAGCTGCGTGATCGGTGCGAAATCCTTTACCGGGTCGAACGGCAGCTTCGGGTAGAGGCTCGGGTGGATGACGAACGGCCCGGACGTGCCGAGCAGGAGCGTGTAGCCGTCGGGCGCGGTCTTGGCGACGCGCTCGGTCGCCATGTTGCCGCCGGAGCCGGTGACGTTTTCGATGACAACCGGCTTGCCCCAGACCTCGGTGAGCTTGTCGCCGACCACCCGCGCAACGGTGTCGGCGGGACCGCCGGGCACGAAGCCCACCAGGATGCGGAGCGGCTTGTCGGGATAGCCTGCCTGCGCAAACGCGTTGCCCGCCGTCAGCACCGCCGACAGCGTGGCCACGATACCGATGGCCTTCATCGCCGTTCCCCTGTCGCTTTCGACAGATCAGGCCGCCGAGAAGAGCGCAAACCGCCGCGCCGGCGGCAGGACGGAAATCTCTGGACGTGTTGTTATTGGGGGCAGCCTAGCACGACGAGGCCGGCGGCGGAACCGGCCGGCGGCGCGACCCGTCGGGATTATCACCTTGAATAACCGGACGCCCAGCCCGGTGGCGCAACTGTTCACGCCCGGGCGTCGCGAAGCCCTTCTACTTCACCAGCTTCACGCCGGTGACGGCTTCGAGATTCTTGTAGTCGAGCTTTTCGCGGTCGGCCTTGGGGATGTCGAGCGAATCGAGGATCTGCAGGGTGAGCCGCGGATACATCGTGCCGCCTTCCGGATCGAACGGGCAGTCGGAGGCGAACACGATCTTCTCCAGCGGGAAGAATTCGAGCCCGCATTTGGTGGCCGGCACGCCGCCGAACACCGCGGTGTCGGCGTAGAAGTCCTGCTTGAAATAGTCGAGCGGCCGCTTCTTCAGGCTCTTGCGCAGCGCGACGTAATCCTCGTCGCTGGTGCGCGACCCCAGCACGTCCCAGCCCGGGCCGATGCGGCCTTCCAGCATCGGCACGATGCCGCCGAAATGGTGGGTGATGATCTTGAGGTTGGGATGGTCGTCCATGATCTTGGAGAACACGAGCCGCGCCATGGCGGTCGCGGTCTCGTAGGACCATCCGAACGTCCACCAGATCTCGTAGAGCGACTTCTTCTCGTCGATATAGTCCGGCATGTTGGCGCCGCGCGCCGGATGGATCCAGATCGGCTTGCCGAGCTCGTTCATCTTCTTCCAGAACGGCAGATATTGCGGCCGGTCGAGCGGCTTGCCGACGACGTTGGTGTAGATCTGCACGCCGAGCGCGCCGAGCTTGATCGCGCGCTCCGCCTCGGCCGCGCCGGCGTCGGGCGCGTCGAGCGAGATCTGCGCGACCCAGCCGGGGAAATGGTCCTTCTCCTTGGCGATCAATTCCGCGAAGCCGTCGTTGATGATGCGGATGAGCTCGTCGATCTGCGCCGGGCTCTTGGCGAAGCTCTCGACCGGCGGCTGCGGGTAGGACAGGATCTGCTGATAGTCCTTGTGGCCGTCGACGATCTTCTTGCGATAGTCGAGATCGAACAGCGCCGGCAGCGACCGCACGCGCTTGCCCATGTCCTTATAGTCGCCCGCGACTTCGTTCATCTTGTCGAAGAATTTTTTCGGGAAGAAGTGGGTATACGCGTCGATCCGCATCTGCGGTCCTCCAGCCTGTCCTGACGTGAATGTCGGGCGCCGTGGGCGCCGCTAAGGGGGTCGAGTGGACGTGTTGTTACCCGCTCGACGGGCGAGAGTCCATCATGGGGACGCCGCGCAGCTGTCGTGCTGTCGCCCCCGCGAAAGCGGGGGCCCATCGTGCCACATACGCAAGCCTCTGGAATGATGGGTCCCCGCTTTCGCGGGGACGACGAGCTCGGAGGTCGCGAGATTCCCGCCTTACTCGGCGGCGATGCTGAGGCTCGAGTTCGCGCTCGAGCTCGGCGAGGCAGCGCGTGAGCGCCTCGCCCTCGGGGTCGAGCAAGGCGGCGGCGCGGGCGCTCGCGATGGCGTCGATGCCCGCCCGCAGCGGGATGCGTCCCTCCAGCACCGGACCGATGATGCGGGTCTCGATCAGGCGGTAATTGGCGCTGCCGCGCTTCAAGGTATCGCCGTAGCCCTTGATCAGCCGCGCGCATTCCGCGACCTCGAGCGCAAGATCGCCCGAGCAGCGCGCCGCCGCGACGACGAGGCCGAGCCAAGCTTCGATCGCGCGCTGCTCCTCCTGGAAACGGTACGATCTCGGACGCCAGCCGCGCAGCGCGGCCAGAACCCGGAAGCGCAGGAAGCCGGTAACCGACGCGCTGTTGACCTCCATTCCCCAATGCACGCGCTCGATCAAGCCGTGCCGCGCGGCGAAGGCGAGGATGCGCTTGGCCAGCCAAGGCGGAAGGATCGAGCACATTTCCTCGATCCCGGGCTTGAGGAACTCGGTCACCGTGAACGGCTCGCCCGGCTTCACGCCCATGTCGGCGGCGATGCGCTCAAGGCGCGCCGGATCGATCTTGGCCTGCGCGACGCGGATCACGTCCTCATATGACATCCGCACGGCAAGATGGCGCGCGGTCTCCCGCAACAGGCGCCCGCCGGCCTGGGCACGCGCGTCGGCGGTGCGGATCGGCGCCAGCCGGTCGAGATAAAGCTGCGCATAGCCGAGGTCCTGATAGGCGACGAGCCGCCGCGCGCCTTCGACGATCATCTCGCGGGCGGGCGCCGGCATGTCGGCCACGATCGCGCGCTCGAGATCGGCGAGCGAGGACGCGTCGCCACGATCGCGCTTGGCAGCCTCGCGCTCGGCATCCGCGGCACTGGCCCGTTGCACCGCCTCGAGCCCGGTGCGGAAGCCCCTGAGGTTGGCATCGACGGCCTTGCCGTCGGCACGGATCGCGTTCTCGAAAGCCGCTGCCGGAATCGGCAGCCGTCCGCAGCCGGCGATGATCCCGAGCATGACCGCGTTGATCATCGCGCCGCTCTGCCTGGCCAGCGCTTCCATGTCGAGGAGGTGGTGGGCCTGCGCATGCGTCTCGATCGCCTTGACCAGCCGCGCGCCGTCGTAGCGGCCGTCGGCCATCGCCATCTTCTCCACGACCAGATAGGAGCGGCCGGTCGAGGCCAGCATCAGCGTGCGGTCGGGGGTGACGAACCCTGCGGCGATGGTGCGGCCCGCTTCCAGGAGCTCGCTCGCCAGCACGATGTCGACGTCGCCGACGCCGGGCGCGAGCGCCAGCACCGGCCGCTTGCCGGCGAGCTCGCGCCACGGCACCGGCATGATCTCGATGTAATAGGTGGTGGCGCCGGTGCGCTGGGCGACGCCGGGGATCGACGTCGACTGCACGGGAAAGCCCTGCTGCGACGCCGCCGCGACGATCCAGTCCGTGAGCACGCCGCCGCCTTCGCCGCCGAGCGCGGCGATCAGGATGGTGATGGGCCGCGCCTGCGGAGCGTTCATGCCCGCGCCTCCGCGCGGCCGCCTCCGAACCAGCCGATCACGGCCTGGCGCATGCGATGGAGCGCGCGATCCCACCGGTTCGGGTTGCGGATGATCTCGGCGCGATAGAACGACGGACACAGCACCGCGGCGTGGGCCACCTCGCCGCACAGCCCGCAGCCGACGCAGCTTTCGATCACGGTCGCGACCGGGTCGCTGCGCAGCGGATCGGGATTGGGCTTGACCGTGAGCGAGGGGCAGCCGGACAGCCTGATGCAGGAATGGTCGCCGGTGCAGATCTCGTCGTCGACCCCGAAGCGCACCCGCACCACGCGCTCGCCGCGCTTGAGCTTCTCGGCATCCTCGGCGCGGACGCGGCGCTGGCGCGCAAGCTGGCATTCGCCGTCGGCGATGATCACCTTGAGGCCGCGCTCGGCGGTGCGCATGGCCTCTTTCAGCGTCTTCGTCATCTTGGCGACGCTGTAGCTGCGCACGGTGCGCAGCCATTTGACGCCGAGCGAGCGCAGCGTCTGCTCGATGGTCATGCCGGTCGGGCGTGCCGCTGCGGTTCGGCGCTGCTCGAGGGCAGATACTGCTGGCCGGTGGCGGAGGCGTAGCCGTTCTGCATCACGATCAGCACGCCGTCGCCTTTGTTGAACAGGTTCGAGGCGACGCCGGTGATGAGGCCGTTGTGCCAGAACCCGCCGTCGCCCATGATAGAGATCGGGCGGCGGTCCATGTTGGGGCCGACCGCGGCCGCGCTGGCGAGCGACATGCCGTAGCCGAGGATGGAATTGCCGAGGCTGAACGGCGCGAAGGTCGCGAACGAATGGCAGCCGATGTCGGCGCTGATATGGGTCGGCCCGAGCTCGCGCTGCATCAGCTTGATGGCGGCGAACACCGGGCGCTCGGGACAGCCGGTGCAGAAATTCGGCGGCCGCGCCGGGATGTCGCCGACCCCCGCGACCGCGCCGGCCTTGTGCGCGAGCATCGCCTGGTGCGCGCCGCGATGGCCTCGGCGTCGATTCCGCCCGGCCGCGTCTGCGCGAGGAAGGCGGCAAGACCCTTGAGCAGCACCTCCGAGGTATATTCGCCGGCGTTCGGCAGGCAGCCCTTGCCGAGCACGCGGGTCTGGATGTCGGCGCGGCGCAGCTCGACGTTGACCTTCTGCTCGATATAGTCGGGCTGAGCCCTCCTCGACCACGAGCACCGCGCGCTTGCCGACGCAGAATTCGCGCAGCTCTTCGGGCACCAGCGGATAGGCGGCGTTGAGCACTAGAACGGGATGCGGGTGGCGCCGAAGAGGTCGGCGAGATCCGAGCCGGGAGAGCGCGCGCAGCACGCCGTTGGTGAGCCCGCCCATGACGATGATGCCGACCTCGTCGAGGTCTCCCGCGATCACCTCGTTGAGCTTGCGCTCGCGGATGAAGGCTTGCGCCGCGGGCAGGCGCTCTTCGACCTTGAGCCGTTCCTGCGAAAAGATGACCGGCGGATGCGCGAGCCGTGCCGTACTCGAAGCGCGGCGGGCCGGCAATGCGGTTGATGCCGGAAAAGCCGGCGCGGAGATTGGCCTTGGTCTTGAACTCGCCGGTGACATGACAGGCGCGGATGCGCAGCTCCATCATCACGGGCGCATGGCTCGCCTCCGAGAGCTCGAAGCCTTCCTCGACCATGCGCACGATGGTGGGAAGGTCGGGGCGAGGATCGAGCAGCCACATCGACGACTTCATCGCATAGGCGTAGGAGCGCTCCTGGATCACGCTCGCGCCCTCGCCGTAATCCTCGCCCAGGATGATCATCACGCCGCCGACGACGCCGGGCGAGGCGAGGTTCGAGAGCGCGTCGGCCGCGACGTTGGTGCCGACGATCGATTTCCAGGTCACCGCGCCGCGCAGCGGGTAGTTGATGGAGGCGCCGAGCATGGCGGCGGCGGAGGCCTCGTTGGTGCAGGTCTCGAGATGCACGCCGAGGTCGCCGATGATGTCCTCGGCGTCGACCAGGACGTCGAGCAGGTGCGACACCGGCGCGCCCTGGTAGCCGCCGACATAGCTCACCCCCGACTGCAGCAAGGCCTTGGTCACTGCGAGGATGCCTTCGCCGTGGAAGGTCTCGCCGTCGCCGAGCTTGAGCGCCTGCACCTCTTTCTTGAAGGAGCGTTCCATCGCCTGTCCTGTGCGCGCAGGACCTACATCTATAACGGCTCTAAAGCGAATGCTACGGGGCGGCGGCGTGCGCGCAGGCCGGCGGGCGCGCGGGCACCCATGGCGTCAGACCACGCCGCTGTCCTCAATCAGCGCGCGCAGGAACGCGGGTGGTCAGCCTCCTCGCGGCTGAAATTGATGGATTTCGATATCGCGGCAAGAAACGGAGTTTGTGCCGCCGCATTCCGGATTACCCGTCGCGCAGGTCATCGACTGAGGTCAGTGACTTTCAACACCAGACAAGAAAGGGTATCCGAATGAGCAAGGAAGATAACAAGGCCATCGTCGGCCGGTGGTTCACCGAATTCTGGGGTAAGACCTGCAATCTCGGCGTCGTGGACGAACTCGCAGCGCCCGATATGCTCCTGCAGTACTCCTTGCACGAACCGCGCCGTGGTTGTGACGACATCAAGGCGTTCATGACCGATTTTCGCACAGCGTTCCCCGATCTCAACTTCTGGGGCACTGCAGACCTGATCGCCGAAGGCGACTATGTCGTCGGCCAGTGGGAAGGCGGTGGCACTCATACCGGTCCGGCCTTCAGTGATTTCCTGATGGGGTCGCTGCCCGCCGCGACCGGCCGGAAGATGCATTTCACCGGCACCACGGTTCTGCGCATCAAGAACGGCAAGATCGCGCAGGAGATCGGTCTCGACGACGGCGTGAAGGCGCTGACCCAACTCGGCCTTATCAAGGCCGCCTGATCGAAGGCAGCCGCCCATCCTTTCGGCGACGGCTTCCTCCCAATCTCAAAAGAGGCCCGCACGATCCTTCGTGCGGCCCTCTGATGTTTGCGCACTCGCTCGCCGCTTCGGCGAACTGGATGCAGTTCGGGCCGGTGCAAACGACTGTGCCGCCAACGCGAAAGCCTTGGCCATCCGTGTCCTTGCGTCATCAGAAGCAATGGCACGCTCTCCGGCTACCGCTGGATATCGAGCGGGGGTGAACGCCTTGCCGTGACGCCGGCAATTCCGTAATTGCAACAACTGCTTCTTCGATGCCACAGAATGGGCGGCGGCTTGCGCACCCTCGAAGACAGAACCTTCCTATGGCTGATCGTCGCGATCTCCGTGGCGTTCGCCTGGATCCTCTGGCCGTTCTACGGCGCGGTTCTCTGGGCAACGATCCTGGCCATCGTCTTTGCGCCGGTTTATCAGCGGCTGGCGAAGTCCATGCGGCAGCGGCGCAACCTGGCGGCCCTCGCCACAGTCACGATCATCGTGGCGATCGTCATCCTGCCGGCGACGCTGATCGCCGCAGCCTTGGTGCAGGAAGCATCAGGCCTGTACGAGAGGTTCCGCTCCGGTGAATTCAATTTCGCCCGCAATTTTCAGCAGGTCCTGGACGCGTTGCCGGCATGGGTGACCAATCTGCTCGATCGCTTCGGGCTGACCGACCTTGCCACGGTGCAGGAAAAACTGGCCGACGTTCTCATGAGAGGGCAGCCAGTTCCTTGCCACCCATGCCATCAATATCGGCCAGACGACATTCGAGCTCATCGTCAGACTTTTCATCATGCTGTATCTGCTCTTCTTCCTGCTGCGCGACGGGGATGAGCTGTTTCGGACCATCAAGGACGCCGTTCCGCTCGGCGCCGAGCACCAGCGTGCCGTCTTCAGCAAGTTCGCCACCGTCATCCGCGCCACCGTCAAAGGCACCATCGTCATCGCCATCCTGCAAGGTGCCCTCGGCGGCCTGATCTTCTGGTTCCTGGGAATCCGCGCGGCGCTCCTGTGGGCGGTGTTGATGGCGTTTCTGTCGCTTCTGCCCGCGGTCGGCGCCGCCTTGGTCTGGGTGCCCGTCGCCGTCTATTTCCTGGTGACGGGCGCCGTTTGGGAGGGACTTGTCCTGATCGCGTACGGCGTCCTCGTCATCGGCCTGGTGGACAATCTCTTGCGTCCAATCCTGGTCGGCGCCGATACCAAGATGCCCGACTACGTGGTGCTGATCTCCACGCTGGGCGGACTCGAGGTCTTCGGCATGAACGGCATCGTCCTGGGACCGGTGATCGCGGCGATGTTCATGGTCGTCTGGGACATTTTCGCCGCAGCGAACCGGCGGAAGCCCCCATCGGCCGGCAAAGCCGGCTGACGGCAACGGCGAAACAGCAGGCTTGGCTGGCGTAGCGACGATGCCGAGCCAGTTGCCGCCTACATTGCGCGCCGGGGTGCCGCCTGGAGAAACTCCTGCAGCTGTTGCTTCCATAACTTCGCCATTCCGGTGGTGCCGTGGCCGCGCGTCTCCTCGCTCGCCGGTATCAGATACATGCGGCCGTTCTTGATGCGCTTGAGCTCGCGCTCCATGATTCCGAGCTCCGGTGGATTGCGCTCGTCGTCGGCGGAATTGATGGCCAGCAGCGCGGCCTGCACGCGTTCCAGCCGCGGCGACGGGTTGTAGTCGCGCGAAGCCTCCCACTGATACAGGAAGTCGTTGGCATCGGCCCGAAACGGTGCGGCCAGGCGATCGTCGAGCAACTTGTCGGCTTGCTCGCGCGTGGGCGCCGTCTTGTAGTGCGCCTGTGTCCCGCCGTTGGTTGCGATGCCGAAGAACACGTTGGCCACCTTCAGCGCGCGCGGCTGCGTGGTGTAGTCGCCGTTGTTCCAATCGGGATCGTTGCGGACGGCGTCGATCAGCATGCGCCGCATCATCCAGTTACGGCCCGACATTTCGGTCGGCTGCGATGCCATGGGCACCAGCGCGTCCATGACGTCGGGATAGTTCACGCCCCAGATCCAGGTGTGCATGCCGCCCATCGAATTGCCCAGCACGAGGCGCAGGTGGCGGATGCCGAGGCCTTCGGTCACCAGCCTGTATTGCGCGGCGACCATGTCATCGTAATTGTATCTCGGGAACTTGGCGCGCAAGCCATCGGACGGTTTGGACGACTTTCCGGCGCCGATGGCGTCCGGGAGGATGATGAAGTACTTGCTCGCATCCAGCGGCTGGCCGGGACCGAACAGCTCGCCCGCGAATGCGGGCGTCAGCATGCCGGTGCCGGAGCCGGTGGTGCCGTGGAGAACCAGCACAGGCTGTCCAGAGGGGGCGCCGATCGTCGTGTAGTGCAGCCGCAGTTCGGCCATGACCTCGCCGGTGTGAAAGCGGAAATCGCGCGCGATCCAGTCGCCTTCCTTCGGTGCGGGATAGTCAGCCGCCGAGGCCGCAAGCGCGATCAGGGTCAGAGCCACGCTCGTTGCCGTCCGCAACAGCAAGCCCGGGGTCTTCATATCAGCCTCCCTTGTTAAGCCGGTTCAGCATCGCTCCGTTTTCGCTGCGCTCAACGTTACGATTGCGCCTGATCGACCATCCAGGCGCCGTAGCCGACCACCTGGTCGCGCGACCCCGCCGTGTCGCCCGAGTTGCACAGCGCAAGCCGCTGCGCCGCAAGCCCGCGGCGATTGGCCTCCGCCAGCAGGCCGGCCACCGCAAGAGAGCCGCAGGCCTGGTCGGGGCCGAGGCTCTCCCAGTCGCCGCGCTCGATGGCGGCGGCGGTCGCCGCATCGAGGCGCCGCGCGGTGTCATAGTCGTGATAGTGGGAGAGATCGGAGCTCACCACGATCAGCGTTTCCGGGCCGCCCCACAGCCGCCGCAGCACCTCGGCGACGTCTTGCGCAGCGGCACGGCCGACCAACAGCGGCACCACCGCGAAGGAGGCCAGGAGCGCCTGCAGGAACGGCAGCTCGACTTCGAGCGCGTGCTCGGGCGCGTGCGGGGCGTCGGCCTGCACGACAAAGGGCAAGTCGGCGATGGCGGACACCGCGTCCCGATCGACCGGCACGCAGCCGAGCGGCGTCTCGAAGGCATCGACCGTCGGGGCGGCAATCCCGCGCACCGCCACGTAGTGGGCCGGCCCGATCAGCACCACGCGCGTGATCGATGGCTGCGCTCTCCTCGCAGCGTCGCGAACGCCGTGGCCGCGACGCCGCCCGAGTAGACGTAGCCCGCGTGCGGTGCAATCAGGGCTTTGGGTGAGGTCTGCGAGGACATCTTCGCGGATGTCGGAACCTGGGCGAGCAGGTCCGAAACCGTCGCCCGCAGCCGGCGCGCATCTTCGGCATAGAACAGGCCTGCCACCGCCGGCGGCCGGACTCTTTGTGCGTTGCGAAGGCGCTTGCACCGTTGCCGCGCTCTCGTCCGATATCGGATACCGGGATATAATACCGCGTCCGAAACGTGCACGGCTCGAAAAATGGATCAATCGATCATCGAGGGCGTGCCCGGCCGCTACTGGCATCCGCTGGAGGACGGCCGCCTGCAGTGCGACGTGTGCCCGCGCTATTGCAAGCTGCACGAGGGCCAGCGTGGCCTGTGCTTCGTGCGCGCGCGCCAGAACGACCGCATGGTGCTGACCACCTATGGCCGCTCGTCGGGCTTCTGCATCGATCCGATCGAGAAGAAACCGCTCAATCATTTTCTGCCCGGCACGCCGGTGCTGTCGTTCGGCACGGCCGGTTGCAACCTGACCTGCAAGTTCTGCCAGAACTGGGACATTTCGAAAGCGCGCGCGCTCGATCGCGTGCAGGATCTGGCCTCGCCCGCGGCGATCGCCGAAGCGGCGGTGCGCAGCGGCTGCCGCTCGGTCGCGTTCACCTACAATGATCCCGTCATCTTCCTCGAATACGCGGTGGACGTGGCCCAGGCCTGCCGCGCGCGCGGCATCAAGACCGTGGCGGTGAGCGCGGGCTACATATCGCCGGAGCCGCGGATCGAGCTCTTCCGGCACATGGACGCCGCCAACATCGATCTCAAGGGTTTCACCGAGAGGTTCTACAAGAATCTATGCTCGGGCAAGCTCGCTTGCGTGCTCGAGACGCTCGAATATCTCAAGCGCGAGACCGAGGTCTGGTTCGAGATCACGACCTTGCTCATCCCCGGCGAGAACGACGCGCCCGCGGAGATCGAAGCCGAGAGCCGCTGGGTGATGGAGCATCTCGGTCCCGACGTGCCGCTGCATTTTTCGGCGTTTCATCCGGACTGGAAGATGCTGGACACGCCGCCCACCCCGCCGCGGACGCTGCGCACGGCGCGGCGCATCGCGATGGAAGCGGGCATTCGCTACGTCTACACCGGCAACATCCACGATCCCACGGGCCAGAGCACGTATTGCCACGCCTGCGGCGCGACGCTCGTCGGCCGCGACTGGTACGACCTCACGGCGTGGGAACTCTCCACCGACGGCCGGTGCGTCGAATGCGGCACGGCTTGCGCCGGGGTGTTCGACGGCGCGCACGGGACGTGGGGCCGGCGCCGGCAGTCGATCAGGGTGCAGGCATTGGCATGACCATGGGCACCGGCATCAGCGCAAGGCTCGGTGCTGTCGCGGCAGCGCTGGCGCTCGTCGTTCCGGTCGCGGCCGCGCCCGCGTGTGCGGCGGATCTCACCGGCACGTGGCAAGGCACCATCGCCGCGGACGGTCAGGCGGTCGAGTTCAGGCAAAGGTTCAGCGAGAACGGCTACGTCCTGTTCGACTACACCAACAACAGGGGATCGGTCCAAACCGTCGAGCTGTCCGCGCCCGGGCAGATTCAGTGGGTACCGCCGGGTGGGGGTGTGTGGACGGTGGCCGTGGAGTTGGTCGTCAAGGGCCCGGGAGGAGTCTCCTATGTGCTGCATAGCGCCTTCGAGCGCACGAGCGGCGGCTATCTGGACCAGCGATATCAGACCGAGGAACACCACTACGCGCTGACGAACGAAGGACTGCGCGTGCGGATCGTCAGTCGGGCGGCCACATATTTCGGGGACAGGGGCGGGCCGACCGGCGGCCCCCTGCAAACGGAGACCTTCGAGGGGGTCCTGACGAAGGCGGAGTGATACCAGCGGCACCAAACCACGATCCGTCATCCTGAGGTGCCCGCGCTCTTGCGCGGGCCTCGAAGGATGAACGGCCCCCGCTCGTTGCCCCTGTGGCCAGGACGGGGCCCTTCGAGGCTCGCCACGCAGTCAAGCTTGCGCAGACTGCGTAAACTTGTCTGCGATGGGCGAGCACCTCAGGGTGACGGTGAGAGTGAGTTGATCAGGTCGCGAATGCTCGCGCGCTATTTGACCGTGATATTCGCCTCGCGAATGATGCGGCTGTATTCGTCGCCCTGTCGTCGCAGGTAGGCGCCGAATTCGGCGCCGCACGTTCCGACCGGAAACAGCCCCTGCTGGGCGAGCTTGGGCGCCATGTCGGGGGCCTTGAGCGCCTTGCTGAACCAACCGGACAGCTCCTTGAGCGTGTCGGGCGGGGTCTTCGCCGGCGCCACGATCCCGTAAAAAATGTCCGCTTCGTACTTCGTGACGCCGGTCTCGCCGAGCGTCGGCACATCCGGCAGCGTCTCGACGCGCGCCGCGGAGGTGGTGACGAGCCCGCGCAACGTGCCCGCCTTGAGCTGCGATACCACGGTCGGATAGTCGGCCCAGACCGCCGCCACGTGATTGCCCATCAGCGCGTTGACGGCGGGCGCGGTGCCGCCAAAGGGAACGTAGGTGACGCTGATGTTCGCCGCACGCTTGAGCACCTCGATGGCGATGTGCAGGGAGGAGCCGGGTCCGCCGCTGGCGAACGCCAGCTCGCCCGGCTTGGCGCGCGCCGCCGCGATCAGGTCGCCGAGCGTCCGGTAGGGCGAGGAGCCCAGCACGACGAGGACCATGGGCGTTGCCGCGAGATAGCAGACCGGCTCGAAACTCTTCGTCGGATCGTAGCTCGCCCGCTTCAGGGCCGGATTGATGACGAAGGAACTCGCCACCAGCAGAACCGTGCGGCCATCGGGCTCCGCGCGCTCGGCCGCCTCGGTGCCGATCACGGTGCCGCCGCCCGGGCGGTTCTCGACCACCATGGTCGAACCTTCGGTGCGGCCGATCTGGTCGGCCATCAGCCGGGACAGAATGTCGGGGCCGCTGCCCGGCGTGTAGGGAACGACGATCTTGATCGGTCCCGTCGCCTGCGCCCACGCGCCGGGGCCGGACAGTGCGATCAAGATGACGGCCAGGAGCGCAACGGCCAATCGGCCCCGAGCATATGCTGTCATGAGTTTCCTCCCTAAGCGCTTTGTCCTCACGTGGCGCCTTGGCGTCAGCATACGTCAACGGGCTCAGTCGGGGAATTGCTCGCACGCGGACACTCCGCCACAGACGAAGCCACGCCCATCCGCTGCCCTGAACGGCGGAAAGGCCTGACCGCTTGCCGACCAGTCGTCAGCTGCGTCCGTCGCGCTCACGCAGGAGCTGCGCCAATTCCTCCCGGCCGAAGAATTCGGCCCACTTGAGAACCGTGGCGTCGTACTTGTCGTCACGGATGTTCGGGTCGGCGCCGGCATCCAACAGCATCCGGGCGATATCGATGTCGCCATTCTCCATGGTCATATGCAGGGCCGTGTGGTTGCAGTCCCACATCGGGCGCTTGGCGTTGACGTCGACGCCGTGATCGATGAGCCACCTGATCGCCTCGTGGTTCCTTCTGTTCACCGCGAGGTGCAGCGCCACCGTGTCTCTGCCGTCGGGCCCTATGCGCAAAGGATCATCGCGCAGCATGCGCTCGGCCAGGTCGTAGCGCTTCAGGTTCACGGCGGTCAGGAAATCGAGCTTGGCGCCGGCTTCTGCGAGCATCGAAACGATATCCGGACCGGCATTTTCCTGCGTCGCGGTGGTCAGCGGCGTCGCGCCTGTCGCATCGGTCGCATTCGGGTCCGCCCCGAGATCGAGCAGCAGCCGCACAACGCTGGGCCGGTTCTTGGCGGCGGCGTGGTGGAGCGGCGTTCTTCGATGCTGGTTGCGGGTCATGCGTGCGTCCAGGAGCGATGGGTCGCGCGCGATGAGGGCCCGTACATCCTCCGCTCGATCGAGCGCGATTGCGCACCAGATGTTGAGCCTCGCGCCGTGGTCGAGGAGATACGCGGCAATGTCTTCCCGCACGCGCCGGAAGCAAGTGGCCCAACCGAGCACGCCGACTTCATAATCGTCGCCCTCGCCGACGACGTCGGAGCCCGCTTCAACCAGCAACTTGACGGTTGCGAGGTCGGCGACCGCCGCCGCAACGTGGAGCGGGTAGGCGTTGTCCGGAAAATCGCGCACCCGGACGTCGGCGCCCCGTTCCAGCAGCAGCCGCATGCACGCATGCTGATTGCGGCAGGCGGCTCGGTGCAGGGCGGACTGCTTCTGGAATCCTCCGCCAAGCGCGTCGATCAGCTCGGGATGGGCGTCGAGCCGCCGACGCAAGGTCTCCGCCTCGCCTTGCCATGCGGCATCGAGGATGCCGTCGATCGCCTGCACCAGCTCGCGCGGGCGCGCCTCGCGTCCGTGCAGGTCGCGGACGAGAAGCTCGATCGCCTCGTGGCGGTCCGCCTTGGCGATCTGGTGAATGGTGCGGCCGTCCTCATCGGTCGCGCCCGGATCGAATCCGGCCTCGAAGGCGCGGCGGACCGTCTCGACGTCGCCTGCGCGGGCGGCGCGAAAGACCTGCCTGTGCTCCGGCCGACCGCCATCGAGTCCGTCGACATGGGTCTTGAGTGCACGCCAGCTCTTGAAGCCGTAGTCTCGCGCGATGTCGAGCTGAGCCTGATGGAGCTTTGCAGCCGGATCGTTCGCACGCAGCTGTTGCAGCCGCTGCTTGGCGGTCTTCTTCAGCCAATCGATGTGGGGATGGGCGGGAAGCGCCTTGGGCATGGGACACCTTCTTTCTTTGCGCCCGGCGACCGCAACTCTCGGGCAAGAAAGAAGGAGATGTCAGCGCAATGCTGGAGGCGGGTTCGACCCTTTACGCGGTCCGTCGGTCGCCTGTTCGACCACGGAAAAACTAACTCCGCGCCGCGGCCAAAGTCAAACCGTCATTGCCGTCAACGTGCCGGCTTGAGCGAATTGTCGACCAGGTAGACGGCGATCTTCCTGCCCATGTCATAGCCGACGTCCAGCGAATTTCTGAAGTGGATGCCGCCTCAGATGCGCCCCTCACCCTTGATGATTCGCGTTACGACCTTTGAGCCCTCTCCCGCAAGGGAAGAAGGCGCGAGAGGCGCGACCCCGGAATTGTTGCCCATCGGAAACAACCGTCAGGCACGCGCCGCTAGAACATGCCGTTGTCGTTGGCGGCCTTCTCCGGGATCGGCTGGATCACGTCCCAGTGCTCGACCACCTTGCCGTTCTCGAGCCGGAAGATGTCGATGATGGCATTGCCGCGGGTGCCCGGCTCGCGCACGGCGTGGACATGGACGATGACGTAGTCGCCGTCGGCGAAGATGCGCTTGATCTCGCTGCGGTTGTTGGGGAACTTGTCCTTGAGGAAGGCGATGAAGGCCTTGAGGCCCTCCGGCCCGTCGGCGGCGACCGGATTGTGCTGGGTGTAGCGGGCGCCGAGATATTTCGAGGCGGCGTCGAAGTCCTTCTTGTTGAGCGCCGCGTCGTAGAAGGCGGCGACGATCTTCTTGTTCTCTTCCAACTGTTTGGCATCGGCGGCGCCAGCGATATGCGGAGCGAGCACGAATGCCGCGACCGCGAGACCGAGAATCATCTTCGTCATGGCACACTCCTCATGTCTGCAGAGAGACGGCCGCCTCATTCGCGGCCACGAGCACTCACAGTCCAGAGCTTTGCTACCGCATCATGCCTGGCAGGACCAACGACAGCCAGGGAAACGCGACCAGGATTGCAAGGCGCACGAAGTCGGACAAGATGAAAGGGGTCACCCCCTTGTAGATCGTCCAGAGCGGCACGTCCTTCGCCAGGGAATTGATCACGAAGACGTTCATGCCGATCGGCGGCATGATCATGCCGAGCTCCACCACCATCACCACGATGACGCCGAACCAGATCGGATCGAAGCCGAGCTGCAGGATCACCGGAAAGATGATCGGAATGGTGAGCAGGATCATCGCCAGCTCGTCCATGATGGCTCCGAGCACGATGTACATGACCAGGATCAATGCGAGGATCCCATACGGCCCGAGCGGAAGGCTGAGCAGCCAGGCGGTCACGTTCTGCGTGGTCTGGGTGATGACCAGGAAATAGCCGAACAGGAACGCGCCGATGACGATCGTGAAGATCGCTGCGGTGGTGCGGACGCTGTCGACCAGGCAGCCCATCATCGCGCGCGGCGTCAGTCGCCGGCGTGCGACGCCGAGCAGGAAGGCGCCGCCGGCGCCCATGCCGGCGGCCTCGGTTGCCGTGAACCAGCCGACGAACATTCCGCCGATGCAGAAAATGAACAGCAGCACCGTGGCCCAGACGTCCTTGAGCGACGCGATGCGCTCCCGCCACGAGTGGCGCTCGCCGCGCGGCATGATTTCCGGGCGCAGCAGGCCCACGACCTGCACCGCGTTGATGTAGAGGATGGTGCCGACGATGCCGGGAAGGATCCCCGCCACCAGGAGCTTGGAGACGTCTGTCTCGGTGAGCGCGCCATAGATGATGAACATCACCGAGGGCGGGATCATGATGCCGAGCGTGCCGCCGGCGGCGATCGCCCCGGTGGCAAATCCGGGGGCATAGCCGGCGCGGCGCATTTCCGGCAGCGCCACCTGCGTCATGGTCGCGGCGGTCGCCACCGACGAGCCGTTGATGGCGGAAAAGCCGGCACAGGCGGTGATCGTCGCCATGGCGAGGCCGCCGCGGCGGTGGCCGAGCCAGACGTTGCTGACGTGAAACAATTCCCGGCTCATCCCGGCGGCGGTGGCGAACGCGCCCATCAGGATGAACATCGGAACGACCGCGAGGTCCCAATCGGTGGAAACCCGGATCGGCGACTGCGCCAGCAGATTCATCGCCGGATAGAGCGCGGTCAGCGACGCAAATCCCAGCACCCCGACGACGCCCATGGCGATGCCGATCGGCACCCGCAGCAGCATCATCGCGAACAGCGCGACGAAACCGAGGACCGCGATTACTTCCGGGCTCATCGTGCGCTCTATTGGACGGGCTCGATGCGGTGGGGCTCGGGGACCGGTTGACCGCGCAAGAGGCGCACAAGGCGGATCGCGACCAGCAAGGTGGCGAGGAAAATTCCGAGCGAGGCCAGCACGTGGAACGGCCAGATCGGAATGCGCACGTCGAAGGTGGCTTCGCCGCTGCGGAAGCCGCTATCGACCTTGAACAGCAGCATCCACGAGAACGCCGCCAGGAACAGGAACAGGACGATGGTGGCGAACAGGTCGATCCACCATTTCCCGCGCGGCCCTGCCCACTCCCAGAGGAAGTCGACCTGGATGTGCTCGTCGCGATAGCTGGTGGTGGCGATGCCCCAGAAGATCGCCACCCCGAGCATCAGGCGCGAAAGATCGAACCAGTCGGGGATGGTGGTGTTGAGGAACGCCCGCAGCATGATGCTGGTGAAGGTGAGCGCGACGATGGCGGCGAGGAAAACGCCCGCCGCCTTTTCCGTGGCGTCGACGATGAGGTTGACGATGCGCTCCACCGGACCTCGCCCGCCTCCGGCGACCTGCCTTCAATACGACGCGTTGTATTGCGCGAGCCGCTCCTTGAGCTCCTTCATGATGGCGTCCGGATTGCCGCCGGCCTTGCGGACGTTGTCGGCCCATTGCTTCTCCAACGGCTCGGCCGACTTCTTCCATTCGTTGAGTTGCGCGTCGGTGATCGGATAGACCTCGTGCGCCGGATCGGCCTTCACCTTGGCGAGGCCGGCACGCTCGAAATCCGCCCACGGGTCGGCGAATTTCCCTGCCGTTTCGGTGGTGCAGTGGTCGTCGATGACTTTTTTCTGCGCCGGCGACATGGCTGCATAGACACGCGGATTCATGAGCCACTGGAACGTGACCGTGTGGATCGGCGCGTCGATGTGATACTTGGTGACCTTGTCGACGCCGAGCAGCGGCACCGAGCCCCAGGGGAACGTGACCGCCTCCGCCACGCCCTTCTCCATCACCTCGCGCACCTCGGTAGCGCTCGCCTGCACGTTGGTGCCGCCGAGCAGCGTCACCCAGGCGGCGACCGTCGCCTGCGACGGCCGCACCTTCATGCCCTTGATGTCGCCCGGCACCATGATTTTCTTCTTGCTCGAATGCCAGGTCAGCGGATCGAGGATGAAGGAGAAGCAATACTTCACGTCCTTCATCTCGCTCGCTGCGTATTTGCGATACCAGGCGTCGATCGCCCGGATGCCGCCCTTGGCGTTGCCGACCAGGAACGGCAACTCGCCGGCGGCGATGATGGGGAAGCGGCCGGGCTGATAGCCGGGATTGACATAGGTGAAGTCGGCGATGCCGTCGCGCGCCATGTCGTAGTGATCGAAGGCCTTGCCGAGCTGCTGCGACGGATAGACCTTGGACTTGATGGTGCCGTTCGAGGCCTTCTCGACCGACGCGCCCCATTCCTCCATCGCCTTCTGCAGCGGATGGGTGGGCGGCACCCAGTGCGAGAGCTTGAGGTCGAAGGTCTTGTCCTGCGCGGACGCAGCGGATGCTCCGATCAGCAGCCCCGCGGCTGACGCGAGCAGGATTGCAAGGTGTCGCTTGGCTCGACGCGATGGCATCGTCTCCTCCTGGCTGGAATGTGGCCGTTGCGCGGCCTTTGCCGTCATTCAGCCCGAACTGTGCGGGGCTGTAAAGTGACGTTCGCGGGCCTGGCGAGCATAATCCCGGCGCCATCGTGTTGACGCGCCGGCGCGATTTTGACGCACGGGACCGCTTCTGCGTATCGGGCGCAAGAGGCGCAAGAATCGCGCCGCGGCCGCGTCCCTAGCGTCGCGCGGTGAATTGGTCTATGCGGGGCAGGGGCCCATCGACCCGGCGTCGCCGCGGTCAAGCTGTTTGGTGGAACGGGATCGTGAACAGCAAGAGCGCGCAAGCGTCCGAGGTCAATCCGGCGCTGCTGCACAAGAAAATGTTGCAACTCTTGAGCAGCCTGTGGGTGACGCGGGCGGTGGGAAGCTTTGCGCGGCTCGGCCTTGCGGACGTGATGGAGGATGGCGCCCGCGATCATGCGACGATCGCTGCGGCGCGCGGTCTCGCGCCCGATCGCGTCTATCGGCTGCTGCGCGCGCTCTCGACCGTCGGGATCGTGGCCGAGGCGGCGCGCGGGCAGTTCGTGCTCACGCCGCTCGGGCGGCTCCTGAGCTCGCACACGCCCAACAACACCAGGACGACGGCGATCTTCCTCAACGACTATTTCGCCGACATGTGGATGCATCTCGACGACGCGCTCGCGGGCGAGCGCACGGGCTTCGAAGCGCTCAAGGGCCGGCCGTTCTTCGAATGGCTGACCGAGCATCCGGACGAAGCCAGGCGCTTCAATCGCATGATGCTGGAAGTGCACGGTCCGGAGACGCCCGCGATCGTCGCCGCCTACGACTTCTCGCAGTTCGATCACATCGTCGATGTCGGCGGCGGCAACGGCGCGCTGCTGTCGGCGGTGTTGGCCGCCTACCCCAACCGGCGCGCGACGCTGTTCGACCTGGCGGAAGCGATCGCCGCGGCCAAGCGGGGCGAGGGCGGGCCGCTCCCGGGGGTGTCCTTCGTCGAAGGCGACGTGTTCGTCACGGCGGCGCCGGAAGGCGGCGATGCCTATCTCATCCGCCATCTCATGCACGATTACGACGACCCGAGCTGCATTCGCATTCTCGCCAATGTGCGGCGCGCCATGCGGCCGGACGGCCGCGTGCTGGTGCTCGAAGCGCCGCTTCCCGTCCGATGACAGCCCCGGGCCGGGCCGCTGGCTCGACCTGCAGGTGATGGTGCTCTGCGGCGGGCGCGAGCGCACGGTCGAGGAATATGCCGGGCTGTTCGAGAAGGCCGGCCTGCGCCTGGCGCGAACGGTCCCGACCCGGCATCCCGCGATGACCGTGGTCGAAGCGGTGGCGGCGGACAGCGCCCGTGGCTGATGGCGCAGCGGCCGGCGCGGCGGAGGCGGCGTTGATCCGGCGCCGGCACGTCATCTATGTCGAGGGCTATGATCCGCAGGGCGCGCAGGGCTACTACCGCCTGTTCGACCGCTCCTGGACGCGCTTCCTCAAGATATGGCCGCTCAAGGCGCGGCTGGGCGAGCTCAAGCTGGAGTCGCCGGACTTCGCGCGCTGGGACGTCGACGCCGCGGGCCCGAACTGGCAGGTCTCGGCCCGCTACGACTTCCTGCGCCAGGAGCATTTCATCCGCGCCAACATGGCCGAACCGCTGTCGCGGCAGATCCCGCGCGCGCTCGCCTGGGCCTTGGATTATCTCGTCAGCGGCGCGATCTTCCGGGTGCTGCGGGCCTCGCTGTATTTCGGCCTGGTGCTGATCTATTTCCAGCTGATGCTGATTGCCTGGATCGTGCTTCCGCTCGTGGGCGGCTTCCTCGCGGCGCTGGCGACTGCGCACGCGCTCGCGCTCATCGGGCCCCTGGGTTGGTTTGCCGGCGCTCTCGCCGGCGCCGGCGCCGCCGTCGCGATCTTCCTCCTGTTGCGGCGGCTCGCCGGGCGCTGGTTCATCATCCAGATCAACAATCACTGGCCCTATCTCTGCGAGTTCGCCCGCGGCGAGGCCACCTGCTTCGATGCCGCGATCGAAGCCGGCGCGCGCCGCGTCGTTGCCGCCGTGCGCGCGAACGAGGCCGACGAGATCATCGTCGTCGGCCACAGCGGCGGCGGCGCGCTGGCGCCGGCGGTGGTCGTGCGCGCGCTCGAGCTCGATCCCGACTCGGCCGGCGCGGGCCGCCGCTCATCCTCGTCACGCTGGGCTCGATCGCGCCGGGAGCCGCGCTCCATCCCAAGGCGGCGCGGCTGCGCGCCGAGTTCGCGCGGCTCGCCGCCGAGCCCTCGGTGCTGTGGATCGATTCCCAGTCGCGCGCCGACGTCCTCAACTTCTGGGATTTCGATCCGATCGCGGGGATCGGCGCGCAGGTCGACGGGCCGGCGCTGCAATCCCCTGATCTGGAAGGTGCGCTTCGGCGACATGCTGTCGCGGCGCTTCTACTGGCGCATCCGCTTCAACTTCTTCCGGCTGCACTACCAGTTCATCATGGCGAGCGACCGCCGCGCGCCCTACGACTATTTCATGCTGGTGTGCGGCCCGGTGCCGATCGCGGCCTGGGCCAGGGACCCCAACGGCGTGCTCGCGGCGTTCGGGCCGGACGGTGCCTTGATCGGATCGCGTGAGCTTGCCCGGCGTTGCTACGTTGCATCAGCCGACAGGCGGTCGATGACGGCTTGCGGCACCGGTGCGCCCTTCATCGTGCCCTTGAGCGGATCGCCTTGCACCCAGACGCGGGTCTCGAAGCCTTCGACCGCGAGCGTGCCGTTCTTGTGCAGCCGGTGGTGCACGTCGAAGCTCGAGCGGTGAAACTTCGCGACCGTGGTGTCGATCCTCACGTCGTCGCCGAACCGGGTCGGAATGAGGAAGCGGGAATGCGCGTTGACCAGCGGATGCCCGGTGAAGTCATAGGCCTTGAGATAGTCGTGCTTGGTCATGCCCAGCGCGCGCTCGATGAGCGCCGAGGTGCTGGCGTCGAAGAACGCGAAATAGCGCGGGTAATAGACGATCCCGGCCGGGTCGCAATCGCCCCATTCGATGCGGACGATGCGGCTGTTGACGAGCATGCTCGAAAGTCCCCCCGACCGGTTCAGCGCGGCGCCATGCGCAGCGCGCCGTCGAGGCGGATCACCTCGCCGTTGATATAGGTGTTCTCGATGATGTGGCGCGCGAGCGCGGCGAACTGATCGGGACGGCCGAGCAGCTTGGGAAACGGCACCGCCGCGGCCAGGCTTTTTTGCGTGTCCTCCGGCAGCGCCACCAGCATCGGAGTGAGGAAAATGCCGGGCGCGATGGCGTTGACGCGAATGCCGAACTGCGCGAACTCGCGCGCCGCCGGCAGCGTCAGCGCGACGACGCCGCCCTTGGAGGCGGAATAGGCGGCCTGGCCGATCTGTCCTTCGAAGGCCGCGACCGACGCCGTCGAGATGATGACGCCGCGCTCGCCATCGGCGAGCGGCTCGAGGCCCTGCATATCGGCGGCGACGAGCCGCATCATGTTGAAGGTGCCGATGAGATTGATGTTGATGACGCGCGCGAAATCGGCGAGCGGCATCGGTCCGTCGCGGCCGACGATGCGCTTCGCGGGCCCGATGCCGGCGCAATTGACGAGGAGGCGCGCAGCCCCATGCTTGCCGCGCGCCTGCGCCAGCGCCGCCGCGGCCTCATCGGCACTGGTCACGTCGCACTCGACCGCGTGACCGCCGATCTTGTCGGCGACCGCGCGGGCGCGGTCGATATCGACGTCGAGGCAGGTGACCTTGGCGCCGGCGCGGGCAAGCTCGTGTGCGGTCGCGGCGCCGAGGCCGGAGGCGCCGCCGGTGACGACGGCGGCGTGACCCTTCATGTCCATGGTCAATTCTTCCGTGCGGAGGGGGCGTCGGGATTCTCGACCAGCAGCGCGATCCCCTGGCCGCCGCCGATGCAGGCCGAGGCGATGCCGTAGCGCAGCCGCGCGCGCTTGAGCTCGCGCGCGAGCGTGAGCGCAAGCCGCACGCCCGTTGCGCCCAACGGATGCCCGATGGCGATGGCGCCGCCATTGACGTTGAGCCTGGCCTCGTCGATCCCGAGCTCGCGCGCGCACGCCATCACTTGCGCGCCGAAGGCTTCGTTGATCTCGAAGCGGTCGATATCCGCGAGCGCAAGCCCGGCGCGCGCGAGCACCGCCTTGATGGCCGGCACCGGGCCGATGCCCATTATTTCCGGCGGCACGCCGACGGTCGCGCCCGCCACGATCCGCGCCAGCGGTGCCTTGCCGGACTTCGCCACATAGTCGGAGGAGGCGACAAGCGCCGCGGCCGCGCCATCGACGATGGCCGAGGAATTGCCGCCGGTCTGGACCCCGCCGAAGGCCGGCCGGATGGTCGCGAGCGCCTCGAGCGGCGAGGGGCGCACATGGGTGTCGGCGGCCAGCTCCTTCACGCCCCGGAGCTTGAGCGCGCGCGGCTGATAGCCCGAGCGCTCGAAGGTCTCGCTCTTGACCGGCGCGATCTCGCCGGCGAGGAAGCCCGACGTCTGCGCCGCAATCGCGCGCTCGAAGCTCCGCACCGCATAGGCGTCGACCTGCGGCCGCGTGATCTGGTATTGGCGCGCGAGATTCTCGGCGGTGTCGCCCATGGTCACGTTGGCCGAAGGGTCGAGCAGCGCCTCCCACAAGAAATCCTTGAAATCGACCGCGCCCATGCGGAACCCGCGCATGGTGTAGGAGGCGACCGGGTTGCGGCTCATGGACTCGGCGCCGACGCAGAGCGTGAGCTCGACGTCCTTGTGGGCGATGACGTCCGCCGCCTGCATCAGCACCTCGATGCCGGTGCCGCACACCCGCTGCACCATGTGCGCGGGCACCTCGATCGGCACGTCGGAATAGAGCCCGATGTGGCGCGGCAGGCAGTAGGTGTCGAAGCTCGCCTGCGCCATGGAGCCGGTGATGACGGCGCCGACGTCGCGCGGCGGCACGCCCGAACGCGCGAAGACTTCGCGCGCGGCCTTGATCCCGAGGTCGGTCGGCGACACCGACGCGAAGGCGCCGTTATAGTCGGCGAACGGCGTGCGCACGCCGTCGAGGAGCCAGGTGTCGCTCCAGCTCGCGGTGAGCCCGGGCTGCTTGTCCGCCATCGTCATGTTCCCTTGTGGATTACCAGCACGCGCGGCGACGGCTGCGGGGCGTAGAGCTCGGCCACGAGATCGGCGCGGCGCGTGAGCACCGCGCGCTGGTTGATCGAGCCCTTGTCGGTCATCTCGCCGGCGTCGAGCGAGGGCGGCTCGCCCAGCAGGATGGCGCGGCAGACGCGGTTCGAGCTGCCCGTGCTGGTGCGCACGAAGGCGTCGAGGCGGGAGCGCAACTCGTCGAGCACGCGCGCATCGGCGCTGACGTCCGCCGCGTCGGGGGCAAGTGTCCGGCAGGCATCGATGCTGGGGAAGATCAGCACGCCGATCTCGTTGCGGTCGCCGCCGGCGACGACCACGTCGCGCGCATAGGGCTCGAGCTGCGCGAGCAGGCGCGCCCGCAGCGGGCCGACATTCACCCAGGTCCCGGTCGCGAGCTTGAAATCCTCGGCGATGCGGCCGTCGAACAGCAGGCCCGCGCTCGGATCGGCGGGGTCTTCGAATCTCACCGCATCGCCGAGCTTATAGAAGCCATCGGCGTCGAAGGCGTGGGCGGTGAGCTCCGGCTGGCGCCAATAGCCCGGCATGATGTTGGGCCCGCGCAGCCGCGCCTCGAGCTTGCCCTCGTTGGGAACGAGCTTGAGCTCCACCCCCGGCGTCGGCACCCCCATATTGGTCGAATCCTTGCTCTGCCACATCCGCGCGATCGCCATGGGCGCGCTTTCGGTCGAGCCGAGCCCGGTCAGGAACATGATGCGCTCGCCGCAGGTCGCGAGCGCAAGCTCCTGCATTTCGTCGAACACCGACTGGGACAGCGCCGCGCCGGCGAACCACAGCACCTTGAGCCGGCTGAAGAAGGTTTCCCGCAGCCGCGCGTCGGCGCGGAAATAAGGAAGCAGCGCCTCGTAGCCCTTCGGCACCGTGAAGTACCAGTTGGTCGCGACGTCGCGCAGGTTGGCGACCGTGGTCTCGATCAGGCCCGGCGCCGGCTTGCCTTCGTCGATATAGAACGTGCCGCCGTTGTAGAGCACGAAACCGAAATTGTGGTTGCCGCCGGCGGTGTGGTGCCATGGCGACCAGTCCATGATCACGGGCGGATCGTCCGCGAAGAAGGCGAGCTGCGAGAGGATCATCGCCTGGTTCGAGCACCACATGCGCTGGGTGTTGATCACCGCCTTGGGCGTGCCGGTCGAGCCCGAGGTGAACAGGAACTTGGCGATGGTGTCCGGCCCCACCTTGGCGTGCGCCGCCTCGGCCGCTGCCGTCGGCGCCGGCGCCAGCAAGGCCTCGAAGGACGTGCATGGCCGGCGCGCGAGGGGATTGCGGGTGACGACGAGCTCCACGTCGGGCGGCACCACCGCCTCGATGGCGCGGCCATAGGCATGGCCGTCGGCGGCGAAGACGAGACCCGGCGTGAGCAGGCCGACGATGTATTTGAGCTTGCCGAAGTCGGTCGAGAGGAGCGCATAGGCGGGCGAGATCGGCGCCGCGGGAACGCCGACATACATGGCGGCAAGGCCGATGAGGGCATGCTCGATATCGTTGCCGGAGAGGATCGCGATCGGCCGCTCGGGCGAGAGGTCGCGTTGAATGAGCGCCGCGCCGATGCGGCGGACGCGCGCGAGCGTCTCGCCATAGCTGAGCTTGCGCCAGGAGCCGGCGCCGTCGCGCTGCGCCAGGTAGGTCCGCTCGGGCGCGATCGTCGCCCAGTATTCGAGCCGCTCGGTCAGCTTGGCAGGGTAGGGCGCGAGCGGGTGGGGGGATGTGAGGTGGATGGTCCCGTCGGGCTTGTGCTCGACCACGACGTCGCGGGGGCCGAGGCGGACCGGCCGCACCGGCGCTGCCGGGGCGGGCTCGGAACGACGCGCGGTCACGGGTGTCGCCATGGTTGGTCGCTCGGCGTCAGTTGCGCACGGTCTTGTTGCGCACTGCTTGTCGCGCACGTCTTGCGCGCACGTCTTGGGCGCCCGCTTCTCGAGGAAAGCCTGGAGCCGCGCCTTGGCCTCGTCGTCGCCCTGGGCGATCGCGGCCATCAGCGCCTCGGTAACATAGCCGCTGGCGGGATCGGATTCGGCGATGCGCGGCAGCACGTGGGTGACGGCGAAATTGGTCATCGGGGAATTCTCGGCGATGCGCCTGGCGAGCTCGATCCCCTTGTCCAATCCGGTGCCGGCCGGGACGAGATAGTGCGAGATCCCGCTCGCCTGGCCTTCCTCGGCATCATAGATGCGGCCGGTGAGCATCATGTCCATCATGCGGGCGGTGCCGATCAGCCGCGGCAGCCGCACCGAGCCGCCGCCGCCGACATAGATGCCGCGGCTGCCTTCCGGCAGCGCGTAATAGGCCGAGCTTTCCGCCACCCGGATATGGCAGGCGGCTGCGATTTCGAGCCCGCCGCCGACCACCGCGCCGTGCAGCACCGCGACCACCGGGACCTTGCCGAACTCGATGGACTCGAAGGCGCGGTGCCAGCTGCGGGAATGCGCGATGCCTTGCGCGGTGTTGCGCGTGGTGAGCTCGCCGAGATCGAGGCCGGCGCAGAAATGGTCGCCCTCGGCGGCCAGGACCGCGGCCTTGATCGCGTCCGGCAGTCCGGCAAAGAACGCCGCGATGCCGAAAACGGTCGGGTCGTCGAGGGCGTTGCGTTTTTCGGACCGTGCCAGCCATAGGATGGCGATGTCGTCGCGGCGCTCGGCCTTGAGCGACCGCGGCAGTTCAACGTCGAAGCCGCTACCCGTTTTGGCCGCGCTCACGGCGATCCTCGAAGCTCATTGCCGGCATGCGTTCGGTGACATTTCTCCCAAAACCGGTCAAGCGCTCACACGACGTCACACGATTTCATACGACTTCGTAAACGTCGAGGCGGACCGCGAGCTTCTCGCGCGCGCCGGTTCCGAGCGCCAGGATGCGGTTGAGCCAGGCGAGTGTCGGGTCGGCGGTCTCGAACCGCATCAGGGTGCGGAAATAGTAGCGCGCCGGATCCACCTCCTCGCCGCGCGCGAGCGCCGCGATCACCTCGTGCGGACCGTGGCGGAGCCCGTCGCTGGTCACGAGGATGCGCGTGCCGTGATCGGTCTCGATGGCGTAGCGCGCTTGGAGATCGGTCACCCCGTCCGGGCGCACGATCTGCCAATCGGCGCCGGGCAGGATCCGACCCTTGAGCCGCGGCCCATCGACCCGCCCACCGACGATGTCGACCACCCGCCGCTCGCCATAGGGCGTTTCGCCGAAATGCCTGGTGTCGGCAAGCTCGGCGCGGATGGTGAAGATCGGTGCCTGCGATAGCATGGAGATTCACCGCCCGGTCGAGACATCGCATCGCGGCTGCGCATTCGCGCGATTTGACGCTGCCGGGCATGACCCCTAAATGAACGCACGAGCATTGGGAAGTGTCGGCATGTCCTCTTTTCTCTCCCTTGCCGAGGCCGTGGAATCGACCATCCGGGATGGCGATACCGTGGCCATGGAGGGCTTCACGCATCTCATCCCGTTTGCGGCGGGACACGAGGTTATCCGCCAGCGCCGCCGGCACCTCACCCTCATCCGCATGACGCCCGATCTCATCTACGACCAGCTCATCGGCATGGGCTGCGCCGACAAGCTCGTCTTCTCCTGGGTCGGCAATCCGGGCGTCGGCTCGCTGCACCGTTTCCGCGATGCCTACGAGAACGGCTGGCCGGCGCCGATCGCGATCGAGGAGCATTCGCACGCCGCCATGGCCAATGCCTACGAGGCGGGCGCGGCGGGGCTGCCGTTTGCGGTCTTTCGCGGCTATCTCGGGGTCGACCTGCCGAAGGTCAATCCCAACATCAAGCAGGTCACGTGTCCGTTCACGGGCGAGCAATTGGCCGCGGTGCCGGCGATCCGCCCGGACGTGGCCGTGATCCACGCGCTGCGCGCCGACCGGGCCGGCAACGTGCTGATCGAAGGCATCGTCGGCGTGCAGAAAGAGGTGGTGCTCGCCGCCAAACGCTCGATCGTGACCGTGGAGGAGATCGTCGACGATTTCGGGGAGCGCAGCGTCAATACAGTGATCCTGCCGAGCTGGACCGTCGGCGCCATTGCCTGCGTGCCGGGCGGCGCGCATCCCTCCTATGCGCACGGCTACTACACGCGCGACAATGCCTTCTATAAGGCATGGGACGCGATCGCGCGCGACCGCGACGGTTTCCTCGCCTGGATGAAGACGAACGTGCTCGAGCGCGGGCCCGATGCGTTTGCCGCGCATGCTCCAGGCGCTCACGCAGGCCAGCATGCGCGGGCGACCCACGCGGCGGAGTGAGAAGCATGGCCTACAGCGCCAACGAGATGATGACGATCGCGGCGGCGCGGGCGCTGCGCAACAGCGACATCTGCTTCGTCGGCATCGGCATGCCGTCGGCGGCGTGCAACCTGGCGCGGCTCACCCATGCCCCCGAGATCACGCTGATCTACGAATCCGGCACCATCGCCACCAAGCCCGACGTTCTGCCGCTCTCGATCGGCGACGGCGAATTGTGCGACACCGCGCTCACCACCGTCCCGGTCGTTGAAATGTTCCGCTACTGGCTGCAGGGCGGGCGCTTCACCGTCGGCTTCCTCGGCGGCGCGCAAATCGATCGCTTCGCCAACCTCAACACCACCGTCGTGGGCCCTTACGACAAGCCGAAGACGCGGCTGCCCGGCGGCGGCGGTGCGCCCGAAATCTCCAGCGCCTGCGGCGAGATCTTCATCATCATGCGCCAGGCCCCGCGCAGCTTCGTCGAGAAGCTCGACTTCGTCACCTCGTTCGGCCACGGCGAAGGCGGCGATCATCGCGCCCGGATGGGAATTGCCACCAAGGGTCCGACCAAGCTGGTCACCGATCTCGCCGTGTTCGAGCCCGATCCCGAGACCAGGGAAATGACCGTCACCTCGATCCATCCGGGCGTGACGCGCGAGGAGATCAAGGCCAATACCGGCTGGCCCGTGCGCTTTGCGCGCGACGCGAGCGAAACACCCGCGCCGACCGACGAGGAACTGTCCGTGCTTCGCGAGCTACACGCGCGCACCGCGCGCGCCCATGGCGAGGCGGCGTGAGGAGCAAAGCCATGGTGAACCGACTATGACAATTGCTGTCGTCCCCGCGCAAGCGGGGACCCATATTCCAGAGGTGGTGGTCATGGGTCCCCGCTTGCGCGGGGACGACACCGCATATGAGGAACGGACTTAAACATGACCGACATACGCGACGTTTTCATCTGCGATGCGGTGCGGACCCCGATCGGGCGCTATGGCGGGAGCCTCGCCAAGGTCCGCACCGACGATCTCGCCGCCATCCCGATCCGCGCGCTGGTCGCGCGCAATCCCAAGGTCGACTGGTCGGCGCTCGACGAGGTCGTGTTCGGCTGCGCCAACCAGGCCGGCGAGGACAATCGCAACGTGGCGCGCATGGCACTGCTGCTGGCGGGCATCCCCGATTCGGTCCCAGGCCTCACCGTCAACCGGCTGTGCGCCTCCGGGCTCAACGCCATCGGCGATGCGGCGCGCGCCATTCGCTGCGGCGAGACCGAGTTCGCCATCGCCGGCGGGGTGGAATCGATGACGCGCGCGCCCATGGTCATGGGCAAGGCGCAGGAGGCGTTCCAGCGCAGCGCCGACGTCTACGACACCACGCTCGGCTGGCGCTTCATCAATCCGCTGATGAAGGCGCAATACGGCGTCGACTCGATGGCGGACACCGGCGAGAACGTAGCGGAGGAGTACCAGGTCGCGCGCGCGGACCAGGACGCGTTCGCGCTGCGCTCGCAGCAGCGCGCCGGCAAGGCGATGGCGGCGGGCTATTTCGCCGCGGAGATCGTCCCGGTCGAGGTTCCGGGCGGCAAGGGCGGCCCGGTGACAGTCGACAAGGACGAGCACCCGCGGCCCGAGACCACCCTCGAAGGGCTCGGCAAGCTCAAGCCGATCGTGCGCAATCCCGGCACCGTCACCGCCGGCAATGCCTCGGGCATCAACGACGGCGCCGCCGCCGTGATCCTCGCCTCGGCGGAAGCGGCCGAGCGCCACGGGCTTGCGCCCCGCGCGCGTGTGCTCGGCATGGCCTCGGCCGCGGTGCCGCCGCGGGTGATGGGCATCGGTCCCGTGCCCTCGACCCGCAAGCTGATGGCGAGGCTCGGTCTCAAGATCGGCGATTTCGACCTGATCGAAATCAACGAAGCCTTCGCGTCGCAGGGACTGGCATGCCTGCGCCAGCTCGGCGTCGCCGACGACGCCGAGCACGTCAACCCGCACGGCGGTGCGATCGCGCTCGGGCATCCGCTCGGGATGTCGGGCGCGCGCATCGCGCTCACCGCGGTGCACGGCCTGGAGACGCGCGGCGGCAAGCTTGCGCTCGCCACCATGTGCGTCGGCGTGGGGCAGGGCGTATCGCTCGCGCTCGAACGCATCTAGGCCGCCATCGATTTTGAAGGAAAACCTGCCGTGGCGATGAGTGCCGGCTACATTCCGTTTCACCCCAACCCGTCGAAGCCGAAATACCGGCCGCCGGCCGGTGCGGTCGATGCGCACTGTCACGTGTTCGGCCCGGAAAGCAAATTTCCCTACGCGCCCGAGCGCAAATACACCCCTTGCGACGCGCCCAAGGAGAAGTTGTTCGCGCTGCGCGACTTTCTCGGCTTCGACAAGAACGTGATCGTGCAGGCGAGCTGCCACAGCAAGGACAATCGGGCGATGGTCGATGCGCTCGAGAGCTCCAACAACAAGGCGCAGGGGCGTAGCCTTCCTCGGCGAAGAGGTCACCGACGCCGAGCTCGAGGCGATGGATCGCGCGGGCGTGCGCGGCGTGCGCTTCAACTTCGTCAAGCGGCTGGTGGATTTCACGCCGCGCGAGGTGCTCGAGCGGATCGCCGCCCGCGTCGCCCCGCTCGGCTGGCACATCGTCATCTATTTCGAGATGCCGGACCTGCCGGAGCTCGAAGCTTTTTTCACCTCGCTGCCCACGACGGTGGTGGTCGATCACATGGGCACGCCGGACGTGAAGAAGGGCGTGGATCATCCCGAGAACCAGCGCTTCCATCGGCTGATGGACCGGCACACCAACTTCTGGGTCAAGGTGACGTGTCCGGAGCGGATGACGGTCGCCGGGCCGCCCTATGACGACGTGGTGCCCTTCGCCAGGAGCCTGGTCGAGAAATTCCCCGACCGCGTGATCTGGGGCACCGACTGGCCGCATCCCAACATGAAGAAGGAGGCGCCCGACGATGGCGCCCTGGTCGACTTCATCCCGAAGATCGCGCCGGCTGCGGCGGAGCAGCAGGCGCTGCTGGTCGACAATCCGATGCGGCTCTACTGGAGTTAGAATTGGTTGAGTCTGCGACGACGGCCTACGTTGCAAAGATGCTTTGCGCTATACTATGTCGAGGCCGAAATTCAGGGCAGCATCGGTCGTCCGGTTCGGCAGGAACCGGGCCGTGACGGAATGGAGAACGCCGGTGGCACGTACACAGCAGGACTATGACGATATTCCCGGCACCTTCGTGTTCGACGCGGAGCGCTCGCGCGAGGGATATCGGCATCAACATGTTCTGCATGTCGCTGATGAAGGATGAGAACCGCAAGGCCTTCAAGGCGAACGAAGCGGAGTACCTCAAGAGGTTCCGGCTGACCCCGGAGCAGGCCGAAGCCGTGCTGAAGCGCGACTACAACCGCATGCTCGAGCTCGGCGGCAACATCTATTTCACCGCCAAGCTCGGCGCCACCGACGGCCACTCGTTCCAGCATCTTGCCGCCGTCATGACCGGCGCCTCGCAGCAGGACTATGCCGCCATGATGCTCGCCGGCGGCCGTTCGGTCGAAGGCAATCGCAGTCGGTCGGGCAAGCCGCTCAAAGCCAAATCCGCGTCCACCTCGAGGTCAAAGTCGATGTCGGCGCCCAGGTCGAAATCCAAGTCAACATCCAAGTCAAAGTCCAAATCAAAATCCAGGTCCAAATCAAAATCCAAGTCCTCAGCAAAGCGGAAGTGAGCCGTGGCAAAGATCATCGCAGGTGTAGGCTCGTCGCATGTTCCCGCCATTGGGGCGGCGCTCGACAACGGCAAGACCGAGGAGCCCTATTGGAAGCGGGTGTTCTCGGGGTTCGAGAAATCCAAGGAATGGATGGCGAAGACCAAGCCGGATGTCGCCATCGTGGTCTACAACGACCACGCCTCCGCCTTCTCCGTGGAGATGATTCCGACCTTCGCGCTCGGCTGTGCGGCCGAGTTCCCGCCCGCCGACGAGGGCTGGGGCCCTCGTCCCGTGCCGGTGGTCAAGGGCCATCCCGCGCTCGCCGCGCATATTGCCCAATCCGTGATCCTGGATGAGTTCGACCTCACCATCGTCAACAAGATGGAGGTCGATCACGGACTGACCGTGCCGATGAACCTGCTGTTCGGGCAGCCGAAGGACGCATGGCCGTGCCCGGTGATCCCGCTTGCCGTCAACGTCGTGATGTATCCGCCGCCGACCGGGCATCGCTGCTACATGCTGGGCAAGGCGATCCGCAGGGCGGTCGAGTCCTATCCCGAGGATCTGAACGTGGTGATCTTCGGCACCGGCGGGCTGTCGCATCAGATCAGCGGCCCGCGGGCCGGGCTGATCAACAGCAAGTGGGACAAGAATTTCCTCGATAACCTGTCCAAGGATCCGAAGAAGCTCACGCGCATCCCGCACCTCGAATATATGCGCGAGGCCGGTGCCGAGGGCATCGAAATGGTGATGTGGCTGATCATGCGCGGCGCGCTCGACGACAAGGTGGACGAGGTCTATCGCTTCTACACCGTGCCGGCGTCGAACACCGCGGTCGGGCACATCATTCTGGAAAACCGGCGAAAGGCCGCCGGCAAGAGCAAGCCGGCGGGCAAGGGCAAGCCGGCGGGGAAGAGCCGGCAGGCAGCAGCCCGCAAACCCGTTCACAGCATCGCAAGCAAGGGACAACGATGAAGATTTGCGTAGCCGGCCAGGGCGCCTTCGGTCAGAAGCATCTCGATGCGCTCAAGCGCATTCCCGACGTCGAGGTGACGTCGCTCGTGGGCGGCAACCAGGACGCCACCGCCGAAGTCGCCAAGAAATACGGCATTCCCCACCATACCGGCGACCTGTCCGAGGGCATCAAGCGTGCCGATGCGGTGATCCTCACCACGCCGACCAAGATGCACTTCCGGCAGGGCGAGCAGGTGATGCGCGCGGGCAAGCACGTGCTGGTCGAAATTCCCGTGACCGACAGCGTCGAGGACGCCGAGAAGCTCGCTCAGATCGCCAAGGAGACCGGCGTCATCGCCATGGGCGGGCACGTGCGCCGCTTCAATCCGAGCCATCAATGGATCCACAAGCGCATCGAGAAGGGCGAGCTCAAGATCCAGCAGATGGACGTGCAGACCTATTTCTTCCGCCGCAAGAACATCAATGCGGCCGGCAACGCGCGCAGCTGGACCGATCATCTCCTTTGGCATCACGCCGCCCACACCATCGACCTGTTCCAATACCAGGCCGGCGAGACCATTTCCGATTGCTACGCGGTGCAGGGGCCGATCCACCCGCAGCTCGGGATCGCCATGGACATGGGCATCGTGGCGAAGGTGCCCTCGGGGGCGATCCTCACGCTCTCGCTCTCGTTCAACAATGACGGGCCGCTCGGCTCGTTCTTCCGCTACATCTGCGACAACGGCACGTACAAGGCGTTCTACGACGACCTCAGCGACGGCAAGGACAACAAGATCGACGTGTCCAAGGTCGACGTCTCCATGGACGGCATCGAGCTCGAGGACCGCGAGTTCATCGCCGCGATCAAGGGAAAGCGCGAGCCCAATGCCAGCCTGGCGCAGTTGCTCCCCTGCATGCGCGTTCTGGGCAAGCTCGAGCAGATCATCGACCCGCAGCGCAAGGCGCACGCGTAGCTCGCAATTTCACAACAATCGCGCTGGGCCGCGGGTGCCGCCCCACATGGGTCACCCCCGGGCTTGACCCGGGGCTCCGATCCTTCTTCGCAAGAATTTTTCGTGAAGATGATGGATTGCCGGGTCAAGCCCGGCAATGACGACCGAGGCCGGCTGCGCGGACTTGTCGCATTATTCCGGAAAGTCCGATTTTTGTGCCATGACCGGCGCCGCCTTCCGATATAGATTGCCGCCAAACCCAAACGAAACAGAGAGGAAACTCATGCTGCGCAGATATCTCACGATTGCAATTGCGTCTGCCGCGGGCGCGCTCGCGTCCACCGGCGCGCGTCGCCCAGGACACGCGCCAAGATCGGCCTCGTGCTGCCGCTGACCGGCGGCCTCGCGCCGGTCGGCAAGCAGGTCCAGGCCGGCGTCAAGGCCTACATGGACAAGAACGGCGCCACCGCCGCCGGCAAGAAGATCGACCTCATCATCAAGGACGATGGCGGCGTTCCCGACAACTCCAAGCGCCTGGCGCAGGAGTTGATCGTCAACGACAAGGTCGCGGTCGTCGGCTCGGCGCTCACCCCGAGCGCCATGGCCATCGGGCCGCTCTCGACCCAGGGCAAGACCGCGAACGTGGTGATGGTGTCGGGCACCTCCGGGGTGATCAATCCCAACAACCCCTACATGGTGCGCACCAGCTTCACGCTCGGCCAGCAATCCGGCATCATCGCGGAGTGGGCGGCCAAGAACGGCAGCAAGAAGGTCGTGATCGTCCAGTCCGACTGGGCGCCCGGCGCCGAAGCCACCGCCGTGTTCACGGACGCCTTCACCAAGGCCGGCGGCCAGGTCGTCGACACCATCAAGGTGCCGCTCGCCAATCCCGATTTCGCCCCGTTCCTGCAGCGCGCGCGCGATCTCAATCCCGACACGCTGTTCGTGTTCGTGCCGGCGGGCCAGGCCGGAACCTTCGCCAAGCAGTTCACCGAACGCGGGCTCGACAAGGCCGGGATCAAGCTCATCGGCCCCGGCGACATCGTCGACGACAATGATCTCCCCGGGATGGGCGATGCCATGCTGGGCGTGGTCACCGCCGGCATCTACTCGGCCGCGCACAACTCGCCGACCAACAAGGAGTATGTCGCCGCCTTCAAGAAGGCGAACGGTTTCCGCCCGAACTTCATCTCGCTCGGCGGCTACGACGGCATGCACGTGATCTACGAGGCGCTCAAGAAGACCCAGCGGCAAGACCGACGGCGACGCCCTGATCAACGCGATGAAGGGCATGAAGTGGGAAAGCCCGCGCGGGCCGATCTCGATCGATCCGGAGACGCGCGACATCGTTCAGAACATCTACATCGGCAAGGTCGAGAAGGTCGATGGCGAGCTCTACAATGTCGAGTTCGCGACTTTCGACGCGGTCAAAGACCCGCTGAAGGTGAAGAAGTAGGCGCAAGTCGTAGGGCGGGTTAGGCGAAGCCGTAACCCGCCGTTCGCGCGTGAGATCGGCGGATTACGCTAACGCTAATCCGCCCCACTGCTGCTGCCGGGCGAGGCGGCGGGTTACGGCGAAGACGCCTGACCCGCTCATCGGACTGCCGCACCTGGCCGCGGCCTTGCATCGCTCCCTGCGCCGCCGTCAGTATGGTAAGGACCGAAGGCGGGGGGACGACGAGCACCCATGCTGACCATTCTGTTCGACGGCGTCGCCTACGGCATGCTGCTGTTCGTGCTGGCGTGCGGGCTGTCGGTCACGCTCGGGCTGATGAATTTCGTCAATCTCGCCCATGGCTCCTTCGCCATGGCGGGCGGCTACATCACCTTGGTGCTGGTCAACCGGGCCGGCCTGCCGTTCTTTGCCGGGCTCCCCATCGCCTTCGTCGTCACCGCGCTGATCGGGGCGCTGTTCGAGCGCACGCTCTATGTCCACGTCTATGGCAAGAGTCACCTCGACCAGGTGCTGTTCACCATCGGCCTCGTCTTCATGTCGGTCGCCGCCGTCGACTACGTCATGGGCTCGCAGCAGGTCTTCATCCAGATCCCGAGCGTGCTGCAGGGGCGCTTCGAGATATTCGGCGTGGGCGTCGGCCGCTATCGCCTGCTGATCATCGTGATCTGCGGGCTGCTCACCGTCGGCCTGCAACTCATTCTCTCCAGCACCCGTTTCGGCAGCCGGCTGCGCGCGTCGGTCGACGATGCGCGGGTCGCCCGCGGCCTCGGCATCAACGTCAACGCGGTCTTCACGCTGACCTTCGCCTTCGGCTCGGGCCTGGCCGGGCTCGGCGGGGCGCTGGGCGCCGAAATTCTCGGCCTCGATCCCACCTTTCCGCTGAAATACATGGTCTATTTCCTGATCGTGGTGACGGTGGGCGGCACATCGAGCATCACCGGCCCGTTCGTCGCCTCGCTCCTGATCGGCATCGCCGACGTGGCGGGGAAATACTACGTCCCCAAATTCGGGGCCTTCGTCATCTACACCATCATGATCGTCGTCCTGATCTTGCGCCCGCAGGGCCTGTTCGCCCGCGCCACCGGCAAGTAGCCGAGGGTCGCCGATGCCGTCGCCGCTGGTCGAGCAGGTTGCCAAGCATTTCGCGGCCCGCGCCGGCTGGCGTCCGCTCGAATACGCGTTCTGGCTGGCGGCGCTGGCGAGCGTGTTCCTGCTGCCCGGGCGGCACCTGATCCTCACCGAGATCGCGTGGCTCGCCTTGTTCGCGCTCTCGCTCGACCTCATTCTCGGCTATGCCGGGATCATATCGCTCGGTCATGCCGCGTTCTTCGGCCTGGGCTCCTATGTCGCGGCGCTCCTGGCCAAGCATGGCATCATCAACGAGCCGGTGCTGGCGCTCGTGGTGTCCGGCCTCGCCGCCGCCGTCCTGGGATTTGGAACCAGCTTCCTCGTCCTGCGCGGCTCCGATCTGACGCGCCTGATGGTCACGCTCGGGGTAGCCCTCATCATGCGCGAGATCGCCAACCAGATTCCGGACATCACCGGCGGCGCCGACGGCCTCCAAGGCGTCGTCGTGGCGCCCATTCTCGGTATCTTTCACTTCGATATTTTCGGTCACGTATCCTACGCCTACTGCCTGATCGTGCTGTTCGTTCTGTTTCTGCTGGCGCGGCGCATCGTGTATTCCCCGTTCGGCTTGTCGTTGCGGGCGGTCAAGGGCAATCCGCTGCGCGCCTCCTCGATCGGCATTTCGGTCAATGCCCGGCTGGTGGCCATCTACACCTTCGCCGCGTTCTATGCCGGTATCGCCGGCGCGCTGCTCGCGCAGACCACCGCGTTCGCTTCGCTCGATGTATTCTCCTTCGAGCGCTCCGCCGACCTTCTGCTCGTGCTCATCATCGGCGGCGCCGGCTATCTCTATGGCGGCCTGATCGGGGCCGTGATCTTCAAGCTGATGCAGGACTGGATCGCCCACCTGACCCCGCAATATTGGCAGTTCTGGATCGGGCTCGTGCTGGTCCTGATCGTGCTGGTCGGCCGCGACCGCATCGGCCTGTGGACCGGCGGCGTGCGCGCGCTCGCCGAACGCATCACGCGCCGCTTCACGCCGGGCGCAGCACCGCCTCCCTGCTCTCCGCCGCTTGCGGGGAGGGGGGGAGGGGGTGCCCGGCGAAGGACGCTGACCATGCCGGTCGTGCTCGAAACCGTGAACCTCGAAAAGCATTTCGGCGGCATCGCCGCGGTCGCCGGCGTCTCGCTCAAGATCGAAAAGGGCGCCCGCCACGCCCTGATCGGGCCGAACGGCGCCGGCAAGACCACGGTGATCAACCTGCTCACGGGCGTGTTGCGACCGTCCGCCGGGCGCATCCTGCTCGAAGGCGAGGACATTACCTCGCTCGAAGCCTACAAGCGGGTGCGGCGCGGCCTCGCGCGCACCTTCCAGATCAATCAGTTGTTTCTCGACCTCACGCCGCTCGAGACCATCGGGCTCGCGATTTCGGAGCGCATGGGCGCGGGCGCGCAATGGTGGCGCCTCGTCGGCACCAATCCCGCGGTGGTCGAGGAGATCGTGGAAATCCTCGCCCGCTTCCACCTCACCGACGCGATGTACGAGCGCACCGGCAATCTACCCTACGGCAAGCAGCGGCTGCTCGAGATCGCGCTCGCCATCGCCTGCCGCCCGCGGGTGCTGCTGCTCGACGAGCCGGCGGCCGGCGTGCCCGAGGACGAGCGCCACGAGATCCTGGCGACGGTGGCGGCGCTGCCCGCCGACGTGACCGTGCTGCTGATCGAGCACGACATGGACATCGTGTTCTCGTTCGCGGATCGCATCTCCGTGCTGGTGAACGGCGCCCTGTTCGTCGACGGTACGCCGGCGGAGGTCGCGCGCGATCCGCGCGTCAAGGCGGTCTATCTGGGCGAGTCGCTCGATGCCTGAACTCTTGACGATCGAGCGGCTGAGCGCGGGCTACGGCGAGGCGGTCGTGCTGCACGAGGTCTCGCTCGCGCTCGCCGAGCGGCAATCGCTGGCTCTGCTCGGTCGCAACGGCATGGGCAAGACCACGCTGATCAATTCGATCGTGGGCGTGACCCGTTTCATCGGCGGCACCATCAGCCTCGACGGCCGCGACATCACCGATCTGCGGCCCGACCAGCGCGCCCATGCCGGCATCGGCTGGGTGCCGCAGGAACGCAACATCTTCAAATCGCTCACGGTCGAGGAAAATCTCACGGCGGTGGCGCGGCCGGGGCCCTGGACGCAGGCACGGATCTACGAGCTGTTCCCGCGTCTCGACGAGCGCCGGCGCAATCTCGGCAACCAGCTTTCAGGCGGCGAGCAGCAGATGCTCGCGGTCGGCCGCGCGCTGGTCCTCAACCCCCGCGTCATCCTGCTGGACGAGCCGCTGGAGGGGCTCGCCCCCATCCTGGTCGAGGAGCTGCTTGCGGCGCTGCGGCGCATCATCCGCGACGAAGGCATGTCGGCGATCCTGGTGGAGCAGAACGCGCAGAAGGTGCTCGGCGTCACCGACCGGGCCGCGATCATCGAGCGCGGCACGGTGGTCTACGAGGGGGCGAGCGCCGATCTTGCCGCCGATCGCGCGGTGCTGGAGAGCTACCTCGGCGTCACCGCCGCCGGACCTCGCCGCGGTGCGCGGGGCAGGCTTTGACCGCACCCCGCCGCCAGTCATCCCGTGATGGGATTTGTCCCACAGTGGCGGGCGGGACAATTCGCCGTCGTTTTATGGTTGACGACGCCTTGCCCGGCATGCCTTTGCTCGCGCTAGATTACCCCCAGGGAGCTCGAGCAATGAAAAGAAGCAAGCCGCCGTTCCGTGCCGATCACGTCGGCAGCTTCCTGCGTCCGGCGGCGGTCAAGGAGGCGCGCGCCAAGCATGAGGACGGCGCGATCACGGCGGCCGAGCTCAAGGCCGTCGAGGACCGCGAGATCGAAAAGATCGTCAAGAAGCAGGAGGAGCTCGGCCTCGATCTTGCGACCGACGGCGAGTTCCGCCGCGCATTCTGGCATTTCGATTTCTTCGGCATGCTCGATGGTGTGGAAATCTACGAGCTCGACCACGGCATTCAGTTCCAGGGCGTGCAGACCAAGCCGAAAAGCATCCGCGTCATCGGCAAGATCGGATTTTCGCATCACCCGATGCTGGAGCACTTCAAGTTCTTGAAGGCGCACTCCAAGGTGATGCCGAAAATGACGATCCCCAGTCCCACCGTCATGCATTTTCGTCTCGAACCGGGTGCGGTCAGCAAGAGCGCCTATGCCAACCGCGATGCCATCTTCGATGACCTGGCGATGGCGTATCAGAAGGCGGTGCGCGCATTCTATGATGCCGGGTGTCGCTACCTGCAGTTCGACGACACGGCCTGGGCCTATCTCTGCTCCCAGGAGGAGCTCAAGAAGGCCAGGGATCGCGGCCTCGATGTCGATCACCTGCAGGAGACCTACACCCGCACGATCAACAAGGCACTCGAAGCCAAGCCCGCCGACATGACCATCACGACCCATGTCTGCCGGGGCAATTTCCGCTCGACCTGGATTTCCTCCGGCGGTTACGAGCCGGTGGCGGAGAACCTGCTCGGCCGCTGCAACTACGACGGCTATTTCCTCGAATACGACAGCGACCGCGCCGGCGGCTTCGAGCCGCTGCGACATCTTCCCAAAGGCAACAAGATCGTGGTGCTCGGCCTCGTCACCTCCAAGAGCGGCACGTTGGAGAAGAAGGACGATGTCAAGCGCCGCATCGAGGAGGCGGCAAAGTTTGCCCCGTTCGAGCAGTTCGCCCTGTCGCCGCAATGCGGCTTTGCCTCGACCGAGGAAGGCAATGTGCTGGCCGAGGAGGAGCAGTGGGCGAAACTGCGGATGATCAAGGAGCTCGCCGGCGAGGAGTGGGGGCGATGAGCTTGCACCCTGCCGGCACGGTAGCAAGGGATTGTCGACAGCAAGGGACGGCGCCTCGCAATGACGAGAACCAGACCGCCGTTCCGCGCCGACCACGTCGGCAGCCTGTTGCGCACGGCGCCGCTCAGGGCGGCGCGGGCGAAGCGCGAGAAGGGCGAGATCACCGCCGAAGCGCTCGAGGAGGTCGAGGACCGCGAGATCGACAAGGTCATCAAGAAGCAGGAGGAGATCGGCCTTAAGCTCGCCACCGACGGCGAGTTCCGGCGCGCGTGGTGGCAGTTCGATTTCTACAAGGGGCTCGACGGCGTGGAGCTTTACAACACCGGGCATGGCATTGCATTCGCCGGGGTCGAGACCAAGCCCGAGAGCGTGCGCGTGATCGGCAAGGTCGATTTCTCCGACCACCTGCATCTCGAGCATTTCCGCTTTCTCAAGGGCCATGCCAAGGTGGCGGCCAAGATGACGATCCCGGCGCCCAGCACGCTGCATTTCCGGCAGGGCCGGCAATCGGTCAGCAAGCAGGCCTATCCCGATCTCGATGCTTATTTCGACGACGTCGCGCATGCCTATGGCAAGGCGATCCGCGCCTTCTACGATGCCGGGTGCCGCTACCTGCAACTCGACGACACCGCCTGGTCGATGATCTGCGATCCCAAGGAGCGGGCGGCCTCGAAGACGCGCGGCGACGATCCTGATAGCCTGCCGGCGAAATATGCGCGCATGACCAACCTGGCGCTCGCCGGCCGCCCCGCCGATATGGCCATAACCATGCATTCCTGCCGCGGCAATTTCCGCTCGACCTTCATCGCGCAAGGGGGCTACGAGTACGTGGCCGAGCATCTGCTCGGCGAGGTCGACATCGACGGCTATTTCCTGGAATACGACAGCGACCGCGCCGGCGGCTTCGAGCCGCTGCGGTTCGTCCCCAAGGGCAGGAAACAGGTCGTGCTCGGCCTCGTCACCTCCAAGAGCGGCACGCTCGAGAAGAAGGACGACATCAAGCGGCGCATCGATGAAGCGACGAAATACGTCGACCTCGATCAACTGTGCCTGTCGCCGCAATGCGGTTTCGCCTCGACCGAGGAAGGCAACATCCTGGCCGAGGACGAGCAATGGGCGAAGCTTGCGATGATCGTCGAGCTCGCCGACGAGGTGTGGGGAAGATCCTGACCGGCAGGCCGCCGGTCACCACCAAGGGACCGCCAAGACGTCCCGATCGAACAAACGAAAACAGCCAGCTGGAGGACGCCATGCTTGCACGACTGAAATGGCGAGGCGCTGTGGCCTCGTTCTTCGCTATGGCCGCCGTGGCCGCATTCCCGACGCCGGCAGCGGCCCAGACGCCGTCCGGCCAGCCGCTCACCATCGGCTTTTCCATGGCGCTGACAGGGCCATTGTCGCCGAACGGCAAGTCCGCCCTGCTCGGCATGAAGATCTGGGAAGAAGAGATCAACGCCAAGGGCGGCCTGCTCGGGCGGCCGGTGAAGCTCGTCTATTACGACGACCAGAGCCAGTCCGCGCCGGTGCCGGGCATCTACACCAAGCTGATCGACATCGACAAAGTCGACCTGGTGATCGGTCCCTATGCGACCGTGCCGGCTGCGGCCGCCATGCCGGTCATCATGCAGAAGGGCAAGGTCTTCATCATCCTGTTCGGACTGGGGGTGAACACCGAGTTCAACTACCCGAAGTTCTTCGCGATGATCCCGTCGGGGCCTGACACTAAGCCGGCCTTCACCGCGGGCTTCTTCGAGGTGGCGGCGGCGCAGAATCCCAAGCCCCAGACCGTGGCGTTCATCGCCGCCGATCAGGAGTTCTCGAGGAACGCCTGTGACGGCGCCAAGGACAATGCCAAGAAGATCGGCCTGCGGACCGTCTATGACCGCACCTATCCGCCAAATCAAACCGATTTCGCACCGGTGGTGCGGGGCATCCAGGCGGCCAATCCGGATGTGGTCACGGTCTGCTCCTATCCGCTCGATTCGGTCGGACTGGTACGGGCGGTGAACGAGATCAACTACAAGCCGAAGCTGATCGGCGGGGCCATGGTCGGACTGCAGGCGACCGCGATCAAGCGGCAGCTTGGCCCATTGCTCAATGGTTGGGTGAACTACGAGACCTGGGTGCCGTCGAAGCAGATGATGCTGCCCGCGACCGAGGAGTTCCTCAAGAAGTATCAGGCCAGGGCCGGGGCGGAAGGCGTCGACCCGCTCGGCTATTATCTCGGGACTTGGGGCTATGCCTATATCCAGATCCTCGGGGATGCGGTCGCGGCCACCAAGAGCCTCAACGACAACACGCTCGCCGACTACATCGGCAAGACGACCTTCAAGACCATCATGGGTGACGTGAAGTTCGGCAAGGGCGGCGAGTGGGAGAAGGGCCGCATGCTGCAGGTGCAGTACCATGACATCAAGAGCGGAGAGCTCGATCAGTTCAAAGGCATGGACACCCAGACCGTGCTCACGCCGTCGGACCTCAAGACCGGCGACGTGATCTATCCCTTCGAGAAGGCGAAGTAAGCCGGATCGCCGTCGCGGCGGAGCAAACGCGTCCTCCGAGGTCTTTCGGGGGACGCTCCAAGCCAAGCCCGCCGGCTATTCGTTTCGGGTGGAGTGTTATAAAAATCACGCGATAAGAAACCAAGAAATCCTGATTCCAGGAGGCAGCCATGCCCTATGTGACCGAAGACAACCTGACCGATGTCGCGCTGGAGCGCTGGAAGGACATTCCCGATTCGCGCCTGCGGCAGGTCATGCAATCCCTGATCAAGCACCTCCACGGGTTCGTGCGCGACATCGAGCCGACCCAGGCCGAATGGGCGACCGCGATCGATTGGCTCACCCGCACCGGCAAGCTGTGCTCGCAGAAGCGGCAGGAATTCATCCTCACCTCGGACGTGCTGGGCGTGAGCATGCTGGTCGATGCGATCAACCATCGCCGGCCGAGCGAAGCGACCCCGAGCACGGTTGAGGGACCGTTCCACGTGCCCAATGCGCCCGCGGTCGCGCATGGCGGCAACATGGCCGAGGGCGCGCCCGGAATTCCCTGCTTCGTCACCGGCACGGTGCGGGGGCTGGGCGGCGAGCCGGTCGCGGGGGCCGTGCTCGACCTCTGGCAGACCGACGGCGAGGGGCTCTACGAGGACCAGCGCGAGGTCGACGGACCGTGGATGCGCGGCCTCTATCGCACCCAGCCCGACGGCTCCTACGTGATCCGCACCGTGGCGCCGATCGCCTACACCATCCCGATGGACGGCACCGTGGGCGAATTGATGAATCGCACGAACATCAGCCATATGCGGCCGGCCCACATCCACTTCGCCATCAGCCGCGCCCGGTTACCACGGCTGCGTCACCCACCTGTTCCAGAAGGGCGACGAGTTCATCGAGACCGACGTGGTCTACGGGGTGAAGGAACCGCTGATCGTCGAATTCGTCAAAAAGCCGCCCGGCAAGGCGCCGACCGGGGAGACCATGGCCACGCCGTTCTACGAGGTGAGGTACGACTTCGTCTTGCAGAAGCAGGCGGAGGCGCTCGCGGCGGCGGAGTAAAGGACATGCGCGTGCGTCTTGAGACAGAGGGCAAGTCATGCCCCGCACCAGGCCGCCGTTTCGTGCCGACCATGTCGGAAGCCTGCTGCGCCCCGCCGCCCTCAAGGAGGCGCGGGGCCGGCGCGAGCGCGGCGAGATCGCGGCGGACGAGCTCGCGGCGGTCGAAGACCGCGAGATCGCCAAGGTCATCCAGAGACAGGAGGAGGTCGGCCTTCGGTCGATCACCGACGGCGAGTTCCGCCGTGCCTTCTGGAACTACGACTTTCTCGGCAAGCTCGACGGCGTCGAGGCCTATCTCGGCGAGCGCAAGATCAAGTTTCAGGGACCGCAGCCCAAGCCCATGATGCTGCGCGTGACCGGCAAGCTCGGCTCCTACAGCGCGCATCCGATGATCGAGCATTTCAAATTCGTCGCGGCGCATGCCAAGGCGACGCCGAAGATGACGATCCCCTCGCCCTCGTCGCTGCACTTTCGCTACGGGCGGGACGCGGTGCCGGCCGAGATCTATCCTGCGATGGACGATTTCTATCGCGACCTCGGCGAGAGCTACCGCAAGGCGGTGCGCGCTTTCGCCGACGCCGGCTGCCGCTATCTGCAGCTCGACGAGGTCAACTTCACCTACCTCTGCGATCCCAAGCTGCGCGCCTTCGTCGCCGATCGGGGCGAGGATCCGGAGCAGCTTCCTCATATCTACGCCGGTATGATCAACGCGGCGTTGTCCGATGTCCCGCCCGGCATGACCAAGGCGATGCATCTCTGCCGCGGCAATTTCCAATCCACCTTCGTCGCCTCCGGCGGCTACGAGCCGGTGGCTGAAATCCTGTTCAATGAGATCGCCATCGACGCCTATTTCATGGAATACGACAGCGATCGTGCCGGCTCCTTCGCGCCGCTGCGCTTCGTTCCCAGGGACAAGATGGTGGTGCTCGGCCTCGTCACCTCGAAGAGCGGAAGGCTCGAATCGAAGGAGGAGCTCAAGCGGCGCATCGACCAGGCGGGGCGGTTCATTGATCTCGATCAGCTCTGTCTGTCGCCGCAATGCGGCTTCGCCTCGACCGAAGAAGGCAATATCCTGGCCGAGGACGAGCAATGGGCGAAGCTGCGGCTCATCGTCGAGTTGGCGGACGAGGTGTGGGGCTGATGCCGACAGCGCCGGCGACCCGCGGCCGCACTGACGACAACAACAACCAGAAGGTCCGATCATGAAACGAACCAAGCCGCCGTTCCGCGCCGATCACGTCGGCAGCCTGCTGCGCCCGGCATCCGTGAAGGAGGCGCGCGAGCGGCGGGCGAAGGGCGAGATCAGCCCTGCGGATCTCGAGGCGGTCGAGGACCGCGAGATCGAGCGGGTCATCAAGAAGCAGGAGGAGGTGGGGCTCAACGCCGTCACCGACGGCGAGTTTCGCCGCTCCTGGTGGCACCTCGACTTCCTCTGGGGTCTCGACGGCGCCGAGCGCTACGTCATGGAGCAAGGCATCGCGTTCCAGGGCATGCAGACGCGGGCGGAGGGCGCGCGCATCGTCGGCAAGGTCGGATTTTCCGAGCACCCGATGCTCGCGCATTTCAAGTTCGTCAAGGACCATACCGGGCGCATGCCGAAGATCACGATTCCGGCGCCATCGGCGCTCTATGGCCGTACCGGCCGGGCGGCGGTCAGCGAGCAGGCCTACCCCTCGCTCGACCAGTTCTTCTCCGAGCTCGGCACCGCCTACAGCAAGGGCGTGCGCGCATTCGCCGATGCCGGTTGCCGCTACCTGCAGCTCGACGAAGTGTTCATCGCGATGCTGTGCGACCCCAACTACCGCAAGACCCAGCACGGGCGTGGCGATGATCCGCAAAAACTGGCCGAGCGGTATGCCGACCTGATCAATGCCGCGATGGCGGACATTCCCGCCGACATGACCATCACCATGCATCTCTGCCGCGGCAATTATCGCTCGACCTTCATGGGGGCGGGGGGCTACGACCCGGTCGCCGAAATCCTGTTCGACCGTATCAAGGTGCACGGCTATTTCATGGAATACGACAGCGACCGTGCCGGCAGCTTCGAGCCGTTGCGGCAGGTACGCAAGGGCCAGACGGTCGTGCTCGGTCTGGTGACGAGCAAGACGGGAGAGCTCGAGTCCAAGGATCGGATCAAGCGGCGCATCGACGAGGCGGCGAAATTCGTCGATCCCGATCAATTGTGCCTCAGCCCACAATGCGGCTTCGCCTCCAGCGAGGAAGGCAATGCCCTCACCGAGGACCAGCAATGGGCGAAGCTGCGGATGATCGTGGAGGTCGCCGACGAAGTATGGGGGTGAGGTTGCCGTTCCCCTTGAACCTTGACACGTGTCATGCCGCTCCGCGTCTGCGCGGGCGGCGACTGCCTGGGCTTGTTGAACAAGGATAACAGCGAATGGCATCAGGTATGGTCGCCGGCAAAGTTGCAATCGTCACCGGCGCGGGGCGCGGCATCGGCCGCGGCATCGCGCTCCTGCTGGCGCAGGAAGGCGCCCGTGTCGTCGTGTGCGACATCGGCGCGAGTCTCGAAGGCGCGGGCGCCGATGCCGGGCCCGCGCAGGAGGTAGTCGACGGCATCAAGCGCCAGGGCGGGGAGGCGATCGCCTCGACCCTCTCGATCGCCGAGCCGAAGAACGCCGACGAGATCGTCAAGGCCACGCTCGTCGCCTTCGGCCGGGTCGATATCCTGGTCAACAACGCCGGCATCCTGCGCGACCGCATCTTCCACCGCATGAGCTGGTCGGACTGGTCGGACGTGATGGCGGTTCACCTCAACGGCTCCTTCAACATGAGCCGGGCCTGCGCGGTCCAGTTCCGCGAGCAGAATTCCGGCGCCTTCGTGCACATGACCTCGACCTCGGCGCTGGTCGGCAATTTCGGACAGGCGAACTACATGGCCGCCAAGTTCGGCATCGTCGGGCTCTCGCGCGGCATCGCGCTCGACATGCAACGCTTCAAGGTGCGATCGAACTGCATCGCGCCGTTCGCGTGGACGCGCATGATCGACTCCATCCCGGCGGAAACGCCGGAGGAAAAGGCGCGGGTCGAGCGCTTCCAGCAGATGACGCCGGAGAAGATCGCGCCGCTCACGGTCTATCTCGCCTCCGACCGCGCGGAGGGAGTTTCCGGCCAGATTTTCGGCGTGCGCAACAACGAGATCTTCCTGTTCAACCAGCCGCGCCCGGTCCGCACCATCCATCGCTCCGACGGCTGGACGCCGGAGAAGCTCGACCAGCAGCTCAAGGGCGCATTCGGGCCGTCGTTCACGCCGCTCGAGCGCTCCACCGACGTATTCTCGTGGGACCCGGTATAATGAGCTGTCGTCCCCGCGAAAAGCGGGGACCACAATCACCGGCCGCTGGAACAGGCGACCCATGGCCGAAGCTGAGCTGCATCAGGCCCACGACGATCTCGCCCAGATCCGCGAGTCCGTTCGTGCGCTGTGCGCCAAGTTCCCGGGCGAATATTGGCGAGGTCTCGACCGCGAGCGCGCCTATCCGACCGAATTCGTCGCGGCGCTCACGCACGCCGGTTTCCTCGCCGCGCTGATCCCGGAAGAATATGGCGGCAGCGGGCTTACGATGACCGCGGCGGCGGCCATCATGGAGGAGATCCAGGCAGCGGGCTGCAACGGCGCGGCCTGCCATGCCCAGATGTACACCATGGGCACGCTCCTGCGGCACGGCAGCGTGGCGCAGAAGGCGCGCTTTCTGCCCGCGATCGCATCAGGGGAACTGCGCCTGCAGGCCTTCGGCGTCACCGAGCCGACGTCGGGCTCCGACACGCTCAATCTGCGCACCACCGCGGTGCGCGAGGGCGACCACTACATCATCAACGGCCAGAAGATCTGGACGTCGCGCGCCGAACATTCCGATCTGCTGCTGCTGCTGGCGCGCACAACCCCGCGCGACGCGGCGAGGACGCGCACCGGCGGCCTGTCGGTCTTTCTCGTCGACATGCGGCTCGCGCAAGGCACCGGCATCAGCATCAATCCCATCCGCACCATGATGAACCACGCGACGACGGAGCTGTTCTTCGACGATCTGCGCGTGCCGGCCGAAAATCTGATCGGCGAGGAGGGCGAGGGCTTCCGCTACATCCTCAGCGGCATGAACGCCGAGCGCATCCTGATCGCGGCGGAATGCATCGGCGACGCCAAGTGGTTCATCGCCAAGGCGAGCGGCTATGCCAAGGAGCGCGTCGTGTTCGGCCGGCCGATCGGTCAGAACCAGGGCGTGCAGTTCCCGATCGCGCGCGCCTATGCGCAGATGCGCGCGGCCGAGCTGATGGTGCGCGAGGCGGCGTCGCTCTACGAGGCCGGGCGCGACTGCGGCGCCGAGGCGAACCTCGCCAAGCTCCTCGCCGCCGACGCCTCCTGGGCGGCGGCCGACATGTGCCTGCAAACCCACGGCGGCTTCGGCTTCGCCGAGGAGTTCGACGTCGAGCGCAAGTTCCGCGAGACCCGCCTCTACCAGACCGCGCCGATCTCGACCAACCTGATCCTGTCCTATCTCGCCGAGCACGTGCTCGGGTTGCCCCGGTCGTATTGAACACGCCGCTAGAGCGTGATGGCTTTAGGTTGAGTCGCAATCACGCTCTAGCTTTTCGTTTGAGCATGATCTTTTCGGAAAACCGGTACCCACTTTTCCGGATCATGCTCCAGCCCGACAGGGAGCTTGCCCGCAGCTCACGCCAGGCCGAGCTCTGCGAATGCCTTCTCATAATGCGCTGCGGCATCGGGCGAGAAGCAGCAGAACACGACCCGCTTGATGCCGCGCGGGGCGTGAGCGATCTCCGCTGCCACGGTGCCGATGGCGATGCGCGCCGCGCGATCGGGCGGGAAGTGATAAACGCCGGTCGAGATCGCGGGAAACGCGATCGAGGCGAGCTTGTGCGATGCCGCCAGTGCGAGTGCGGTGTGATAGCACGATGCCAGCAGCTCATCTTCGCCCTTGCTGCCCCCGCCCCACACCGGACCCACCGCGTGGATGACGTGCTTGGCCTTGAGGCGATAGCCGCGGGTGATCTTGGCCGAGCCCGTCTCGCAGCCGCCCAGCGCTTTGCATTCCTCGTAGAGCTCCCGTCCGGCGGCGCGGTGGATGGCGCCGTCGACCCCGCCGCCGCCGAGCAGCGTTCGATTGGCCGCATTGACGATGGCCTCGACGTCGAGCGTGGTGATGTCGGCGACGCAGATTTCGAGCCGCGCGGTTCCCACTTCGGCGGTGAGCAGGGGAGGCGTCATGCGCCGATGCTAGCGCAATTGCGCGCAATGCGCATGGTCGCCCCCTTCGGTGCCCCGGGGCTACTCGACCAGTTCCGGCTCGACCTCGTCGGCCATGTCGATCGTGCTGTGGCGGCCGATGTCGTCGAAATGCGCATCGAGAAAGCGCCGGGTCGCGCGCTGGCCGAGCTTGCGCAGGCTCTCGAAAGATTCGTAGTCGGTCTTGAGCGTGCTGCGCGCGCCGAAGGTCTCGTCGAGGTCGTCCATCACGATGCGATGGAGCTTGAGCCGGCGGAATTCACCTTCTCGCAGTCCGCGCGGCAATCGCCCCTCGTCGATGAGCCGGTTGACGAAGGCGACCCCGCGCAGCTCCGAGAGGAGCGAGGCATTGAAGTTGATCTCGTTGACGCGGCTCATGATCTCGCGGGTACGGGTCGGCACCTTGCGGCGCTCGCGCGGATTGATCTGAACGATCAGCACGTCCTCGGTGGCGGTCGCGCGCAGGAACGGGATCACTGCCGGATTGCCGCTGTAGCCGCCGTCCCAATAGGGCACGCCGTCGATCTCGACCGTGCGGAACAGCAGGGGCAGCGAGGCCGAGGCCATCACCACCTCCGGCGTGATCTCCGCACGCGTAAAGACGCGCAGCTCCCCAGTTTGGACATTGGTGGCGGAAACGAAGAGCTCGAGCCTGTGGTCGTGACGGATCGCCTCGAAGTCGACGAAGCGCTCGACCAGCTCCTTGAGCGGATTGATGTTGAGCGGGTTGAGATCATAGGGCGACAGCATGCGCGCCATCGCCCCGAGCCACAGGCCGTCGGGCGGAAGAAAGGGAAACAGCCCCTCGACCACGCCGCGTTGCAGATCCGGCAGGTGGCCGTCGACGCTCACCGCCCGCCAGAAGTCGGCGAGGCGCTGGCGCGCCTCGTCCGGCCCGCCGCGGATGAGCCCGTCCGCCAGCATGACCGCGTTCACCGCGCCCGCCGACGCGCCGGAAATGCCTTCGACCTCGATGCGGCCATCGTCCAGGAGCTGGTCGAGCACGCCCCAGGTGAATGCGCCATGGGCGCCGCCGCCCTGCAGCGCCAGGTTGATCGCTTTCCCAGGCCCTCTGCCCGCCCGCCCGGGGGCCCGGGGGCGTCGGCGCGGGCTGCTCGGGGTGAGCGCCCGTGAGACGAGGTTGGCGAGCAAAATAGGAAACATTCTCGGTTCGGTTGTTGAGAGAATCTGCGTTGGGGGCCTGGAGAATGTGGAGATGAAATTGCTGCGTTGCAATATCAAATTATGGCAGTGCAACAAGGCCGAAACACGCTCAAAACGGGTAAAGTCGTGTCATGTCGAAAGCCAAATCATCGCGGGAGCCGAACCGGCCGCCTGCCGTCTTTCCCGCCCCCGACCATGACCACGATCGCTGCTCGAACGATGCCATGGCCGTTGCCGAGGCGCTGTGCGCGGAACGGCGACAGCGCCTGACGCCCATCCGCCGCAAGGTGCTCGCTGCGCTCCTCGGCAGCCATCAGCCGCTCGGCGCCTACGAGATCATCGACCGGCTCGCGCCCAAGGGGCCGCGCCCGGCGCCGATTACCGCCTACCGCGCGCTCGAGTTCCTGCGCGAGAACGGGCTCGTTCACCGCATCGAGAGCCGCAACGCCTTCATCGCCTGCGTGCACAATCATGCCGCGGCCGATCTCGTGGTGTTCCTCATCTGCGAGCGCTGCGGCGCCGTCGGGGAGGCATCCTCGACCGACGTCACCGCGACGCTGACACGCGCCGCGCGTGCCGCCGGCTTCACGCCGAAATCGCCGGTGATCGAGCTCACCGGCATCTGCACGCACTGCGGCGAGGCGTAATGGGGAGTGCGAAGGACGCCGTCGCGCGGCCGCTCGATGCCGCGGCAGCTGCGCTCGCAGTCGCGCTCTGCCTGAGCTGGGGCTTCAATCAGGTCGCGGTGAAGCTCGCGCTGCCGGAGATTCCGCCCCTCATCCAGGCCGCCTTTCGCTCGACGTTCGGCGCGCTCATCGTGGTCGCCTGGGCGCGCATGCGCGGGGTGAAATTGATGGAGGCGGACGGCACGCTCGTCCCGGGCGTCATCGCCGGGGTGCTGTTCGGGCTCGAGTTCCTGCTCATCTATCGCGGCCTCGTCTGGACCAGCGCGAGCCGCGCGTCGCTCTTCATCTACACCGCGCCCTTCATCGTGGTCATCGGTGCGCGCTGGTTTCTGCCGGGCGATCACTTCGATCGCTGGCAATGGGTCGGGCTGCTGCTCTCGTTTGCGGGGATCGCGGTCGCGTTCGGCGTGCCGACGCCGGGCGGCGGGACACAGCAGGTGATCGGCGACCTCATGATGGTGCTCGCCGGCGTGGCCTGGGCCGCGACGACGCTGGTGATCAAGGCGACCAGCCTCGTGCGCGCGTCCTACGAAAAGGTCCTGCTCTATCAGCTGATCGTGTCCGCGCCGATGCTGGCGCTCTGTGCGCAAATCTTCGGCGAGCGGGTGGCGGAGCCGCCGTCCGCCATCGCCGCGGGTTCGCTGCTCTACCAGACGCTGTGGGTCGCGAGCTTCACCTTTCTGGCCTGGTTCGCGCTGATCCAGCGCTATTCCGCGAGCCGGCTCTCGGCGTTTACCTTTCTCACGCCCCTGTTCGGGGTGGCGGCCGGGCATGTGGTGCTCGGCGATCCGTTGACGCCGGCCTTCGCGGTGGCGGTTGCGTTGGTGGTCGCCGGTCTCGTGCTCGTGAACCGGCCACGTTGACGCAGGCGGCCCAGTCTGGCACTTCCTGCGGCAAAGGAGCCCAAGAATGACCGAAGCCGGGCCGCAGCCGCGACACCGCTCGGTGCCCGTCGAGGTCGGCGGCGTGCGCGTCGGCGGCGGCGCGCCGATCGTCGTGCAGTCCATGACCAATACCGACACTGCCGACGTCGAAGGGACGGCGCAGCAGGTGGCGGCGCTGGCGCGGGCGGGCTCCGAGATCGTGCGCATCACCGTCGATCGCGACGAGGCGGCGGCCGCGGTCCCGCACATCAAGGAGCGGCTCCTGCGGATGGGCGTCGGCGTGCCCGTCGTCGGCGACTTTCACTATATCGGCCACAAGCTCCTGGCCGACCATCCGGCCTGCGCCGAGGCGCTCGACAAGTATCGCATCAACCCCGGCAATGTCGGCTTCAAGGAGAAGAAGGACCGGCAGTTCGGTGCCATCGTCGAGACCGCGATCAAGCATGGCAAGCCGGTGCGCATCGGCGCCAATTGGGGCTCGCTCGACCAGGAGCTCCTGACCCATCTGATGGACGAGAATGCGCGCTCGCCCAATCCGATCGAAGCGCGCGCGGTGACGCGCGAGGCCATGGTGCAATCGGCGCTGCTCTCCGCCGCGCGCGCCGAAGAGATCGGGCTCGCGCGCGACCGCATCATCCTCTCGGCCAAGGTGTCGGCGGTGCAGGACCTGATCGCGGTCTACATGGACCTCGCGCGACGTTCCGACTACGCGCTCCATCTCGGGCTGACCGAGGCCGGCATGGGCTCGAAGGGGATCGTCGCGTCCTCGGCGGCGCTGAGCGTCCTGCTGCAGCAGGGCATCGGCGACACCATCCGGATTTCGCTCACGCCGGAGCCCGGCGGCGACCGCACGCTCGAGGTGAAGGTGGCGCAGGAAATCCTGCAGACCATGGGCTTTCGCGTCTTCGTGCCGTTGGTCGCCGCGTGTCCGGGGTGCGGGCGCACGACCTCGACCACGTTCCAGGAGCTCGCCCGCGACATCCAGGGCTTCATCCACGAATCGATGCCGGAGTGGAAGCGGCGGTATCCCGGGGTGGAGACGCTCAACGTCGCGGTCATGGGCTGCATCGTCAACGGGCCGGGCGAGTCGAAGCATGCCGACATCGGCATTTCGCTGCCGGGCACCGGCGAGCAACCGGCGGCGCCGGTCTTCATCGACGGCAAGAAGGCCGTGACCTTGCGCGGCGCGACCGTCGCGGCCGATTTCAAGCAGATGGTGATCGACTATATCGAGCGTCGCTTCGGGCATGGCGGCGCCGGCCGCGACGCAGCCGAATAGGCTGCGACGCGCCGCGCGGCAACTTCACCCGCAAATCCGAAGTGGCCCCAAGAGCGCGCGCGAATCCGCTATTGCCGCGGCTGCGGCGCCGAAGCGAATTCCGCGAGCACCCCGATGATCGCGATCAGGACGCAAAGGAGCGCGACTTTTTCCATCCTACGACTCCCACCCCTACCCTACACGCGTACCCGTAGAACGCGATCGCGGCGACACCGGTTCCACCGCATGGCAAAGTGGAGGCAAAGTAAAATTTTCGTATCTTTTTCCGGCGCCGTACACGCCCGGCTACTCAAATCGCACTCGCCGCGATGTTGACCGTCAGCGCCAGCAGCGCGGTGTTGAAGAAGAACGCGACGATCCCGTGCGCATTCACGGTGCGGCGGATCAGTTGCGACGCCACCGCAACGTCGGAGACCTGACACGTCATGCCGATGACGAATGAGAAATAGGCGAAATCCCAGTAGTCGGGTTCATCCTCGTCGGGGAACTTGAGCCCGCTCTTCTTGGCGCCGTGCTCGCCGTAGTAATCGTGCGCGTAGTTGAGCGCGAAGATGGTGTGGATGAAGACCCAGGACAGAAAGATGGTGACGGTCGCGAGCGCGAGTTGCGGCCCCGTCCGCTCGGCGCCCTGGCTGGTCCCGAGTTCCGCAACGATGGCGCCGAGGCTGGCGAGCGCCGCCAGCACGGTCAGGAGGAGGATGGCAAAACGGCCTTCGTCCTCTTGCGAGGCGTGGTCGCGAATATGCTGGACGCTCGAGCGCGCCATCAGGCCGAAGGTGAGCGCGAGATAGAGCGCGACCCCGGCATCCCAGCCCGCGACAATGCGCGTCGAGGTCCGCCACTCGGACGGCAACAGGACCATCACGACGATCCCGAGCGCGATCGAGATCACGAAGTCGCGGGCGCGCGTGAATGATCCGCAGGATGTAAGGCAGGCGGCGCGGCGGTCGTTTCCGTTGCCTGGCCATGGGTTCTTGGCTCTTTGTCTTGGCGCCGCGGCATCCTCGGTCAGGCGGCAGCCGCGATGTCTTCACGCGGCCTTGGTCGGCAGGTTCGCACGTTCGGCGGCGTAGACCTCGTCCATGCGCGATTGCATGCCGTGCCGGGCGAGCGCCTCGGCGAATATGCGGCGCACCACCGGCTGCTCGTCGGCGTAGTCGACCTGCGTTCCCCCGAGCCGCGTCGAGATCCACGACATCGGCACGCCCTGTGCGTTGCGCGGCGACCAGTGCTTGAACGCGAGATAGCGCGCGGGTGTCGGCCCGGAATTGAAATGCTGGTGAAACCAGGCATTGGGCGGAACGATGAGCGTTCCGGCCTGCCAGTCGAAGCGGCGCGGCTCCTCGCCTCGCGGCCACATCAGCGAATAGCCCTCGCCCGAGAGCACGATGACGTGGGCGCCCGGCCCGTGCGCATGCGCCTTCTTGTAGGTGCCGACCGGGAACTGGGAGATGTGGCTCGCGATCGAGCCGCGCGCCATGTTGAAGCGGATGTGGCCACCGCCGGCGCCGCGCTCCTTGGCGGCGATCAGCGGCAGGTTGACGGCGTCGGGCACGAAATTGGTCCGCAGCAGGAAGCCCGACTGCTCGCCCTTGGCGCTGTAATAGTCGGCCTCGCCGGCGAAGCGGCCGTTGAAGTCGTGCGGATGATCGAACACGAAATCGAGGTCGTCATAGAGATTGATGACGGAGGGCGCATTGGTCACCGCCACGTAGCGCGCCGGCTCCCGGCCGGAGCCGTTGAAATGCCGGTACCAGCAATTGAGCGGAATGGCGAAGATCGCGCCCGCCCTCCACTCGAAGGTGACGCGGGCGCCGGCATTGTTCCACACGGTGGTGGAGCCGCGGCCCGCGAGCACCAGGATCATCTCCTCGAACAGATGGTGCTGCGGCGCCAGCGCCTGGCCCGGGGCGATCTCGCAGACGTAGCAGTCGTTCGAGGTGCGCGACGCCTCGTGGTTGATGAACACGCCGCGGCCGCCCTTGCGCGCCCAGGGCTTGAGCTCGGCGGTGCGCAGGTTCGGCACGTAGTGCGCGCTGACGATGTCGAGCCCCTCGCCGCGCACGAAGCGCAGATAGGGCGAATCCTTCTCGGTCTTGAACTTGTCCGCCAGCTCCTGCGAGACCGTCGCGTCCTTGGTCATGGAAGACCTCCACGCGGTTCTGCTGTCCGCCTGGTTTATCAGCGGCAGGCAAGCTGCGGCAATGCCGTGGCGGCGCCTGGTCGAGCGGAGGCAATGGTGTGGAGCAGGGACTTGGGTGGGGCCGGCCATGGACCGGCGCGGTGCGCGCCTCTACGCTGCGGCTCGGGCTGCTGCCATTGAGCGTCGCGGGGAGGCCTGTCATGCCGGAGTATCTGGCTCCCGGGGTCTACGTCGAGGAAATCCCGTCCGCCGCGCATGCCATCGCCGGTGTTCCCACGTCCACGGTGGCGTTTCTCGGCGCGACCCAATCCGGTCCGGTGGCGGCGCCGCTCCGCGTGCATAGCTTCGCGGAATTCGAGGCGCATTTCGGCGCCTTGGCGGCCGACATGCCGCTCGGCTATGCCGTCCAGCACTATTTCCTCAACGGCGGCCGCGAGGCGCTGATTGCGCGGGTGCGTGCCGGCTGGAGCCGGGCTCAGCGACGCCGATCTGTCGAGCCCGGCGCTCGAAGCGAGCAAGCGCGGCCTCTGGCTGCTGGAGCACGCCGAGCGCTTCGACATGCTCTGCATCCCGCCGCTGTCGCGCACGGCCGATGTCGGGCGGGCGACCTGGGATGCCGCGATCGCCTATGCCACGCGGCGCGGTGCGATGGTGATCGTCGATCCGCCCGCGACCTGGACGGCGGCAAAGAACATCTCCGAAGCCGCGATCGCCGCATTGGTCGGCCGCAGCCCGAACGCGGCGCTCTACTATCCGCGGCTGCGGGCGCCCGATCCGCTGCGCGGCAATCAGGTCGCGAGCTTCGCCCCCTGCGGCGCGGTTGCCGGAATCTATGCGCGCATGGACGCGCGCCCACGGCGTCTGGACCGCGCCGGCAGGGCCTGAGGCGGCCGTGCTCGGCGTCGAGGGATTGAGCGGCGCCCTCTCGGAGGGGCAGCTCTCCACGCTCGGTGCCATGGGCGTCAACGGCCTGCGCGCGTTGTCCGCGGGCGCCGTCGTGCTCTGGGGCGCGCGCACGCTCGCGGGACAGGACGTGGCCGAACCGCAGTTCAAATATGTTCCGGTGCGGCGCCTCGCGATGTTCATCGCCGCGAGCATCACGCAGGGCCTGCGATGGACGGTGTTCGAGCCCCATGGCGAGCCGCTCTGGGCGCTCATCCGCGCGCGCGTCGCAGAGTTCCTCCACGGCCTGTTGCATCAGGGCGCGTTCAAGGGCGACAGGCCGCAGGAGGCCTATTTCGTGCGCTGCGACGCCACCACCATGACGCAGCAGGACATCGATCAAGGCATCGTCAACGTGACCGTGGGCTTCGCTCCGCTCAAGCCGGCGGAGTTCGTCGTCATCCGCATCGGCCTCTGGACCAAGGAGCACGCCCACGCGGGCGCGAAGGCGCAGCACTGCCAGCTTCGCACCGGGCGCTACACGCTACGCGTTATCTTGGACGGCCACGTGATCCCCGGCATGCGCCGCGTGCGCGGGCTTGGCCAGCTCACCGAGCTGGTGACGGTGCGCGACGGCAGCGATCCGAGTTCCTCGCACGTGATCGTCGGGCGCACGAAGTTCGAACGCATCACGCTCGAGCGCGGCTTTACGGAGGACAATACGTTCGCGAGCTGGGCCCGGGCCATGCAGCAAAGCGGCGGCCCGCCACCGCGCAAGAGCGCTCGCATCGAATTCCGCGACGTCTGGCAGCAGCTTACGGTCGGCTGGAATGTCTCGGGGGCGGTTCCGGTCAAATACGCGGTGTCGGATCTCGATGCCTCCGGCAACGAGGTGGCGATCGAGGAAATCACCCTCGACTACGAGGGGCTCAGACGCGACGACGATCCGCGGCAATAGCGGGTGGACGCCGGATGATGCCCCCAGCAACGCAGCCGCGGCGTCGGCCCGGATGGCTCTCCCGCCTGGTGTGGGCCCTGGTCGTTGTCGTGGTGGTGGTCCTGCTGCTGCCCTATCTCCTGGTGCCGCTTTATCGCGTCGTCGACCCGGTCTCGACGCTGATGCTCTGGCGCTGGGCGACCGGCGCGCGCGTGGAGCGAAGCTTGGTCCCGCTCGAGCGCATGGCGCCGGTGTTGCCGATCACCGTGATTGCGGCGGAGGACGGCCGCTTCTGCAGCCATCATGGCATCGACTGGCTGGAGATGCAGGAGCGGCTGGAGCAGGTCGACGACATCAGCAAGGCCAGGGGCGTGTCCACCATCACCCAGCAGACCGCCAAGAACCTGTTCCTGTGGCCGGGGCGCAGCTTCCTGCGCAAGGGGCTGGAATTCCCGCTCGCGCTCTGGATCGATCTCGTGCTGCCCAAGCGGCGCGTGCTCGAAATCTACCTCAATATCGCGGAATGGGGGCCTAACGGCCAATTCGGCGTCGAGGCCGGCAGCCGCTACGCCTTCAACAAGTCGGCGCACGCGCTGAGCGCGCGCGAGGCGGCGCTGCTCGCCGCGGTGCTGCCGAATCCGCGCCGGCGCAGCGCCAAGCAGCCGGGGCCGGCCATGCGCCGGCTCGCAGGCGTCTACGAGGTCCGCGGCGCGGCCCAGGCGGCGCTTGCGGCTTGTGCCAAAACCCCCACCTGATCAAGAGGATGGCGGGACGCACGTGGCATCCAGGCGGCGCTGGCGTTGCGCGGCACGATCCTCTATAAGCCCGGCTTCCCGACAGCAGCGGCGCCGGCAAGGCGGCGGCTCGGGCACGCAAGAGACCGCACGCGAGAGACCAGGAGCAAGACCCATGGCCGTCCCGAAACGAAAAACATCGCCGTCGAGGCGCGGGATGCGCCGCTCCGCCGATGCGTTGGCGCAGCCGACCTATGTCGAGGACAAGGATTCGGGCGAGCTGCGCCGGCCACACCACATCGATCTCAAGACCGGCATGTACCGCGGCCGCCAGGTGCTCAAGTCCAAGAAGGACGTCTGACCCCGGCGCCGTTCCCCACGGGGCGGGCGAGGGCGGGCCGTGCCCCATCGCCAATTCCAGTTTCGTGGAACCTGTTCTAGACTTGGCGCGGCGCGGAGCGAGCCTCCGCGCGCGACCTTTCGCGTGCAACGCCCACGTGAGGAAAGCCGACCGTCATGTACCTGATCGCCTTTCCCCTCCTGATCATCCCGTTTGCGTTCTTCAACATGGTGGTCTTTCTCCTGAACATGCCGTTCAGCGATATCGTATTCACCATCCCGCTTGCTGCCGGCCGCAGCATGCCGGTCAGCACCGGCGACCTGATCGTCGCGATCGGCATGCTCCTGCTCTACGTCGAGCTGATCAAAGCGGTGCGGCCGGGCGGCAAGCTCGTCATGGACCATGTGCTCTCGTTCCTGCTGTTCGCCGGCATGGCGGCCGAGCTCGCGCTGGTGCCGCGGGCGGCGACGCCGACCTTGTTGCTGCTCACCGTGCTCAGCTTCGTCGACCTGGTCACCGGCCTCTCGGTTCGCTCGGCGCAGCACAAGATCGTGGTCGAGGGGGCGCAGCAGACGCAGCGTGAGCACGCCGGGCCTGATCGTCCTGGGAGCGCCGAGGCGGCGGCGCGCGCATTCAAGCAAGCGCGCTAGACTAGCTAGCCGCCGGTCTCCGCGACGAAGCCCGCCGCCTCGATGCCGGCGACCGCCGCCGCCTCGTCATTGTCGGAGGTATCGCCGGACACGCCGACCGCGCCGACCAGGGCCCCGGCCTTGTCGCGGATGAGCACGCCGCCGGGCACCGGCACGAGCGCGCCTGCGGTCATCTCGACGAGCGCGGCCGCCATATGCGGGCGCTCGACCCCGATCTGATGCAGTCGCCGCGACCCCGCGCCGAAGGCGACCGCGCCAAAGGCCTTGCCGGACGCGATTTTCGACCGCAGGATCGGGTTGCCGTCTTCCTCCGCGTAGGCGCGCAGCGCGCCGCGGCTGTCGACCACGGCGACGCCGAGCGGCCTGAACTTCTTCTCGCGCGCGGCGGTGAGCGTTTTGTCGAGGATGGTACGAGCCTGGGCAAGCGTTAGTGTCATCGCGTGTCTCTCCTTGATCCGACCGTGCCGGTCATCGCATAGCGTATCATCGTCGCAAGAGCCATGAGCCGCGATTTCCAGTTGCCGGGCCGGTCGCCGATCATCGCCGGCGAAAGCATGGCCGCGACCTCGCACCCGCTCGCGAGCCTCGCGGCCATCGACACCCTGCGCGCCGGCGGCAATGCCGCCGACGCCGCGGTGACGGCGGTGGCGGTGCTGTGCGTGGTCGAGCCGCACATGACGGGCATCGGCGGCGATTGCTTCGCCATGGTGAGCGTGCCGGGCAAGCCGGTCTGGGGCTACAACGGCTCCGGCCGCGCCGGCGCCCGTGTGTCACTCGAGGCGCTGATGGCGCAGGGCATCCGCACCATCGCCTCCGACTCCGTGCATGCCGTGACCGTGCCGGGCGCGATCGATGCCTGGGCGGCGATCCTCGCGGCGCATGGCCGCTTTTCCCTCGATCGCGTGCTCGCTCCCGCGATCCGCTACGCTGCAGGCGGATTTCCCGTGGCCTCGCGCATCGCCTCGGACTGGGCACAGATGGTCGCAAAGCTGCGCGCCGATATCGGCGCCGCCCGCCATTACCTGTTCGACGGCTGCGCGCCTAAGGAAGGCGACATCGTCAAGCTGCCGGCGCTGGCGCAATCGCTCGCGACCATCGCGGCGAAGGGTCCGCGCGCCTTTTACGAAGGGCCGATCGCGCAGGACATGGTCGCAACCGTCGCCGGCCGGGGCTCGTTGCTGACCGGCGAGGACTTCGCCCACCATCGCGGCGAGGTGGTCACGCCGATCACCACGAACTATCGCGGGCTCGACGTCCTGGAATTGCCGCCCAACAGCCAGGGCCTGACCGCGCTGGTGCTGCTCGACGTCCTGGAGCGGTTCGATCTCGCCGCGCTCGATCCGCTCGGTCCCGACCGCTTCCATATCGCGCTCGAGGCGGCGCGGCTCGCCTATGCCGTGCGCGATGCCCACATCGCCGACCCCGCCTCCATGCGTGTCTCGGTGCCGGCGCTGCTCGACAAGAATTTTGCCGCCAGGCTCGCCGGCCGCATCGACCGCGCGCGCCGCGTGGGCCTGCCGCGGGCACCGTCGCCCGACAGCGACACCGTGTATCTCACCGTGGTCGACCGCGACCGCATGGCGGTGTCGCTGATCAATACGCTCTTTGACTCGTTCGGTGTGGGCATCTGCACGGAAAAGACCGGCATCCTGCTGACCAATCGCGGCGCCTGTTTCGTGACCGATCCCGACCATCCCAACGCGTTCGGGGCGAGCAAACGGCCGATGCACACCATTATCCCCGCGCTCGCATTCCGCCACGGGCGCTGCGACCTGACGTTCGGCGTCATGGGCGCGCACTACCAGCCGATGGGGCATGGGCAGTTCGTCACCAACGTCGTCGATTACGGCATGGATGTGCAGGCCGCGATCGATGCGCCGCGCGCGTTCTTCGTGGGAGAGAAAACTGTCGTCGAACGCGGCCTGCCGCGCGCGAGCGTCGACGGCCTGAGCGCGCGCGGCCACGACGTCGCCATCGCCCCATCGCCGTGGGGCGGCGCCCAGGCGATCCGCATCGACTGGGAGCGCGGCGTGCTGATCGCGGGTTCCGATCCGCGCAAGGACGGCTGCGCGCTGGGATACTGATCGCCCTACGCTTTGTCTTTGTCCTTGTCCTGGTCCTGGTCCTTGTCGCTCAGCCGCTCCAGGCGCTTCTGCATCTCTTCCATCTGGCGCTTGAGATCGTGGATCTCGTCGCCGCCGCTGCCGCCCGGTTGTGCAGTACCCTTGTCCGGCTCCGCTCCCACCTGTCCCTCGCGCCGCGCGAACGGCGTGAACATCGCAAAGGTGCGCTCGAACATCTCCATGTTCCGCCGCACCTGGTCCTCGAGCGCGCCGAACGGGCTGCCGCCGAACGCCTGCGCCATCTGCTGACGGAACTTTTCCTGCTCGCGGGTGAGCGAGTCGATGGAGACTTCGAGATAGCGCGGCACCAGCATCTGCATGCTGTCGCCATAAAAGCGGATGAGCTGGCGCAGGAAGGCGATGGGCATGAGGCTCTGCCCCTCCTTGTTCTCCTGCTCGAAAATGATCTGGGCCAGCACCTGGCGCGTGATGTCTTCGCCGGTCTTGGCGTCATGAACGATGAAATCCTCGCCTGCCTTCACCATCCCCGCGAGATCTTCGAGCGTGACATAGGTGCTGGTGCCGGTGTTATAGAGCCGCCGGTTGGCGTATTTCTTGATGGCGATCGGTTGCTCCGACTTAGTCATGGCGTGCACGCCCGACGATGATCTGTTTGAGTACGGCCTGCGTGATGTCATCGCCGGTCTTGGCGTCGTGGACCACGAAATCCTCCTCGTCCTCCACCATCGCGCCGAGATCGTCGAGCGTCACGTAGCGGCCCGCACCGGGATGGTAGAGCCGTCGATTGTCGTATTTCTTGATGGTGACCGGTTCCGACGACATGCTGAGCTCGGTTGGCGCCTATCCATTGGGCAGCATAGCCTGTTTTTTTTCAACCCGGCCACCGTTTTGTCTGCGCCCGGCGGCAGGCAAGGCCGCTCGCGGGCCTGCCCTCGCGGACAGTTGATGCAGAACAGACCGGCAATCCTTCCAATTGACAGGACCGCGCCCACATCTCAAGGATGCGGCCATGGGTGACGGAACATGGGTGACCGAGGGTGACGGACCACTGGCGCGTCACGCGGGCGTTGCCATAACTCCATAGTGAACCGATAGGGAGCCGATCGGCGAGGTTCCGTCACCGCCCAACCGGATACGAAAGGGAGTTGCGAGATGAAAGACGATATTGTCATCGTCAGTGCCGCCCGTACGCCGGTCGGGGCCTTTAACGGGGCCTTTGCGGCGCTGCCAGCCCACGACTTGGGGAAGGTTGCCATCCAGGAGACGCTCAAGCGTGCCGGCGTTGAGGGGCCGGAGGTGTCCGAGGTCATCTTGGGCCAGATATTGACCGCCGGTCAGGGACAGAATCCGGCCCGTCAGGCGTCGATCGCCGCCGGCGTGCCGGTCGAGAGCCCGGCCTGGGGCGTCAACCAGCTTTGCGGCTCGGGCCTGCGCGCGGTCGCGCTCGGCTACCAGGCCATCCTCAACGGCGATTCCGAGATCGTGGTGGCCGGGGGCCAGGAATCCATGAGCCAGGCGCCGCATTGCGCCCATCTGCGCAGCGGGGTCAAGATGGGGAACCTTGAGATGGTCGACACCATGATCAAGGACGGCCTGTGGGATGCCTTCAACGGCTACCACATGGGCAACACCGCCGAGAACGTCGCACGCCAGTGGCAGATCACCCGTGCCCAGCAGGACGAGTTCGCGGTGGCGTCCCAGAACAAGGCCGAGGCGGCGCAGAAGGCGGGACGATTCAAGGACGAGATCGCGCCGGTGACGGTGAAGACGCGCAAAGGCGACGTCGTCGTCGATGCCGACGAATATCCCAAGCATGGAACCACGCTCGATGCCATCGCCAAGCTGCGGCCGGCCTTCGCCAAGGACGGAAGCGTCACCGCCGCCAACGCGTCGGGCATCAATGACGGTGCTGCGGCGGTGGTGCTGATGAAGGCGAGCGAGGCGGCCAAGCGCGGCAAGACGCCGCTGGCGCGCATCGTGTCATGGGCACATGTCGGCGTCGATCCCGCGATCATGGGCAGCGGGCCGATCCCGGCGTCGCGGGCGGCGCTCAAAAAGGCCGGCTGGGCCGTCGGCGACCTCGATCTGATCGAGGCCAACGAGGCCTTCGCCGCCCAGGCCTGCGCGGTCAACAAGGACCTCGGCTGGGACACGTCGAAGGTCAACGTCAACGGCGGGGCGATTGCGCTCGGCCACCCGATCGGCGCCTCGGGCGGACGCGTGCTGGTGACGCTGCTCCATGAAATGCAGAAGCGCAATGCGAAGAAGGGGCTCGCCACGCTCTGCATCGGTGGCGGCATGGGCATCGCGATGTGCGTGGAACGCTAAGATCCCCACCGCACTGACCGCGCGTCGTGGCCGGACTTGTTCCGGCCACCCACGTCTTTAATGTAGCGTGAAGATGTAGATGCTGGGGCGCTCGCCTCGGCACGACGAAAAAATCTCCAGGGAGGAGCGACATGTCACGCGTTGCGGTGGTGACGGGCGGAACGCGCGGAATTGGCGAAGCGATATCGAAGGCCTTCAAGACCGCCGGCTACAAGGTTGCCGCGAATTACGGCGGCAACGACGAGGCGGCGCAGAAATTCAAGGGCGCAAACGGCATTCCGGTCTACAAGTGGGATGTCTCGTCGTACGAGTCCTGCGCCGCCGGCCTCAAGCAGGTCGAGGCCGACCTTGGTCCGGTCGAGGTGCTGGTCAACAATGCCGGCATCACCCGCGACACGATGTTCCACCGGATGACGCCGGAGCAGTGGACCGCGGTGATCAACACCAACCTGAATTCGCTGTTCAACATGTGTCGCCCGGTGATCGAAAGCATGCGCAGCCGCAAGTTCGGCCGCATCATCAACATCTCCTCGATCAACGGCCAGAAGGGACAGATGGGGCAGGCGAACTATTCCGCCGCCAAGGCGGGCGAGCTCGGCTTCACCAAGGCGCTGGCGCAGGAAAGCGCCAGGAGCGGCATCACCGTCAATGCCATCTGCCCCGGCTATATCGCGACCGAGATGGTCAAGGCCGTGCCCAAGGAGGTGCTCGAGAAGAACATCCTGCCGCTGATCCCGCTCGGCCGGCTGGGTGAGCCCGAGGAGATTGCGCGTTGCGTCCTCTTCCTCGCCTCCGACGATGCCGGCTTCATCACCGGTTCGACCCTGACCGCGAATGGCGGGCAATACGTCATCTGAAGGCGCCGCGCGGTTCGACATGCCAGTGGTCCGCGATGCGCACAGCAGACCGTCGATCGCGGCATACTGGATCAGGAACAGCGTTCTGGCCTCGATCCTGGCCAGCCTGGTGTCGCTGGCGATCTACGGCATGCGACATGCAACCGGCGCCGTCGATGCCGATGCCGGCCTGGGTGCGATCGCAATCTTTTATGTCGCGGTGACGAGCCTGTGGGCGCTGTGGGGCGCCGCGAGCGGAATTCTCACCGGCGCGGTTCTTCAGCGGGTTGTTCCGTTGCTGCCGGCACGGACTTGGATTGCTCTTCACGCTGCCATAGCGGTCACCGCCGGCGTGGCAGGTGAAATGGCCATCAGCGCCCTATCAAACGAGGCGAACGATGCGGCCGACGCCGACGACGTGTCGACGGAAGCAATGCTGCTGGCCGCACTCATCCTGGGGGCGGTGATCGGTGCCGTCGCCGGTGGAACTCGAGGCGCTGGTGCTGCGGCGGGCCGCGTTGGGCACTCCGACCTGGGTCGTTTGCTCCATAGCGGCCGTCGCAATCGCCATGGCCGTCTCCATGGGCGGTGCGACGATGCTGTCGGAGACGGGGAGCGGCTTTGTCCGCGAGCTGGCAATCCAGGCGGGGGCTTTTTTGGGACTTGTGATCGCGGCGCCGATCATGCTGCCGGCGATTTGGCGCCTGAAGAGCCGGCCGCTGTCAACCGCAGCGGAATATTTCACGTGAGCTCAGCGCGCGCCTGTCGGCCGGGGGTTCGCGGACGGCGGAAGGCATGATGGCTCCTCATTGGACGGTCTTTCGATTGTCTTTCGGTTGTGACAATCCTAGGCTGTAATGTTCGCTTGCGACATCTGTTGGACCAGAGGAGGGCGATTCATGACGATGCGTTTTGCTCGTTTGGCATTCATGGTGCTGGCGGCAACGTTACTTTCGGCGACGGAGCAGGGGGCACGCGCGCAAACCGAATGGATCAGTGCGGTGCGCCAGGGCGGACACGTGATCGTCTTTCGCCATGGCGCCACTCACCAGGATCAGGCCGATACCGATCCCCTCAATCCCAAGAACATCGCCCAGCAGCGCCAGCTCAACGATGCCGGCCGCGCCAAGGCCAAGGAGATCGGCGAGGCGTTTCGCAAGCTCAAGATTCCCGTCAATCAGGTGCAGACCAGCGTCTTCAACCGGGCGGCCGAGACCGGCACGCTGATGGGCTTGGGCGAGGTCACGTCGTCGCCCGATATCAGCGAGGGCGGCCTGATCGTCACGCCGATCGAGAACACCCGGCGCGCCCAGGCCCTTCGCAAGCTCGCGACGACAGTGCCTCCCGCCGGCAGCAATGTGGTCGTCGTCACCCACAAGCCCAACATCCTCGATGCCTTCGGCAAGGAATGGTTCGACGTGCGTGAAGGCGAGGCGTCGGTGTTCAAGCCCGACGGCAACGGATACAAGTTGGTCGTCCGCGTGCAGGCTGACGAGTGGAGCAAGCTGGCGGGCTCGAACTGAACCGCAATCTCGCGCAACGGGATCGCGGCGTTAGAGCATGATCCCGCCAAAGCCTGCCCGGACTTGATCCAGGGTGGGTACCGGTTTTCGGAAAAGATCATGCTCCAGCAATAAGCTCTAGGACCGGTTCTTCCGTTCGCGGATTTCCGCGAATACCTTCCACGGCGGGCTGCCCGCAAGGCCGACCGATTTTGCCACCTCGGGAAGGTCCGCGCGCAGGAACGGATTGGCTGCCTTCTCCTCGCCGATGGTCGACGGGATGGTCGGCTTGCGCGCGGCGAGCAGCTTGTCCACCTCCGTCTCGCGCGCGCTGAGCGCGGCGTTGGAGGGTTCGATCGTCTTGGCGAAGCGGATGTTGGCCTTGGTATATTCGTGGCCGCAATAGACGCGCGTGTCATCCGGCAATCCGCGCAGCTTCAACAGCGACTGCCACATCATTTCCGGCGTTCCCTCGATCACGCGCCCGCAGCCGATCGAGAACAGCGTGTCCCCGACGAAGGCAAGCTTGTCGGCCGGGAAGAAGTAGCTGATGTGACCGGCGGTGTGGCCGGGCGTCTCGAACACGTGCGCTTCGAGCGTGCCGAGCCGGACCTTGTCGTTTTCGCGCACGGTGGCATCGACCAGCGGGATGCGCGTGGCCTCCCCGTGGGGAGCGACCACGCGACAGCGATGGCGCTGCTTGAGTTCCGCGATGCCGCCGGTGTGATCGGCGTGATGATGGGTGACGAGGATGTCGGTGAGCCGCCAGCCGGTCGCCTTCAGCGCGGCCTCGACCGGAGCGGCCTCGGGCGCATCGATCGCCGCGGTTGCGCCGGTTTCGGGATCGTGCACGAGCACGCCGTAATTGTCGGTGAGGCAGGGGAACAAATGGGTTTGCGCGGGCATGTTGATCGCTCTCCGGAATCGGTCGGCACCTGCGTTAGTTAGGCACCCCCATGCATATCCCGCAAGATCGGCGGCCGTGCTACCCTCCGGGCATGTCCATCGACGTCGTCGACCTGCGCAATTTCTACGCCCAGCGCCTCGGCGTGGTGGCGCGCCGCTTCGTCGGCCGCGGCATCCGCAAGCGCTTTGCCGATACCCGCGGCATGAGCGTGCTCGGGGTCGGCTATCCGACGCCTTATCTCGGTCTCTTTCGCGAGGAGGCGGAGCGCTGCCTCGCCTTCATGCCGGCGGTGCAGGGGGTGATGAAATGGCCGACGGACCGACCCGGGCTCGCCACCTTGGTGGATGAGCTTGCATTGCCGCTCACCGATTCCGCGGTCGATCGGGTTCTGCTCGTGCACGCGCTCGAAATGGCGCACGACCCGGTTGCCTTGTTGCGCGAGGTCTGGCGAGTCCTGGCGGCCGGCGGGCGTCTGCTCATCGTGGTGCCGAACCGGCGCGGGGTATGGGCGCGCCTGGACACCACGCCGTTCGGCCATGGCCGACCCTATTCGCGTTCGCAGATCACGCACCTCCTGCGTGAGGCCTGGTTCACGCCCACCGGATGGGGCGAAGCGCTGCATGTGCCGCCGGTGGCGCGCGGCTGGTTCCTGCGCTCGGCAGTCGCATGGGAGCGGGCGGGATCGGCGGTCGCCGCGCCGTTCGGCGGCGTGCACATCGTCGAGGCGACGAAACAGGTCTATCGCGCGATTCCGGTGCGGCGCGAGCGCACGCGGCTGGTCCCTGCGCTGGAGCCCGCGCTCGCGCCTTGACCGGAGCGTTGGATCACTCGCCGTGCGGCGCGGGTTCGTCTCCGCCGTCGCCGCCGCCCTGCATGTCGGGGCGCGGCCCGCGATGCCGGCGGCGCCGGCGATGCAGCGGAAAACGGTCGGGCTGGTTGTCGTGGCCGTTCTGTCCCTGCTGGGCACCTTGCTGCGGCTGATGGGGCGGCTGTTGTCCGCCGGTGATGAAGGACGGCAGCCGGTCGACGTCCCCTTCGGCGGGGGCGTTGCCCTGCTGCGGACGCGGCTGGTGTTGCTGTTGCGGGAAAGGTTGGGCATCGCGCGGAATGTAAGGTTGCGGCTCGCGCGTGCCGTAAGGTGAATCACCGCTCGTCGACGACTGTCCCTCATCGTCGCCGCCGTCGTCGAAGCCGTCATCGCGCGCGCCGGGCATTTCGTTCTCCGGCCGGGAGAAGTGGGGGTTGTTCTGCCGGAACTGCTCCTGCGCCGCGGCAATCACACGAAAATAGTGTTCGGCGTGCTGGAAGTAGTTCTCGGCCGCGATCGGGTCACCCGAGGTTTGCGCATCGCGCGCGAGTTGAATGTATTTTTCTGCAATATGAGATGGATTTCCGCGAATTTTCACATCCGGGCCGTTCAACTCGAAGACGCGGGCCATGGGATTGTGACTCTTGCGGTGATTGTTGCGCCCGCGCATGCGCTTGTTCTGACCGTTTCTCATGACTCGCCTGTTGCCAACCCCTTCATTGTGGCGGCCTGCCGCCGCCCTGCTTTACCAAACGATTAAGATACTCCGTCACGCGAGCGACGCGGCGGCATCCGCGACTCTCGCCCGTTCAAGCATTAGGCAAAAATGCGGCGTCGTTCGCCGCGATTCAGGTTCCGTGTCGCGAAGCAGCAACCCCTCGACCGCGGCATCCCGCGGTGTTGCCCACCTCTTCCTCACGGGCATGTCCGCATTGCTCGCGGATCAGCACCGAACCGATGAAGCATCTCGTCCCGATTGTTGGAACCACCTGCCGGGTCATCCGGCGTCCTTCGTTCGCTTCGTCCGCACCGTCGGCTCTCCGCAGTCCTGCTTCGGGGCTCGCTATCGGTGCTCAAGCATCTCGGGTCAATTCCGTGGGCAAAACCTAGTCGGTCTTGACCCCTAATCCAAGCGCTTTTTTTGGTACCAGAAATGTGGAGGCCTCATGGCAGCGTCTGCATGACCAGGGCCCTGACCATGCCCGAAAGATCGTGCCGCCACGCCACCGGCGCAAGCCCCACAGGGGCGAAAATTGAGGCCACGGGGCTGGCCTGATCCCGGCCAAGCTCCAGCACGAGGACACCCTTCGGCGCGATGAGGCGCCGTGCCTGAGCGGCGATTGCTCGATAGCCATCGAGGCCGTCGGGGCCGCCGTCGAGCGCGCCCCGCGGGTCGAAGTCGCGGACCTCGGGTTGCAGCCCCGCGATATCGGGGCGCGCCACATAAGGGGGATTGGACACGAGAAGATCCACCGGTCCCTTGAGAGCGGCGCCGTAATCGCAGGCCACGAACGATGCACGAGCGCAAAGGCCGAGCGCGGCGGCGTTGTCGCGGGCGCAGCCGAGCGCGGCGAGGCTCGTATCCGTGCCGATGCCGGACGCGGTCCGCAGCTCGGAGAGCAGCGCCAGCAGCAGCGCGCCCGAGCCGGTGCCGAGGTCGGCGATGCGCAGCTGCCGCAGCTTCCGATCCTCGCCTTCCGCCGCCGCCAACGCCGCCTCGACCACGGTCTCGGTTTCGGGGCGCGGCACCAAGGTCTCGGCATTGAGCTTGAACGGGAGTCCCCAAAATTCCTTGCGGCCCACAATGCGGGCGACCGGCTCGCGCGCGAGGCGGCGCGCCGCGACGGCGGCGATGGCGCCTGCCTCCGCAGTCGCGAGCAAGCGGCCGGACTGCGCGGCGAGCGCTGCGTGGTCCAACCCGAGCGCATGGCCGACGAGGATGCGCGCGTCGAGCTCTGGCGCGTCGAGGCCGTGCGCGCGGAACTCGCGCGCGAGGCGGCGGCGCGCGGCCTCGACGGAAACGCCGTCGAACTCATGAGAACCCGCCATGGCGACGCGTCCGGTACCGGGCACGCTTGGGATCAGGCTCTTGCGTTCAACTGCCATGTCCATCGCCATCGGATCGCGCGCCGGACGACACCGGGAGCGTCACGCTCCCTCCGCAGCCAACAGCTCCGCCTGGTGCTCGGTCACGAGCGCGTCGATGATCTCGCCGAGCGCCTCGCCCTCGATCACCAGCGGCAGCTTGTAAAGCGTGAGATTGATGCGGTGGTCGGTCACGCGGCCTTGCGGAAAATTATAGGTGCGAATGCGCTCGGAACGGTCGCCGGAGCCGACCTGGCCGCGGCGCTCGGCGGCGCGCGCGGCGTCTTGCCTCCGACGCTCGAAATCGTAGAGCCTGGCGCGCAGCACGGCCATCGCCTTGGCACGGTTCCGGTGCTGCGAGCGGTCTTCCTGCATCATGACGACGATGCCGGAGGGGATGTGGGTCACGCGCACCGCGGACTCGGTCTTGTTGACATGCTGGCCACCGGCGCCGCCCGACCGCAGGGTATCGATTTTGAGGTCGTCCTCGTCGATGTCGATGTCGAGCTCGGCAGCCTCCGGCAGCACCGCAACGGTGGCGGCCGAGGTATGGATGCGGCCCGAGGCTTCGGTATCGGGCACGCGCTGAACGCGGTGGACGCCGGATTCGAACTTGAGCCTGGCGAACGCCCCGCGGCCGCGGATTTCCGCCACGATCTCCTTGTAGCCTCCCATGGTGCCTTCGCTCGCCGAGATCACCTCGACCTTCCAGCCCTGCCGCGCCGCATAGCGCTCGTACATGCGGAACAGATCGCCGGCGAAGAGCGCGGCCTCGTCGCCGCCGGTGCCGGCGCGGATTTCGAGGATCACGTTGCGCTCGTCCATGGCGTCCTTCGGAAGCAGCGTGAGCTTGATCTCGTGCTCGAGCGCCGCGCGCCTTTGCTCGAGCTGCGGCTTCTCGGCGGCCGCCATCGCGCGCATGTCGGCATCGGTCGCAGGATCCGTGATGAGCGCATCGAGACCTTCGAGCTCGGATACGACGTGGCGGTAATTTTTCACGGTCTCGACGACGGGGTCGAGTTCGGCAAATTCGCGCGAGAGCTTGACATAGGTCTCGGGCGCGACCTGGGTCGCAAGCTCGCTTTCAACCGCCTTGTGGCGGGCGATCAGCGCGTCGAGTTTCTGCTCGGGAAGCATGGCCATGTGGATTGCAAACGAAGGTCGTGTGTCCGGGACGCGAAGCTGAAACAGGCCGCGCGCGTCAAAGCTGGAGCCCTTCCTCGGCCGCAAATGCCTTGAGCCGGTCGCGGATCGGCACGCTGCCCGTCGGGCTATCGATCAAGGGCTGCAGCAGGGCGGCGGCCTTGCCGGCCCGCAGGTCGAGCAGCATGGCCTTGACCGGACCGACCGCGGTGGGGGCGAGCGAGAGCGCGCGGTAGCCGATCGCGACCAGAGCGAGCGCGCCGATCGGCTTTGACGCGAGTTCGCCGCACAGCGTCACCGGCTTGGCGTGGACGCGGCCCTTGTCCGCGACCGCCTTGAGCGCGCGCAAGACCGGCGCCGAGATCGCATCGAAGCGGTCGGCGACGCGTACATTGCCGCGGTCGGCGGCGTAGAAGAACTGCACGAGATCGTTCGAGCCGACGGAGAGAAAATCGACGCGCTCGAGCAGCTCGTCGAGCTGGTAGAGCAGCGAGGGCACCTCGAGCATGGTGCCGACCTCGACCCGCTCGGGCAGCTTGTGGCTGTGCCGGCGCAGATGGGTGAGCTCGCGCTCGACCAGCGACTTGGCTTCGTCGAATTCCTCGACCGTGGCGATCATCGGGAACATGATTTTCAGGTCGCGTCCGCCGGCGGCGCGCAGCAGCGCGCGGACCTGACTGCGCAGCAATCCCGGCCGGTCGAGGCCCAGCCTTATGGCGCGCCAACCCAGCGCCGGGTTCTCCTCCTCGACATTGCGCATGTAGGGCAGCACCTTGTCGCCGCCGATATCGAGCGTGCGGAACGTCACCGGCTTGTCGCCGGCGGCGTCGAGCACCGCGCGGTAGAGCGAAAACTGCTCGGCGGTGCGGGGGAAGGTCGCCGCCACCATGAACTGCAGTTCGGTGCGGAACAGTCCGATGCCGGCGGCTCCGGTGTCGTGGATATGCGGCAGGTCGACGGCGAGGCCGGCATTGATCATCAACTCGATTTTCTCGCCGTCCTTGGTCATGCACGGCTTATCCCGCAACGCGAGATATTGCAGCTGCCGGCGTGCGCGCAGCCGCACCCGCTCGATATAGGCCGCCTCCATGTCGGGCGATGGCCGCACATGCACGTCGCCGGTCGAGCCGTCGACGATGATCGCGTCGCCGGGGTCGGCGACGCCGGTGGCATTGGCGATCTCGCCCACCGCCGCGATGCCGAGCGCGCGGGCGACGATCGCGACATGCGAATTCGGGCCGCCTTCCTCGAGCACGAGCCCGCGCAGGCGCTTGCGGTCGTAGTCGAGCAGCGCCGCCGGTCCCATCGAGCGGGCGACGAGGATGGCGTTTTCCGGCAGGCGGTCGCGCGCCGGCGCATAGTCCTGGCCGAGCAACTGGTGCATCAGCCGGTTGGCGAGCTCGTCGAGGTCGTGCAGGCGCTCGCGCAAATACGGGTCGGTCGCGCGCAACATGCGCGCACGAGTGTCGGACTGCACGCGCTCGACCGCCGCCTCGGCGGTGAGACCCGTCGCCACTGCTTCTTCGAGGCGATGCACCCAGCCGCGGTCATAGGCGAACATGCGATAGGCTTCGAGCACGTCGCGATGCTCGCCGCCGTCGGCGACTTCGCCGCGCTCGAGCAGCACGTCGAGGTCCGACCGCAGGGTTTCGACCGCCGCCTCCAGCCGCTTGATCTCTCGCGGCACGTCGTCGGCGATGAAATTGGTGATGACCACGCGCGGCTCGTGCAGGACCACATGGCCGAGCGCGACGCCGTCATTGAGGTTAGCGCCGGTCAGGTGCAGCGGCCGGCGGGCGGCGGGTTCGGCGCCGGGCTTGGCGATGGCGGAGAGCTCGCCCGAGGCGATCATCTCGGCGAGCACCATCGCGGTCGTCTGCAGCGCCTCCTCTTCCTCCTCGGTATAGGTGCGCCGCGCCCGGTTCTGCACCACCAGCACGCCGAGCGTGTTGCCGGCGCGCAGCACCGGCACGCCGAGGAAGGAGTGATAGATCTCTTCGCCGGTCTCCACCCGGTAGGAGAACGCGGGATGGTTCTGCGCTTCCGACAGGTTGATCGGGTTCGCCTCGCTCGCGACCAGACCGACCAGGCCTTCGTCGGCGCGCAGCACGGTCTGGTGCACCGCCTCTTTGTTGAGGCCTTCGGTGGCATAAAGCTCGAGCGTGCCGTCCACGCGCAACACGTAGACGGAGCAGACCTCCGCCACCATGTTGGCGGCGATCAGCACCACGATCTTGTCCAGGCGCTCCTGCGCGCTGACCTGCTCCGCCATCACCTCGCGAAGCCGGCGCAACAGCACGCGCGGACCGCCGAGCGCGCCACGCATGACGTGATCCCTCGGACCAGCCCATCCGGCCGGAGCTCTCTGCTCTCGGCTCGACGAAAGTCAGGAAACAGTACCCACCGGGCCCGGGCGCCCGCAGCGGCTACAATCCATCAGGCCGTATAGCGAATGGGGCGTGGCCCGGGCAAGCCAAAGCGTTCCAAACGTCCGCTTACCAGGCATAACTTGCGGAAATGCGGCCGCAGGCGGGCCTTTCGAGGTCGGTTTCCGCGCCTGTGCCCACCCCGCGCACCTGCGCCGGCGCGAGCTGCTACTTGTCCAACTCGTAGAGACTGTGCAGCGTGCGCACCGCGAGCTCGGTGTAGTTGGCGTCGATCAGCAGCGAAAATTTGATCTCCGAGGTGGTGATGGCGCGGATGTTGATGCCCTTCTCCGCCAGCGCCTTGAATGCCCTGGCGGCGACGCCGGCGTGGCTGCGCATGCCGATCCCGATCACCGAGACCTTGGCGACGTCATTGGCGCCATCGAGACGCTCGTAGGCCACCTGGCCTTTGGCCTTGATCAGGACTTCGGTCGCGCGCTGATAGTCGGAGGCGGGGACGGTGAAGGTGAGATCGGTCGTCGCGCCGTCGCCGGAAACGTTCTGCACGATCATGTCGACATTGATATTGGCTTCGGCCAGCGGACCGAAGATCGCGGCCGCGACGCCGGGTTTGTCCTGCACGCGGCGGATCGAGATCTGCGCCTCGTCCTTGGAGAAGGCGATCCCGGTGACGACCTGCTGCTCCACGATCTCCTCCTCGCCGCAAATCAGCGTGCCGGGCGGCGTCCCGTGCGGATCGATGTCCTCGGGCTTCTGGAAGCTCGAGCGCACGAAGATGCGCACATTATGCACCATTCCAAGCTCGACCGAGCGTACCTGCATGACCTTGGCGCCGAGCGAGGCGAGTTCCAGCATCTCCTCGTAGGCGACCTTGTCGAGGCGTTGCGCCCGCGGGACGACGCGAGGGTCGCTGGTATAGACCCCATCGACGTCGGTGTAGATGTCGCAGCGCTCGGCCGCGATGGCGGCCGCGATCGCGACGGCGGAGGTGTCCGATCCGCCGCGCCCCAGGGTGGTGATGCGGCCGGTCTCCTCGTGCACGCCCTGGAAGCCCGCGAGCACCGCCACTTCATGCCGCTCCTTGAAGCGCTTGACCAGCTCGGCGCCATTGACGTCGAGGATGCGTGCCGCGGCATGGGCGTTGGAGGTGAGGATCGGCAATTGCCAGCCCTGCCACGAGCGGGCATTGACGCCCATTCCCTCGAGCACGATGGCCAGCAGGCCGGCCGTCACCTGCTCGCCCGAGGATACCACGGCGTCGTATTCGCGGGCGTCGTGCAGCGCCGCGGCCTCGCGGCACCAGGCCACGAGCTGATTGGTGGCCCCGGCCATGGCGGAGACGATGACCGCCACCTCGTGGCCGGCATCGACCTCGCGCTTGACGTGGCGCGCGACGTTGCGAATGCGCTCGATGTCGGCGACCGAGGTGCCGCCGAACTTCATTACCAGGCGGGCCATGGCGGGCTTGCGGGCGTCTCCAGCATGATGGGGGCGCGCGATCCGCTTTACGGCAAGCCCCCGCGCGAAAAGGCGCGTATACATACAGGCGAGGCTGGGGGGCCGCAACCGCGGCCTTGGAGCGGGTCGATGGCGAGCAGCACGATGCCCGGGCACGGTTCCACGGTCGACACCGCCGAGGTCGCGCGCTTTTCCGCGCTGGCCGCCGAGTGGTGGGATGCGCGCGGCCGGATGGCCGTGCTGCACCGCTTCAATCCGGTGCGGCTCGGCGTCATCAAGGAGGCTGCGTGCCGCCAGTTCGACCGCGACGCCAAGGGGCTCGACGCGCTCGCGGGCCTGCACATTCTCGATATCGGCTGCGGGGCGGGCATCCTGAGCGAACCTTTGGCGCGGCTGGGGGCCGAAGTCGTGGGCGCTGATCCTTCGCAGCCCAATATCGAGGCGGCAAAGCTGCATGCGGCCGAGGCTGGGGTGACCGTGGACTACCGTGCGACCACGGCCGAGGCGCTCTCGGATGCGGGCGAGCGCTTCGACGTCGTGCTCGCCATGGAGGTGGTCGAGCACGTCGCCGATCTGAGCCTCTTCATCAAGCGTTGCGCCGAGATGGTGAAGCCCGGCGGCCTCATGATCACGGCCACGCTCAACCGCACGCTCAAGAGCTTTGCCCTGGCGATCGTCGGCGCCGAATACCTGCTGCGCTGGCTGCCGCGCGGCACCCATCAATGGGACAAGTTCGTCACTCCCAATGAGCTCGAGGCGGCACTCGAGCGGCACGGGCTCACGGTGCTGGATGAGACCGGCGTGACCTATGATCTCATCGCCGACCGCTGGCGGCTTTCGACCGACATGGATGTGAATTACATGGTCACGGCCGCGCGGCCGGCATGAAGCGAGCGGTCCGGCGCGCGGGCGCTGCGCGTGCGGGAACGCCCGATCATTCCGCGGCGGGACGCGCGGCGCGCCGCTCCCAGTGCGCCCACGCCCGCGAATGGTCCTGCTCGCCGCCGATGGCGTCGCGCGCCTCGCCCCAGAGATCCCGGATCAGGCGACCGAGCGGGGCGTCGACGCCGATCTGCTGCGCGAGATCGGCGGCAATCTTGACATCCTTCGCCAACAGCCCGAGCGCAAAGCCGGTGGCGAAGCTGCCGCTGAGCACGTGCTGCTTGATGAGATTCTCGCTCGCGAAGCTGCGGCCGGTCGAAACATTGATGACATCGGTCATCACCGCGGGATCGAGCCCGAATTGGCGCCCGACCACGATCGCCTCGACGACCGCCGCGTAGGACGTGGCGGCGAGGAAATTATTGAGCGCCTTCATGGCATGACCGCAGCCGAGGCTGCCGACCTCGAACAGGTTCCGCCCCATGCATGCCAGCACCGGCTTGACCGCGGCGATCGCGGCGGCGTCGCCTCCGATCATGATGGCGAGCGTGCCGTCGCTCGCGCGCGGCACGCCGCCGGAGACCGGAGCGTCGACGAGCGCGACGCCGCGCGGTGCGAGCTCGCGTCCGAGCGTGCGCGTGCCGACCGGGTCTGCCGAGCTCATGTCGATGACGATCGCGCCATGACGCAGATTGGCGGCGAGCGCGCCGCCTTGCGCCTCCATCAGCACCTCGCGCACTTCGCGGCCGGTCGGCAGCATGGTGATCGCGATTTCGGCGTGCTTCGCAAGCTCGGCGAGGCTTTCGGCCGCCCGTGCCGAGTGCGCTTGCGCAAAGCGCTGCGCCCGCTCGGCAGCGACGTCGTAGGCCATCACGTCGTGGCCGCCGCGTACCAGATTGGAGGCCATGGGCGCACCCATATTGCCCACACCGATGAAGCCGACGCGTCTAATCCCACTCATGGCGCTGTGACTCCCTGCCGAGGCGCGATCATGTCGCGTTTGCGCATGAAGCGGAAGCCGCCTTCCGAATGACGCTTGCGCGGAGCGCGATGATGGCGGATGGAAGCTCTACGCTTGGTGCAAGGGAGTTGGGGGGTGGCCGATACCGGCTGGTTCTGGGCGTTGTTCACGCTGATCGCCGCCGGGGCGCAGACCGTGCGCAATGCCACGCAGCGCGAGCTTACCGCCCGGCTCGGGACGGTGGGCGCCACCCATGTGCGCTTCCTGTTCGGCTTTCCGTTCGCGCTCGTCTTTCTCGCCGGCGTGATGATCGCGCTCGGGCAGGACCTGCCGCGGCCGCCGCTCGTGTTCTGGCCCTGGGTGATCCTTGGCGCGCTCGCGCAGGTCGCCGCCACCGCCTTGATGCTGGCCGCCATGAACGACCGTTCGTTCGTGGTGGTCTATGCCTACATCAAGACCGAGCCGGTGCAGGCCGCACTGTTCGGGCTGGTGTTTCTCGGCGACGTCGTGACGCCGGGGATGGCGGCGGCCATCCTGATCGCCACCTCGGGCGTGGTCATCATGGCGCTCAAGCCCGGGACGTCGATGGATGTCGGGGCGACGCTGCTCGGGCTTGCCGCCGGCGCGATGTTTGCACTTTCCGCCGTCGGCTATCGCGGGGCGATCCTGAGTCTCGGCGCGCCGAGCTACGTCATCGCGGCGACCTTCACGCTGGTGGTCGGCCTGCTGATGCAATCGGTCCTGCTCTCGCTCTATCTCTGGCTGCGCACCCCCGAGGTGCTCGCCTTGATCCTGCGGGCCTGGCGGCCGTCGCTGTTCGCGGGTTTCATGGGCGCGCTCGCCTCCCAGTTCTGGTTCCTCGCCTTCGCGCTTGCGACCGCTGCGAGCGTGCGGACGCTGGCGCTGGTCGAGGTGCTTTTTGCGCAAGCGATCGCGCGGTTCGCGTTCAAGCAGACGACGACCCCGCGCGAAGCCATCGGCATCGTGCTGATCGTGATCGGGGTCGTGTTGCTGCTATGGGCGCATTGAGGCGGCTGCTTGATATCGTAAGCTGCTAACGGCGTAGCCCGGATGGAGCGAAGCGAAATCCGGGATTCGTGCCGCGCGGGAACACTGCCCCGCATTGCGCTTCGCTCCATGCGGGCTACAGGCTAATTCCGCTCGTCGGGCAGCACGGGCAGCGGGTGAAACTCGATCCCTTCCTCGTGCAGCTCCTTGGCCTGATCGGGAGAGGCCTCGCCGTAGATCGAGCGGTGCTCGATCTCGCCGTAATGCATTTTGCGCGCCTCTTCGGGGAATTTCTGTCCGACATAGTCGGCGTTCTTGACGAGGTGCTCGCGCAGCTCCTTGAGCTTCTTGCGGAATTCGTGTTCCTGCGGCGACACCATGGCAACCGGGGCTGACGCATCGCTCGCCGGTGCGGGCGCAGGGAGCTCGGGCGCCGGCACCGGCGCAGCGCCGCGCTTCTTCGCCCCGGTGACGCTTGGCGCCATGATCGTCTTCTCGATCTTGGCGGAATTGCAAGCCGGGCACGTGACCAGCCCGGCCTTCACCTGCTTCTCGAAGGCCGCCGAGTTCTGAAACCAGCTCTCGAATGCGTGCCCATTGTCGCACGCGAGCGCGTAGCGAATCATGCCGGACCTCGCACCGCGTGGAGGTGGGCCGGCTCCGCCATCGGTCCGATCATCTCGAATCGCCGTCCGTGCTGAAGCGAAGGGATTTTCGCGCGAGCGGCCACGACTTCGGCGGGATCGATCGCTGCCAGTATGACGCCTGGCTCGGTGCCGCCTTCGGCCAGAATGCGGCCCCATGGGTCGACCACGAGCGAATGCCCGAAGGTCTCGCGGCCGTTCTCGTGCTTGCCGCCCTGCGCGGCTGCGAACACGAACGCGCCGTTCTCGATCGCGCGGGCGCGGTTGAGCACGTGCCAATGCGCCGCGCCGGTCTGCTGCGTGAACGCCGAAGGGATGGCGAGGAATGAGCTTCCGGCCTCCGCGAGCGCGCGGTAGAGCGCCGGGAAGCGCAGATCGTAGCAGACGCTGAGCCCGAGCCGTCCCCATGGCAGATCGGCGGCGACGCCGATCTCACCCGCCCGGTAGCTGCGCGACTCGCGATAGCTTTCGCCGTTGCTGAGATCGACGTCGAACATGTGGATCTTGTCGTAGCGTGCGAGGATGTCGCCGTTGCGGTCGATCAGGAACGAGCGGTTCGCCGCCTTTTCGGGCAGCACCTTGATCGCCAACGAGCCGACGTGAAGGAAGATGCCGAGCTTGCGCGCGAGTTCGCGGAAGGCGGCGAGCGTGGCGTCGCTCTCCTCGGGCGCGAGCGCCGCGAACAGCCGCTCGCGCTTGACCTCCAGGATGTTGGTCATCTCGGGCGTGAGCACGTAGTCGGCGCCACCGTTCCTGGCCTCCCCGATCAGCCGCACCGCCGCATCGAGATTGGCCTGCGGTGAAAGGCCCGAGCGCATTTGCACGAGCCCGGCGGTGAAGGTCGCAGCCTGACCTGTATTCATACTGGTGGTCTCTGATCGGCGTCTGCAAGCGCCTCGCCACGGCCGAGCAATGCATCAAGCTTGCCGGCCCGGTCGAGTGCGGAGAGATCATCATAGCCGCCCACGTGGGTCGAGCCGATGAAAATCTGCGGCACGGTCATGCGTCCATTCGCACGCGCCACCATATCGCTTCGCCCCTTGGGATCGCCGCTCACGTCGATCTCGGTGAATTCGACGCCCTTGCGGGACAACAGCCGCTTGGCAGCGTGGCAATAGGCGCAGAAGCCTGTGGTGTAAATCTCGATGTGACTCATGTCGACCGTAGGCCCTACCGCACTTCTTATATGGGGCGCGCGCGCGGCCCGCCGCCACAACCCGGGCGAAGACCAGCACGTCGACCGACGCGGCGCCGCCGCGCAACAGCGCCCGCGCGCAAGCGTCGACGGTCGCGCCCGAGGTGAGCACGTCATCGACCAGCACCAGATTTCGTCCCGCCACCTCGGCCTTGCCTTCGCCCGACATGCGGAAGGCGCCCTGCACGTTCTGCGCGCGTCCGGACTTGTCGAGCCCGACCTGCTGCGGCGTCGCCTTGACTCGCTTGAGCGCGCGGTGCGCAACGGCTCGGCCGGCCGCCTTGGCGATGATCTCGGCGAGCAGCGCCGATTGGTTGAAGCGTCGCGCCCACTGGCGCCGCCAGTGCAGCGGCACCGGAACGATCGCATCGGCATCCGCGAGCAGCTCGCGGCCGGCATTGGCCATCCAGCGCCCCATGAGCGGGGCGAGGTCGAGCCGGTCACCGTATTTCAAGGCATGAACGAGTTTGCGCGCGATATCGTCGTAGCGCACGGCTGCCCGCGCGCGGCGGTACGCCGGCGGGTCGGCAATCGCCTCCATCGAGAGGAGACCGGGTCCGCCGTCGAACGGGAACGGGATGCCGAGGCGCTCGCAATAGGGCGGCGCGATGAACGAGAGCTTCGACCAGCAGGCAGGGCACAGACCCGCACCATCGACCGGCTCGCGGCAGGTGGCGCAAAGCTGCGGCAGCGCAACGTTGACGACGAGCCCGAACGTGGCACGCACGGCCGTGGCCAGCCGCGTAAACGGCCGCGCCGGAGGCCGGGTGGGTTCAATCTCCCCCTGCATGAAGGTCACGCTAGCGCCACCGGGTGCGAAGCTCAACGGTGTCTCGTCTTCGGAGCGGGGGAAGGGTACACGGCGCCGATGGTCGGCCGGCGCACCACTCCATGGCCGCGTCATCATTGGGCTGGCGTGGTAGTGAAAGGAGATGGCTTCGCCACATCCCCGCCTCTTCGACCGCCACCTGCTGCGCGCGCGCCGCGGGCGCGCCGCGGCGCTCGGGCCGTCGAAGTTCCTGGTCGAGCGCGTGGCGGAGGATTTGTCCGACCGTCTGGCCGCGGTGCTCCGCCGCTTCGGATGCGCCGTCGATCTCGGCACCCCGACCGATGCCGTGCAGCGGGCGCTTGCGGCCAGCGGCAAGGTCGGCACGATCGTTGCGGCCCACGTGCCGGTCGCCGGCGGCGTCGTGGGCGATGCGTACCTTGTCGTTGCCGCCGATGAGGAGGCGCTGCCGTTGCGCGACGCTTCGGTCGATCTGGTGGTGTCGGCGCTCGCGCTCCAATTCGTCAACGACCTGCCGGGGTCTCTCGTCCAGATCCGCCGCGCGCTCAAGCCCGACGGCCTGCTGCTCGCCGCGCTCGCCGGCGGCAATACGCTGATGGAGCTGCGCCAAGCCTTCGCTGCCGCAGAGGCCGAGATCGAGGACGGCGCATCGCCCCGCGTCGTTCCCTTCGCGGACGTGCGCGACATGGGCACGCTGCTTCAGCGCGCCGGCTTCGCGTTGCCGGTGACCGACGTCGACCGCATCACGGTGCGCTATGTCTCGCCGCTCGCGTTGATGCACGATCTGCGCCGCATGGGCGCGACCAATCCGCTGCTCGAGCGCAGCCGGCGTCCGCTCAAGCGCGCGACGTTGGCGCGGATGATGGAGATCTACGCCGAGCGGTTCGCTGACGACGACGGCCGTATCCGGGCGACGTTCGAGATCGTCTGGCTGTCGGGCTGGGCGCCCCATGAGAGCCAGCAAAAGCCGTTGGCGCCGGGCTCGGCGCGCCAGCGCCTCGCCGATGTGCTGGGCACGAAGGAGATCCGGCTGCGAAGAACAGGGGACAGTGATCAGTAATCAGAAAAGGCGCGCTGGATCGGCACGTTCTGATTACTGATCACTGATTACTGACTCCTGGTTACAGCAGCGCGGTCAGATGCGCCACCAGCGGCTCGTCGGCTGGCGGCATCGGGTAGTCCCGCAATCGATTCGCGCGCACCCAGGCCAACGCCTGGCCTTCCAGCGCGGTCGCTGTTCCTTCCCAGCGCCGGCAGACATAGAGCGGCATCAGCAGATGGAAATCCGGGTAGCTGTGGCTGGCGAAGGTCAGCGGCGCGAGGCACGCCTCGTTGACGACGATGCCCAGTTCCTCCTTGAGCTCCCGGATCAGGGTTTCCTCGGGCCGCTCGCCCGCCTCGACCTTGCCGCCCGGAAATTCCCACAAGCCCGCCATCGGCCTGCCGGCCGGACGCTGCGCGAGCAGCACGCGGCCATCCGTGTCCACGAGGGCGCACGCGGCGACGAGGACGAGTTTTGCGCTCACGACGTATGACCGGGATGGCAGGTGCGGGCTAAGGAAGTTCGACCCGATTGAGGGCACTCTCGATTGTGACGTGCTGACTGCCGGCGGATTAGGTTTAGCGACATTCGTCCGGCATTACATCACGACCGATAGTCCCCGTTGATCGCCACATACTCCTTGGTGAGGTCGCAGGTGAGCACCCGGTCGTGGCCGCGCCCGAGCCCGAGCGCGACCTTGAGCGTGATCTCGGGCTTCTTCATCAGCGCCGAGACCGCGGCCTCGTCATAGGCGGGATCGCGTGCACCCTTGTGGGCGACGCGGATGCCGCCGAACCAGATCGAGAGCCGGTCGCGGTCGGCGCGTTCGCCGGCTTTGCCGACCGCCATGACCACGCGGCCCCAGTTGGCGTCCTCGCCGGCGATCGCGGTCTTGACCAGGGGTGAGTTGGCGATCGAAAGCGCGATCTTGCGCGCCGACGGCTTCGACACCGCGCCCTCGACGATGATCTCGACCAGCTTGCGCGCGCCCTCGCCGTCGCGTGCGACCTGCTCGGCGAGATTGGCGAGGACGGCGTCGAATGCCTTGCGGAAGGCGGGCAGCCGCCGGTCTGACATGGTCGCGATTTTCGGCACGCCGCGGTCGGCGGCCGCGCCGGTTGCAAACGCCAGCAGCGTATCCGAGGTCGAGGTGTCGCCGTCGATCGTCACCGCATTGAAGGTGTCGACCACGCCCTGCTTGAGCACGGTTTGCAGCACGCGCGGCGAGATCGGCGCGTCGGTGAACACGAAGGAGAGCATGGTCGCCATGTCGGGCGCGATCATGCCGGCCCCCTTGGCGATGCCGCAGATGGTGACAGGCGTTGCCCCGAGCCGCGCAATGGCGGCGGCTCCTTTGGGAAACGTATCGGTGGTCATGATCGACCTGGCCGCCGCTTGCCAGGCGCCGGGCGTGGCCTGCGCCACGAGCCCATCCATGACGGTGCCGAATTTCGCCGCCTCGAGCGGCTCGCCGATCACGCCGGTCGAAGCGAGGAACACGTCCGAGGGCTTGCAGCCGGCGGCGGCGGCGGCGATCTTCCCGGTGAGCCTGGTGGCAGCGCGCCCGGACTTGCCGGTGAAGGCATTGGCATTGCCGGAATTGACCACGAGCGCGCGCGCCGCACCGCCTTTGAGCTGTGCGCGGCACCAGTCGACCGGGGCCGACGGACATTTCGAACGCGTGAACACACCGGCGACCGTCGTACCCTCATCGAGCAGCGCCAGCAGCACGTCGACACGGCCGGGATAGCGGATGCCGGCGGCGGCGGTCGCAAGCTTGACTCCCGCCACCGGCGGCATGTCGGGAAAGTGCGCGGGCGCGAGCGGGGAGACGGTCGTCGACAAGGTTTTTCTCCCGGCGTCCTCTCCGACGTCTGCCCGGCCGGTGGCGGCGTCTGGAATTATTTCTTCTGCTCGGCCGGCTTGTCGAGGCGTTCGATCTTGGCGCTCTGCCGCAGCTTGGCGATGAAGTCGGTCTGTGCCTTGCGCGCGAGAAACGCCTCGATCTGGTCCTTCACCTTCTCGAATTCGGGCGGCTGCTTGGTGCGCTTGTCCTCGAGCTTGATGAGGTGCCAGCCGAACTGCGTCTTCACCGGGTTCGAGACCTGGCCCGGATACATCTTGAAGGCGACGTCGGCGAATTCGGGCACCATCTGATCCTTGGTGAAATAGCCGAGGTCGCCGCCCTCGGCCGCGCCCGGATCCTTGGATTTTTCCTTGGCGAGGGTGGCGAAATCGGCGCCGCTCTTGAGCTGCTCTTGCAGGGCCTTGGCTTCATCTTCGGTATCGACCAGGATGTGGCGCGCGCGCACCTCTTCCTGCCCACCCATTGATTTCACCGCGTCATTGTAGGTCTGCTGCAGGGCTTCCTCGTTGACGGCGGCCTTGGCTTCCTCTTGCAGCTCGTACCCCATCAGCAGCTTGTTGCGCAGGAACGCCAAGCGTCGCTTGAATTCCGGACTGTCCGCCAGCTTCTTCTTGTCGGCGGCCTGCGTGACCATGATGATATCGGCGAGATAGGAAATGAGGTGCTCGCGCTTGGCCTCCGGCGACGCCGCCTGCATATCGGCGCCCACGTCCTCATCGGCGAGCTGGAGATCGCTCTGCTTGATGTCGACCCCATTGACGCGCGCGACCACCGGGTCCGGCCCGGAGGCCGTCGCCTCGGAGGACGTCTCCTTCGAGCATCCGGAAACCGCCGGCAGGACGAACAGCAGGGCCGCAATGGCGGCGAGCGCGAGCGGACGCCGGCGCGGCGTGGAACGGGGCGGCAGATTGAGGGAGGTCATGGCGTGGTCCTGAATCAAGCGGGGCGTCGGAGGCGCGCCGGACAGTTAGGTAAAACGGCCCCATTTGGCAATCAGTTACGGCGGTTACCAGCCGATTTTGACGAGAACGTGAGTGCCGTGATGGCCGATTGACAAGGATGGAACCCCCTCCTATCTCTCCAAAAACTCGGTCGATCGGGCCGCAAGCCGCCGCCGTTTGCATGAAGGACGCTCGAAAAGTGCGGCATTTTCCGCATTCCGCGGCCGCAGACGAACGCGCGCAGGCGCTGCCGCGACAAAATCGGCTTCCGTTGTGGCGCTTCTCCCCATCGGATTTGGTAAGGTCCGGCACCGGATAGGACGTGAAGGATTTACCGCATGATCGGCGCCATTGCCCGTAAGCTGTTTGGTTCTTCGAACGAGCGGCGGATCAAGAGCTATCTGCCGCGAGTTGCGGCGATCAACGCGCTGGAGCAAGAGCTCGAAGGGCTTTCCGACGAGGCGCTGCGGGCGCGCACGGATGCCTTCAAGCAGCAGGTGGCGGAGGGAGCGAGCCTCGACGACATTCTGGTCGAAGCCTTTGCCACCTGCCGCGAGGCCGCCAAGCGCACCTTGGGGCAGCGGCACTTCGACGTCCAGCTCATCGGCGGCATGATCCTGCACGAGGGGCGGATCGCGGAGATGAAGACCGGCGAAGGCAAGACGCTGGTGGCGACGCTGCCGGTCTATCTCAATGCGCTGGCCGGACGCGGGGTGCACGTGGTGACCGTCAATGACTACCTCGCCAAGCGCGACGCCGAATGGATGGGGCAGATCTACAATTTCCTCGGGCTCCGGGTGGGGGTGATCGTCCACGGCCTGGACGACGAGCAGCGCAAGGCCGCCTACGACGTCGACGTCACCTACGGCACCAACAACGAGCTCGGCTTCGACTATCTGCGCGACAACATGAAGTATCGGCTCGAGGACATGGTCCAGCGCGGGCACATCTATGCCATCGTGGACGAGGTCGACTCGATCCTGGTCGATGAAGCCAGGACCCCGTTGATCATTTCGGGCCCGCTCGACGACCGCTCCGAGTTCTACAACACCATCGACGCCTATATCCCCAAGCTCGACAAGACCGACTACGAGGTGGACGAGAAGCAGCGCGCCGTGACATTGACCGAAGCCGGCATGGAGAAGATGGAGCAGATGCTGCGCGCCGACGGTCTGCTCAAGGGGGACTCGCTCTACGACGTGGAGAATGTCTCGACCGTACACCACGTCAACCAGGCGCTGAAGGCGCACAAGCTGTTCCATCGCGACAAGGACTACATCGTGCGCAACGGCGAGGTGATGATCATCGATGAGTTCACCGGCCGCATGATGCCGGGGCGGCGCTATTCGGAGGGGCTGCACCAGGCGCTGGAGGCGAAGGAGCGCCAGCCGATCCAGCCGGAGAACCAGACGCTGGCCTCGATCACGTTCCAGAACTACTTCCGCATGTACGAGAAGCTCGCCGGCATGACCGGGACGGCGATGACGGAGGCGGACGAGCTCATCGATATCTACAACCTGGAAGTGATCGAAGTGCCGACCAACCAGGCGATGGTGCGCGTCGACGACGACGACGAGGTCTATCGCACGGCGGGGGAGAAGTATCGCGCGATCCTGACCTTGATCGACGACTGCAAGGCGCGCGGCCAGCCGGTGCTGGTGGGCACCACGTCGATCGAGAAGTCCGAGCAATTGGCGGAGATGCTGCGCAAGCAGGGCTGGGAGCAGCACGACTTCTCCGATCCGAACGCGTTCGCGGCGCTCTATTCCGGCGACGACGGCGCTTCCAAGGCGAGGGTGTTCGCCATCCTCAATGCCCGCTACCACGAGCAGGAGGCCTATATCATCGGGCAGGCGGGCGTGCCCGGCGCGATCACGATTGCCACCAACATGGCCGGGCGCGGCACCGACATCCAGCTCGGCGGCAATGCCGACATGCGCATCCGCCAGGAGCTCAAGGAGGTGGACAACGAGAGCGGCGAGCACGATCGGCGCGCGGCGGACATCCGCGCCCAGGTGGCTCGGCTCAAGGAGAAGGCGCTCGGTGCGGGCGGGCTGTTCGTGCTCGGTACCGAGCGCCACGAGAGCCGGCGCATCGACAACCAGCTGCGCGGCCGCTCCGGCCGGCAGGGCGATCCCGGGCACTCGAAGTTCTTCCTGTCGCTGGAAGACGACCTGATGCGCATCTTCGGGACCGACAAGCTCGATACCATGCTGCAGCGGTTGGGGCTCAAGGAGAACGAGGCGATCGTCCATTCCTGGATCAACAAGGCGCTGGAGAAGGCGCAGCAGAAGGTGGAGGCGCGCAACTTCGACATCCGCAAGAACCTGCTGAAGTTCGACAATGTGATGAACGACCAGCGCAAGGTGATCTTCGAGCAGCGGGTGGAATGGATGCGCGACGAGGCGGTCAACGAGATCGTGGCCGACATGCGCCACGCCGCCATCGATGACCTCGTCGGCAAGCACGTCCCGGAAAACGCCTACCCCGAACAATGGGACACCAAAGGACTGCGCGAAGAGCTCAAGCGCGTCCTCGACCTCGACCTTGCGGTCGACGAATGGGCGAAGGAAGAAGGCATCGCCGACGAGGAGCTGCTCTCACGCATCGAGCGGCGTGCGGACGAGCACATGGCGTCGAAGGTTGCCCAGTGGGGCAGCGACGTGATGCGTTACGTCGAGAAGTCGATCCTGCTGCAGACGCTCGATCACCTCTGGCGCGAGCATCTGGTCATGCTCGAGCATCTCCGCCAGGTGATCGGTTTGCGCGGCTATGGCCAACGCGACCCGCTCAACGAGTACAAGGCGGAAGCATTCAGTCTGTTCGAGGCGATGAGCACCCATCTGCGCGAGGCGGTGACCTCGCAGCTGATGCGCGTGGAGATCAGGGCGGCTCCGCCGCCGGAGGAACCGGCGAGCCTGCCTTACATGGAGGCACACAAGATCGATCCCTCGACCGGCGAGGACGAGCTCGCGCTTGCGCGTGCCGGTGCGGAGACGCTCGTGCGCCACGGCATCACCGCGGCCGGCGCCGTGGCCGAGCGCAACCCGAACGATCCTTCAAGTTGGGGCAAGGTCGGCCGCAATGAGGTCTGCCCTTGCGGCTCGGGCAAGAAATACAAGCACTGTCACGGACGGTTCGCCTGAACGGATGACGGACGACAGATGACGGACGACGGATATTTTTCCGTCCTCGATCGTCTGTTTAGCGCCAGGAGCCGAAGCGGCCGTCGAAGGCGTTGGAGGACATGGTGGGCGCAGCCCCGTTGAGCAGGGGCGGGGCGCTTTGCGGCTCGGCGCTTGCCTCCTGTTTCGGCGGCGAAGCTTTGGATGCGACAACGCTCGCGGTCTTGGTGTCGGCCGGTTGCGTGTCGGACTTGGGCCGGCTCGTGCCGGCGGCGCTCGGGGCGGGCTTTGGCGCGGAGGCCGCGGACTTCGTTTTCGGCGCGGCGCTGTCCGAGCTCTTCGATTGGGTGCCCTGATCTTCCGCTTTCGATCCGAACAGATTGCCGAAGAAGCTGCCTGCCGAGCTTGCGGGAGCCGCGGAGGCGACCTGCACCGATGAGCGCGGGGCCGACGCCGGCTTCGATTCGGCGGAGGCAAGGCTCATCGTGCTGCCGGTGAATGCGTCGGCGGCGGGCTCGCCCGGCGGATTGACGTGGGGCGGAATCGTGCCCGCGGCCGTGCGGATGGTTGCGCCGGCTCCGCCATGGGATTTCACGGCGGCGAGGAAGGTCTGATTCATGCCGCCGTCGACTCCCATCCTGATCGGTGCCGCGGGGGTGCCGCGGTTGATCAGTTCGGCGGTCTGGACATCGTCGCGGCGTTGCTTGTCACGGACCGCGCTGGCGATTGCCTCGGGCACCGTGTAGGCGGGGCAGCGGTCGGCGGCGCTGAATTTGCCCGATGATTCCGCATCGAACACGTAGCGCTTCTCGCACACGTCGACCTTGGGCTCGTGCTTCGTCACCTCGAAATGGTCATAGCCCTGCTTGAGCATCTTCCAGAACGCCGTGTGCGGCGAATTGCGGTGCTTGGCCATATTGAGCGGCGTCATCCGGAACGGATAGGCCTGGATCTGGAACGACTTCTGGCCGCCGAAGAATGATTCGCGCGCGAGCGCGTAAATCTCCGCGACCTGCTCATCGGTCATGGCGTAGCAGCCGGCCGACGAGCAGTCGCCGTGAATCATGAGAAACGCGCCGGTGCGCCCGTTTGCCCGATCGTAGGCATTCGGAAAGCCGGTATTGATCGCGAGATAGTACTGGGAATTCGGGTTCATCAGCCCGGGCGTGATCGTGTAGAAGCCCTCAGGGGCCTGGCGGTCGCCTTGCTTGATCTTGGGCCCAAGCTCGCCCGACCAGCGGCAAATGGGATAGGTCCTGAGCAGCGCGAAGCGGCCGTTCTTGTCCTCTTTCCAGATCTCGAGCTCGGATTCCTGTTTGAAGATCCGCACCAAGATCGGCAATTCCTTCGCCATGTTCTTGGTTTCGATCTCAGCCAGCGTCTTGTCGGAAAGCGGTTGCAGATGGCGGCCGCCGACGGCGGGCGAACTATTATCCGTGTTGCAACCGGCAAGCGCGATGGCGGCCGCAATCGCAGCGGACGCCAAAAGCGAGCGCACCAAAGGCCGACAATTCAACCGAACCCCCCTTAAGGCTTCCCCAAGCCTTCACTTCCCCAAGCCTTGACTGCCCAACCGTTATCCGGAACACGCACTCGCCGCAAGGAGCGGCGACGGGATCGACGCTTGAGCGAACCGATGGTGAACGAGGGTAAGTTCGTAGCCGAAAGCGAGCCCCCGCATTCCCCAACGGCAAAGCCAGCAGCGTGAACGCTAGGCCAAGACTTGGGTAAGATCAGGGCAAGAAGCGAGAATCCCATCCATGGGGAATTCATTGGGAAACAAGCGCTTACCGGCCATTTTCCGGGAAAAATGGCGGCCGATCATGCTTGGCCGCTACCCGAAGGTCCGCCCTATGGCCAAAAACTTCTCCCGGCGTTGTCGGCGGACCGCTTCCCGGTCGAGCCCGGCGAGCTCGTTGAATGCGCCGGCGATGGCCTCGCCGGTCGAGGCGATCGTGGCTGCGGGGTCGCGGTGGGCGCCCCCGGGCGGCTCGGTGATGATCTGATCGATGACCCCGAAGCGCATCATATCGTCGGCGGTGATCTTCATGCCGGTCGCTGCCTCCTGGGCCTTGGCGGTGTCGCGCCACAGGATCGAGGCGGCACCCTCCGGGGAGATGACGCTATAGATCGCGTGCTCCAGCATCAGCACCCGATTGGCAGTGGCGATCGCGATGGCGCCGCCGGAGCCGCCCTCGCCGATGATGACCGCGATGTTGGGAACGCCGAGCTCGAGACTGGTATCGGTCGAGCGCGCGATGGCCTCGGCCTGGCCGCGTTCCTCCGCGCCGATGCCGGGATAGGCGCCGGCCGTGTCGACCAGTGAGAGCACCGGGATCCCGAAACGGTCGGCCATCTGCATCAAGCGCTCCGCCTTGCGGTAGCCCTCCGGCCGCGCCATCCCGAAATTGTGCTTGAGCCGGCCTTCGGTCGACGACCCCTTCTCATGCCCGATGACGCAGATGCTCTCGCCGCGGAAGCGGCCGAAACCGCCAACGATCGCTTCGTCGTCGCCGAATTTTCGATCCCCGGACAGCGACACGAAATCGGTCATCAGGGCCCCGACATAGTCGAGACTGTGGGGACGCTCGGGATGGCGGGCGACCTGCGTCTTCTGCCAGGGCGTGAGCTCCGCGTAGAGATCTTTGAGGGCCTGCGCCGCCTTGGCCTCGAGACGGGAGATTTCCTCGCTGATCGCAGCCGCGCTGTCGTCGGCGTCGAGCGCGCGCAGTTCTGCGACCTTGGCCTCGAGCTCGGCCACCGGCTTTTCGAAGTCGAGGTAGCTGCGCATCAGGTTTTAGCGCGTCTCCGGCAGGCCATAGCGGGCGTATTCCTCGGCGATGTCAGCCTGCAACGACTTGGCTGCCGCGATGTCGGTCTCGCCCGAGGGGTCTGCGTTCTTCAATCTCGCCAGGCCGCGACCATAGAGCGCGAAGGCAAGCTTGGGGTTGATCTGCAAGGCTGCGTTGTAATCGGAGACCGCGGCATCGAAGTGAGTCATCTTCAGGAAGACGAAGCCGCGGCTGTCGAGGGTCGCGGCGTTGTTCGGCATCAGTCGGAGCGCTTCGTTGCAGTCGGCGAGCGCGGGCTTGAGAATTCCAACCACCGCGCGCGCCCAGCACCGGTTGTCGAATGCGGGGGCGAAATCGGCCTTGAGCTTGATCGCCTGGTTATAGTCGTCGATGGCGTGATCGTATTGGCTTTTGCCGAGATGGGCGTTGCCGCGGTTGAGGTGCGCTTCGGGCGACGGCTTGAGCTTGATGGACTGCTCGTAGTCCTGGATGGCGCGGTCGTACTCGCCCTTCTTGTCGTAGGCGACGCCGCGGTTGTTGAAGGCCATGGCGAATTTGGCGTCGAGCCTGATGGCCTGGTTATAGTCCTGAATGGCACGGTCGTATTCGCCCTTGAGCCGGTGAGCGACGCCGCGGTTGTTGAAGGCTTCTGCGAGCTTTTCGCCCTTCTCGCGGCCGGCCTTGATGACGGCGGAGCAACCCTCGATGCGCTGGTCGGTCGTCGCCACGTCTTCGCCCTCGCACCAGCGGCGCTCCTGCGGCGTCTGCGCGAGCGCAGACGCGCCGGCAAGCAGGATGCCGGCGAGGATGGACGAGAAACACTTTGCTGCCACGCGACGCATCGGTAGCTCCATCGTTCGCTGCGCCAAATCCTCTGGGTCCGGCTCGTCAGTCTTCCCCCAGCGGGTGCAGGTCGCGCACCAGGCTCTTGAGGCGCTCGGCCAGCACATGGGTGTAGATTTGTGTCGTGGAAATGTCGGCATGGCCGAGCAGCGTCTGCACCACCCGCAGATCGGCGCCGTTGTGCAGGAGATGGCTGGCGAAGGCATGGCGCAGAACGTGCGGGCTCACCTGCGCCGAGCGCAGCCCCGCGGCGGCGGCGAGCGTCTTCAATTCGCGCGCGAAATGCTGGCGCGTGAGGTGTCCGGCTTCGCCGAAAGAGGGAAAGAGCCATTTCGCCTTCTGACCGCGACCCGCCTCGGACAGGAGCGCGAGATACTGGCGCATGGCCGTTTTCGCCGCCTCGTTGAGCGGAACAAGACGCTCCTTGTTGCCCTTGCCGCGCACGGTGAGCATGCGCGCGTTGCGCTCGGCCGCCGAAATCGGGAGCGCCACCAGTTCGGAGACCCGCAATCCGGTGGCGTAGAGCACCTCGATCAGGCAGGCGAGACGGGCGGCGCGCAACCGCTCCGGTAGAGACCGGTCCGCCTGGTCCATGCCGACGCGCGCTTGCGCCAGCAGGCGATCGACCTCGCCAATGCTCAGCACTTTGGGCAGTGCACGGCCGCGTTTGGGTCCTTCGATGACGGCGGACGGGTCGTCGGCACGATGTCCCTCGGCATAGAGGAAGCGATAGAGCTGCCGGATGGCGGAGAGCCGCCGCGCCACCGATGATGGTGCGAAGCTGCGCTTGCCCAGCGAGCCGAGATAGACGCGCAGGTCGTCGGTGGAGGCCCGGGCAATGGTGCGGCCGGCCGCACCCAACTGCGCGGCGAAATCGGCCAGGTCGCGGGCATAGGCGGCGAGCGTATTCCTGGCCGCCCCCCGCTCGGCCGCGAGCATGTCGAGGAACAGCTCGATCAGGGCTTGGTCGGAGTTTTTGGCCTTCAGGGCCATTCGGCGATGGTGTGCTTATGGCTGCTTCGCGAACCGGTCCGGCGGAATCGAAACCGTGATCTCGCGCGGCTTCGGGTCGAACCAGGTCGCGAGCATGAACATGGCGCCGTAGGTCAGGCCGCCCAGAACACCAATCAAAGTGAGGAACCGGAACAGGCTCGGCATGTGAACCCCTCGACCGGCAAGGTCGGACAAAACAATGGAGAAACTAGGACATTGCCGCGACCGCCATGGCAATCGCCATGACAACCACTATGACAAGCGGGAGCAACCCGGCGCCCCCGGAAGTTGGATAATAGCGCGCCCTGCGGCGCCTGTTGTGCTACCAAGGCTCGGGGTAAGTGGTTGTGTTCGAAGAGAAACCGCCTAAAACGCTGGTCGGCTCGGAGGGCGAATGGGAGGACGGGGACATATGCCGCACGGCGCGGCGCATGAGCTCGCGATGCGGCCGGAAGCCGCCATTGTGGCGGCGCTCGGCCGGCGCTCGGTCGTGCTCGTGGGCATGATGGGCGCGGGCAAGTCGTCGATCGGCCGGCGCGCGGCGCTGCGCCTGGGCATCCCGTTCGTCGATGCGGATGCGGAGATCGAAAAGGCCGCCGGCATGACCATCCCCGATATTTTCGCCACCCGGGGAGAGGCGGAATTCCGCACCGGCGAGGCGCGCGTGATTCTCCGCCTGCTGGAGAGCGGGCCACAGGTCCTGGCGACCGGCGGCGGAGCGTTCACGAATCCCGACACCCGGGCCGCCATCGGCGCGAAAGGCGTCTCGATCTGGCTCAAGGCCGAGTTCGACGTGCTGATGAAGCGCATCAGACGCCGCCACGATCGGCCGCTGCTCAAGACCGAAGATCCGGGCGCAACGCTGCGCAAGCTGATGGAGGAGCGCGACCCGATCTATGCCTTGTCCGATCTCACCGTGCAATCGCGCGAGGTGATGCACGACAAGATCGTCGACGAGATCGTGAGCGGGCTCGCCGGCCACCTGGGCGTGGCCGGTACGGGGCCGAGCACGGCCGCCGAAGGAGATCGCGAGTCATGACTGCGCCGCTGCGTTCCGGCGAACCGATCCTGGTCAATGTGGCGCTCGGCGAGCGCAGCTACGACATTGTCATCGGCCGCGGGCAACTGACCTCGCTCGGCCAACGAATTGCCCTGCTGCGGCCGGGGACCAAGGCCGCGATCGTCACCGACGAAACGGTCGCGCGCCATCACCTGGCCGCGACGGAGGGCGCGCTCGCCGCCACGGGGATTGGCGCCACGTCCGTGACCGTGCCGCCGGGGGAGAGTTCGAAGAGCTTCCCGGTGTTCGAGCGCGTCTGCGAAGCCCTGGTTTCCGCGCGCATCGAGCGTGCGGATCTCGTCGTGGCCCTCGGCGGGGGCGTTATCGGCGATCTCGCAGGCTTCGCCGCTGCCGTCGTCCGTCGTGGTCTCGACTATGTGCAGGTGCCGACCACGTTGCTCGCCCAGGTCGATTCCTCGGTCGGCGGCAAGACCGCGATCGATTCCAAGGAGGGTAAGAACCTCGTCGGCGCCTTCCACCAGCCGGTGCTGGTCGTCGCCGACACCGCACTGCTCGATACGCTGCCGGAGCGCCAGTTCCGCGCCGGCTATGCCGAGGTCGCCAAATACGGGTTGATCGGAGACGCCGCCTTCTTCGCCTGGCTCGAAGCAAACTGGCGGGAAATTTTCGCCGGCGGTCCCGCGCGCGAGCATGCCATCGCGGTGAGCTGCCGCATGAAGGCTGCGATCGTCGGCCGCGACGAGCGCGAGACCGGCGAGCGGGCGCTGCTCAATCTCGGCCACACCTTCGGTCACGCGCTCGAGGCCGCGGCCGGCTTCTCCGACCGATTGCTGCACGGCGAGGCGATTTCGCTCGGCATGGTGCTCGCCTTCGCATTCTCGGCGCAGCGCGGGCTGCTGCCGGCGGCGCAAGTCGAGCGCCTCGAGCACCACCTGACGGCGGTTGGCCTCCCGGTCCGCGTCGCTTCTGTTGCCGGCGGCGTGCCTTCCGCCGATCGCCTGATGGAGCTCATCGCCCAGGACAAGAAGGTCAAGCGCGGCAAGTTGACGTTCATCCTGGCGCGCGGCATCGGCGCGAGCTTCATCGCACCCGACGTCGATGCCGCCGAGGTCCGCGCCTTTCTGGTGCAAAAGCTTGCCCAACGATGAGCGTTGAAGACTGGCTTTCAATTCTCGTCATTGTGCTCTGTCTCGGGCTCTCCTTCTTCTTTTCGGGGAGCGAGACGGCGCTCACCGCCTTTTCGCGCGCGCGCATGCTGCGGTTGGAGAAGACCGGAAACCGGCGCGCGGCCCTCGTCAATCGTCTGTTGGACACCCGCGAGCGCTTGATCGGCGCGATCCTGACCGGCAACAACGTCGTCAATATCGCCGCCTCCTCGCTGACCACCGGTTTGTTGCTCAGCTGGTTCGGCGATGTCGGCGTCCTCTATGCGACGATGATCATGACCGTGGTGGTTGTGGTCTTCACCGAGGTGCTGCCCAAGACGGTGGCGATCAACACGCCGGACCGGGTTGCGCTGATGGTCGTGCGTCCGATCGCCTGGATCGTGCGCGTGTTCGGACCGATGCTGGTCGGCATCGAGGCGCTGGTGCGCTGGATTCTCCGGTTATTCGGTTTTCGCGTTGGGCTCGACCAGGCATTCCTGTCGGCGCACGAGGAACTGCGCGGGGCCGTGGACCTTCTGCACCATGAGGGCGGCGTGGAGAAGCAGGACCGCGACATGCTTAGCGGCCTGCTCGATCTGCGCGACCTCACCGTCTCCGACGTCATGGTCCATCGCACCGAGATGGTCACGGTGTGTGCCGATGATCCGCCCGAGCAGGTGGTGAAGGAGGTGCTGGAAGCGGAGGTCACGCGCATTCCGCTGTGGCAGGGAAAGCCCGAGAACATCATCGGCATCCTGCATGCCAAGGATCTGTTGCGCGCGATCCAGGCCGCCGGCGGCGAGCTCGCCAAGATCGACGTCACCGCGATCGCGCGGCCGCCCTGGTTCGTACCCGACATCCGCCCCCTCTCGGAGCAGCTCAAGGCCTTCCGCCGCCGCAAGACCCATTTCGCGCTGGTGGTCGACGAATACGGCGAGGTGATGGGGCTGGTCACGCTCGAGGATATCTTGGAAGAAATCGTCGGTGATATCACCGACGAGCATGACGTCGCGGTGCCGCCCGGGGTACGGCCGCAGCCCGACGGCTCGGTCAATATCGACGGCGGCGTGCCGATCCGCGACCTCAATCGTGTCATGGAATGGAACCTGCCCGACGACGAGGCGACCACCATCGCCGGCCTCGTCATCCACGAGGCGCGCTCGATCCCCGAGCCCGGCCAGACCTTCACCTTCCACGGCTTCCGCTTCCGCGTGCTGCGCCGCGACAGGAACCGGATCACGGCGCTGCGCATCACCCCGCTCGTGCGCAAGCCGGCGGTGAAATCGGCCTGAAAGGGCCCTGCCCGATCGCGCGTCCACAGCGCACCACTTCGGTATCGCAGCGTGTGCGCCGCGTCGATCGCGGCGACGACACCTTGTCGGATCGACGGCCAGCGGACGCTTCGTTCAGGCCCCGCCTTCGCCTGGCGCGGCGGCGTGGATGGCGAGCGCGTGGACGCCGCCCTTGAGCTCACCGACAAGTGTTTCGTTGATCATGCGATGGCGCTCGAGCCGGCTCTTCCCGCGAAACGCCTCGGCCACGATATAGACGCGGAAATGCGTCTCGCCGCCCGGGCGGTGTCCGGCATGTCCGGCATGCTGGTGGAACTCGTCCACCACCTCGACGCTCGCGGGCGTGAAAGCCTTGGACAACTTCTCCCTGATGACATCGCGCGTTGCCATGGCCGTCCGCATAGCGGGAGCCGCGGCCGGCGGTCAATGCCGAGTGCGGCGGAAAACGCGCAAACGAGCTTGTCAAGACTTGAACCTGGCTTCCTCATGCGCGCATATTGATCGGTCATGAAAAGCAACTCGCCCCTGTTCGATGGCATCCGGGTCAAGCCCGACAAGGATCGTCGGCTGCGCGCCCATTGCCCGGCTTGCGATTGGCCCAGCTGCACGGCCCCGGCCACCCACCGCGCGCCCAAGGGGCGGCTGCGCGAGCGGGAATATTGGCGGTTCTGCCTCGATCACGTCCGTGAGTACAATCATGCGTACAATTTCTTCGCCGGGATGAGCGCGGAGGACATTGCCCGCTATCAGAAAGAGGCCGTGATCGGGCACCGCCCGACCTGGAAGATGGGCATGAACGGCGGACGGCCCGCCTCGCGCTCCCGCTCGTCCCGCTCGCATGCCGAGGTGGCTGGTGCCGATGATCCATTCGGCGTGTTTCGGGAGTTTGGCGGACCGGCCGGCGCGCGGCGCGGCTCCGAGCGGCGGTCGCCCGAGGCTCGTGCGGTGCGCAACGCCGAGCGCAAGGCGCTCGATGCGCTCGGCCTCGAGGCGGATGCCTCGGCCCAGGACGTCAAGACCCGTTTCAAGACCCTGGTGAAGCGTCACCACCCCGACGCCAATGGCGGCGACCGCTCCTCCGAGGACAGGCTGCGCGAGATCATCCAGGCCTACAATTATCTCAAGTCGATCGGCTTCCGCTGAACCGCGGTACCAGGATCGTCGCGGCGGCGACGAGCTCCAGCATCATGCACAGCGCGAGAGCGTAGGCGTAGCTGCCGGCGGCATCGCGAACGAGGCCGAGCAGGCCGGGGCCGAACGCATAGGTGAACTGACCGATGGCGGTCGAGAGTGCGACCAGCAGGCCAAACGACATCGGACCGAACTCGCGCTGAATGATCAGCGCCGGCAGCGAGATCAGGTTGCCCGCCGATAGGCCGAAGAGCGCGCAGGCCAGGAAGAGAACGACGGCGTTCGTCGTCTGCGTCATCGCAAGCAGCGCTGCCGCCTGACTCAATAGCGACAGCGCCGTCACGCGGCGTAGATCGAGGTGAAGGGCGAAGGCGCCGAGCGCAAGGCGTCCCACGATCGCCATGATGGTGAGAGCGGCGACTGCCAGTCCGGCCCGGGTTCGACCGATCGTTGGTTCGAGAAAGGCAATCTGGTGCACGAGGAATCCGACCTGCGCCATCAGCGCCAGGGCGAACGGTCCGGCCACGCTCCAGAATGCCGGGCTGCGTAGCGCGTCCGGCCGCGTCCAACGGGCCAGGGCGGGGGCATGAGCCGCGCCACGTCGCGATCCACAAGTCGGCGCCGGTTCGAGGCGTACCGGCGGCCGCCCGATCCAGATGGCGATCGCCGGCAGGAGGATCGCCGCCATCACGGTCGCCGCGCCGACCACGGCGGTTGCGAATCCGGTCGCGGCAATTGCGACGATGAGAGCGGGCGCCACGAGAATGCCGCCGGCGCTCGCGCCGTTGAGCGCGAGGCTGATCGCGAGCCCGCGCTGGCGATCGAACCACAGCCCGAGGACGTTGGTGATCGCGCCGACGTGCATCGCCGCCGATCCCGCCGCCATGATCAGGTACACGACGTAAAGCTGCCAGAGGGCGGAGACGAACGCGAGCAGCACAACGGCGCCGCCGAGACAGCATGTGCCGGTCATGAACACCCGCCTTGGTCCCAACCTGGCGAGCACGTCGCTTACGAATACGACCAGGGATGCGGTGAGCAGGTAGTAGGCAGTGGCGGCGCCGGAGATCGACGACGTCGACCAGCCATGGAGCCGCTGCAACTCCGTCAAATAGATGCCGTGGCTGTAGAGGCCAAAGCCCCAACAGAACATGGCAAGCACAAAGCAGACTGCCACGACCCGCCAGCCGCTGTAGCGCGCCGACGATTCGTCCACTGCTGGAGCTGCAGGATCGGCTGGCGTCATCATGGTGCCTCGTTCCGTCCGATGCCCGAGCCCCGCCGGCATTCTTCCATGTTGACGTACCGGCACAGTTCGGAAATCATCAAACTATGAGAGAAGGCCCCGACATCTCGATCATCGCCGCGCTGATCGGCAATCCGGCGAGTGCCAACATGCTGATGGCCCTCCTTGCCGGTCCTGCGCTCACGGCGACCGAGCTGGCGCAGGAAGCGGGCCTGATGCTCTCGACCGCGAGCGGCCATCTCGCCAAGCTCGAACAGGCCGGCCTCGTCGTGGTCGAACGACAGGGGCGGCACCGGTATTTCCGTCTCGCTGAGGCTGACGTCGCAAATGCGCTCGAAGCCTTGATGCCGGTGGCTGCGCGGGCCGGCCACCTGCGCGTGCGCACCGGCCCGCGCGATCCAGAATTGCGCCGGGCGCGATCCTGCTATGACCACCTTGCAGGCGACTTGGCGGTGCAGATGTTTCACCGGTTCATCGAGCGTGGATTGCTCGTCGCCCGCCACGATGGGCTGCACCTGACGAACGAGGGCAGGCGCTTTTTTTCCGACGGCGGCATCGATGTCGAGGCACTCGAACGCGGCCGGCGGCCGCTTTGCCGGCCCTGTCTCGATTGGAGCGAGCGCCGAAGCCATCTCGGCGGCGCGCTCGGCGGGGCCATTTTCGACCGCGTCATTGCGCGTGAGTGGGCGGTTCGCGAGGCGCGCACCCGGATCGTGCGGTTTTCTACGGCCGGGGAGCGGAAGATGCGGGCCTGGATTGCCGCCTAACGCGCGCGCAACGAAAATCCGTCACAATCCCAGCGGCTTCGAGCGTTGCGGCGGCCCCTCACCCTGAGCAGACTTCGGCGAGAGGCCATTGTCAGCGCGTTCGAGGTGCGCCGCATTGACCCGGAATTACACAATACTTATTTGAAATCACGGGATTTTCAGCCGACGTGATGACGGCTTTCGCGGCGCAGGGGCTTTCTGCTAAATTTATTGGGAATCCCACGCCATCCATCGACCGAAACGGGTCTCGGTCGTTCCGAGATCACGGAGGATCAATGACCGCCGCAACGCAAGAGGTCGCCGGCCTTCCCGACATGAAGGTCTCGATCCGCCAGCTCTTCGGTTTCGACAGCGAGATGGAGGTGCCGGCCTATTCGGAGGCCGACGAGCACGTGCCGGATATCGACCCCGACTACCGGTTCGACAAGCCCACAACGCTCGCTATCCTGGCCGGCTTTGCTCACAATCGCCGCGTGATCGTGACCGGCTATCACGGCACCGGCAAATCGACCCATATCGAGCAGGTGGCGGCGCGCCTCAACTGGCCCTGCGTGCGGGTCAATCTCGACAGCCATATCAGCCGTATCGATCTCATCGGCAAGGACGCGATTGTCATCCGTGACGGCCTGCAGGTGACCGAATTCCGCGACGGCATTCTGCCGTGGGCCTATCAGCACAACGTCGCGCTGTGCTTCGACGAATATGATGCCGGCCGACCCGACGTGATGTTCGTGATCCAGCGCGTATTGGAATCCTCCGGCCGGCTGACCTTGCTGGACCAAAGCCGTGTGATCCGGCCCCATCCGGCCTTCCGCCTGTTTGCGACCGCGAACACGGTCGGCCTCGGCGACACCTCCGGCCTCTATCACGGCACGCAGCAGATCAACCAGGCGCAGATGGACCGCTGGTCGATCGTCACGACGCTCAACTATCTGCCGCACGACAACGAGGTCGATATCGTCCTCGCCAAGGCCAGGCATTATCGCACCGACCAGGGCCGCGACATCGTCAGCAAGATGGTGCGGGTCGCCGATCTCACGCGCAACGCCTTCATGAACGGTGACATCTCGACCGTGATGAGCCCGCGCACGGTCATCACCTGGGCGGAGAATGCCGACATCTTCAAGGACGTCGGCTTCGCTTTCCGGCTGACTTTCCTCAACAAATGCGATGAGCTCGAGCGGCCGATCGTGGCCGAGTTCTATCAGCGTTGCTTCGGAGTGGAATTGCCGGAATCGTCGGTGAACGTGGCGCTGAGTTGAGCGGGTCGTCGATGCCCAAGATGCTGTGATGTCGTCGAACATCAAGCCTAGAAATCCGTCGAAAGAGTCTCCGACCGAGCCGTTCAAGCGGGCGGTCACGGGATGCCTGCGCGCGATCTCCCGCAAGCCCGACCTCGAGGTCTCCTTCGCCGCCGAGCGCCCCGGCATCGTCGGCGGCAAAGCGCGCTTGCCCGAGCCGCCGCGAAAGCTCACCGGACACGATGCCGCGATCGTGCGCGGCCACGCCGACTCGGTCGCGCTCAAGCTCGCCTGCCACGACCCGATGGTGCATCGCAAGCTGGTGCCCGGCGGGCAGCAGGCGCGCGCCGTCTTCGATGCGGTCGAGCAGGCCCGCGTCGAGGCGATCGGCGCACGCCGCATGTCCGGCGTTGCCAAGAACCTCTCGGCCATGCTCGACGACCGCTTCCATCGCGGCAAGTTCGACGACGTTACTGACCGCGCGGATGCGCCGATCGAGGAGGCGGTCGCGCTCATGGTGCGCGAGCGCCTCACCGGCCAGGCGCCGCCCCCGGCTGCGAAGAAGCTCGTCGAGCTGTGGCGCCCGCTGATCGAGGATCGGGCCGGCCGCGATCTCGATCGGCTGGAGCGGCTGATCGAGAATCAAGCCCGCTTCGGCGACGTCATTCACGATCTGCTCGACGCGCTCGATATGGGCGAGGATCGCAGCACCGAATCGGACGAAGAGGAAGGCGAGGAGGGTGAGCAGGAGCGCCGCAAGGAAGAGTCCGGCGAGGACGGTCAGGGTGCCGACTCCGACGATACGCAAACCCGGGTCGATGAATCCGATGTCTCGGGCGAGGACATGTCCGACTCCGCGGCCGAGGCCGCCGAGGCGCTCTCTGCCGAGATGGCGGACGACGCCGAGATGGGCGATTCCGAGGCGCCGGCCGAGCCGCGGCGTCCGCGCCGGCATGGACAGAACGAACCGCGCGGCCCGGACTACCGGCCGTTCATCACCAAGCACGACGAGATGATTGCGGCCGAGGATTTGTGCGAGCCGGAGGAGCTCGAGCGCCTGCGCGGCTATCTCGACAAGCAGCTCTCGCATCTTCAAGGCGTGGTCGCGCGTCTCGCCAACCGGCTGCAGCGCCGATTGATGGCGCAGCAGAACCGGGCCTGGGAGTTCGACCTGGAAGAGGGACTGCTCGATCCGGCGCGGCTCTCGCGCATCGTGGTCGATCCGCTCCACCCGCTGTCGTTCAAGCACGAGAAGGAAACCAGCTTCCGCGACACCGTGGTCACGCTCTTGCTCGACAACTCCGGTTCCATGCGAGGCCGTCCGATCACGGTCGCGGCGACCTGCGCCGACATCCTGGCGCGCACGCTCGAGCGCTGTGGCGTCAAGGTCGAAATCCTGGGCTTCACCACCCGTGCCTGGAAGGGCGGACAGTCGCGCGAGGCGTGGCTCGCCGCCGGCAAACCCGCCAATCCGGGCCGGCTCAACGATCTGCGCCACATCGTCTACAAATCGGCGGACGCACCCTGGCGGCGCGCGCGCAAGAATCTCGGTCTGATGATGCGCGAGGGGCTGCTCAAGGAGAATATCGACGGCGAAGCGCTCGACTGGGCGCACAAGCGGCTGCTGGCGCGCACCGAGCAGCGCAGGATCCTGATGATGATCTCCGACGGGGCGCCGGTCGATGATTCCACGCTTTCGGTCAATCCCGGCAATTACCTCGAACGGCACCTGCGCTGGGTGATCGAGGACATCGAGACGTGGTCGCCGATTGAATTGATCGCAATCGGCATCGGTCACGACGTGACGCGCTACTATCGCCGGGCCGTCACCATAGTCGATGCCGAGGAGCTCGGCGGCGCCATGACCGAAAAGCTCGCCGAGCTGTTCGACGAGGAGGTCCCGGTCGAACCGCGGCGGACGCGGAGACTCAACGCGTGACCGACCGTGCGCGGCGTCGGCGTTCCGGTTTCGCATGGCCAAACCGGCGGACCATCGCCGTGCTCATGGCAACGGCACTGGTGCTCGTCGCCTTCCCCGCCCAAGCTCCGCCGCCCAATGCCCCGCCGCCCACTGCCGCACCGGTCGCGATCGAGGTTCATGCCCGGCCGATTGCGGCCTTCGACGTCCGCGATCCTTCCCGCCGGCAATTTGGCCTGCTCGAATTTCGCGGCGGCCTCTCCCTGCGCGCGTCCGACCGGAACTTCGGCGGTCTCTCGGCCATTCGGGTTGCGCCGGACGGCGCGCACTTCATCGCCCTGAGCGACAAGGGTTGGTGGTTTCGCGGCCGCATCGCCTATGAGGGCGCGCGTCCGACCGGCATCGCCGGGGCCGAAATGGCGCCGATCCTGGGGCTGGACGGGCGGCCGCTCGCCGCCCGCGGATGGTATGACACGGAATCGATCGCGGAGGACGACGGCACGCTCTATGTGACGATCGAGCGAGTCCATCAGATCGTTCGCTTCAACTACCGCAAGGAAGGGCTTGTTGCCCGCGGTCGCCCGGTTGCCGTGCCGCCGGCGTTGCGCGCATTGCCCGCCAACAAGGGGCTCGAAGCCCTGGTCTTCGTTCCCAAGGGCTTGCCGCTTGCCGGCACGCTGATTGCGATCTCGGAGCACAGCCTCGACAAGGCCGGCAATCTCGCCGCGTTCCTGATCGGGGGACCGAGCGCGGGCAGCTTCGCGATCAAGCGCAGCTCGAATTACGACATCACCGATGCGGCCTTGCTGCCCGGCGGCGACATCCTGGTGCTGGAACGCAAGTTCAGCTGGACCGGCGGATTGGCGGTGCGCATGCGGCGGATCCCGCTCGCCGAGATCAAGCCGGGCGCGCTGGCCGACGGTCCCGTTCTGTTCGAAGCCGATCTCGGCTACGAGATCGACAATATGGAGGGCGTGAGCGTTCACCGCAGCCCAAGCGGGGAAACCGTGCTCACGCTCATTTCCGACGACAACTTCTCCCCGCTTCAGCGCACGCTGCTGCTGCAGTTCACGCTGGCGGAGCCGTGACCACGTCCCGGCGACCGCAGGAACCCATCAGCCGCCGCGCAACCGATGGCAGCCCACACCGCATGCGGCGGACAGAATCCTACGCCGCCGCGGCGCGCTTCTTGCGGATTTGCCGCTTGAGCTCGAGCGCCTTGCGCGAAAGGGCGTCGTCCTTCGCCTTCATGAGAAAGGCATCGAGACCGCCGCGATGATCCACCGTCTTGAGCGCGTTCGCCGACACGCGCAGCTTGATCGAGCGGCCGAGCGCATCCGAGATCATGGTGACATTGAGCAGGTTGGGCAGGAAGCGCCGCTTGGTCTTGATGTTCGAGTGGCTCACCTTGTGCCCGACCTGCGCGGTCTTGCCGGTCAGTTCGCACCGCCGCGACATTGAGAAACCTCTGAATGATCCAATGGGTCTTGCGGGACCAAGCACCTGCGAATTTCGGCAGAGCGGCTCGACCGCCTACGGCTCGTAAGCCGCCGGGACCTATAATCAGGCCATGAAAAGGCGTCAAGCCGCGCGTTCCTCCCGCATCCGGGGGCGGACCGCAGAATGGACCGGGACTGCCTTGATCGGGCCAAGATGCCGCGTAAGGGTGGCTGGAACTCGAGCGAACGGCGGGGCCGCGTTGGGGAGCGGGCTGGCCAGGGGCGGGCAGCTTCAACTTCAAGAAGCGCAGCTTTCAAGAAGAAGTGAACCGACAGCAGGGATCGGCTTCGTGAGTTCATATGGCCTCACCCGTCATGCGATTGTCGTGGGCGCGGCTGCGCTTGCATTGACGATAGCGGATGCCGAGCGGGGGCACGCCTCGGCCCAAGGCAAACTCGATGCCCGCTACACCGTCACGCTGGCTGGCCTCCCGATCGGCCAGGGCGCCTGGGTGATCGAGATCGGGGACAATTCCTTCACGGCGTCGGCGAGCGGAGCAACCTCCGGCTTGCTGCAGGTGTTTGCCAGCGGTCACGGCCAGAGCGCCTCCCGCGGGGGCGTCTCCGGCGGGCAGCTCATTCCTTCGAGCTACGCATCGCGCATCGTCACCGACCAGAAGTCCGATGAAGTGCGCATGGTGATCAGCTCCGGCTCGGTCAAGGAGTTCGTGGCCAGCCCGCCGACCGTTGCCGGCCCGGATCGCGTTCCGGTGACCGAGGCCCACCGGCGCGGCGTGTCGGATCCGATGACGGCTTCGCTGATGCGGGTGCCCGGCAGCGGCGACACGTTGGTCCCGCAGGCTTGCCAACGCACGCTTGCCATTTTCGACGGCCGCATGCGCTACGACCTGCGACTTGCCTTCAAGCGGCTCGAGCGGGTGAGGACGGAGAAGGGCTACCAGGGCATCGCCGTGGTCTGTGCCGTGAATTTCGCGCCCATCGCGGGGCACATTCCCGATCGCGCCGCCATCAAGTACCTCGTGCAATTGCGCGACATCGAAATGTGGCTGGCCCCGATTGCAGGCACGCGCGTGATGGTTCCCTACCGGGTCTCGATTCCGACGCCGCTCGGGGTCGGGGTCATGCAGGCGACGCAGTTTGTCTCGGTTCCGCAGGCGAGCAAGGCGACTGCGAAAACACAGTGATGGGACGTGTGAACGCGGCACGGCCGGCCGCTCAACGCCCATCCCCGGAATTCAGTCCTCTCCGTCCCGTGTTAACCGGTTGGCGTGTTCCTGCAAGGGACGGCCTTGCCGCGTTTACATGATCTGGTGGTGTGTGCGGGCCCTGCCACGAGATGTTGCCGTGAACGAATTCCGACAACCGGCGAGTCAGCGATTCGGGCGCGAATTCGTTCGAGACTCGTTCCACAGGTTAAGCACCGGGCTTATCACAGCCTTTTCCCGTCGCATTGTGGCTCCCGCTGATTGCAATCGATGAGCGGCACAATCGACTGGGATGCCGCGCGCGGTTGCGCCGGAACCGAACCGTGTCTCCCCGGTGAATGAACAAGCGGGCAAAGTGGATGGGTGGGCGTGCCGCGCTTCCCTCGGCCTGGTGGCAGAACCGGACGTGGCCTCTCGGATTTCTGCCGAGCCCCGGACGTCGGGCTTGCCCAACGTTGCGGCGAGCGCTTAGCTGCGCGATGCCCGCCGGTCGCGATCGAAGCCGATCTCGCCGTCCTGCCGGTTCCCGCCCCACACCGACGGCAGTGTTGTCTACCGTCGCAACCGGCGCTGTCCGGCGCCGATTCGCTCGCAGCACCCGCGAACACTGCTGGCGGTCGTGGTCCGAGCAATTGCCATCGCTCGATCGCCTGCTGCAGCGCTGGAGCATGATCCGGAAAGTGGGCAGCGGTTTTCCGAAAAGATCATGCTCAAACAAAAAGCTAGGGCGTGATTGCAACTCAACCTAAAGCAATCACGCTCTCGCGTCCCAATTCCGAGGTTCGCAATCGGACTCGCGGCACTGGTTGTGCGAACTTCGGGTTCGGGGCACTGGTTGGAATAGGCGTTTGCCGGGAATGGTGGAAGCAGGTATCTTTCCATCCAGCGAGATGCACGCGCGGCGACGGCGCTGCTTGAACAGATGGCACAAACCTGAACGCGCGGCTCGACCTGTGATCTGCTAGTCTTGGAGAGTTTCGCTGCGTCTGTCGCAGGGTCGCAGATAGCATCACGCAACAGCAACACAGTCATCGTCCAGTTTTCGATCGTCGATGCCCATTTCCTTCTCTTCTCCATCCAACCGCGACTCCGGCGCCCGCGGCGCCGGCGTCACGGCGGTGCTCGGGCCGACCAACACCGGCAAGACGCATCTCGCCATCGAGCGCATGCTCGGCCATTCCTCCGGCATCATCGGGCTGCCGCTGCGGCTGTTGGCGCGCGAGGTGTACAACAAGGTCGCAGCGCGGGCGGGCGCGGACGCGGTCGCGCTCGTCACCGGCGAGGAGAAGATCAAGCCGCCGAACCCGCGCTATTGGGTCTCGACCGTCGAGGCGATGCCGCGCGACCTCGATGTTGCTTTCCTCGCCATCGACGAGGTTCAGCTCGGCGCCGACCTCGAACGCGGCCACGTCTTCACCGACCGCATGCTCAATCGGCGCGGACGCGAGGAGACGCTGGTGCTCGGCGCCCAGACCGTGCGGCCGATGGTCGAGCGTCTGCTTCCCGGCGCCCATGTCCTGACCCGGCCGCGTCTGTCGCAGCTCTCGTTCGCGGGCGAGAAGAAGATCACGCGGCTTCCGCGCCGCTCCGCCGTGGTCGCGTTCTCGGTCGAGGAGGTCTATTCGATCGCCGAGCTGATCCGCCGCCAGCGCGGAGGTGCCGCCGTGGTGCTTGGGGCGCTGAGCCCGCGCACGCGCAACGCTCAGGTCGAGCTCTATCAGTCCGGCGACGTCGAATATCTCGTCGCCACCGACGCTATCGGCATGGGCCTCAATCTCGACGTCGATCACGTCGCCTTTGCCTCCGACCGCAAGTTCGACGGCTATCAGTTCAGAAAGCTCAATCCGGCCGAACTGGCCCAGATCGCCGGCCGGGCCGGCCGCGCCACCCGCAACGGCACCTTCGGCACCACAGGAAGATGCCCGCCGTTCGAGACCGAGCTTGCGCAGGCGCTCGAAAGCCATTCGTTCGAGCCGATCAAGTTGCTGCAATGGCGCAACACCGCGCTCGACTTCTCCTCGGTCGGCGCGCTGCAGGCTTCGCTCGCCGAAACCCCGAAAGAGAACGGGCTGACCCGCGCACCGGTCGCCGAGGACATCCTGGTGCTGGACCATGCCGCGCGCGACGACGACATTCGTTCGCTTGCGAAAACGCATCAGGCGGTCGAGCGGCTGTGGGACGTCTGCCAGGTGCCCGACTATCGCAAGATCTCGCCCGCGACCCATGCCGAGCTTGCCACCACGCTTTATGGCTTCCTGATGCGGGAGGGAACGATTCCCACGGACTGGTTCGCCCGCCAGATCGAGCAGGCGAGCCACACCGACGGCGACATCGATACGCTGTCGAACCGCATCGCCCACATCCGCACCTGGACCTTTGCCGCGAACCGCCCGGACTGGCTGGCCGATCCCGAGCACTGGCAGGACGTCACGCGCGCGGTCGAGGACAAGCTGTCGGACGCGCTGCACGAAAGACTGACCGAACGCTTCGTCGATCGCCGCACCAGCGTGTTGATGCGCCGGCTGCGCGAGAACACGGTGCTCGAGACCGACATCAGCAAGAGCGGCGACGTCATGGTCGAGGGCCACGCCATCGGCCGGCTCGACGGCTTCATATTCACGCCCGATGCCTCGACCGCGGGCTCGGAAGCAAAAGCGCTCGCCGGTGCTGCGCAGAAGGCGCTGGCGGGAGAGATCGATGCGCGCGCCACGCGCCTCGCCCACGCGGCGGACGGGCAATTCGTGCTCGCGACCAACGGCACGATCAGGTGGCTCGGTCAGCCGGTCGGCAGACTGGTGGCCGGCGAGGAGGTGCTCAAGCCGCGCCTGCGCATCATCGCCGACGAGCATCTCACCGGCGCGCCGCGCGATGCGGTGCAGGGGCGGCTCGATCTCTGGCTGAAGTCCCACATCGAGCGATTGTTGGAGGCGCTGTTCCGGCTCGCGGCGGCCGATGACATCACCGGCATCGCACGCGGGATCGCGTTCCAGCTCACCGAGGCGCTCGGCGTGCTCGATCGTCAGAAGGTCGCGGACGAGGTCAAGGGCCTCGACCAACCCGCTCGTGCGACGTTGCGCAAATACGGCGTGCGCTTCGGCGCCTATCACATCTACGTGCCGGCGCTGCTCAAGCCCGCGCCGCGGGTGTTGGCGACGCAGCTGTGGGCGCTCAAGCATGGCGGCTCCGAGGCGAAGGGGCTCGAAACGATCGAGCAGCTTGCCGCCAGCGGCCGCACGTCGATCGCCGCCGACCAGGACATTGCGAAAGTGCTTTATCGCACCGCCGGCTACCGCGTCTGCGGCGCGCGCGCCGTGCGCGTCGACATCCTCGAGCGGCTGGCCGACCTCATTCGTCCGGCGCTTGCCTGGCGAAGCGGGGCGTCGGGCGCAAAGCCCGCGGGCGCCATCGACGGCTTCGGATTCACGGTCACCGTCGGCATGACCTCGCTCGCCGGCTGTTCGGGTGAGGATTTCGCCTCGGTCCTGCGCTCGCTCGGCTATCGCGTGGAGAAGCGGCCGAAGCTGGCCGAGCCGCCGCCTGCTTCCACGCAATCCGTGCTGGCGGAGCCTCCGCCGTCGGGGGAAGCTGCGCTGGCGCAGGTGTTGCCTGGGGAAGGGGCAACCGGCGATGAGGCCGCGGCGTCTGCGCTCGCCGTTGAAACGGAACCGATGGGCGACGCTGCGGTCGAGATGAGGGAACCAACTCCGGACCCGTCGCCGCTCGCGCCGGCCGCGGAAGCGGCCGCCGCGCCCGATGCGCCGGCGGAACTCGCGACCGAGCCGATGTCGGCTCCAGCGGCGCTCATCAGCATGCCGGAGGCGCCGACCCTCGTCGTTTCCGAGCAGGCCGAAGCGATGGCGGAGAGCCCGAGCGTCTCGACGTCGCCCCCATTGCGAGACACCGCGAAGACGGATGTTGCGACCGAGGAATTCATCGAGGTTTGGCGGCCCGGCCGGCGCGACGAGCACGCGCGCAAGCCCCGCCGCGAACGGGCGCCGCGCCAGCGCCAACCCGAGCGGCAGTCGCAAGCTCCCGCGGTTGCGGCGACCTCCGGTGCAACGGCCGAGGTCAGCGTCGACAGTGCAGCCGCGCCGGCGGCGGCCGAGGCTTCGCCGGCGGCGGCCGAGCGCGGGGATGGCCGCCGCCATTCGCGCGCCGATCGCCCCGATCGCAGCGAGGGCCCGCAGCGCCAGCCCCGCTCGGGTCGTCCCGAGCGTCAGCCGCGCGCCGACCGCGCGGAGCGCGCCGATCACGGCCGCCCGCAACGCGACCGGCCGCAGCGCGGCGACCGCCCAGAACGGTCGACCCATGGCGATCGTCCGGATCGTGATCCCGCCCTGCGCGCGAAATACATCAAGGGGCGCGGCGAGGGCAGGGACCGCCGCGACCGCGAGCCCGATCCCAATTCGCCGTTTGCCAAGCTGGCAGCGCTCAAGGAGCAGCTCGAGGCGAACGCCAAAGAGCGGCGCTGAGGCGCATCGGCTTGGAGCGCCAGCGCATCGACAAGTGGCTCTGGCACGCGCGGGTCGTGCGTACGCGCGCGGCGGCGGCGGCGCTTGCCGCCTCCGGTCATGTGCGCATCAACGGCCAGCGCGTCGATGCGCCAAGCCGCGCCGTGCGGCCCGGCGACGTGGTGACGGTCGCGCTCGACCGCGCCGTGCGGGTGCTCAGGGTTCTGGCCTTTGCCGAGCGCCGCGGTTCCGCGGATACGGCCCGCACGCTTTGCGAAACGCTCGAGCCGCCGGCCGCGCGCGCACCTGTGCCGCCCGCCCAGCGGGGGGCCGGTACGGGGCGGCCGACCAAGCGCGAGCGGCGCGCGATCGAGCACCTGCATGGCGAGGAGGACGGCTAGCCGGGCGCGGCGAGGGCCGTCTTCTGGCAGAAACGCCCGCGAATGGCCAACTCTTGCTTGCCGGGAGGCCATGCGCTACTCAGCGCGCGCGTCCGGAGAGTCATGGAATGACTTACGTCGTCGTCGAGAGTTGCATCAAGTGCAAGTATATGGATTGCGTCGAGGTATGCCCCGTGGACTGCTTCTACGAGGGCGAGAACATGCTTGTCATCCATCCCGACGAATGCATCGATTGCGGGGTCTGCGAGCCCGAATGCCCGGTCGAGGCGATCAAGCCCGACACCGAACCGGGACTGGAAAACTTGCTGAAGCTCAACGCCGATTTTGCGAAGATCTGGCCCAATATCACGGCCAAGAAGGATCCCCCGCCCGATGCCAAGGCCTGGGAGGATGTGCCCCATAAGCTGGAGGCGCACTTCTCGCCAAATCCGGGAACCGGCGACTAAGCCTCACCGTTAACCAGGTGTGACGAAAATGTAATGCTGAATTGCCCGGAATCGGGCGTTTGCAGCGCCGCAAGGCTTTGATTTCGGTGAAAAATGTGCTATATAGTTGGAAAATGAGCAGAGCACCGCACCCGAGCCGCTCCCCGTTGGGAGCATTATTTTTCGGGACGCTTCCGAGGAACCCTCAACTAGGGACGTGAGATCCACGCAAAAAGCCGTGGCTGGAAAAACGCGCCATCGGTCGAAGAGGACCACCGCCATGACCCGGCGGACCAAGAAGACCTCAGCCGGCGTTCGCCGGAGAGCATCGCAGGCTCCCCGCGCGGCGACGCGACGAGGAGCCCCCGTGGCCAAGACACCCGTCCGCCGCAAACCGGACGAAGGAGCCTCCCCCGGAATGACCAGCAAGAAGACGACCCAACGTCAAGGCTTCAAGACCACCGAGTTCATCGTCTATCCGTCCCACGGCGTGGGCCAGATCGTCGCCATTGAGGAGCAGGAGGTGGCGGGCGCCAAGCTCGAGCTCTTCGTCATCAATTTCGTCAAGGACAAGATGACGCTGCGGGTTCCGACCGCGAAGGTCGCCTCCGTCGGCATGCGCAAGCTGGCTGAGCCGCCGCTGGTCAAGCGGGCGCTGGAGACCCTGAAGGGCCGTGCCCGCATCAAGCGCACCATGTGGTCGCGCCGGGCGCAGGAATACGAAGCCAAGATCAATTCCGGCGATATCGTCGCGATTGCCGAGGTGGTGCGCGACCTCTTCCGCTCGGACACGCAGCCTGAGCAATCCTACTCGGAGCGCCAGCTCTACGAGGCCGCGCTTGATCGCCTTTCGCGCGAGATCTCAGTGGTGCAGCGCATCACCGAGACCGAAGCGATCAAGGAGATCGAAGCCGCTCTGGCCAAAGGCCCGCGTCGCGGTCCCAAGCCCGCCGAGGGCGAAGGCGAGGACGAGGATGCGGTGGTGGAGGAGGAGGCGGCATAAATCGCCGCCCATCTCAGTCGCGAAAATACCCGGGCCCGGCAGCAATGCCGGGCTCTTTCTTTCCGGCCGACCGCGCGTTGGACGCAAATGCGGCGTTCCCCATAACCCTCGCCCAGAACAGGGAAAAAGGCCGAAGAAATGTCCCGGCACAGCCATAATTACGCTCGCTTTGGAAACAAGATGAGCGGTATTCGGGGTCACCGACGATGTGGGGGGACATGCGGGGGCGGTCTAGGCGTAAAAGCACGAGCATGAGCGTGATGGCTTGCCTTGCCCTCGTGGGCGGGGCGGGAATCGGCGGTCTGGCCGCGGGCTTCAATGCTCGCGCGGCCCTTCCGGTGGAGCCGTCGTCGATCAAGGCCGCGAGCCTTGCCGAGATGGCGCCATCCGAAACCGTGAATTTGCGCTTCCCGTCCGATTGGGTCGAACCCTCCGCCGACAACGCGCCGCCGCGGATGCTGGCCCTCGCTTCGGCCGAGGGCGGGATGACCTACTTCGCTCCGCGGCCGATCTATCCACTGGCCGAGACGCAGGTCGAGCCGAGCGCACCCGCAGCCGAGGCGAAGGCACAGCCGACGCCAACCAAGGTCGCCCTTGCCTCCGCGTCGGCCAAGCCCGTCGCCCCCAAGCCGCGGTCCAATGCAGTGCTCAATGACTCGCAAATCGCCGGCATCAAGAGGCGGCTCAACCTCACGCCGGAGCAGGAGCGCTATTGGCCGGCCGTCGAGGCCGAGTTGCGCAAGATGGAGTACAACAAGAAGGCGCCTGGGGGCAGTCGCATGGCCTCCGTCGACATGAGCAAGGTGAATATCGAGGGTCTCAAGTCCGCCGGGTTCCCGCTGGTCATGAGCTTCAGCGATGACCAAAGGCGCGAGCTCAAGTCGCTCGCCCATCTCCTGGGTCTCGAGAGCGTGATGGCGGGTCTCTGATCGCCACGTCGCAGTCTTAGCGAGCCGAGGCCCGGCGGCTCCGCCGGGCTTTTTGCTTGGGCGCCATCGTCCCCGCGCCAATTTAGAGCATGCTAAGCTTTATCCGATCGGCCTCAGAACAAGACGGGAGACGGACATGGAGATGAGCGTCACGGTGGGCGCGGCTGGCGGCGAGCAATCGCTCGCGAAAGCCGAAGGCAGAAAGATCGCCCGCGGCGCCAATTCGAGCGATCTCGATGCCTGGCTGGAGAAGGTCGAGGCGCTCGGCGAGCTCAAGCGCATCACCGCGGAAGTCGATCCCGATCTCGAAGCGGCGACCATCACCTATCTCGTGGGCAGCGAGCGCAGTCCCGCGCTGCTGTTCGAGAACATCAAGGGCCATCCCGGTCACCGCGCGCTCTACAACATGGTCGGCTGCAACTTGTCCCGGTTCTGCCTCATGATCGGGGAGCAGCCGGTCGACCATCCGCTCAAGGCGGTGCAGATCCTGCAGCAAAAACTCGGACGGAAGATGCCGCCGAAGGAGGTTCCGGCCGACCAGGCGATCTGCAACCAGAACATCGTCGAAGGGAACGACATCGATATCCGCATCTTTCCGGCGCAGCGGATGTGGCCGCTCGACGGCGGGATGTATCTCGGCACCGGCGATGCGGTGGTCACCAAGGATCCGGAGACCGGGCGCATCAATGTCGGCACCTACCGGATGATGATCAAAGGCCCGCGCGAGGTCGGCGTCTACACGTCGCCGGGCAAGGACGCTACGATCGATCGCGAGAAGTGGTGGAAGATGGGCAAGCCGATGCCGATCGCCGCCGCCTACGGCATCGATCCGTTGCTGTTCCTGGTGGCCGCGACCAGCCTGCCGAAGACGGAGTGCGAGTACGACTATTATTCCGGCATCAACGGCGCGCCGATCGAGGTCTTCATCAGCGAGCTCACCGGGCTGCCGCTGCCGGCGCGGGCCGAAATCGTGCTCGAGGGCTTTCTCTATCCGGACGAGACCTTTGCGGAAGGTCCATTCGGCGAGTTCACCGGTTATTACGGCCGGCCGAGCGGGGCGACGCCCTACATGCGGGTCGAACGCGTTCGCTATCGCGACAACCCGACCCTGACCTGCGCGTTGATGGCGGATGGCGCGGCCAATGAGGCCGGGCTCTTCTGGGCGGCGCTACGCTCCGCCGGCATCTGGGCCGATCTGCAAAAGCTCGGCGTGCCCGGCATCCAGGGCGTGTGGTCGATCCCGGAGGCCGCGGGCTGGGGGATCACCGTGGTCTCGATCAAGCAGATGTATGCCGGGCATGCGCCGCAGGTGATGGCGCTGGCGGCGCAATGCACGGCCGGAGCCTATTTCGGGAAATACGTCATCGTCGTCGACGAGGACGTCGATCCGACCAATGTCAACCAGGTGCTCTGGGCCATGGCGACGCGTTCGCGTCCGGCGCAGTCGATCGACATCCTGCGCGAGACTTGGAGCACCTATCTTGATCCCAGCCTCAACCCGCCGGAGATCAGGCCCTGGGGATCCAAGTGCCTGATCAATGCCTGCATGGATTATCGCTTCATCAAGAGCTTCTCCAAGCGCACCAAACTGTCGAAGGAGGCTTACGACGGCGTGGTGGCGCGCTGGCAGGAGCTGGGCTTGAGCGGAACGCCGCCGGCGATCTCGGTATTCGAGGACGAAAAGTTTCCGGCCGATATGACCTAGGTCATGGCCAAGGCCATCCGCATTCATGCCAATGGCGGACCGGAGGTGATGCGCTGGGAGGACATTGCGCTCCCTGCTCCGGCCGCGGGCGAAGCGCGCATCCGGCACACCGCGATCGGGATCAACTACTCCGACATCAATGTGCGCCGCGGCGGCTTCTACCTGGCGCGGCCGCTGCGCTTCCCGGTGATCCTGGGCAACGAGGCGGCGGGTGTGATCGAGAGCGTGGGGCCCGGCGTCGTCGACGTCCAGGCGGGCGATCGCGTGGCCTATGCCGGCATGCGCGGAGAGTTTTTCGAGGAGACCGGCGCCTACGCGCAGGCGCGCAACGTTCCGGCCGAACGCTTGATCAAGCTTCCGAGCGGGATATCCGACCGGCAGGCGGCGGCGATGATGGTGAAGGGTTTCACGGCGTCCCTCATCGTCAACCGTATCTTCCGGCCGAAGTCCGGCGACGCGATCCTGATCCACACCGCCGCGGGCGGGGTCGGTCTCATTCTCTGCCAGTGGTCGAAGCACCTCGGCGCGACCGTGATCGGCACCGTCGGCTCGCGGGACAAGGCACGAATTGCGAAAGCGCATGGCTGCGATCACGCGATTCTCTATCGCGAGGTCGATTTCGTCGCGGCGGTGAAGTCTCTCATCAAGCAAGGCGTGACGGCGGTCTTCGACGGAGTCGGGCGAGACACCTTCATGCCGTCGCTGGATTGCGTGCAGCCGTTCGGGATGCTGGTAAACTATGGCAACGCCTCGGGACACCCGCCGCCCGTCGATCTGCTGCTGCTCGCCAAGCGCGGCTCGCTCTCGGTCTGCCGTCCCGCGCTGAGCAGCCTGACCGCCGACGTCGCGAGCATGCGCACAGCCGCCGCCGAGTTGTTCGAGCTCGTCGAGCGCGGAATCCTCAAAGTCGAGATCGGCCGCACTTATGCGCTCGCCGACGCCGCGCAGGCTCATCGCGACATCGAGAACAGGACTTCGGCCGGCTCGATGCTGCTGCTGCCGTGAGCAGACTGCTGCTCACCGCGTCGGCTTGAGATTGAGCGCTTTGGCGATGACGGCGATCTGGGCGCGTTGGCGGGCCATGATTTCGGTGAATTCCTTCGCGCCGCCGCGCGTCGGGGTCTGGGCAGTAGCGTTGAGCTTGGCCTCGACGTCCTTGTCGTCAGCCACGGCGACGATGTCGGCGCCAATCTTTTCCCGCAGCTCGGCTGAAACTGCCGGGCTGCCGAACAAGCCGACCAGACCCTCCATTTCCATGGCAGGGAAGCCCGCCTCAGTAGCAGTCGGAATGTCGGGCAGGCTCGGCGCGCGTTTGCCCCCCATCTGCGCCAAGACCTTGATCCGGCCCGCTTCCCGTTGCGGCCGCTGGATCGCATAAGAGGAAGAATAGACTTGCAGACGTGCTTCGGCGAGGTCGTTCACTGCCTGCACGATGTCGCGATAGGGTACCTTGGTGAAGGTCAGCCCCGCCTTGACGGCGAAGTAATCAAACGCGAGCTCGGTGATGCCGGGAACGGCGGCTGAATTGAACTTGCCGGCCTCCGCGCGCGCCCGCGCGACGAAGTCGGCAAGGTCGCTGACGCCCAGCGACGCCGGCACGCCGACGGACAGCACCGTGGAGGAGAAGCTCGCAATCGGCAGGATATCGTCCGGGTTATAGGTCAGCTTTTGATAGAGATACGGGTGGACGATGAAGTTGCCGCTCGGACCCCACAGGAAGGTGTGATCCTCGTTGGCGGAAAGCATGGCCTGGATCGCGATGATGCTATCGCCGCCGGGCCGGTTGTCGATCACGACCGGCTTGCCCCAGCGCGCGGACAGCTTTTCCTGGATCAGGCGGGCGCCGATATCGGCGCCCGCTCCGGGGCCGAACGGAATGATGAATTTCACCGGCCGCTGCGGCCAGTTCTGAGCCGATGTCTGCGCCCGCGCTCGACCGGCGATGAAGGCGGGAACTGCCAGAAGCGCCAAAGCGTGCCGTCGCGTGAATTGCATCAATGTTTCCTCCAGTTCGGACTATTTCGGTGTCGTCCCCGCGTCAGCAGGGACCCAGTAACCACCGGCGCGGAGGGGGTGCCATCACGTGACCGTGCCACATCGAGAGGCCCGTGATTACTAGGTCCCCGCTTTCACAGGCCCTTTCGCGGGGATGACAGCGCTGTATGGCGGACGCTAATGGGAACGTCGGGCCGGCGCAACGTTCACTGCGCGGGCTTCTTGTCGCTGGCTTGATGGATGGCCGCGATCTTCGCGCGCTGCTCCTCGATCGCTGCCGCGAAATCCTCGGGCGTGCCGCTGCGCGGGGCGGTGCCGACCGCGACCATGCGGGTGCGGAACGCGGGATCGGCGATGATCGCGCGCATGTCGGCGGCGATGCGCAGCTTGATCTCGGCTGCCATGTCGCGCGGGCCGTAGATGCCGGAGACGCCGTCGAAGGTCAGGTCCGGATATCCCGCCTGCGCGGCGGTCGGTACGTCCGGCGCCTGCGGCGAACGGTCGCGATTGGTCACGAACAACAGCTTGGCGGTGCCTGCTCGGTGATGCGGGACGAGCGTCGGCACGCCGGTCCCCGCCACATGCAGCCGCCCCTGGTTCAGGTCCTGATAGGCGGGCGCGAAGTCGCGGTACGCCACCTGCACCATCTGGATGACGGCGCTCTTCTGCAGGGCGAGCAGCACATAATAGGGCAGGCCCGGCGTCGCTGCCCAGTTGAGCTTGCCGGGCTCCGCCTTCGCGGCCTTCACCAGATCGGCGAGCGTGTCGACTTTCAAGACCGCGGTCGCCGAGACGCCAAGGAAGTTGTCGATCACCGGTGCGACCGGCACGATCTCCTTGGGATCGTAGGGCAGCCGCTCGTGCAGCAGGTGATTGAACGTGACGATGCCGGCGAACGAGAACAGGAAGGTGTGATTGTCGCGCGCGGAGAGAAAGGCGGTGACTGCCGGAATGCCATCGGCGCCCTGGCGGTTCTCCACCACCACCGGCTGCCCCCAGCGCTCGGTCAGACGCTCGGCGACCAGGCGCGCGGAGAGGTCCATCCCGCTCCCCGGGGGCAGAGGAACGATGAACCGCACCGTCTTCTGCGGCCAAGCCGGGGATGGTGTCGGGGGTGAGGGCTGCGCGCGTGACGGCTCCGCGCAGAGCGCCGCTGCCACCATCAGACCGGCCGCAAGGACGCTTCGAACGAGCGGATGCGTGGCAGTCATGTCTCGAGCTCACTGAAAACGGACAGCGACACGGCCGACGGGCTCAACCTCGAACGCGAGCGCATCCTCCCCCGGCTCGATCGCCAGCGGCGGCACCACCGAGCCGGTGATGATGATTTCCCCGGCACGCAAGCGCTCGCCAAAGGCCGCGAGCACATCGGCCACGTGGCGCACGATGTCGATCCATTCCCCGGTATTGGCCTGTGGATCGCTGGTGCGCGCGGACTCGCTCCCGCGTCGAATGATGCGGCAGGTGAGACCGTCCGCTGCGCCGCCGGCGCGCGCCGGGCCGGCGCCGTCCAGCACCACGTGGCGCTGATAGATGTTCCCGCCCAGGATGGGCTCGGGATCCTCGGGCGGCGAGGTGAGATCGACGAGCTCGATCGCGGGCGAGATGCCGGCGATTGCAGCCTCGGCGGTGGCACGGTCGGCCCCGGCGGGAAGGTCGCGGCCCATGTGGACGGCGATTTCGGGCTCGGCCACCGGCTTCGACCAGCCGGCGAGCGATACGCTTGCGCCGGATTGAACGCGTGCATTTCGGGTCAGGAATCCAACCAGCGGGCCGGTGATGTTGAGGAGCTTCAGCATTGCCGGCGCGCCGAAACCCACCTTCCAGCCCAGCGGCTTGTCGCCGCCCTCAAGGCGCTGGCGCCGCAGCGCGAGCTGCGTCTGCATGCCGCGCACGATGCGCGGGTCTTCCCACAATCTCATCCACCAGCTCCCGATCGGTTTGAATTTTGGACGAGTGACAGCGCCGCAGACTCGGTCTGCTCCCTCCCCCTTTGTGGGGGAGGGGTGGGGAGGGGGGTCGTAGTTGTTGCTCGAATTGCGTCCACGAACACGGACCCCCACCCCCAACCCCTCCCCACAAGCGGGAGGGGAGCCCACCGAACTTGCTGCACCGTCAATGAATCACTCGCGAGCCATTGCACATTCATTCTCGCTCTCTAGCGTTTCTCCGGAGCGACCTCGTAGCCGGACGCCTCGATCGAGCCGGCGCCCATCCAGCCCCACACCAGCACGACGTCCGCGTTCGAGGTGTTGTTGAAGCCGTGCCAGCAGGTGCGCGGCGAATAGACGACGTCGCCTTCGCCCGCCGGCTCCTCGCCCTTGTCGGTGTAGATATGACCGTGACCCTTGAGCACGATGAAGAACTCGTCGCAATTATGATGGCGGTGATTTTCGTGCCGCGCCCCGGGCTTCAGCACGGTCCACCCTACCACGTGATCGGCGCCAGCGGATTTCTTGTCGATGAGGAATTGTACCTGCATATCGACCCAGCCGTCCTTGCGCGCCAGGCCCGCCACTTTCGGGACGTCGCGGATATTGCTGCGATACATCCTGGCCGCTGTCTTGGCAGCGGTGCGCGGTGCGCTTTTCGCCCTCGCTTTCGCTGTTACGGCTCTGGTCTTGCGGGCTGGCGTCTTCACGATTGTCCTCCCAGGCGGCGATAGACTTCGTGCGCGGTGACGAAGTCGCGGTGGTCGATGCCGAGCCCGCGGCACGCATTCATCATCTCGTTGGCAGCGGCCGCGAGCGGGACTGGGCTGCCGAGCCTGCGTCCGAGATCGAGCGCCAGCAGCATATCCTTCTGCTGCAGCGTGACGTCGGCCAGCGGCACGGCGGGCATCCCGCCTTCCAGGATGAAGGGTCCGCGATAGCCCAGCACCGGCGAGGCGGCGACGCTCTTGAGGATCGCATCGACCGCAATGTCGCGGGCAACACCGCCTTTCTCCGCGAGCGCGACCGCCTCGCCGAAGGCGATCACCTCCACCATGAGCAGAAGGTTGACCGCGATCTTCATCTGCACGGCGAGACCGCTGGCGCCGATATAGGTCACCTTCGGTCCGATGGCGCGCAGCACCGGCTCGACCCGCTCGAAGGCCGCCTTGTCGCCGCCGACCATGAGCGAGGCACTGCCCTGCGCCAGCGTGACCGGGCTTCCCGAGATCGGCGCATCGAGCATCGCGAGGCCCTGCTTTGCGAATTCGGCCGAGATCGCGCGGCTCGCGTCCGGGGCGATCGTGCTCATGTCTACGTAGATGCCACCGGATTTCAGGCCGGCAATGATGCCGTCGGCGCCGAGCGCCACCGATCTCACCGCCGCCGCATCGGTCACGATCGAGAACACGAAGTCCGAAGCCGCGGCGACCGCGCGCGGCGTTGCCGCATGACGCATTCCGGCCTTGATCAGCGGCTCGGCCTTGTCCTTGCTCCGGTTCCAGCCGGTGACCGCGTGCCCCGCCGCCATGAGCCGGGGGACGATGCCAACCCCCATGGCGCCGAGCCCGACGAAGCCGATGTCCATTGCTTCACCTCACAAACGCTTTTTCATGGCAGATTTGCGCAACGCTAGTGTCCCGATTCCGAAGTTCGTCACATCTTGCAGCACGCTCAATACGAACTTCGGAATCGAAAGGACACTAGCAAAACCTATGGTTCTAGTGCGGTTTTGGAATTGAAGTTCCTGTACGAGATTGCCGCGAAGACTGCAGGAACTTCAAATCCACCGCACTAGAGCGTGATGGCTTTAGGTTGAGTCGCAATCACGCTCTAGTTTTTTGTTTGAGCATGATCTTTTCGGAAAACCGGTACCCACTTTTCCGGATCATGCTCTAGCCAGCTCAGGCGTTGCGACCCTGCTCCAGGTCTTCGCCCAGCTCGCGATAGACGCCGATCGCCTCCTCGTGCAGCGAACGGGCCTGCGCCAGGTCGCCGGCGAACAGCCGGGCGGACGCGCGTGCGCTCAGGCAGCGCGCCAGGGTCTTGGAGGGGCCGGCCGGACGCACGAGGGTGTCGGCCTTGCGCAGCAGGCGTTCGCCCGGACCGACGCTGTCCGGCAGCAGGCACGCCGTGCCCGCCCGCAGCAACGCGCGCCCCTCGTGAAAGCCGTCGCCGAGCTTGCGGTAGAGCGCGGCGGCTCGCATCGCCTCATCATAGTCGGCGGGATCATCGAGCTCCCTCACGTCGCCCGCCTGCCAGGACAGCAGGCGCGCCGTGACCTCCGCCGGCGTCGTCTTGCCGACTTTGCCGAGCGCTGTGATGACCCAGCGCCGGTGCTCCAGCATCAAGCCGAGCTCGGCCCAGAGCGCGTGGCTGTGACCCACAAGGGCGAGTCCGAGTGCGAGGTCGCCATCCGGCGCGAAAGCCCATTCCAACGCGCCGCGCAAATTGTCGATATCGGCGCCGTAGAGCGCGATCCATTGCTGCGTCGGAGTGGTCTCCCAGGCCGCCGTGGCCTGTGCGAGCCGGACAGCAAAATGCTCGGCATGCCGCCGTTGAATATCGCGGCGCATCGGCAAGCTTCTCGGACGCGTAGTACCGTGTCGATTCGAGCAAACGATATCGCGTCTCGCTGCCGGTCGGGTCGGCATGCGCCAGGGATTTTTCGACCAGCGAGAGCAGCAGATCGCCGACCTGCGCCTGCGGGATCTCAGCGCTCTCGACGACGGCCGCGATCGAGGGGAGGCTGGTGGCGCCCAGGAAAACCGATAGCCGTCCGAGCAATAGCTTCTCCGCATCGCTCAGGAGGTCGTAGCTCCAATCGATGAGCGCATGCAGCGTCTGTTGACGCGGCAATGCCGTGCGGCTTCCTCCGGTGAGAACACGGAAGCGCTCGTCGAGCCCACGGGCAAGTTGTTGCACCGACAGCACCTTGAGCCGCGGCACCGCCAGTTCGATTGCCAGCGGGATCCCATCGAGCCTTTGGCAAATCGATCCGACCATGGCGGCATTGGCGTCGGTGAGGGAAAATCCATGCCCGAGCGCGCTTGCCCGCTCCACGAACAGCCGCACCGCGGCGTATTCACGCGCGCTCGCCGCGGTCAATTCGGCGCTCGCCTGCGGCGTCGGCAATGACGGGACGCGGACGACGGTCTCTCCCGCGATCGCCATCCGTTCGCGGCTCGATGCCAGGATCGAGACGCGCGGGCAGTGGCGCATGAGCGCTTCGACCACGCGCGCGGCTTCGGCAATCACATGCTCGCAATTGTCGACGATCAGCAGGAGCTGCTTGGCCTTGAGCGCCGACGTCAAGGTCTCGGTCGCGCCGGCGGCAGCGCTGAGGCTGATGTCCAGGACGTCGGCGATGATGGACGTGACCAGCTGCGCATCATTGAGCGGGGCGAGCTCGGCGAGCCATACGCCGTCCGGATAGCGGTCGAGGACGCTGCTGCCTGCCTCGATCGCAAGCCGCGTCTTGCCGACACCGCCCGTCCCCGTCAGCGTCACCAGACGATGGCTGGTGAGGCGCGCCTTGATGTCCGCGAGCTCAGCTTCGCGTCCGATCAAGCCGGTCGGCTGCTGCGGAAGATTGTTGCTGGCGGCAGGGGTGCTCGCGGAACGCGCCGGTACCGGGCTGGGGCCGGCATTCGCGTGCGAATCAGCGCGCTCGCGTTGCACCGCTGCCACGAAGCGATAGCCTCGCCCGGCGACGGTGAGCAGATAGCGCTCGCCGTCGGCGGCCGTGCCCAGCACCTTGCGCAGCGCGGAAACGTGGACCTGAATGTTGTTTTCCTCCACCACGACCCCGGGCCAAATCTCGGCCATGAGTTCGTCCTTGGTCACCAGCTGGCCGTGGCGGTTCACCAGCATCAGCAGGATTTCGAAGGCGCGCTGGCCGAGTGTGACGGGCACACCATGGGCCAGCAGCTCGCGCCGCTCGACCAACAAGCGGAATGGTCCGAACACGAACGCTTCGGTCATCGGCATCATCCCGGCCGCGGTGAAGCTGCCTGCGACTCGAGGAAGCGAAGAGTGAGCCGATTGCGGCCGTTTCGGCGCTCATAATGCATGCCGGTGGCGAAGCTGCGCATGAGATGGATGCCGAAATGGCCGGCGTCGGCGTGATCGAGTGACGTCACGGCAGGCGGCGGCGGAACCTGGGTCGGATCGAAAAGCCGGCCGTTGTCCTCGATCCGGGCGACCAGCGCTCCGCCATTGCGCTCGAGCTCGACCGCAATCTCCAGTCGATCGTCCCTGCCAGCGCCATACATGATGACATTGGCGACGGCTTCCTCGAGGCAAAGCTGGACGGCGAACGATATATCGGGCGATACGCCCTGCTGCGCCCAGCCTTCGATCCATCCGGCCAAGCGTGTCAGTTCCGCGAGATCGTTGCGCAACACCAGGCGTTTCGTCTCCGCGCGCGCCATCATCGTCAGGACGCCAGGGCGGCTGCCGCAGCGCCTTCACTTCGATGAATCGGAATCAGCGCGTCCGCTCGAGCGGTCGCGAGCACCTTGGCGACGTTGTTGTCGGGGCACAGGAGGACCAGCCTGCCGCCTTTGCCATGGGCGATCTTGGCGCCGACCAGCAGCACGCGAAGGGCGTAGGACGCGAGGAAGCTCACGTCCGAGAGATCGACCATGACCCGACTCTTTTCGGTGACGATCTTGTTGAACGGCAACTCGACCACGACGGCTCCGGTGGTGTCGAAGCGGCCGCGGAGAACGATTTTCGTGATACCCCCTGCGAGATCCTCGACGGCAATGTCCATGCAACCACCCGACCCGTCAGGCTGGCCCCGGCCTGCGCAGCTGTCATACCCGCATTCGTACTGCCGTGGAATGCCGAAGGCGCTTCCGCTCAGAAGAATTCAGAACGATTCATGCCCGCGCTGCCCGCCTATGCGCGTTTCGGCGCCGGTCGCCGCCGCATCGACGGGGCCGTTTGCGAGGCCCGGACCGGCGGACGGAGCAGCGCGGGTCCGCGATGACGCAGCGCAAAACGGTGCCCGGCCCCACCGCCCCTGCGCCGGGTTGCCCTGGAGCCCGCCAAGAATCGCCGGTGCGTGCTAGAGTTCCGTCTCCCGCACTGACCGGAAAAAAAGCTGTGGCCGACAAGCGCGCAACAGGAGAGGGGCCACGCATCCTAGTCGTCGACGACAACGACGACAATCGTTACACGCTCACGCTGCATCTCGATCTCGAGGGCTACACCAACATCGAGACCGCGCAGGACGGCGAGGAGGCGATCGCGTGCCTCGAGGCCGCGAGCTTCGACCTCGTGCTGCTCGACGTGATGATGCCGAAGGTCGACGGCTATCAGGTGCTGACATGGATCAAGGACCAGGCAAGGCTGCGCGATCTCCCCGTGATCATGATCTCGGCGCTCAACGAGATGACCAGCGTGGTTCGCTGTATCGAGCTCGGGGCGGTCGATTATCTGCTCAAGCCCTTCAATCCGGTGCTGCTGCAGGCACGCTTGGGAGCCACTCTCGAGAAAAAGCGGCTGCGGGATGAAGTCAACGCCCACCTCGCCCGTCTGGAGGAGGAGATCAAGGCCGCGCGCAAGCTGCAGATGTCGATGGTGCCGCAGTCCTTTCCGACCCCGACCGCGGACTTCCCCATCGACCTATGCGCGAGCATGGAGCCGGCGCGGGAGGTGGGCGGCGATCTCTACGATTTCTTCACGACCGAGGACGGAACGCTGTGCTTTCTGGTCGGCGACGTCTCGGGAAAAGGCATGCCCGCGGCCTTGTTCATGGCACGGGCGAAAAGTCTGATCCGCATCATCACCGAGCTGATGCGCCCGCGGAAGGGGGCGGCGCGGCCGGCCGACATCATTGCGCGCGTGAACCGCGAGCTCTGCCAGGACAACGGCGACATGATGTTCGTCACGCTGTTCTTCGCCATGCTGGTGCCTGCGACCGGCGAGCTGTCCTTCTGCAACGCAGGGCACAATGCCCCGTATCGGTTCAACGGCGACAGGCTGACCGCAATCGGCGACGGCAAGGGCATCATCCTGGGCGTGCGCCCGGATGCGGCCTACGAGACCGGCCGGCTTTCGCTCGCCGTCGGCGAGACCATCTATCTCTTCACCGACGGCGTGACGGAAGCAAACAATGCGGTCGACGAGCTCTTCACCGAGGACCGTTTGGAAGCCGTCCTGCGCGCTGCCGCCGGCCGGCCGAGCGCCGAGGTCGTCCGCAGCGTCGCCGCAGCCGTGCAGAATTTCGTCGGAAAGGCGTCGCCCGCCGACGACATCACCATGATGGCCGTGCGCAGGCTTGATCCATCGTCGATGTGAACGCTCGGCTGCTGCGGCGAGGTCGAACCTCGTGCCAGCTCGAAGCGGTACCGAGGTCGGGCGGAACTGCACCGCCGCTCGATGCAGATTGGAATCGTCGGTTGTGTGAGCTTCTTCACATTCGCGTCCGCCGACCGAGAGTAATTGAACTCTGCCTCAACGATTTGCCGCTGCGTGAGCGGCAACCTCTCCCCCGTCAACGCGCGGCATGCTTCGAACGAAGCGCGATGCCCGATGCCAGGAGAACGACCATGAAGCCGATCAAGCCCGTCGTCGCCACTTTTGCTGCGCTGATTGTGGCGCCCTCGCTGACTTCGGCGGCCGCGCAGACCTATCCCGTGGAATGCGCCCAGCGCGACGTTCAACTGGTGACGCAGATGGAGCAGTACGGCGAGTCACAAAGCGTCCCAGGAGAAATCCTGTACGAGGCGTTCTTGACCATGGCGCGCGCCCGCGAGGCCTGCTCCCGGGGCCGCGTGGCAGTCGGGCTCGCGCTCTACGACAGCATTTTCAAGACCTCCCTGGCCGGCCAGGTGCAGCCGCGCTGACACGGCCGCTCGCATGACGAGAGCGCATCCCGATTGGATTCGCAGGCACAGTCGGATCTGCAAGCGCTGGCCGGTCGGCCTCCCGCTGATGCAAACATCCACGGACGGTAGTCCGTAAGCCGGAGATCGATCATGAGCATGCTCATCACCGTGCTGGTTGTGACGACCCTCATTGCTGTCCCGCTCCTGACCGAGTCCGCGGCTGCCGCATCGCAGAACGAGTGATCTTCGGCGGCAAGAGCGTCGAACTCGGACCCGGATGTGAACGTTCGGTTCCACTGGGGCACACAACTATAACGTGAAAGATCGCGGTCGCCCGACGATCCGCATACTCCAAGTTGCAGACCCGCCGGCTCTGGCTCGGCTGATTCAGAACGATTCAGAATCCGTGCCAAGGACCCCCACGCGGCTCTCGGGCCACGCTGGCGGGTGTTCGACGCGCGGTGAAAACCGCGTGAAACGGAAAGACGCGATCCGGGCGGGCAAAAGCGGAAGTTTGCGAACCCGGAACCCGGACGCGAAGGCGCCTTGCCCTCGACCGGCCCAAGCCGGAGAGGCCCCCGAGGGAGGGGATAAGGTGATCGAGTGAGGCGGCGCGAGTTCATGGGCCTTCTTGGTGGCGCGGCGGTGTGGCCGCTCGCTTCCGTGCGCGCGCAGCAGCCCGCCGGCCGGGTGCGGCGGATCGGCCTGCTGCTCGGCAGCGCCGCGACCGATCCGCAGGCGCAGCTCAATGTCGCCGCCTTCACCAAGGCGCTCGAGGAGCTCGGCTGGAAGGACAATGTCCGCATCGACATTCGCTGGGCCGCGGCCCAAAGCGCGGGCGCGCAGGCATCGGCAAGGGAGCTCGTCGATCTGGCGTCCGACGTGATCGTGGTGGGAGGCGGCGGGACCACGATGGCCGTCAGCGATCAAACCCGCACGACACCGATCGTATTCGTGGGATTCACCGATCCGGTGGCCGGCGGTTTCGTCGAAAGCCTGGCGCGGCCCGGTCGCAACATGACCGGCTTCACCAGCATCGAATTTTCGGTCGGCGGCAAATGGCTGGAGATTCTCAAGGGCATTGCCCCGGGGATCGCGCGCGTGACCGCCATCTACAATCCCGAGACGGCGCCTTACGGTGCGCAATTCCTGCGCTGGAACAAGTCCGTTGCATCCGCGCTCGACATCGATCTGGTCGCCGGCCCGACCCGGGATGAAGCCGATATCAAAGCCGCCATCGCGGCGCTCGGTCGCGAGCCCGGGGGCGGCCTGATGGTGCTGCCGGACGCCTTCAGCAGCATCCACAGGCATCTGATCGTGGCGCTGGCGGCCGAACGGCGCCTGCCCGCGATCTATCCGGGGCGGGCCTACCCGATGGCGGGCGGCCTGCTATCTTACGGCGTCGAACTGCCCTATTTGTTTCGCCAGGCGGCGTCCTACGTGGATCGCATCTTGCGCGGTGCCCGCGCCGGCGAGCTGCCGGTCCAGGCGCCGACCAAGTTCGAGCTGGTGATCAACCTGAAAGCCGCCAAGTCGCTCGGCGTCGATATCCCTTCCGCCCTGCTCGCCACCGCCGACGAGGTGATCGAATGAGGCGGGACCGCATCCTGGCCCGGGCCACGACCTTTGCCGGCTTTGCTACAGTGGTGGGGATGAGGATTCGCGATCTGGTCAAGCGCTTTGCCCCGAAGCGTCCGGCGCAGCCCGGCGACGGCGCGCAGCATCAGGCGCCGGTCGAAGCTCACGTTCCGAAAACCCGCCGGCGCCTGTTCACCAAATACGTCGCGCTGTTCGTTGCGGTCGTCTGTGTCGCGTTGCTCTCGAACGGCATTTTCGACGTCTACTTCTACTATCAGGAGCACAAGGCGTCGCTGATCCGCATCCAGCGCGAACAGGCGGAAGCCGCCGCCGCCAAGATCGGCCAGTTCATCAAGGAGATCGAGAGCCAACTCGGCTGGACGACACAATTGCCGTGGTCGGCGGGCTCGATCGAGCAGCGCCGCTTCGACGCGTTGCGGCTGTTGCGTCAGGTGCCCGCCATTACCGAGCTGGCGCAGCTCGACGCCAGCGGCAAGGAGCGGCTGCGAGTCTCGCGGCTGGCCATGGACGTGGTCGGCGGCGGCACCGATTTCTCCAACGATCCGAAGTTCACGGAAGCGGTGGCGCGCAAGGTCTATTACGGGCCGGTCTATTTCCGCCGCGAATCGGAGCCCTACATGACCCTCGCCATTGCCGGCACCCGGCGCGATGCCGGCGTGAGCGTGGCCGAGGTGAACCTCAAGCTGATCTGGGACGTGGTCTCCCAGATCAAGGTCGGCGAGCGCGGCCACGCCTACGTGGTCGACGCGCAGGGACGGCTGATCGCGCATCCCGACATCAGCCTGGTGCTGCGCAACACCGACATGTCGAAGCTGGCGCAAGTGCGTGCGGCACGCAGCGGCGACGCCGAGCCGGTGCAGGAGGCGCAAGACATCGAAGCGCACAAGGTGCTCACGGCCTCGGCGCCGGTGGCGCCGCTGGGCTGGCTGGTGTTCGTCGAGCTGCCGGCCGAGGAAGCGTATGCGCCGCTGCGTGCGGCCTTGGAGCGCCTGGGGCTGGTGCTGCTGGCGGCGCTCGGCTTCGCCGTGCTGGCCGGGATGTTCCTCGCCGGGCGCATGGTCGGTCCGATCCAGGCGCTGCGGACCGGCGCCGCGCGCATCGGCAGCGGCGATCTCAGCCAGCGCATCGCCGTCAAGACCGGCGACGAATTGGAGGTGCTCGCCGACCAGTTCAACGACATGGCGGGACGGCTGCAGGAATCCTATGCGGGACTGGAGCAGAAGGTCGAGCTGCGCACGCGCGAGCTGAGCGAGTCGCTGGCGCAGCAGACCGCGACCGCCGACGTGCTCAAGGTCATCAGCCGATCCACGTTCGACCTCAATTCGGTGCTTCAGACCCTCGTCGAATCCGCTGCGCGGCTTTGCGAGGCCGACAAGGCCACGATCACTCGGCAAAGGGATGGTGTCTTCTATCGCGCCGAGGCCTACGGCTTCTCGCCTGAATTCACCGAGTATGTGAAAGGTCTTCCCGTGGAGCCGAAACGAGGGACGCTCAGCGGGCGTGTCCTGCTCGAAGGCAAGGTCGTTCATATCCCCGACGTTCTGGTCGATAGCGAGTACACTTGGACGGAGGCGCAGAAATTGGGCGGCTTTCGTACCATGCTCGGCGTTCCACTTCTGCGCGAGGGTACGCCGATCGGCGTTTTGGCATTGACGCGCGGTGAGGTCCGGCCGTTCACCGAGAAACAAATCGAACTGGTGACAACCTTTGCCGATCAGGCCGTCATTGCGATCGAGAACGTCCGGCTGTTCGACGACGTGCAGGCGCGCACCCGCGAGCTTGGGCAGTCGGTGGAGGAATTGCGCGCACTTGGCGAGGTGACGCGGGCCGTCAACTCCACCCTCGAGCTGCAGACCGTGCTGTCGACCATCGTTGCCAAGGCGGTTCAACTCTCCAATACCGAAGCCGGTTCGATCTACGTGGCGGACCCCGGAACGGACGAGTTTCATCAGCGCGCGACGCACGGCATGAGCGACGAGCTCATCGCCGAGCTCAACCGCCAGGACATCGGCATCGGCGAGAAAACCATCGCGGACGCGGCGGAGCATCGCGCGCCCGTGCAGTTTTCCGATTTGAGGGAGCAGGGGCCGTCGGCCACTCGGGACATTCTGCTGCGGGCCGGCTTCCGCGCGCTTCTCGTGGTGCCGCTGCTGGGTACGGAGGGCATCATCGGCGTGCTGGTGGTGCGGCGCAAGGCGCCCGGCGCGTTTCCCAAGCACACGGTCGACCTGCTGCAGACGTTCGCGGCGCAATCCGTGCTGGCGATCCAGAACGCGAACCTGTTCAAGGAAGTGGAGGAAAAAGGCCACCAGTTGGCAATGGCGAGCCAGCACAAGTCGCAATTCCTCGCCAATATGAGCCACGAGCTGCGCACGCCCCTCAACGCCATCATCGGGCTCACCGAGATGATGTCCACCAATGCGGCACGCTTCGGGACCGAAAAAGCGGCGGAACCGCTGCGCCGCGTGCATCGCGCCGGCACCCATCTCCTGGGCCTCATCAACCAGGTGCTCGACCTTTCGAAGATCGAGGCCGGCAAGCTCGAGCTCAGTCCGGAATCGGTGAGTTTGGCCCCGCTGATCGACGAAGTGATCGGCACCGCGCGGCAATTGGCGGAGCAGAACAAGAACCGCCTTGTGGTCGAAGGCCAGGAAGGCCTCGGGTCGCTAACGGTCGATCCCATGCGGCTGCGGCAGATCCTGCTCAACCTATTGAGCAATGCGTGCAAGTTCACCAAGCAGGGCTTGGTAACCTTGCGCCTGCGAAAGGTGGTCGACGGAGGCAACTGGATCGAGTTCGCCGTCGCCGATACCGGCATCGGCATGACCGCCGAGCAGCAGGCGAAGCTGTTCGAGGATTTCACCCAGGCCGATTCCTCGACCGCGCGGCGCTACGGGGGAACCGGCCTCGGGCTTGCCATCACGCGCAAGCTCACGCGCATGATGGGGGGCGACGTGACGGTGGCGAGCGAGCCGGGCAAGGGCTCGGTCTTCACCGTCCGCCTGCCGGGCGCTGCCGATTCCATGCCGAGCGGCTCGACCGAGGCGCTGCGAGTTCCGGCTGGCGATGCCGTGCTCGTCGTCGACGACGATGCCACCGCGCGCGAGCTCATTGCCGATCAGCTCAGGGCCGAAGGCTTTTCCGTCGTCACCGCAGCTGGTGGTTTGGAGGGATTGCGGCGCGCCAAGGAATTGCGGCCGATCGCCATTACCCTCGACGTGATGATGCCCGACCTCGACGGGTGGTCGGTCTTGGCCGCGCTGCGGCAGGATGCCGAGCTCGCGGAGATCCCGGTCATCATGGTGACGATCCTGGACGAGCCGCGGCGCGCCGTCGCACTGGGTGCGGCCGGTTATCTCAGCAAGCCGGTCGACCGCGAGCGGCTCCGCCGCCTGGTCGGGCGCTTTCGCTCCCCGGCGCGGCCGACACGGATCCTGCTGGTCGAGGACGACGACAGCCAGCGCGGTCGCATCCGCAGCTGGCTCGCCGGCCGGCAGTGGATCGTGCAAGAGGCCGCGAACGGGCGAGAGGCGCTGGCCCGCATGCGCGAGACCAGGCCGGACATGATCTTGCTCGATCTCATGATGCCTGAAATGGACGGCTTCGCGGTCGTCGCCGCCCTGCAAGAGGAGCCGGCTTGGCGGGAGATCCCCGTCATCGTGATCACCGCGCGGGATCTCGATGCAACGGACCGCGAACGGCTCAATTCCGGCGTGCAATCCGTGTTGGTCAAGGACATGTTTCGGCCGGATGAACTGGTCACACGCATCCGCCGGCTTGTGCGCATGAAAGCTGACATCAACACCGGGATGGAAGCAGCGTCGTGATCAAGGTGCTTTACATCGAAGACAACGATGACAACATCTATATGCTCAAGATGCGGCTCGAGCTGCTCGGCGAGTTCGAGGTTCTGACGGCGGAGGACGGCGAGAAGGGTTGCGAGATGGCCGCTGCCGAGCAGCCGGATGTCATCCTGATGGACCTTGAAATGCCCGTCATCGACGGCTGGGAGGCCACCCGCCGGCTCAAGAGCAATCCGCAAACCTGCTGCATCCCGGTCATCGCGCTGTCCGCCCATGCGCTGGCCGGCGCCCGCGAGCAGGCGCTCGCCGCGGGCTGCGACGAGTTCGACACCAAGCCGATCGAATTCGACCGTCTGGTTCGGACCCTGCGGCGAATTCTGGCCGGCCGGGCGTGACGCGCGGACGAGGCGGCTAGAGCGTGATTGCTTTAGGTTAGTCGCAATCACGCTCTAGCTTTTTGTTTGAGCATGATCTTCTCGGAAAACCGGTACCCACTTTTCCGGATCATGCTCTAAAGCGGTTGCATCAGCTACGCCAGAGCTCCCGGCTCGCGAGCCGGGCGCCTTCCACCAGACTATCGAACTTCGCCCACATGACGGAGGGGTGGACGCGCTGGATCCCCTCCGTTTGGGCGAAGCCGCAATCGGTGCCGGCAATCACGTTCTCGCGCCCGACCAGGCGTGCAAATGTGACGATGCGGTCGGCCACCAGGCGCGGATGCTCGACGGTGATCGTGTGATGCGTCACCACGCCGGGAATCAGGATCTTTCCCTCCGGCAGCTTTGCCTTTTCCCACACGCGCCACTCGTGCTCGTGGCGGACATTGGCGGCTTCGATCGAATAGGCTCCGGCGCGAACCTTGAGGATCAGGTCCACGATATCTTCGAGCGCTGCGTCGGCCACGTGCGGGACGTGCCAGCTCCCGAAACAGACGTGATAGCGGATGCGATCTTCCGGAATACCGCTCAGGGCATGATTGAGCGCGTCGATCCGCAGCTCGGCCCATTCGCGATAACGGCGCGGGCTCTCCTGCACGAGCGCATCGTACATGTTGGCGAGCACGGCGTCGTCGACCTGGAGGACGAGGCCGGCATCGGCGATGGCGAGGTATTCCTCCCGCAGCGCATTCGCGATCGCGAACACGTAGTCGCGTTCGTTCGGGTAGTACTCATTGGCGGCGTCGTAACCGACGCTCGCCGGCGCAACGGCGGTCAGGAAGGCCTCTTCCACGCTCGCGGATTCGACCGCGGACTTTAGGTTCGCAACGTCGCGCGCAATGCTCTTGCGATCCCGGTAGGCGATCGGGCCGACACAGGCGTGGCCCGGCGTGCCGGTCACGCCGCGCGGGAATTCCTTGGCCATGAACTCGGCGAACCTGACGCGATCCCGGCCCAGCCAGACCGCCGGATACATTTGATCGGGACGCTCCTCGAAGCCGCTAAATCGCCCGAGGGCATAGTTGGCCCAGCTCGATTTTCCAAACTCCCCGTCGTTGACGATGTCGATCCCGACCTTGGCCTGCGCTTGCACGACCTCGGCCACGGACGTCTCGAGGTGGTCCTCGTATCGCTGCGGGTCATGTGTTGCTTGTGCAGAGAGCTCGAGCAGCGCTTGCGGACGGACGAGGCTGCCGACATGGGTGGTGAGGATTCGATCTTCGCTTCGCTTCATGTGCCACCAACGCTTCTTGCATGCGAGAGGATATCGGTTGCCGCGCAGCACCGTGCCCGTAGCAAGCCATCGACTGTTTGGCAGCCGGATGGAATGGAGTCCAGCCACGCGCCGGCAAGGTCTCCGGCGCCATGTCGTGGATGTTGAACGGGATGAACATCGATGGGGTCCCGCCCACGCCATTGCGTGACGGCTTTGCGCCAGGCGCTTCGATGTTGCAGACTGATGGGCGATGCTGCAGGAGGCAGACATGAAATCGACAGACCGGATTTTGACGACCCACGTGGGGAGTCTCGTTCGTCCGCCCGAACTCGCGTCCTTGCTCAGGCAGCAGCAAAATCACGAGCCGTACGATGCCGGAGCCTATGAGGAATGTCTTCGACGCTCCGTCGCCGAGGTGGTCAAGGGACAGGCCGAGGTCGGCATCGACATCGTCAGCGACGGTGAATTCGGCAAGTCGATCAGCTGGTCCCGCTATGTGCTGGAGCGGATTTCGGGATTCGAGGAACGCCTGGACGACAGCGCGGGTTTCCGGCCCGCGATCGCCGGCAAGGATCGCAAGGACTTCACGGAGTTTTACGACGAGTACGAGGCGGCGCAGGGCTTTGCGGGGATGGGCAAGGAGTCGGGGCAGCTCGGAACCTGGGTGATCACCGGTCCCATCGCTTATATCGGGCAGCAGCCGCTGCAGCGCGACATCGCCAATCTCAAGGCGGCGATGAGGCAGGCCGGCGTGCAGCACGGTTTCCTTCCGGTCGTCGCGCCGGCGAGCGTCGCGCCCGCTCGCAAGGATGAGCACTATCGCAACGAAGAGGAGGCGCTGTTTGCGATCGCGGCGGCGCTGCGCGAGGAATACAAGGCGATCGTCGAGGCCGGTTTGATCGTCCAGATCGACGACGCGTTCCTGGCCAGCAGCTATGACGTCATGGTTCCCCCGCGCTCGCTCGCCGACTACCGGAAATGGGCGGCCGTTCGCGTCGAGGCCGTGAATTATGCCTTGCAAGGCATTCCCGAGGAGCAGTCGCGCTATCATCTCTGTTGGGGGAGCTGGAACGGTCCGCACACCAACGATGTCGCGATCAAGGACATCATCGACCTGGTGCTGAAAATACGCGTCGGCGGCTACTCGCTCGAAATGGCCAATCCGCGACACGAGCACGAATGGCGTGTTTGGGAGAAGGTCAAGCTGCCGAAAGGAAGGGTGCTCGTTCCCGGCCTCGTCAGTCACTCCACCAACGTGGTCGAGCACCCCGAACTCGTCGCCGAGCGCATCGTCCGGCTGGCCAGGCTGGTGGGGCGTGAGAACGTGATCGCGAGCACCGATTGCGGCTTCGCGCAGGGGCCGTTCACGCGCCGGGTCCATCCCTCGATCATGTGGGCAAAACTGCGTGCCGTCGTCGAAGGCGCGCGATTGGCGACGCGCGAGCTTTGGCGCCGCCCGACGCAGGGACGCAAGCCGGCGCCGGTGAAGAAGAAGAGCCGGAGTGCCTTAACGCGCGCGAGGAGAAGGAAAACGGCGGCTTGATCGACGTGGCGCGCGTAGAATCGGCTAAAGCACCGGCTGGACCGCCTGCACCTCCTTTGGCCAGACCGTGCGAAGCTCGCCCTTGATCCACTCGGTCAAGATGCTCTGGTGGTAGACGTTGAGGCCGTTGTCGCCGAACTTCACCTTGGTGGCCGGGAACGGCAGCCCGGTGAACTCGGTGTTGGCGATGACGTCGCGGATCTTCTGCGGATCCCGGCTCGCGGCCTTTTCCAGCGCCTGGCGAATGATCAGGCCGGTCACATAGCCTTGGCCGAGCATTTCGGCGGCCGGCGGATAGGGCTGGGTCGGGTAGGCGGCCTTGTAGGCAGCCACGAACTCCTTGTTGCCGGTAACGGGAAGGTCCCAATTCCAGGTCATCGGCGCAAAGAAGCGGTCCGCCGCCGCGCCCAGGCCTTTGCCGATCGAGTTGGCGCCGGCGGGGCCGGCGCCGAAGATCGGCAGGTTCGCGCCCACCCCGCGCAATGCCTTGACGATCAGGATGAGGTCGTTGGTGAAGCCGCCGAGGAAGAGCATGTCGGGCTTGTATCGCAGCACCGGCGCCACCGCGACCGACGGGTCGGAAAGCCCCATCTGGAAACCGGTCGAGAACGGCACCTCGAGATTGAGGGTCTTGGCATGCTCGGGAAGCTGCTTCTGCACGATCAGGCCGACGGCGTCATTGCTCATGAAGATCGCCGCCGTCTTCGGCGGGCCGCCCTTCGACGCCTTCCACATCTCGTAGGCGCTCGACATCGACCAGTTCCAGATCGCGCCCCCCTGGGGCGTGAGCTTGAAGGTGTATTTGTAGCCGCGGGTGACGATGCCGTCGGCGTAGGAACTCGTGATCAGCGGCACCTGCGATTTCTCCGCCTCGACTTGCGCCGCCAAGGTCATCGCGCTCGCGGTGGCGCCGGCGATGATGATCGCGCCTTCCTGATCGATCATGCGCCGCGTGAGGCTCGCCGCCTGGGTGGGATTTTCCGACGTGGTGTCGGCGGGGATGAGCTTGATCTTGGCGCCGCCGAGCGACTTGATGCCGCCTTCGCGGTTGATCTGGTCGGCCGCGATCTGCAGGCCCCAGACCGTGCGGGTGCCGAGCTCGCCGAGCCCGCCGGTCAGCGAATTGGGCGCTCCGATCACGATGTCCCCTTGCTGCGAGCGGCCGATGCCCGGCAGCGCGACCGCCGCCGCGCCGGCCATCAATCCCTTCAGTCCTGCTCTGCGCGTGATCTTCATGGCTTTCCTCCCGTGTTGCGCTGCTTCAATCATGCCGGTTCCACGTTGCGCGTTCGATCATGCTCCCAGATAGGCGCGGCGGACGAAATCCGAATCCGCAAGCGCGTGCCGGTCGCCCGCAAGCACCACGCGGCCATTCGCCAGAATGATCCCGCTGGTCGCCATTTCGAGGCACGTCGCGTTCTGCTCGACCAGCAGAATGGTCGTTCCCTGACGCCGGATTTCAACGAGCCGCTCGAACACGAGCTCGGCGAGCACCGGAGACAGGCCGAGCGAAGGTTCGTCCAGCATCAGAAGCTTGGGGAAATTCATCATCGCGCGGCCGATGGCCAGCATCTGCTGCTCCCCGCCGGAGAGCGTCCCGCCGGCCTGGCGCCGCCGCTCGGCCAGGCGGGGAAACAGCTGGTAGATCGCGGCAAAGGCCTCCGCCAGCTTGACCGGCGCCCGATCGGCAAGAAAGCTGACGACCAGATTCTCCTCGACGGTCAGATGGGCAAAGATACGCCGCCCCTCGGGGACGTGGGAAATCCCCGCTCGCGCCACTTGATGCGGCGGCAAGCCGATCAGGCTCGTGCCTGCGGCCATGATCGAGCCGGCGCGCGCCGGAACAAGCCCGGAGATCGAGCGCAGGATGCTGGTCTTGCCGGCGCCGTTGGCGCCCAGCAGCACGAACACCGAGTCCTGCTCCAAGGCGAACGAGACCTCGCGCACGGCGAACAGGTCGCCGTAGGACACGCTGAGATTTTCCACCGCGAGCAGCGTCATCGCAGCGCGCTCTGCTTGGTTCCGAGATAGGCCTCGATCACGACAGGATCGTGGGCGATCTCGGTGGGCGTGCCGTCGGCCACGACGGTTGCGTTGTGCAAGACCACCAGCCGCTTCACCATCGCCGCCAGAACGGAGAGCACGTGCTCGACCACGATCACGGTGATGCCGCGCGCGCGATTGAGAACGAGGACTTCGGCGATCAGGTGCTCCGCCTCCTCGTGGGTGAGCCCGGACAGGCTTTCATCGAGCATCAGCAGGCGGCAGTTTCCGGCGATCGCGCGGCCGATTTCGACCCGCTTGCGGTCGGCAAGCGTGAGCTCGGCGGGGCGGCGCGTCGCCTGCGCGTCGAGCCGCAGCTGGACGAGAATCGCAGCCACTTCGTCGCGTACGTCGCGGCCGGGCGCAACGCATTGCGAGGCCGCGACCCGAATATTCTCGGCGACGGTCATGCTGTCGAACAGGCGGACTTTCTGAAACGTCCGGCACATGCCGGCGCGCCGCCGCAGATGGGTCGGCATGGTGGTGCAGTCCGTTCCGAAATAGCTGATGCGCCCCGCGCTCGGGGAGAGATTGCCGCTGACGATCTCGAACAAGGTGGATTTGCCGGCGCCATTGGGGCCAATGAGCCCGACCACCTCGCCCTCGCGCACGGCGAATGACACGTCCCGCAGCGCCACCACCCCGCCGAAATTGCGGCAAATGCCTTTCACCTCGAGCGCGAGCGCGGGCGCGTTCACCGGGAGCCTCCCGCGACCGCGTTCTTGAACACCAGCCCGACGATCCCGTTCGGGGCGCGCAGAATGACGATGAGCAGCATCAGTCCGTAGACCAGGACGTCGAGGCCCTCGATGCCGATCTTGGTCGAGCCCCAATTGGTGACCTCCGACAGGAACACCATGACGGCGCCCCCGACGATCGGACCGAGCGCGGTCCCGAGCCCACCGAGCAGCGCGGGCAGTTGCAGCTGGATCGCCTGCGAGAGGCCGAATGCCGCCTCCGGATCGATCGCCATGTAGTACTGCATGTAGAGCACGGCGGCGAGCGAGGTCATCGCCGCGCTGAGCATGAAGCCGAGGACCTTGGTGCGGAACACCGCGACGCCGGCCGCGGCCGCGGCCACCTCGTCGTCGCGCACTGCCTGCATTTCCAGCCCGAAATTCGACGCGAGGATCCAACGTGTGATCCAGTAATAGGCGACGACGAAGGCGAGCGCGGCGTAGAGGAACGGCGCCGGCGATCGTGCCTGCATCGCCCACAGTGAATTGCCGATGAATTTGAGCGCGAGCCCGTCGGCGCCGCCGGTCAAATCCACGAAATGCCGCGAGAGCTGCACCAGGGCGAGCGACACCGCCACCGTGGCGAGCGCGAAGAACACGCCGCGCATGCGCAACGTCATGCTGCCCATGACGAAGGCGACGGCGAGCGAAAGGAGCATGGCCGCCCAGCCGCCGATCCAGGGCGGGATGCCGTAGCGGTTGAACAGAATGCCGGTCGTATAGCAGCCGAGCCCGAGAAAGACGCCGTGGCCGAGCGACAATTGCCCGCCGATGCCGGCGACGATGTTCCAGGCCTGCCCGAGCGAAATGAAGATCAACGCCCGGACGGTGGCGGCGATGATGTAATTGTTGACGAACGGGATGAGCGGCAGGGCGGCGATGATGGCGATGGGCAACAGGTAATAGGCGAGCGTGCCCGCCGTCATGCGCCCTGTCATCGCGGCGTTGGCCCCACGTATTGCTACGGGTGCTTCCATCGCTATTCCGACCTCACGCCGAAAAATCCCGTCGGCCGGAACGCGATGAAGAGGAGCAACAGGACGTAGAGCGGAACATCCTGCAACGCCGAGTTCCACATCATCGCGGTGACCTGCTGGATCACCCCGCAGAAGATACCGCCCAGGAAGGTCCCGCCGATGCTGCCGAGCCCGCCGATGGTCGTGGCGATGATGATGATCGGCATCAGCGAAAATCCGACCGAGGGCGAGGTCGGAAAGTAGGTGACGAGAACGGTGCCGGCGATACCGGCCAGGCCCGCGGCCAGCGCAAACGCTCCGATATTGATGGATGCCGAGTTGACGCCGACGACTTCGGCGGCCTCGAGGTCGTCGGCGACCGCGCGCACCGCCTTGCCCCAGGTCGTGAGCCGCAGCATCAGCTCGACCCCGAGCGTCGCGGCAACCGCCACGGAGAATGCCACGATTTGCGCCTGCGACAGGAAGAACGGCCCGAACACGATGTACTGGCCGGTGAACGCGGACGTCGCCGTCCGAGCGTCGGCTCCGAAGATGAGCTGGGCGATCATCTGCAGCACGAGCGCGCAGCCGATGGCCGCCAACAGCTGCTGCAGCGTGGCATGACCGACGAAGTGGCGAAACACGATCTGATACTGCGCTGCGCCAACGAGGGCCAGCAGCAGAAAGCTGAGCGGCAGGATCAAGAGCGGGTCGATTCCGAAATTGCTCGACGCGATCACGCCGGCATACATGCCGTACATCACCAGCTCGCCATGCGCGAAATTGACGATCCGCATCACGCCGAACGCGAGACTCAATCCGACCGACAGGACGCCGTAGACGCCGCCGACGAGAATCCCGCTCAGAATCGCCTGTAACGCAAGAAGCAGGACAGCTTCGGTGCCGGCCATGGTCAACCGACGGCGGCTGCGTTATGGGCCCGGCCCAACGGTCGGTTCCGCAGCAACAGCACCATCGCGCCCTCCCCATGAGACTTGCGCGGTCGTTTTCGAACTCGTTGGCGGGCCCAGTTCGCTTCGACACGCGGTCACGATATCGGACGGCAACGCTCTCGCGGTCGATGCCGATGCGTCGGTGCGAAATGATCAGCCGCAACATCGCGCCCGACCTCGGCGCGAATGTCAAGGCTGGGCCCGGTAAGAGATTGATCCAGATTCGAGACGGGCAGTGTCCCACCCGGAACGGGTCACTCGGCCACGATCTTCACCCGGTCGCCGGGATTGACACGCTCGTTGGGAGCGAGGCCGTTGAGGACGCGAAAGCGCTCGACCGCGCGGTCGTGGATCGCCATGCGGCTCGCGAGGCGCTCCACCGTTTCGCCGGGCTCGACGGTCACGACCTTGATGTGCAGCGGCTTAGCCGCCTGGCTTTCCGCCAACGTCATGCGGCGGAAGGTGCCGACGGATTCGCGGAACCCGCGATCGATGTCAGCGGTCGTGCGCTTCGACGCGAAGATGAAGCGATAGACGTCGCTGCCGAACCGCACCGCGTAGAGCCGAAACGTCCATTGGTCGCCCTTGGCGGTGGCGGTCGCCGCCGGCAGCCCGTTGATGGTGACATCCTCGACGGATTTGGGATCGATATTCTCGATCCATCCGGAATTGAGATAGTCGGCGAGCGTCTGTTCCGCGGGCACGCGCACGACGTCGAGCCGCAGGGCCTGGCCGCCGCCCTCCTTGACCCCGAGAACCGCCTGCGCGGTGTTGTCGAGGACAAACCCCTCGGGCGCAAGAAAGGTGAAGCCGAGCTTGGGATGCAGGAACCGGCGGCCGCGCACGAAGCCTTCGCTCGGGTCCTCGCCGTAGACCAGGCCGTCGATGCCGGCGAGATAGGCCACCTTGTCGCGCTCGCCGGCGCCGGGAGCGCTGAACTGGCGTGCATTGGCCTGCGCATTCTTGATGCGTTCGGGCGTCGCCGGATGGGACGAGAGGAAGTCGGGCGAGCGCGGGTCGATGTGCGATTGGCTGGGGCTCGCCTTGAGCTCGGCATTGCGCCCCATCGAGGTGAGAAAGCGCACGGCGCCGTAAGGGTCGTAGCCGGCGCGCGCGGCGATGCCGACACCGATCCCGTCCGCCTCGAATTCCTGCGCGCGTGAGAAGCTCGCGAGCGCGATCTTGGATTTCGCCAGCGCGAGCGCTCCCGTTTCCGGATCGCTCAGCACGTCCTGCACGACGCGGCTCACCAGCGCTACCTGGCGCGCCTGGTCTTCGCGGATCGCCGCATGGCGCGCGATCACGTGCGACATTTCGTGTGACAACACCGAGGCGAGCTCGGACGTATCGCTCGCAAGCGCGATCAGTCCCCGCGTCACATAGAGCTGCCCGGTCGGCAGCGCGAAGGCGTTGACCGCCGCCGAATTGAGGATCGTGACGTGGTAGGGCAGATCGGGCCGCTCGGATGCCGCCACGAGCTTCGCGACCGTCTGGTTGAGCAGGGCTTCGAGCTTTGGGTCCTCGTAGGCGCCGCTATAGGCGGCAAGGATGCGTTGATGCTCGCGAGGGGTGGCGGATGACGGTTGCGGCGGCCGCGGTTGTTGCTGCTGGACCTGCCGCTGCGCCTCCGGCAGCGACCCCGGTGGCGCGCCGACCGAAAGCAGCGACGAGCTGCAGCCCGCGAGTGCCAGGCCGAATACGACGACGAGCGCCAGCCGGCGGCATCGCGGTCCGGGAACGTTCGGCTGTCTGACTTCGGCGTCCACGATGGCGCTCTTCGAGTTCCGTCAGTTCCCTTCGGCGATTTCGATCTGCTCGGGGCGGGTGGCCTCGATCCGGGGTCCGTTGCGGTCCTCCACCCATCCGCGCACCCGGACGCGGCGGTTTTCGAGCCGCTTGGGCTCCATGCCGGCGGCCGTGAAGCTACGCTCATGGCGCTTCAAGATGGTGACCGTGAGGGCCTGCGACCATCTCCGACCGAAGTTCACATATATCGTGCCTCCGCTCTCGCGGACCGACGACACCTTACCTTCCACCACCGTGAAATGGCCGCGTTCGGCGATAAGCTCAGCCCAACTCTCGGCTGTCACGATGGCATAATACGGTTCGCGCCAGAGGCCAAGCTTGGCTTGGCGCGCCGCGCGCTCGCGCGCCAGCAGCTCCTCGGCGCAGGGCCGGTCCCCGACATGGGCCGAAACCCGGGCGAAGCCCCGGGCCAGCATCTCGTGCACGACCGATTGCCGAGAACCGTCTCGGACAACGTAGACCAGCGCGGGCGTCCGGCCGTAGCGATCCGCGGCCGCACCGTTTTGACGAAGCTCGACGCCTTGACCTGACAGGATCGCTTCAAGCGCCTGTCGGGCGGCGAGACCGGCCTCGGCTCGCGCCCCGGATTCGCCGGGCCCGGGCGGGAGCGGGACTTCAATGCCGGCGAGGCGAATCTCGCGCCCGTCATCGAGGATGAAGCTCCGGCCGTCGGTGATCGCACGAACTTTTCCTGTGCCGGCGGCCTCGAACCGGCAAACCGTCGAGGCCGGGCTCTGTGCGCGCGCGCTCGCCATTGGCAGGAGGGTCGCGCCGGCCATGCAGGAAATCCAACAAAACCGTGCAAGAGCGACGTCCCACCCGCTCATCCCGCAACGAAACGGCCGGAATGGGGCGGCACTGCGGCGATGCGGGCGTTCCGGCGCGCTTTCTCACCGCGCGTCGACCTGATATGCAATGCCGCCAAGGGGCCATAGGCAGGTGATTCACCCGGACTCGAGTAAAACACGTGACGCTGTGTCGTTCCACGTGCGCACCGCCGGCGCGGCGCGCGGCCCGTGCTGCACTGACGTGTGTGGGCGCAGCGCTTGTGCTCGCAGCGCTCAAGCTCAGTCTCATGGCCTCGGCCGAGGTCGAGGCCCAGGAGGCGCGCAAAACCCGCGACGGCGTTCGGGTGACCGCCGATCAGATGCATCAGATCGGCATCATCAAGGCCGAGCTCTATCCATTTCGCGTCCTCAGATTTGCGATTGGTCAGATTGCCTACAATGAGGATACCAGCACCGCCGTCCTGACGCCGTTTCCCGGCCGCGTGACCCGGCTGATGGCCAAGATCGGCGACAAGGTAAACCGTGGCGATCCGCTGTTCGAAATCGACAGTCCCGAAGTGGTGCAGCCGCAGAACGATTTCATCGCCGCCCTCACTGCCACGAACAAGGCGCGCTCCCAGCTCGATCTCGCGCAGATCGTCGAGAAGCGGTTCAAGGACCTTTACGAAGGCAAGGCTGCGGCGCTCAAGGAATGGCAGCAGGCGCAGGCCCAGCTCGTCGGCGCCCAGAATGACATGCGCTCGGCGGAAACCGCGCTCGAAGCCGCACGGGTCCGGCTGCGTATCGTCGGCTTCAGCGACGAGGAGGTCACGGCGTTGAAAGAGAAAGGCCTGGTCAGGCGTGCGACGCCGATTCCGGCACCGATCGAGGGCACCGTCATCGCGCGCAAGGTCGGCCCGGGCCAATATGTACGCAACGACAACGGCGAGGCGCTCTACACCATCGCCGACCTCTCCACCATGTGGTTGAAGGCGCAGGTGCCCGAGAACGATATCCCATTCATACGACTGGGCCAGGAGGTGGAGATCAAGGTCGCCGCCCTGCCGGGCCGCGTATTCAAGGCGCGGGTCACGGCGATCAGCGCCGCGACCGAGGTGACGACCCGACGCGTGGTCGTGCGCTCCGAGGTGCCCAATCCCGACGGTGCGCTCAAGTCGGAGATGTTCGCCAGCTTCAAGATCGCGACCGGACCCGACGAGCCCTCGCCCGCGGTGCCGGTCGAGGCCGTGATCCGGGACAGCGATATTGCCGTCGTGTGGGTGGAAGAGGAGCCCATGCTGTTCCGGCGACGCAAGGTGAAGCTCGGGATCGAGCAGGAGGGTCGGGTGCAGATCCGGGAGGGCCTCGGGGTCGGAGAGCTCGTCGCCGGGCGCGGCGTGATCTTCGTGGAAAATGAGTGGCGGCAGTGATCCACGACTGCGCCGCTGTTACCCGCCGACCCGGCGCGCCGTCGACTTGCGCGTCCGCGTCGATGTCCTGACCCGGTGCATCCATGCTGCCTAGGCTGATCGCCTTTTGTCTGTCGCGCCGGCCGCTGGTGCTGATCAGCTTCGCGGCGTTCGTGGCGCTCGGCTATGCCGCCTTCACCGTCCTCAACATCGAGGCCTACCCCGATCCGGCGCCCCCGATCGTCGAAATCATCGCCCAGTATCCGGGTCAGTCGCCGGAAGAGATGGAACGTTACGTCACCATCCCGATCGAAATCGCCATCGCCAGCACGCCGGGCCTGAAGTACCTCCGATCCAACACCGTCTATGCGCTGAGCTTCATCCGCATCCAGTTCGAATACGGCCGCGACTATTACTTCGTCCGGCAGCAGACGCTCAATCGCCTCAAGGACGCCGCCCTTCCGCCCGGCGTGCAGCCGGTGATCTCGCCGGCGGGCGGCATCAGCGAAATCTTCCGCTATCAGCTCAAAGGCCCGCCCGACATGGACGTCATGCAGCTCAAGACGCTGCAGGACTGGGTGGTGGAGCGCAGGCTGCGCATCGTGCCCGGCGTGGCCGATGTCCTGGTGCTGGGCGGCAAGACCAAGGAATTTCAGGTCGAGATCGATCTCAATCGCATGATCGCCCACGGCTTGACCCTGCCGCAGATCATCAGCGCGATCTCGGCCGGCAACTCCAATGTCGGTGGCCGGACCATCGCGGTCGGCGAGCAGTCGATCACGGTACGCGGCATCGGCGTCGTGGGCACGCTGCAGGACATCCGCAATATCGTGCTCACGCAACAGGGCGGCGTGCCGGTGCTGCTCTCGGACGTGGCCAACGTTCAGATCGGCTTCACGCCGCGGCTCGGAATCGCCGGGCGCGACGAGGTGACGGACATCGTCACCGGCATCGTCCTCATGCAGAAGTTCGAGCGCACGTCGGAGATGGTGGCGCGCGTGCGTGCGGCGATCCATCGCATCAACACGGACGGAACGCTGCCGCCGGGCGTGAAAGTCGAGCCGTTCTACGACCGCGGCGACCTGGTTGCCGTCACCATAAATACCGTGCTGCACAATATGTTCTTCGGCATCGCGCTGATATTTCTCATTCAGTGGGTGTTTCTGGGGAATCTGCGCTGCGCCCTGATCGTTTCGGCGACCATCCCGGTGGCCTTGTTCCTGGCCGTGATCATCACGGTGCTGCGAGGGGAATCCGCCAACCTGCTTTCCGTCGGCGCAATCGATCTCGGCATCATCGTCGATGCCACCGTCATCATGGTCGAGAACATCTTTCGTCATCTCGCCCACGACGAGCCGGCGGAAACCGCCATCCCCGACGAGAAGCGGACCGACAAGCTGCGCCGGATCCTGAATGCCGCGGTGGAGGTCGACAAGCCGATCTTCTTCTCGGTCATCATCACCATCGCCGCCTTTCTCCCGCTGTTCACCATGCAGGGCGTGGAGGGTCAGATCTTCGGGCCGATGTCGCGCACCTATGCCTATGCCCTGATCGGTGCGGTCATCGCCACCTTCACCGTGACTCCGGTGTTGGCGTCGATCCTGCTGCCGGCGCGGGTGGAGGAAGTCGAGACGATCCTCGTGCGGTATATTCGCAAGGTCTACGAGTTCGTTCTGCCGCGCGCCGTGCGCCATTACCGGATCGCGGCGACGATCGCGGTCGCGTTCCTGGCGGTCTGCAGCGTGCTCGGCCTGCGGCTCGGCACCGAGTTCCTGCCCAAGCTGGAAGAAGGCAATCTCTGGATCCGAGCGCTGCTTCCACCCACCATCACGCTCGACGCCGGAATGGAGGCCGTGGCGCGCATGCGCAACGTCATCAAGAGCTATCCGCCCGTGCGTACCGTGGTCACCGAGCAGGGCCGCGGCGAAGACGGTACCGATCCCGACGGCTCCTTCGTGGCGGAGTTCTTCGTGCCGTTGAAGCCGCGCGAGGAATGGCCGCAGGGCCTGACCAAGGAGGACATGGTCAAGCAGATGGGCCAGCAGCTCCGGCGCGAGTTCGTCGGCGTCGACTTCAATTTCTCGCAATACATCCAGGACAATATCGAGGAGGCGGTCTCGGGGGTGAAGGGCGAGAATTCGGTCAAGATTTTCGGCCGCGATCTCGTCGAATTGGAGCGCTTGTCCAAGTCCCTGAAGACGGAAATCGCGACCGTGCCGGGCGTGACCAATCCGGGCGGGTTCAGCCTGCTGGGTCAGCCCAATCTCATCATCAAGATCAATCGCGAGAAGGCGGCCCGCTACGGATTCTCGGTCGCCGACATCAACTCGGTCGTGCAGGCGGCAATCGGCGGCCAGGAGGTCACCCGGGTGTACGAGGGCGAGATGAATTTCGCCCTTACCGTGCGCTTTGCGCCGGAATACCGGCGCAGCATCGACGCCATCCGGGCCATTCCCGTCGCGCTGCCGAACAACGATTCCAGAGGGCCGACCGCCTATATTGCGCTCGGCGAGCTCGGCGAGGTGAAGCTCGAGACCGGCGCCGCCTACATCTACCGCGAGAACAACCAGCGCTTCGTTCCGGTCAAATACAGCGTGCGCGGCCGCGATCTCGGCTCGACCGTTGCCGAGGCGCAAGCGGTCGTCGCCGAGAAGATGCCGCTGCCGGCGGGCTATCGCATGGATTGGACCGGTGAGTTCGGCGCAATGGTGGAAGCGCAAAAGCGGCTTGCCATCATCGTGCCGCTCAGCCTGATCTTGATCATGATGCTGCTCTACAGCCTGTTCAATTCCATCAGGGACAGCCTGCTCGCGCTCGCCGGCATTCCCTTCGCGGTGGCGGGCGGCATTCTCGGGCTCTACGTCGCCGAGCTCAATTTCAGCATCTCGGCCGCGATCGGATTCATCTCGCTGTTCGGCGTCTCGTCGATGGACGGGATCCTGCTCGTGTCCTACATCCGCAAGAACCTGGAGGAGGGCCTGCCACGGGACGAGGCGATCATCCTCGCCGGACAAACCCGGATGCGGCAAATCTTCATGACCGGCCTGTCCGCGTGCATCGGCCTCGTGCCGGCGGCGATATCGACCGGCATCGGGGCGCAGGTGCAGCAGCCGCTCGCCTGCGTGGTGGTGGGCGGCATGCTGCTCTCTCCGATCTGCAGCCTGCTGGTGATCCCGACGCTGGCCCGCATGCTGATGCCGGCGAACAAGGAGACGGCCGGGCCCGCAAAGCCTGCGCAGAGCGCCGTGACGGCTCAGACCGCGCAGTACGAGTGACGGGGTCGACAGCTAGTTTGGGGTGACGACGGTGACGTCCATGGGGCGGTCTCGGGCTCGTGCGCCCGGGATCGAGCGCCATGTCCCCTAACGGCGCTTGGCCTGTTCCGTCGCGGCCCGGTGATACAGCGCCTTGATCGAAGCGATATCGACGGAGGGCTGCGGCATCTTCATGCCCATGTCCTCGAGCGTGGCGCAGATGATCTGCGAGACCGCGAGATTGCGGAACCATTTGTGGTTGGATGGAATGACGTACCAGGGAGCGTGCTTGGTCGAGCACTTCGAGAGCATGTCCTCGTACGCGGACGTGTAGTCGTCCCAGAAGTCGCGCTCCTTGTAGTCCGCATCACTGATCTTCCATTGGCGGGCGGGATCGTCGAGGCGCTGCTTGAACCGTTGCAATTGCTCATCCTTGGAGATGTAGAGAAAGAACTTCAGGACGCTCGTATTGTTGAGCACGAGCATCGATTCGAACTCATTGATGAGATCGTACCGCTGCTCCCAGATTTCCTTCGGCACGAGCTTGTGAACGCGCACGACCAGCACGTCCTCGTAATGCGACCGGTTGAAGACGGTGGCATGACCGAGCGCCGGCGTGTGCGAATGGATGCGCCACAGGAAATCATGGGCGCGTTCCGCTTCCGACGGCTGCTTGAATCCGACGACGCTGCAGCCCTGGGGATTCATGCCCTTGACGACGTGCCAGCACACGCCGTCCTTGCCCGCGGCGTCGATGCCCTGCAGAACGATCAGCAGGGCGTGCTTTCGCTCGGCATAAAGCACCTCTTGCAGGGCAGCCATCCGCGCCAGATAGCGCTCGATCTCCGGCGCGGCGGTTGCGTGGCTCTCATCCTTGCCGTGGTAGCCGGGATCGATGGCCTTGAGCCGCACTTTCTGCCCGGGCTTGACGATCAGGTGCTCGCGATAGTCCATGGTGGAGTCCTCGAGGCGCGGGGACACGGCATCTAGAGCGTGATTGCTTTAGGTTGAGTAGCAATCACGCTCTAGCTCTTTGTTTGAGCATGGTCTTTTCGGAAAACCGGTACCCACTTTTCCGGATCATGCTCTAGCGTCGCTCCGTGATCGCGACGTTGGGCCGTAGTTGCTCGCTGACCAGTTCGACGCTCCTTGCCCAGCGCGCGGTGCGGCCGGCGAGCAATGCCTCGGTCGCCAGGCGCGCGGCGCCGAGAACAAACAGCCACGCCAGGTTGTAAAGCCAAACCCAGCCGATCAGCGTCCACGGTATGGACGGAACGAGCCAGCCGAGTCCGCACATGAGGACGGCCAGGATCTGCGTGAGCACGATGGCGAGCAGGAGCGGTCGCGCCGGATGCGGCGGCATGAAGAACCACCTGTCGGTGCGCGTCACGAACAGGAGGAGGTGGCCGCCGGCGACCAGTTGCAGGAACATCACCGACTGCAATTGGCTGCGGTCGAACAGCCCGAAATACTGCTGATGCGCCGGATGGGAGAGCACCTCCATTCCGATCAGCAAGAGCCCGAACGATTGTGCCACCGAGACCAGGCCGAGCGCTGCCGCCACGCCCAGGAGATGCGGCATGTGCCATCGAATCGGACGCTCCGACACCGGCGTGTTGTCGTACGCGATCGTCATGATCGGGACATCGTCCAGCAATGACATGATCACGATCATGATCGCGGTGAGCGGCTGAAAGGCGAGAAAGATGGTCGAGAGAACCACCAGAAACATGATGTCCATGGTCAGCGCCACACGATAGATCGTGTAGCTGGTGATACGACCGAAAATGCGCCGCGCTTCGTCGATGGCATTGTTGATCACCGAAAGACCCGGCGCGGTCAGGATCAGGGCGGCGGCGCCGCGCGCCGCGTCGGTCGCGCCGGAAACCGCCGTCCCGCAATCCGCCTGCTTCAAGGCCGGCGCGTCGTTCACGCCGTCGCCGGTCATCGCGACGAGATGGCCGCGCTCCTGCAGGGCCTTCACGATCGCATATTTGTGCTCGGGGAAAACCCGCGCGAAGCCGTCGGCGGCCTCGATTGCGTCCGCGATCCGGGGCGGCACATTGTTCGGGTCCATGTGCAGCGGAAAAATCTCGGCGGCCGGAAGGATGTTGGTGCCGAGCCCGAGCTGACGGGCGGTCTCGCGCGCGATGGCGGTGTCGTCTCCGGTCACCATCTTGATGCGCACGCCCTTGCTTTCGGCTTGTTCGATCGTCGCTTTGGAATCATCGCGGGGCGGATCGAACATCGGCAGGATGCCGAGGAACGCCCATGTCGTGCCGGCGTCGTCGGAGCGCGCGACGGCGAGGGCGCGATAGCCTCGTTCGGCAAGATCGGCGACGGCCTTTTCAACCCTGGCGGTCACGTCGGGCGCCGGCTGCGCGAGGGCGATGATCGCCTGCGGGGCGCCTTTGGCGACCGTGAACGTCGTTCCCTGTGCGTCGGCAACGGTCGCCTGCGTGCGTTTCGATACCGGATCGAATGGAACGAAGTTGGTCTCACGGTAGGCCTGCAGCGCGTGGGCGTCCTTGAGCGCCGCGATGACCGCGCTGTCGATGGCATCGCGGTCGTCGGCTTTGGAGGCGAGCGCGCCGGCGAGCACGACCTCCTGTGCAGTCTTGGCCGCGATCAGGATCGGCTCGCCCACGGTGAGCTGGTTCTTGGTCAGCGTGCCGGTCTTGTCCGAGCACAGGATATCGACGCCGGCCATTTCCTCGATGGCGGCGAGCCGCGATACGATCGCCTTCTCCTTGGACAGCGCGAGCGCGCCCAGCGCCATGGTGATCGAGAACACCGCGGGCATCGCAACCGGGATCGAAGCAACCAGCAGGATCAACACGAATTGCAGGATGTTCAATGCATCCGCCAGTCCCCAATGGTCGGCGACGACGATTTCCCGATAGACGCGCACCGCCACCATGATCAAAGCAAGAGCCACGGCGAGCGCGATCAGGAAGTTTCCGATCTGCAGCATCGCCTTCTGCGTGTGGCTCATTGCCCCGGCGCCGGCCACCAGCTTGGCGGTGCGCCCGAAAAACGTGTTGGCGCCGGTGGCGATCACCACCGCGTCCATCTCCCCCTGTTTGACGACGCTGCCCGAATACGCCTCCTCGCCCAGCTTCTTGGCGACCGGAAGCGATTCGCCCGTCAGCGCAGCCTGGTCGATCTGGACGTATCCGCCTCCGACGAGGCGAAGGTCGGCGGGAACGATGACGCCGAGGCGGATGTGGACGATGTCGCCCGGGACCAAGGTCGCCGCGTCAACAGTCTGATATTTACCGTCGCGTCGTGCCGTTGCCTTGAGCGCGAGACCCTTCTTCAAGGCCGCAAGCGCGTTCGACGCCTTCATATCCTGCCAAAATTCGAGACCGGCGTTGAATATCAGCAAGCCTGCGATGATGAAGAAGTCGTCCCAGCGGCCGAGAAGGGCCGATACGATGGCGGCGGCCTCGATCATGTAGGCGATCGGGCCGGTGAAATAGTGCAGGACGCGCTTTGCCAGGCTCACCTGCTGCTCGGGCAGGGCGTTGGGTCCGTATTGGGCAAGTCGCTTGCCAACGGCCTCTTGCGTAAGGCCCTTGTCCGGCGTCACCTCCAGTCGCGACAGCACCTGCTCGATCGGGATGGTCTCAAGATCGGTGCCGCCGGCGGCCGGACTGCCCGCAGATCGTCCCGGAGCGACGGTCATCATTCACCTCCGAACTGCGTTCCGCTTCCCGAACCCGACGGGCGGCCACCCGGCGCGTCCAATTGTCGAAGCAATTGGACTCGCGCGTTGCGAACCTAGCATGTTCCAAGCGGCATCGCATGCCGCCACGCACGGGTCGGGACGAAGGCGATGCAACGCTGCCAACGGTAGGGCAGGGCAGACCGTCCGGCGGGGACTTCAGCTCGCTTCGACTGCCACGAGGGTGTCGAGCGCAGCCTCGATGAAATAGGGGAAGCCGAGGCCCGCGCCCAGCAAGCGTCGGCCGCGGCGCAAGGCCCTCTCGGCTGTGCGCGCGTCGAGCGCGGTGCGCGCAAGCGCGGGAATCTGGCTGGGCTTGCGCATGACCGAGCGGAAAACGGCGACCACATCCGGGGTGCCGTCGTGGCGCAATCCAAACACCGCGGCGGGGGGAAGCTCCCGCTGCGCCGGATCGATGACCGCGCGGCAGGCGGCGAATGGGATTCGGTGTGCGGCGGCGATCCTGGCCGCGACGTGGGATTCCGTGTCGACCGCGAACGCGCCCGTCCGGACGTGGAGGTCACGCTTTTCCGAGGGGTCCGCGACCGGCATGTCGGTCCCGACAATTTCTGCATGGACCGCACCGGGAAGCGCGTCGACCAGCGTCCTCGCCCATCGGTAATCGGTGGGAAAGTGTCCCTGCTCGGTCCTGACGCGGGAACCCACGACCCAGTCGCCTGCAGCGAGATGCGGGGCCAGTCCACCGGCGATGCCGAAACTGATGATCCCCGACGCGCCCTGCTTCACCGCCGCCTCGAGCGACGCGACGAGCTTCGACGCATGATTGCAGATGACCGATACACCTGGCCCGAGGGCGATACGCGCCTCCAATGCGAGACAGGTGACTGCGACTACGTGCCCCCCAGTCGACATTCAGCTCTCACAGTTTTGGATAGCCCCAGCAAGGTAACCAATTCGTAATGTTCCAAAGAGAGCGCAAATGTCAACCGTTTTGCCTGCCCCCCCGGCGGCTGCTCGCTTTTGCATGGCGGTTCCCATGCCGTATCACCGCGACCATTCGGGATGTTGAGCGCCGCACGCCTTGCGGTCTGACTTCGGCTTCGGGGCACATAGAACGGATCGGGTACGGCCATATTTTCGGTTCGATCTGACGCGGGAACCGGCTTGGCAATGTCCTAGCTACGATGATTCGGGACCCATGGATGCGCCCACTCGCGCCCTTTGGCGGCGCGCTCGGAGCCGGCAATGAGCCTCGCCTCGACTTGAACAGCCGCGGTCGAGGTTGCGCTCTCGACAAATCAGCAAATGCGCCGTCTTCACGGCAAGAATTGGCAAGAGCGGCGCGGCAATTCCTGACAGTAACCGTCGAGGGCGCGACTGGGATCGATAGAAGCGTGAGCTCCGATCCAGCCGGGTCATGCTGCTCAGCGTCGCCTGTCAAATTCCCTTCGTCCGAGCGAGGTAGATGTGGCACGTCGTCTTAATGGGTACGGACGCACTGCACAGTTTGCCGCGATGGCTTTCGGCTTCATCAGCCTGCTGTCGACGACGGGCTCGTCATCGCTTGCGCAAGCTCAATCCAAGTCGGACGCGGCGCGGCCGGAAGCCTGTGCGCAAGACAACGGAGGGATCACGTTATCCCCCGGATTTTGCGCAACCGTGTTCGCGGACAATATCGGCCACGCCCGGCAGATGGTGGTCGCTCCGAACGGGGTGGTCTATGTCAACACCTGGAGCGGCCGCTATTACCGCAACGACACGCCGCCGCCGGGCGGATTCCTGGTGGCGCTGCAGGACACCAACGGCGACGGCCGGGCCGATGTCGACGTTCGCTTCGGCGAGACCCGCGACCAGGGCAGCGCCGGCGGCACGGGCATCGCGCTCTACAACGGCGCGCTTTACGCGGAGGTGAACGACCGCATCGTGCGCTACGCTTTGCCGGCAGGGGCGGTCGCGCCGAAGGGACCGCCCGAGGTGGTCGTTTCCGGACTGCCCCTCACCGGCGATCACCCCATGCATCCGTTTCGGATCGATGCCCAGGGCGGCCTCTACGTCGACCTTGGCTCGGCCACCAATTCCTGCCAGGTCGAAAACCGCATGCCCAACTCGCCGGGCATTGGGCCGTGCACGGAGCTCGAGACGCGCGGCGGCATCTGGCGCTATGACGCCAACCGGACGGGGCAGCGGTTCTCGCCCGCCGAGCGCTTCGTCACCGGGCTGCGCAACGGGGAAGGGATCGCGTTCGAACTCCGCGGGCCGGATGTTCGCGACCCAGCACGGCCGCGACCAGCTACGGGAGAACTGGCCGAGCCTCTATACCCCGCAGCAGGGTGCCGACGAGCCGGCGGAGGAGCTGGTGCAGCTGGAGCAAGGTGCCGATTACGGCTGGCCGTACTGCTATTTCGACCTCGCGCGGCACAAGCTCGTCCTCGCCCCGGAATACGGCGGCGACGGCGGGAAGACGGTCGGACTGTGTGCCGACAAGCGTGCCCCGGTCGCGGCCTTCCCCGCGCATTGGGCGCCCAACGACCTCGTGCTCTATGATGGAGCGCAGTTCCCGGCTGCCTACCGGGGTGGTGCATTCATCGCCTTCCACGGCTCGTGGAACCGGGCGCCGTCCCCGCAGGGCGGCTACAACGTGGTGTTCCAGCCGCTTGCCGACGGCAAGGCCTCCGGGGACTACGTGATCTTCGCCGACGGGTTCGCCGGGGCGGTCGAAGAGCCGGGTCAGGCGGCGCATCGGCCATCGGGGCTGGCGGTAGGCCCGGACGGCGCGCTCTACATCTCGGATGACCAGCGCGGGCGGATCTGGCGCGTCACTTACCGCGGTCCCGCGACGGCGGGCATTGCCGCGGCACCTGCTCCCGTGACCGGAGCCGGCACGTCGACGGCCGCGGCAGAGCCGCCTGAAGGCGTCCATCCGAACGCGGGGGCGCAGGCGGCTGCGGTGCCTCTGCCCACGCCAGCCGGGGCGACCCCCGTAGAGGTCGAGCTCGGCAGCCGCATCTACCACGGCCAGGTGGCGAGCGCGCCCTGCGCAGGCTGCCACGGGACAAACGCCAAGGGGACTCCGCTGGGCCCCGATCTGACGGGTGGCAAATGGCTGTGGGGCGATGGCAGCCTCGCGTCAATCACGCGGACCATCACCAACGGCGTACCCAAGCCGAAGGAGTACGGACCCCCGATGCCCCCGATGGGCGGCGCCCAGCTCTCGCAACCCGAACTCGCCGCCGTCGCTGCCTATGTATGGGCGCTGGGCCATCAGAACGGGCGCTGACGCCAAGCGCGGGCCCGCGGATGCGCGCATTGCCCCAGCCATTGCCGGCCGAGCCGTCGGCTTGCGGGTAGTCTGATCGCACGCGTCGCGGGGAACCACCGCGCCCGCAATCCGTCCTGCAGCCGGTACGGACAGCGGCTGGTCGCCGCGGCCCTGAGTTGGGTCGCGGGCGGTTCGGTCGCCTCGCTACTGTCCGTTTTGCCTCGCGCTGCAGCCGCACGATGGAGCGACGTCTGAAATCGAGAGCGCATCATAATTCAACCCAATCGGGATACGCTCTAGGCGGGCGTTGCAGGGTGGCAATCCCAGCCCATCTATGGCCGGGCAGGGCGTAGCTGCCTTGAAATGCCGACGCCATCTCGTGCTATACGAGGGAATGTTCGGCTAACGAAAAACCAACACTGGGAAACCTCCTGGAACCGGAATTCTTCAATTGGTCCCGTAGCTCAGCAGGATAGAGCGGCGGTTTCCTAAACCCCCGCCTACGCCCAATGGCAGCCAACGAATCTCCCCAACGCCAACCCCCGCCGAACCCGCCAGAAAGCCTGGATTTGCCGCACTTCGTTAGGCTAGGTTAGCCACGCGCGCTAACCGGGCATAACGCCCCCGCGCCGTTACCCGCGGGTTACCCGAATGCCGACTCTCACCGCCGCCGCCGTCGCCAAGTACGCCGCGCATCCGTCGCGCCGTCGCGAGATCGCCGATGCCAAGGGGCCGGGCCTGTACCTCGTGATCCAGCCGAAGCCCTCCGGCGCAAGGTCGTGGGCGCTACGCTTCAGGGGACCCGACGGCCGCCCTGCCAAGCTCACGCTCGGGCGCGTCGACCTCTCGGACGGCGAGACGGCGGACGAGCCGACGATCGGCGGCGCGCTCACGCTGCGACAGGCGCGGGAGTTGGCCAACCAGATCGACCGGAAGCGCGCCCGCGGCATCGATGTGGCCGAGGAGCACAAGGCCAACAAGCGCCGCCGGCAGCTCGCCGCCGAGGAGCGCAACGCGAGCGGCTTCGCCACCGCGGTGCGCGAGTTCTTCACCGACCATAAGACCAAGTGGCACACCCGCCCGCGGCGCTGGCGCGGCGATGCGCGGCTGCTGGGTCGACCTACCCGCCCGGCTGCGATCCGGCGCAAGCCGAGCCAGAGGTGATCGCGGGCTCGCTGGCCGCTAACTGGGCGGAGCGCGATGTGCGCGACATTGATGGGCACGACATCCACACCGTCGTGGACGAAGCTCGCCGGCATGGCATTCCTGGACTGCCGCGGCGCAACGGCGGCACGTCCGAGTTCGCGCGGGCGCAAGATGCACCCTGCCCTCAGCGGGCTGTTCCGCTGGCTGCTGCAGGGACGCAAGGTCACGACCAACCACTGCATCGGGGTGTGGCGGCCGTCCGCGCCTCCGGCGCGCGAGCGCGTGTTGGGCGAGGCGGAGGTTCGCTGGTTCTGGCGCGCCAGCGAGCAGCTCGCCTTACCGTTCGGCGCGGCGCTTAAGCTGTTGTTACTAAGCGGTGCCAGATTGAACGAGGTCGCCGCCATGCGCCGCGGCGAACTGAGCGAAGACCGCGCCACCTGGACCGTTCCGGGCGAGCGAACGAAGAACCACCGAACGCACCTCGTGCCCCTGCCGTCGCTGGCGCGCGAGATCATCGCCGCCGTGCCGCGAGTGGAGGGCACTTTTGTGTTCAGCACCACTGGGCGCTCTCCGATCTCTGGGTGGTCGAAGACCAAGGCACAGATCGACAAACTGATGCTCGCCGAGGCGCGGGAGGAGGCCAGAACCGCAGGCCGCGACCCAGCCGAGGTGGTGATCCCGCGCTGGACGATACACGACCTGCGCCGCACGTGCGCCAGTGGCATGCAGCGGCTCGGCGTTCGCGTCGAGGTTATCGAGCGGTGCCTGAACCACCTCTCAGGCAGCTACCAGGGCATCGTAGGAACTTATCAGCGCGACCCCATGCTCGAGGAGAACGTCGGCGCGCGCTGCAGGGGTGGGGCCAACACGAGGAGCGCCTCGTCGGCGACAAACCGGGGAAGGTCGTGAACCTGCGCAAGAAGGGGGCGTAACGTGATGGACGCGAGCCGCGCGGCGGGGAGCCGGAAACGGCGGGGGCCGCGCCAGCCGACTGAGCGCCCGCCGTTGCTGCCGCCGAGGGAGCGCGCGGCGCTGGCGGCGAGGGTCTTGGCTGCAGACCTGCCCAAAGGCCGGCTCGGCGTCCGCCGCGACAAGATCGACGGAGAGCTGTATCGGCTCGACGAAGCGTGCGCCCGAACGGCGCGCGTCCGCTCCGCAAAGTCGAGGCAGGCGATGCGCGCGATGAGGACCTTCCTCGCCGCGCTGCGCAGGGCCAACAAGCTCATCGTGGGTTGCCGGAGGACCATCGGCTGCTGCTAAAATTCGGCGGCCAGATCCACGAACTCGAGACCTACGAGAAGTACTTCGGCAGGGAGGTCGAATTTGTCCGGGACACGTGGCTGAATACGTCCCCGAGGACCGGCTCCGTCTACATGTGGGTTGGGCAACGCGTCCGGGAGCACCAGGCCCGCGCCCGACGCCTTCGAGAAGCGGCTGGCCGCAGAGGCCGCGCTGCGGCTGTGCCGGGTGCACGAGATCGAGCCCACCACGACGAAGGGCGGGACGCTTTGCGCGCTGGCGGCGGCGCTCCACGGCGAGCCGCGCGGGCGAGACCTGCAGAAGCACTGCATAGCTGCGCTAGCGGGCGGCAAGCCGTCATCGGCCAAAGCGAGGCGCTCCGGCACCGTGGCGAACGACCCATAGAGTGGTCGACCCCAAGCCCTACCCGCCTTCCCGCCGGCGGGGCTGGTGACCGTCGATCGCTCAGCTTGCTTAGCCTATGTCTGTGCCGTCAGCATACCTCGGGCGCAAGCAACGACGCCGATCTTGCGGTTGGCCGGTGGATCGCCGTGGTAGCGGCGTCGATCAGGGCAAGATTCAGTCTCGGATCGTCGCGCCGTGGCGTTATAACGAAAGGGCTCCTGTTACCTTAAGGGAGCCTCCCATGACCAGGAAAGTGTTGCTCGCGAGTTCCCCCGCTATCCAGAACGTGTGGGCGCCACTGCCGCAGGGACCCGATACGGTGACGAAGAAACGGTCGCGCGCGGCATACCGCCCTCGCGAGGGCGGCGCGCGAAGGCGGCAATCTCACGGCGCGCGGCGGGACACCGGCGGCGACGAGGAGAATGCTGCAGGCGAGATGTTCACGACGACGGAGAGCCGGATGCATTCGTTCCCGACCCGCAGGTGTGCCGGGAGTTCGGCGTCTCTGCCATGAAGCTTTGGCGGTGGGACCGGACCCGGATCCGAACTTACCCGCGCGGATCGTCATCGGTCGTCGCAAATACCGCAGCCGGAGGGAGATCGAGCGGTTCAAGGCCGCATACTGGCAGCGCCTCGGCAGCGCGAGGGCGAGGCGCGCGGGTGAGCGCCCGATTCCCAGAAGCGGTGCGGGCCTGGCTCGGCAGGAAGAGCATCGAAGAGTTCGAATGCACTCCTCGACGCGCTTGATCCTGAGAATGCAAGCGCCGTCCGGCGCGCCAGCAACAACTCTCGATGATAATCCTATGCAAAAAACGCTAAAGCCTAGTGATGGCGGAGACAAGACGCCAATCGGGCCCCTCAGCAAGAAGGCCGCGCGCAAGCGGGCCAAGCGAGCGCCGGTCACTACCGGGAACAACGTGCCGGAGCGCGCGGCCGATCCCGCGAAGCAGTCGTCTCGGCACCTGCGACCACGGACGGCCGAGGACATCGCCAATGAGCAGACCGCCGAGCAGCTCGCACTGCGCATCTGGGCCGCGATGGTCGCCCAGAAGGTCCTGAGCGGCATGTCGGCCCTCATGGACGAGCTGATCCAATCGCACTTGCTGGATGACGACGATGAGGAGGCCGATGAGGGCTGGCTCGACGATCACCACAAGCGCGAGAAAAAAATTCTCGACGAGGCGATTTCAGACGGGCTCGACAAGTACTCCCGACTTCGCCGCGATCAACAATCTGCCGCCCAACTCCGATCCAGACATTGCCCGAGACGCCGGGCAGCTGAAGGACGTCCTGACGAAGTGCGCCATCGGCGCGACCGAGTTCAAGGGGAAATTTTCACGCGCGCAACTTGAGCGGATGGTCAAGCGCGATCTCAAGACGCGGTTCAAGAAGGACCCGAAGTACAGCAAGCACGTGCGCGAGGACGTGCCGGGATCGGACGTCAAGGCATACGGCAGCCGGGGCCGCACCTCGTCTAAGGGGACGTTCGCCAAAGCTGCCAATTACGAGAACGGCGGCGGGTTGGCCGCGCTGCTCACCGGCGGATGGATGCGTGTCGCCAAGGATCGCATCGACCCCGTGGCCTGGTCGCATCAGTTTGATTCCAGCGGAAAACTGAGCGACAGAACTGGCGGCATCACTTCGTGATCACGGAGCGAAACGGCAATCAGAGCGCCTTCGAACTCCCCCGGGAAAAGCTGGCCGGGACCGGCGCATCCGCCATTCGCTTGCTGATGAAAGCCGGCGTCCACGTCGTCGGGCGTGATGACGTGCAAAACGCGCTCGTGCAATTTTTGCGCTTCAAGCCGAGGCGCGAAATCATCCGCATGCCGCGCGTGGGGTGGGCCGAGGTCGGATCGCATTGGATGATCTTCGTGCGGCCGGATGAGGTGATCATGCCGCCGGGTATGCCGAGGCCGCGCGGCGTGACCTATGTGCTCGATGCGGCGGCGATCCGGCACGGGCTCCACGTCGAGGGGACGGCGGCGGAATGGGCGGCCGAGGTTGCCACGCCGCTCCGGGGCAACTCCAATGTGGCCCTATCGTTCGCGACGTTCTTCGCGGCGCCGTTGTTGCATTTTGCGAGCGAGCCGGGCGGCGGCAATCATCTCTATGGGCCTTCGACCATCGGCAAGACGATGGTGTCGGATGCCGGGCAATCGATCTACGGCTGGCCGCTTGAGACGGCCGACGATGCCTTCGGCGTGACGTGGGCCGGCTCCGAGGCCGGCTTTGACGCCCTTGCCCTCGCCCGGACCGACCTGGGACTGCCGCTCGACGAGATCACGCTCGCCGATCGGCGCTCGGCGGAGCAGATCGTCTATAAGCTTGCAAGCGGCACCAAAGGCCCGCGCGCGACCTCCACCGGGCATCTGCGGGAGACGGCGCATGCCTCCGTGCTCGTGCTCTCCACCGGCGAGAAATCGCTGGCGGAATTCATTGGCAAGAGCTTGCAGGAGGGGGCGCGCAAGCGGCTCGTCGATGTTCCTGCCGAGGTGCAACCGGGCAGCGCGTTCGAGACGATCCCGCGCGAGCAAATCCACATCGCGAGCAAGCGCTTGTTTGATGCCATGAAGCGCCAACATGGCGCGGTCGGTCGGGACTGGCAGCGCCATCTCGTCGACATCGGCCCGGACAAGATCAAGGCCGAACTTCATGAGCACCGGGAGGCGTTCCTCGCGCTGCCGGAGGTCCTCGCCGTCGCCGCGAAGGCGCATCCGCAAGTGCGCGCGGTCGTAAACCGCTTCGCGCTCCATGCCGCAGCCCTGCGCATGGCGATCGCGGCGGGCTTACTGCCCTGGACCATCGAGGAAGCCGACGCGGGCATCGCCGCCTGCATGGGCCGCTGGGTGGCGCAGCGGGGCAACGTCGATACGGCGGGCGAAGTAATGCGGGCCGCACGCGAGGTCGAGCGGAAGCTCGCGGCCGGCCTTCGGGATCAGTTCATCCACATCAACAAGAGCAAGACCGGCAACAAATTGATCCCGGCCACGGAGGCTGACGAGGCCAAGGCGAAAACTCCCGAGCACTTCGATGGATTTATCAAATCCGACCACGTTCTGATCCGGCCCGAGGCCTGGCGCCGGTATTGCGACGGGGTCGAGCCCGCTGAGATTGCGCGCCATTTCCTGGACCGCGGCGTGTTGGTCCCGGGCGACAACGGCAGCCTCTCGAAATCACAGCAGGTGATCGGCGGGTCCGGGCGCTTCTACGTGCTGCGGATGGCAGCTCTGACGCTCTGACGCTCTGACATGGGAATCCAGAATCAGGAAAAACCGCCGATCAGATTCCGCTGTCAGAGCGTCAGCGTGTCAGACCCCCGCATTGGGCAAGGAGAGACAGAATATGGCCAACGATTTAACGAAGCGAGCCGATCCGACCGCACCGAAGCAAGCCGAGGACGCGGCATCCCGTCTCAAGAGCGATCTAATGAGAGACGCGCTAGGGCGCATGTTTGGTGAAGACGGCGAGAAGACCGTGCCGGGCACCCCGCGCGTCATCCTCGCGCTTGCCAACCATGCGCAAACCGCCGGCTGGGACCGCGCCAAGGTACTGCAGCGTGGGATGTTCAAGGCGGCAGCCGGCAGCGGCCTGGAGATGAAGTTCGCCTTTTACGGCGCCGATAACGCCGCCGGGGTGCGCCGCTGCCGGATCACGAGGCGTTGGATCACCGATGCCGACGACATGGCGGACGTCATGGATCGGGCCGAATGCAGCTGTGGCTGCTACGTGAATATTCGCGACGTGCTGGCGCAGGCCGTGAAGGAGGCCGAAGACCGACCACTGCGCGCGGTGATCATCGTCGGAGATGCGTTCCATGACGATCCGGACGGTCTTGACGAAGCGGCGATCTCCGCCAATCGGCTGCGTCGGGCGGGGACGCAGGTGATCCTGATGCAGCTGGGCGACGATCTTATCACTGCGCGTAGGCTCCAGTACTTGGCCAGGGTTTCGGGCGGTGCGTATTTCCGGTTCGATCTGAGGACACAGGAACGACAATTCTCGGAGATGTGGGAGGTGGTGTCGGCCTTTGCCGCGGGCGGCGAGGAGGCCGTGAAGATGACGGGCGGGCAAGCGGCGACCCTGCTGCTGCAACATCTCAAGCAGGAGCCGATGCCAATCATCGAGGAGCGCGCTCGCGTGCGGGTGGGCTCAGACATCAAGGAATGACTGCGCTCAACAAATGGGCCGACCTGCTCGAGCAGATCGTGAGTGGCAGGAAGCCAGCGACAGTCGTGAAGTTGCGGAAGCGTTAGAATGAAACGGGACCGGCCGGGCGCTTCTAACACCCGGCCGGCCCTAACCTAAGCCACGAGTGGTCCATGGCCAAGGCTGAAAACGATCGTACCGTAGTTGCCGCAACGCGCGATAAACTCGCCGATGTCTACCGTCGTGTTGTTTCCGCGAACCGGCGACCAGAGGCAGACATCCGCTCGGACATTCTCGAGGCGATGCACAGCGGCAAGCTCCCCCATTGGGTTGAGCGTACGATTAGGTACCGGCCGCGCCCCGACGGAGCGTCTAAATCGGAGCCGCTCTCAATGGAAGTCACCACAATGCTCCAATGCCGCCCGAGGTGCTTGAAATCGGTGTGGCGGGGCGAGGATCGCTGCATATCGATTGGCGGAATAGCCGAGCAACACGCCGCGCGGGGCGGTGGGAGGGGAAGACATGGGATCGCATTGAATTTGAGGGTATTTGGTGTTCGCGCGTACACGAGCTGTTGTGGCCGATCGAGGTGACACAAGAGGAGCCTACCGCAGCGGTCGAAGCGCCAAAGCCTGTTAAGACCAGGAGCAAATTTCAGACTGATCGTATCGACGCCGTAGCGCGGCGGCTTTATCCGCCAGACGGCAGACCGCCGAACAACATAGGGAATACGGCGCTCACGCGAGCAATCAATGTTGAGCTCGATCCCGAAAGCCGAAATCTCGGGATAAAGAACCCGAGCGTCGATGCCGTTCGCAGATGGCGGCGGAGCAGGTTCAAGGACTGACGCCGGTCACGCATTTTGCTCACGAGTGATCATGAGTGAAATGCGCCGGTGTTCCTATAAGCCGCTTCGTCTTTTCACTTCATCGCATCGCACTCATTGTTCGCATGAGACGCACTACCAAGCGTCACCATGCGGAACACGCGCGATGTCCAACAGCATCTCCGACAATCCGTATCCAGTCGGCTCCCCCGAGTGGCGCTGGCTAGAAGCTTACGGCGACATAGGGGAATCCTCGGAGCTCTCGAGCCTCAGCCCCGACAGTCTTGTGCGCAACCCCGGGAAAAGATCGTGCGCCTAAGCCCGCGACGATTGGGCATGAAGCGCCGCGATGCCCTGTCGCTTGGCACACCGCTCAAAACTTCTGTGATGAAGAAATTCCGCCCCGGCGCGCCGCCGCTCGACGCCGGATGCGGATCACCTGACGGGCGGACTTCGTTGCGGCCCCTCGGCGAGATGAAGCGCCGAGGGCCGCGGAGAGAAGAGATGAAGTCCGGCGCCCTGGCAGGCGCCGTCATTCCGAGGAGCGATTATGGTCGATATATCGAGCGTTCTCACCAACGTCAACGCTGACCTCTCTGTTCTCGCCGAGCAAACCCGCGCGCACGTGCAGGCCGGCAACCTCGCCGTCGCTAACGGCGTGGCATTCTGGAAGGCCGCTGGCGACACCCTTCTCGCCGCAAAAGCGCAGATCCCGCATGGCGGCTGGCTCAAGCATCTCAAGGACTGTGACCTCAGCGAGGATAAGGCCGAGCGATACATGCACTTGGCCCGCCATCGTGCGGAGCTCGAGAATTCCGCACGAGTGCGGAATTTAACGCTGACCGGCGCCCTGCGCCTGATCAATGGCGCGAAGCCGGGCCGCAAATCAAAGCCTCCCGTCACCGTCTCCAAACTCGATCCGCTTGCCTGGAGCGATGCCAGCGCTGAAGAGCGGCGGCGTTTTCTCGACGCGATTGGCATCGGCTCCGTACTCAAGGCGATGCCGCCCAGTGGCGTAGCCCTTAGAGGCATCTGTGCTCGAGCGTGAAGTCGTACCCAACCCGGCGACGACCACGGAACAAACGACCGTTCCCGGCCAGGATGGACTCGACATTCCTGAAATTTTGCGGCGCGAACTAACGCCTCCGTCCGTCTCGAAAACGGCCAACACGCGACTGGTGGACAACGCGCCGTCGCGGAAAAAAGTCAGCACGATTGCAAAGGCCGCATCGTTGCCGGCGCTCAAATCAATCCTTCGTCTCCGGTGCACGACGACTGTTTCGCGGCTATCGGAAGCTTTCGGCCGATGAACTTAAGCGCGCGTCTTAACAATCCGGCGCGCAGCTGGCCGCGGCCAACAATTTTCCCCTGAGCAATGGCGCACCGTCGAACGCATGCGCGCTCGCGCGGTTGAGCTGAAGCGAGCGACGTCCGCGTCGAGTCAAGAGCGCACGATGACGGCTACAGCTTAGAAATTGTTTCGTGCAGTGCGGCCATTGTGAAAGGTGCTGACGCGATGACGTTAGGATCACATCAAACAAGTGTCGGCAAGACACAAGTTCACATCACGCCGCGCTGGATTATCGACAGGCTCGGACCATCGACCTGATCCTGCCGCTGCCACCCCGCCCATGGAATTGCGCCCAACGCAACTTCACTGAGTGCGATGACGGCTTGGCGCGCGAGTGGAACGGTCGTGTTTGGCTCAATCCTCCGTTTGATCGGTATCAGGTCGCACGGTGGTCCAGCGTCTCGCCGAGCAGGGCTGTGGCACTGCTTTGCTGCACGCGCGCACGGAGGCTGATTGGTTCGAACCAATATGGTCGCGTGCTTGCGGCATCCTGTTCATGTCCGACCGCATTCATTTCCACCGCCCGGACGGTTCTCGCCAGCCTGCGAACAGTGGCGCGCCGCCGGTGCTCATCGCCTTCGGAGAAGAGGATCTTCTCCGTCTGCGAGAGAGCGACATCCACGGCTTCCTGACCACCGAATGGCATGAAATAGGAATTCTTTCAGGACCTGGCGTTGAGCTCGCGGCCGTCAGCAGCGCGCCCTTGGGAGCGACGCCATGAGCCAACGCGTCTCCGGTTTCAAACGTCTCCCTGGAAAGTTACAGCACCATCGAGGCCTGGCCGGTTCGCGCGCTGCTCACGCATCTGCCGATCCGGTCAGCGTGGGATCCCTGCGAGGGCGGCGGCAGCTTGCTAGCGCTGCTGCAGCGTTATGGCGTCGAGCCGGTCGGTACCGGTCATGATTTTTTCACGATCCGCAAGCCGCCGGTCGAAGTCGATGCAATCGTGATGAATCCGCCATACGGCGAGCTACGGCGCGGAGAGTTGGCAGTGCGCTTCTTGGAGCACGCCTTGACGCTCCCCGTGCAATACATCGCCGCATTGTTACCGATTGACTTCGACAGCGCGATCGGCCGCCAGCACCTATTCCGACAGTCCCAAGTTTCATCGGCAAAATCGTTTTACTTGGCCGTCTGCGCTGGATCCCGGATTCGACGGGGTCGCCATCGACCAATCACTGCTGGTTGCTCTGGGATCGCGCCAACGTCGAAGCGCCGACGATCAGATATGCCAGCAAGCATGACCGGGATGGCGCGCCATGAGTGGAGCCCGACACCGCCGAAAAGGTGATCGCATTGAACGCGAGATCGTCGAGCGGCACAGAGCTATCGGTGTTCATGCCGAACGTTATCCGCTGAGCGGCGCCAATCGATTCCGCGGCAGCGGCACGATGTCGACATCTATCCTTTCGGCAAAGATGAAGCGCCGATCGTCGGTATTCAAAGGCGCGCAAGAACGGCGCCGGCTTTGTGCAACTCGAGACCTGGCTCGGCGAATACGACGTGCTGTTCCTGCGCCGGAATAACGCTGATCCCATGGTGCTGCTGCCGTGGCGCGTTTGGGCAGCGCTGCTCTCAAAGGTGCAGCGATGAGACGACGGTCAGAAAAAGAACAGACACTTCAAGACAACGCGCATTTGCTGCGCGCGTGGAAACGCTGGCACCGCGAGCAACTCGAACAATCGCTCTGCGGCCTACACCGCGACGTGCTCGAGCGTCTGATGCTGCAGCTCGAAAATCTGCAATCCGCACGCGAACTCGTCGGCTTCATCGAAGTACAAGATTGGGCCGCGATCGATGCCAATACACGCTTGATCGCACTGCACGAAATCAACGCCGCAATCACACGGTTGCGCGAACGCAACGGCCTAACACCCATCGATGATCCGTTGCCCGGCGCACCGGAGAATGCCTTCCGGATCATCAAGACGATCATGACCAGTTTCCCGCTACAGGCGGGAAAGTAGGCCGAAACTGAGTTCGGCAAATAATAGGAGCGTAACATGGGAAATGACGTAACGAAAAAAGCGGAAGACGAACTCTGCAACCTTGATGGTTTTGATGGTTTTACCGACGAAGCCGAAAGCGGAGAACAGAATCAAGATCAATTTGTTGGTGGGCGTGTGATCCAAGGTAGCACGCATCAACTTCACCAATGAAGCGGTCTGGACGGACGCTGCCAAACAGAAACTGCCCGCCGATCTCGAGCTTATGGTGGTCGACATCAGCCGCATCGTACAGAAGTGGGGCAAGGACAATCTGCCCGATGGACCGCCGATCATCCTCGCTCCAGGTCAAAAATTTCCGGACATCGGAGCTATGAACGCGAAGTGTCCGAAGACCGAATGGCGCGAACGTTTCGGCAAGTTGGAGGGGCCGTATCAAGCGCAGCACGTCGTGTACATGCTCTACCCCAAGACCATGAATAAGTATTCGTGGCCGACGAGCACCGCCGGCGGAAACATTTGCGTCAGCGACTTGGTCGAAAAAACCAATCTGATGCGGCGGTTTCGCGGGCAGCGGGTCTTTGCCGTCGTCAAGTTGACAGCACGCTCATGTCCAAGAGGTATAACCGCCAACGGCCGGACCTCATTGTGCAGCGTTGGGTTACGCTCGATAAGCCCGATGCATTGCCGACGCCGGAAACGCCCGCAATCACCGGACCGACGACGCCGCCGACCACCGGACCGGCGACGCCGCCAACTCGACACCGGCCGCAGCCAAACCCGCCGCGGCAAAGCAGGCGCTCGATCAATTTGGAATGCGGATCGCCATGCCGCCGTCTGCCGGAGAGGTGACCGGGGACGAAATTCCATTCTGACCTCGGGACTGCAACTCGATGCCGCTCCAAAGAGAGGGCGGCATCAGGATGCAGTTCCGGAGTTTTGACCAATGTCCGAATGGACCCCACTGTCCGAGCTACCCGACCTACGTCGCGCCGGTATCATCGCGCTCGATACCGAGACCAAGGATGACGGACTGCTCGCGAACCGCGGGTCGGGCTGGCCATTCGGTGACGGCTATGTCTGCGGTGTCAGCGTTGCCTACCGCGCCGACGGCGAAATCCGCGCGCACTATCTCCCGCTGTGTCACCCCGACAGCCAGAACTTTGATCGCGAGCAGGTCTTCCGGTGGCTGCGAGATCCACGTTGCTTCCGACGTGGGCATCGTCACCCAGAACGGTCTCTACGATTGGGGATGGCTGCGCACCGAGGCCGGCATCAAGATGCCGCCCTCTGAGCGGCTCGAAGAGATCGGCGCGCTCGCGACCATCGTCGACGAGAACCGCTATAGCTACAGCCTCGACGCCCTCTGTGCCTGGCGCGGCCTCCCCGGCAAGGACGAGACCTTACTGAAGCAGGCAGTTAAAGCCTGTGGCTTCAAGGTCAGCAAGAAGAACCCGCTGCAATCGCATATCTGGCGGGTGCCGGCGCGGTATGTTGGACCCTACGCCGAGGCTGACGCGGCGAACACGCTCGCGCTATTCGAGAGCCTCGACCCCGTCCTCGACAAGGAGGGCACGCGCGCCGCCTACCGGCTTGAGGTTGACCTGCTGCCGATGGTGCATGAGATGCGCCGCCGCGGCATTCGTATCGACACCGCCGCGGCCGAGCAGGCGCGCGACCTATTGCTGCAGAAACGCGACGCCGCGCTCGCCGAGCTGTCCGAGAAGCTTGGCATGCGCGTCGGCATGGAGGAGATCGGCCGCAACAAATGGCTGACGCAAACCTTCGATGCACAGGGCATCACCTACCCGTACACGAAAAAAGGCACTCCGTCCTTCACGGCCGGCACCACCGGCTGGATGCACAAGCACGAGCACTGGCTGCCGCAGCTGATCGTGAAGGCCGACAAGGCCCACAACGCGGCAACGAAATTTCTTGAGACCTACATTCTGGGGCACGCGGTGAACGGGCGCATTCACGCCGAAATTCATCCGCACCGCTCGGACGACGGCGGTACCCGCTCGTTGCGGTTCTCATATTCCCATCCACCGCTGCAGCAGATGACCGCGCACGATGAGGAGCTGGCGCCGCTGATCCGCGGCGTGTTCCTGCCGGAGGAAGGAGAAGTGTGGGCCAAGCCCGATGTCTCGCAGCAGGAATTTCGGTTCATCGTGCATTACGCGGTCGAGCAGGGTTTGCGAAAGGCGAAGGAGGCTGCCGAGCGCTACCGCACTGACCCCAATACGGACTTTCACCAGCTCGTTTCCGATTGGACCGGACTCGAGCGGGCGTCGGCGAAGAACATCAACTTCGCCAAGGCATTTGGTGCTGGTGTGCGAAAGTTCGCGGCGATGATCGGCAAGCCGGAAGCCGAGGCGCGCGCGATCTATGCCAAGTACGACCGCGAGCTTCCATTCGTCCGGCAGCTTGCCGCGCGCTGCCAAAACACCGCTGCCAAGCAGGGCTACCTCGAGCTCTACGATGGGGCGCGTCGGCATTGGGACGCCTGGGAAGCACCGGAGATCGCTTGGACCAAGGGCATGGGGCCGTGCTCGCGCGAAGAGGCGGAGCGCCGCGTTCGCGACCCCAACCATCCCTGGCACCGTCGCTGGATCCGGCGGGCCGAGACCCACAAAGCGATGAACGCGCTGATCCAGGGCTCGGCGGCGCGCCACACCAAGCTGTGGATGCGGGCTTGCTGGCGCGAAGGCATCGTGCCGCTCCTGCAGATGCACGACGCCCTGGACTGCTCGGTGGCGTCGCCGGAGCTGGCGGAGCGGGTCGCGCAACTGGGTCGCGAGGCGGTCACGCTCGAAGTGCCGATGCAGGTCGACCTGAAGTTTGGCCGGTCCTGGGGCGACGCCAAACATACGTGGGAGGAGCTCACCGGGACCGCACCTGCACCCAAGCAGAGCCCGAACCCGCGCCTAAGCCCGAGCCCGAGCCCGAGCCCAAGCCCAAACCCGAGCCGCAATCCGAAACCCAAGCCCAAGCCCAAGCCCGAGCCCGAGCCCGAGCCGCAGCTTTCGGAACCGGCCACGGAAGCACCGGAGACACCGCCACCTCCGCCGGAAGATCCCCCTGAAGGAGAAGAAGGCCCCGCCGCCGCCGCCGCTGGAGATCGAGCTCACTAGGCTCACCAAGGACGGCGGGCCGCTCACCAAGCAAATCTCCCTGTCTCCCGACGGCACGCTGGTGAAAGACGGCTCGGCCTGCGTGATGGCACACGGCACGGCCGAGCGCGTGCAGAGTTGCCGGCGTCGATGCGCTCGGCGCGTTGATCGAAGACCTGGCGCCGTCACAGGCGATCGCGCTCGGCACCCTGCGCGCGGACCTACCGGACAAGGTTGAGGTCGCCACCAAGAAGAGCTGGTTAATGGCGTCGCGCGGCCGGACATCATCGCCCGTACCGGCGCCAACATCGTCTATCACGGCCCGGCGTTCGCGTTGCTCGACTTTGACACCAAGGGGATGCCGGCCGGCGTCGCGGCCGAGCTGCAGCGGCTCGGTGGCTTCTGGCCGGCGTTGGTGACGGTGCTGCCGGCCTTAGGCGACGTGGCCCGCGTGACGCGGCGCTCCACCAGCGCCGGACTGTCGCGCGCCGATACCGGTGAAGCCCTGCCGGGATCGGACGGGATTCACGTCTATGTCGCGGAGAAGGACGGTGCCGATAGCGAGCGGTTTCTGCGGGCGCTGCATGACCGATGCTGGCTGGCCGGGCTCGGATGGATGATGGTCAGCGCCAGCGGCGCCCTGCTCGAGCGCTCGATCGTCGACCGGATGGTTGGGGGGCCGGAGCGGCTGGTGTTTGAGGGCGGGCCGGTCCTGGTGCCGCCGCTGCAGCAGGACAAGGAGAGCCGCCGCCCGATCGCCGTTGATGGGGTGGCGCTCGACACGGTGGCGGTGTGCCCGCCACTATCGATCGTCGAGCGGGCGCGGCTCGATGAACTCAAGGCGAGGGAGCGCGAGCGGCTCGCGCCAGAGATGGCAAAGGCGCGAGCGGCGTTCGTCGAGGCACAGGCCAAGAAGCTCGTCGCGCGCACCGGCATGTCGGAGCAGGCCGCCAAGCAGGTGATCGTCCGCCAGTGCGAGGGCGTGCTGCGGCCGGATATCGTGCTGCCGTTTGACGATCCGGAGCTGGCCGGCTGCACCGTCGGCGACGTGCTCGCTGACCCGGAGCGCTTCGAGGGCGAGACGCTGGCCGACCCGCTCGAAGGCGTCGGCTACGGCCGCTGCGTCGCCAAGATCATGCGCCGGGCCGACGGCACGCCGTGGATCCATTCGTTTGCCCACGGCCGCACGACCTATGCGCTCAAGCACGACGCCACCAGCGTGCGCAAGGCGATGGAGAAGGCGGCGAAGGATGAGGTGGTGGCGACATTCGCCCTGCTCGCCGCCGGCGCCGACATCGACGCGGTCGAGCTGGCGGAACTGCGTCAGCTGGCGAAGAAGCTTTCCGGCGTCGGTCTGCGCGCAATCGACGACGCGCTCAAATCGGCGCAGCAGCAACAGGCCGCGCAGAACGCCAAGGCCGCGCGTGCCCACCAGGCCGCCCGCCGGCAGGACCCGCGGCCGCAGATCCGGTCGCCGTTCCCGGATGAGCCGTGGCTGCCGCAGATGGATGTGCTGAACGAGGTCATCGGTGGCGTGATCGCTGCCAGGCCGCCGGCGCGCGATATCGATGGCGACGCGATGCGGATGCGCAAGCTCCCGGTCCCCAACATGCACGCCTTTATCGACGCCAACCAGGAAGGAGACGACGAATGACCAGACTGCCGAAGCCGAAACAGTGGGTGTTCTCGCGCGAGACCCAATTGGAAAGCGGGGAGCACCACATCGATGCCCTCGATAGTGAAGGCGTCCCGATCCGGCTATGCACCAAAAAGCATATCCCGGGCACACATCCTTTCACCTCAGACGGCGCCAATCCGAGGGAGACGACCAATGACCAAATTGCCACCGCCCGAGCAATGGGTGCTCTGCAAAATGAACGAGATGGAAGTCGCCGAGATGATTGAGAGGTACATCGATTTCTACGTCGAGGACAAGAATGGCAATCGCCGTTCGGTGCATCTCCCGATGCAATTCGTGCGGCACTTCATGCGGCGACATGACGGCGCGCTGCCAACGACAACGGCATACGCCACCATCCCCATCGTCCTGGCGGATGGGAACCTGCTGGCCCCGGAGGGTCTCGACCGCGAGCGCGGCATCCAGTTCCTCATCCAGGATGAGCTACGGGCGGTTATCCCGCAGGGCCAGGACTGCACCCCGGAGCGAGTGAAGGCGGCGATGGAGTTCCTGTGTGACGAGTGGCTGGTCGATGTCGCCACCGACTACGTCGGCAAGGCGACAATCATTGCCGCCGCGCTCACCCTGATCGAGCGCTCGTTGCTACCGGACCGGCCGTGCTTCTTCATCACCGCCGGGCGGCGCGGCAACGGTAAGACCACGACGATCATCATGCTGATCATAGCCGTCACCGGGGGAAGGCCGGCAGCGGCGGCGTGGTCGTCCAACGAGGAGGAGCGGCGCAAGGCGCTGATGAGCTACTTCCTCCACGGCGTGCCGTATATCTTGTGGGACAACATCCCGCGCGGCATGCAGATCTCGTGCCCGCACATCGAAAAGTCCTGCACCTCGGCGTACTACTCCGACCGCAGGCTCGGCGTCAGCGAGATGGTTTGCACCGCTGCCTCAACCATCCACTTCTTCACCGGCAACAATATCGGGGCGAGGGGCGACCTGGCCTCACGCAGCCTCCACATCCGCCTCGACGTTGACCGCGTCGACCCCGAGAACCGGGCGTTCAAGCACCCGGACCCGATTGGATGGACGGAGAACCACCGCGCCGAGATCCTGGCCGCACTCTACACCATCCTGCTAGGCAACCCGCAGCTCAAGGCGGCGCGCGACGCGGAGGGCAAGACCAGATTTAAGATGTGGTGGCGACTGGTCGGCTCGGCGGTCGAGAATGCCGCCAAGCTCGCCGGGCAGGAGCTCGACTTCCAGAAATTGTTCATCACGCAAGAGGAGGACGACGAGGAATCGGCATCACTCGCCGATGTGCTCGATGTCCTGGTGAAGAAATGGCCGGACCAGTTCACGGCGAGCGATGTGGCGGGGATGATCAACAACCCGTGCCCGAACGAGGACGAACAGACGCTGCGCGAGTATCTGCTGCCGGGCGCCCTGCCCAACCACGTGTTCTCGGCAAAATCCATCGGCAAGCTGCTGAAACAGCACCTCGACGAGCCGGTCCACAGTGGTGAGCGCACGCTTGTCCTGCGTTCGTGGGAGGATAAGCACATCAAGCTGCGCGTCTATGGCGTGCGCACCATCACGACGCCGTAGACTGGTCTGCGGGGTTTGCGGGGTTTGCGGGGTTTGTTTTAGCCCCTCCCTAATGGTGCGGAGCAAATTTAGAGGGGGACTTTAAATTCGTCGGACCGCGCGCGTGAAGGGTGTTTGCACATCCCGCAAA
>CAWHCK010000060.1:0-369427 GCA_963827585.1 uncultured Alphaproteobacteria bacterium
TATGACGCGGTCGAATGCGCCACGATCGATGAGGAGGTCACCAGCCCGTCCCCACACCGAGCCGTAGCCGTCGTTGTAGCCGGCGTATCCGGGCCGGTAGTAGCTCGCACCCATCATCGGCTCGGCATGCTCGTAAAGCAGCCGATCGCCCAGCACATCTACGCAATGCACGTTGGCCGAACGCCGCACCCGGTACAGGCCCTGGCAGTGGTTTGCGGCCAACGATTGCCCTTCGATGATCGCGATGAAGGTGCGCTGCGCTCGGATCCGCTCGAACCCCACCCGCCTGCGGCCCGTCGGGTCGGAGAACGCGTCGAGCCCAGGAATTGGGTTGATGAAGGCGAAAGGCTCGGCGGCGTCCATGCCGACAAATCTGCCCAATCCTATGGGGCCGGACAACCCGCCCTAAAGGTCCGCGGACGCCTGCCAGTGGATGTAGTTCGACGCCGCGGCCGCGCCCGCAGCGCCGGTCAACACGAAGCCGCTCTCCGACTGATCCGATACTGTCATTGTTCGGTCGGCGCCGTTCGTCGTATCGCGCCAATTGGCCTTCGCAGTGTCTCGGATTATACGTCGTGATCGTCGGCGCCGCGCGCATGTTGGTATCGAACTGGACGCGGTTGCCGAACACGGCCGAGGCAACATGCGAGACCGCAAAAGCGGCGCCGAGCACGCTGCCGACATTCTGTGCCGGCGCGGTCCCGAGCGCGAACTATTTCCGGTAATAGCGCCGGCAGCGATCGAGCAGGACGTCCTGCGGAACGCCTCAAATGGGGATGCACCAATGCCTTCCTCAACCTGGACCAGCGCGAGCTTGAGGCGGTTGCCGATCGTGTCCATCGCGTTAGCAGGCGTGCCGCCGGCAAGAAAGTCGCCCGCAATCCACGAATTGGGCGTGGAGATGAAATTGGAGCCGACGTTAGCAGCCAAGTGACCAACAGGCCGTACTGGTTGTCGTAGAGCCAAGTGCCGGACGTACCCCCCGGGATCGTGACCTCCTTGTGTTCCCATGTGTTGGTAGTGTTGATCACGAAGAGGTCGCGTAGGATCGGTCGCCCGCGTCGTTACGGATCGCAATCCAGATATGTCCCGGTCTCGGTCGACTTCACCCAGAACGAGATGGTGATCGGGCGTGCGCCGGCGTGGCCAAAGCCGAGCAAGGCGGCGTTCAGCCCCTCGATTTTGCCGGATGTGGTACTGGTCGGTGGCCGCGATCGATGCATCGGCCGTGGTCACTGCGATGTCGAGGCAATGCTGGGTGAATTGCCGGCCTGCGCGATGGTCGGCGCGTCCGCCGTCTTGGTCAGGTCAATGACGCCGGCGCCGGTCTGGGTCCAACGATATCTGTCCGCGACGAAAGTGGCGTTCGGGACCGACGTGAACGTTGATCCGCGTTGCCACGGGTTAGCGGTGAAGTCACCTCCGATGATCAAATTGCGCAGAGCTGGGCGGCCAAGAACTTCGGCGCGAAGCATGCCGCGCACCGGATCGATCAGCGCACTGCGAGTCGCGCCATAGACGAACTCTGCCGCCGCCATCTTTCCGAGTTGATCGTATCCGCACCACTCAAGTGAAACGTATCAAGCCAGAAGCTGTGCGGCGAGCGAGCCGGTGTAGACGAAGCGCCGGCAGTCCGGATCGGCCCGCACCACCTTCTGCAGCTGCCCGTTCATTGTGTCGGTGAAGATCGAGCCCGAGATGGACGTCGGCGAAAGCCCGAAGATGATGACCGGCGTAGCCCGCGGGAACCAGGATTCCAGCAGCAATCGGCCGTGGAAGGTCTCCCATCGGTCGGGTACTGGTAGACTGAGATATTCCGCAATTTGCGCCTCGCCCTGCCACCACAGCAAGAGGTCGATCTTGGTCGCGCCGATCGCCGCCAGCGCCGCCGGGACGTTGTTGGTGATCTGCAGATAATTGTCGATGACCGTCCAGCTCGGCAACCACCGGGTGATGCGGTTGCCCGACAGAGCCGTAGCGGTATTGATCACGTAGACCGATCGCGTCGGATTGAGCCGCGCGACCTCGGACGCGAACTTGTCCGTGACATTGATCGTGGTCGACGGCAGCGCGACGAAGGCGGTGCCGATATTGCCGTCGGTGTGGTTGTAGTTCCAGAGGCGAGCCCGCGATTTCGGGCGACCAGGCGAACGCCGGCGTCTGCACGAAGTTCGATTGGCCGGTCGCGAGGATGACGATCGGCTCGCCGTCCACGATCGTATGGCCCTCGTTCCACTCGTTGGGGCCGATCTCGCCGGCGACGCCTTCATCCGCGACGTTGGATTGCGTGGCGTGTCTGATCGTGAGTCCCATTACTGCGTCTCCGGCATGAAGCCTTGCGCATCACGCACAACCCGGCGCGGCGCGTTGGCCCGCTTCTCTTCCGCGTTCCGCTCGGCTTCGATCAAGGCGCGATGCCCCTCGCCCGCCTGCGATCCGCGTCAGGCAGCGTCGTCACTCGGTTGCAGGGACGGCGGCCCCTACGGTAGGGTGCCCGCCGGTCACGTATGTTTTCGGATATGGCAGCTCCCTACACCTTCCAGCAATTGCTCGATCGGCAAGTCGAAAGGTTCGGCCTCGATCTCGTGTTTCACGTTCACGTCCCGAAGGCGAGCGGCGGGACGGTCAATGCGCTTTTCCGGCAGAACAATTTCTTCGCGCTGAATTTCGACATGAACACAATGGATTTCTTCGGCCTTGTTCCCGAGGAGCGGTTTCTCGAAGGATACCGCGCGCCCCCGCCCCGCCCTTCATATGTGCTGACCGGCCATTTCCGCCTCGATCATCCTTTTCTTCGCGCTGCGCCGATGCCGCATACGATCGTCTCGACATTGCGCCATCCGATCGAGCGGATGCGCTCGTACTACAATTACGCGCTTCGTCTGCCGGGAAATCCCTGGCACGAGGACGTCGTCAAGGGCATGCCCTTCACCGAGTATGCAAGGAACGCGTATTCCGCCTTCGGCGCCCAATACAGCTTCTTCGACGACACCGGCAAAGGCAGCTTCGCACCGACCGGAACCGCTACGCCACAGCAATGCCTGCACAACTTGACCACGAAAGTGGGCCTCTACGGGCTGACGGAGCGCTTCGAGGAATTCACCGTGCTCATGGGTTATCTTCTCGGCCGCGCCAGGATCCTGGCCGTCCCGCGCCGCAACGTCACCGACCGAATCAAGGATTTCACCGGGCTCCCGCCAAAGCGATCGCTGACCGCCGCGGAGCGCGATGACCTCGCCGAGTACCTCAAGGACGACATCTGGTTCTATGGCGAAGCGGTCAAGGAATACGAGCGCCGCATCTCCGATCCAAGAGTGCAGTCCATTCTTGCCGAGGCCGTGCCCATGGTTCGATCTTGCAGCGAGACCATGGAGCGCCTCCTGAACGTGGATGACCCAGCCGATTTCAGCCGCCGCGCCTTCGATCGCGTTTGAAAGCCTCAGGTTCAGTTACGGCTGCGAGCGCAGCGTGCACGGCCGGCTTCGACCCTGCTCATTCCCATCATCATCCGATGACGGCAGGCTCGATATGCGAGGCGCGGCCGCCGGCATCGCGCACGATGCGTTTCGGCGCGTTCGCCCGCTTGAGCTCGCCGATGAGCTCCGTCACCGTCCGCAGCATCGGATGTTCCCGCGGCTCGCCATCCGGACCCGGCTCGTCGCCCGCCATCAGCGTCCGAGCCATGGCCTGCGCCATGCTCTGCTCGTGCTCCTCGCGCTTGATCTGCGCATCGAGCAGCTTCAATTCCTTCTCGAGCTCGAACTTGCGCTCGCTCAGCGCCAGCTCGGCTTGCGTCTTGCGTTCTGCGTCGCGATATCGGCCTGGGCCTGCATCTTCTCGATCTCGGCCTTGCGTTCAGCTCCATGCATCTTCGGATCGGCCGGCGGCTTGATCGGCGCCGAGGTCGGGTCGTTGGGATCGGGGGGCGTGCCCGGCGCGGTGAAGAACAGGTCGACGTTCTTGTGGCCGGCCAGCTTGGTGAACTCCTTGGCCGCGTTGTAGAGATTCTTCGGCGACACCAGGCCGGCCGCCATGGCCTCCTTCTGCGCGCCGATGACAGTCAGGTGGGCGAGCTGCTCGGTCTTGCCGCCGGTGCCGAGCCCGACATTGATGGTCATGTCGTTGCGGCTCTTCCAGTCGCGCGGATCGACGGTGACCCATCGGTTGCGCAGCCGCACCGTCTGCGGCCTGGCTGCCGTGCTTGCGGATCGTCGCGTGCAGCAGCGAGAACAGATCGCGGATGCCGGTCTCGGCGAAGATGCGCGCGATCAGCTTCACCTTGGCCTGCGCGGCGTTGAACATCTGGTTGGCGATGGTCGCGACCTGGTTCTGCAGCGCATTGGGGTCGACGCCCTGGCCCTGCCGGCTCACGCCCGGTGCGCCATTCCCGCGTGGCGTCCTGGTATTGCAGCAGCGGAAAGACATGGCCGCCGATATCGGGATGCTTGATGACGCCGAGGCCGCCCGGCATCTTGGTGCGCACGATCCCGCCCGGGCCGCGACACCAGCAGGTCGTCGAGCGTGGTCTCGGTGGCATGGCTCTCCGCCACCTCGGTGCGGGGATTGTTGGCGAGATAGGCGTTGTCGAGCAGCGCCCGCAGCAGCGCGGTCTTGATGCGCTGGATGTCCATCACCAGGTCGGCGATCGAGCGGCCGAAGAAGCGATGCGTGACGATGACCGGCGTCATCGCCGCGAACGGGATCGCGTCCTCCTCGGATGACGTCGGGCTCGCCGTCGCGCTCGAGCACCTCGCCCTCGTCGCCGCCGGTCGTGACCCGGTACAGCGCGCACCAGGGCGTTTACGCCCGTCTTCGCGGGCTATGCCGTTGCCCTCGTAGTCCATCCGCACGTAGTGCTCGGTGACCCGGATCAGCCGGCTCGCGCTGTTGAGCGCCGTCGTCGCCCTGCCCGGCCGTGCCTTCGTCGACGGTGTCGCGCGCCTGCGCCTCGATCGTGTCGGCGACCACGTAGGACGGCAGCTGCTTGACCTGCTCGCGGTCGTAGCCCTGCTCGATCAGCTTGGCTTCGGACCGCAGCACGTCGTGGAAGCAATAGTCGGCGTCGCGGATCCAGCGCGCGTGGCGCGCGATGCCGAACTCCTCGGGCGGCACGCCCTCGACCTTGGCGCATTCATAGCTGCGCGTGGTCTGCACGGTGACGTCGTGCAGGACAGACGACGGAGGATGCAGGACGGAGGACGGACCGGCTTCATCTGTCCGCTGTTGTCCGTCGACTGTCCTCTGACTATGCGCGATCACCTCGACCGCGGGATCGGCGACGATCAGCGCGAAGGCATCCTCGGGCTGGTCGAGATAGGTTTCGCGCTCGTGCTCCTCCCGCGTCTCCCACCACACCTTGACGATGCCGACCTTGGACAGCAGCGCGTCCTTGATGAAGGAATAGAGCACGAGGAAGCCCGGGTTCTGCTGCATGAAGACATGATTGACGTAATCGGTCTCCTGCTCGGCCGCCGCCACGTCCTCCGGCCCGACCGGCTCGAACCGCACCACCTCGTCGCCGGCGGTGAAGATGTCCATCAGCGACGGCATCAGCCCTTCCACCGTGTCGGCGACGTCGGTCGACACCGCCCTCGAGCGGCCGTCCGGCGCCGGCATGTCGCGCGACATGTCGCCGAGGTAATAGTCGAGCGCGGCCGCGCGCTCCTCCGACAGCTTCGAGGCCGACATCGCGGACAAGGCATCGGCCTTCTCCGCGGCAAGCAGCGCGCGCAGATCGGTGGCGGTGAGTTTGGGCATGGCTATTGCGGGTCACTTGTGCGGGTCACTTGTGCGGTCACTTGTGCAGGTCACTTGTGCGGGCACTTGTGCGGTCACTGGCGCCATCGGCGCGGTTTCGCGTGCAGATCGCGGTTGCTTTCGAGTTGTCCGCGGGAGGACGCCGCGCGCGTGGCCGCGACGCAGGCGATCCTCCCGCGCCGATGCCATCCGGGAGACGGAGGCCCGGTCGGCACCGAAACGGTGGTCATTGCGCAGTTTTGGAGAATGCGCGTTTTATAGGTGACTTACGTAACGTAGTCAACTGAAAAATGCGACGACGCCAAAAAGTGTCGCGCGGTCAGTGCGTAGGATGGGTTGAGCCTTTAGGGCGTTTTACGCCCGTCGATAGCCCGCGAAGACGGGCGTCAACGCCCTAAAGGCGGGCTATGGCGAAACCCATGTCGCACGCTCGGGGCCTTTGAATGCACTTCTTGTTATGAATCGAGGCGGCTTAGCCCGGTGCCGCAGGTTGTCCATGGTGCGTGACGTCGGGACCGGTCGAGCAGCAACGACGAAATGAGATGGGTTTCGCTGCGCTCAACCCATCCTACACGCGCCCGGTTGGTAGCAGAACACTGACGGGCCGACTTTGCAGATTGGGCAGGGAGCCCCTTCGTCATCGCTCTCGACCCTGCTAATTCGAGATCACGCATAGCCCAGCGACGAATAGACGATCCGCCGATGAAAGCCGGCCTGCACCGCCCGCCGATCGAGCGTCAGCGCGAGATAGCGAAACGAATCCGCCGCGTGCGAGGTCCAGTCGTGCACCGGCTGCGGCCGCAGCGCCTGCAGCGTGTCGTCGTACTCGGCGCGGTAGAGCTTGAGCGCGTCGACGCCGCGCGCGCATTTGCTCGCGTCGAACCAGCATTTCGGGATGAACACGCGCACCGCGTTGATGCCGTCCTCGACCCGGTGCAGCGGCGCGAGCGTCAGATGTCTTGAGGCCGAGGCTTTCGAGCACTTCGAGCCGGCTCTTGCCGGTGCCCAGCTCCTTGGCCTGCGCATCGTGCGGCACGATGTGGCCGGCATAGACGTAGGGCCGAAGGTTGATCTCGCGGACGTAGTGGCCGAGGTCGACGCCGGAGGCCTCGTAGTAGTCGATGATCCTGATCTCGCGGCCGATCACCTGCGCGAACCAGATCGCGGTGGCGTCGCGGATGCCGAGGTCCCAGGACGTCCACACCAGCGCGGCCGGATCGTAGGGCACGCCGGCGATGCGCTTGTCGGCTTCGGCCTGCGCCATCAGCTTCCCGTAATAGGCGCCGACGACGGCGGCATCGAACGAGCATTCGAACTCCTGCAAGTACTGCTCCTCGCTGAGATCGCGCCGGGCCAGCGCGAGCTCGCTCTCGGGAATGAGGCCGGTCTCGCTCGCCCGCAGCAGGAGCGAGTACCAGCCCTCCTCCGCCTGCGCGCGCCGCCACAGCTCGAAGAACGCGTTGCGCCCCTGCGGCGTGCCGATGAAGACCGCCCAGCCCTGCCGGTCGGCGAGCGCCGGGCGGATGATCTCCGCCCACACCCGCGGGTCCATGTCGGCGTATTCGTCGAGCACGATGCCGTCGAGATAGATGCCGCGCATGGCGTCGGGATTGTCGGCGCCGTAGAGCCTGACCTGCGCGCCCGTAGGGATAATCGACGCGCAGCTCGCTCTCGTGCGCGGTCGCCCCGACCGCGCGCAGCGGCGCCATCGCGTGGCGCAGATAATCCCATGCCACCGCCTTCGACTGCCGCAGGAACGGCGACAGATAGGCGAAGCGCGGCCGAACTTTCCTGCTGGCCGTCGCGGCGCAGCTGCAAGTCGTGGATGCAGGCCACGGTCTTGCCGGCGCGCCGGTGGCTCACGATGCAGGCGAATCGCTGGGTCCGGTCGTGAAATGCAGCGAATTGCTTGCGGGGCTCGTAGTCGAAGACGGCGTTGCGTTCTTCCATTGGAGTATCACCTTCCTCGGCCCGTCATCGGGCGCGCTGGCGCCCTGCACGGACCTGCCGTCCGCGCGGTCGAACACTTCCTTGATCGCCGACATGTCGCCGTCGGCGGCCTTGTCGACGAGCTTGTCGGCGATGAGCTGCAGCTTGGTGGCCGCACCGCCATCGGGATCTTCGGCCGGCCGGAGCAGCGCCCGCATGAGCGCAGCGCGCATCAATCCGGCCGCCGTGCCGCCTGTCGGGCGGCGCGTCGTCATCGGTCATGTCGGTTCCTTTCGGTTTGTGCGCTACTTGCTGGAGCATGATCTTTTCCGAAAACCGGTAACCACTTTTCGGGATCATGCTCTATGCGCGCGAATTCAGCGGGAGGACCGCCTCGCCAATCTGTATCTGGCGCCAGGCGACGTCCCCCCGCGCCGATGCACGCCGGCCTGGGGGCGACGGGCAGCACCGAAACGGTGGTCTAGACGCAATTCTTGAGAATGCGTGAATTATAGGTGACTCACGTAACGTAGTCAACAGGAAAATTGCGACGGCGGAAAAAGCCTCGTGCGGTCAAGGGGTAGGATCGGTTGAGCGGAGCGAGATCCGTGGCACGCGTGCAGGGCGTTTTCGGCCGTTTTTGTCATGCGGCTGGTTTCGACCGTGTTTTGCCCATGAAACGCGGATAACCTCGTTCCATGACGCCCTTGCAGACGCGCCGATGCGCGCCGGTCGGGCCAACCCGGGCGGCACCGAAACGGTGGTCCATGCGCAATTTTGGAGACTGCGCGTTTTATAGGTGACTCACGTAACGTAGTCAACAAGAAAATTCCGATGCCGCCAAAAGCGGCGCGTCGTCAATGGCTACGGTGGGGTCGAGCGGAGCGGAAGCTCGTTGCACGCGTGCGGGGTGTTATTCAAGTCTAGTGCGTTCCCAGCTTGCCAAGGCTCATAACGCGATGGTGATAATCATCTTGTGGAGATGATTGCACCAATTCGAATAGGACGACTTTCCACCCAGGGCTGCCGCAGTCCGCGCGCCGTTGCCGTGACTTTGCGAATTCCTCTGCGACTCCGCGTGTCCGTGGCCCCGGTTAGCCCTTCACTGCTGGCATCGCGGGCAAGCACCTCGACGTTGCTCTGCGCCCTTGGATGCGGAAAACCGATGCCCCGGTGGCCGGATTGAATTTCGCGGTGGCTGGATTTGACTTGGTACGTTTCCCGGCAGACTTTCCCTGATTGTTGTATTACATTATTCCGACCACTGACACTGGCACTGACCAGGCGTCGGTGGCTGAGTTGTGCCGGTCTCGTGCGTGCTCTCGAAGGGCCTCAATCGTATGCGCCGCAGGCACCGATGAAGATTCTTCTTCGTTCATCCCGGCCCCCTGCTCTACACGAACGTTTTCCTGCGGCTCGAGCCGCTGGGCCTCGAGCTCGTGGCGGAGGCCGCCCGCCGCGCCGGGCACGCGGTCCGGCTCGTGGATTTGCAGGTCGAGCGCCACGCCGACTATCACCGCATGATCGCGGAGTGGCAGCCGGACGCCATCGCCTTTTCCTGCAACTACCTCGCCAACGTGCCCGAGATCGTCGACCTGGCGAAGGCGACGAAGCTTGCGCTGCCGCGCGCCTTCATCTGCGTCGGCGGCCACAGCGCCTCCTTCACCGCAAGCGCCATCCTCGAGCACGGCGAGGGCGCCATCGATTGCGTGCTCAAGGGCGAAGGCGAGCCGGGCATCGTCAAGCTCATGGAGGCGGTCGCGGGCGACCGCGGCGCCATCGCGAAAGTGCCCGGCGCCGTCACCGCCGACGGCGAGGGTCCGCGGCCGGGCTTCGTCGAGCACCTCGACGAGATCAGGCCCGCGCGCGACCTCGTGCGCCACCGCCGCAAATATTTCATCGGCGTGCTCGACCCCTGCGCCTCGATCGAATTCTCGCGCGGGTGCCCATGGGACTGCTCGTTCTGCAGCGCCTGGACCTTCTACGGCCGCAGCTACCGGCTGATCAGCCCGGAACGCGTGGTCGAGGACCTCGCCGCGATCCCGGAGCCGGGCGCCTTCATCGTCGACGACGTCGCGTTCATTCAACAACGGCACGGCTTCGCCATCGGCGAGGCGATCGCCCGCAAGGGCATCCGCAAGAAATTCTATCTGGAAACGCGCGGCGACGTGCTGCTCCGGAACAAGGAGGTGTTCCAGTTCTGGAAGACGATCGGGCTGACCTACATCTTTCTCGGCATCGAGGCGATCGACGAGGACGGCCTGCGCAAGTTTCGCAAACGCATCCCGCTCGGGCGCAATTTCGAGGCGCTGGAGTTCGCCCGCTCCTTGGGCATCGACGTGGCGATCAACATCATTGCCGACCCGGACTGGGACGAGGATCGATTCCGCGTCGTGCGCGACTGGTGCATGAACGTGCCGGAGGTGGTGAACATCAGCATCAATACGCCCTATCCGGGCACCGAGACCTGGCTCACCGAGCAACGCCGATTGCAGACACGCGATTATCGCCTGTTCGATATCCAGCACGCCGTGCTGCCGACGAAGCTGCCGCTGGCGACGTTCTATCGCGAGCTCCTGCACACCCAGCGGGTGCTCTACAGCAAGCATATGAGCTGGTGGACCGCCCCGGTGCTTGCCGGCGTGCTGGCGCGCAATCTCGTCCGCGGGCAGACCAATTTCATGCGCGGAATCATGAATTACAACAAGGTCTACAACGCGGAGAAGATGCTGGCGGATCATGCGCGGCCGGTGCATTACGAATTGCCGTTGCCGCCGCCGCCGGTGACGAACGGCCAGGCCGCGAAAGCCTCCCAGCTCTATATTCATGCGCCCCGCGGCCGCGCCGGCCGCAGCATCGACGATTCGACCGAGCATTTCGTCGAGGCGACGCGCATGGGCGCGTCCACCTGAGCGCGCCTCTTGGCGCAAAGAGCGTAACCAGCGTAACGTCCATGACTCGGCGCCTACGCGGGAAACGCTGAATGGCCAGGAGATCAGCGATGAAGTGGGCTGAGATCTATGCATCCTGGCAGCCGCGTGTGTTGAGCGTGCTGCGCATCATGACCGGCCTTTTGTTTCTGCAGTATGGAATGGCGAAGCTGCTGAAATTTCCAGCGGTTCCGATGTTCAAGGACGTGACGCTGTTTTCGCTTTACGGCCTTGCCGGGACGCTCGAACTCGTGGGCGGCGTTCTGATGGTCTTGGGCCTATTCACCCGTCCCGTTGCATTCATTCTCGCGGGCGAGATGGCATTTGCCTATTTTATCGGGCACGCCCCCAGGGGGTTCTTTCCCATCCTCAATCGCGGCGATCTCGCGATCTTGTTCTGCTTTGTGTTCTTTTATCTGTCCTTCGCGGGGGCCGGCCCCTGGAGTTTCGATGCCTTGCGGAACAAAGCCGGCGTGTGATCTCGTCACGCGACCCCCACCGTCGATCACGGTCACCGCGCGCCGTGATTTTAGTTCTGCATATTGCCGCGTTTGGCAACGCACTCCTTGAAATATTCCCGTTGAGCCTGTCCGGAGGCGGTGCTGCTCCCCGCAACCTGCGTAGCGTGCGCCTTGATCGCCAGCGCACGGCAGGTCTTGGCGAGTTCCGCGCTGACCGGAGCGGTCGCGTTTGAACGCCCTGTCGGTGCCGTTTCAGCGAGCAAAGCCGTTCCAGCAAGGGCCAGCGCAATGAGCGTTCCGAGAGTTCGGATGACTGCGTTCATAACCTTCCAGCCTCGATCACCGCGGAGCCGACCGGGTGACCGAATTCTAATGCAGCATCGGCAGCTCCGGCCGATCGGCCCGATTGAAGCAATCAGGTTGTCCTCAATCTCGGTCTTGATGATCTGCAGCCACCCTTCCGCGCGAGCGGCGCGACTTTCGAGACGTTCGACCTCGCCCTCGAGTTCCTTGATGCGATCTTCGGCGGCTCGCAGCTGGATCGAGAGCTTGTGCGCCAGGGTCATCGCCCGATCGACGTTCTCCTTGGAGATCGTGGCAGCCTCCTGCAGCAAGGCAACAAGCGCATGCCCCGCCTGATCGATCGGGTCGCTTTCCTCGCGTCGCTTCTGCCGAGGGGCAAACCGGAGTACTTCGGACGTCTCGGGCGGGTTCTGATGAGACGCCCATAGCGCGGTCCGCCCGGGCCGAAAGCGTAATACTCGCCCGCCTGCGCCTCGCACGCCGCAAGACTGACGATGCAGGCCGCAAGGGTGAGCGAAACCGTCTTCATCGGGGATTCCTCCGCGCATCGTATAGCGTGCCGGCGCTGAAGCGGCGATGAACGAACGGTTTAGCAGGGCGTTGGCAGCCGCTCACGGCGTTGATGGATTCAGCGTGCGATTTTACGAGAACTTTTCTTGCTGTTCCGCCTGACCTCTCAGCGAAATGAGCTCTCCCATAGCAAGGAGCACTCCAATGAAAGCCCTGGCAATCGCAACGTTTATCTTGGGGATATTGGTCACGCCGCTCTATGCCCAACAGAACTCCGTGCAGTTTAACGGCATGGTTTTCGACACGCCGCCGACAGCGGGCTCGGAGACCCCGCAAGCCCCGGCCAAACCGAAAACGTCTCATCACGCCAAGAAGCGCACCCACCACAAAGGCTCAGCATCGTAAAGCTGTCTCAATTTTGACGCCGCGGTTATGGGGCGAGCCCGCCGCCGCGGGGCGGGCGGGGCGGCGGCTGCGCTCCCTGCTTCATTGAGGTGTGACCGGGCCGCAAATCCGCGCCCGCGAACTTAGCGCCGCGGTCACTTGGTCAGAATGGATCGAGCGCAGCCGAATCGATCGCACATGTGGTGGGTTTCAACTTCTTCCGCTCATGAAAGAACGTGTAGCCTCGCCCCCTTGACGCCGCACCGCTCCAAGGTGTTCGAGCCCGTCACGCTCGGACACATCCGCGCGCGCGGCTGCCGCGACCTCCTGGTCTATTGCGATTCCATTGCGTGCAATCACGGCGCCAGGTTCAGCGCCGACTGGCTGCCGGACGACACCGTGGTGTGCTCGTTGCGTCCCCGCATGGTCTGCACCAGGCGCGGGCTCATTGGGGCCGAGATGCGGCCGGACTGGTCGCCGCACACGAATCGGCGGCGGCCTTTTAGTCGCGTGCGGCCGCCCGCGCCGGCGCATCGAGGCCGGGCGTGAAGCGGCGGGGCGGTCGTGACGGTGTCACGGCTACCCCTCTAAAAGGAGTTGGCTGGCCACGCCATCGGAGCCGGGTGCAGCCGGCCTGTCACCGCGGGCAAAGTGGTGCCAACGAGGAGGGCGGACAAATGAGCGACATCACAATCGGAGCGACAATGGATGTGACCGCTGTTCGCACGGCGGATCACACCACTCTTACCTATGTCTTCGGCAACAGCTCAAAAGGAAGGGAGTTCCTGCAGAAGTGGGTCAATCCCGAAGCCCCACCGAAGCCCGATGACCGCGGACGCATATGCGTCAAGGTGTTCCCGGAAGACCTTGCCGACATCCAGGATGACGCCGCGCGGGCGGGGCTTTCGATTGACAGCGACGAGGATGAGGTTCCGGCATAACAGATGAAACTGGGCAATGCGCGGCATCGCGGTGTGTGCATGCCCGCGAACCGATCGCGGAACGCCTCGGGCGCCTTCACAACAGACCTTCGGCCTTTGCCCAAGCCTGAAACGCCCTGGCGGCCGCGCGTTCCTGCTCCTTGCCGGACGCGGCTTCGAGGTCGCGCAGAACGCCATCGCGCCTGCGGGGCGACCGCGAGCCCACGTAGTTGCGCGCAAAGTCCGAAGCTTCATCGCGTGTGCGCACCTTGACGCCGCGCAGGTCAAGGGGCGGATCGAAAACGGACCTGGCCATGTGCGGCTTCAACTCGGCGCACAGGACCAAGGTTCCAGCGCGTCGGGATAGCTGCCGCGCTAGAGCGTGATTGCTTTAGGTTGGGTCGCAATCACGCTCTAGCTTTTTGTTTGAGCATGATCTTTTCGGAAAACCGGTACCCCCACCCCGGATCAAGTCCGGGGCAGGCTTTTTCCGGATCGTGCTCTAGCTTCGCCCCCTCATGCCGGTTGCTCGCGGCGTGCGCCGGGCGCGTGCGGGCATCGGGGCGCGACATGTTGTCGGAGCGACATCGGGCGCTCCCGCCTTGCGGCGCAGTGCCCTATCCTGCCGGGGTGGACTGTCGGAGGCCCACGATGCCCATCGTCGAAACGACACCACAGCGTCTCGTCCTGAAATCGGGCTCGACGACGCTGACGCTCGACAAGGCCACCGGCAAGGCAATTTTGCAGCGCAAGCTTCTGCTCTGGGGCCTGAAGCCGGTCGAGGCGCCGCTTTCCGAAATTACCGACATCACGATCGACACCGCCGTGGATCGCGCTTCCGGCGTCGAGATCTGCCACACGATGCTCATCATGCATGGGAGCGAGGGCTGGGCCTTTCCAGCCGCAGACAGGACGGACGCGGAGACGAATGCGGCCGCGATGCGCCATTTCCTTGCCATCGCAACCTAGAGCATGATCCGGAAAAAGCCTGCCCCGGACTTGATCCGGGGTGGGTGCCGGTTTTCCGAAAAGATCATGCTCAAACAAAGAGCTAGAGCGTGATTGCAACTCAACCTAAAGCAATCACGCTCTAGCCGCGGGGAGAAGCCACCGACACGCGACTTGGATCCCGAGCGACTCAGAGAAGCGATGATGGAGCTGTTTCCGCCGGAGGCCGCGCGGTGGGACCCGTCCTGACACGGCATCGCCGCGTGTGGTCAGCGGAGGTTTCGTCTATCGCGGTCCCGCGCCCGCTCCGAGTTTGATGCACAGCGGCGCGTCGGGGCGCTGGCCGCACCAGTCGACGAGCGCCGCCTCCACTTCCGCCCGCGTAATGCCGCGCGGATTGGGTTCGATCTCGGCAAGCGCGCCCTCCGGCGGTGCGGCAGCCATCGGCGGCCCTGGCGCGACCCCGGACGGCATCGGCGGCGCAGCCGGCACCACGCGCAGCTGCGGCAGGACGAGCGGCACCACTGCCGTGAGGATGCCCGCCGCGATGTCGGCGCCGGACGGCCGAGCCGCGCCTTGATGTTGAACGGCGACGTAACCGCGCGGGTCGTGGCGAGGCGCGTACCCTCTGGGTCCGGGCGGCGCATACCGCAGCCCGCCAGAACCAACAACCCAAAACTCCGCCGCCCGCGCCTCAAACGCCGCAAGACCGACGATGCATGCTGCCGCGGTCAGCGAAACTGCCTTCATTGGGAGTGCCTCCATTTGAAGTGCCTCCCCGCGGAACAGATACGCTGCCCGCGCTGAAGATGTGATGAACGAACCGTTCAGCCATGCACGGGAACATTCCCGTTTTGCAAGTGTTGGCGTTCGGAGGTTTTGGGGAAGGTCCAGTGCGATGCTTTGCAAATGCGCCGTTGCCGTTACCGCCGCGGCCCTCATCATAGCGGCGCTCTCCGTGCCGCCCGCCGATGCGCGCGCCCGGAAGAAAAGCCAATACCGCGTCGACGCGCCTTCCAGCCAATACCGCGATGTCGCGCCGTCGCTCGACGGCCGCATCACGGGGCGGTCGCGGACCTGCTGGCACGACACGTTCGTGTACGACGGGAAGGGCGTCCCGGTCGGCCCGTACTGCCACTAAACCCCCAATCCCGCGAGAAAAAGACGGCCCCGACGCATGGAAGCGGGGCCGAAGACGTCTGTTGAGGTACCTGCACGCGGGCTTACGCCCGCGGGGGTGCGGCCGAGATGACGGCCCGTACGATCCGTTGCGTACGACCGAAACGCTCAGGCGGCCTGAGCCTCCTGATTGACCAGGGTCTCCGCCAGCTGGCTCAAGGCTTGGTCGGTCTTCTTTTCTTCGGCGAGCGTCGCATCCAAGAGCTTGACAGCCTTATCCAGCCCAAGCTCGCCCGCCCAGGTCTTGAGCGTGCCATAGCGCGAAATCTCGTAATGCTCGACCGCTTGGGCGGCGGCGAGCAAGCCGGCATCGAGAGCCGGCGTGCCTTTGTAGTCCTGCATGATTTCCTGCCCCTCCTCGATGAGGCCCATGATCGCATCGCAGGTCTTCCCCCTTGCCGTCTCGCCCAAGATTTCGAACACCTGTTCGAGCCGATCGACCTGTCCCTCGGTTTCGCCTTCGTGCTTCTCGAACGCGGCCCGCAGCTCGTCGGAGTTCGCGGCCTTCGCCATCTTCGGCAAGGCGGACAGGATCTTCTTCTCGGCAAAGTAGATGTCCTTCAGCGTATCGTGAAACAGGTCTTGCAGGGTCTTCGCTTTCGCCACGGGAGTCTCCATCGGTTGTTGGTTTGATGGACAGGAATGCATTTCTTCACCGCCAAGTTCCCGCGTTCGTCGAGCCGCGGCCGAAGAAACAGTCGTGTGCGCGTGCGGAGTTGGTTTCTCTTTCTGTGCGGTAGCGCACCAATGCGCACAAGTCGCGTCTGCCTGTACACGACAAACTCCGCGCAAAACAAAACCGGCGTGCGGCCGGATTGACTATGGTGCGTTGCCTCGGGATCGGTCGAACAACAACGACGAAACGAGATGGGTTTCGCCATAGCCCGCGAAGACGGGCGTAACGCCCTGAAGGCCCGCGAAGACGGGCGTAACGCCCTGAAGGCCCGCGAAGACGGGCGTAACGCCCTGAAGGCCCGCGAAGACGGGCGTAACGCCCTGAAGGCCCGCGAAGACGGGCGTAACGCCCTGAAGGCCCGCGAAGACGGGCGTAAACGCCCTGAAGGCCCGCGAAGACGGGCGTAACGCCCTGAAGGCCCGCGAAGACGGGCGTAAACGCCCTGAAGGCCCGCGAAGACGGGCGTAAACGCCCTGAAGGCTCAACGCATCCCACACGCCGGAACGCGCGCAGTTGCACCAAACCGCTGGTCATTGCGGATCAGGGCCCAACCGAATCGACCCTGAAACGTTGTCCCGGCATCCCGAGGAGGTTGCCATGTCCATCGTCCGGCTCATTCACATCAAGATCGATCCGTCCGAAACACAAAACGCCATGCAGGTCTGGAAGACCGAATGCGCGCCGCTGATGATTCAGCAGAAAGGCTGCATTTCCGAGAAGCTCTTGCGCTGCAGAGACGCCCACGAGCTCATTTCCTATTCGGAATGGGACACCGAAGCCGACATCGAGACCTATCGCGCCAGCGATGCGCACAAGGAAATCGTGCGGCACGCCCGCGCGCTCAAAGGCTCGAAGGCGGAGGTCAAGCTCTACGACCTCGTCACGTGAGCGGCAGTCCCGGCGCTCCCCGCGGCGTGCTGCCAAGCAAGCGACTCGCGCTTTTTTCGAATTGGGCGTACACTCTTGTCACCAACCGGCAGCGCCCTACCCGAGGCGCCGGTGGCTGAGAGACCATTCGCGCTCCCGCCTGAACTTCGGGAAGGCGCGCCATGCCGATCACACCATTCCTCGCCGGCAACAGGTTCGATGGCGAGACGATACGCATCATGGGCGTCGCGTTCGAAATGGCCTGCGTGGCCCTTCGCCTTGCGGATCGGGACCGTCCCGCCGACGAGGTCCTCGCCAGGAGAATTATCGAGCTGACGAAGGCCGGCGAGCACAATCCCGATGTCCTGTGCGAAAACGTGTTGAAGGAATTTCGCGAGCAACGCGATAGCCCGCTTTAACGTCGAGGTCCGTGCTTGCGGCCATGGCCGGGCGCGAACGCACCAAGGCTTTGCTGGCCGCCGCCCCATGCCGGCGCAGGATGACGCCGCGCCTGCACAGCCGCCTACTCGCCTACCTCTGCCGGTAAAAACTTGCCGACATGGCGTTCCGACCGCTATATTTTACCGCCGTCGCGTAGCGGCAGTCCGGCAACCGTGTCGTGCCTTCGCCCAAAGAGTGTCGCGAGTATGCGGACGATTGTATTGGCCGGGCGCGCACCGCTCGGTCCGAGAGGGAACGCGACATTTTTCTGCAGATGGCGAAAACCTGGCTCGGCGCGGCGCTGACTCTGGAGAACAGCCTGGAGCGGATCGACCGGCAGTATGCCAAGCCGGGCGATCGCAGGATGATCGACCCGAAAGCGCCGGACGCGCGCGGCGGCGATGGGGAAGCCGGCGATCGTTCGCCGGCGATCAGTCACGCGCTGTCGGTTGCCACGGCGATCGCCGCCGGACGACCAGCCAACGTCCCGGACGAGGTGAAGCCGTCTGCCGACCCCGAGATCGAAAGCCCCAAGGAGAGCGGAGACGCGGCGCGGATGTTGGACAGCGCCAAGCCCTGACACGGCGTTTTCACGCCCACGGCAACAGCCTCGCCTGCACCAAATCACACCCACCGCCCGGCCCGCCACCGCCCCCTTTCCTTCATCATGGAACCGGCCGACGCTTGCGACGTTGCTCCGACGTCGAGCGTGGCTTGGCGGCTCAAGCGGAGGAAACAGTTCGCCGGTTGATCATGTTGATTTCCTTGGCGGCAACCCGCGATCTCATGCTGCCAGGCGGAGCCCCGCGCTCTCGAGCGGGGCTCTTGTCTTAGCCAGGCCGAGTCTCACTCGACTAAAGTTCGCATGAGAGTGTGCCGAAAGCACTTGAAAACCGGTACCCGCTTTTCCGGAGCATGCTCCAGGCGCGGGCAACGATGAGCTGGTCGGCGGACCGGGCAATGACCTGCTCGTCGGCGGCGCCGGCGAGGACATCCACGAAATTCGGCGCGGACACGTTCGCCTTCGACGAGGGCGACGCGAAGGTCGACGGGCGTCAAGCCGGCCGACTGGATCTACGATTTTCAAAACGGAGCCGATGTCATCAACCTGAAGGACTACGACAGCAAACTCACGCCGGTGGTGCAATTCACCGGCAAGGCCAACCAGGTCATGCTCACGCATGAACAGTTCGCGCGGCATCCGCGATATCCCGCCGCCCGAGCGCATCGGCGCGCGTTGCATCCGGGCCGGGGCGATCCACGTAAATGACATCGAAAGCCGCCGTGGCCAATATCGGACGAAGGCGCGCGGGACGGGAGGCCGAGGTATGCACGCGCTTGCTACATGGGTCGTGGGCACGCTGCTGGTCACGGCGTTCGCCCTCAGCGGCGCCAATGCCGCGACACGCGCACGGCAGCCGGACGCGCTGGACTGGAAGACGTTCCTGGTGCCGGAGTTCGGAACCACGGTGGAATATCCGGCCGGCATCTTCTCGGTGCCGCACGGGAAGGCGGAGAAGGGATTCGGACAGCGCTTCAACAGCGCCGACGGCCGCTCGATGCTGACCATCTACACCCAGGAGAACGAGGCCGGCGACACCCCGGCGAGCTATCTCAGGAACAATCTGCGCATCCGGCGATCCGCCTTGCACTACGAGCGGGTCACACGCTCGTTCTTCGCGATCTCGTCGGCCCGCGAAGGGCTCGTCGCCTACAGCCGCTGCAATTTCTCGAGCGACGCCGGCGGCGCGATCCATTGTTTCGACCTGGTCTATCCGCTGGCGGACGGGCGCCCCTGGGACGCCATCGTGACGCGGATCAGCCGGTCGCTGCGGCCGCTCGAAGGTTGACGACTTCCCTTTAGAGTGGGCGCGTGCTGCGCAGCACGCGCCGAGCTGGCCGCTCCCGCCACTGGCATCCGTAGGGCCACGGCTCCTTGGGACAGACCGAGCCGACCGGACCACTCAGGGGCCGCTCGGCCTTCACCGGGGCGAGCGCGAGGTCCGCCTTGACTGCGGCCGGGTTGAGGTCCGCCGTGACTTCGGGGGTGGCGCCCGCGAGCGCCGTGACGACGGCCGCGCCCAATACCAGGGCCAGGAGGCCCGCTGCGAGCTTGGAGACGGACATGTGACACCCACCCAGCCGCCTCCCCTGCGTCTTAATGCGCGGTACGAGGCTCCAGGTGTTTAGTCGCGCCCCGGCGCAAAAGGTTCACCGCCCTATTTTTCCCTTGAAATACCGCATCTTGCGCAAGCCCGGATGCGCCAAGCCGTCGCTTCGGACGGCCGCGGGACGCCGGCAGCCGCCACCCCCGGAACTGGTCCGGCGTGCTTCGGGTTATGCCTGCGAGCTCCAGAGCAACAGCCGGCGGCGAGGGTGTCATGGCCAGATGCGAGACCTGCGGAAACGACTACGACAAGGCGTTTCAGGTGACCATGAGCGGGTCGACCCACACCTTCGACAGCTTCGAATGCGCGATCCACGCGCTCGCCCCGACCTGCGAGAACTGCGGCACCCGCATCGTCGGTCACGGGCTCGAGAAGGACGGCACCTTCTTCTGCTGCGAGCATTGCGCCGAGGTGGTCGGCGTCACCGGGCTGCGCGATCGCGTCAGGGCGACCGCATGACCGGGATCGGGCCGCCTCGGCCGTCGCATTCGGCTTCATGGCCAGGCCCGGGTTGATGCGCCGTTGCGGGAGCGCGCCTGGCAAGCTAACAGTTACGTGGTGGGCGTGGCCTGAACGGGAGGTCTCCATGACCGTATTTCGTGGCGCCTTGGCGATGCTGCCGTTGCTCGCGCTCGACCCGCGCACCGCCGCTGCCGAGGTCTACCGGCCCTGGTGTATCGGTTACGTCGCGACCATATCCCAAAGCTGCACCTTCACGTCGTTCGAACAATGCATGATGACCGCCCGCGGCAGCGGCGGCCAATGCACGCAGAATACGTGGTACCTGCAATATGGCGAGCGCGGGCCGGCGACCATCACGACGGCCAAGAGCGCGCGAGTGAAGGCACGTTAGCGCGTGGGCAAGGCGCGCCCCAGCGGCCCGCGTCAACCAGAAAAGAGACGACCTTGGGTTTGGGCCGCGGAACCAAAGTTCCAAGCCCTCGTTGAGTCGGAAACGAGTCGACGGGAGGAAGCGATGTCCAGCGTCAATCCATGGGACAAGGCGGCGGACTGCGCGCGCGCAGCGCAAGCGGCGGGCGATCCCGAGCGACGGGCGATCTTCACGAATCTGCAGCAGCTTTGGGTCGCGCTCGGCAACGAAAGCGGTTTGATGACCGCGCTGGAGCTCGCGAACGAGGCCGAGAGGATCAGCCGCCTGCAGGCCGAACTGGCGGCGACGGACGCTCGTCTGCTCAGAAGACCGCGCGGGCGGATTCTCCGCTCGCGCGGGGCAGTCTCGGCGTTGCCGAGGACGAGCCGGATCCCGGACTGGCGGGATAGGCCAGCGTCACTGTCCAAAGTCGGGGATAGCTCTAGCTCGTAAGCGTCTTTAATCCCTTGAGCCCTTTTTGCGTTGAACGTCGGGCGGCGGAGCATCCCGTCGCCTGTCGTCGCAGATGCGCATGAGCGCATGACCCGCGACGGGCCGACGCGCAACGAGCTTTTGGCCAATCACAATTCGATCGGGCGGGTGAACTCGGCGCACGGCGAGCGTCAGCACCGTGAACCGGTGCACGGCGCCGCATGACCAACGGGTATGGGCCCCCGCCTGTTCGAGGGCGATGACCGGAGCCCTTGCGCCAGCCATGCGGGAGAACAGCCATGGCAACCAGGTATGGAACGAGCGGACGCGATCGTATCTCCGGAACGAGAGACGGCGACCACCTCTACGGCTACTCGATGGACGGGGGCCTGCCCTCGGATTGGGCCGACGACACGCTCGACGGCGGCGAGGGCGAGGACTATCTGCACGGCGGCGGCGGCGCCGACACCCTGCTCGGGGGCCTTCAAAACGATCACCTGGACGGTGGCCCCGGGGGCGATGTGCTCGACGGCGGGGGCGGATTCGACACCGCGACCTACTGGTTCTCCACGTCGGCCGTCTACATCAACCTCCTGGCAGGAGCTGGTTACTCCGGCGATGCGCTGGACGACACCTTCATCTCGATCGAGAAGGTGATCGGCTCCAGCCACGACGACGTGATTGTCGCCGGCAATGGCGGCAACGTGCTCGACGGTTGGATCGGCGACGATCGCATCTACGGAGGGGACGGCCGGGACGATCTCTATGGCGGAGCCGGGATCGATCGCCTGTATGGCGGCGCAAATGTGGATAACTTGTACGGCGGCTCCGAAACCGACTACCTGTGGGGCGAGGACGGCGAGGACACGCTCGACGGCGGCGACGGCGACGACGTCCTGAGAGGCGGATGGGACAGCGATACGTTCATCGGTTCCAGCGGGGCCGACACGAATTATGGCGGCGACGGCGAGCGCGACCTCGTCGACTATTCGGAATCGTCGCGACGCGTCGAGGTCAATCTGGAAACCGGCCGCGGTGTCGGCGGGCTTGCCGAGGGCGACCGGTATGACGGCATCGAGGATGTGACCGGAAGCCGCTGGGACGACCGGATCACCGGAACCAGCGCCGACAATCATCTGCGCGGCGGCGATGGCGTCGACGCCATATCGGGGGGTGGCGGTGACGACCTTCTCTTCGGCGGAGCCGGCGCCGATCAACTCGACGGCGGCAGCCACACGCGTGGCGATACGATCTCCTACCAGGATTCGGACAGCACCGGCGTGTGGGTCGATCTGGTCAGCGGCATGGGCCGTTTCGGCGACGCCGAGGGCGACAAGTTCGCACGCATCGAGAACGTCACCGGCTCGATATTCAAGGACACTCTGGTCGGCGACCGCGGCAACAACGTCCTCAAGGGATGGGACGGCAACGACGAACTCTACGGCAACGAAGGCAACGACAGCTTGTGGGGCGGCCGTCATGGTGATCGCCTGTGGGGCGATGCAGGATCGGATTCCCTCTATGGCGAAATGGGCAGCGATACATTCATCTATCGCAGCGTGTCTGACAGCCCATACTCCGGGCCCGGACCGGGGACGCACGACTATATCTTCGATGACTTCCTGGCTTCGGAAAGAGACATGATCGATCTTTCGGCGATCGACGCCGACACGACCGCAGCGGCCGTCGGCGATCAGCCGTTCACCTTCGTCCTCGGGCGCGCTTTCACCGGCGCCGGTCAGCTCCGGATCGAATACGTGGGCAGCACGGTCTACGAAGTGCTCGGCGAGACCACCGGCGACGGCGTGGCCGACCTCCACATCCGTGTCCTCGGCAGGACCTGGAGCCATTTCGACGAAGGCGACATCGTCATGTGATGGCGGCTCGCTTCGGCCCGGAGCTGCGCCATCTCGTCCTCGCCAAGCCGCCAGGCGACGTCGACAAATCGCAAGCAAATAAGGCGCAGGCTGCCGCTTCACGGTCCAACCGGACGCGGACTCACCGCGCGCGGCATGCTAAGATGCAGCCTGCAGGTCTTGATAGGTGTCAACGTCCACCGTTCTCGGGCGCGATCGGCATGTCCGGTCGCGCTGAAGGAGAGGAGCATGACGCCATGAGAATGCAAGAAATCGACATCCATGACTATGCGCGGCAATTGCTGGAAGCGCACGGCGACAAGGCCGTTGCCGAGGCCGCTCACAAGGCTTGTACGCTCGAACAGCAAGGCAACAACGAGCAGGCCGAAACCTGGCGGCACATCGAAGCGGCCCTCAAGCTGATGCGCGGGCCGCACGAAAGCTGAAGCGGTGGCCGAAGGGCGACAGCCTTCCGCTGGGAGGCGAGCGCCGGATCGACGCTCCCGCGGCGATGGCGCCGCCGACGTCGCGGCCGAGACCAAGACAACATTCGCACTGGGGCACACACAAGGGCTGATCAGCGCTCAAACGTCATCGCGGGAACCGCTCTTACACGCGGGGAGGAAAATCATGGCTCTCAACTGTGCGACGGGCGAGGACGTCCTCAAGGCCATCAAGGACAAGAACGTCCAAATGATCGATTTGCGATTCACCGACCTGCCCGGCGTCTGGCAGCATTTTTCCGTACCGCCAAGCGCGGTGGATGCTGATGCTCTCGACGCCGGCATCGGATTCGACGGCTCGTCGATACGCGGGTTCCAGGAGATCCAGGAAAGCGACATGCTGGTCGTGCCCGATCCGATCACGGCCTTTCTCGACCCGTTCACGACGGCGACAACGCTGGTCCTGATCTGCAACGTCAGGGACCCGGTCACCGGCCAAACCTATAGCCGCGACGCGCGCCATGTCGCCCAGAAGGCCGAGACCTACCTGCGAAGCACCGGCATCGGCGAGTCCGCCTATTTCGGCCCGGAGGCCGAGTTCTTCGTCTTCAACGAGGTGCGCTACGGACAGGGCATAAATTACGCCATGCACGAAATCGATTCCGAGGAAGGCACCTGGAACACCGGCACGAAGGAGGCGCCGAACCTCGGCCACAAGCCACGCCAGAAGGAAGGGTATTTCCCGGTTCCTCCCGTCGACAGCATGCAGGATCTCCGCACCGAGATGGTGCTGACCATGGAGTTGCTGGGGATTGTGATCGAGGCCCATCACCACGAGGTCGCGACCGCCGGCCAGGCCGAAATCGACATGCGCTTCACCACGCTCACGCGCATGGCCGACAACCTGATGATGTACAAATACGTGGTCAAGAACGTCGCCCGCAAGCACGGCATGACCGCGACGTTCATGCCCAAACCGCTATTTGAAGACAACGCCTCCGGCATGCACGTGCATCAGAGCATCTGGAAGGGCAAGACCAACCTGTTCCATGGCACGCAATATGCCGAGTTGAGCGAGCTCGGCCGCTTCTATATCGGCGGCTTGTTGAAACATGCCTGGGCACTATGTGGGTTTTGCGCCCCGACCACCAACTCGTATCGTCGTCTGGTCCCGGGCTACGAGGCGCCGATCAACTTGGTCTATTCGCAACGCAACCGTTCCGCCTGCTGCCGAATTCCGATGTATTCGCCGGACCCGCGCGCGAAGCGGGTCGAGTTTCGATCGCCGGATCCGTCCTGCAATGGATACCTGGCGTTCGCGGCGATGTTGATGGCAGGCCTTGACGGCATCCAGAATCGCATCGATCCGGGCAAGCCCATCGACAAGAACCTCTATGACCTGCCGCCCGCGGAGGCGAAGGAGGTGAGGTCCACTCCCGGCTCGCTGGAGCAAGCGCTGGACGCGCTCGAAGCCGATCACGCGTTTCTGCTGCGCGGCGATGTCTTCACCAAGGACGTGATCGAAACCTGGCTCGGCTACAAGCGGGACAAGGAGATCGATGCCATCCGGCTACGCCCGCATCCCTACGAGTTCCATCTCTATTACGACATCTAGCCGACTGCGTTCGGAAGGTTGGCGTCAAGGGCCTCCGGCCCATGTCCACGCGCGAACCGGACCGCACCCAGGAGGGGAGCGTCGCTGCGCTCGCCAAGAGGTGCCGCCCGAGCCTCCGCCATGGAGGCCGCATCACCGCGTGCTATTCGTGTCCGTCCGCCGACGGTCCCGCGCGGCACGCCTACGTGAAGATGCCGCCCGAAAACAAGACTGCGCAAACCAGAGCAGCCACCGCCATGGAGCCTACGATTCCGAGCCATTCCGCGTAGGGCGCCGTGTCACGGATTTCCCGTTCCAGATCTTCAAGCATCGCACTACCCCCTTCGACCATGCTCTCGTTGGACTTGCGTTCCGCCGTTTGTGTGGGAAAAAGTGGCGACAATTGTGGAGCGCGTAACGCGTCTGTTAAATAGTCCTTGGGTGTAGTTTTTCGGTCACAGCCCCGGTGGACAGGGCACAGGCTTTTTGCAAGCGGTCGGGGAATCGGTGTCGGCTGCACGTTGAAGAACTAGTTCTCCGCCATCCTTCGCCACAGCGGCTTGCCGTGCGCGGCGTCCTCCTTGAAGATGTCGAGCAGACCTTGCAACACCGCAATCTGGTGGCGTTCGCGGCAGCGGTCAGCGATGCGTTTATGCTCTCGGATAATTTCGGCCGGTCCGCAGCGGGTAGAGACATGCATGACGCAGCGCACGGCCCCGGCTCCATCGCCGCTCTCCGCGCCGCCATCCGCAACGGCCATGAGCCGCCCCCGGCGCAGCGTGTCGCGGCGCTCGCCTCCTACCGCTGGTTCGTCGTCGGCACCGTTTGCATCGGCGGATTCATGGGCCAAGTCGATTCCAGCATCGCGCAGCTGCTGCTCCCGCGGCTCGAGCTTGAATTCGACGCGCGGCTCAGCACCGTGAGCTGGGTCGCGGTGGCCTATCTGCTGGCAATGGCGGCATTCCTCCCGATCTTCGGCCGTCTTGCCGATATCGTCGGACGCAAGCTCCTCTATACGGGCGGCTTTCTCCTGTTCGTCCTCGGCTCGGCGCTCTGCGGCTTTGCGCCGAACCTGCCCGTGCTCATCGCCTTCCGGGTCCTGCAGGCGATCGGCGCGGCCCTGCTGTCGTCGAACAGCGTCGCGATCGTGGTGGCGGCGGCCGGCCCCGAGCGACGGGGGCGTGCGCTCGGCATCCTGTCGGCCGCGCAGGCCGTCGGGTTGAGTGCGGGGCCGGCGATCGGCGGCCTGGTGCTGGATGCGCTCGACTGGCGATGGGTGTTCTGGATCAACGTGCCGTTCGGCCTTGCCGGCACCATCATAGGCTGGTTCGTGCTTCCACCTACCAAGGATTTGCCGGATGACGGCCGCTTCGACTGGAAGGGCGCGTTCTTGATCGCGCCGGCCCTCACCGCGCTGGTGGCCGTGCTCAACGAGGGATACGCCTGGGGAGCGACGTCGCCGGCCCTGCTCGGATGTGCGCTGCTGGCGATCATCCTGCTGACGCTGTTCATTCGCGCCGAGCGGCGCGCCGATGCGCCCCTCATCGATCTCAAGCTGTTCCGCGTCCCCGCCTTCGCGGCCGGCAACATGGCCGGCCTCATGTCCTACGCCGCGCTGTTCGGAATCTTCTTTCTGATGCCGTTCATCTTCGTGCGCGTCTACCGGGATTCGATCCTGGCGGCGGGCCTGCGGCTTTCCATCGTGCCGGTGATGCTGGGCGCGGTCGCGCCGGTCGGCGGCGCGCTTTACGACCGGCTCGGCGCCCGAGCCCTGACCGCATCAGGCATGCTCATCTGCGTGATCGCATTGATCCTGCTGTTCGCCGTCCTCGACGGCGCGCCGAGCGGGCTGCCGCTCGTGATGCTCGCCCTGGCCGTTTTCGGAGTAGGCCAGGGATTGTTCATCTCGCCCAACAACAGCGCGATCATGGCTGCGGCGCCGGCGAGCCTGACCGGAGAAGCCGGCGGACTCTTGAACGTGATGCGCTCCTTCGGCATCAGTGTCGGCGTCGCAGCCGCATCCTCGCTGCTCTCGTGGCGGCTGGCGGTGCTGACAGGGTCCGGCCACAGCACGCTCCACGCCGACGCGCCCCAGCTGTTGTCGGCCGGTGGAGACGTGATCGTGCTGCTGGCCGGCTTCGCCGCCATCGCGGGTGCCATCTCTCTGGCAACACCGTCCCGCCGAGCTCGCGGCACGAGCGATGCCTTGGCCTAACGTTCCGCAGTCTCCCTGCCTGAATGGACCGGGACTAATTAGGTTCGCGGCGGCGGCCCTCCCAATGGAACCAATTCGACGGACATTCTTTAGTATGCTCCGAAGAATGCCCACGGTGGTGCCATGTCCAAAACCGAAGAAGCCTGGAGCCGAGCGGCCATGTGTGCCGACCGTGCCCACGCTGCGCACGACGAGGAAACACGACGGTTCTTCAACAAGCTGAGGGACTCATGGGTGCAGGTGGCGAACAACTACCAACTCGCCGAGTCCATCGAGGGAGAGATCGAAGCGCCCCTGCCGAGGGGGACACCTGATCTGGGCGCCGACATTGAAACCAGGTAGGTAGCGCTTCTCTGCCGACGCGCTCCAAGGCCGCCATCAGCGTTAGCCGCCGTAGCGGCGGCAAGATGGGCTTGCAGCCGGCAAGCCAGGCATGCCGAGGTACCAAATACACGTCCTCGCGCGCCTGGCTGGCTTCCAAACCGCCGGCCGCAAGCCCGTCCGTTGCGCTTGATAGGCATGAAAAGCGGCCAAAAATCGTTTGAGGGTAGTTCAACCCGGAGCGCCCTCGTTCGAACCGGACGTATTTCATGTTGCGCGGCACCGGCCGCAACGGAACGACACGGCAAGCATTGAAGGGCGCCGACGCCTGCCGCCGACCATCACCGCGGCGCGATGCAGCTCCTGCATTCGCCATCATCGTTCTCCCGTCCCGATCCCCCATAGCCTGCATATCTCGTCCAGCGCCATTTTCATGCGCTCGACCGCAGCGGCATAGGCTTGCGGACGGCTGCTCCAGCCCAAAGCGTAGCCCACCTGTTCGAGTGAAATGTCGCGGCATACCACCCAATCGAGTACATGCGATCCGATCTTGCCGACGGCTTGCGTCGCCTCCCGGTAGCGCTGCCGATGGAAGACCTGGGTTTCGGTTCTGGCCATCCCGGAGAAATCGCCGAGGTCGGCTGCGAAGATCCGGCCGATGTCGATCGAGCCCAAGCGATCGGAGAGGCCGGCGTGATACCAGTGGTGGCGATATTTCTGAGCGGCCCTGTATTGCTCTTGCGTGACGACGTTGCGCGCGAAAGCGCGCTCCAGCGGGCTATCCCGCATGGTGATCTGGCCGGTGTCGCCACGCTCGAAATCGCTACCCGCTCGGCGCATACGCTCTGGTGTCGGCAGGGCTCTGTACTCGACCGGCGGATGCCCGGTTCTGCTCCGTCCCGCTCTCCGGGCAGATCTATTGGCCTCTCGGGTTCGGTGGCTCATCTCCCCTCCTCCGCCCACTGGCATTCAGCGGCGGTTTCGCCGCCAAGTCTGATGTACGTGTCGACGCCACGATATTTGAGCACGGCACGGCGCATGCGTGCGCTCGGCGCGCGTTGGGTCACCTGCGCCGCCGGCCGGTAGGCGCGCGCGCAATGCGCGCCGCAATATGGCTTGCTCGGCAACGGCTCGGCCCCGCAGAAGAAGAATTCGGGCTTCCCGGGATCGCCGACCGGCCAGCGGCAGCTACGCCTCTCCAATTCGAGAAACGAACGACGTTGCGAACGGGGAATGTCCGAATCGAGCAGCGAATTGTCGACGTGGGGCTTGGCGTCGGCGATCCAGGCCGGAGCAATCCGGCGCGCGACCGTATGCTCGAGGCGATGCCTTATGTTGGATTCGGACCGGCGGGGAATGGTCTTGCCTGCGGACCGTCGTTTGCGTGCAACGAAAGGACGAGACTGCTTGACAATTCCAAGCCGGCGCATCTTTGCGAGCACGGCGTTGCGACTGATGCTGCAACCGAGTTCCTCGGCGATGTCGCGCGCCGACGCCCCCTGGGACGATCGCAGCTTCAAGAACGCGATGCGCCCATCCGTCCACGACGAGGTCGGGTGACGGTGCAAGCCCCGTCGCAGGCCGATCGATCGGTTCATGGTTGCGCCTTCGTGCGATGAGTCTCGGCGACTCGATGCTGCCATACAACTACATTTAGTAATCAAAAGTCAACCACCACATGTAGTAAATATGGGAGTAATGTAGCCGACATGGCGACCACCCGTGGAGAGCGGCTACGGACTGCGCGCGAACGGCGCTTCAAGTCGGCGCGTATCGCGGCCAAGGCCCTTGGCATTGCGATTTCGACCTACGGCGCCCACGAGCGCGCGGAAGCGCCCGGCGGGCGCGACTATGGTCCAAACGAGGCCAAGCGTTATGCGCGATGGTTCGGGGTCACCCCGGAATGGCTGCTCACGGGCCGGGGGCCGCTCGACGAGCCGGTGGAGCCGTCCCCTCCCTTGGTGCGGGTCGTCGGCTATGTCGGCGCCGGCGCCGAGGCGCACCTCTACGAAGTGAACCAGGGCGATCTCGACGAGGTGATTTCGCCCTACGATGCGACCGAAGCCACCGTTGCCGTTGAAATCCGCGGCGACAGTTTGGGGACGTTCTTCAACCGCTGGCTCGTGTTCTATGACGACGTGCGCCGTCCGGTGACGCCCGACCTGATCGGCGAGCTCTGCGTGGTCGGCCTCGAGGACGGCCGGGTCCTCGTCAAGCAGGTGCGGCGCGGCCGCGCCGAGGGGCTGTTCACCCTCTTCTCCGCCACCGAGAAGCCCATTGCCGACGTCGCAATCGCATGGGCGGCGAAGGTCAACAGCATCTCGCGCCGCCCCAGCCGCAGCTGAGGCAATCTGAAAAATCGCCTTACGGAACCGGCGTGACAACCCTAGGAACGCCGCCATCGCCGGCGACGTCGCAGATTCGCAGATTCGCTACCTCATTGATCGCTACATAATGTAGTTGACATAATCGGCTACATAATGTAGTTGTAGCGCCATGCCCATGGCGCCTCATCACCACGACTTCAGGACTTCGGCGGACGCCATCCGCGCCGCCGACCGCGTCACCCGCTTTATCGCCCGCGTCGACGCCCATCTGCCGACATTGGCGGACGACGCGGCCCGACGTGCGTTCCTCGACCAACAGCTCGAGGGATGGGAGCATCGCTATGCCCGCTTCGTCGCCAGCGAGGGAGATACCGAGCCCGTGACCGATGCGGCTGATCCGCCGCAGGCCGCGGATTTCCTGCTCACGATGACCGGGCTTGCGGCGCGGCGAATGGCACTTGGCGAGACGGGACGAGGTGATCATGGCTAATGGTAAGGCACCCCTCAACCGCGCGATCCTCTCGCTCCTGGTCGCTGCCGATCAGCGTTGTCCTGCGATCATCGGGCAAGCCCATCTTCTTTACTACGCCCGTTTCAGCGCCGAGCTGGAACGGGAAGCCATGACGGCGTTCGCGCAGTTGAAGCGAGACGCCGACGATTTGTTCGAGGCCATTGCGGAGGTCCAAGCCGCATTGGGAGAAGAAGATCGGACCTAATTCTGCAGCGTCACGGGCGTGACTTGGTCAAACCATCAGGTCCTTGTTCCCGAGACCGAACATGACGCCACCCCAGCTGCTGCCGACGTACTCGTACTGATTCGAAATGTGCTGACGCCCGGCCATGAGGTCCGCGAGAACTCCCCCAAACGGCAGATCATCGGCCAGGCCGGCCGCCCCGGTCGCCTTGAAAATGCGCGCCGCGAGCAGCGTGCAACGCTCCGTGACCGCCGTCGATTGAAACTTGTATCGCAAGCGCTCCTCGAGCGGTGGCGCCTCGCCGCGGCGCGCGTAAGCGTGCAGATTTCGAAAGTTGCGATGCAAAGTGTTCGTCATCTCATCGATGGCGGCGGCCGTTTCGGCGCACAGCAGTTGAACGAAGGGATTCTCGGCCGATCGTCCGCCCGCGCGCGTCACACGGGTCTTGCCGTGCTCCAGGAGCGCATTGAGCATGCCCTGCAAGGCGCCGAGTGCAGCGGTGGAAATGCCGCGCACGAAAATCTGACCAAATGGCAAACGGTAGAGGCTCGACGAATTGACCGCCTGTCCGGGACCCTTGAGGTCGAAATTGTCGACCATTCGTTGGGATCGATAGGCGGGCACGACCACGTCGTCGACGATCACATCCCAGCTCCCGGTCCCCTGCAGGCCGGATACCTGCCAGGTATCGACGGCCTCATAGTCCTTCCGCGGCAGAAGAAAGATGCGCCCGTCCGGCGGTCCGCCGTCGGCCGCGGCGACCATGGCGCCGAGCAACGCCCAGTCGCAATGGTCGCAGCAACTCGCATATTTCCAGCGTCCACTCAGGCGAAAGCCTCCCTCGACCGCGGTAGCCTTGCCCGCGGGCATGAGCGACGAGCAGATCAGCGTGGATGTATCGCTGTGCCAGACCTCCTGCGCCGCACGATCGTCCAGCAGCGCCATGAACCATGGGTGCACGCCCGACACGCCATAAACCCAAGCAGTCGACATGTCTCCTTCGGCCAGTGCGAGCTGGACGTCGTAGAAGGTGTTGAGGTCCATCTCGTAACCGCCCCAACGTTTCGGCTGCAGCACGCGGAAAAAGCCGGCGCGCTGCATGTCGGCGATGGTCTCATCCGGAATTCGGCGCTGGCGTCTACCCGCGAGCGAACGTTCGGCGAGCGTCGAGATCATCGCGCGGGCGCGGGCGATGACCTCCATCGGCTCCGGCGTTTCGTGCGCGATATGTCTCGCCGGCCCCGTTCTCGTGTCAGCCATCGACCTGTCCAAGCTGATGAGCCCTAAGACTATCATGCCCTGCGGCGCCGCGGGCAAGCTTACGGCTTGCGAGCGAAGGTATCCGCGATAAAGGCATGCGCCAGCGCGTAACCGTGGCGGCTCGCGGTCTCGTCGTACACGGCCACGCCGGGATTGTTCTCCTGCGGATCGGTGAACGCGTGGACCACGCCGCCGAACGTCAGCAGCGCCCAGCGTGCGCCTGCCGCCGTCATCTCCGCTTCGAAAGCGTCACGTTCCGCCTTGGGCGCGATCGGGTCGTCGGCGCCGTGCACCGCGAGAACCGCGGCTTTGACGTCGCCCGGCTTGGCGGGCTGCGGCGTGCTCAAGGTCCCGTGCATGGACACCACCGCCTGTACATCGGCGCCGGTACGGGCGAGATCGATGACGTTGAGGCCGCCGAAGCAATAGCCGATCGCGGCACGCCGGCTGATATCGCCGATGGCGCGGCGGTCGGCCTCTCGCGTCAATGTGTCGAGTGCGGCCGCAATGCGCCGGCGCCGTCCCGGCACGTCCGACATGAACGGTCGCAGAAATTCCATCGGGTTCTCCGTTCCGACCGGCCCATTGCCCTCCCCGAACATGTCGGCGACGAAGACCACGTAGCCCTCGCCCGCGAGCATCTGGCCGGTTTCGATCGCCTGCTTGATGACGCCCCTCCAGTTGGGCGCCATCAGCAGGAGGGGCCGGGGCGCCTTGACGCCTTCGTCCCAGATCAGCGCGCCCCGACAACTGATGCCGGATGCTGAATAGAAGATACTCTCCACGGCCATCGGCTCCTCCCCTGTGGCATGCAACGTCCAACGAACACCATTCCCGTCACTGCGCAGCTGCGGCCGGCCGCAGGAAAGCAAAGTCGCAGCCGTCGTCGGCGCCGAGAATCTCCCGCGCATAGAGCTTGGCGTATCCGCGCTCGGGCGTCACCTGCATGGACTTCATAGCGGCAGCGCGCGCTCTCAATTCGGCCGCTTCGACCTGGAGATCGATGCGCCGTTCCTTCACCGAAAGGCGGATGTGATCGCCGTTGCGAACGAGGCCGAGCGGGCCGCCGGAGGCCGAATCCGGAGTCACATGCAGCACGATGGTGCCGAAGGCGGTGCCGCTCATACGCGCATCGGAAACGCGGATCATGTCCTTGACCCCGCTTTGGGCGAGCTTTTTCGGGATGGGGAGATAGCCGGCTTCGGGCATGCATTCGGGCGCGTGCGGGCCGGCATTCTGCAGCACCAGCACGTCCTGCGGAGTGACGTCGAGCTCGGGATCGTCGATGCGCGCGGCGAGATCGGCGAGTGACGAGAAGACGACCGCCTTGCCCTCGTGCTCGAACAGTCTGGCGTCGGCCGCCGAGCGCTTGAGGATCGCGCCTTTGGGCGCGAGATTGCCGAAGAGGGCGACGAGACCGCCGCGCGGCTCAAAAGGTTGCTCGCGCTCGGCGATGATCGACCGGTCGACGTAAGGCGCGGCATCGGACGCCAGGCGCTCGCCCAATGTTTCCCCCGTCACTGTCATGCAATCGAGATGGAGAAACGGCTTGAGCTCGCGCAGCAGCGCGCCCATGCCGCCGGACGCGAAAAGATCCTCCATGTAGCCGTTGCCGACCGGCTTGAGATTGACCAGGACCGGCGTCGAGTCCGAGAGCTCATTGAGATGTTCGAGCGAAACCTTCACGCCGGCCCGACCCGCGATCGCGGTGAGGTGGATCACGGCATTGGTCGAGCCGCCGAGCGCAAGCAGAACGCGTAAGGCATTGTCCACCGACTTCGCATTGACGATCCGGTTGGGCGTGCGGGCGGAACCGATAAGTCTCACCGCGGCGGCGCCGGTCGCCTCCGCCGCGCGCAGACGGTCGGCATGTACCGCCGGGATCGCGGCGGTGCCCGGCACGATGAGACCGAGCGCCTCGGCGATGCAGGCCATGGTGGAGGCCGTGCCCATCACCGCGCAGGTGCCGGCGGTGACCGCGAGCTGGCCTTCGACCTGCGAAATCTCGTCGGCCCCAACCTCGCCGGCGCGATATCGCGCCCAGAAACGCCGGCAATCGGTGCAGGCGCCGAGCCGCTCGCCGCGGTGGCGACCGGTCATCATCGGGCCTGCGACCAGCATGACCGCCGGCCGTCCGGCAGACACCGCGCCCATGAGTTGCGCCGGCACGGTCTTGTCGCACCCACCCATGAGCACCACCGCGTCCATCGGCTGCGCCCGGATCATCTCCTCGGTGTCGATCGACATCAGGTTGCGGTACTTGAGGCTGGTCGGGCTGAGAAACACCTCGCCCAGCGAGATGGTCGGGAAGTCGAGCGGCAGCGCGCCCGCGGCAAGCACGCCACGCTTGACCGCGTCCAGCAGTTCGGGGAAGTGGCGGTGGCAGTTGTTGAAGCCCGACGGCGTGTAGGCGATGCCGACTACGGGTTTTCCCAGCATCGCGCGCGAATAGCCCATCGACTGCGCGAAAGACCGGCGCAGATAGAGGGAAAAGTCGCGGTCGCCGTAGTTGGTGAGACCGTGCTCCAGGCCGTGCGTGCGTTCAATCATCGCCTGAAAGCCTCATGGCTCGCGATATTCCCGCAGGGCCTACCATAGACAAAAAACCGGCCGGGGGCCCTCTCCCGCAAAGTCGGGCAATTGGCCGCTTCGCCGGGCCACGGAGGGCTGGGCTGAGGCCACAAGTCGCAGAGGCGCCCAGGCAAGGCAGCTTGAGGGCTCCAGCAGCCGATGATCCGAAGAAACTCCATCGGCAGGGACGAAAACCACGAGAAAGCTGCCCGAGCAGGGTCCAGCGCGTTCTGCATCCGGCGCAAGACCGGCTGTGTAGAATCGCAGCCAATATCGCCTCGACAAGAGTACTGGAACGCCTCTAAAAAGACCTTGGGAGCGTTCCAAAGAGGCCCCTTCGCTGGGGGAAAGCCGTCCATGAATTACGACACGTACTTTGCCGATGCCCTTGTCCGGCTCAGGGACGAGCGCCGCTATCGGGTCTTTGCCGACCTCGAGCGGCTCGCTGGGCGCTTCCCGCACGCAATCTGGCATTCCCCGCAGGGTCCGCGCGACGTGATCGTGTGGTGCTCCAACGACTATCTCGGAATGGGCCAGCATCCGAAGGTCATCGGAGCCATGGTCGAGACCGCGACGCGCATGGGCACGGGCGCCGGCGGCACGCGCAACATCGCCGGTACCAACCACCCGCTGGTGGGCCTGGAGCGCGAGCTTGCCGACCTGCATCGCAAGGAGGCCGCTCTCGTCTTCACCTCGGGCTATGTGTCCAACGAGACCGGCATTTCCACGATTGCCAAGCTGCTGCCGAATTGCCTGATCCTGTCGGACGCATCGAACCACAATTCCATGATCGAGGGCGTACGCCAGTCGAAGTGCGAGAAGCAGATCTTCCGCCATAACGACATGGCCCATCTCGAGGACCTGTTGCGGGCAGCCGATCCGAGCCGGCCCAAGCTCATCGTGTTCGAGACGCTTTATTCCATGGATGGCGACGTGGCGCCGATCAACCGCATCTGCGATCTCGCCGACCGCTTCCGCGCCATGACCTATGCCGACGAGGTCCACGCCGTCGGCATGTACGGGCCGCGCGGCGGCGGGCAGGCGGAACACCAGGGCGCGATGGCGCGCATCGACGTGATCGAAGGCACGCTTGCCAAAGCCTTCGGCTGTCTCGGGGGCTATATCACGGCGAGCGCGGCCCTCTGCGACGCGGTCCGCAGCTACGCACCCGGCTTCATTTTCACCACTGCGCTGCCGCCTGCGGTTTGCGCCGCGGCAACCGCCGCGATCCGGCATCTCAAGGCCTCGAGCTTCGAGCGCGAGCGCCATCAGGAGCGTGCCGCACGCGTCAAGGCGGTGCTCAACGCCGCCGGTCTGCCGGTGATGCCCAATGACACCCACATCGTCCCGGTCTTCGTGGGCGAGCCCGAGAAATGCAAGCAGGCGACCGATCTCCTGCTCGCCGAATACGGCATTTACATTCAGCCGATCAACTATCCGACCGTGGCGAAGGGCACCGAGCGGTTGCGCATCACGCCGACGCCCTATCACGAGGACGCGTTGATCGATGCCCTCGCCGAGGCGCTGCTCGAGGTCTGGGAGCGGCTCGAGCTGCCGCTCGGGGGCCGCGCGCTGGCGGCGGAGTGACCATCGCCTGCGGAGAGTTCGGCGTCCTGTCCAGGAATTCAGAGCGGGACCCCGCGCGGCGCCATCAATCATCAAACGTCCCCTGTCCTGGCCGCCTCCAGCGCTTACGCGGCTCCCTGGGCGGCTTGCGCGACAAGGCGCCGCGCCAGCACGGCCACCGAGAAACTGACGGCCAGAAACCGCGCAAGGTGGTGCGCCCCGACAAAGACCGGGTCGAGGTGCAAGGCGAGAGCGAGCACCATCATGGTGTCCTGCGCACCCGGCGCGAAGGCGACGATCACGTCAGCGATCCGAAACGGAAGCACCGCTACCACGATCAGCGCGAATGCGGCGGCAACCGTGACGGCAACGGCGAAGGAGCCGAAGGCGGCCGCAAGATAGCTCAGCAGCAGTCTGGGACTCGTATTCGCGAATCTGGCGCCCGCGACCGCGCCGAGCGTGAGCACGGCGGCGCCGCCGGCCCACCATGGCAGCGAAACATGGATCAAGTCCGCGCCGTGAAGGAATCCAGAACCGGCCATGGCGCCGAACATCAGACCGCCCGGGAATCTGATGCGCAGCATGGCGAGCGCCGTAAGGGTCGATACGGTCAGAAGGATCGCAAGCTCTGTGAGCGACGCTTCCGTCACGCCCCGTGTCGACACCACCGGCTCCACCGTCGAGCCGAACAGCGCAAGTCCCGCGGGCAGGCCGAGCACGATCAAGAGTACGCGCATCACATGCACGATCGCGATCCCGCGCATGTCAGCCCCGAACTCCGCTGACAACGCCATGACTTGTGCCATCGAGCCCGGGCTGGCGCCGAGCAGTGCCGACAGCGGGTCCCAACCATGGACCAGACGCAGGTAGCAGGCGGTAGCGGTGATCATGCAGATCGCCGCGACGACGAGAAGCGCCACGCTCAGTGGCCAGGTCGCAACTCCCCGCAGCGTCTCCGGCGTGACCACCGCTCCCAGCAGAATACCGACAAGGATGAAGCACAGCCGGGCCAATGGCGGGGGTATCTTCATGGGACGCCCGGCGAGGGCAGCGACCGCAACAGTCAACATCGAACCCGAGACCAGTCCGCCGGGAAAGCCGATCAGATAAAAGCCAATGCCGCCCACCGCCGCGATCAGCAGCGTCTCTGCAACCTGCATGGACTCGCGCTGGCGGGGAAAGAAAAGGCGGCATTCGATCGGTCCCGGACGCGGGTCGCCCGAGCAAGGCGCGTCCGCGGTCCGCGCTTGCCGATAATCAATGCCGCGTGCGGTCTGTCGCGTCAAATCACGGCGCGGCGGATCGCAGGTCTCGGAACGGCTTCCCGGCACGTCGACAGGGCGCGCGAGAGGGCCGTCAGCGATATTCTCGCCCGCCGTTTCGTGCGATAGAGTGGTGATACCGGGATATCACGCCCCAAGGACCACGGAGCCGTCATGCTGCAAGGCTGGATCGTTATAGCCTTCGCGCTCGGCTATATCGGCCTCTTGTTCGTAATCGCGAGCTACGGCGACCGGACGCGCCGCTTCGGGCGCGGAGGCCGCTCTCGGCTTTTCATCTATCCCCTCTCGCTCGCGATCTACTGCACGTCCTGGACCTTCTTCGGCTCGGTCGGACTCGCCTCGCGCAACGGATTCGACTTCCTGACGATCTACGTCGGGCCGATGCTGGTGATCGGACTCTGCTCGCCGCTGATCATGCGCATCGTACGGCTCGCCAAGGCGCAGAACATCACGTCGATCGCCGATTTCATTGCCGCCCGCTACGGCAAGGCTCAGACCGTCGCCGCCGCCGTGGCGCTGATCGCGATCATCGGTACGATTCCCTACATCGCGCTTCAGCTCAAAGCCGTGTCGTCCTCGCTGACCACGATCCTCGTGCATATCGGGCCGGCGAGCGGCACGATGCAGCCGGTGTTGGGCGACATCGCGCTCTACGTGGCGGTGGCGATGGCGATCTTCGCCGTCTTGTTCGGCACGCGCCATATCGACGCCACCGAACATCAGGACGGACTGATGCTGGCGATCGCGACCGAGTCGATCGTCAAGCTCGTCGCCTTTGTCGGTGTGGGCATATTCGTCACTTTCTGGATGTTCGACGGGCCGTTTGCGCTGTTTTCCCAGGCTCTGGAGCGACCGAACACGGCCGCCGTGCTCACCCGCGAACCCGCGCTCGGCACCCTGCTCGCGATGACGCTGCTGTCGACTGTTCGCGATCGTGTTGCTGCCGCGTCAGTTCCACGTCACCGTGGTCGAGAACAACAGCGAGAGCGAGATCAGACGCGCCGCCTGGCTGTTCCCGCTCTATCTCGTGCTGATCAATCTGTTCGTGGTTCCCATCGCGTTGGCCGGCCTGCTTACGTTCACCCCCGGGCAGGTCGACAGTGACATGTTCGTGCTGGCGCTACCGCTCGCCGCGCATTCCGACCTGCTCACGGTTGCGGCCTTTATCGGTGGCCTTTCGGCGGCGACCGCGATGGTGATCGTGGAATCGGTCGCACTCGCCATCATGATATCGAACGACATCATCATGCCGTTGGTGCTGCAGCGCCGGGAAACGCTTATCACCGGACGCGACAATGTGGGCGGGTTGCTGCTGGCCGTGCGGCGGGTGGCGATCTTCGTGATCCTTGTTCTTGCCTATGTGTACTATCGCCTGGCTGGCGATGCGCAGCTTGCCTCGATCGGGCTGTTGTCCTTTGCGGCCGTTGCGCAACTTGCCCCGGCCTTTTTCGGGGGGTTGATCTGGCGGCGGGCGACCGCGCGCGGTGCGCTCGGGGGAATGACAGTCGGAATCCTGGCCTGGTCCTATACGCTGCTGCTGCCGAGCTTGGCGGACGCCGGCATCGTCGGGCAGAGCCTGCTCTCGCAGGGACCCTGGGGAATCGCGCTGCTGCGCCCGCAGGCGCTCTTCGGGCTCGATCTGCCGCCGCTCGCTCACGGCGTGATCTGGAGCCTCTCGCTCAATGTCTTCGCCTATGTGGTCTTTTCGCTCGGGCGGGCGCCGGCCTCGATTGAACGGCTGCAGGCTGATCTGTTCGTCCCCTCCCACCTCACTCCCATCCCGCCGAGCTTCCGGCTGTGGCGCTCCTCGGTGACCGTCGAGGAATTGACTACGACCGTCGCCCGCTATCTCGGCGAGGAACGCACGCGCACCTCCTTCGACAGCTACGGCCTGACGCGCGGCATCAGCGTCGATCCCAAGGCCGAGGCGGACTTCCAGCTCCTGCGCTATGCCGAGCATCTCCTTGCCTCCGCGATCGGCGCGGCATCGTCCCGCCTCGTGCTTTCGCTGCTGCTGCGAAAGCGCACGCTGTCGACCAAGGCCGCGCTCAAGCTGCTCGACGATGCCAATGCCGCCATCCACTACAACCGCGAGATTTTGCAAACAGCGCTCGATCATGTGCGTCAGGGCATTGCTGTGTTCGACAAGAACCTGCACCTCGTCTGCTGGAACCGCCAATTCGGCGAGATCCTGGCATTGCCACCTCAACTCACCCGGGTCGGTACGGGGCTCGACCACATCCTGCGCTTCCACGCCGAGCACAGCATCTCCGACAGAGATGCGGCCGACGCGCTGGTGCGCGAACGTCTCGGGCGTTATGTCGCCAGCAGCGAGCCGTTTCTGGAACGCTTCGCCGAACGCGATCTGATCATGGAGGTGCGCGCAAACCCGATGCCGGACGGCGGCATCGTCACCACCTTCACCGATATCACCCCGAGCGTAAAGGCGGCGGAAGAGCTCGAACGGGCCAACGAGTCACTGGAGCGAAGAGTGCGGGAGCGCACCGAGGAGTTGACTCGCCTCAATACCGAGCTCGGTCGTGCCAAAGGCGAGGCCGAGCAGGCGAACATTTCCAAGACGCGCTTCCTCGCCGCGGCGAGCCACGACATCCTGCAGCCGCTCAACGCCGCACGCCTTTACGTCACGAGTCTGGTCGAGCGGCAAGGCGGCGGCAACGATGCTCAACTCGTCGGCAATATCGACGCGTCGCTCGATGCAGTCGAAGAAATATTTGGCGCACTGCTCGACATTTCCCGACTCGATACCGGAGCAATGAAACCGGAGATCGTCGGCTTTCGCATCGACGAGCTCTTGCGCCAGCTCGAGGTCGAGTTCATGCCGCTCGCGCAAGAGAAGGGTCTAAAGCTCAAGTTCGTACCCTGCTCGCTCGCCGTGCAATCCGACCGCCGCTTGTTGCGGCGACTGTTACAGAATCTTGTCTCCAACGCGATCAAATACACGCCTGATGGGCGCGTGCTCGTCGGCTGCCGGCGACGCCGCGGAAGGCTGCGCATCGACGTCTACGACACCGGCCTCGGCATTCCCGTTTCGAAGAAACGGGCCATTTTTCAGGAATTCCACCGGCTCGATCAAGGCGCCAAAGTGGCGCGCGGCTTGGGGCTTGGCCTTTCGATCGTGGAACGCATCGCGCGGGTCCTCAACCATAAGATCGCCATCAACTCGGCGCTCGGCCGCGGTTCGCAGTTCTCGGTGGAGGTGCCGCTGTCGGCCGCCATCCCCGCGAGCCAGCATCAACGCGTGGCGCGGGAGATCGATCGCGTGCAGCTCTCGGGCGTCACTGTTCTGTGCATCGACAACGATCTCGCGATTCTGGACGGCATGGAAACGCTGCTCGGCGGCTGGGGCTGCCGGGTCTTCAAGGCGCCGGATCTCGGCGGCCGCGATCACAGTCATTGCAGAGGCCAAGGTATCGCCCGACGGGCTTCTGGTCGATTACCACCTCGATGACGGCAACGGCATCGCAGCGATCGCGGAGTTGCGCCGCCGCTTCGGCGCCGACCTCACCGCCATCCTGATCACCGCCGATCGAAGCCCGCATGTGCGTGAAGAGGCCCGCGCGAACAGCATCCAGCTGCTCAACAAGCCGATCAAGCCGGCTGCGCTACGCGCCCTGCTGACGCAATGGCGCATGCAGCGGGTCGCGGCGGCGGAGTAGCTGCCAGTGGTCGCCTGCAATCAACCAAAGAGACGCCGAATGTTTCTCAACCTGAGTCATATCGGGCAGATTGCGCTGGCGGTCGGCGACGTCGACCGCGCCGAAGCTTTCTATGGGGAGAAACTCGGGCTGCGAAGGCTCTTCCGGTTCGGCGACCTCTGTTTCTTCGACTGCGCCGGAGTGCGCCTGATGCTCGAAAAAGCGCAGGATCAAAACGCGATCGCGCGCAGCTCGGTCATCTATTTCCGCTGCACGGATATCGCTTTGGCGGTTCGCGAACTCGAGCAGCGTGGCGTCTCATTCAGCCATCGGCCTCACCTGATAGCCAAAATGGACGATCACGACTTGTGGATGGCGTTCTTCACCGATCCTGACGCCCACACGCTCGCCCTGATGCACGAGGCGCCAAAGGGATACGCACCATCGTGAGATCGGCAAATCAATGCCCGGCGCTCGCCGTCTGCGGCCACTGGCCGAGCTCGATCTTCGAGGCGGCGATTACCGCTTGGGTGCGGCTTTCCACCCCCAGCTTTTGCAGGATCGCCGAGACGTGCGCCTTGACGGTGGCCTCCGAGACGCCGAGCTCATAGGCAATCTGCTTGTTGAGCAGGCCCTCCGACAGCATCATCAGCACGCGCACCTGCTGGGGCGTCAACGATGCCAGCCGCGTCATCAGGTCGGCCGTCTCGACATCCGAGCCGGCTCCGAGATCGATGTCGGGCGGGGTCCATACGCCGCCTTCGAACACGCGGGCGATCGCTCCGCGCATGGCCTCGATGCCGAGCGTCTTGGGGATGAAGCCCAGGGCTCCGAAATCCATGCAGCGCCGGATCACGCCGGGATCATCATTGGCGGAGATCACGACGATGGGTACGCTCGGATATTGCGCGCGCAGATACATGAGTTCGGAGAAGCCGCGCACGCCGGGCATGGTCAGGTCGAGCAGGATGAGATCGACCTCCCCGCCGCGATCGAGCAGCGCTGCCACGTCGTCAAAGGACCCCGCCTCGGCGATCTCGACGTTCTCGAACAGACCCGAGACCGCCTCGCGCAGAGCTCCGCGAAACAACGGGTGGTCGTCCGCGATCACCAATCGTGCCGATTCGCCCACCCGCTTCATCTCCCTCACCGTCATTCTTGGGCCGTGCTTGGCCGGTAACCGATAGCCTAGCACCTTCCAGCTCGTTGTTCACAGGGCCCGTCCCCTACCAGCTTGGTCGGCGATGTTCGGGTCCGGCCGCTGGGTTTTGCTTCGATCCATGGACAACTCGCCGCAAGGATTCCTGACCTGCCGCTCCCTCGACCCGGAGATCCTCAGGCCCGCAACGCACACGAACGTGTCGTCGCACCACGCGCGGCGAAAAGCTACGCAATGGCGCGCGCCTTGCAGTCACCGCCTGCTGCCGATGAACTGCAGCACGATTTCGCGCCGGTGCGGCCGGGCGCGATGCTCGGCGATGTAGATGCCCTGCCAAGTGCCGAGACCGAGCGCGCCGTCGATGACAGGGACGTGGAGCGACACCCCGATGAGCATTGTTTTTACGTGCGCCGGCATGTCGTCGGGGCCTTCGACATCGTGGACCCAGGCCGCATTGGCGGGTGCGAGGCGCTCGAGCGCAGTCGCCAGATCGGTGCGCACGTCGGGGTCGGCATTCTCCTGGATCAGGAGCGACGCCGACGTATGCCGTATGAAGAGGAGCAGCGCGCCGTCTTTGGCCCTTGTCTGGGTCACGAACCGCGCCGCCTCGCGGGTGATCTCGGTGAAGCCCTGCCCGGTGGTCTCGACCATGAGTGTCGCTCTCGCCATGATCTCGGGAGCGAAGCTGACGATAGGAGACAACGGACCGATCACAGCCGCCTCGTCGACCGGACGAGATCCACCCTCAGGTCTTATTGAGAATGTCCTTTTGCAGCGCGACGATCATCTCGACCAGGCGGCGCCAGACCTTCTCCATGAAAGTCATGACCTTGTTGAGATCGGCATCGCTGGGCAATTGCAGGCGCGGTTCCTCCGGCTTGGCAGCGGGAGCCTCCGGCTTGACGATGCCCGGCAGCGGCAGATTGCGCGCGATGAGTTCCCTCTTGAGCGTGACGTTCTCGCCTTGCAGACGGGCAATCTCGGCCTCGAGCGCGCCGCGCTCGTCCGGCACCGCCTGACAAGACCACCCAACAGGGCGGCGGGTGCAGGTCGACACTTGGCCGGTGCGCCCGTCAAGCCGCAAATAGCCATCATCCATGCGGTTGAAAGTGTATCGCGCGTCGTCGCTTTCCGGCGGCGGGCTTTGCGCCCAAGCCGGCGGCCCTGCGAATGCAAGCGCGGCGGCGATAAACAGGGCCATGCGGATCATGAGAGCACTCCTTGCATTGCCGTGAATAGACGATAGCTCTGCGGCGGTGCGATGGCGTTCGGCGTCGCCGAGGCAACGCGGCACTATCTGAGCAAAGGTTACCACCGAGCCTTTCAAAGAAGGAGCCGCAACGATACCGTGCGGCGCACCGGCGATGCCCTTTAACCCGCGGCCGGGAGCGGCCAAGGAGCCCACAATGTGCCGTCCGGCAGCGCGGCGATTTGCTTCATTTTCAGTAGCTTACCGCAATTGCACCAATTCTTCAACTCATCTGGACCCAGTCAGTATGGTCCGCGCGGCCTTGGGGCGGCGGAACTGTCGCGATCCTGCCTGAACCGTCGCGGGTGTCGAAAGCATGGCCGACGACGCGCGCGAAAAGCACGATCGCGAACAACCGCCGGCTGACGAGGCTGCGCTCTCCGCGAGGTTCAAGCGTCTCGGCGAACGGCTCGGCCACGTCCACCCCGACCGTCCCCCCGAAAGTACGGGTCAACGTCCAACCGCCGATCCGTCGGCGGTCGCCCGCGGCTTTCGGCTCTCGACCGAGCTCGTCGCCGCGGTTTTGGTCGGCGCCGCCATCGGCTGGCTGATCGATCGCTGGCTCGGAATCTCGCCGTGGGGGATGATCGTGTTTCTGCTGCTCGGCTTCACCGCGGGTGTTCTCAACGTGATGCGGGCAGCGGGGGTGGTTCCGAGCAACACATTGGACCCGCCCGGTTCGAAGCAGTGAGGAAGACCGCGCTCGCATGACGTGCGCCGCGCGGTCGCGATGAAGGACCTGATCCGGTCATGGATCCCATTCACCAGTTCGAGATCAAGAACTTCTTTCCGATTGCCCGCATCGGCGGAATCGAGATTGCCTTCACGAACTCCGCCCTGTTCATGCTGATCGGGCTCTCGCTGATCCTCCTGCTGATGATCGGCGCCACCGGTCAGCGCGCCCTGGTGCCCGGACGCCTCCAGTCGGTCGCCGAAATGTCCTACGAGTTCGTCGCGACCACGCTGCGAAACACCGCCGGCACGGAGGGCATGAAATTCTTCCCGCTGGTGTTCTCGCTCTTCATGTTCATCCTGGTTCTGAACGTGATCGGAATCATTCCCTACACCTTCACGGTTACCAGCCACATCATCATCACGGTTGCGCTTGCTCTGCTCGTCTTTTTTACGGTGCTGATCTACGGCTTCTGGAAGAACGGTCTGCGCTTCTTCAAGCTGTTCGTTCCGAGCGGGATCCCGATTTACATCCTGCCGTTGGTGACTTTCATCGAGGTACTGTCGTTCCTGTCGCGGCCGGTCTCGCATAGCGTGCGGCTGTTCGCCAATATGCTGGCCGGTCACATCACCCTGAAGGTCTTCGGCGGCTTCGTGACCATGCTGGGCGCGTTGGGTTTCCTCGGTTGGCTCGGCGCCATCCTGCCGCTCGGCCTCACCGTCGCCCTCACCGCACTCGAGCTGCTGGTGGCATTCCTGCAGGCCTATGTCTTTGCGATCCTCACCTGCATCTACCTCAACGATGCGATCCACCCGGGCCACTAACGTGCCCCTCGTCAAACCTGGAAAAGGAGCTTTCTCATGGATCCTCAAGCCGCGAAGATGATCGGCGCCGGCATTGCCTGCATCGGCATGGGCGGGGCCGGCGTGGGCGTCGGCACGATCTTCGGCCACTATCTCGCCGCCGCGCTGCGCAACCCGTCGGCCGCCCAGGGCCAGTTCGGCAACCTGATTTTCGGTTTCGCGGTGACCGAGGCGCTCGGCATCTTCTCGTTGTTGATTGCGCTGTTGCTGCTGTTTGCCCTCTAGCATTCAGCAATCGATCCCGCACGCGGGCGGCATCGTACCGCCGCGCAGGACTGGGGAGTTGTGGCGATGGCTCAGAAGGGCGCACAGCCCATTGCAACGGTGGAGCATATTCCGCAAAGCGAGCATGGTCGCGGCTTCCCGCCATTCGACGCCCAGACCTTCGCCTCCCAGCTGTTCTGGCTCGCGCTCGCCTTTATCGCGCTTTATCTGTTGATGTCGCGGATCGCCTTGCCGCGCGTTGCGTCGATCCTGGAAGCACGCCGCCAGCACGTCGACAGCAACCTTGCGGAGGCGCAACGCCTCAAGGGCGCATCCGACGCCGCTATTGCGGCGCATGAGAAGGCCCTCGCGGAGGCACGCGGGCGCGCTCAAACGCTCGCCAATGAAACACGCGAAAAGGCGGCGGCAGCAGCCGAGGCTCGTCGCAAAGAGGTGGATGCGAAGCTCCATGCCCATATCGCCGAAGCGGAAAAGATCATTGTCGCAAAGCGAGCGGCGGCGATGGCGAATGTACGCGGCATCGCAAGCGAGACTGCGCCCACCATCGTCGAGCGGCTGACCGGCATCCCGCCGGCGAGCGAAGCAGTCGCCGAAGCCGTCAACAATGTGCTCAAGCGCTGAGGACGCCGATGTTCGAGGCTGAATTCTGGGTCGCCGTCTCCTTCGTTATCTTCGTTGGCGTGCTCGGCTATTTCGGGGTGCACAAGCTCTTGCTGAAAAGCATCGATGACCGCCGGGGACGTATCAAGGCGGAGCTTGAAGAGGCGCGCCGGCTCAAGGCGGAGGCGGAAGCGCTGTTTGCCACGTATCAACGCAAGCAGCAGGAGGCCGAGCACGAGGCGCAAGCAATCGTCGCCGGCGCCAAAACCGAGGCGGAGCGGCTTGCCGCCGAAGCCGAGGCCAAGATCAAGGAGTTCGTCGAGCGGCGCACCAAGATGGCGGAAAGCAAGATCGCTCAGGCCGAGGCTCAGGCGCTTGCCGACGTCCGCTCGGCCGCGGCCGAGGCCGCCGTCGCTGCCGCCGAGAGGATCCTCACTCACACCGTCAAGGACAAGGTGGCGGACGACCTCATCGCCAAGGGCATAGCGGATCTGAAGAGCAAGCTTAACTAAGCGCGCTGCCTACGTTTGGTCGCTTGGGAGCCGTCATTTCCTGCCCCTTCCCTTGCAGTATCAATAAGCTGTGCAAAAAAGGACCACCGGCAGCGCGGCGCCCGACTTTTGCCACCAGCGAGCGATTCATATGCTGGCGTTAGTGATTCTGCCGGAGGGCGCGCTGGCGCGGGGTTCGGTGATCATATTCGATTGCAACGGAGTGTTGGTCGAAAGCGAACAAATCGCCGCCGCGGTCGCTGCGGAGGAATTCACGCGCATCGGAATTCCGATCACCCCCGAGCTCGTGACCCGATACTTCTTTGGGCGCCGCCCTGCCGACATGTTTGCCGCCGTCGAGTTGGCGAGCCGCCGCAAGCTGCCCGTGAGTTTCGACACCATCGTCGCGGCCGCAACCTTGAAGCGACTGCGTGTGGAATTGCGGGCCATGCCGCACGCCGCACGCGCCCTGACTTGGTTGCGCGGACCGAAATGCGTAGCCTCGTCCTCGGGCGGCGAACGGATCCGCGTAAGCCTGGAGACCACGGGGCTCGCACGGTTTTTCGATTTTCTGTTTTCAGCAAGTGACGTGCCGAACGGCAAGCCCGCGCCCGACCTTTTCCTGCACGCAGCCTCGCAGATGGGCGTTCAGGCCTCCGATTGCATCGTGGTCGAGGATTTACCGGCTGGTGTAACCGCCGCCGCCGCCGCCGGGATGACCGCAGTCGGGTTTGTCGGCGGCAGCCACGCCGGTGCCCATCTCGGCGAGCAGCTCACGGCGGCGGGGGCGCGCGCGATCGTAGCCGACCTGCGGCACTTGAAGGGCACTGTGGTCGCGCTCCGCGGGTGGTAGCGGGGACAGGCTGCTCTATTGCTGCCGCGGTGCCAGCTTTTTCGCGCTTTTTGCCGGCTTCTTCTCGTTCTTGTCGCCGATCTCGTCAAAGCCAACATAAATGACGTAGGCATCGAGCTCCGTGGCCGACGGCACCGGAAAGGTCAGACCTTCCTCGATATCGACGAATTGGATATGGGTCTGATCCTGCCCAACCATCACCGGAATCCGCTTGAATTTGGTCACAATGGTCTTGGGTTGTGCGCCCTCGCGCACCACCGCGTAGCGGAGCGGGACGTCGATCTGGCCTGGACCTCCCATGGGTCCGAGTATGACGCGGCCTTGAACGCCGACCTTGATGGTCATTACGCCGGCTTGTACTGCGCATTCGCGGGCGGTCTGGCCGAAGGAGAGCTGATAGCGCAGGTCGCCGGCGGTTGCTTGCGCGGTCTTGGCGGCGATTTCCAGCGTCGACGCTCCGGTGCGGATGTCTACGCCCGGACATTCGATATCCGGCGCGGAGGGCGTCGGCGATGCCGGTTGGCTCACACCCGGCTTTGCGCTGGAGAAGAAGCCGGAGATCCGGCTGCTCCACGAGGGCGAGCTATTATCGGACGAGCCGATGCTGGAGGCCAGCGAGCAGCCCGACAGCACCACGGCACCGACAACCCCCACCATTGCGCGGGCCGCGCCGCGCTTTCCCTCGTCGTCACTCCCCGGACGCATTGAAATTACTCGGCTTTTTCCCCCAAAGATCTCATTTCCGGTGCCTTATAGACATCAAACCGTGGCAGCCCCAAGGCCGCCTCGCTCTTTGGGCCAAGGCGACGGGTCGTCTTTGAGCCGGGCATAGAGCAAGTGATCCTGCCAGATCCCGTCGATGCAAAGATATTGCCGGGCAAAGCCCTCGCGCTTGAAACCGGTCTTCTCCAGCAGTCGAACCGACGCGACATTGGCCGGGATGCACGCGGCCTCGACCCGGTGAAGCTTCAGCGTCCCGAACGTGAAGGGAATGATGGCATTGACCGCAGCGGTCATATGGCCCTGGCGCGCATAGGCAGCACCCATCCAATAGCCGAGGCTCCCCGCCTGGGCACATCCCCGACGAATGTTGGCGAGGGTCAATCCGCCAAGGAGAACATCGTCGTACTTGCGGAAAACGAAGAAAGCATAGGCGAGATCGCTGCGCTGATCTTCCGAATAGCGCTTGATGCGGCGGCGAAAGGATGCTCGCGTGAGGTCGTCGGCAGGCCAAGTCGGCTCCCATGGCGTGAGGAAATCGCGGCTCGCTTCGCGCAACGCCATCCACTCGGCACAATCTGACATCTGCGGCGCCCGCAGCACGACGCCGTCGCCTGCGATGGCGGGCATCGGGTCCGACAAGCTGACGGTACGGAAGAATGCCATGGGAATCAGCCATCAGACGATGGAAGACGGACGACCACGAATGGAGCGCTGTTTCTGTACTCCCTCGCCCATCATCCGTCGTCGATCATCCGGCTTTACGCCGCCCGGCGCACGAGACTGTCGGCGATGGTGACGGCGCTTTCAAGCCCGCCGCCGCCGGGACCGAGCGCGGCGACAGCGGGCCGTCCGCGCGCTATCAAGGCGCGACCGGCAGCACGGGTACTTTCGATCGTCACGGCTTCAATCTTTGCAACAAGCTCGTCGAGCGGGATAGGACGACCCCAATGCAGCAGCTGGCGCGCAAGCTGCTCGGCGCGCGCGCTCGAACTCTCGAGCGCCATCAGCAAGCCCGCCTTCATCTGTGCCTTTGCTCGCGCGACTTCGGCCTCGTTGATGGTCTCGGCCGCGGCATGGATTTCGCCCACCACGACGCGCATCAATTCGGCGACATCTGCGGCGTCGGTCCCGGCATAGAGACCGAACATTCCGGTATCCGAATAAGGCGCATGGAACGCGTAGATCGCATAGCACAGGCCGCGCTGCTCGCGGATCTCTTGGAACAGGCGTGAGGACATGCCGCCCCCGAGCACGTTGGCGAACACCTGCAGGCTGTAGAGGTTCGGATCGAGCTGCGATAACCCATGCATGGCCAGCGCGATGTGCACCTGCTCGAGATCGCGCGCCTCGATGCGGGCGCCGCCGACGAAGCGCGCGGGCTCCGCCGACGGCGGCCGCGGGCCGGTGAAACTCGCGAACAGTCGTCCGGACTCGGCTACGACGGCGTGGTGCTCCACGGCACCCGTCGCCGCGATCACCATCTCCGGACCCCGATAGTTGCGCGTGAGATAGGCGGCAAGCCGCGTGCGATCGAACGAGCGCACCGTTGCCGGCGTGCCGAGGATCGAGCGGCCCATCGGCTGGCCGGCGAAGGCGGTCTCCTGCAGCCGGTCCCAGATCAGATCGTCGGGGGTGTCCTCAACCGCCCCGATCTCCTGCACGATGACGTTCTGCTCGCGCCGGAGCTCGTCAGGATCGAATGAGGGGTGAGCCAGGATGTCCGACAGGACGTCGAGCGCGAGCGGCACGTCGGCTCGCAGGACGCGCGCATAATAGGCGGTCGTCTCGATCGACGTTGCGGCGTTGAGATCACCGCCGACCGCCTCGATCTCCTCCGCGATTTGGCGAGCCGTGCGTCGTGATGTGCCTTTGAACGCCATGTGCTCGAGGAGATGGGAGATGCCGTGCTCGTCCGGCTGCTCGTCGCGGCTGCCGGAACCGACCCACACCCCAAGGGAAGCAGTCTCCAAATGCGGCATCGCGTCGGTCACGATGACAAGGCCGGAGGGAAGGCGCGTGACTTCGACGCTCATGCGGCGGCTCCTTCGTGTGCAGCACGACTGAATGAGAGGATATGACGCTCGACCGCCATCTGATCGGCCGGCAGCGTGGTGACGCGCTCCGGTCGCTGATCCAGATCGGCAAGCCAAGCGGGCAGCGGCGGCCGTACGCCGCAAGCCGCCTCAACGGTAGCGGGAAACTTGGCCGGGTGGGCCGTCGCAAGCACGACCATGGGGACCAATGGATCGCGGACTTCCTTCTCAGCCACCGCGACGCCCACGGCCGTGTGGGGATCGACGAAATGCCCGGTCTCCCGCAACATGGTGCGGATGGTCGCCGCGGTCTCGTCCTCGTCGGCGCGATCAGCGGAGAACGCGGCGCGGATCCCTGAAAGTGCGCGCGCCGAGAGCGCAAACTGGCGCGACTGAGCGAGCGAGGCCATCAACTCCCGCACCGCGCGGCCATCGCAGCCGTTGACGTCGAATACCAGACGCTCGAAGTTCGACGCCACCTGGATGTCCATCGACGGCGAAGACGTGGCGACCACCTCGCGTACATCGTAGGTGCCGGTCGCAATCGCACGGGTAAGGATGTCATTCACATTGGTGGCGATCACCAGACGGTCCACGGGCAGCCCCATGCAGCGCGCGACATAGCCCGCATAGACGTCGCCGAAATTGCCGGTCGGAACAGTGAAGGCAACCTTGCGGCGTGGCGAGCCGAGCGCGACGGCGGCGGTGAAGTAATAGACCACCTGGGCGACGATGCGCGCCCAGTTGATGGAATTCACACCGGAAAGCCGCGCCTGGTCGCGAAAGGCGTGATGGTTGAACATCGCCTTCACGATCGCCTGGCAATCGTCGAACGTGCCATCGATCGCCAGCGCTTGCACGTTGTCGTCGTTGGCCGTCGTCATCATCTTGCGCTGCACGTCGGAAATGCGACCTTGTGGAAACAGCACGAAAAGGTCGGCGCGCGCCCGACCGCGGAACGCTTCGATCGCGGCCCCCCCGGTGTCGCCGGACGTCGCGACCACGGTGGTGGTGCGTTCCCCGCGCGCCGTGAGCACCTGGTCCATCAGCCGGCCGAGGAGCTGCATTGCCAGATCCTTGAACGCGAGCGTGGGCCCATGAAATAGCTCGAGCAAGAAATCGTTGGCCCCGAACTGCGTCAGCGGGGCGACCGCCGGATGGCGGAAATTGCCGTAGGCCTCGCGCGTCAGGCGTGCGAGGTCATCGTCCGCGATACCGTCGCCGACGAACGGCCGCAGCACCTCGACCGCGACTTCTGCATACGGGCGGCCGGCAAAGCCCGCGATCGTTTCCGCATCGAGGCGCGGCCAGGTCGCGGGCACGTAGAGGCCGCCGTCGCGAGCAAGCCCCGCCAGCATCGCCTCGACGAAACCGAGCGGCGGGGCTTCGCCCCTGGTGGAAACATAGCGCACGGGCCTGGGGCTCCGATTGAGGCTGCACCGCCGGTGCGCCGGGCCTTGCTCGCCCGCCGGACAGACGATCTAACCTGCTGAATTCATTCAAGGTTCCCGGGGGAATGGAAGGCGCCGGGAAGCAACGGCGTGAACATAGTGGCAAGCCGCGGCTTCCACAAGGAAGGCGCTCACGGCCGGCTCATGCGGGGCGCGCAGCTTTACGACGGCCGCCGAGCCACACACCGAACATCACCACAACGACGAGAGCCAGCCCGTACCAAGTGATGGCGTATTGGAGATGCACGTTACGCAAGTTTGCCCTCAGCGCACCGGGGCGCGGGAAACCGTTGGGCGGCCGTGGACTTTCGAGTTCGAGGAAGAACGGCGCAACCTCACCCCAGCCCTTGGCGGACGCGATCGCAATGGGATCGCGCACAAACCAAAGATTGCGGGTGGGTTCGTCCTTGGGCGCGAAGGCGCCGCGCGGTTCCGGCCAGCGCAATGCCCCCACCAGATCGGCATCGCCGATCTCGCCGGCGGCGCGCGTCGCCGGATTCTGCCGTCCCTCCGGCACGAAGCCACGATTGACGACAACGAGGCCGCCGGCCGCAAGGCGGGCCGGTGCAAATACCCAATAGCCAGGTCCGGACACATCGTTACGCAAGGCCGAGCCCATGGCATATACGAGCGCTTCCGCGCCGGGAACGAATGCGGCCGCAAATTTCACGCGACGGAACTCGTCGTCCGCCGGATCGAGTTCCGCCCAGCGCTCGCGCGGCGGCAGATCTGCCGCAGGGGCGGAAAGCCGCTGCTCGAGGGTCTCGATCAGGGCTTCTTTCCACGCCTTGCGTTGAATTTGCCAGGTGCCTAGCCCGACGAATATGACGGCCAGTGCGACCGCGAACAGGGCTGGTACTGCGAGGCCGGCTTGCCGCCCTCGCCCCTGCCCCATCGTCATGGCGCTTCACCCCCGGTGAAGCGGCCCTCCTCGGCCTTGTGATGATACTGCAGCGCGATCAGAAGCCCTTTGACGGGACGCAACGGCAACAGCGTCGTGGCCAGAATCAAGGGCACCCACAGCAGGGCATGAACCCAGTAGGGCGGCGCATAGAGGATCTCGACCGCCAAGGCCGAGCCGGCAACAATGAACCCGGAAAGGAACATGACGAAAAAGGCCGGCCCGTCGGCAGAATCGACAAACGAAAAATCGAGACCGCAATGCTCGCAACGCGGGCGCAGCGCGAGAAATCCTTGAAACAACCGGCCCCTGCCGCAACGCGGACAGCGTCCTGCGAGACCGGCTACGACCGGAGATGGCGGTCTATCGGATTGATCGGTCACCACTCAAACCTGTCTGCAAAGCCCTGCCTGCGAGATGGCGTGCTCGGCGTCGATTCTCAAGCCCCGAGTGCACTCGCTCCTGCAGGTCACTGCAACGGCATGAGGTCGCTCAACATGGTCGGGACGAACTCCGAGACCGTCGGATGAATGTGCATCGCCCGCTGCAGGAGCGTGAAAGGCGCTTTAGCGTACATCACGTCCAAGATGCAGTGAATGACCTCATCGCCGGAAACTCCCAATAGCGACGCCCCCAGGATCTGCTTGGTTTCCGCATCGACCAGAACCTTCATAAAACCCTTGGTCTCGCCCTTCTCATAGGCGCGGCTCACGTCCTCCATGGCGATGGTGGCGACCAGCGCCGGCCGGCCGGATTTGCGGACCTCTGCGGCGGTCATGCCAGCGCGTCCGAGCGGGGGATCGGTGTAAAGCGCGTAAGCAGCAATGCGATCGGTGACACGCCGCGGCTCGTGGTCGAGAAGGTTGGCGGCGACGATCTCGAAATCATTGTAGGAGGTGTGGGTGAATGCCCCACGGCCGTTGCAGTCGCCCAACGCCCAGATGCCTGGCACGTTGCTGCGCAATTGATCGTCGACCTGAATGTAACCGCGGGAATCGGTGGCGACCCCCGCCTTGTCGAGGTCGAGGTCATCGGTGTTCGGCCGCCTGCCAATCGCCACCAGCAAATGGGAGCCCGCGACCTCGGACGTCGTCCCTGCCGTTTCGATGCTCACCGCAATGCCGGTGCCTCGCTTCTCCACTCCGACAACCTTGCTGTTGACGCGGATGTCGATGTTTTCGTCCTTCAGGATATCGGCAATGACCTGCGAGACATCCTGGTCCTCGCGTGAGATCAGGTGCGGAGCAAGCTCAACAACTGTGACTTCACTTCCGAAGCGGCGAAAGACCTGCGCAAATTCGAGGCCGACATAGCTTCCCCCGAGCACGACCAGGTGCGAAGGCAGAAAATCCACGTCCATCATCGAGCTGTTGGTCAGGTAGGGCACCTGGCTGAGCCCCGGGATGGGCGGCACCAATGCCCGCCCGCCCACATTGATGAAAATGTTGTCGGCGCGGAGCACCTCGGAGCCGACCTTGACCTCCTTTGGTGCGATGAACTGGGCATGGCCTTCATAGACCGTGCACCCTTGCAGCGCCTTCAGTGATCGTTCGACGGCATTGCGTGACGCACCCACAACCGCGTCCTTGCGCGCTTTCACTGCCTTCATGTCGACGCCGACCGGGCCGCCGATGGTCACGCCATATTCGGCGGCACGACGGGCCAGATGCGCCGCATAGGCGCTCGCGACCAGCGTTTTGGTGGGGGTGCAGCCGGTGTTGACGCAGGTGCCTCCGAAGAGCTTACGCTCGATAACAGCGACCTTCCAGCCCCCAGCCACCAGCCGCCGCGTCAAGGCCGGTCCGGCCTGCCCGGTGCCGATGATGATCGCGTCGTAGTCTGCCATGGCTCGTCTCCCATCGCCCGGCGCTCGCCAGATCGCCGGTCAATCGCCAACTCATGGGAGCGACGGCGGCTCGCCGCTCAAGAGTTCTCAACAACCGGAAACACAACTGCGATCGCGTTCGATCGATCGGAAGCGTCCGCTCACTTGGCCATGTTAGAGCATCTACGCGGATAGGCCGCCCGATCTCGCCTCTGCAAGATCGCCTGCAACTCCGCTCAACGCGCTCCAGACTAGTGGGCTGCGTGCACCGCTCCTCCCGAACCCCACACATAGATGCAGGCAAACAGGAAGATCCAGACCACGTCGACGAAATGCCAGTACCAGGCGGCGAACTCGAAGCCGAGATGCTGCGTAGGCGTGAAATGGCCGAGGTAGGCGCGGAGCAGGCACACGATCAGGAACGTCGTTCCGATGATCACGTGCGCGCCGTGGAAGCCGGTCGCCATGAAGAAGGTGGCGCCGTAAATATTGCCGCTGAAATGAAACGCCGCGTGCATGTATTCGTAAGCCTGCACGCAGGTGAACGCCAGCCCGAGCGCGATCGTCAGGATCAGGCCCCATTTGAGTCCCTGGCGGTCGTTCTCCAGCAGCGCGTGGTGCGCCCAGGTCACGGTCGTACCGGAGGTGAGCAGGATCAGCGTGTTCAACAGCGGCAGGTGCCACGGGTCGAAGGTCTCGATCCCATGCGGCGGCCATACGCCGCCGAACAACTGTTCGCGCATGGCCTGCTGCGCGTCGGCGGGAAACAATGCGCTGTTGAAATAGGCCCAGAACCAGGCCACGAAGAACATCACCTCGGAGCCGATGAACAGGATCATCCCGTAGCGATGGGAGATCTGCACGACCGACGTGTGGTGCCCTTCGAACGTCGCCTCTCGGGCGACGTCGGTCCACCAGCCGATCATGATATAGGCCGTGCCGAGCACACCAATGCCGAAAACGTACGGCGCAGCCGCGAACATGTGGTGCATCCACGCAATGCCGCCGAGCGCCATGAGGAACACGGACACCGAGCCCAGCACCGGCCACGGGCTTGGCGCGACCAGGTGGTAGTCGTGATGCGGCTTGGCGTGAGCGTCGGCCATCTCGAGCTTCTCCATCTCTCGGTGAGGTGGCGCCCACCAGCGCGCGCCCCTTCGTCATCTCAGCTTCGTCATCTCAGCTTCGTCCTGGGGCAAGCGCCGCCCCCTTCTCCGCCCGCGGCTCAGGCTGGCGCACCGGATACATGGTGTAGGACAGCGTGATGGTGTCGAGGCCGTCCTGTTCCCAATCCTTTGCCAACGCGGGATCCACGAAGAACACGACCGTCATGTCGCGCTTCTCGCCTCCCCTGAGCCGCTGATCGGTGAAGCAGAAGCAGTTGATCTTGGCGAAATACGCGCCCGCGGTGGGTGGCGAGACGTTATACGACGCAACCCCCACGGTTTCGCGTGCCGATTCGTTGACCACCCTGTAAATGACGGTCACCACTTCGCCGACCTTGACCTCGATCGAATTCTGCTCCGGCTCGAACCGCCAAGGCAGCCCGCCGGCAACGTTGGCGTCGAAGCGCACCTTGAGCTTGCGATCGAGAACGTGTGTGGGCGCGGCAGTCGCGACCTGGGGGGTACCGCCAAAGCCGGTGGTGCGGCAGAACCAGTCATAGAGTGGAACGGCGGCATAGGCCGCTCCGACCATGGCGGCAACGAACACGCCGCACGCGCCGGCAACCATGAGATCGCGGCGCCGCTGCGAGACATTGTTCCGGGTGTTCATCGCGGTCACAACGGACGGTTCAACACGGCAGGCCCCTTCACCAGGGTGACGATATAGAACAGGACGACGAGCGCGCCGAGCGCGAGCGCAATCGCGATCGAGCGCGCACGCCGGCTGCGTCTCTGCTCTTCGGTGAGGACAACTCGTCGAGGCTTTTCGTCCATGTCATCACCAGAAGCCGTCACGCCGCGCGGCCGGCGACCGTGCTCAGTTCACCCTGGACCAACAGCACCGCGAAGAGGATGAACAGATAAAGGATCGAAAACGCGAAAAGCTGGCGCGCCGCGCGGTCGGCGCGTTCGCCCGCACGCTCGCGGTACACGCGCCACGCGAATACCACCATCAGTCCGCCGCTCAGGAGCGCGGTCGCTCCATAGACCGCTTGCGCATGACCGAAGAGCCAAGGCGCCATGCCGATCGGAATGAGCGCGACGGAATAGAACAGAATCTGCCGTCGCGTTTCCTGCGGCCCAGCGACGACCGGAAGCATCGGGACCCGTGCGCGCGCATAGTCGTCGGCGCGAACGAGCGACAGCGCCCAGAAATGCGGTGGCGTCCAGAAGAAGATGATCAGGAACAGCAGCCACGGCTCGAGCGAGACGCCACCGCCTGCCGCCATCCAGCCGATCACGGGAGGCAAGGCGCCCGCCGCGCCGCCGATGACGATGTTCTGCGGGGTCGAACGCTTGAGCCAGGCCGTATAGACCGCGACGTAAAAGAACATGGTGAAGGCCAGCAGCGCCGCTGCCAGCCAGCTCACGAGCAGGCCGAGCACGCCCACCGAGAAACCGGCGAGCACCATGCCGAAGGCGAGCGCCTCGCCGGGCGCGATGCGGCCGCGTGGAATAGGACGGCCCGACGTGCGCCTCATCACGGCGTCGATGTCGGCGTCGTACCACATGTTGAGGGCCCCCGCGGCGCCGGCACCGACCGCGATGCACAGGAGCGCGGTGAAGCCGATCACCGGATGGATATGGCCGGGCGCGAGCACGAGGCCAACCAGCGCCGTGAAGACGACGAGCGACATGACTCGCGGCTTCATCAGCGCCACGTAGTCGCCGACGCTCGCAATGCTCGGCTCCTGGCGGGCCGACCCCGCACGGCTTGCCGCGAGCTCTGCGCCTTCGCTGACGACTGACATCGATCCTGCGCTCAGCTGTTGGATGATCGACCCATTTGCGTCACCTTCCTGGGCGCTGCCATCACTTGATCAGCGGCAGCACGTTGTATTGGTGGAACGGCGGCGGCGACGGCAGCGTCCATTCGAGCGTGGTCGCGCCCGGGCCCCACGGATTGTCAGCCGCCCGCTCCTTGCGCATGAACGCTTGGGCGACGCCGAAGAAGAACACCAGCGCGCCAAACCCCGAAACGTAGGAGCCGAGCGAGGAGACCAGGTTCCAGCCGGCGAAGGCATCAGGATAGTCGGCGATGCGCCGCGGCATGCCGGCCAGCCCAAGGAAATGTTGCGGGAAGAAGACGATGTTCACGCCGATGAAGGTCAGCCAGAAATGCAGTTTGCCGATCGTCTCCGAGTACATATAGCCGGTCATTTTGGGGAACCAGTAATACCACCCGGCGAAGATCGTGAAGACGGCGCCGAGCGACAGCACGTAGTGGAAGTGGGCCACCACATAATAGGTATCCTGCAGCGAACGGTCGACGCCGGCATTGGCGAGCACGACACCGGTCACGCCGCCAACCGTGAACAGGAAGATGAAGCCGATCGCCCACAGCATCGGCGTCTTGAACTCGAGCGAGCCGCCCCACATGGTGGCGATCCAGGAGAAGATCTTCACGCCGGTCGGCACGGCGATCACCATGGTCGCAACCACGAAATAGGCTTGCGCGGCGGTGGACATTCCGACCGTGTACATGTGGTGCGCCCACACCACGAACCCGATGCCGCCGATCGCCACCATGGCATAGGCCATGCCGAGATAGCCGAAAACCGGTTTTCTCGAGAAGGTGGCGACGATCTGGCTGACGATGCCAAAGCCGGGCACGATCAGGATGTAAACCTCGGGATGCCCGAAGAACCAGAACAGGTGCTGGAACAGCACTGGGTCGCCGCCCCCCTGCGGGGTGAAGAACGTGGTGCCGAAATTGCGGTCGGTCAGCAGCATCGTGATGGCACCGGCCAGCACTGGAAGCGCAAGCAGCAGCAGGAACACGGTCACCAGCTGCGACCACACGAACAGCGGCATCTTGTGCATCGTCATGCCGGGCGCGCGCATGTTGAAGATCGTCGTGATGAAATTGATCGCGCCGAGGATCGAGGAGGCCCCCGCCAGATGCAGCGCGAGGATAGCGAAGTCGACGGCGGGCCCCGGATGGCCCGTGGTCGAGAGCGGTGCGTAGATCGTCCACCCCGCGGCCACGCCGGGGGCACCGGGCTCGCCCTCCACGAACAGCGAAATTATCAGTAGCGTGAACGACGCCGGCAGCAGCCAGAACGAAATGTTGTTCATGCGCGGGAACGCCATGTCCGGCGCCCCGATCATCAGCGGCACCATCCAGTTTCCGAAGCCGCCAATCATGGCCGGCATGACCATGAAGAAGATCATGATCAGGCCATGCGCCGTCGTGAAGACGTTGAACATGTGGGCGTCGTGGAAGAACTGCAGTCCCGGATGCATGAGCTCGAGCCGCATGCCGATCGACAGCACGCCGCCGACCAGCCCCCCGACCAGCGCAAACACGAGGTACATCGTGCCGATGTCCTTGTGGTTGGTCGAATAGAGGTAGCGCCGCCACCCGTGCGGGTGATCGTGGTGCTCCTCGCTCAGGGCATTCGCCGTCGTAGCCATGACTTAAGTCCTTCGAGTTGTCGCCCGCTCGCCGACCCCGCGGCTGCGCGGCATCATCGTATCGTCGATGGCGCGGCCGCGACACTTGTCGGCGGCGCCATTACATCCTGGGCATATTTCTTCTTCGCCTCTTCGACCCAGCTGGCAAAGGCCTGCTCGCTCACCACGCGCACCGCAATCGGCATGTAAGCATGGTCCTTGCCGCACAATTCCGAGCACTGGCCGTAGTAGACACCTTCTCGCGTCGCCTTGAACCAGGTCTCGTTGATGCGGCCGGGGATAGCATCGATCTTGATGCCGAACGAGGGCACCGCGAACGCGTGGATGACGTCGGCGCCGGTCGTGATCACGCGCACGGTCTTGTTCACCGGCACCACCATCTCGTTGTCGACCGCGAGCAAGCGCGGCTGGCCCGCTTTGCGGTCGCTCTCCCTGAGCATCAGCGAATCGAACTCGAACGGGCCGTTGTCGGGATAGCTGTAGCTCCAGTACCACTGCTTGCCGGTGGCCTTCACGGTGAGATCGGAGGCCGGGATATTGAGTTGGAGGAACAGGAGCTTGAACGATGGGATTGCGATGACCAGGAGGATGACGATCGGGATGACCGTCCACATGATTTCGATGAAGGTGTTGTGCGTGGTACGCGAAGGCACCGGATTGTTGCGGGCATTGAAGCGCATCATCACGATGATGAGCAATACGAGCACAAACGCCACGATGGCGGTGATGATGTAGAGCAGCACATCGTGGAACCAGGTGATGCGGTCCATCACCTCCGTGACCGATTGCTGCAGCCCGAGCTGCCACTCCGAGGGCTGCCCGAGCCCGGCCAGAGCCGCTCCCCCGCCCGCCAGGATGAGCAGAAACGTCACTGCCAATACGGACAACCGTTTGAGCACGAGCATCGTCGGCATTGCTCCTTCGAGTGAGGCTCTGGGGCGCCTGCCGGCCCGGGAGCCGCTGCCGCCGCCCGCATTGAGTACAGCGTCCGCCAGGGCACGGCCTCCTCGGCGGGCTCCTCGGCGCGCGTGCGGCGGGGCCTGAGGGGAATCCTGGCCTCTCAAACCATAATTCCGGGCCCGTCGCAATGGACCCCATGATATCTCCCTCATGCGACCAAAAGCTGACAGTCGGCCTCCCGCGAGGGCCGTCTTTTCGACCCTTTCTCGGCCACAATGGCCTGTTTTACTAATCCTTGACACGTGGGTCCGACCATGGTCCGAGGGGCTTTGATTCGGCTGAGTCGGGGACAACGGGGCGCGACATAGGATTCGAGGCGGGCACTATGGGTTCATTCAACCCGGGAATGCTTTTTCACACGGCAAGAGCGCTGCTGACAGTCACGGCCATGGCGCTGGCGGCCTCGACCGGGACGTCCGAGAGCGCCCTCGCGCAGGGTGCGGTCAAATCGGTCCACAATGACTGGCAGGTCCGCTGCGACACGCCACCCGGCGCGCAAGCCGAGCAATGCGCGCTGATCCAGAGCGTCACCGCTGAGGATCGCGCCAATGTCGGGCTCACAGTGATCGTGCTGAAAACCGCCGATCAGAAGAGCAGACTCATGCGCGTGGTCGCGCCGGTCGGCGTGCTACTTCCCTCGGGCCTCGGGCTGAAGATCGACCAGGCCGACGTCGGCCGCGCCGGTTTCGTCCGCTGCCTGCCCAATGGCTGCGTTGCCGAGGTGGTCATGGACGACAACTTGGTCAAGCAGCTCCGTACCGGCCAGACCGCGACCTTCATCATTTTCCAGACGCCCGAAGAGGGCATCGGTTTCCCGATGAGCCTCAAGGGCTTCGGCGAAGGCTACGACAAGCTCCCGTAAGGCCCTCGCGACGCCACGTTTTTCGCCGGTTCCGATTCAGGCTGTGACGACCTCGCAACTTGCGGCGAGGGCGACTATCTTGGGCTGGACAGCCAGGAGCGGACCCCATCATGACCTCACGTAGCATGTCGCTTCTCGACCGCGCCGGCCTCGACCGCCAGGATGCGCGCCGGCATCTCGCTCACGGCCTCGAAGGCGCGGACGATGGCGAGCTTTATCTCGAATATGCCCAGTCCGAGATGCTCGTTTTCGACAATGGGCGGCTCAAGCAGGCGACCTTCAACACCGACCAGGGTTTTGGGCTCCGCGCGGTCAAGGATGAGGCCGTGGGCTACGCGCATTCGTCCGATCTTTCCGAGGCCGCCCTGGCGCGCGCCGCCGACGCGGTGCGCGCGGTCAAGGGCGGCTATTGCGGCCGCTATGCCGAGCCGCCCGCCCGCACCAATGTCCGCCTTTATGGCGACGACAATCCGCTCGGCGCGCCGGCCTTCGAGGCCAAGGTGCGGCTCCTGGAAGCCATTGACGCCTATGCTCGGGCGAAGGACCCGCGCGTGCGGCAGGTCTCGATCTCGCTCGGCGCGACCTGGCAGGTGATCGAGATCCTGCGCGGCGACGGCGAAAGCTATCGCGACGTGCGCCCGCTGGTGCGCGTCAACGTCTCGGTCGTCGCCGGCGATGGCGATCACCAGGAAAGCGGCAGCTATGGATACGGCGGCCGCGAGGGCTTCCAGCGTTTCGTCGAGACTCAGGCCTGGCAAAGCGCGGCCGACGATGCCGTGCGCCAGGCGCTGATCAATCTCGAAGCAGTGCCGGCGCCGGCCGGCGAGATGGACGTGGTGCTCGGGCCCGGCTGGCCCGGTGTCATGCTGCACGAGGCGGTGGGCCATGGGCTCGAAGGCGATTTCAACCGCAAGAAGACTTCGGCTTTCGCAGGCCTGATGGGGCAACGGGTGGCATCGAAGGGGGTCACCGTGGTCGACGACGGCACCATCGCCCAGCGGCGCGGCTCGCTGTCGATCGATGACGAGGGCACGCCGACCAATCGCACCGTGCTGATCGAGGATGGCATCCTCGTCGGCTACATGCAGGACCGTCAAAACGCGCGTCTCATGGGCATGAAACCGACCGGCAACGGCCGCCGGCAAAGCTATGCCCATGTACCCATGCCGCGCATGACCAACACATATATGCTCGCCGGCGACCGCGATCCGGCGGAGATCATCGCCTCGGTGAAGGATGGGATCTACGCCGTGAATTTCGGCGGCGGCCAGGTCGACATCACGTCGGGCAAGTATGTGTTCCAGGTCACCGAGGCGTACAAGATCGCCGACGGCAAGCTGGCGCAGCCGCTCAAGGGCGCCATGCTGATCGGCAACGGTCCGACCGATCTCAACCGCATCGGCATGATCGGCAACGACCTGCAACTCGATGCCGGCATCGGTAGTTGCGGCAAGAACGGCCAGGGCGTGCCCGTCGGTGTTGGTCAGCCCACCCTGCGCATGGAGCGGATCACCGTCGGCGGGACAGGGTAAACTCCAGAAATCTCTGGAGATTCTTGGCTTAGCACCTTCGCCGACCGTCTCAACCCTCGGGTGGAGGTGGACGGTCAGGTCGACCTTCTTTTCACGGGGTTCCGACAGCCCAATTAGAAATACGCGATGCTGCGGCCGCACGCAGCGACGGCGACCCAGATGACGAGCGAGAGCAGTCCGGCCATGTGCGCGCGTGCCGGCAGGGTCGCTCCTGGCGGAAGCTTTTCGACCTCGCGCCTTGCGAGCAATTCGTAAAGCGCGACGTTGACGAGCCCCGCCCCGATCAGGGCAGCCTTCAGCTGGAACACCGGATTGACCGCGAGATGGCTCGCCTCGGCCGAGAACAGCACGAAGCCGGTGACCGCCATTCCCGCCAGTGCGGCAATGGCGACGCTGCGAGCCCGCGCGAGCAGGGGTCCGGGCGCGGTTGCAGCCAATCCGCCGAGCAGACGGACGTCCATCACCGCCACCGCGCCAGCGAAGAGAACGAGCGAGACGATGTGTCCGACATTCGCGGCGGGATAGAGCCACGGCGACTGGCGAATGGCCGCGCCGAAGCCGGACTGTTCGAGCGCCACGAAAATCGCCGGCGCCGCATCGGTCATCAGCGCATCTCGTAGGTCTTGCCGTCGACCGTAATGCGCTCGGCCCGCATCTCATCCGTTGCGACCGTCGAGGGATAGCCGTATGCCGAGACGGTCTGGCCGACGGCAATGACCTTCTCCGTCGCTCCGCGGCTGCTCATGCGCGAGGTGGGCGCGAGCGTCACCGTCCAGACCTTGTCCGCTCCGCGCACCGTGATCGTGGCGTGCGGGTTCTCGAACTTGGAGGTTACGATCGGACCGGCGACGGTAACCGGTTTGCCGGCGTCGTAGCTGCCCCAGCCGTGATGCGCGAAGGCGGCGCCCGTCAACAGGGCCGATGCCGCGAACAAGGTGAGAACTCTCATCATGGGTGCCTCCAAAGGAGTATGTGAGGTCAATGGCACATAACCAAGTAACGCGTCCGCGTGGCGACCTTGATCGGCAATTGCCGCAGAATTGCGATCAACTTTTCGCAATCGCTACCTCACCACCCCGGAAATGCAGCATGGCTTGCGTACCGGGCGGGTGAGATGATTCTTGAGGTAGCAGACCGCTGAAGATCCCACGTATCCCGGCCGCACATAGGTCCAGGCGCGGCATCCTTCCTCGGCTTCACAGGCCGCCCCACAGCTCTTGCCGCTTGGGTCGGCCGGCAGTTCGAAGTGCCGGTAGTCGCCGCCGTTGCGATCGACGCCGAACTCGATTGGGCCGCGCGGCGGCTCGATGACGCCGGTGCCACGCACCCCGGACACACAACATGGCGCTGCCACCCGCGCCATGACCCTGGACTTGAGCCAGCACACCGCATTGGCACTTTCGGTTGCCGGATACGAGAACGCCCAGGCGCGACAGCGCGCATCCCGCTCACAACGGGCGGCACATTGCGCGGGATCGCCGCTCCGTACGGGAAAGCTGGAATAGTCCCCGCCTGGTCGGTCGAAGCCGACCTGCGCCGCGCAGGGTAGGCTCGACAGAGCGAGCGCGATCGCCACACCAAAACTCAGCCCGAGCCAATCCCGCCTCATGCCCGGCCTCTCGCTCGCGCCGCCCCGCTGTCGGATCCATGTTAGAGAAGCGCGCGGACGCAGGCGAGTGCCGTGTGCGGGAGCGGCGGTGCCCGCGTCCGGAGCATGGCCAGGCATGTGCCTCGGCTGCATCGCGGAATCAACCATGCAACACGGTGAAATCGGCTTTCTCACATTGGGACTCGTGCTTCTTGCTGCCGCGGTCCTGAGCGTTCCGATCGCGCGGCGGCTCGGGCTGTCGGCCATTGTCGCCTATCTGATTGCCGGCATCGTCATCGGTCCCTACGGGCTTGCGGTGTTTGCCACGCCGGAGAGCATTATCCCGGTTTCCGAGTTGGGCGTGGTCATGCTGCTGTTCCTGATCGGGCTCGAGCTCGAGCTTGGCCGGCTGGTGGCGATGCGGCGCGCCATATTCGGCCTCGGCGCGGCACAATTGACGCTGACAGCGCTCGCAATCGGCATGCTCGCCTATGCCGTCGGGCTGGTCGACTGGCGCGGCGCCGTGGTCGCGGGGCTGGCATTGGCGATGTCGGCCACCGCCATCGCGCTGGAAATCCTGCAGGAGCGCGGGCAGCTTCAGCAGGACTATGGGCAGCGCGCCTTTGCCATTCTCCTGTTCCAGGACATGGCGGTGGTGCCGCTCCTGGCGGCGCTGCCCTTGCTTGCGCGAGAAGGCGCCAGTGCCCACGCCGGCCTCGGCGATGGGCTGCGCGCGGTCGCCCTCATTGCCGGCGCGATCATGCTGATCGTCGTTGCCGGCCGCTATCTGCTCAATCCGTTCTTCCGGCTGCTGGCCCAGACCGGTTCGCGCGAGGTGATGACCGCGGCGGCGCTCCTCGTCGTGCTGGGCGCCGCCCTGCTCATGCAAACGGCCGGCATGTCGATGGCGCTCGGGGCGTTCCTCGCCGGCGTGCTGCTCGCCGAATCCAATTTCCGCCATGAGCTCGAAGCCGACATCGAGCCGTTCCGCGGCCTGCTGCTGGCCCTGTTCTTCATGGGTATCGGCATGGGCATCGACATGACGGTCGTCCGCGCCAATCTTTGGCCGATCCTCGCCGCCGCCCTCATCATCACCGTGCTCAAGGCGGCGGTCGTTTGGCTGCTGTTCCGCGCGACTTGCGCCCATCGCGGGGATGCGCTCCGCGCCGGATCGGTGCTCACGGGCGCCGGTGAGTTTGCTTTCGTGCTGATTCCACTCGGTGCCTCGCTCGGCGTGCTCGATGCACGCCCAACCAGCATCCTCACCGCCGTTGCCGCCATCACCATGCTGCTGGGGCCGCTGGTCGCAACGTTCACGGACGCTTTGCTGCGGCGGGTCGCACGGCCGGATGTTCCCGAGCCTGATGATTTCTCCGATGCCCGCGGCTCGGTTCTGGTGATCGGGTTCGGACGCTTTGGCCAGATCGTATCCCAGTGTCTGCTCGCCGAGAGTGTCGATGTCACCACCATCGACAATGATCCCGAAATGATTGGGAGCGCTGCCGGCTTCGGCTTCAAGGTCTATTACGGCGATGGCACCCGTCTCGACGTCCTGCGCGCGGCGGGCGCGGGCGAGGCGAGGTTGATCGCTGTATGCATCGACAACCGCGACGCCGCCAGCCGCATCGTCGATCTCGTTCGCGCCGAGTTTCCGGGAACGCAGCTTTACGTGCGCTCCTTCGACCGGCGCCACACGCTGCAGCTCATCGCCAAGGGCGTCGATTTCGAGCTGCGTGAGACATACGAATCGGCGCTCGTGTTCGGGCGCAGGACCCTCGAAGCGCTCGGGCTCGATCCCGAGCGTGCCGCCGCCGTTGAAGAATTCGTCCGCGACCGCGATCGCGATCGCCTCGTGCTTCAACAGGCCGAGGGCATATCAGCCGGCCTCGACCTCTTGCACGCGCGCATGGTGCACGAACCGCTGAGCACCCCTGCGCGCGAGGTCAAGCTGCTCAATCCCGAAGCGCAGGAGATCATCGATCGTGCGCCGGCGGCAGAGTGACCGACATGCTCGGCCCCGGCGGACGCTGATCAGTCGAAGGCTGCCATCCAATCGATGGACAGGTCGTGGGCGCGGTAGAATTTTTCCAGTCGCGCGCGCGTGCTGTTCGCCCCGAATTTCTCTTGTTCGGCCTTGCTGAGACCAAGAAAGCGCGTCGCATTTCTGAACATGATCCCCTCGATCTGGGCATCGTTGTACCCAACGGCCCGCAGGAAGAAGGTCATGATGTCGGGGAACGGTCTGGAAGACAGCAGCTTCGGAAAGCGCTCTTCCTGCGCGATCATTGACCAGTCGGTGCCGTAGAGCAGCCGCTCGTCGCTATTGGGAAAATGATCTTTGAAGGCCCTCATGCATTCGACAATCTTCTTGCTCGGGCCAGTCTTGAAGATTTCGCCAAGCGAGCTGATGTCGGCATAGGCGTATGCATTGGTCGAACTGGTGATGATTTTTCCTACCGTCCACTCCCAGCATTTGTCGACGTGGTTTCTCGGGTCCTTCTGTTGCACGGCTTTGTGGAAGTGGCCGAAATGAGCCATGTTGACGCGCAGGCGGGGAAACGCGTCGGGCTTGAGAACATGGGCCCAGAATGTCGGATTCCGCGCGGTCTTCATAGTCGGCGCTGGGCCCGAAGCTATGGCTGGTATGGGCCATGACCGGCACATTGTTCGCGCTGCACCACGCGTAGAGGCGTGACAAAGCGGCGTCGAGCTTCCTGCCGATCTGCGGTGCCAACCCCGTGTCGGGCGAGCGCAGATACGCAGGTTCGTTGAACCTGGTATCCGGCACGTCCTTGTTGTCGATCGGCTGAAACCCCATCGGCGGGTAAAGCTTGACGCCGACCAGTCCGCCACTCGCCTTGGTCGGATTGCCGCCCGCGACTTGCTCGACCTCGATGGCACGTCGCACGGTTGCCATGGGTTCCCTGTCTCCGGGTCGGCGCTGACCATGATCGTACAGCGCCTGTCGCAGCGGGTCGAAGCCGACAAAGCCGTGCACGCGCGGGCCGCTCTTGCGGCGGGCGACCCGCGCCATCACCTCGACCTGATCCTCGATGCTCAGGTGATCCTCGTCCTCGAGCCATTTGGAGAAATCGATGATCGCCGGCGTCATCAGCACGATCCGCGACTTCTGCGCGGCCTTGCCATGAACCTGGTCGAGCTCCTCCGCCAGCTCGTAGCGATAGCGCGTATACAGAAGGGCCCAGCGAATGTAGCGGGCGAGCAAATCGTCGCGCGAATAAAGTTCGTCCGCGAGGGCATCGATCTGGAAGGGCTCCAAATTTCGCAGCACCTCCCTTTCTTCAGCCGTCAGGTCCGGCTTGCCGAAATCCTCGTGGATCTGCTGATACAGAAACAGTTGGACGTGCTCGAGTGCGATCTCGAGCGCGAGGCCCTCAGGCAAAGAGAGCTCGCGACTGCCAAAAATATCCCAGTTGAACCAGATGAGCCGGAACGCACTTCGCAATTGCTCCAGGTCCTGGTCCCGGCGCCATGCGCTCGTTGGCTTCTTTCGGGGATTTCTTTCGAATTCATCGATAGCGTCGATTTCCGCGCGGAGATTGGGGGCGCTGCGTTTCACCTGAACCGTGACAGCGTGCACCAACGCCTCGAGGGCGCCCGGATATTCGGCAAAGCGCGCGAGGAGTTCGTTGGTATGCGATGTCTTCGGAATCATGATTTTCTTTGCGAAGCCCTCGATCGGCAGATCGGCGGCATTGAAGACGTGGCAGTGCGCGTCGATGATACGATCGATTTTCGGCGCCGGCGCCAGTTGAGCAAGCGTCAATGCCGGGAATCCAGCTTTGCCGGCTGCCAACGCAACTCCTCCTGCGACAAATTCACGCCGACGCATTCCTCACCTCGTGGAATTGCTCGAGCCAAATGCTATCCGTGATTGCGGAATTGTCTAGTTCCTCGACGGCCGTGCCGACGCAAACGAAAATGGACCCGGATGTGAATCCGATGCATCAATAGGCATATTCCTTGAATACCGGCTCGACGCTGCGGCCCCACGGCCCGTCAAATTTCTCCAACAGTTCCTCGGCCGGCGTGATGCCGCGTGCGACATAGTCTTGGATCGGCTGCAGGTAGCGGGTCTCGTCGTGGCCGCCGGCGCTGAGCCGCCTGCGCCGCGCAAGGCCCCTCTCCGCGAGCGTGAGCGTCGTCTTCGCGAGATCGAGTACGTTGCGCCCCGCAATCGTGGCTGCGAAGCCGAGTTTCGGCACGTCGTCGCGAAGTTTCTGACGCTCCACGGCCGTCCAATTCTTCACCAGATCCCAAGCGGCATCGAGCGAGTCGTCATCGTAGAGAATTCCTACCCAATAGGCCGGCAGGGCCGGCAGCCGTCGCCACGGCCCACCATCAGCGCCGCGCATTTCGAGATAGCGCTTGAGCCGCACCTCCGGAAAAATGGTGGAGACGTGATTGGCCCAATCCGAGATCGTGGCGCGCTCGCCGGGCAGGCCCGGAAGTTTCCCCTGCATCAGATCGCCGAACGATTGACCCGCGACGTCGATATAGCGATCGCCGCGCTTGACGAAATACATCGGCACGCCGAGCGCGTAGTCCACGTAGCGGTCAAAACCCATGCCCGGCTCGAACGCCCACGGCAGCATCCCGGAGCGGTCGGGGTCGGTCTCCCGCCAGATCTCGGAGCGGAACGACAGAAAGCCGTTGGGCTTGCCCTCGGTAAACGGAGAATTGGCGAACATCGCTGTCGCGACCGGCTGCAGCGCGAGTGAGACCCGCAGCTTCTTCACCATGTCGGCTTCGGAGGAGTAGTCGAGGTTGGTCTGCACCGTACACGTGCGGTACATCATGTCGAGACCGTACTTGCCCACCTTGGGCATATAGGCCGTCATGATACGGTAGCGGCCCTTGGGCATCATCGGGATCTCGGCGCGGCTCCAGTTCGGCGTCATGCCGAGCCCGAGAAAGCCGATGCCGAGCGGCCGCGCGATTTCCTTGACCTGCGCGAGATGCGCCATGAGCTCCGAGCAGGTCTGATGCACGGTCTCGACCGGTGCCCCCGAAAGCTCGAATTGGCCGCCCGGCTCGAGCGAGATCGCGCCGCCGCCGGTCACGTCGAACAGACCGATGATGTTGCCGTTCTCGACGATCGGCTCCCAGCCGAGCAGGTGTTGCATGCCTTCGAGCAGCGCGCGGATGCTGCGCCGGCTCGCATAGGGGACCGGATTATGACCCTCGACCGTGAACACGAACTTCTCGTGCTCGGTGCCGATGCGGAACTGCGACTTCGGCTTGCTCCCCGCCTCGAACCACGCAACGAGCTCCTCGCGCGTCTCGATCGGCGTCATATCGACTTGGTCGCGAGCCATGCAGGGGTTCCGACAGAAAGGGCCGCGACCTTACACGGCTGCTGCAAGGCAGCGCAATTGGCTCAGGCGGGGCGCGCACGCGGTCGTGCACGGTGCGTCAACACCGAATCCTGGAACGGATGCTGCTTACGGCCGTCAGCCTGAGTGCAGACCGGATTCCTCGCTTGCTGAGGGGAGCGCCCGCACGTCCGAATGAAACAGCGTCAGCGGCCCTCGGCGGCCGCCGCCTCGTCCGCCGACTTGCGACATGCGCCCCGGTTGCGCCGCCATGTGGAGCATTTGGGCTCCTTGCGCGTTGAGATAGTACGCCGGAAAGCATGTCCGGCGCAGCATGGACGGGCAGGTGCAGTGATTCTTGCTCCAAATCGCAATGTCTGGCGGATCGGCCGGGCCGAGCGCGCGGCGATCTTGATCGATGGCGCTAGCTATTTTGGCGCGCTGCGGGAGGCCCTTATCAAAGCCCGCTCGACGGTATTCATCATCGGGTGGGACCTCGACAGCCGCACCCGGCTCGTCGGCGAGTGCGGCAAGGCCGATGACGGATACCCGGAAGATTTCATCGACTTTCTGACCGCGCTGGTGAACGAACGCCCGGGTCTGACCGTGCAACTGCTGGTGTGGGACTATTCGGTGCTCTACGCGCTCGAGCGCGAGCTTTTCCCCACCCTCTCGCTGGGTTGGCGGACGCCGCCGCGCGTGCGCTTTTGTCTGGACGACGATCTGCCCGCTGGCGCGTCGCACCATCAGAAAATCGTGGTGATCGACGACAGCGTGGCTTTCGTGGGCGGCCTCGACATCACCATTCGGCGTTGGGATACGGCGGAGCATCGCCTTCACGATCCGCGCCGGGTTGACCCCGCGGGTATCCCGTATCGCCCGTTTCACGACGTTCAGGCCGTAGTCGACGGGAGTGCGGCGCGTGCACTGGCCGAACTCGTCCGCGAGCGCTGGGCCCATGGCGCATGCGAGCAGGCGCCGCCGCTCCAATCCCTTGGCGATCCCTGGCCCGGCGGCGTGGCGCCTGATATCACCGAGATCGAGGTCGGCATCGCGCGCACGGTGCCCGCGGACGAGGAGACGAAGGACATCCGCGAGGTCGAGGCCTTGTTCTTCGACGCCATCGACCGCGCCGAACGCAGCATCTATATCGAGAACCAGTTCCTCACCGCCATCCGCCTCGCCGAGCGGCTCGCCAAGCGCATGCGCGAGCGGCCCGAGCTCGAGGTCGTGACCATCGTTCCCAACGCGCACCACTCTTGGCTGGAGGCGCAAATCATGCGCACCGGCCGGGTCCGCTTCGTGCACGTCCTCGAACAGGCCGGTGTAGCCGGCCGCTTCGCGCTGCTGTACCCGTACGTGACCGATGGCGAGCGCAGCGTGGACGTCATGGTCCACTCCAAAGTCATGGTGGTGGACGATGTGCTGTTGCGCATAGGCTCGGCAAATTTGAACAATCGTTCGATCGGGCTTGATACCGAGTGCGATCTGGCCATCGAAGCCGGAACGCCGGACCAGCGCCGCGCGGTGAAGCGGATACGCGACCGCTTGCTCGGGCATCATTGCGGCGTCGGCGCCGAACAGGTCTCCGCGGCACTCACGCGCGCGGGATCGCTGATCAAGGTCGCTCGGACGCTCAGTGCGGCGGGACATGGTCTGCGCCCGGTGGATGACGGCGCCGTCGACTTGCCTGCCAGCTCGGCGTTGGAGGGCATGGCCGATCCGGAGCGGCCGATCCCTTCGCCAGCCTTCGTGCAAAGCTTCGTCGGCGAGCGGCCGCGGGCACCACAGCTCCGCCGGTTGGCCAAGTTCGTCGCCGCCGGAATTATCATCGTGGCGCTGATCCTGGCGTGGCGCTTAACTCCGCTGTCGGCCATTGCCCATCCCGACAGCATTCGGCAATGGCTTGCCGAGGTTGCCGACATGCCCAGCGCACCTCTGGTCGTGATCGCCACTTTCGTGATCGGCGGTCTTGTCGTGTTTCCGGTGATGCTGCTGATTGCGGCGACTGCGGCCGCATTCGGCCCGTGGTTTGGCTTCGCTTTGGCGGCCAGCGGGACCATCGCGAGCGCGGTCGTAACCTATGGCGTCGGCGTCGCGCTCGGCAGCCAGGGCATGGAGAATATCTCGGGTCCACGATTCAATCGCGTGCGCCGCAGTATCATGCGGCGCGGCATGCTCGCGGTGGCGGCGATCCGGCTGGTTCCAATCGCGCCGTTTACCGTGGTCAATCTCGTCGCCGGCGCAAGCAGGATCCCATTCGCGGACTATCTGTTCGGCACGATCATCGGCATGGCGCCAGGACTTATCCTGATGTCTGCGGTCGGCTACCAAATCTGGAGCATCGTGACCGAGCCGACCCTGGCGAACGTCTCGTTCTTCGTGCTGGCGGTATTCGCTTGGCTCGCCGTATCGATCGGTGCGCAGGCTCTGGTCCTGCGTTGGAGGAGGCCTACTGCTTGAGCAGCACGAGCGCTCATGTGCGCGTAATGACATGGAACATTCACGGCGGCGTCGGCCCGGACGGGCGCTTCGATCTGGCGCGGGTCGTCAAAACGATCGCGTACCACGATCCCGACGTGGTCGCGCTGCAGGAGGTTGATTCCCGGCGAACAGTCGCACCGGCACGCTCGGCCTTTGCCGTTCTGCGCGAGGCCATCGGCCATCATGGCGTCGAAGCGAAGTCGATCATTACCGCGGACGGCGAGTACGGCCAGATGGTCGTAAGCCGCTGGCCCTTCGTCGCCACGCAGATACATGACATCACGCATGCGAAGCGCGAGCCCCGCCGCGCCATCGAGGTGGAGATTACCACCGCCGGCGGGGCATTTCGCCTGATCGCCACGCATTTCGGGTTGAGCCTCAGCGAGCGACGTCGGCAGGCACGGCGGCTGGTGGCCATAGCGCGTCCCCATGCCATGACAACGGTGATGCTCGGCGATTTCAACGAATGGTTCTGGCCGGCTTCGCTGCGGGGAGCGCTTCGACGCGAACTCCCTGCACACACGCCATACGCGACGTTTCCGTCCAGGTATCCGCTTTTTCGCCTTGACCGCGTTCTCTGTTGGCCGCCGTGGGCCATGCAGGCGAGTTTCGTCGATCGGGCGGCCCGCGACGTCTCCGATCACCTGCCGATTGTGGCCGATATCGTCGTCGACGCGCAGCCCGGCAAAGTTCCGTCCGGCCTGCAGGACTGCGTGCCGACGCCTGAAACAGCCTCAGTCAGCGATGGCTTGCGTCAAATGGCTCACGCCGCCTGCGCCTGACCACCGAAACGGCCATGGAATGTTTCCCCGTTTGCGGCCATGTCGATCAGCAGCTTCGATGGCGCAAAGCGCGGGCCGTACGACCTCTGCAGGCGGCTGCAGAGTTCGACGAACGCCTTGCTTCCCATCGTATCGATGTAGGAGAGCGTGCCACCGGTGAACGGCGCGAAGCCGAAGCCCAGAATCGAGCCGACGTCCGCCTCGCGCACGTCGGTGATCACTTCTTCTTCCACGCAGCGCGCGGTTTCGAGCGCCTGGATCGCAAGCAGCCGCTGCTTGAGTTCATTGATGTCGATCCGCGCGAGATCAAGCTTGTGCGGCTGCAGGTCGGCAAGGCCCGGCCACAGCTTCTTCCGCCCGCCCTGCGGGTAGTCGTAAAATCCTTTGCCGTTCTTGCGCCCGAGGCGGCCCTGCTTTTCCACCATCGCTTCGAGCAGCGCCTTCTGCCGCGGATCGACGGCGCCCGGGCCAAGGTCGGCCTCGCTCGCCTTCAAGAATCTTCCAGGCAAGATCGACCGCCACCTCGTCGTTGAGCGCGAGCGGGCCCACCGGCATTCCCGCCATGCGGCCGAGATTCTCGATCATCGCCGCCGGCACCCCTTCGCTGAGCATCAAGTGCCCTTCGCGGATATAGGTACCCACGACGCGTGAAGCATAGAAGCCGCGCGCATCGTTGACCACGATCGGCGTCTTGCGAATGGCCCGCACGTAGTCGAGCGCCACCGCGAGCGCGGCCGCGTCCGTCTTCTTGCCGAGAATGATTTCGACCAGCATCATGCGCTCGACCGGCGAGAAGAAATGAATGCCGATGAAACGGGCCGGGTGGTGCGACGTCTCGGCGAGCGAGGTGATCGGCAGCGTCGAGGTGTTGGAGCCGAGGACCGTCCCCTTCCCGATCGCGGCTTCTGCCTTGCCGATCGCGTCGGCTTTGACCTTGCGATCCTCGAACACCGCCTCGATGACGAGATCGCAGCCCTTGAGCGCGCCGTAGTCCGCACTCGCCGTGATGCGCGCGAGCAGCGCATCGCGCTCGGCCGTCGTCATCCGTCCCCTTTTGACCTGCTCGGTGACCAGCTTCTCGGAATGACCCTTGCCTTTGTCGGCCGTCCCTTGGTCGCGGTCGATCAACACGACCTTGAGCCCCGCCAGGGCGGTGACATAGGCGATACCCGCGCCCATGAAGCCCGCGCCGATGACGCCGATCGCGTTCAATGTCGTTGCCGGTATGGTTTTCGGCCGACGTGCGCCTTTGTTGAGCTCCTGCATGGAAACGAACAACGTGCGGATCATGGCCGCCGCTTCCGGCGAGCGCAGGATTTTAGCGAACCAGCGCGACTCGACGCGCAGCGCCAGGTCCATGGGCAGCTGCAGGCCTTCGTAGACGACCTGCATGATGGCGCGCGCGGCGGGATAGTTGTCGTAGGTCTCGCGCCGGTAGATCGCATTGGCGGCCGGAAACGTCATCATGCCGGCCTTGGAATAGACCGCTCCGCCCGGCAGCTTGAAACCTCCCACGTCCCACGGCGCCTTCGCGGTGCCGCCGGCCATGATCCACGCCTTGGCCTGCCTCACGACGTCGGCGGCGGGCACGATCGCGTCGATGAGCTTTAGGTCCTTGGCGCGCGCGAGCGGCAGCTGGTCGCCCTTGAGCAGGAGCTGGAGCGCGTCGGCCGGCGGCACCATGCGGGCGACGCGTTGCGTCCCGCCGGCGCCGGGAAAGAGCCCGATCTTGATTTCCGGCAATCCCAGCCGCGTCTTCGCGCTGTCGGCGGCGACCCGGTAGTGGCAGGCAAGGCAGAGCTCAAATCCTCCACCGAGCGCCGTTCCGGTGATCGCCGCCACCCACGGTTTGCCGCATGTCTCCAAGCGCCGATACAGCAACGACAACTTGCGGCTCTCCTCGAACAGCAGGGTGACCGCTGCGTCCTCGTCGCGCGTCTTTGCCGCGTCTGCAAACAATCGGCTGACCCGTTCCAGCATGGCGAGGTCGGCGCCGGCGCAGAACGCGTCCTTGCTCGACGTGATGACTGCGCCCCTGATCGCGCTGTCGCCGGCCACGGTATCGACGATGCTGGAAAGCTCCTCGATGACCTTGCGATCGATCAAGTTCAGCGAACGGCCGGGGGCATCCCAGGTGACAAGCGCGATGCCGTCTGCGTCGGTCTCGAGCTTGAAATTGACATACATCATGGAGCGATGCTCCGCTTTCCAAAGGTCATATAGGATCGGTCGGATAGGGTTCTCCCGACCTGTGCAAGAAGCGCGTGCCGCTCCCGTCCTTGGCGGCGATGAGATCGGCATCGGGATAATGCACCTGGTCACGGGCGGCGCGCGTTCCGATTTCAAGATAGGTCGCATCGCGCTGCGACCTGTTGACGAGGTGATGACCGTTGGCGACACCCGCCTTGAAACCGGCCGCGTCGCCCGGTAGCAACACGGTCGCCTGGCCATCCTCGATCAACGTGATCTCGCCCTCGAGCACGTAGATGAACTCGTCCTCGGCCTCGTGCCAGTGGCGCAGCGCCGAGGCCGCGCCGGGCCTGAGCCGCGTGAGATTGACCCCGAATTGCGTGAGCCCCACGACGTTGCCGAGTGCCGCCTTCTCGCGGCCGTCGGTGATCGCGCGCCACGGCTCGGGATAGACGCCTTTGGTACGAACTATCGCCTTGGCAATGTCGATCTTGGGCACTTGCCCCTCCTGCGCGGTTCAATCCGGATCGGCTCGCCCCGCGGCGCGGGTCGGCTGCCGCGGACCTAGACGCGCTCGATGATGGTAGCCGTCCCCATGCCGGCGCCGATGCAGAGCGTAACCAGTGCCGTCGAAAGGTCGCGTCGTTCCAATTCATCGATGACGGTGCCGAGGATCATGGCCCCGGTCGCACCGAGTGGGTGACCCATGGCGATTGCGCCGCCATTGACGTTGACCTTGCCCGCATCGAGGTCGAAGGCCTGGCAATAGCGCAACACTACCGAAGCGAAGGCCTCGTTGATCTCGATGAGGTCGATATCGTCGAGCGACATCTTCGCCTTTACCAATACCTTCTCGGTCACGGCAATGGGCCCGGTGAGCATGATTGCGGGCTCCGAACCGATATTCGCGAACGCCCTGATGCGCACGCGCGGCTTCAATCCCGCCCTCTCGCCCGCGAGTTTGTTGCCGATCAGCACGGCGGCGGCCCCGTCGACAATGCCCGACGAGTTGCCGGCATGGTGCACGTGATTGACCGCCTCGAGCTCGGGATGCGCCTGGACCGCGACTGCATCGAAGCCACCGACGTCGCCCATCTGGACGAACGAGGGATTGAGCTGCGCCAAGGACTGCATGGTCGTGTTGGGGCGCATGTGCTCATCCTTGGCGAGGATGGTGAGCCCGTTCACGTCCTTGATTGCCATCACCGAGCGCGCGAAACGGCCCTCGGCCCATGCGGTCGCCGCACGCTTTTGGCTCTCCACCGCATAGGCGTCGACGTCGTCGCGTGAGAAGCCGTACTTCGTGGCAATCAGGTCGGCCGAAATCCCCTGCGGCATGAAATAGGACTTGAGCGCGATCGTAGGATCCATCGGCCACGCGCCGCCGGAAGCGCCGATGCCCACCCGGCTCATGGATTCGACGCCTCCCCCGATGGTCATGTCGTGCTGGCCCGACATGATCTCCGCCGCTGCGAAATTGACCGCGTCGAGCCCCGAGGCGCAGAAGCGATTGATTTGAATGCCGGGCACGCCGTCGCCGTAGCCCGCCGTGAGCGCCGCCGCGCGCGCGATGTCACCGCCGGCCTCGCCGACCGGATCGACGCAGCCCAACACCACGTCGTCCACAAGTACCGGGTCGAGCGCGTTGCGCGCCTTCACTGCCGCGAGCGCCTGCGCCGCCAGATTGAGCGCGGTCACCTCGTGCAGCGCTCCGTCCGCCTTGCCGCGCCCGCGCGGTGTACGAACGTGATCGTAGATGAAGGCATCGATCATGCGGCTACAGGCTCCTTGCGATCAGAAGCATCATGATCTCGTTGGTACCGGCATAGATACGCATCACCCGCGCGTCGCGATACATGCGCGAGATCGGAAATTCTTCCATCAGCCGTAGCCGCCGAGCAGTTGCAGGCAGCATCGATGTCTTTCCCTGCATGTCGGTGAGCCAGTATTTGGCCATGGAGGCGGTGACCGTATCGAGCGTGCCGGCCAGATAACGTGCGAGCAACACGATGTCCTCGGTCATCCAGCTCGGACGAGGAAGGTTGAGGACGTCCATGGCAATCCCAATGATCCAAGCAACTTACACGGCGCCGCCACGCGATGCGAGGTAGGCGTTGACAAGCGGCCCTCACTTTTTCACAACCGCCCCGTCGGAGGAAAGGATAATTCCTGATGCGATCTATTGATCCGCGATCTGACATTGTCCGGCGGACCGAGTCGTGCTGGCTTCAGGTGAAGCGGCCGTCGCTCCGAAACGTGGTCGCAAACGACGGCGGTGGGTCACTCTCAAAGCCGGCCCTCGCACTCCGCACGACCCGGCATTGACCACTTCGGGGACATGGGGGCGAAGTCTGGCGAATGTTCGCCGGCCGGTCCCCGGCCTGTTGCTGTCGTCGTTTGTCGCGGTCGCCGCAGTAATGACCGCCCCTTTCGTCGGCGCTCTCTTGCCCATCCCCGCAATGGTGATCGCGCTACTGATCGGCATCGCGCTCAACCCGCTGGCGCGACGGCCGTGGTTTCAGCCCGGCATCGTGTTCTGCCTGAAGACGATCCTGCGTTGGGCAGTCGCATTGCTGGGCCTGCGGATCGCGTTGGGCGAGATTGCGGCGCTCGGAGTGGCGACAGCGGTCCTGGTAATGGCCTCGATGGCCGCCACGCTGGTCGCCGGGTTGCTGCTCGCACGCATTTTCGGGTTGGAGCAGGCCTACGGAACGTTGGCGGGCGCGGGGACGGCGGTGTGCGGGGCCTCCGCCACGCTCGCGACCTCGATCGTCCTGCCGGACTATAAGGGCAAGGACGCTGACGTCGCATTCGTCGTCATTGCCGTCAATGCATTGTCGACGTTGGCGATGGTTGTCTATCCCCTCGTCTGCGTTTCGCTCGGATTCGATCCGCAGACCACCGGCGTCATGCTCGGGGCAACCATCCACGATGTCGCGCAGGTTGTGGGTGCTGGATACGCGGTGTCGGAGACGGCAGGCAACACGGCGGTGATCGTCAAGCTGTTCCGGGTCTTGCTGATGTTGCCCCTTGTCCTCTTCATCGGTTGGTTATTTGCACGGCAAACCGTCGCGAGCAGCGCCGCCAGGATTCCGATCCCGGTCTTCGCGCTCGCTTTCGTGGCCTTGTGCGTCCTCAACAGCATCGCGGGGGCAATGCCCGCTGTGGCGCCGACATTCGCACAGATCAAAGCTCCCCTGGTCGAGGCGTCCACCTGGGGCTTGTTGATTGCCATTGCGGCGCTCGGGCTCGGCACGTCGCTGAAGGCCATTGTCGCGCTGGGCTGGCGCCATGTCGCGACCGTGACCGGGACGACATTCGTCATCCTGCTCGTGGTGACCGCGGCGTTGGCGATGCTGGGGTGAAGGCGCGGTTCGCGGTGAAAACGGCCAGTCGCTTTCAAGTGTCGTGATCAGGATGTTGGTAGCTGACGAAACGCGTCGCCAGATCGGGGGTTATGAATTCCTCGGTGCGCTTGCCCGGCAATTCGGAGACCGTCGGAAGCCATGACGCTGTCCGCTCGACACTGTATTGGAGCACGGGGCGTACGGCGTCGGGTTTATCGAGGCTGCCCACCGCCACGCTGATGTTGGGGCTTTCGATGAAGTTGTAGGTCAGCGGGGTGCCGCATGCGCCGCAGAAATGGCGCTCGACCAGGCTCGACGACCGAAATGCCGGCGGCTGCCCGCGCGTCCAGCGCAAATTCGCCTTCTTCACCCGCGCGAATGCCATCATCGGTCCGCCCGACGCCTTCTGACACATGCGGCAGTGGCAAACGCTGACTTGATCGGGCGCGCCCGATAGCTCATAGCGTACGGCGCCGCATTGGCAGCCGCCCGTAAAACGCGGGTCTTGTTGGTTCATGTCGCCCTCATGCTGCCATCCGCTCATCCTGGTGGATCATACCGGGGGCCGCCCTTTTTGCGAACGGACCGATGGCAGAATCGCAGGTCCTTAACCGCGTATTTACCCGAACGACAAAAACTGCGCCCGAGGGGCTCAGGGCCGCTATCCACTGTTTGTTCACGAGCGTCGGCTCCAAAAGGGCCGTCGGGCTCGCGCTGCACCTGCCCAACACGCGGATGCGGGCATGACATCTGGCGTTCCATGGCACCTAACAGGAGTCAGGCGGCAGGCGCGCGAGGCCGCACGGGAGGCCGCGCGCCGTTCCGGCATGTCGGTCGGCGAATGGCTCGATGCTGTCATTCTCGATTGCGCTTCGCAGGAGGGGGTCGAGCCGAGCCCGCTCGCGCGACCCCCATACCACCCCTCGGGCAGCGACGATGCCGATGGCGACGAGCACGTGGGGAGGGCCCGCACGCGCGCGCAGGAGCGGTCCGGCGTCGGGCAACATCTGCGCGAGATCAATTCGCAGATCGATGTCCTCGAGCAGCCTTGCTGCTTCGACAAGGCCGTCGATACCCTGCGCGATGATCTCGCCGAAATTGGCCTGGTGCTTCGGGAGGCGATGCCGCGCAGAGCGGTCGAGGCGCTCGAAAACGAGGTGCGCAAGCTCGCCGACCGGGTCGACGACAGCCGCCATGCAGGTGCCGACGGTGCCGCGCTCGCGGCAGTCGAGCACGGGCTCGCCGAAATGCGCGATGCGTTGCGTGCCTTGACGCCCGCCGAGGGCCTGCTCGGCGTAGCCCAAGTGGTGCAGCAGCTGGCACACAAGGTAGACCTCATCGGGAGCAATGCGCAGAACCCAGCGGCCCTCGAGCAGCTCGAAGGCGCCATCGTTGCGATGCGCGGCATCGTCTCCCATGTAGCCTCGAACAACGCGCTGGCGAAGCTATCGGACGAGGTTCGCGCCCTCGCCGGCAAGATCGATCAGGCTGCCAGCCACGCTGGCAGCAGAATTCTGTCGGCGGTCGATGGCCGAATTGCCATGCTCGCCGACGCGCTCGAAGCGCTCAATCGGCGCCGCCAGAACCTGCCCGATGAGCTTGCGGTCGCGGTCAAGGGATTGATCGAGAAGATCGAACGGATGCAGCCCACGCGCGATGGTCATTCGCCGCTCGGCCATCTCGAGGATCGGATCGCCAAACTGATCGAGAAGCTCGACGCCTCCGACGCCCGGCTCAATCATCTCGAAACGATCGAGCGATTGCTGAGGGAGCTCCCGGTCCATCTCGGCTCCGCGGGCGCGTCGAACTTTTCACGCGCTCCTGTGTCGCCGTCAGAGCTGGACGCCCTTTCGCGCGATCTCGCCGAGCTCAGGCAAACCGAAAAGAAGACGCAGGATTCGCTCGAAGTCTTGCACGGCACGCTGGGCCATGTCGTTGATCGGCTGGCGACGATCGAAACCGACCTGCGTGCCGGGCCGATGCAAGGGGCCGACGCCCCGCCCCTTCTGCAGTCGGCTTCGCTCCCTCCTGCCCCCCCGACGACCTCGAATCCGCCAGCGGCGCCCAAGGAGCCCGCACCAGCGATGCCGGAGACGGCGGCCGCCACGGAGACGCCCGCGCCCACGACCGAACCGGAGCCGCCGCGCGATCAGCCACGGGAGCCCGGCTCTGGCGCGGCCCGCGGCGACAACCCGGCTGCGGTGGCGGAGCGCGCCACCCGCGCCGACGGGTCGCCCGAAGGAGCAAAGCCATCCTCCATCGCAGATCGCAGTGGCAGGTCGAATTTCATCGCTGCGGCGCGCCGCGCCGCGCAAGCGGCGCCTCGGGACGCTCTCCCAAGCAAAGGCGAATTCGAGCTGGGTGATACCGTCTCCGCCGCCAGCAGGCCCGTGCGTCGAGTTCGTCGGCAGATTGCGCGCGTTGATCACCGGCTAGCGCCGCCCGGCCCGCCCCTCTCCCACATCAAACAACCCGCGCCGGCCTCTGCTCGACCTTGCCATGCCGCTCTCTGCACAATAAGAAATGCGCGAAGGCGTGGCGTGCGCGGCCGACATCGGTAGGATGCGCGCGTCTGCCCGCTGAGTCCCGAGCCCATTCGCGGGGCGTCGTGCCGGCGACGCTCTCGCGCCACGATCAAGCGCAAGTCGGCTCTGCTGGCGCCCGTCGCGATTTCGTCAGACGGCCATTTGCGAGGTCGCCGCGAATTCGGTCGAGACACGTTTCAACTTTTCGCAGGACCGGCGTGGCCGGCTCTGCGCATATCTGAGCCTCGAACCGAGGACCGCGCGCTTTGCAGATCTATCTTCCAATCGCGGACTTGCCGGTCAACGTGTTCGTCATTCTGGCCATGGGGCTCGCGGTCGGATTCATCTCCGGCATGTTCGGCATCGGCGGCGGCTTTCTCATGACCCCGCTTTTGATCTTCCTCGGGATCACCCCCGCAGTCGCAGTCGCGACGGTCGCCAGCCACATCGCTGCCTCCTCCATGTCGGGCGCGATCAGCTACTGGCGCCGCAGGGCGATCGATCTCGCACTCGCCTTCATGCTGCTTGCGGGCGGTATTATCGGCACCGCCTTCGGCGTCTGGCTGTTCACGACCCTGCGCGCGATCGGCCAGCTCGACATCACCATCGGCGTTTCCTACGTGCTTCTGCTCGGGATTATCGGCGCGTTGATGGTGGCCGAGGCCGTCGGAGCGATTATCCGCGCACGCAAGGGCAAGCCGGTCGAGCTGCGTCGGCCCGGCAGCCACACCTGGATCCATGGACTGCCGTTCAAGCTGCGGTTCAAGCGCTCGCGCATCTATGTCTCCGCGATCCCGGTCTGGGGGATCGGCTTTTTCATTGGATTCATCGGCGCGGTCATGGGCATCGGCGGGGGGTTTCTGCTGGTGCCGATGCTGATCTACGCGCTGCGCGTGCCGACAGCGACGGTGATCGGAACATCGATGGTGCTCACGCTGGTGACAATGGCGTCGGCTACGGTGATGCACGCCGCTACCAATCACCTCGTCGACGCGCTGCTGGCGCTGTTTCTGATGGTCGGCGGCGTGACCGGCGCCCAGTTCGGGGCGCGCGCCGGCCAGAAGATGAGCGGCGAGCGCCTGCGCCTCCTCCTGGGCTTGCTGGTGCTCGCGGTGGGAATTCGCTTCGCGCTCGATCTCGTTGTGCCGCCGGACAACCTCTACTCCATCCGTACGCTGGACCCCGGCACATGACGAGACGCTCTGCACTTGCGATCATCGCCGGGCTCGCCGCGCTCGCCGCATCGGCCGTTCCAGCCGCCGGCGAGCGGCTGGTCGCCTCGCTGTCCAATCACCGGGTGATGATCACGTCGAATTTCACCGGCGAGGAGCTCGTGCTGTTCGGCGGAGTCGAGCAAGACGCGGCGTCCCGGCCGCGGCGCGGCGGCTACGATATCGTCGTCACCGTCACCGGGCCGCGCCAGACGGTTGTGACCTTCCGCAAGGAGAGGGCGCTTGGCATCTGGGTGAATGCCGACTCGCGCGTGCTCGAGAATGCGCCTGCCTATCTCGCCGTGCTCTCGAACCGGCCGCTCGATGCCATTACCAATACTGAAACCCTGCGCCGCCTGCAGCTTGGTCTCGACAACTTTCCCTTGCCGCAGCGCGCCAGCGTCAATATCGCCGATGCCGCGAGCGACGATCCGTTCCGCCTCGCTTTCATCAAGATCAAGACCGATCAGGGGCTTTACCGCGAGGTGTCGAACGGCGTCACCTTCCTCACGCCGGCGCTGTTCCGCGCTCCCATCCCGTTGCCGGCCGAGGTGCCGGTCGGGACCTACGAGGTGGATATCAGGCTGTTCGCCGACGGGGCGCAGATCGCACGCGCACCGTCGCCGTTCGAGGTCTACAAATCGGGTTTCGAGCAGGTCGTCACGACCGCGGCGCGCGAGCACGGCCTGCTCTATGGCCTTGCCACCGCAATGATGGCGATCGCTACCGGCTGGTTCGCCTCGGTGGTGTTCAGGCGGGATTGAGGCGCTGGCATCAGCCTTTCCCCTGCGAGGGTTGCGGGCGCGTCACCAGGTAAATGCCGAAGGCGACCGGCAGGATCCCCACGAGGTCCGGCCAGGATACATGCTCGCCCAGAAGCAGCCACCCGAACAGCATGCCCAGCGGCGGCATCAGGAAGTGATACGCGCTCGCCGCCGTCGCTCCGATCACGGTCAGCACGTGGAACCAGAGCAGAAAGCCAAGAACCGAAACCAGCAGCGCGAGATAGGCGAGCGCGACGAGCAGACGCCAGCTCGGGACGACGTCGCCGACCGATTCGAAACCGAACGCGAACGGCATGAGCGCCAGACCGCCGGCCAGGTTCTGCACGCCGTTGCCGATCCACAGCCCGCCCTTCGGTGCAAACCGCTTGAACAGGATCGTTCCGCCGGCGAGCGCCACCAGCGCGGCGACGGTGAAAGCGACCCCGATCGGACTATCGAGGCCGCTGGTGATCCTGCTCTCGACGATGAAGGCGACGCCACCGATGCCGAGCGCAAGTCCCGCCACCTTGCGCCATGTCATCCTCTCGCCCAGGAAGACCGCAGCGAGTACTGCCGTCAGTACCGGATTGGCGCTGACAATGAGGGCCGACAAACCGGCCGAGATGCTTCGCATCCCGACGTAGTTGAGCCCGAGATAGAGCGCGTTGTTGGCAACCCCGAGCAGGACGAGAGCGATCACGTCACGCCGGGCGAGCCGCCATGGTGCGCCGTAGACGGCTGCGGCGCCCAACATGATCCCGCCCGCGAGCAGAAACCGGGCCGTCAGCAGCAGCAATGGGGGACAGTCCGCCAGCGCAAGCTTTGCCACCGCAAAGGCCGAGCTCCAGAGCAGGCAGAAAGCCGCGATCAGGAGCGGCAACGGGTCGACGGCGCTGGGTGCCGAAACACGAACCGCAAGGCGCATGGGAGGTCTCCTTTGCGGGAGACGTAGGCGTTTCCCTTGCCATTTGGAAATTAAATCATATGATCCATATCAGTGGAAACCTAAATATACGGTATCGGCCATGCTCGACCTCGACCTCTTGCGCAGCTTTGTCTCGGTGGTTGATGCGGGCGGCTTCACCCGGGCGGGCGAACGCGTTCACCGGACCCAATCCACGGTGAGCCAGCAGATCCGGCGGCTGGAGGAGACGTTCGGCCGCCCATTGCTCAATCGGAACGGAAAGCGCGTCACCCCGACCGATGAGGGCGAGCGGCTCCTCTCCTACGCGCGGCGGATCATCTCGCTTGCCGAGGAAGCGCGCGACGTCGTCGCGCGGCCGGCAAGTGACGGCGTCGTGCGGCTCGGCATTCCGGAGGACTTCGCCGCCAATCGTCTGACCAAGGTGCTGTCCAAATTTGCCCGATCACGCCCCGGTCTGCGGCTCGATGTCCGCTGCGATCTGAGCATCAAGTTGCGCGGCGATCTCGAACGTGGCGAGCTCGATCTCGCACTCATGAAGCGCGATGCGGGCGGCAACGGCGCGATTGCTGCCTGGCCGGAGAATCTCAATTGGGTTACCAGTCGCGACCATCCGATTGACCCGCGCCGCGAGCCCGTGCCGCTCGCCGTGTTCCCGCAGGGCTGCCTCTATCGCAACCGCGCCATCCATACGCTCGAGGCCGCCGGACGCGCTTGGCATATCGCGTATACCAGCCCAAACTTCGCGGGCATCCAAGCTGCGGTCTCCGCCGGCCTCGGCGTGAGCATCCTTCCCGATGTTGCAATCCTCGCGGATCATCGCGCGCTGCGCGCCGAGGATGGATTTCCCTCCGTCAGCAATACCGAACTGGCGCTGGTGACGGCTCCCGAAGCCAGCCCGGCGACCCTCCGCCTCGCTGACCTTCTCGCCGATTTCTGCAACGCAACCGAGCCGCGTGCCGGCGTGACGACCGCTCAATCCGCCAGGCAACGATCGGCTGCGAAAGCATAGAGCCGCTTCTCGCCCAGCACGTGCGCGGTGAAGGCGAGCGTGCCGAAAACATCGACGAATGCGCGGTGGCGTACATTGAGGCCACCGGCATAGGCGCCGAAGGCCGGCATCACCAGGCGTCTGCCGTCGGTCGCGAAGCAGCGCCGGCTCACGGTGCGTCCGCGCCCGCTCACGCGCGCGACCGGATGCAGGTGACCGGCGACCTCACCTTCTGTGCCGGTCGGCGCATGACGAAAGGTCAGCGGGCCGATCGCCAGCGCGGCGCCGAAGCTGCCGCCGATGCCGTCGGGCGGGGCGGGATCATGGTTGCCGGCGATCCAGAATCCAATCACGCCCGCGTTGGAGGGCGGCGAGCGCCGCGCGATCGCTCGCCGCGATCCGATCCGGGCGCATCGCCGTCGTGGAAGCTGTCGCCCAGCGCTACCACCACGCGTGGCGCATAGCGGGCGATGAGGAGCGCGAGCCGTGCCAGGGTCGCCGCGGTATCATAGGGCGGGAGCAGCACGCCGCGCGTGGCGAAGCTCGAGCCCTTCTCCAGATGCAGGTCCGCGACCGCCAGGATGCCCTCTTCGTTCCAGTAGAGCGCACCCTCGCAATCGGCGATGACCACGACCCCCGCGATGGCGACCTCCGCCGCCGCAGCTTGCCCCGCGTCCGATCCTCGCCGCCGTGCGATCGGCTCCGCACCCGTCACCGCATCGCCTCCTTCACGAGTTCCGCCTCGGCCTGCGCCAACAGCTCTTCCGATGCCTCGCCCGAGACCAGCTCGCGGCCGATTTCGAGCATCACCGGCACCGCCAGCGGCGAGACATGATCGAGCGCCTTGTGGATGATTCGGCCTTTGATGCGCGCGAGCATATCGCCCAGACGCCGAATGTCGAGGAGACCGGTCGCGGCGTCCGCGCGGGCCGCGCGCAGCAGGATGTGATCGGGTTGGTGACGGCGAAGCACGTCATAGACGAGATCGGTCGAGATGGTGAGTTCGCGGCGCGACTTCTCCTTGCCGGGAAAACGGCGCTCGATCAGGCCCGCGATGATCGCGCAACTGCGGAAGGTACGCTTCATCAGCGCCGAATTCGGCGAGCCAGGCTTCGAGATCGTCGCCGAGCATGTCCTCGTCGAACAACGCCGAGAGCGACAATTCGCCACGCTCGATTTCTTGCGCAACGTTGCCGACCCCCCAGACCGCAACCGCATATTCATTGGCCACAAAGCCGAGCGGGCGAAGCCGCGCCCGTTCGAGCCGGCGTGTGAGCAACATGCCGAGTGTCTGGTGCGCAAGCCTGCCCTCGAACGGGTAGCAAATCAGGTAGTGCTTGTTGGCGTGCGGGAAGGTCTCGACCAGCAATTGCTGCGGCCGTGGCACCGACGAGCGCCATTCCTGAATCTCCAACCACTCGCGTACCTGATCGGGCAGCGGCCGCCAATCGTCACGATCGGAAACGATCTTTCTGACGCGATCCGCGAGGTAGGTCGAGAGCGGAAATTTTCCGCCCTCGTAGGACGGCACCTTGGGATCTTCCGCGCTCGCGCGTGAGACATAGACCTCGTCCTCGACCAGCGCCTCGTATTTCAAAATTTCGCCTGCGAAGACGAAAGTGTCGCCCGGCACCAGCGTCTCGACGAAATACTCCTCGACTTCGCCGAGAATCCTCCCCCCGCGCGGGATCATCTTCGAGACGCGCGAGCGCACGAGCCGCACCTTGAGCATGTCGGCTTCGACGATAGTGCCGACATTCATGCGGTAGCGTTGCGCAATCACGGGATGGCTGATGCGCCAGCGGCCGTCCTGGTCCTGCCTGATCTTGGCGAAACGATCGTAGGCTTTCAGCGCATAGCCGCCGGTGGCGACGAAATCGAGCACGGCGTCGAAGTCGGCGCGCGCCAAGCCGGCGTAGGGCTTGGCGCTCTTCACCTCGACATAGAGCTCATTGGCGAGGAACGGCGCGCCGCAGGCCGCGCCGAGCACGTGTTGCGCGAGCACGTCGAGCGCGCCGGTACGCGCCGCAGGCGTGTCCTGCGCGTTCTCCGCGATGGCGCCGAGCGCCGCCGTGCATTCCAGCACCTCGAAGCGGTTCGCGGGGATGAGCACGCCTTTCGAGGGCTCGTCCATGCGGTGATTGGCACGCCCGATGCGCTGCAAGAGGCGCGAAGCACCCTTGGGCGCGCCGACATTGACGACGAGATCGACGTCGCCCCAGTCGATGCCGAGATCGAGCGACGAGGTGGCGACGACCGCGCGCAGCCGGCCATCCGCCATTGCCGCCTCGACCTTGCGGCGCTGTGCCACGTCGAGCGAGCCATGATGGAGCGCGATCGCGAGCAAATCGTCGTTGATGCGCCACAGCTCCTGAAAGATGCTTTCGGCTTGGCTGCGGGTATTGACGAAGACGAGCGTCGTCTTGTGGCGCTTGACCAGCTCGTAAATCTCATCGAGCGCGTGGCGGGCGGAATGCCCGGCCCAGGGCAAACGCTCGGCGGTATCGAGCATGGTCACGTCGGGCATCGCGCCGCCTTCCGCGACGACGAGGTCGGCCAACGCCGCCCCGTGCTCAGGCTGCGGCACGAGAAAGCGCCGCAGCTCGTCGGGCTCGGCGACGGTAGCGGAAAGCCCGACGCTGGTAAGGTCGGGAGCGAGCATGAACAGGCGCGCCAAGCCAAGCGAAAGCAGATCGCCGCGCTTCGACGTGACCAGCGCATGCAGCTCGTCGAGCACGATTCGTTTGAGCGACCCGAACAGATAAGGCGCATCGGGCGACGCCAGGATGAGCGCGAGCTGCTCGGGCGTGGTGAGCAGGATCTGGGGGGGATCGCGGCGCTGGCGCTGGCGCTTCGATGCCGGCGTGTCGCTGGTGCGGGTCTCGATGCGGACCGGCAGTCCCATCTCGGCGACCGGCCGCTCCAGGTTGCGCGCGATGTCGACTGCGAGCGCCTTGAGCGGGGAAATGTAGAGCGTATGCAGCCCGCCTTCGCGGCAGATGCCGCTGCCGGTGGAGATGAGTCGGCGCGATCTCGGCGGGGCCTGTTGCTGGCTGTGCTGCTCTTCAGACCGTAGAGATGAAGTCGACCCAACTCGCGCGGCCGCGCTGAGCTCCACCAGGCTCGGCAAGAACCCAGCGAGCGTCTTGCCCGCTCCCGTCGGCGCAATCAGCAGGACGCACCGACCCGCCCGCGCGTTCGACAGGAGTTCGAGCTGGTGCGCGCGCGGGACCCAGCCGCGGCTGGCGAACCAGCGCAGAAACGGCTCGGGCAGAAGCGAAGTCGTCTCGAGCGGCTTCTGAACGTTCATGCCCATCTGTCATCGCGCCATTTACATCATATCTCAAGGCCATGCGACCCACGGACATTCTCCTGCCGACGCCCGCCGGCGTGTGCTGCAAGACCGGCGGCTTCCATATCGATCCCACCCGGCCGGTGGACAAAGCCGTGATCACGCACGGCCATTCGGACCATGCGCGCGCGGGCCACGGCTCCGTGCTCGCCACGCAGGAGACCCTCGACCTGATGCGGCTGCGCTATGGCGAGGGCTTCGCCGGCGCGACCCAGGCGATCCGCTACGGCGAGGCCGTCGCGCTGGGCGGCACGCGCGTGACGTTCCATCCGGCCGGGCACGTGCTCGGCTCGGCGCAGGTCGCGGTCGAGGCAAACGGCCTGCGCGTCGTCGCCTCGGGCGACTACAAGAACGTAGTTGATCCTACCTGCGCAGCGTTCGAGCTCGTGCGGTGCGACGTATTCATCACCGAGGCCACGTTCGGCCTTCCGGTCTTTCGCCATGGCAACCCGGACGCCGAGATCGCGAAGCTCCTGCGTTCCGTCGCGCTTTTCCCCGAGCGCGCCCATCTGGTCGGCGCCTATTCGCTCGGCAAGGCGCAGCGCCTGATCGCGCTCATCCGTAAGGCCGGATACGACAAGCCGATCTACCTCCACGGCGCGATGGAGAAGATCACCCGCTATTACATGGGGCGCGGCATTGATCTCGGGCGGATTGAGCCGGCGCGCACGGCGAAGAAGGCGGAGCTTGCCGGCGCCATCACGCTCTGTCCGCCGTCGGCCCTGAAGGAATTGTGGTCGCGACGTTTTCCCGATCCGGTGACCTGCTTTGCCTCGGGATGGATGCGGGTGCGCGCGCGGGCGCGTCAGCACCTGGTCGAATTGCCGCTGGTGATTTCCGATCACGCCGACTGGGACGGCCTCACCGCGACCATCGCAGCGACCGGCGCGTCGGAAGTCTGGGTCACCCACGGTCAAGAGGACGCGCTGGTGCACTGGAGCGTAACGCACGGATTGCAGGCACGGCCGCTGGATATCGTCGGCTACGGCGACGAGGACGAGACCGACGGCGTGACCGACAATACCGGTGCCGGCGAGGCGTCATGAACCGCTTCGCCGAATTGCTCGACCGCCTCGCCTACGAACCCGGCCGCAACAACAAGCTCCGGCTGATGACGGACTATTTCCGAAGCACACCCGACCCCGAGCGCGGCTTCGCGCTCGCGGCGCTCACGGGCGCGCTCTCGTTTCAGCATGCGAAGCCGGGCATGATCCGCGCACTGATCGCGGAGCGTACGGATCCGGTGCTGTTCGAGCTGTCCTACGACTATGTAGGTGACCTCTCCGAGACCGTCGCGCTGATGTGGAACGCCGGCGATCGGTTCGCCTCATCCCAGGCAGGGCTTACACCCTCCCACCCCGCCGGCGCAGGGTTGCCGGAGGGCGATGGTGACAATTCGAGAGAGAACGGCGAGTTGACGCTGTCCTCGGTCGTCACCGCCCTCTCCTCCCTCGGCAAATCCGACTTGCCCGCGCAGCTGGCGCGCTGGCTCGATCAACTCGACGAGACCGGCCGCTGGGCGCTGCTCAAGCTCGTCACCGGAGGATTGCGTATCGGCGTCTCGGCGCGGCTTGCGAAGACTGCGGCCGCCGCGCTCGGCGACAAGGACCTACACGAGGTCGAGCTGATCTGGCCAAGCCTGCGGCTGCCCTATGTCGAATTGTTCGCCTGGCTGGAAGGCCGCGGCGACAAGCCGGCAAGCCGCGATCCTGCGCCCTTCCGACCGGCAATGCTCGCCCATGCGATCGAGGGCGGCGATCTGAGCGCGCTCGATCCGACGGAATTCCTGGGGGAATGGAAATGGGACGGCATTCGCGTCCAAGCGGTCGCAGGCAAAGGGCCAGACGGCCGGCTGGTTGCGCGGCTCTACTCCCGCACCGGCGAGGATATTTCGCGCAGCTTTCCCGACCTGATAGCCGCCTTGCAGGTGCCAGGCGCGATCGACGGCGAATTGCTGATCGTACGCGACGGCCGGGTGCAAAGCTTCAACGTGCTCCAGCAGCGGCTCAACCGCAAAGCCGTCAACGCCAAATTGCTGGCCGAATTTCCCGCGCATCTGCGCGCCTACGACCTGCTGGTCGACGGCGAGGAGGACTTGCGCGAGCGCCCGTTCGCCGAGCGGCGCGCGCGGCTGGAAACGTTCATCGCGCGCTTCCGAACACCGCGGGTCGATCTCTCGCCTCTGGTGCCATTCACGACTTGGGATGAGCTCGCCGTCGCGCGCAAGAATCCCGCTGCCGCTGGCGCGGGCGCCGATGCCGAAGCGGTCGAAGGGATCATGCTCAAGCGCCGCGACGCGCCGTACTTGCCCGGCCGCCCCAAGGGCCCGTGGTGGAAGTGGAAGCGCGATCCATTCATTGTCGATGCGGTGCTGATGTACGCACAACGCGGCCACGGCAAGCGCTCGTCCTACTATTCCGATTATACCTTCGGGGTCTGGACCAAGGGTGAGGAGGGCGACGAGCTGGTTCCGGTCGGCAAGGCCTATTTCGGCTTCACCGACGAGGAGCTCGTCCAGATCGATCGCTATGTCCGCCGCAACACCGTGGAGCGCTTCGGCCCGGTCCGTGAGGTGGTGCACACGGCCGAGCAGGGTCTGGTGCTCGAGGTCGCCTTCGAGGGATTGCAGCGCTCGACGCGGCACAAATCGGGCGTCGCCATGCGCTTTCCTCGCATCAACCGGCTAAGGTGGGACAAGTCGCCGCGCGAGGCCGATCGATTGGAAACGCTCGAACGGATGCTGGAAAAGACCGAGAGCGAGCGCGCCATGGCTGCCGTCGCGAATCGTGCAACGTGATAGGATGATTCCATGAGCATGCCGACACGGAAACCGGACGCCGATAACTACGTCAGCCGCTTCTTCGGCGGGCCGCCTCTATCGGTGATCTTTCGGCTGATCCTGCTGTCGATTCTGATCGGCGTTATTCTCGAAGTGCTCGGGCTCGATCCCTGGAACATCATCGACAGCCTGAGGAGTCTCGTCCTGCGCATCTGGGATATGGGCTTCGACGCAGTGCGCTGGTTGTGGCGCTATCTCCTTCTGGGTGCCGCGGTGGTGGTGCCGATCTGGCTGATCGTGCGGCTCATGCGCGTGGCCAAAGAGCGATGATTGCCGAGTTCGCTACCCACGTGCGTCGCCCGCGGGCGTGACCCCGTAGGCCCCAATCAAGGTCCCCTTGGTAGGCAGCGGCCGCGAAAGCGGACGATCCAGTCATCACGCGGCCACGAGCAGGATCGGCCCCGATGGACTCGTCTCCCGCCCCCGCATCATCGGTCGTCACCAACGCCCGCGTCTTTGCCATCGCCGGCCCGGCGATGGTCGCCAATCTCACGACCCCGCTCCTTGGGATCGTTGGCACTGCAGCGATTGGACGGCTCGGCGAGGCGCATCTCCTCGGCGGCGTTGCCTTGTCGGCCGTCGTGTTCGATTGCGTCTACTGGCTATTTGGCTTCTTGCGCATGGGAACGGTGGCACTGACCGCGCAGGCGCTCGGCGCAAACGACCCGGTCGAGCAGCGCGCCGTCCTCCTGACGGGCGCTGCTGATCGCCGCCGTAATCGGCTTGCTGCTGGTTACGCTGCAGGCGCCGCTTGCCGGCGCGATTTATCGCGTATTGGGCGGCGGCGAGACAGTGCGCGCGGCGGCCGAAACCTATTTCTTCGTGCGCATCTGGTCGGCGCCCTGTGCACTTGCCAATTTTGCCCTGCTCGGGTGGCTGATCGGGATCGCGCGGGCAGGAACGGCGCTCGCGCTGCAGATCGCCATCAATGTCGTCAATATGGTGGCGACCGTGTTGCTCGTGCTCGTGTTCGACTACGGCATCGCCGGCGCTGCGCTGGGCGCGGTCCTGGCGGAAGTCACGGGTCTGGTGATCGGTCTTGGCATCGCATGGCGGCTCGCGGGCGGACAATTCGGAGCCGACGCGCGCACCGTGCTTCGTCGTGACCGGCTGGTGCGCATGCTGGCGGTCAACCGCGACATCATGATCCGCACTGCGGCGCTGATCGCGGCCTTTGTGTTCTTCACCGCGCAGGGTGCGCGCACCGGCACCGCCGCGCTCGCGGCCAACTCGGTGCTGCACAATTTCATCCTGATCGGCAGCTTCTTTCTTGACGGCATGGCGACTGCCGCCGAGCAGCTCTGCGGCCGCGCGGCTGGAGCAGGTGACCGCTCGGCCTTCGTCGGGGCGACACGGCGCGTGCTCGCCTGGGGCTTTCTTTTTGGAGCGGCGACGACGGCCGTGCTACTCATGTTGGGCGGCCCTCTCATCGACACAATGACGACGAGCACCGAGGTGCGCCAAGCTGCCCGCGAATTTACGCTGCTCGCCGCCCTCGCGCCGGTCATGGGCGTGCTGGCCTACACTTTCGACGGTATCTATATCGGCGCGGCCTGGGCACGCGACATGCGCAACCTGATGCTTGCGGCGCTGGCGATCTATCTTGCGAGCTGGTGGGCGCTGCAAGGCTATGGCAACACAGGTCTGTGGATCGCGCTCCTGGTGTTCCTCGCCTCCCGCGGCATGTTGCAGGCGGCGCGATATCCGAAGCTCATGTCCGTCACGTTCAAATAGAGAGATTCTAAGTGCGGACGGTCCGCCGCGACTGGTGGCGGCCGCGTATCGCGCCTAAATGTGTCGAATCGAGAGCACCTCCGACCAAGCAGGACGCCCATGCCTACGTCGCAAGCCCACGTCCCCACCGTCTCCGCCAGTCGTTACTTGCAGCAGGTCTGCAAGCATTGGAGCCACAAGTTCGCAGTGGAGTTCACCCCGGAGAAAGGTCGCATCCCCTTCACCGACGGGCGCGTCTGCAATTTGGAAGCATCCGCCGACGCGCTCACGCTACACGCCGAAGCGCCCGATGAGGAAGCGCTTGAACGGCTGCAACGCGTCGTGGTGGACCACGTCAAGCGGTTTGCATTCCGCGAGGACCTGGGCGTCATCCAGTGGATGCGGACGACTTGATGGCGCCGCATCAAGTCGGCCACTTCTCCGCCGTCATGGCGGCGGCGTCCGCGCCGACGAGCTCCTCGATGCCCGCATGCCGATCGCGGCGCAACGCGTTCGACAGCTCGGACTTGACGGCTGCGACGAGCCGTAGCCCGTGGAACACGAGCGCGCTGTAGAGCTGGATCAGGCAGGCGCCCGCCCTGATCTTTGCCAGCGCCGCCTCTCCCGAGTCGACGCCGCCGACGCCGACGAGCGGGAACGCGCCTTCGACCCGTACATAAGTCTCCGCCAACATGCGCGTCGCAAGCGCGAACAGCGGGCGCCCCGATAACCCCCCGGCCTCCCTCGCCGTCACGTGATCGTGCAACGCCGCCGGCCGCGATACGGTCGTGTTGCCGATGATCATACCGTCGACGCGATGCTTCCGTGCGGCGCCAACGACGTCGTCGAGCTCGCCAAGCGTGAGATCGGGCGCGATCTTGATCAGCACGGGGGTCGTTCCCGCCTCTCTGCTCATGCGAGCCCGCGCATCCACCACGCGCGCCAAAAGGCTATCGAGCACCTTGGCCTGCTGCAGCTCGCGCAGGCCCGGGGTATTGGGAGACGAAATGTTGACGGCGAAGTAGCTCACCACCGGCGCAAAAGTCTCGATCAAGCGCACATAGTCGGCAATGCGGTCGGGGCTCTCCCGGTTGGCTCCGATGTTGACTCCGACAATGCCGCCTTCGCTCGCGCGCGCGGCAAGGCGATGCAGCACGGCGTCCGCACCCTCGCTGTTGAATCCCAGGCGATTGATCACGGCCTCGTCGCGGTAGAGCCGAAAGAGGCGCGGGCGCGGATTTCCGGACTGCGGCACGGGCGTGACGGTGCCGACCTCGACGAAGCCGAAGCCCAGCCTGAGGAGCGCGTCGGGCACCTCGGCGTGTTTGTCGAAGCCCGCCGCCATGCCCACCGGATTGGGAAAATTGAGCCCGAAAGCGCGCACGGCAAGCCGCGGGTCATCGGCAACCAGCTTCATGAATGGTGGAAATTTCAGCGCCCGGATGGCAACGCGGTGCGCGTCCTCCGGGTCGAGCATGCGCAGCAACGGCCGCGCCAGCAACTCGAACAGGCCGATCACGGGGTAAGCCCCGGAAAGACGTGCCGTTGATCGGAGCCGAGGGGCAGCGGCTTTGCCCAAAGCACGGCGGTGAGCGGCAGTGGGCCGTATAGATGGGGGAACAAGTCGCCGCCGCGCGAAATCTCCCATTTCAGCGCGGTATCGAGCGCGCTGGTGGCGACCGCCACCAACATCAAGTCTGCGGCCCCCGCGAAATGCCTGGCGGCGGTCTCGCGAAGCTGATCGGCCGTCGAGAAATGGATGAAGCCGTCCCGCCCGTCGACCTCAGCGCCCTGGAAGATGCCCGCACGCTCCGCTTCGCGCCAAAGCGCGCGCTCGCATATCTTGTAGATGGTGGTCGGCACGCTTCCCCGGATTCTGCCGTGAGCTTCGGTATCGTTGATTGTCTGCCCCCTGAACGTGCGCGTCGTAAACCCCGGCTATGATTTCTCTCAAGCACTGCCATCGGATCGCCCGTTCTCGCAAGGGCAAGGGAAGGTCCTACACGTTTAGATTGCCATTTCTCGATCTTATCTCACGAGTTGCTGGACGTGCAGAGGCTATAATTCCTATAGTCTGACAAAATTCCGCCCTACAGCCCGATCTTGGCCACACGTCATGCTGACTCATGCCCAGATCTGGACGGCACTTGACCGTCTCGCTGCCCATGCCGGGCTCTCCCCGTCCGGCCTTGCCAGGAAGTCCGGCCTCGATCCGACCACGTTCAACAAATCGAAACGCATCACCCCTGATGGCCGCGCCCGCTGGCCGTCGACGGAGTCGGTGGCAAAGGCGTTGGCCGCGACCGGCGCGTCGATCGACACGTTCGTGCAGCTGATCGAGGAGACGGGGCGCTCCGCAGTCAAAAAAACCCTCCCCCTGATCGGCTTGGCGCAGGTCGGCAAAGCCGGCTACTTCGACGCGTCCGGCTTTCCGACCGGTCAGGGCTGGGAGGAAATTCGATTTCCCGCCGTCGACGATGAGCACGCCTACGCACTGGAGATTTCCGGGAGTACGATGGCGCCGGTCTATGATGAGGGCACGTTCATCATCGTGTCGCCTGCTGCCTCGATTCGTCGCGGCGACCGCGTCGTGGTCAAAACCACGGACGAGGAGGTGATGGTGAAGGAGCTCAAACGACGCACGGCGCGGACTATCGAGCTGCGCTCGATTGATTCTCTGTCCGGCGAACGCACGCTCGCGGTGCGCGACGTGTCATGGATCGCGCGCATCGTCTGGGCAAGTCAATGAGACAATCGGTGATCGGTGGACAAAGGAAGAATCGCGCACTCCGGTTGTCGATGTCCGAATTGCGGCCGCTGCAACCTCGTTATCTTGCTGCCGACCAAGTACGTGTGCTAGGGCTCGTGCGCAGAAACGGTTGCATAGTCCATTGTCGAGGAAAGCCCAGTGACGACGTTGCAAAGCCTTCAACATCACGCCTTCTGCGGGTGCGGCAATCTCCTGCGTGGCAAACTTGATCGTCGGCAATTCGTGCGGGCTGCCGCCGCCGGCGGCGTCGCCATGGCCCTTGCTCCCTATCTTGCGCACGCCGCCGAGGGTAACTACGAGGCAATGGTCTTGGCCTGCATCGACCCCCGCATGCAGGAGCCGGTACGCAAATACACGGCCGCGCGGGACTTGACGGGCAAGTTCAGTCAATTCGTGATCGCCGGGGCGGCGATAGGCGTTGTAGCGCCTGCATTCAAGGACTGGCACAAGGCCTTTTGGGACAATCTCGGCACGTCGATCCAGCTGCATCGCATCAAAAAGGTGATCGCCATCGACCATCGCGATTGCGGTGCCGCCCAGATCGCCTATGGCGAGGCCAGCGTCGCAACCCCGCAGGCTGAGACCGAAACGCACAAAGCGGCGCTTGCCGAATTCCGCAGGCAAGTCGGGGAACGCCACCCGCAGCTCGCCGTGGAAACGGGCCTGATGGCGCTCAACGGCACCATGGAGATGCTCGGCTGACGGGCGGGCGCCCGTCGGCCACAGAGCGGCACCGCATCACCCGTGCCAGAACAGCCAGGTGGCGCGGGCGAGATAGACCACGCTGATGGCGAAGATGATCGCCCGCGTCCACTGCCGAAATCCGTGATCGGTCATGCGCTCGATGACAAAGGGCGCAAGCGACGTGCCGGCGATCGCGAGCACAATGGCCGGTCCCGTCGCCCACAACGGCAGGTCGCCGACGCCCGAGAGCGAGCCGAAATAGAGCGCGCGCACGATGTGGCTGAAGGATTGCGCGACGGCCTTGGTGGCGTTGGTGGTCTTGCGGTCGAGCGTGCTCTTCTGAAAGAAGATGTCGAGAAAGAGACCCCCGACGCCGGCCAGGATCTGGATGATCGTCGTTGCGATGCCGGTGAAAAACGGCACGCCCCGCCACTCGATGTTCGGGCGCAGCGCAGCGGGCAGAGCCTCCACCACGAACGGCATCAATCCGAGCGCAAGGTAGACCATGGCCTTGTCCGGAACGAATGCGATCATCCACATGCACGCGAATGCGATCACGGCGCCGACCACATACCAACCGAAAATCGGCCAGAGCACGTAGCGCCGCCATTGCACCACCCGCCAGCCGTTGGCGAACAGCTGGATGACCGAGAAAAAGATCATCCCGGTGGCGACGTCGAAATAGGTCAGCAGGACGCCGAGCAGCACCATGCCCCCGGCCATGCCGAAGACGCCGGACAGAAACGAGGAAACGACGATGGTGAGGCCGATGACGGCCAGGGCGGATGGAGTCATCGCCGTTTGATCTCGACCCAGGCTTGCTCGCGCGTGTCCGGGGACGAGCGACCGCGAAGCACGACAGCAGACCTTACGCCGAGCGCGCCAATGCGCCGTCGATCATGTCGACCGTGTTCTTGAGCCCGTACACCGCCACGAACGAGCCGAAGCGCGGGCCCTTCTCCTGGCCGAGCAGCACCTGATAGAGCATGTTGAACCAGTCGAGGGCGACGCCGGGCTTGCCGTCCTTGGTCTTGATCTTGCCGGTCTTGTCGAGGAACGGCTCGCGCCGCCCGATCTCGTACACGACCTCCTGGATCTGCTCGGCGGTGGCGTCTGCCGGCAGCTGCGAGAGCGCGTCGCGCAGGTCGAGGAGGGCCGCGCGTTCGCGATCGTCGGGCTCCCGGAACCTCTTCTGCGGCAGCACGAAATCGCGGAAATAGTGGACCGCGTACCCGACCAGCGCGGCGAGCTTCGGATGCGTCTGCGGCGTCACGCCGGGACGATAGCGGCCGATGAAGCCCCACAGCGTCTCGGCGTTCTCCGCGTTCGAGGACGCCACCAGCGTGAGCAGCATGGAGAACGAGATCGGCATGTCGGGCTCGGGCGGATGGCCGGAATGGATGTGCCAGACCGGGTTGGCGAGCTGCTGCTTGCGATCCTGCCGCTGATAGGCCTCCAGAAACTGCTGGTACTCGTCGACGTGGCGCGGGATCACGTCGAAATAGAGACGCTTCGCTGCCTTCGGTTCGCGATACATGAACAGCGCGAGCAATTCCGGCGACGCGTAGCGCAGCCATTCGTCGATGGTCAATCCGTTGCCCTTGGACTTCGAAATCTTCTGACCCTTCTCGTCGAGAAAAAGCTCGTAGTTGAAGCCTTCCGGCGGCGTGCCGCCGAGCACGCGGCAGATGTCGCCGGACAGCTTGACCGAATCGATCAGGTCCTTGCCTGCCATCTCGTAGTCGACGCCGAGCGCGACCCAGCGCATCGCCCAGTCGGGCTTCCATTGCAGCTTGGTGCGCCCGCCGGTGACGAGAGTCGTCACCGGCTCCTTGGTGTCGAGGTCTTCGTAGGTGATCGTGCCGGCCTTGGCATCGTGCGACAGGATCGGCACCTGCAGCACGACGCCCGTGCGCGGCGAGATCGGCAGAAACGGCGAATAGGTCTGCGCCCGCTCCTCGCGCAGCGAGGGCAGCATGATCTCCATGATGGCGTCGAAGCGCTCGAGCACTTTCAAGAGCGTGGCGTCGAAGCGGCCCGACAGGTAGCAGTCCGTCGACGACAGGAACTCGTATTGAAAACCGAACTGGTCCAGGAAGGCGCGCAGCCGCGCGTTGTTGGCGGCTCCGAACGAGGGATACTCGTTCGAGAACGGGTCCGGCACACGCGACAGCGGCTTGCCGAGATGGGCCGCCATCATGTCGCGGTTGGGGACATTGTCGGGCACCTTGCGCAGCCCGTCCATGTCGTCGGAGAAGGCGATCAACCGGGTCTTGATCTTGTCGTCGGTGAGTACGCGAAAGGCATGGCGCACCATGGTGGTGCGTGCGACCTCACCGAAGGTACCGATGTGCGGCAGCCCCGAAGGGCCATAGCCGGTCTCGAAGATGACTCCGTCCTTTGGATGCTTCCTCAGCCGCGCAACGATCTTGCGCGCCTCCTCGAACGGCCAGGCGTTCGAATTTTCGGCGATCTCGCGCAGGGCTTGGACTGGGGCCTCGACCATGGACATCCGTTGCTCTCCGGCGCGGACACTAAAAACCACACCCCCCGGCGTCAATCAAAACACTCAAAACACTGGCGCAAGCGCCACTCGCCCCTCCAGGTTCCCGCGCGGATTTGATCCGGTTGGACGCTGACGCAAGGAGAAGGCCCACGGCGCCATCGCAGCGGTGCGGCAGTGCGCTCACCTGAGAGCGGATTGCAGCGAGGTGAAAGCTACATCAAGCTTCGAGCCGAGGCCCGAGATCATGGTGATGATCGCGAGCGACATGCCGGCAGCGATCAGCCCGTATTCGATAGCGGTGCCACCACTTTCGTCGCGTGCGAAGCGGGCAAGAAGCATTCTCATGATCCGAACTCCACCGGCCACTCGAGACGGCCGGGAGTCAATCATCGATGCGCTTCGATATCATTGCCCCGTTTGCTAAAATTGCGCGCAATTCGGTTCTTTTTCCGCTCCTCGCTGGGCGTCCTGGTTCGATACAGCCGGGACGGGAGCCGGCGTCAAAACGGGCTGATGGGGAAATATCGCAACCACAAATCGGTGAAGCGACCCAGTTCCCATACTCGGAACAAGGCCCAGTTGAGCGCGAGCCGGATGATGTCATTGCCTCTCCTGACGGCAATGCCGATGCCTTCGCCGAAATAGCGGCTGTCGATATAGGGCCCGCCGCGGAAGGCGCAGCAATTCTCGGAATCGGTGCCATTGAGCCAGAACGCGAGCGAGATCGCATCGCCGAACAGCAGATCAACCTCGCCGCGGCGCAGCGCGAGTCGCGCGGCGTCGGCAGTTGGAAAGCCGCGCACTTCGGCTTCGGTAAACAGTGCCTTAAGATAGGCCTCGTGCGCGGTGCCGGCGACGGCGGCCACCTTCTTACCCTCGAGCCGCTCGGGCAGCGGATCGTCGATCGGGGAATCGCGCCTCGCCACGAAGCGCGCCGGCGTGCGGTAGTAGGAATCGGTGAAATCGACCCGGGCGCGCAACTCCACTGTCGCGGCAATCGAGGCGATCGCGGCATCACCCTGGTTGGCATTGAGCGCCGGGATCAGGGTCTCGAAGCGCCGCATCTGGACGGTGCAGGCGACTTTGAGCTCCTCGCACAGCATGCGGGCCAGATCGACATTGAAACCTTGCGGATTGCCGTCCGGCCCGGCGAAATTGAAGGGCGGGTAGTCGGTCTCGGTCAGGAATCGGATCACGCTGATGCGCGTGAGATCGGGCTTCTCCGGCCGTCGCCGCGGGTCCCAAAAGCCGGGCACGCGGACACTGGGGTCGCCGCCCGCCATCTCCGCCGATGCCTGCCCGGGGAGCACCGATGCAAGGAGGACGAGGGCGAGCACGACAGTCCGCCGCAGCGTCAGGACGCAGCTGTGCAGGGAACGGGCGAACATCACAATCTCGAGTTGTTCACGCTTCGATCTTCAATGACATCTGTCCGCCCGCTTATAGGCGAGTTGAGGCGGATCGGTGGCTTCGTTGGCATACGACCGGCCGCTCACGACCTCTTTTGCACCCAGAATTGGTACATGCCGGAAAAGGTCATCGGGTGCTCGCGTTCGAACACGTCCCACGACGCGAGGTCGGTCATGGACTCGTCGTGTGGGAATCTCGCCCGATATCGCTGCGGCGTGAAGTGATCGAGGTCGAAGCCGATGAATGCGAGGCTATGGTCGGCGAGGAAGTCGGCGATCTGCGGAATCGTCAGGCGCTGTTCCTGCACATGGAACAGAAGGTCGCGGCACCCGCTCGTGCTGCAGAAGTCCCCCGACGCGGTGAGATTCTTGAAGCTTGCGTCATTCAGGAGGTCCTGGCGGCACCGACGAATGTCCGCGGCGGTCGGTTGATAGCCTCGCCCGGCGATGAAGGCGCGGGCGTTGACGATGTCCGCGCGCGCGATCTCGCTGTAAAGGCCCACTGCCATAAAGCCTCCGGGGCGCAGGAGCGAGAGCAGCACGCGCCAGCCGGCAAACGGATCGGCGAGATGGTGCAGCACGCCCGCCGACTCGATGAGGTCGAAGCTGCGTCCGAGCGAACCGAGTTGCAGGATGTCGGCCTGACCATATTCGATATTGCTGCGATGAAGCTCACCGGTCTTGCGCCTGGCATAGGCCAGGCTGTTGAGACTTAAATCGACGGCGAGGACGCTAGCGCCGGCGAATCGCTGCGCGGTCTCGATCGCGTGCTGGCCGGTGCCGCAACCCGCAATCAGGACGTCTATGTCCGGCTTGCCCAGGCCTCGGAAAGTAGCAGCAGGCAATTTCCTTCGCAGGTAGCGATCGAACACGAGCGGCTGCCCGGGCGGCTCCGCCTTCGCCCAGCGGGGATAGGGATTTTCTTCGTATTGCTGGCGGACCTTGCGCGATACCTCGGTTCCGATCGCGGTCAACGCTGGTATGGCTGCACGCAATTGCCGCTCTTGCGCGGGCTCGCCCACCTGCTGGATGAGCACCCCCATGATGGCATCGGACCAGGTCTTGTCCAGGAGCGACACGGCGCCGGGCAGCGAGTGGAGCGGAAAATAAGCCGCGACCACTGCCAGACTAAATTCGGGAATTGGGGCACCCGCAGCGAGCGCGGCGATCACGTCATCCCGCAGCCGCTGCGCCGCGTCGAATTCTTCGTCGGCATAAGCGAAAACCTGCTCGTTGAGGAAACATTGCCGCGCCAGCGCGCAGCAGAACTCCAAAGTCGTTTCGTCGACCACCGATGCACGGCGCGCACCCGCGAGCTCGAGCAGCGCGAAACGCGTGGCGGTCAAGAGCCGCTCCAGCTCGAGATCGCCGATAGGGGCCGACTCCATGAGGCAGCGCAGCAGGCGGTGGCTCGACATCGCCGCCGGACCGGCCGCACCCATGAGTTCATGCGCGGACAGGCGCCGCGGCCAAGCGTCCATGGCGCGAGCGATGCATGCGCTGATCGCGTTGTCCTGCTTGACGACTCGCGCGGCGGCGGCGGCCAGATCGTTGGCGCGCCCCCAGGGCTCCGCCAGCGCCCGCACCAGCAAAGAGCGGAAGTCCTCGGTGTCAGGCGGAGCGGACAGCACCCGCACGCATTGAACGAAGAGCGACTTGGTTTCCGCCGTTTCCGCGATTGCAAGGGCGCGTCGGAGCGCGCCCAGCGCGTTGTCCGGCTGTCCTATGGACAGGAAGGCGCGGGCGAGATTGTTGTGAGCATCGATGAAATCCGGTTTGCGCGTCACCGCCCACTCGAAGCGACGGCCCGCCTCCTGGAAATCGCCGCGCGCCGCCAGCACGATGCCAAGATTGTTGTGTGTCTCGACGACGTCCGGCTTGAGCGCGAGCGCGCGCCGATAGCATTGCGCTGCCTCATCCAGGCGGCCGAGCGCGAGATGCACGTTGCCGAGATTGGCATGGGCATCGGCAAAATTTCCGTCGATGCTCAGCGCGCGCTCGAACTGGATGGCGGCGGCATCGAGCCGTTCCTGCTGCAGCAGGCACGTGCCGAGGTTGACATGAGCCTCGACCAGGTTCGGATCGAGCTCGAGCGCACGCTGAAAATGGACCACCGCCTCGTCCGGCCGGCCTTGCGCCACCAGGGCATTGGCGAGATTGTTGTGCGCCCCGCCCAGAACCGGATTGAGCGCGAGCGCGCGCCGATAGGAGCTCACCGCCTCGTCCAATCGGCCGAGCTGCGAGAGCGCATTGGCGAGATTGTAATGGGCCTCGGCGCTCGGCTTTAGCGCGACCACGCGCTCATAGCATGCGACCGCGTCGCGGTGGCTGCCGAGTTCCCTGAGCAGGTTGCCGAGATTGGTATGCGCCTCGACATAGTCGGGCTTGAGCTTGACGGCGTGTCGGTAATGAACGACCGCCTCGCCGGGCCGGCCGAGCGCATGCAGGGCGAACGCCATGTTGTAGTGATAGTCGGGAATGCGATCGTTGATCGCAATCGCCCGCCCGATCATATCGGCCGCGACCTGTGCCTGCCCGCGTTGCAAGGCGATGATGCCGAGATGGTGCAAGCTGGCAACGTGCCTGCGGTCGGATGCAAGCACTTGTCGGTAGAAGTTCTCGGCTTCGAACAGCTGCCCGGCCTGGTGATGGCGCACGGCGAGCGCGAACAGCGACGAACCGTCGGACGGCGGCGAGCCGGAATGCCTGCCGGCGGCGCGACGCTCTTTTCAATTCATGGGTCAGCCGCCGCGATCACAAATACCGGCGCAGATCGGCGGCGGCGGCATCGGTCGTCCGCTTGAGACTGAAGGGCGAGACGAAACGGCCGGTCTTGTCCATCAGATAGACAATGGCGGTGTGATCCATGGTGTAGCCACCTTGATCGAGCGGGACCTTCTTGAAATAGACGCGATAGGCCTTCGCGACCGCCGCAATCGCAGCAGGATCCCCGGTGAGACCGGAAAGATGCGGGTCGAAGCTCGACAGATACTCCTTCATCACGGCGGGCGTGTCGCGTTCGGGATCGACGGTGATGAACAGCGCACGCGTGCGGTCCGCATCGGGGCCGAGCGCGCGCAGAATCTCGGACACCTCGAACAGCGTCGTGGGGCAGACGTCGGGACAATTGGTGAAGCCGAAAAACACCAGGAACGGTCGGCCCTTCAATTCCTGGTCGGTGACCGCGTGCCCATCCTGATCGGTGAGCTTGAACGGTCCGCCGATGGCGGCGACTTGCTGCGCGACCGGTGTCGACAATCGCCCGCTCACGATCAGGATGACACCGAAGCACAGCACGAGCCCGGCGAGAAACGCCGTGGCCATGAGAAGAACGCGAACGCTGCGCGCGGTCATGGTGGATTCCTCTGCCCTACCCCGCGAGCGTTTACAAGCAGGCGGCGATCCCCGCGACGATCATCTCGTAGAACACCGCCGTGCCGTAGTGCGCCCACAGCGCCACCGTTCCGGCGAGCAGGACGCCGGCGCCCGCCGCGATGAGCACGAGCAGGCGCGACAACGGGGGTGTGGCCTCGGAAACCGTCTCGGGCATTGCTGCTCCCGGTGCGTCCCGCCGGCGCGCAAGCTCGTCTACGGGCGCGCGCCAACTGCTTGTCAGGCACTTTGCCGATCCCGGGTATGCCCGAGATCAGCGGCTCTAACGCCGATCGGCGAGAGCGATCTCGATGCGGCCGGCCAAATCACCGCTCGGCCTCAGCGCTCGCTCCGACCTACCAAATAGGCCCGATCCCAGCCATGGACAATAGGCGCAGCACCCAAGGGAACGATGCGCCCAGGTCGCGACGATGCCCACCCGCACCGAGAGCGTTGTGACGACCTTGCGAAGATGGCGCAACTGCACGTCACTTGAGATTGAAGCGGATAGGCACGGTCGAGATCCACCCGCTCGCCGATCAATTCGCGCGGCGGCGGCGGGAACGGCTGCGCGCGGCGCAGCAGCGCGAGCGCCTCCTCGTCGAGCGCGGTCGCGCCCGACGAGCGCACCACGCGGCTGTCGACCACGCGCCCCTGCCGGTCGAGGCTGAAGAAGACCTGCGCAACTCCCTGCTCGCGGCGGGACTGGGAACCATCCGGATAGCGCTTGTTGCGCTCGAGCAGCGCCACGATCTGCGTCTTCCACGTCGGTATCGCGGTTGATGTCTGTCGGGACGATCTGGCCCTGCAGCGGCGCGGCCGCAACTGCCGCCGTCTCCTCCGGTATCGCCTGGGGCGCGGAGGTGGTGGGAGCCGGCGGTCGCGGCTCCTGCCGCTGCGGGGTATCCCGCTTGACCTCCTGCGGCGGCGGGGGCTCGATCGCCACTTCCGGATTGGGCGCGGGCTTGACTTCCGGCGGCGGCTCTTCGATCGGTTTCGACTCGACTTTTTCTTCGATTTTCTGCTCGAGCTTCGCTTCGACCTTCTGCTCGACCTTCTCCTCGATCGTCTCCTCGAGATTCTCGGTCGGCTTGCTGGGCGAGGCGTCCGACATCACCTGCTCGGGTCCGGGGGGAATTTCCGTATGCAGCGTTGCGGGCGCGACCGGCACCGGCGCGAACTCGATCACGATGGCGGCGGCGGGTTCTGCTGCCTCGTCCGAATCGCGCCACATCACCATCCCCGTGGCAATTCCGCCATGCGCCAACACAACGACCGCGCCGCAGATCGCCCAGCGACGCAGGTCGGCAATGTCTTCGGCGCCGAACAGCATCATTGCCCGGGCACTTTCTCCAGTCCCACCAGCGCGACCCTCAGGTACCCCGCCGTGCGCAGGACGTTCATCACGTCCATCAGTTCGCCATAAGGCACCGCCTTGTCCGCGCGCAGGAAGATGACCGTATCCTTCTCGCCCTTGGCGGCCGCGTCGAGAGAGCTGTGCAAGCGTTCGCGGGCGACGGGATCATTGCCGATGGCGAGCGGTCGGAAGGTCGGACTTCACCGTCAGGTACAGCGGCTTGTCGGGCCGCTGCCGCGGTTCCGCCGTCGACGCCGGCAGGTTGACCTGGATGTCGACGGTGGCAAGCGGCGCCGCCACCATGAAGATGATGAGCAGCACCAGCATCACGTCGATGAACGGCGTGACGTTGATCTCGTGGACCTCGTCAAGCTTGTCCTCGCCGTGATCGAGACGAACGCTCATGGCGATACTCTTGAATACCCGCGTGATGACACGCTTGTTGACTGAACTCTCAGGCTCACTCGGCGGCCGATAGCGGCGTCGCTCGGCGCGCGGAGGGGGTTGCGGCGGCCGGGCGCTCGAGGTCGCGGCTGACGAGCCGCAACACTGCCGCGGCGGTATCCCCCAGGAGCGCGCGATATCCCGCAATCGAACGCGCGAACACGTTATAGATCACCACGGCCGGAATGGCGGCGGCAAGCCCGAGCGCGGTCGCCAGCAGCGCCTCGGCGATGCCCGGCGCCACCACCGCGAGATTGGTGGTCTGCGATTTCGAGATGCCGATGAAGCTGTTCATGATCCCCCAGACGGTGCCGAACAGCCCGACGAACGGGGCGGTGGCGCCGATGGTGGCGAGGACGCCGGTGCCGCGCAAGATCTGCCGCCCATAGCTCGCCTCGATGCGCTCCAGCCGCGACGCGATCCGCTCCTTGATGCCTTCTCGTTCCATGGAGCCGGCGGACAGCTTCAACTCCGTCACCGCCGCGTCGAGAAATTGCCTGATCTCGCCTTGGGCGCCGGCGAGCCGCTCCACGCCCTCGGAGGTGGACCGCACGCTCCCCAGGGCCTTCAGGGCGGCGGCCACCCGTCGCTTGGCAAGCAGGATCTCGACGGTCTTGGCGAGCCACACCGTCCAGGTCACGACCGAGGCAATGACGAGCCCGATCAATACTGCCTGCACCACCGGATCGGCATTGATGTACATGCCCCAGGGGCTGAGATCGCGCGGCAAGGTCGCGGTGGCCACGACGTTGTCCTGCGCCAGCGCCGCCGCGGGCACCGCGATCCACGCGATCGCCGCGATGCTTGATCCCCACGGGCCGCGCAACGCTCGAGCCCGCCGCTTATGAACTTCCCGATACTGCATTCCCACTGGCCTCATCGCACTCGACGCCACCCCTAGCACGCGGCAAGCTGATGTTACAATGTAACACCTGCAAGTTCCGATGGCTGGTCTGCAGCCGGGTTGGAACTCGACCTCTATCCAGCACACGATAGCAGCGCGCGAGACGCTCTCGTCGCGCCTACGCAACGTTCAACCAGCGGCGCACCAGACCGTTCGCAGTCGCCTTGAATGGGCCATGCCGAGCTCCCCGCCACCGAGCCGGCGCCGCGGAAGTCTTAAGCTTCGACAGCTGCGGCGTCGAAGAGTCTTGCTCGATATAGATATTCACAGTGCCGATCAATATAGTCTGCAGGCTTTTGCAGTTTTGAATTGTTATAATCAAATAGATCGCGCGCGCCGAATGATCAGTAACGCGGTACATTGTTAAGATTGGCGCTAAGTTCAATCGGATAGCAAGTAATACAAATTTCAACTGTTGTAATCGGAGGGACCTCTGAGGTAATGCGCAGTTCATCGGCAGCAGGGGCGCAAATTCCCAGCTTCGGTTCGGACCAAGCGCCGATGACCCCGAACATGCGAGCCGCTTTCGCTGACCCCACTGGATGGCGCATCGCCGAACATTGGAGCGGGCGAAGGGAATCGAACCCTCGTATGCAGCTTGGGAAGCTGCCGTTCTGCCATTGAACTACGCCCGCGCTCGCCCGGAGGCGGCAGCAGGATAACGCGAATGCACCGCGGGGAAAAGCCGGCGCCACACGCTCGTCATTGCATCGCGCATGAAAATAAATGGAATGGCCATTCGCTACTGCCAACTCGTGCCGCGGCTCTACAATTTCTGCCTCGCTCGGCTTTCGGCGCAACCGAATGATGCCATCGCGGGCATTCTGCTCCGACGAGAGTCAGGTCTCTCGCCGATCGGAGCTACCGCGATGGCGCCCCTCTGTCCATAGACAGAAGCGCAGCGGGAGCAAGCTGGAGCGTTGCTCTTGCTGCAGTGCCCACTAATCTTGCGGCACGGGTCGTTTCGGCCGCGACGCACCGATTTGCGAGGAGGGAGCCAGGCGATGACAATGGAAGAGGACATCGGCACACGAGCTCACGGCGGCGGCGGCGCGGACGCAAGCACCTGGGCCGTGCACTTTCCGGGCAATCTGCGCTGGAGCAACGCCATGCAGATCGTCAAGGGCATGGCGCCCTACGCCGCCGTTGCCATGGGTGAGGTCGACCGCGTCGGACGGCGGCTCGCGGCGCGCGCCGCGGAGGCCGATCTCGATCGCGTCTGGCGTGAGGAATGGGCCGCCATGGCCGATCGCGTCGCCGCCGTCGCCGACCAGGCCGCGGCGGAAGGGCGTCACATCACCGCCGGCAACCACTACATGCGCGCGGGCAACTACTACTACAGCGCCGAACGCTTCATCGCGCCCGGGCCGGACAAGATGGCCATGTATCGTCAGGCGCTGCGCGCCTATCGCGCGGCCATGGAACGGCTCCATCCCGAGATCGAGCGCGTCGAGGTGCCCTACGAGGCTGCGAGCCTTCCGGCCTATTTCGTCAAAGGCGCCGGCAGCGGCGCCCGACCGACCGTGGTTCTGTTCGACGGCATGGACAATGCCAAGGAGATGAGCGTGATCTTCGCGGGTCTCGATCTTGCCAAGCGCGGGATCAACACGCTGGCCATCGATGGGCCCGGTCAGGCCGAGGCGCTGCGCTTGCGCAACATCCATAGCCGCCACGATTACGAGGTGGCGGGCACCGCGGCCTACGACTACGTCGCCTCCCGCCCCGAGGTCGATCCCAAGCGCGTCGCGGTCATGGGCTACAGCTTCGGCGGCTATCATGCGCCGCGCGTTGCGGCATTCGAGAAGCGCTATGCCGCCGCCGTCGCCTTTGGCGCCATGCACTGGAGCATCTACGACTGGGTCGCCGGCAACGCGGCCAAGCTTGCGGTCGATCCGCGCACAAGCTCCACCTCGATCTTTCAATTCCGCTGGGTGGTGGGCGCGCCGGACAACGAGACCGCGCTGGAACGGGCGAAGCGGTTCACGCTCGAAGGTGTCGCCGAGCGCATCGAATGCGCGTTCCTCGTGTTGCACGGCGAGAACGACCGCATCGTGCCGCTCTCGGAGGCAAAGAAGCTCTACGAGCAGGTCGGCTCGAAGCGCAAGCACATCAAGATCTTCACCGCCGAGGAAGGCGGCGCCGAGCACTGCCAGGTCGATCACCGCCAACTCGGCGTCGACTACATCGGCGACTGGCTGCTCGCGAACATGTAGTCGCAGACCGTAGGATGGGTTGAGTGAAGCGAAACCCATCGCTTTCCGCCGCAACCGATGCTCGCGGCTGATGGGTTTCGCTTCGCTCAACCCATCCTACGACCCAGAACATGCGCGCGGACCCCGTCGACGGAAGCGCCGGCGCGTGATCCAATGGAGCTCCCGCTCGGCGGGCAATGGCCGGTCAACGGCAATGCAACCAGGGAGGTGGCATCATGCACGATCTCTTTCGTTGGTGCTCGCTCGCGTGCGTCCTGCTCGGCGCTCCGGCCTCGGCGCAAGCCCAGAATCCATCGTCATACCCCGATCGGCCGATCCGGTTGGTGGTTGCATTCCCGCCCGGCGGGGCGACGGACACCCTGACCCGCCAGATCACGCAAGAGTTGGGAGAGGCCCTCGGCCAGTCCGTCGTCATCGAGAACAAGCCGGGGGCGGGCGGCTACATCGCCTGGAATCACGTCGCGGCCGCCGAGGCGGACGGCTATACGCTCCTGATGGCGGAAAACGCGATCGGGATCAGCCAAGCCCTGCACAAGAAATCCACCTCATCCTTCGATCCGGTGACGCAATACGACGCGATCGCGGTGGTCGCTATCTCGCCGCTGGTTTTGGCCGCCGCCAACAATGTGAAGGCCAATTCGGTGGCGGAGCTCATCGCGCATTCACGCACGGTGCCGCAGAAACTCAATTACGCGTCGGCCGGCATCGGCAGCGTCGCGCATTTGACCTTCGAAGTGGTCAAGGTCGCCTCCGGAATTGAAGCCGTTCATGTTCCCTACAAGGGCGGCGGGCCTGCCATGAACGACCTGATCGCCGGGCACGTCGCACTCAATATGGCCGCCATCCAGGTTGCGAAGGGCCTGGTCGAAACCGGCAAGATCAAGGGACTTGCGGTGACTAGCTCCGAGCGCTCGCCCGTGCTGCCCGGCGTTCCGACCTTGAAAGAGGCCGGCGTCAAGACAGCCGACGTGGACTTGCGCTTTTGGTTCGCGGTCTTCGGTCCCAAAGGCATTCCGGATGTCGTCAAGGCCAAGTTGGACAAGGCGGTTGCGACGACGCTGTCGAATCCGCGGGTGCGCGACCGCCTGGCCAAGCTCGACATCGAGCCGGCTTACGCGCCGGCCGGCGCTTTGAAGACGAAGCTCGAAAACGAGATCACGAATTGGAGCAAGTTCATCGACGAGCACGGCATCAAGCCGGAATGAGGTCGGTCAGGGCTGGGGTGAGCCTGGCCTATGTCCCGGTTTGCCGCCGCCGCGATCGATGTTCGTGATCGGTTGCAACGCGCCGCCAGACTTCCGCTGTTTGGAGCAGCGCCGCCTTGTCGGTTCGCACGATGAGTTTGGCCGCACCGTCGCTCAAGTGGCTTTCCTTGCCGGCCCTGATCCAGATCAGGTCCATCTGGCCTTCGAACCCTCGGGCGCCTACGGGACTTTCCGCGACCCAGCTATTGGCCCCGAGGCTGTAGGGAACGAGACCGGCGGCGCACAACTGGTCGAGCATGGTCTCGACGGACAAGCCGCCGGCCCGGCTCAAGCCCGGGGAATATTCCAGGATCACTACATCTGCCCGTGCCAGCGTCCGCGTCGCGCCTGCCACCACCTCGGGCTCGTAGCCCTCCACGTCGATCTTGACGATCAGCACGGGCCGGTGGGCGAGATCAAGCGCCTCGAGCGCCGTGTCCAGATCGGTCAGCGGGACAATCCGCGATCCATATCCATAATCGGCCAGAACGGAGTGGCGACCTTGATTGGAGTTCTTGTACTTGTGCAAGCGAATCAATCCTCGGCATGCGCCGAGCGCGCTGGCGCTGACGACGACGTTGTCGATGTCGTTCAGCGACAGGTTGCGATCGAGCAGCCACGCGTTGAACGGATCGGGCTCGAAGGCGACCACGGTCTCCACGGCCTTGTGCTGCGCGGCGTGAACGGCATGCCAGCCCAGATTGGCGCCAACGTCGATGAAGATGCCCTGCGATGCGGCGGAGAGGTAATCCGATATCCACTGCGTGAGCAGTGGCTCATGCGTGCCATACTTGGCAATGTGGCGGCCGAGGATATCGCGCCAATGCACGAAAAAGGACAGCTTCGATCGTTTGGGCCGGATGCGGAATGCCGGCCGCCACGGCACGAGCCAGGCCGACAGGAATGTGAGCGTTCCGAAAGGACGGGGAATGCGCATCATGCGGCGGGTCCGGATCGACGATGGCGAATAGCGGCGCAGTAGAGCCGTTCTCGATAGGTCGAACAACCCTGCCTTGGACGGGCGAAATCGCGATTCGGCCCGAAGCGATCTCGCTCAAAGTGCAGAGCTTCTTCTGGTCCGCCCGTTGCTAGAGCATGATCCGGAAAAAGCCTGCCCCGGACTTGATCCGGGGTGGGTACCGGTTTTCTGAAAAGATCATGCTCAAACAAAAAGCTAGAGCGTGATTGCGGCTCAACCTAAAGCAATCACGCTCTAGGGTTTGGCGCGGGAGCGGCGGATCGACACGTCCCGCGCGGCGAGCACACCATCCTTCTGGGACACCAGGAGCGTGGCGTCGAACACGACGTCGCGGTCTTGCTTCGGGATCTGCATCAAGATCTGCGCCTTGACCAGGCCGCGATTGTCGATCGTGAGACTAGGACTCTCAATGCCCGAGAGAATTGAGAAGGTATAGGTGGCCTCGTTCTTGCCCATCTGCCGGAGCTGCTTGCGGACTGCCGGCTCGACAATGGTCTTCAGATCGAGAACGAGCACCTTGTCGTCTGCCCCGATCGCGTAGAGACGAAGATCGTCCGTCTCCCACTTGGAATCCGTCACCTGGGCGGCGAAGCGACTGTTCGGCGACCAAGCCGCGCCTTCGTCGATATGGTTCGCTTCCGAACCGGCCGCGCGCCAATATTCCCCTTTCGTCTTCCAGAGGACGGCGCCGTCTGAGAGGCGGATCAGTAGGCTCTCGACAGGGCCGTCGGGAATTTCCGTCGGCGAACTGCCGGGCGAGCGCCAGGCGAATGCGAAGCGCTTGGAAGGCGACACCGTGCCATCGACGACGCGGGCCGCGCCGACGCCCTGGCCGCAAGTCAGGCCGCCGTCCTGGTCGGGCAGGCACGGCCCCATCTCGGCCTTTGCCGGCGAGAAAGCCGCGAAAACCAGGAAGCCGACCGCCGGGAAAAGAATGCGAGCCTTCTGCATGAAGATATGCCGGCCGGGGGTGGAGGCACGGTTCACCAAAAACTCTTCCAGTATCGCACCGTCCAACATTGGTAGCTCACCGCCAATCCAGCGACAAGGATCGCCGGATGCACAAGCGGCTTGAGTGGTGATGGCGGGTAACGCGGTCGACGCAAGGCCCCACGCGTGATCCAATGGCTCCCGCTCGATGGCCGGTCAACGGCAAGGCAACCAGTGTGGCGGTTCAGAAGTCCGCATCATTCTCGCGGCGAGTCCGAAATGCGGACTTCTGAACCAAAGCCACACTAGATCAATAAGTTGCTAGTGTCCTTCGATTCCGAAGTTCGCAAACGAGGGTGCCGCTTAATGATGCGAACTTCGGAATCGGGACACTAGGGAGGGGTGGCATCATGCGAGATCGCTTTTCGCTGGTACTTCGTTCGAAAGGCATGCCGTGAGCGGGGGACGTGAACTCACCGTCAACGGCAGATCCGTTCACGTCGACGGCGACGGGACGAGGCCGCTGTTATCGGTGCTGCGGGAGGACCTGGGGCTGCGCGGCAGCCGGTTCGGCTGCGGCACCGAGCAGTGCGGCGCCTGCATGGTGTTGATCGACGGTGAGCCGTCGGTCTCCTGCGCGCGGCCGATTGAAAGCCTGGCGGGAAAGGCCGTCACGACCGTCGAGGGGCTTGCCCCGAGCGGCACCCTTTCCCCGCTGCAGCAGGCTTTCGTCAACGAGCAGGCCGGCCAGTGCGGCTATTGCCTCTCGGGCATATTGATGTCGGCGGCGGCCCTGCTCGCACGCAATCCGCGGCCGAGCCGGAGCGAGATTGCCGCCGCCCTCGACCGACATCTCTGCCGCTGCGGTGCGCACAATCGCATCATGCGGGCGGTCGCGCGCGCCGGAGCCATGATGGGACCGCGTCCGTGACCACGCTGCCCAAGAGCCTGATCGACAATCCCCTGCTCGCGACCTGGGTCGGCTTCGAGGAGCCGGGCCGCGTGCGGCTTGCCACCGGCAAGGTCGAGATCGGTCAGGGCGTCCTCACCGCGCTGGCGCAGATCGCGGCCGAGGAGCTCGACGTCGCGCCCGAGCGGCTGCGCATCGTCTCGGGAGAGACGCCGACGAGCCCGTCGGAAGGCTTCACCTCGGGCAGCAATTCGATCGCCGTATCGGGCGGCGCAGTTCGCCTGGTCTGCGCGCAAGTACGGGCGCTCTTCCTGCGGAAGGTCGCGGATCGGCTGGCCTGTCCACTCACAGCGCTCACCATCGAGGACGGCCGGTTCCTGCGGGCCGGCCGCGATATCGGGCAGGACTACTGGTCCATGGCCGGCCAAATCGACCTGGCGCGGCCGGCAAGCGGCGAGGCGGCACCCAAGCCGCCGTCGACGTATCGCATCGTGGGGCGAAGCCTGTCGCGGCTCGATCTTGCGGACAAGCTCCGGGGCGCGGCCTTCATCCACGATCTCGCGCCCGACAATGTACTCCATGCGCGGATGTTGCGTCGTCCATGGCCCGGGGCGCGGCTGGCGGCGCTCGACGAGGCGGCGGTGCGGCGCGCCGCCGGCGCACCGATCGACGTTGTGCGCGCGGGCGACCTCGTGGCTTTCACCTCGGACGACGAGATTGCGGTGATGCGGGCGTCCGAAGCCGCGCGCGGGATCGCGGTCTGGGACGGCGGTGCAAGACCGCCGCCGGAGGCGGGCGAGCCGGATTGGCTCAAACGCCAACCGGCGCGCGAACGCGTGGTCGAAACGGGAGCGGCAGGCCGGCGCGGCGGGAAACCGCGTCATCGAGGCCACCTTTTCGCGGCCTTTCCTTGCCTACGGCTCGATCGCACCATCCTGCGCGCTCGCGCAATACCAGGCCGGCAAGCTCACGGTGTGGACCCATTCCCAGGGCGTGTTCGAGCTGCGCAAATGGCTCGGACACACGCTCGGCATCGATGCCGCGCAAATTTCGGTCCTGCATCGGCAGGGCGCCGGCTGCTACGGCCACAACTCGGCCGACGACGCCGCGTTCGACGCGGCGTTCGTCGCGATGCGCGTGCCGGAACGGACGGTGCGCGTGCAATGGACGCGTGAGGACGAATTCGCCGCAGCCCCCATGGGCTCGGCCATGGTGGTCGGCCTGCGGGCGGTGCTCGATGCCAATTCGCGCCCGGCTGACTGGACGATCGAGGTCTGGAGCCCGGTCCACGCGCAGCGTCCCGGCATGAATGGCAGCGCGAACCTGCTTGGCGCGCAAGCCCTGCCCGATGCTCCGCCGCCTCCCGTCGAGATCAACGACGTCGCCGACGAGGCCGGCGGCGGGGCAACCCGCAACGCCCAGGCCCTTTATGACCTGCCCCGGCACAAATTAGTGCATCACCTCCTGCCGCAGCTTCCGGTTCGGACCTCGTCATTGCGCGGCCTTGGTGCCTTCGCGAACGTGTTCGCCATCGAGTGCTTCATGGACGAGCTGGCCGAGATCGCGGGCGAGGACCCGGTCGCCTATCGGCTCTCGCTCACATCCGATCCGCGTACGCGGCGGGTGATCGAGACGGCGGCCGAGATGGGGGGCTGGTTCGAGGCCGCCGCCGGCGACGGCCGCGCGCGCGGCTTCGGCTTTGCCCGTTACAAGAACCGCGCTGCCTACGCCGCGGTGGTCGCCGAGGTCGCAGTGGGCGAGGAGGTCCGCCTCGCCCGCGTGTGGGCTGCCGTCGACGCCGGCCTCGTGATCAACCCGGACGGCGCGGCAAACCAGATCGAAGGCGGAATCATTCAGGCGGCGAGCTGGGCGCTCAAGGAGCGCGTCCGGTTCGAGGATGGCAGGGTCGCCTCCGGCACCTGGGATGGCTACCCTATCTTGCGTTTTTCGGAAGTGCCGGAGGTCGATATTCGCTTCATCGAGGCGCCGCACGAGCCCGCGCTCGGTTTGGGAGAGGCCTCGCTCGGCCCCACCGCGGCAGCGATCGGTAATGCGGTGGCGCGCGCGCTCGGCAGGCGCATTCGCGCATTGCCATTGACGCGCGAGCGCATCATGGCGACGCTGTTGGCCGAAGGTTGATGTGAAATGGCCGCTCGCAATGACCCATCCGCCGTCATTGCCGGGCTTGACCCGGCAATCCATCCTCTTCAATGAGGCGCTTTTCTTCGATGGATGCCCGGGTCAAGCCCGGGCATGACAACTCGCGGACAACGGCCACCGGTATAAGTGCCGGCCACGTATTGAGGGAGGAAGATATGCAACGTCGAATGGCGTTAGTTCTCGTCGCGTGTGCGATCTTGTTCGGCGCTCTGCCGCAGGGGGCGAACGCGCAGGACTTTTCCGGCCGACCGATCCGGCTCCTCGTCGGGCTGGCGCCGGGCGGCGCTACTGACGTCATGGCGCGCCTCGTGGCGCAGAAGATGAGCGAAAACCTGCGCACCACGGTCTTCGTCGAAAACAAGGCCGGCGGGATTTTCGTGCCGGCGCTGCGGGAATTGACGAGCTCTCCCCCCGACGGCCACACGCTGTTCTTCATTTCGACCAGCGCGCTCATCACCCAGCCGCTGCATCCGGACTATCCGTTCGATCTCACCAAGCTCACGCCCGTCACCCAGGTAGCGACCGGCCCCTTGATCCTGGTCGCGCGCAACAACCTGCCGATCAAGACCATCCCGCAGCTGATCGACCATGCCAACAAGAACCCGGGAAAGCTCACCTTCGGCGCCGGCGGCGGGACCGGAAGCTCGCTCTATCTCGCGACCGAGTTGCTGAAGTCGAAGACCGGCATCAAGGTGACCATCGTCCCTTACAAGGGAGCCGGACCCGCGCTCAACGATCTCCTGGGCGGGCATATCGATGCCATGTTCGACGCGATGCCGGTCATGGCCCCGCAGGCCAAGGCCGGCAAGGTTACCCCGCTCGCGGTGACCAGTCTCAAGCGCTCATCCGCCCTGCCCGACGTGCCGACGGTGGTGGAATTGGGCGTGCCCGACTACGAGATCGCCGGCTGGTTCGGAATTCTTGCACCTGCCGGCACGCCGCCGGCGATCGCCAAGCGCTTGCGCGACGAGGTCGCAAAGGCGATCGCGGCGCCGGACGCCGTCGCGCTGCTGGACTCGCAGGGAATGCAGCCGCTCGCGACGCAGCCCGAGGACTGGCGCGAATATCTCAAGGCCGAGCTCGACCGCTATGCCAAGATCATCAAGGACGCGAATATCAAGCCGGAATAGCGGATCTCGAGGAACAGCGCCGATGTCCAAGAACATGCTCGATGGCGGTCAGGTGATCGTCGACTATCTCGTGCGGGAAAAGGTGCCTTACGTCTTCGGCCTGTGCGGTCACGGCAATATCGGCTTCATCGACGCGCTCTACGAACGTTCCGACGACATCAAGACCGTCTCCGTCCATCACGAGACCGTCGCCGGCTTCATGGCGGATGTGTACTACCGCGTCTGCGGCAGGCCGACGGCGACCTTCACCTCCTGCGGTCCGGGCTCCGCCAACCTGCCGATCGCGCTCGCCAACTCCTATCTCAATTCGGTTCCGTTCCTGGCGGTGACCGGCAACGTGCCCACCAGCCAATTCAACCGCGGCGCATTTCAGGAGCTTTACCGCCACTATCAGGCCGACTTTCCGTCCACCGTGCGCGCCTATTGCAAGCGGGTCTTTCAGCCCACCCGCGGCGACATGGTTCCGCTCGCGATCCGCCAGGCCTGGAAGACCATGGTGACGGGACGGCCGGGACCGGTCGTCCTCGACGTGCCGTTCGACATCTTCAAGGAGGCCGCCGCCACCGAGACCCCGAAGCCGGAAGACTGGAACGCGAACATCTCCTGCCGCTGCGGCGCCGATCCCGAAGGCGTAAAGCAGGCCGTCGACATGCTGCTTGCGGCCGAGCGGCCCGTCATCCTGGTCGGTCAGGGCGTCAAATACGGCGGCGCCGCAGCCGACTTGCTGCGCCTCGCGGAGCGGTTGCGCATTCCCGTCGCCTGGTCGGCAAGCGGCACCGGCGCCATCGATTCCCATCATCCGCTGGCGCTCGGTCTCGTCGCCCGCAACGGTCCCTACCAGGCCAATCATGCCGCGCGCACCGCCGACGTGCTGCTGGCGCTCGGCGTGCGCTTCGACGACCGCACCTCGAGCTCCTGGCTGCCGGGCTATTCATTCACCATCCCGCCGACCAGGCTCATCCATGTCGACATCGATCCGGACGAGATCGCCCGCAACTATCCCGTGGCGCTCGGGCTGATGGCGGACGTGCGCACCTTCCTGCAGCAGGTCCTGGCCGAGCTCGAGGCTCGCCCTCACGTCGCAGAGGCAGCCGCGTCGCGCGCGAAGTGGCTCGATGCGATCGACGGCTATCGCAAGGAATGGGACGCGTTCATCGCGCCGGGATTTGTCGACGACGCGAGCCCGATCCATCCCCAGCGCGCCGCCTATGAGATCGACAAGGTGCTGCCCGAGGACGCCATCCTGGTGAGCGACATCGGGGTTCATCACAACTGGCTGATCCAGTTCTGCAAACCCAGGCGGCCGGACTCGCTCATCGGTTCGATGGGGTTCGGCCCGATGGGATTCGGCGTCGCCGGCGTGCTGGGAGCGCAGTTCGCCGCGCCCGACCGTCCTTGCGTTTCGGTGTGCGGCGACGGCGCCTTCTTCATGCATGCGAGCGTGCTCGGGACCGCGGTCGAATATGATCTGCCGGTGATCTGGGTGGTGTGGAATAATTTCGCCTATGCCTCGATCCGCGGACTGCAGCGCGGCTATCTCGGCGGCCGCGAGCTGGCGACCGACTTCCGCCATCCCGACACCGGCACACCCTACAATCCGGATTTTGCCGCGATGGCGCGCTCCGCCGGCATCGCGGGCGTGAACGTCGACCGCGCGGCCGATCTTTCCGACGCATTGCGCAGCGCGCTTGCCGCACGCCGCCCCTGTCTCATCAACGCCAATATCGGCGCCGACAAGAACCCGGGCGGCGCCGGCGTGTGGGAGCTGCCCGGCTTGGGCCAGAGCCAGCCGGCCTTCGGCGGGCGATACCAGCCGTGATCGCATTCGTGCTCACGCGGCGCATAGGCTCGAGCAATTGTCGAAGCGGATCATTGGGAGGCAACAATGAAAATGAAAGCAATCGTCGCGGCTTGCAGCATTGGAATTGTTGCGGCGCTCGGTGCAAACTTTGCCTTCGCCCAAACCTATCCCGTTCGGACAGTGAAATTCATCGTTCCGTTTCCCGGCGGCGGCATCAACGACGTCCTGGCTCGCATCATCGGCGAGAAGCTCCAGACCAGATGGGGACAGTCGGTGGTCATCGAGAACAAGACCGGCGCCGGCGGCAATATCGGCGCCGACCTCGCCTACCAATCCGAGCCCGACGGCTACACGCTCCTGCTCAGCCCGCCGGGGCCGCTCGCGATCAATCAAAGCCTCTATAAGCAACTCTCCTACAAGCCGCAGGACTTCGTTCCCGTCACCTTGGTCGGATCGGTGCCGAACGTCGTGATCGTGCGCAAGGAATTGCCGGTCAACTCGCTCAAGGAGCTGATCGACTACGTCAGGGAAAATCCGGGAAAGGTGACCTTCGGCAGCCAGGGCAACGGCGCCACGCCGCATCTCACCGGCATGATGTTCCAGGGAATGACCGACACGCACATGGTGCACGTGCCCTACCGCGGCGAGACTCTCGTGCTCAACGACATGATCGGCGGGCATGTCGACGTCTTCTTCGGCAATATCGCGGCCGGCGGGCCACCGTTCCGGGACGGCCGGGTGAAGATCCTGGCGCTTGCCGACACCCACCGTTCGCCGATGCTGCCGGAGATTCCGACCACCGCCGAGGCCGGGTTGCCCGGGCTCGTCTCCACCGGCTGGTTCGCGCTCGCCGCCCCGCCGAAGACGCCGCCGGCGCTTGGCGGGCGAAATCGCCAAGGCGGCAATCGAGGTCATCAAGATGCCGGACGTGCAGGCCCGGTTTCGCGCCGCCAATGTCGAGCCGATCGGCAACAGCCCCGCCGAGATGGCCGTTTTCATCAAGGAAGAGGCCCAGCGCTGGAGCGACGTCATCAAAAAGAACAATATCGTGGTGGATTGAGTCGCCAGTTCTGACCATCCGCGAGGGGGCACCCGTGCTGGCCTGGCTCACCACCATCGTCAACGATCCGCGCACCGAGCGCGTGATCATGGCGTTCATCGTCGTCAACGCCGTCATCCTCGGCCTCGAGACCAGCAAGTCGGCCATGGCCTCGTGGGGATGGCTGCTGCAGGTTCTCGATCACATCATCCTGGCGGTGTTCGTGATCGAGATCGCCGCGCGCGTCATCGTTCATCGCGTCGCGTTCTTCCGCGACCCCTGGAGCGTATTCGACTTCGTCGTCATCGGCATCGCGCTGGTGCCGGCGACGGAGACCTTCAGCGTGCTGCGCTCGCTGCGGGTCCTGCGCGTGCTGCGTCTCATCACCGGCGTGCCGACACTGCGGCGCGTGGTGGCCGGGCTGCTGGCGGCCCTGCCGGGCATGGGCGCAATCGTATTCCTGATCGGGCTCATCTATTACGTGTTCGCGGTGATGGCGACCCAGATGTTCGGGGAGGACAATCCAAAACTGTTCGGCACGCTCGGCGACTCGCTGTTCACGCTGTTCACGGTGATGACGCTCGAAGGCTGGACCAACGACGTGGCCCGGCCGGTGATGGAGCATCACCCCTGGGCCTGGATATTCTTCGTCGTCTTCATCGTGGTGACGACCTTCATGGTGCTCAACCTCTTCATCGGCGTCGTCGTCAACGCGATGCAGGAGGAGGCGAGCAAGCTGGAGGCGATCGAGCGCGAAATCGTCCAGGAGGAGGCCGCGCCCATCCTGGCCGAGGTCAAGAGCTTGCGATCGGAGGTCGCCGCGCTGCGCACCGAGCTCGCGGGCGGGCCGCGGCGGTAGGACGGTGGGCCCTGCAGACCTGCCCTAAGGTGCTCACCGTCGCCTAAGGTGCTCACTCCGGGGCATGAGCGCCTTAGGGATTCTTGAGCACCTTAGGAGGGGCGTTTCGGCAAGTCCGTAGGATGGGTGGAGCGGTAAGGGCGCTTACGCCCGTCTTCGCGGGCTACGGCGATACCCATCGCCTTGCGGCAGGCCTGTTGCTCGCGTGTGATGGGTTTCGCTGCGCGCAACCCATCCTACCGAATCAGCCCATCCCTGCGGCCTCACCTCGGCGTTGACAAAGATGTGAGCGAACCTCCGCCGTATGCCGCCGTTGCCGTCGCGCGGGGCGACAGCCAGGAGGCCAGGATGAAGCTGCTCATCACCACGACCGCTGCCCTTTTCTTTGCCGCGGCAGCCGCGGCCATGGCAGCCACCGCACCATCCGCGCCCCGTGCATCGGTCGAGAGCGCCGCGCCGCCGGCCCCGTCATTCAACACGCAGCTCGCGGGGCGGCGCAGCAAGTGTACGGAGAACCTCGGCTACGGCCGCACCGGCAGCTACGGCTGCGGCTAGTATCCCGACGTAGTGATCACGAACGGTCAGCGTTGCCCGCTCTGACGGCGCGATTATCGCCGAGAGTAACCCTAATGCTGAGGAGCCGGGCGCAGCGCGGCGTCTCGTTCGATTGTTGGACCCTCCAGTGGGGCCTGTCATGGACATCGCAGCCGGAGACATCGATCATCACCCGCTGTCGCATCGCTGGAGCGAACGCGAACCCATCGTGAGGGGGGGGCGCTGGGCAAGGGGGGTTATCGAGGCGCTGAGCGAGGCGGACGTCGAGCCGATGGGTGACGGGTCGCGGATGGGCGTAAGCGCGATCATCGCGGCAATCGACGCGGTCGAGCGTCTGCGAGCGTTTGGGAGCGCTACCGAGCGCAGATCTGGCTATACGCGGACGGAGACATCTCCGCAGGGCGCAATGCCGCAGCTCCTGGATGACTGTCAGGGCAGCCGGGTTTTGAGCCGCCATGCCGCCGCTGGTAAGCTTCGCTGGCGCCGACCGCGACCAGCTACTACGACAGCGCGCCGCTGCGCGACACGCTCGAAGAGCTAGTCGATTTCGTGATCAACGAAAGATGATGCGTTTCGTGGGCGCGGTGAACGTGCTGCCGGCACTTCGTCTATTTCGACAACCACGAAATAGATCGAACCGGAGCACGTCATGGCGAGCGGCGCGCTGCCGCCGGCGCTGCCGATGGTGAAGATCGGCACCGACTTCTGGGAAGGAGGCATCGTCTCCATACGCCGCTGCGGCGTCTGCTCGATGAGGAGGATACGCTCAACACGCTCATCTTCCAGGTTGACCTGTTCAGCGCGCGCGGCGTGCTCCCGCGCGACATCCAGGACGTCATGGCGCGGCACAAGGACATCATGTACTCCTCGCGCACCGCGCAACGCCGACGTGTATCGCAGCATGCAGACGCTGGAAGACGCGGCGCACAAGGCGCTCGACAAGGTACCCGAGGATCGGCTGAGCGACGGAGCGCGCCGAGAGAAGAGCTCGCGAGCTGCATGAGATAACGATACTGCAACTGATCTACCAGAAAAGGGCTAAGAAGGGCACGCCAAGGACTACGAATTCAAAGGCACCTCCATGCGCGAGCATTGGCAGAGCGGCTACGAGGACACCAAGCGCACGCTCAAGCGCCAGGAGTGGCTGCAAAAAGCAGGGAGAGGGCATAGAAGAGCACGAGCAAAAGCGCGAGCCATGCTTGCCGGACCATGGTGGGTATCGCTTCGCTCCACCTATCCTACCGCTTCCACTGCGATAGCTTGCGCCCTGGCCGCTGACACCGAACTGTCATATCCCGAAAGTATCATTTTTTGCCCAATGCGCCTGGACCGAGTGCTGGCGTACTCCTTCCCAAAACACTGAAATGGCGCCCGCGACGACATTGCGGCATGGGAGGTGCCATGAGATACGCGGCGCTGGCGGCAAGCCTGCTGGGAACCGTCGTTTTTGCAGCGCTGATACCGTTCCACGCGGTATTTTTCGCGTTGTCTGCGGTGTGCGCCGTCGCAAGCGCCATCGGCATCTGGGACCTCCTGCAGACCCGGCACAGCATCCGGCGCAATTATCCCATCCTCGCCCATATCCGCTTCTTCCTGGAGAAGATCAGGCCGGAAATACGCCAGTATTTCCTGGAGAGCGACACCGACGGCACGCCGTTCAACCGGTCGAAACGCGCGATCGCCTACCAGCGCGCGAAGGGCGCGCTCGACAAGCGGCCGTTCGGAACCCAGCAAAACATCTACGGCGATAATTTCGAGTGGATCAATCATTCAATCGTCCCCTGTCCGATCGAAGGCGCACGACTTTCGCGTCACGGTGGGCGGCGCCGACTGCCGCCAGCCCTATGCGCTCTCGCTCTTCAACATCTCAGCCATGAGCTTTGGCGCGCTGAGCGCAAACGCCATTCGCGCCCTCAACCACGGCGCCAAGCTTGGAGGCTTTGCCCACGACACCGGTGAGGGCGGGATCAGTCGGTATCATCGCGAGTTCGGCGGCGACCTGATCTGGGAGATCGGCAGCGGCTATTTCGGCTGTCGCAATGAAGACGGCTCATTCTGCCCCGATCGCTTTGCCGCGCACGCGCAGGAACGGCAAGTCAAGATGGTGGAGATCAAGCTGTCGCAAGGCGCGAAGCCGGGCCACGGCGGCGTGTTGCCGGGCGCCAAGGTGACGGCGGAGATTGCGAATGCGCGCGGCGTGCCGATGGGCGTGGATTGCATCTCGCCGGCGCGTCATCCGGCGTTCAAGACCCCGATCGAGCTGATGCATTTCATCGCGCTGCTGCGCGACCTGTCGGGCGGCAAGCCGGTCGGCTTCAAGCTCTGCATCGGCCACGCCTGGGAGTTCATGGCGATCTGCAAGGCCATGCTCGAGACCGGAATTCGCCCGGATTTCATCGTCATCGACGGCTCGGAGGGCGGGACCGGCGCAGCGCCGCTCGAATTCGTCGATCACGTCGGCACGCCGTTGCGAGAAGGCCTGGTGCTGGCGCACAACTGCCTCGTGGGAACCGGATTGCGGCACTCCGTCCGCCTCGGTGCCAGCGGTCGGGTGGTGACCGGCTTCGATATCGCGCGCTTGCTGGCGCTCGGAGCGGATTGGTGCAATTCGGCGCGTGGCTTCATGTTCGCGCTGGGCTGCATCCAGGCGCAATCCTGTCACACCGACCGCTGCCCCACCGGCGTCTCGACCCAGAATCCGTGGCGCCAACGCGCCCTCGTGGTCGACGACAAGACCTCGCGCGTGCGCCAGTTTCATCAAAGCACGCTCGCCGCCTTGGGCGAGCTGGTGAGCGCGGCCGGCCTGTCCCATCCCAATCAGCTTCGGCCCATCCACATTCTCAAGCGAATATCGCCGAGCGAAGTCAAGAGCTTCGCCGAAGTCTATACATTCCTGGACCATTGCGAGCTGCTGTCCGGTACCGGCCAGGCGCATCATGCGCAGCAATGGGCGCTCGCGGATGCGCACGGATTTGCGCCATTGCCGCCGGTGCGCTCGGCCGCCGCGTAGGCCGCAGCCGACCAAACCCGCGGTCGGATCGATCATTCATACGCGTGTCAGATTCCAATAGCACTGTGATCGCGCCGAGGGCATGCGAACTCGTACCCGTGTCACAAACGGCGGCTTCCTGTAGCGTCGCTGAGCGTCGCCAGCGCCAACTCCGAGGACTCCATGACCGATATCGCCGCCCCGCTGCACAGTCCCCACCTCGCCAGTGCGAAACCGGATCTCAAGGCGCCCTCGAATCCCCTGGCGCTGATCCTGTTCTTCGGAATCCTGGCCGCCGGCGTTCTTTACACGGCCTATAGCCTCTACGTGGACGTCGAAGACTCCGGGATGAAGGCGACGACGTATTTGCCATTCCTGCTGCTGTTCGTCGCGCTCCTGATCGCGCTCGGCTTCGAGTTCGTCAACGGCTTCCACGATACCGCCAACGCGGTCGCCACCGTCATCTACACCAACTCGATGCCGGCGCAAGTCGCGGTCGTCTGGGCCGGCTGTTTCAACTTCCTCGGGGTCGCTGGCTCTCGAGCGGCGCCGTCGCTTTCGGCATCATCTCGCTGCTGCCGGTCGAGCTGATCCTGCAGGTGGGCACGGGCGCGGGCTTCGCCATGGTGTTCGCGCTGCTGATCGCGGCGATCATCTGGAATCTCGGCACCTGGTATCTCGGCTTGCCGGCATCGAGCTCGCACACCCTGATCGGTTCGATCATCGGAGTCGGCATCGCCAACGCGCTGATGCACGGCCAGGATGGCACCTCGGGCGTCGACTGGACCAAGGCAACCGAGATCGGCTACTCGCTGCTGCTGTCACCGCTCGTTCGGCTTCGCCGCGGCGGCGCTGCTGCTGCTGGCGCTGAAGTTCGTGGTGCGCAATCCGGCTCTCTATCAGGCGCCCAAGGGCAATCAGCCGCCGCCCTGGTGGATCCGCGGTATGCTGATCGCTCACCTGCACGGGCGTGTCGCTTCGCCCACGGCTCGAATGATGGCCAGAAGGGCATGGGCCTGATCATGCTGATCCTGATCGGCACCGTGCCCGACGGCCTATGCGCTCAACCGGGCGATGCCGGCCAGTCAAGATGGAAGACTTCCGCGACCACCTCCGCGGCAGCGGCCGAGATCGTCGAGCAGCAAGGCGGCAGGCTACAACATCATCGGCGGAACCCGCGTCCGGCGGTCTCCGTCTATGTGTCGCGAGCGCAAGATCGAGCGAGGGCACCTATCCGTCGCTGGCCGCGCCTGATCGCAGGAGATCTCGAAGCAGATATCGGAGTACGGCTCGATCGCCGAGTTCCGGCCGAAGCGGTCGGCAACACCCGCAACGACATGTACCTCGCCTCGGAGGCGATCCGCTTCCTGCTGAAGGACAAGGAGAACGATCTGAGCAAGGACGAGGTCGCAAAGCTCGGCGCCTACAAGAAATCGCTCGACGGCGCGACCAAGTTCATTCCGCTCTGGGTCAAGGTCGCGGTCGCCATCGCGCTCGGACTGGGCACCATGATCGGCTGGAAGCGCATCGTCATCACCGTGGGCGAGAAGATCGGCAAGACGCCATATGACCTACGCGCCAGGGCGCCTGCGCCGAAGTGGTTGCCGCCGGAACGATCGCGGCCGCCGACGTGCTACGGGCTGCCGGTTTCGACCACCCACGTATTGTCGTCGGGCGTCGCCGGCACCATGGCGGCCAACGGCTCAGGCCTGCAGATGGGCCACGGTGCGCAACCTGCTGATGGCCTGGGTCCTGACGCTGCCCGCGGCCATCACGCTTTCGGCGTGCCTCTACGTACTCTTCGTCAATCTGCTCTGAGGTGTCCGAGACGATTTCGCGCCATTACGTCCGGAAATGTTTCGACAGCTTGAGGCCCTGCGCCTGGTAGTTCGAGCCGATGTGCTCGCCGTAGAGCGACCTGGGCCGCTCCAGCATTTTCTCGTAGACGAGCCGGCCTACGATCTGCCCGTGCTCGAGGATGAAGGGCACTTCGCGCGAGCGCACCTCCAGCACCGCACGTGCGCCACGTCCGCCGGCGCCGGCATAGCCGAAGCCGGGGTCGAAGAAACCGGCATAGTGCACGCGGAACTCGCCGACCAGCGGATCGAACGGCACCATCTCGGCGGCGTAGTCGGGCGGCACCTGCACGGCCTCCTTCGAGGCCAGGATGTAGAACTCGTCGGGATCGAGGATCAGGCTGCGGTCCTCGCGCGAGCGCATCGGCTCCCAGAAATCGCCGACGTCGTAGCCGGCACGGCGCTCGACATCGATGAGCCCGGTATGGCGTTTGGCGCGGTACCCGATAAGGCCGTCCGGGCCGAGGCCGGAAAGATCGACGCTCACCGCGATGCCTTCGCTCACGTCGGCATCAGTCGTCATCGACCAGGCGCTCGCGCGCATGCAGCGCGCGCAATGTTGCGGCATCGAGCAGCGCATTGCCGTGCCGGAAGCGGATTTGAGACAGCCGCGAGCCCTCGCGCACCAGCACCGGAAATGTGCGCGGGCTGATCTCCACGTAGAGCGGCCCGTGGTAACCCGCCTTGATGCGGTCGAACCCGCGGGTCTCGTCGGCGATCACGCGGGTGAAGACGTCGAGCCGGCCGGTCGAGCTCTTGGGATTGGCGGCGGCCGCGACGTCGCCGGGCAAGGCCAGGCTTTCGAGCAACGGCACGATGTAGACGCAGCCGGTCTCGAGCACGGCGCCGTCGCCGAGCGCGATCTCGTGCAGCTTCAACTGGTCGATGCGCTCGCCAACGGTGGTGCGGGGACCAGGCAGGAAGCTCGCGCGCACGCGATACGCGACTTCACCGAGCCGTAGATCGAGGCTGGAGGGCTGGATCTGGTCGGGGACGAAGTCATACGCGCGTAAGATCGCCCCATCCTGGGCGAGCGCCGCGATCATGTGGTCGGGCAGGATACCCCTTTGGTCGACGGCAAAGGCGAGCGGCAAGGCGCAACCCTTTTGACGGTGCCCGACCCTCTACCTGATGACCGCCTTGACGGAAAGTCGTTGCTCGCGCTAGAGGTGCCTTATCCCGTGGTCATTTGAGCCGGCCGGCTTGCAGCCACGTAAAACAAGTCGCTAAAAGGCCGGGGACGCGTAGGGCCCCGGCGGAGCTTTTCCGGCCGGGATTTTTGTTGGGCAGAGGAGACCCCCATGTCCGCGTCCGCGAAACGAAGCTACCGCCCCGAGACCCAGCTCGTGCATGCCGGAATCCTGCGCTCGCAGTTCGGCGAGACATCGGAGGCACTCTTTCTCACCCAGGGCTACGTCTACGACAGCGCCGTGAGTGCGGAGAAGCGCTTCAAGAACGAAGAGCCGGGCTACCAGTATTCCCGGTTCTCCAATCCCACCGTGAACATGTTCGAGCAGCGCATGGCCGCGCTCGAAGGCGCGCAGGCCGCGCGCGCGACCGCGACCGGGATGGCGGCGGTCACCACCGCGTTGATGGGTCAGGTGAAGGCGGGCGATCACATCGTGTCGTCGAAGGCGGTGTTCGGCTCCTGCCTCTATGTCGTCGAGGAGCATCTCCCCCGCTACGGCGTTGCCTCGACGCTGGTGAACGGCACCGATCTCGACCAGTGGCGTAACGCCGTGCGGCCGAACACCAAGACCTTCTTCCTGGAAACTCCGACCAATCCCGCGCTGGAGGTGCTCGACATCCAGGCGATCGCCGAAATCGCCCATGCGGCGGGCGCCACGCTGGTGGTCGACAACGTGTTCTCGACGCCGCTGTTCCAGCGGCCGTTCGAGCTCGGAGCGGACTGCGTCGTCTATTCCGCCACCAAGCACATCGACGGCCAGGGCCGCTGCCTCGGTGGCGTCATCCTGGCCTCCGAGAAATTCATCCAGGACCACATCCATAACCTGATCCGCCAGACCGGCCCGTCGCTGTCCCCGTTCAACGCCTGGGTTCTGCTCAAGGGGCTGGAGACGCTCCCCGTGCGCGTGCGCCGGCAGACCGACACCGCGGCCACCGTCGCGGTCGCGCTTGCGGAGCATCCGAAGATCTCGCGCCTCATCTATCCGGGACGGCCGGACCATCCGCAGGCGGAGATCGTGCGCCGGCAGATGCGTGGCGGCTCGACCCTGGTCGCTTTCGAAATCAAGGGCGGGAAGGCCGCGGCCTTCCGCTTCCAGGATGCGCTCAAGCTGGTGCGCATCAGCAACAATCTCGGCGACGCCAAGAGCCTGATCACCCATCCCGCAACCACCACCCATCAGCGCCTCGCGCCGGCGGCGCGCGCGGAGCTTGGGATCAGCGATGGCTTGGTGCGGCTCTCATGCGGCCTCGAGCATCCCGACGACCTCGTCGAGGATCTGATGGTCGCGCTGAAGGCGGCGTGAACGACGCACGCTTCAATCCCACCGAGGTCATTGCCGGGCTTGACCCGGCAATCCATCTTTTTCGGAATACTTCCTGCGAAAAGCGATGGACCCGCGGGTCAAGCCCGCGGGTGACGCTAGACTAATACGGCGCAACCCGCGGTGCGATCGCGGTCGCGGTGGGCCGGGTCGCGGCCTCGGCAATCGCCATGCCGAGCGCCTTCGCGAGGCAGGCATAGCTCCAATCGTTCATGTGCAAGCCGTCCGCCGAGACGAACGTTTCGAACGGCAGGCGCTCGGTCTCGTGCCAGCGCCGCATCAACTCGAAGCGATGAAAGACCGCGACATGCTCGGCCTTGGCGGCGGTCGCAATCAGCGACACCATGCCCTCGCAACCGGGCTTGGCGATGACCCTGGGCGCGTATTGCGGATCGATCAGCACGACATCGGCGCCGGTTGCCTTCAGGCGCGCCAGCCCCTCGTGGAGAAGCGTGGCATGCGGCAACACCGCCTTGTCGCGCAACACGGAGTTGGTGCCGACTTGCCACAGCACCAGATCGGGCTTTTCGGCAATCACGGCGGTGTCGAGACGGGCGAGCATGTCGGCGGCCTCGTCCCCGTTCACGCCCCGGTTCAGGATCGTGATCTCATGTCCAGGGAAATGCCGGGCGAGCTCGCCGGCCAGTCGGCTCGGGTACGAGGCCGCCGACGTGCTCGCTCCCGCGCCGTAGGTCGATGACGATCCCAGCGCGACGATCTTGATCGGCTTGCCGCTGGCAAGAAGGCGCGCCGTGCGGACCAGTGGAATGTCGAGGCGCACCTGGTCGGCCGTGATCACGCAGGCAGCTTGGCTTGGCGCGGTGGCGGCGCCTGCCGGCGCCGCAACCGAGGCAGCGGTCTGTGCGCGTGCCGGAGCGAGCGCGAAAAAGGTACCTGCCGCAACGGCCCCCAAAAAGGCCGCGCGACGCAACACGGCATGGCAATGCATGATATGAGCTTGTCCCTGTAGAAGTGCTCGTTGTGCCTTTTTTCGTTTACTAGACTTGTTGCTACGCCTTCATTGACCCGCCTTATTGACCCGCCCTATTGACCCGTCTTGGGCTCGACCGACTGCAGATGGGCGGCGTCGATGATCATGGAAGCAATCGCGCGACCGATGCAGTCGTGGACCTTGTGGGCGAGCACGTTGTCCTTGCCGGCAGCATAGAGATCGAAGGCGCCGATATCGGACCAATGCCGCATGATGGCCAGCCGGTCGAACAGCGGGATCTCGTGCTGCTGGGCGACCACGCGCATATTGTCGGCGTAAGGACCGAGCGGGACCATGATGTCGGTGCGGGGGCTGTACTGCATGTTCATCAATATGACGTCCGCGCCGCCCTTGTGCAGCGTTTCCACTCCTTCGTCGAGCGCCGCCCTGAAATCGTCCGGCTCGATCCGGCGTATGGCGTCGAAAGTTCCCGTCTGCCATATCACCAAATCGGGCTTCTCGTCGACGAGTAACTTCTCCATCCCCTTGGCCAAGTCGTCGGCGGTCATCCGCGTCCGGACCAGGGTCACGACCTTGACCGCGACCGAGGGCAGCCGCTGCTTGAGGGCCGCCTCGAGCCGCGCCGGGTAGGCGGAGGGGGGGCCGTTGGGACCGGCGAGCGCCGAAGAGGCGGTGCCGACCACCGCGATGGTCAGCCGCCGGTCCTTCGCGACGGCCTCCGCCACTCGCTTTAACTCGTTGTTTCCAAACAGCAAGTAGCCTGGAATCTCGCATTTCTGCGGCTCTGCCGCGAGCGCGGCGACGGCCAGGCAGAGCACGGTCAAGCTTGCCGCGATGAGCCTTTTCATGCCTCGCCTCCCGCGAGGTCCGCGTCCGGCGTCTTTGTCCTGGGACGCGAGCCGGGACTGCGTTCTTCTGCCTTCTTATACCACCTTATGACGCACGCGGCGGCAATCATGACAAGTATGCCTAGCGCGCTGACCAGGAACTGCATCCAGAAGGCGCCCGATATCTCCACCATGGCGAAATGGGCGGCGAAGGACAGGAACACGCCCAGGCAGAAGATCTCCAGGGAGTGCTGCCCGCACACGATCGGCGGCCACGCCCACCAGGACTTGAGAAACGGCCAGTCGCGCGGCACGAACCATACGGTCACGACCGCCAGCGCGAGGAAATGCGCAAACCGCAAGACGTCGAGATTAACCTTATCGATCGGATAGATCACCTCTTCCAGCCAGTGCGGGACGTATTGGCTCATGCCGGGCAGATACCAGGTGAGCGAGATGACGAACGCGAACAGGAGATACGCGATCGCGATCGACAATGTCACCGGCGACTGCAACACCCGCGAGAGCCGCTGGGCTCCCCCCAGCGCGCACCAGGCGCCGAACACGAACAACAACTGCCAGGCGAACGGATTGAAATACCAGTGGCCGCTGGGATAGCTCGGCATGTTCCAGTTGAATTCCCAGGTCAGCACGTAGAGCAGCACCGAGGCGCCGAGCGCCAGGGTGGATCGAAGCTGCAGCAGCCACAGGATGGGCGGGAACAACAGCAACAGGATGATGTAGAGCGGCAATACGTCCATGTTGGACGGCTTGAACTTGAGCAGGAGGGCCTGAATGATCGTCACGTCGGGCTGCTTGAGGAAATCGAGGATGTTCATCTCCTCGGCATAAAGCGGGTTCTCGAAGCTGGTGGCGACGTAGGAAATCTCCGCGAGGTAGATCGCGAACAAGAAGACGTGGGCGACGTAGATTTGCCAGGCTCGCCGCAGGATCTTGGCGCCGGCGACAATGAAGCCGCGCTCGCGCATCTCCTTGCCGTAGACGAAGGCGGCGGTGTAGCCGGAGACGAAGACGAAGATTTCAGTCGCGTCGCTGAAGCCGTAATTGCGAATGGTGCCCCAGGCAACGAGGTTCGAGGGGATATGATCGAGGAAGATCAGCCACAGCGCGATCCCTCGGAACAAATCGAGCCGCAGATCGCGTCCAGTGGTGACCACGGGGGCATGCATTGCGGGCGATCTTTCAGGCGGTAATGGATGAGCCTAAATTGTAATGGGCCTTGGCACCACTTGGGAATCACGTCATCGCGACGATTGCAAGCCATGGTTTTAGGCTGTTCACTAGAGCGCGATGACTTTTCTTCGAATCGTCATCCCGCCCTAGCTTATTGCTGGAGCATGATCTTTTCCGAAAACCGGTACCCACTTTTCGGGATCATGCTCTAAGGTGGAACATCGGGACGGCGAGCCCAGGTCGGGGCTGAAGGCCTGTCTATGGATACCCGCAAATGGATGCCCTCAAAGCAGCATACCGTGCCGTGACGCGCCAGATCGAGGTCAAGGCGGCCCCGCGCTTCCTGCCCGAGCGCTCCTCGCCCGAGAACGGCTATTTCTTCTGGGCCTATACCATCACGCTCACCAATCTCGGGATCGAGACCGTCCAGCTCAAGACGCGCCATTGGCGCATCACCGACGCGCAGGGACGCCTGCAGGAGGTGCGCGGCCCGGGCGTGGTCGGCGAGGAACCGGTGCTCAAGCCCGGCGAGAATTTCGAATACACCAGCGGCGTGCCGCTGCCCACGCCGTCGGGTTTCATGACCGGAACCTACGGCATGGTGACCGCGGCCGGCGAGGAGTTCGAGATCGACATTCCCGCCTTCTCGCTCGACACGCCGCAACGCGAGCGCACGATCAACTAGGAGCGCGATAACCTTGTCTTCGAATCGTCATCGCGCTCTAGTCTAGCTTATTGCTGGAGCATGATCTTTTCCGAAAACCGGTACCCACTTTTCGGGACCATGCTCTGAGGCAGCGGTGTGCACGCCCGGGGGCCGACCCGGCCGACCTTCAGGCGGAGGGCCCATTCACGTCGGCGGGCTCGAACACGTAGGTCGAGTTGCAGAATTCGCAGGTGACCGTGATCTTGCCGTTCTCGACCATGTGGTCCCGGTCGTCCTGGGGAAAGCTGCGGAGCATGCGTTCGACGCCTTCGCGCGAGCACGAGCACTGGGCGTGCAAGTTCCTGCTGCGGAACACGCGCACGCCGCGCTCGTGGAACAGCCGGTAGAGCAGCTGCTCGGCCGATACGTCCGGATCGAGCAATTCGACATCCGCAACGGTCGCGACCAGCGAGCGGCCTTCAACCCAGGCATCGTCCTCGGGCAGATGGTGAAGCTCGACCCCTTCGGGCGCATCGCCGGGGTCGAGGTCGGGCTGGCGCGAGCGCTCCGGCGATTTCGGCAGGAACTGCAGTAGCAGGCCGCCGGCGCGCCAGCGATGGCGCGCCCCGTCCTTGCCCATGCGCAGCTCCTCGGCCACCGCCAGGCGCACCCTCGTTGGGATCTGCTCCGAGCGCAGGAAGTATTCGTGCGCCGCGTGTTCGAGGTCCTTGCCCTCGAGCGCGACGATGCCCTGGTAGCGGGCGGTGTCCGGTCCCTGGTCGATGGTCATGGCGAGATGCCCGCGGCCGAGCAGCGCGCCGGGATCGGCCGCGTCCGCTGCGATGGCCGCGGCGACGCGGGCGGCATCGAAGCGGGCGCAGGCCCGCACCTTGCCGGGGGTGGTGTAGTCGATAACCAGCATCCGTACCGGCCCGTCGCTCTGGGTCTGCAGGATGAACCGGCCTTCGAATTTGAGCGTCGAGCCGAGCAGCACCGTGAGCACGATCGCCTCGCCCACGAGCTTCGCCACCGGTGCGGGATAACGATGACGCGAAAGAATCGTGTCGATCGCCGGTCCGAAGCGCACGACGCGCCCGCGCAGGTCGAGCGCCTCCACCTGGAACGGCAGGATGGTGTCGTCGGCCGAGGTGGCGGCCGGCGCACGCGTTGGAATTTCGATGTGAGGATTGGACATGATGGATGGATATAATGCCGGTCAGGCCAAAATTGACCCCTGTCCGTGCAATTTTCGCAACCGTGCATCACGATGCAGCCCAACCGGAATGCGCTCCAGATTCTTGGATTTTGCGCATGTTCTATTCGGAACACCGGTACCCACTTTTCCGGCCATGCGCTAAAGCCGCGCACCAGTCTCGGCATCGAAGAGGTGCAGGCGCTCGGGCGGCACCACGAGCGACAGCGCGTCGCCCGCGGCGACGCGCACGCTGCCCGGCAGCCGCACCGTGAGCGGCCTCGGGCTTTCGCCCAGATAGCCGTGCGCGAGCGTGTCGGCTCCGAGCGCTTCGACGAAATCAACCTTGAACGGGAGGGCGCCCGCCTGTCCCTGGCCGAGGGCGACGTGCTCGGGTCGAATGCCGAGCGTGACCTCCCGCCCGGCATGTTCGGACGAGACGTTCACCGCAAGGCGGACGCCGTCGAGCTCGACGCTCTTGGCGTCGGCGGCGAGCCGCGCGGGCAGCGTGTTCATGGCGGGCGAGCCGATGAAACCCGCGACGAACGTGGTCGCCGGCCGTTCGTAGACCTCGATCGGGCCGCCGATCTGCTCGGCGCGGCCGGCGTTCATGACGATCAGCCGATCGCCCAAGGTCATCGCCTCGACCTGGTCGTGGGTCACGTACACGCTGGTGGTGCCGATGTTCTGATGCAGCCGCTTGATCTCCATGCGCATCTGCACGCGCAGCTTGGCGTCGAGATTCGACAACGGCTCGTCGAACAGGAACACGGCCGGCTCGCGCACGATGGCGCGGCCCATCGCCACGCGCTGGCGCTGACCGCCCGAGAGCTGGCGCGGCTTGCGTTGCAGGAAGCTGCCGAGCTCGAGGATCTTCGCCGCCTTCTGCACGCGCGCCTCGATCTCGGCTTTCGGCGTGCCGCGGATGCGCAGCCCGTAGGACATGTTGTCGTGGACGGACATGTGCGGATAAAGCGCATAGTTCTGAAATACCATCGCGATGTCGCGGTCCTTGGGCTCCAGCTCGTTGACGACGCGCCCGCCGATGGCGATCTCGCCGCCGGTGATCGCTTCGAGCCCGGCGATCATCCGCAGCAAGGTCGACTTGCCGCAGCCGGAGGGGCCGAGCACGACGATGAACTCGCCGTCGCGGATACTCGCAATCGACGCCGTGGACGATCTCGACGCCATCGTAGGACTTGCGGACGCCCCTCAGACCGACGCTCGCCATCGCGCGCTCCGTATCCCCCGTTACTTCTCGGTCTCGACCAGACCCTTGACGAATTGCCGCTGCATGGCGACGACCACGATCACCGGCGGGATCATGGCCAACAGCGTCACGGCCATGACCAGGTTCCACTTCGCTGCGGCGTCGACCACGTTGACCATGCGGGAGATGCCCATGACCACGGTGTAGTAGTCCTCGTTGGTGGTGACGAGCAGCGGCCACAGATACTGGTTCCAGCCGTAGATGAACTGGATCACGAACAGCGCCGCGATCGAGGTGCGCGACAGCGGCAGCAGCACGTCGCGAAAGAACTGCAGCGGTCCGGCGCCGTCGATGCGCGCCGCCTCGGTCAGCTCGTCCGGCACGGTCAGGAAGAACTGGCGGAACAGGAAGGTCGCGGTCGCCGAGGCGATCAGCGGGATGGTCAGGCCGGCATAGCTGTTGAGCAGGCCGAGACCGGCGACCACCTCGAAGGTCGGCAGGATTCTCACCTCCACCGGCAGCATGAGCGTGATGAAAATCATCCAGAAGAACGTCATCCGGAACGGGAACTTGAAATAGACGACCGCATAAGCCGCGATGATCGAGATCGCGATCTTGCCGAGCGCGATCGCGAGCGCCATGACCAGACTGTTGAACATCATCAGCCCGACCGGCGGCGAGCTCGAAGAGGCGCCGAGCCCGCTGAGCAACACGGTGCGGTAGTTGTCGACCAGGAACCGCCCGGGAAGCAGCGGGACCGGTCCCGACAGCATCGTCGCCTGGTCGTGGGTCGAGGCGACGAAGGTCATGTAGACGGGAAAGGCGACGACCAGCATGCCGAGCACCAGCACGGCGTGCGCTGCGAAGGTCAGCCAGCGTCGGTTCTCGACCATCTGCGGGCCACAAATTCCTTTAGAGCATGATCTTTTCCGAAAACCGGTGTCCACTTTTCGGGATCATGCTTCAGTAATGCACCTTGCGCTCGATGTAGCGGAACTGGATGACCGTGAGTGCGATCACGATGGCCATCAGCACCACCGACTGTGCCGCCGAGCTCCCGAGATCGAGTCCACGGAAGCCGTCGTTGTAGACCTTGAACACGAGGATCTCGGTCGCCTTGGCCGGACCGCCCTGGGTCACGGCATGGATGATGCCGAAGGTCTGGAAGAAGGCATAGACGACGTTCACCACCAGCAGGAAGAACGCGGTCGGCGACAGCAGCGGCAGGATGATCGTCCAGAACCGGCGCCCCGGCCCGGCGCCGTCGATGGCCGCCGCCTCGATCAGCGATTTCGGGATCGACTGCAGCCCGGCGAGGAAGAACAGGAAGTTGTAGCTGATCTGGTTCCAGGTCGCGGCGACGATCACGAGGAACATCGCCTGGCCGCCGTTGAGCACGTAGTTCCACTCGTAGCCCCAGCGGTTGAGCAGATAGGCGAAGATGCCGACGCTGGGGTTGAACATGAAGCCCCACAGCACGCCGGCCACCGCCGGCGCCACCGCGTAGGGCCACACCAGGAAGGTCTTGTAGAGCGCGGCGCCGTGGATGACCCGGTCGGCCATCACCGCCAGCAGCAGCGAAATCGCGAGACCGAAAAAGGTGACCGCCGAGCTGAACACGATCGTGACGCGCACGGAGTGAAGGTAGTTCGGGTCGCTGAACAGCGCGGTGAAATTCTCCAGCCAGACGAACTCGGCATTGCCGCCGAACGGCCCTTCGATAAGGACCGATTGCTTGACCGCCTGCGCCGCCGGCCAAATGAAGAAGATCAACGTGATCGCGATCTGCGGCGCGACCAGCAGGTAGGGCAACAGCTTGGCCTGGAAGATGACGCGCTTGATCATGGCGTGCTGGTACGTGTAGCCCGGATGGAGCGCAGCGCAATCCGGGGCAGCAGCGCCGCGCGGTGAGGCCGCCCCCGCTCCATGCGGCCGCGAGCCTACCTATTGGCGCGCGCGAAGTCGGCGATGAGCTTGTTGCCGCGCTCGACCGCCAGATCGAGCGCCTGCTTCGCCGTCTTCTGCCCGGCCCACACCGCCTCGAGCTCCTCGTCCATGACATCGCGGATCTGGACGAAGTTGCCGATGCGCAGGCCCTTGGAGCTGTCGGTGGGCGGCTTGAAGTTGAGCTGCTCGACCGCCACGTCGCGCCCGGGGAACTTGTCGTAAAAACCCTGCGCGCGCGTGCGCTGGTAGGCCGCCTTGGTGATCGGCACGTAGCCGGTCTCCATGTGCCACTTCGACTGCACGTCCGGGCTGGACAGGTAGGCGAAGAACTTGGCGACGCCCTTGTACTCGTTCTTGGGCTTTCCGCTCAGCACCCATAGCGTCGCCCCGCCAATGATCGAATTCTGCGGCGCGCCGTTCACATCAGCGTAGTACGGCAGCATGGCGATCCCGAACGGCACGTCCTTCATCGCCTGGGCGAAGCCGCCGACCGAGCCGGCCGACGCCGTGATCATCGGGCATTCGCCGGTGGTGAACTTCGGGTTCGGCTTACCCTCGCGCCCGGCATAGACGAAGATCTTTTCCTTGTGCCATGCGGCGAGGTTCTCGACATGGCGGACGCGCAGCGGGTCATTGATCGCGAGCCGGATGTCGGTCCCGGCGAAGCCGTTGGCCCCGGTGGCGAATGGAGTATTGTGCCACGCGCCGAAATTCTCGATCTGCACCCAGGTCTGCCACTGGCTGGTGAACCCGCACTGGGAGCCGGCGGCCAGGAGCCTCTTCGAATATTGCTCCATGTCCGCCCAGGTTTTCGGCGGCTTGTCGGGGTCGAGACCGGCCTTCTTGAAGGCGTCCTTGTTGTAATAGAGCACGGGCGTGGAGGAATTGAACGGCATCGACAGGAGCTTGCCGTCGGTCGTCGCGTAGTAGCCGTAGACCGCCGGCAGATAGGCGTCGGGATCGAATGTCTCGCCCGCTTCCGCCATCAGCTGGTGCACGGGATAGATCGCGCCCTTGGCGGCCATCATGGTCGCGGTGCCGACCTCGAACACCTGGACGATGTGGGGCTGCTGGCGTGCGCGGAACGCGGCGATCGCGCCGGTCATCGTCTCGGTGTAGGTGCCCTTGTAGACCGGCACGACCTTGTAGTCCGTCTGCGACTTGTTGAAGCCCTCGGCCAGCGCATTGAGCGCCTCGCCGAGCTGGCCGCCCATCGCGTGCCACCACTGAATCTCGGTCTGGGCGTTCGCCGCGGCGCTCCCGCCGCAGGTCAGGGCAACCGCCGCGGCGGTGCGAAGCAGCAATCTGCGCGAGATCATGCGGTTTCTCCCTTCGGTCGGCTATCCACTTACGCGGCGCCGCGTGGCCGCCGCGCTACGGGGTCGTGAAGCCTTTGTGACAGAGCGCTAGCGAGCGTTCAGGCACCAGGCCAAGATGCCCTTCTGCGCATGCAGGCGGTTCTCCGCCTCGTCGAACACGACCGATTGCGGCCCGTCCATCACCTCGTCGGTGACCTCGTCGCCGCGATGGGCGGGCAGGCAATGCATGAACACCGCATCCGGCTTCGCGCGCGCCATCAGCCGCGCGTTCACCTGGTAGCGCCGCAGCAGGTTGTGCCGCCGCTGCCCGTCTTTGTCCCCCATGCTGACCCACGTGTCGGTTACCAGGCAATCGGCGCCGTTGACCGCCTCGTCGGGGTCGGTACCGATGTCGACCGCGGCGCCTGAGCTCTTGATCCAGTCGAGGAGCCATTTCTTCGGGGCGAGCTCGGGCGGGGTGGCAACCCGCAGGCGGAACTCGAACCGCTCGGCGGCGTGCATCCAGGAGGCGAGCACGTTGTTGGCATCGCCGGTCCAGGCCACGGTCTTGCCGCGGATCGGCCCGCGATGCTCCTCGAAGGTCAGGACGTCGGCGAGCACCTGGCAGGGATGCGAGCGCCGGCTCAGCCCATTGATGACCGGCACGGTCGCGTGCCGCGCGAGCTCGGTCAGCGTCTCGTGCTCGAGCGTGCGGATCATGATGATGTCGACATAGCGCGAGAGCACCCGCGCGGTGTCGGCGATGGTCTCGCCGCGGCCGAGCTGCATCTCCTGGCCGGTCAGCATGATGGCTTCGCCCCCGAGCTGGCGCATGGCGACGTCGAAGGACACGCGCGTTCGGGTCGAGGGCTTGTCGAAGATCATCGCGAGCGTGCGGCCATCGAGCGGCCTCGCTCGCCGGCTCGCGCCGCCCCTTCATGGCGCGGCTGGCCTCGATGATCGCGCGCAGCTCCTGCCTGGGAATGTCGATCAGATCGAGGAAGTGGCGGGCGCCGTCCGCGTTCATCCGGCCGCTCCCTGCATTTGCGGCTTCGGCAGCGCCTTGGCGAGGCGGCCGCAGGCGCGCTCGATGCGTGCGACCGCTTCGGCCAGTTCCTCCTCGCTCACGATCAGCGGCGGCAAGAGCCGCACCACGTTGTCGCCGGCCGCGACCGTGATCATCTTCTCGGCACGCAGCTCGTCGACCAGGTCGGCGCTGGAGACGACGGCGCGCAGGCCGACCAGCAGGCCTTCGCCGCGCACCTCCGCGATCACCGCGGGATAGCGGTCCTTGATCTCGGCCAGCCTTTGCTTGAGCAGAAGGGAGATGCGGCGCACGCGCTCGAGGAAGCCGTCGGCCAGCACCACGTCGAGCAGCGCGCCGGCGGCCGCCATGGCGAGCGGATTGCCGCCGAAGGTCGAGCCGTGGGTGCCGGTGGTCATGCCCTTGGCGGCCTCGGCGGTGGCGAGGCAGGCCCCGAGCGGAAAGCCCCCGCCCAGCGCCTTGGCCAGCGCCATGATGTCGGGGGTGACGCCGTAGCGCTGGTGGGCGAAGAGCTCCCCCGTGCGCCCGACGCCGGTCTGCACCTCGTCCAATACGAACAGCAGCCCGTTCTCGTCGCAGAGCCGCCGCAGCGCCCGCAGGAATTCGGGCGGCACCACGCGCACGCCGCCCTCGCCCATGATCGGCTCGATCAGGATGGCGGCGGTCTCGGGCCCGATGGCACGCTTGGTCGCTTCAAGATCGGCGAACGGCATCTGGTCGAAGCCTTCGACCACCGGACCGAAGCCGTCGAGATACTTCTTCTGCCCGCCGGCCGCCAGCGTGGCGAGCGTGCGCCCGTGGAAGGCGCCTTCGAAGGTGATGATGCGGTAGCGCTCCGGCCGGCCGCTCGCCGCGTGGTATTTGCGCGCCATCTTGATCGCGCATTCCATCGCCTCGGCGCCTGAATTGGCGAAAAAGACGCGTTCCGCGAAGCTCGCCGCGCACAGACGGTCGGCCAGACGCTCGGCCTCGGGGATGCGATAGAGATTGGAAACGTGCCAGACCTTCTTGGCCTGTTCGGTGATCGCCGCGACCAAATGGGGATGCGCGTGGCCGAGCGCGTTGACCGCCACCCCCGAGGTGAAATCGAGGTAGCGGTCGCCATTGGTCGCCAGGAGCCATGCGCCCTCGCCGCGCTCGAATGCGAGATCGACGCGAGCATAGGTCGGCAGCAGATGCGAGGTCTGAACGCTACTCATGGGCAAGCCGGCAAACGACCGAAATGAAATGTGCCGCCCCTCCGGGCGGCACGGCGGGCGGCACGGGGCGGTATTTTATTGGAGCACGGCAGGCTGTCAACATGGTCCGGGACGTCACGGTGGCGCCCTCGAACGCCAGCGCACTGCACCAGGATGCAGATAAGTGTGGACGCATTGCGTTGACTCGACCGGAACATGTGGAAGCAGCCCAAGGGGACTCTTGCGCCTGACTCCCGCCATATTGTAGCCTTTTCATCGACGGCTACGACATTTCGTGCGGCGGACAGTCACTAGCGTCATTCGGTAGCGGCGTACGCGTTTGGGCCAACTGGTCGTTGCCCAGGCTCGGAGTGGGATTCTGTCTGGACTGTCCTGCTGCGCGACTGCCGAGGAAGAGGCCATGACCTGGACTGATGAACGCGTCGAGACGCTGAAGAAGTTATGGACCGACGGGTTGTCGGCGAGCCAGATCGCCGCCGAACTTGGCGGCATCACGCGCAATGCGGTGATCGGCAAGGTGCATCGGCTCGGCCTGGCGGGCCGCGCCAAGTCGCCGTCCTCGGCCGCCCCGCGCCCGCGCAAGCCGCGTCCCCACTCGCACATGCTGCGGGTGTCGCGGCCATCGATCCGGGGCAACACCGCGCTCGCCCACGCCTATGAGGTCGATATCGAGCCGGAGCCGCAGCTGGTCGATAACGTCATCCCGCTCGGCCAGCGCCGCACGTTGCTCGAGCTCAACGAGGACACCTGCCGCTGGCCGATTGGCGATCCGGGCCATACCGATTTCTTCTTCTGTGGCGGCCAGACCGTCACCAGCCTGCCCTACTGTGCCTACCACTCGCGGGTCGCCTATCAGCCCGCGAATGCGCGCCGCGACCGGCGCCCGTTCCGCGGGTAGGCCTGCTTTCGGTCGATTGCACCAATCTCTCCGCCGTCATTCCGGGGTCCGAGCGATTGCGAGGGAGCCCTTCGGCGCGCCCCGGAATGACGACGGAGGGGCTACGCCGTTTTGCCGAACCGATCGTCGAGCGCGTAGCCTGCGCCACGGACGGTTCGGATCGGGTCGGTATCATGTCCGCGGTTGAGCGCCTTGCGCAGCCGGCCGACATGGACGTCGACGGTGCGCTCGTCGATATAGATCTCGCTCCCCCACACGCCGTCGAGAAGCTGCTCGCGCGAGAACACGCGACCGGGCCGCTCCATCAGGAACTCGAGCAGGCGATATTCGGTCGGCCCGAGATCGACCGCGCGGCCGCTGCGCGAGACCCGCTTCTTCTCGCGGTCCACTTCGAGGTCGCCGAAGGCCAGCACGTCGGCAAGCCGCTCGGGCAGCGCGCGGCGCAACAAGGCGCGCACGCGGGCGCTCAATTCCGGTACCGAGAACGGCTTGACGATGTAGTCGTCGGCACCGGTCGCAAGTCCCCGCACCCGTTCGCTCTCCTCGCCGCGCGCGGTCAGCATGATGATCGGCAGCTGCTTGGTCTCGGGACGCGCCCGCAGCCGGCGGCAGAGCTCGATGCCCGAGAGACCCGGCAGCATCCAATCCAGAATGACCAGGTCGGGCGAGCGTTCCTTGAGCAGCAAATCCGCTTCGTCGCCGCGCGCGACCGTCTCGACCCCGTAACCTTCCGCCTCGAGGTTGTAGCGCAGAAGCAACGTGAGCGCTTCCTCGTCCTCCACGATCAGGATGTTGGCCTTCATGCGCTGGGCATCCTTCGTTATTTCTCCGGAGCAACGGTGGCGAAGGTGGTGGTGTCGCCCTTCGGGCGTTCGTCGGCCATCGCGTGGCCTTCGATCATGTAATAGACCGTCTCTGCGATATTGGTCGCGTGATCGCCCATCCGCTCGATGTTCTTGGCGCAGAACATCAGGTGGATACAGAAGGTGATGTTACGAGGGTCTTCCATCATGTAGGTCAGGAGCTCGCGGAACAGCGAGGTGCACATGGCGTCGACCTCCTCGTCGCCATTCCACACCGCAAGCGCTTTCTTGAGGTCGTGGCCGGCATAGCTGTCGAGCACCTCCTTGAGCTGGGTGAGGACGAGGGCGCCCATGTGCTCGACGCCGCGGATCAGCTTGGGCGGATGAAACTCGCCGTTGAGCGCCATCACGCGCTTGCCGATGTTCTTGGCGAGGTCGCCGATCCGCTCCAGGTCGTTGCAGACCCGCAACGCACCGATGATCTCGCGCAGGTCGACGGCCATGGGCTGTCGGCGGGCGATCGTCAGCACGGCCTTTTCCTCGATGTTCCGTTGCAGTGCGTCGATATCGGGGTCTGCGGTTACGGTCCGCTGCGCGCGATCGGCATCGCGCCGTGCGAGCGCATCGACGGAATCGGCGACCTGCCTTTCGGCAAGGCCACCCATCTCCGCCACCATGCGGGTGATCTCTTGGAGATCGACGTCAAAGGCCTTGGCGGTATGTTCAGGCATTACCATCTTTTGTCGTCCTCATGCGGGCGCCGCAGGATCGACGGTCAACCGAAGCGCCCCGTTATGTAGTCCTGCGTGCGCTTGTCGCGCGGCGCCGTGAACATCTTGCTGGTGCTGTCGACTTCCACGAGATAGCCGAGATGGAAGAAGGCGGTTCGTTGCGAGACGCGGGCCGCCTGCTGCATGGAATGGGTCACGATGATGATGGTGAAGTTCTCGCGCAGCTCGTCGATCAGTTCCTCGATCTTCGCCGTCGCGATCGGGTCGAGCGCGGAGCAGGGCTCGTCCATGAGGATCACTTCGGGACCGACGGCGATGGCGCGGGCGATGCATAGCCGCTGCTGCTGGCCGCCCGAGAGGCCCGTGCCGGTGTCGTTGAGGCGGTCCTTGACCTCCTCGAACAGCCCCGCACGCTTCAGGCTCGTCACCACGATCTCGTCGAGATCGGTCTTTGATTTGGCGATGCCGTGGATGCGCGGGCCATACGCCACATTCTCGTAAACCGACTTGGGAAACGGGTTCGGCTTCTGGAACACCATGCCGACGCGCGCGCGCAGCTGCACCACGTCGAGCGCGGGGTCGTAGATATCCTGGTCGTCGATCGCGATGTTTCCGCTGAAGCGCGCGATGGGAATGGTATCGTTCATCCGGTTGATACAGCGCAGGAAGGTGGACTTGCCGCATCCCGACGGGCCGATCAGCGCGGTCACTGCGCGCTCCGGAACATCGAGATTCACGTCGAACAAGGCACGCTTCTCGGCGTAATAGACATTGACATCACGCGCCACGACCTTGGGCTCGCCTTCGAAAGCGGGGGCATCAGCGGCGGCTGTCGTGTCGGGCTGAACCATCGTGTTCATAAAGACAATCTCCTACAAACACTCACCACCGGCGCTCGAACATCTTGCGCAGGTAGATCGCGGTGCCGTTCATGGCGAAGAGAAAGACCAGCAGCACCATGATCGCGGCCGCGGTCTTGGCCTGGAAGGCGATCTCGGGCAGATCCGACCAGAGATAGATCTGGACCGGCAGGACGGTGGCGGCGTCGGTAATTCCCTTCGGAGCCTCGACGATGAACGCCACCATGCCGATCATCAGGAGCGGCGCCGTCTCGCCGAGCGCATGCGCCATGCCGATGATGGTTCCGGTCATGATACCGGGCATGGCAAGCGGCAGAACGTGGTGGAAAATCGCCTGCTGCTGGGAGGCGCCGACCCCGAGTGCGGCCTCCTTGATCGATGGCGGCACCGCCTTCAACGCGGCGCGCGAAGCGATGATGATCGTCGGCAGCACGAGCAACGCGAGCACGAGGCCGCCGACGAGGGGAGCTGAACGCGGAAGTCCGACGAAATTGAGGAACACCGCCAGTCCGAGCAGGCCGAAAACGATCGAAGGAACGGCGGCCAGGTTGTTGATGTTCACTTCGATAATCTCGGTCATGCGGTTCTTCGGCGCGAACTCTTCCAGATAGATCGCGGCGGCGACGCCGATCGGAAGGCACAGCACGAGGGTTACGAGCAATGTCAGCGCCGAGCCGATAAGGGCACCCTTGATACCCGCAAGCTCCGGCTCCCGGCTGTCTCCTGAGGTGAAAAAGGACCAATTGAACACCTTCTCGACGAGTGCTTTGTCCTGCAGGCGCTCGAGCCAGGCGACTTCGCGGTCGCTCACGCGCCGGTTCGACTCCGGCGTGCTGTAGGTCAGAATTTGCCACTTTCCGGGACCCGCGTCCGCGGTCGATTCCAGCGGCAGCAGCACGGTGCCGGTCGCTTTGGCGTTGCCGAGCTGTGTAATCTTGACCAGACCACCGTTGACTGCGACGAGCAGGCTCGGAACCTTGTCGTCCAAGGGCTCCTCGATCGCGGCGCCGTCGAAGCGAGTTTGCAGGGCTGCCGCCTGGTCGTCGAGCTCTTTTACCCTTTGCGACAGACTTTCGATCTCGCCGGTCAAGCTTGCAAGATCGCGTTGGAGAGATGTCGACGCAGGCGCCAGGGCAAGTCCCCGCTCGAGCTCCGCCTTGCGCGCCTCGATGCTGCGGATGATCGGCCGTAAGGTGTCGGCGTCCTTGCGAATTGCCCGCGCCTGCACCGACATGGCCTGCTTCACCGTTACGATATCGGGAGCGAAGTCGTTGGACGAGCTCAGCAACACGACTTCGCTCGTGGTGGCGCTCGGAGTTAGGATTCCGCGGCCGGGGCGCTGCCCGATGCGGGTACCGATGCCCTTGTAGTAGAGGTCGGCATCATCCGACATCAGTGCCGGCACCTTGACCGTCTGTCCGATGAGTGACGGATCGGCAACGACGCGTTCGCGCAGCACGTCGGAAGCGCCCGAGGACAGGATGCCGTCGAGCAAGCGGCGGCCGGCACGATCGCTCACATCGGGAAATTGCGCCCGCAGCGCGTTGCGCACCAGGGCGTGGAAGTCGGCCGCGCGGATAACGGCCGGATCCCGCGTTCCCTGCGGGTCGACCTCGGCGCGGTCAACCGGGACGTCGAGCACCAGGCGGTTCTGCCAAAAGGCGGGATAGCCGCGAACGACGATGTCCGACAGCACGACGACAAGGAAGAGCGCGGTCAGACCGATCGCGGCAAGTCCATAGAACTTGAAGCGGGCTTCGGCCCGATAGCGCGCACGAACGCGTGCTTTCGCCACATCGGACGTCAAGTCGAGCGTGCGAACGCCAGGAAGGGCGAAGTCAGTCATATTGCTCCCGGTATCTCTTGACGACCTGCAGCGCGACCACGTTCAGCATCAGCGTGAAGAAGAACAGGACGAATCCGAGCGCAAAGGCGGAGAGGGTCTTGGCGCTGTCGAACTCCTGGTCTCCGACCAGGATGGTCTTGATCTGAACCGTGAACGTCGTCACGGCCTCGAACGGATTGAAGGTGAGATTTGCCGCCAGGCCGGCCGCCATGACGACGATCATGGTCTCGCCGACGGCGCGGCTGATGGCCAGCATGAAAGCGGAGACGATCCCCGCGAACGCCGCCGGTAGCACCACTTTCTTGATGGTCTCCGACTTGGTGGCGCCCATGCCGTAGGAGCCGTCCCGCAGCGACTGCGGCACCGCGTTGATGATGTCGTCCGACAGCGACGACACGAAGGGAATGATCATCATTCCCATCACCACGCCGGCGGCGAGCGCGCTTTCCGAGGCGACGTTGAGCCCCAGCATCTGCCCGGTCTCGCGAATCCAGGGCGCCAGGCTCAGCGCGGCGAAGAAGCCGAGCACGACCGTCGGAATCCCGGCGAGGATTTCCAGGACCGGCTTTGCGAAAGCGCGGAAACGCGGGCTGGCATACTCGGCCATGTAGATCGCAGCGAACAGGCCGATCGGTCCGGCGATCAACATGGCGATCACGGTGATGAGCAACGTGCCGGTGACCAGGGGCACGATTCCGAACGCGCCGGAAGAGCCGACCTGGTCGGCCCGGATGGCGGTTTGCGGGCTCCAATGCAGACCGAAGAGGAATTCGGCCGGCGAGACCTTTTCGAAGAAGCGAACCGTCTCGAACAGCACCGACGCAACGATGCCGACGGTGGTGAGGACGGCCACGCAGGCGGCCGCGAACAGAACGCCCTTGACGACGCGCTCCACCTGATTGCGCGCGCGGAACTGGGCCGACAAGGCGCGCAGACCGAATGCAAGGCCGAGAAGTCCGAACACCAGCCCGGCTGCAAGGATGAGGCCGTTGGCCCATGACCTGACCGAGACATAGGTCTCTGCGGCACGACGCAGGGCGGGCGTCGCATCGCCGGAATACCTGCCGGAAGCGAACTCTTCGATGTCGCGCAGCACGGCGCTTCGGCGCAACGGGTCATCGACGACCGACGGGTCGAAAGCCGTCAGGGCCTTGTTCTCCACGATCCAGTTCGCCACCGGAACGCCGATCGCGAAGATCAGAAGCAGCGGCACAAGCACGGTGATGGCGACAAACGCGCCGTGATAGGGGGGGCGCGAATGGAGCTGGACGTCACGTCCCGCCGCCGCCGCCCGCGACCGGCCGAACAGATATCCGACGACGATCAGGAGCGCGAGGCCGGCGAAATAGACGAGACCCATCGACCGCGACTCCGGTTCAGGATTGAGTCAACAACAACGCTGCATCGGGGAACGACGACCGCGCGGACGCGGTCGCCGCTCCGGACTTAACGCGGTTACGAACTCGGCGCCTGCATCGGGGTCAAGCCGGACACATTCTTGCGAACGGTCTCGAGCTCGGCTTTCGGCAGCGTCACGAGGCCCTTCTTGGCGAGATATCCGTCCTCGCCGAGCGCCTTGTTGGAGACGTACTCGGCAGCGAACTTGTCGACGCCGGGAACCATCCCGACATGCTGCTTCTTGACGTACACGAACAGCGGGCGGGAACCCTTGTACTTGCCGGTGGAGATATTGTCGTAGGTGGGTTCGCTGCCATCGAATGCCACGCCGCGCAGCTTGGCGGCATTTTCCTCGAGGAACGAGTATCCGAAGATCCCGAAGGCGTTCTTGTTGGCTTCGAGCTTCTGCACGATCACGTTGTCGTTCTCGCCAGCCTCGATATAGGCGCCGTCCTCACGGATCGACTTCCATGCCTTTTCGAACGCCTTGGGGTCCGACTTCTTGAGTTCCTGCATAGCGGGTATCTGCTCGGCGCCCGCCTCCATGAACAGCTCGTGCAGCGAATCGCGCGTGCCGGAGGTGGGCGGCGGCCCGAGCACCTCGATCTTGATGTTCGGCAGCGTGCGATCGATGTCCGACCAGTTCTTGTAGGGGTTGGAAACGAGCTTGCCGTCCGGGCCGGGAACTTCCTTCGCCAGCGCCAGGAACAGCTGGCCGCAGCGTCAGCTTCATCGGGGTGCCCTGCTTCGACTGCGTCAGGGTTAGCCCATCGAACCCGATCTTGATCTCGACGATGTCCTTGACGCCGTTCTTCTGGCAGTCATCGAACTCGTTCTTCTTCATGGCGCGCGAGGCGTTGGTTGCATCGGGATGCCCTTCGCCGACGCCGGCGCAGAACAGCTTCATGCCGCCGCCGGTGCCGGTCGACTCGACGACCGGCGTCTTCATGCCGGAGGTCTTGCCGAACTGCTCGGCGACCGTCGTGGTGAAGGGATAGACGGTGGACGATCCGACGATGCGGATCTGGTCGCGGGCTTCGGCGTGGCCGGCAGACAATACGCCGGTGGTCGCGAGCGCGAGTGCGCTGGCGAATGTCGCGAACTTCATGGTTTTCTCCTGTCCTGACTTGAGTTTTGGGGCCGGAAAGTAAGATGGCGCAGGCCTTGGCCCGCGACCGCTCCCTAACGGCTCTTGTTGCGATCGGTCCTGTCGTACGCAGTAACGACGCAGCTCGGATGACGCATTGGACCAGGCTCTGTGATGGCCCATTCCGAGGTCGCCAGCATCCCTACGCGTCCCATGTCATGGTTCTATGATGATGAGATGACAGTTGGATGACAATCTAAGATATTGTAAAAACTTATGAATTGCCGTTGAGGGGTGGAATTGGCTGGTGGAACTCGGGCCTTGCGTTGCTCGAGCGGAGGCAACCAATCCGGCATGTCGAGTTGCCGATCGATTGCGCGGCTGCCCGCGTCCCTATTGCTTGTTTCTAGGGTCGGGAGCTGACAGCGAGATGACACCTGATGACGCTTGGCCGTTGGAATGGCGGCAACGAGCGCGCGCCTAGTTAGCGTCGATCGAGCGCCGCGGTTGTCATCGTCCGCGAAAGCGGACGATCCAGTAATCACCGGACTTGGTTTCGGGCATCGCTCCGGCCTCGATCATCCCTATACGGGTTACTGGATGCCCGCCTTCGCGGGCATGACAACGGAGAGATCGTGCTTCCAGCCTAATCTTGACGCCTATCTCCCCAACCCTCCCCCGCAGGCGGGGGAGGGAGCCGACCGAATTCGCGGCGCGTCCGTAGACGTTCGCCTCACGACCGGCGCCCGCGGCACCGATCACCGCGAGGTGGCGAAGACGGGCTTGCCGCTCGCGTCCTTGATCTCGGACGCCCACAGCTTCTGAACCATGCTGACGACGTTGGCGGGCATCGGAACGTAGTCGAGCTCCTCCGCCATCTTGCCGCCCTTGGCATAGGTCCAGGCGAAGAACTTGAGCGCCTCGCGCGCGGCGTCCGGATCGGTCGGCTGCTTGTGCATGAGCACGAAGGTGGCGCTGGTGATCGGCCACGCTTCCGGACCCGGCTCGTTGGTCAGGATCACGCCGAAGCCGGGCGTTGCCTCCCAGTTCGCTCTGCGGGCGGCCGCCGCGAACGATGCGACGGAGGGCGCAACGATCCTGCCGTACATGTTCACGAGCGCGGCATAGGTCAGCTTGTTCTTCCGGGCATACGAGTATTCGACATAGCCGATCGAATTTTTGGTGCGGGCGACGGTGGTGGCGACGCCTTCGTTGCCCCGGGCGCCGATGCCGGTCGGCCAGTCAACGGAGGTGATCGAGCCGACCTTCGATTTCCACTCCGCGCTCACCTTGGTGAGATAATCGGTGAACACGAAGGTCGTGCCGGAACCGTCCGAGCGCCGCACCACGGCGATGGGCTGCGACGGCAGCTTCGCGTTTGGATTGAGCTTGCGAATCGCCGCGCCGTTCCATGACTTGATCTCGCCGAGGAAGATCCTGGCCAAGGTCGGGCCGTCGAGGGTGAGGTCGCCGGTCTTGACGCCCTCGACATTGACCACCGCCACGACGCCGCCCAGGACGGTCGGGAACTGGACGAGGCCTTGGCTGTCCAAGTCCGCGGCGCTCAGCGGCATGTCGGAGGCCCCGAAGGTCACCTCCTTGTCCTGGATCCGCGAAATGCCGGCGCCCGAACCGACCGCTTGATAGTTCACGGTGACGCCGGTCTCTTTCTTGTAGGCCTCCGCCCATTTCGCGTAGATCGGATAGGGGAAGGTCGCGCCGGCACCCGAAACGTCGGCAGCAACGGCAGGGCCAATCGCCGCCGCGGCGAGGAAGCCGGTCGCCGTCAGCGTGCGCAAGAACGTCAAGGCTCCCTCCTGTCGGCTTCAAGACGAAATGGGCGAGCCCGACCCCCGCCCCCATTGGCTTTATGACCATTCTGCAACAATTGGATGACAACCTAACCGGTTGGGAATATTGCGGTTCATGCGTGGCGCAGGGCTGCAATCGGCCGGCACCGATCACCTCGAAGCAGCGAAGATCGGCTTGCCGCTCGCATCCTTGATTTCGGATGCCCAGAGCTTCTCAACGGCGCTGACGACGTTGGGCGGCATTGGGACATAGCCCAGGTCCTCCGCCATCTTGCCGCCCTTGGCATAGGCCCAGGCGAAGAATTTGAGCGCCTCGCGGGCGGCGTCCGGATCGGTCGGCTGCTTGTGCATGAGCACGAAGGTGGCGCTGGTGACCGGCCACGCCTCGGCACCGGCTTGGTCAGTCAGGATGACGCCGAAGCCGGGCGTCCCTTCCCAGTTCGCGCCGGCGGCGGCAGCGGTGAAGGCTGCAATGGTCGGCGCAACGGCCTTGCCGTCCCGGTTCACCAGCTTGCCGTAGGTGAGCCGATGCGGCCTGACATGGGCGTATTCGACATAGCCGATCGAGCCCTTGGTACGGGCGACGGTGGCGGCGACGCCGTCGTTGCCTTTGGCGCCGATGCCGGTCGGCCAGTCCACGGAGGTGATCGACCCGACCTTCGACTTCCAGTCCACGCTCACCTTGGAGAGATAGTCGGTGAAGGCGAAGGTGGTGCCGGAACCGTCGGAGCGATGCACCACGGCGATGGCCTGCGACGGCAGCTTCACCTTTGGATTGAGCTTGCGAATCGCCGCGTCGTTCCACGACTTGATCTCGCCGAGGAAGATCCTGGCCAAGGTTGGACCGTCGAGGGCGAGGTCGCCGCTCTTGACGCCCTCGATATTGACCACCGGCACGACGCCGCCCACGACGGTCGGAAACTGCACGAGACCATGGGCGCTCAGGTCCTCGACCTTCAGCGGCATCTCGGAGGTCCCGAAGGTCACCTCCTTGTCCTGGATCTGCTGAATGCCGTCACCCGACCCGATCGCCTGATAGCGCAGCGCGATGCCGGTCTCTTTCTTGTAGGTCTCGCCCCATTTCGCGTAGATGGGATAGGGGAAGGTCGCGCCGGCACCCGATATGTCGGTGGCGATGGCGGGGACAACTGCGGACACCGTGAAGGAGGCGGCCGCCGCGAGGACGCGGACAAGAATCAAGACTTCCCTCCTCTTGCCGTCCGGACGAATGCGCGCATGCAAACGACCTTCGGGCGCCCCCGCAACGCATCTTGGATTGCCGCAATGTCAGTGGCAACCCCGTCCGGCCTGAATCCCCTTCCTGGATACGTCGCGCCTTCCGCTACGCCGTTTGGAGAAACGGCTCCGGTCGGAGAACCGGAGCCGAAGGGTGATCCGCAAGGATGTGCGATTCTTAGGTACCCCTGCCCCAAAGTCCGCAATAGCGCCGCGCGATGAAGGGCAGGCTCTGTTCATAGCCGGGCCAGGTCGCGTATTTCGGCAGCTTGAACTCTTTTTCTGCCGTATCCCAGCATTTGCCTTCTTGGCCGAGCTTTTTCATCTCGGCAGAAGCCTCTTGTAGCAGCGTCAGCTGGTCCTGAACGTCCTGCTTGGTGCCGAGCCGGCCACCAGAATCCGGATGGCCTGGAATTAGCCGGTCCCAATCCATGCCGAGCACTTTCTTGATCGAGTCCTCGGCCTCCAGCGGATAGAAGTCAATCATGCCTCTACCCGGCAGCCTGCCGACCGGAAGGAAATCGACGACGAAGACGATCTTCTCCCTGGGCAGCCGCATGACCAGCGTCGAGTCGGAATGGTTCAGTCCGACATAGCTCAGTTCGAGCGTCGTGCCGCCGAGCGTGATGGTACGGTCGGTGTCGACGGTCTCGTCTGGAGGCGGCGTGTGCGGATCCTTCAGCACGTCCAGCCGCTCCTTGGCACGCTTGTGCGCCACAATGGTAGCGCCGGCATCCTTGAACGCCTTTCCGCCTGCGATGTGATCGAAATGGTGGTGGCTGTAGATCAGGTAACGGATCGGCGCCTGCGTCACCTTCTTGATCTCGTCGATGTATTGCTGCCCGCCTGTCGGCCGGCCATAGGCGACGGGATCCGTGGCGATCACGCCCTCGGGCGTGACAATGAACATCGCCTGATGGTTGCCGTTGCGGAAGATGTAGACGTTCTCCGTGCCCTCGACCTTCCTTGTCTCGATCTGTGGCCGCGACGGTTGCCCGGCCGCCGCCCCGGGCTGGGCGCTCGGAGCGGTAGGCTGCGCCGGCGCCTGCGACCAACCGGGGCTCGCAATTGCCGTCAGGACCATTGCCGCTATGGACGCAAGTAACATCCGTGCCATGTTTTTTCCTCCCTGTGATGGCGCGGTTTTCGCCCGTGCCGTTGCGCAGTTCGCGCCGGCGGATTAGGACCACGCCAATTGCGGTCAAAATCATATCACGTTGCGCGAGCGAGGTCCGGCCGTCTTGGAGCCGGTCAAAGAGCCGCGAATAACGGACATTCGCCGGGGCGGTCGGCGTATCCGTTCAGTGGCCATGGACTAGACCGCTCGCGCGGTGGATCACCGCGCCGTCGCCTTGACGTGCCCGCTGAGCTGCACCCCGGGCCGGTACGGCGGAGCAATTTCCATCGGCCGATCGTCTATCCACGGGATGGAAGCGGAGTGATTGAGGCCGAAGCGATGTCCTAAACCCAGTCCGGTGATTACTGGATCGTCCGCTTTCGCGGACGATGACAACCGAGGGATTCTTAAGTTAGCGCCCATGACCCCAACCCTCCCCCTTTCAGGGGAGGGAGCACACCGAATTCGCTGCTTGTACTGATCCAAATCGATCGGGACGCGCTCTAAATTTAGTGTGATGGAGATAATGGTGGCTCGACCACGGTGATGGGCTACTAAAGGCTCAAGGGATTAATCACCGAGCCGAGCCACGCCGACTGTCTCACGGGTACGCTGGGCGCGCCACTCGTTCTCGGCGGGACCGTAAACAAGAAGTTAAAGACTGACTCCTGCGACGAGCGGGCGAGACTTTAGGAAGCCCGCTAACTCGTAATCTCGAGTTCCGGGTACTCAGACAGCCGAGACGGGCTAAAACAAATCCACGGCCCTCCCTGAGTCACTGAGAACCCCACATGCCACCTCGACCCATGTGACGCAGACGAGTATTATTGCTTTATAGGGATTGCCCCGACCCTGCGGTTGTGCTGCCCGGGAGCAGGCGGGTGGATATCTCGGAAACTTGGCTACGCGAGATTCGGCAGTGGGCTGCTCGAACGGACAGCGTTCGAGAGGTTTGGTTGTTTGGAAGTCGCGCCAAAGAGGGCTCGCGGCCGGAAAGCGATGTCGATCTGGCAATCGTGCTGATGCCGCCGAGTAAGCGAACGGATTGGGCGCTCGCGAACTACTTCGAGTTCGGGGATGACTGGCAGCGCGAGTTGAGCACCGCCCTCGGCCAACACGTCAGCCTTGAGGCATTACTGCCGGATTCTCCGCAGGATAGAATGGTGCGCAGCACCGGCGTTCAGGTTTGGAGCCGGCCCCTCATGCAACCACCGGCCGGTTTCGAAATGATCGAGGGGCCCGAATAGGCTGCCGGATTGGCGTCCGGGTCGGGGCGCTCACTTAGAGCGGTTGATTGCTTTCTCAAGGCGCCGCTGCCCCGGAGGGGAGTCACCGCGGAGGTGAGCATGTATGAGGACAACGACGCTTGGCCGATCAAGTGCGCGGGGTGCCTTAACGAGTTCACAAAGACGGTCGGGCAGCTTAAGTCGAACCGGTCCATCCATTGCCCCGAGTGCGGATGCCTGCACACATACACGAGCGAAGATTTTGATGACGCGCTTTCCAGGGCGAGGCGGAATCTATTTGACCCCTGGAAGAAGATGCTGCGCTTGCGCAGAGAAGAAGGACCATAAGACAGTAATGGAAGAGCAGTCCGCCGCTGCTGCTGTGCTGCGGGCACACGGACTCAAATTCGTGCCCAGGCTTCCTCCGTTCTTGATTTAATTTGGATCGGCGGGCATGGAATCGAACCGTAGGAGCAGAACACGCAGCAATCGCCCGCTTTCGGCTTGAGCCGCGCGTCGCATCCCTTGCAATCGTAGACGACCCGGCATGCGTCCGTCGGCATCCGCTCGGTTGCCTGATGCCCGATTTCGGAAGGTGGTAATAATTGCAGGCACGTTGGATACGCTTCGGAATCGAAAGCGCAAACGCAAGCGTACGGCTCTAGTGCGGGTTTTGGATTTGAGTTCCGCATGATCTTGTGCAAATGATCTGCGGACTTCATATTCCGGGGCTCTAGGGGGAGTCATCCTGGACAGGGGATGGTGGAGTCGAGGATAACGCCGGTATTCACGGATTGCCCTTGGCCGCCCCATCCGCGGGCAGATGGGCGGTGAACGTCGCCCCCTGCCCGGGCACGCTCTCGATCGCCAACCGGCCGCCATGGCGGTTGAGGATGTGCTTGACCAGCGCCAGACCCAGCCCGGTCCCGCCCTGCGCGCGGCTTTCGGAGACATCGACGCGGTAGAAGCGCTCGGTCAGCCGCGGCAGATGTTCGGGGGCGATGCCCGGGCCACGGTCGCGCACCGCAACGCGCGCTTCACGCCTGCCGTCCGGGCCTTCGCCGGCGAACAGCGCGATGTCCACGCGCTTGCCCGAGGCCGGCATATTTCAGCGCATTCTCCACGAGGTTCTCGAACACCCGGATCAATTCGTCGCGATCGCCGGGCACGAAGATCGGTTTCGAGGTTCCCGACCGTTTTCACCTCGACGTCGCGGTCGCGCGCCAGGGTCTGCAGGCTGTCGGCGACCTGCCGGAGGATGGCGCCGAGATCGATCTGGGTTTCCGGCCGCAGATGGCGTTGAGCTCGATGCGCGAGAGCGACAGCAGATCGTCGATCAGGCGGGCCATGCGGTCCGCCTGCACCTGCATGATCGCAAGGAAGCGTTCGCGCGCCGCCGGATCCTCGCGCGCCGACCCGCGCAGCGTGTCGATGAAGCCGGAGAGCGCAGCCAGCGGAGTGCGCAGCTCATGGCTGGCATTGGCGACGAAGTCGGCCCGCATCTCCTCGACGCGGCGCAGCGGCGTGAGATCGTGGAACGCGAGCAGTACGAGGCCAGGCCTCGGAGCGAGCTGCCACCGACAGGATCGGCGTCACGATGGCCTCGTACCAGCGATCGAACGGCACCCGCTCGAAGAACTCGACGTGCTGGGCGCTCCCGCTCGCGCGCGCGCGGCGGATGGCCTCGAGGACTTCGGGCACCCGCAGCCCAAGCGAGACCGGCTCGCCCGGCCGTAGCGCCGGCGCGACCGCGCTCGCGCGGGCGTTGAGCGCAAGCACGTCGCCGCGGCGGTCGAGCGCCACCACCGGATCCGGTAGCCCGGCCAGCACCGCCTCGATCAGGGGATCGCCGATGCGCGGCGCCGGCGTCTCGGCGCGCGGCAGGGCGACCGGCAGCGTCTCGGCGCGAGCAGCCGTGATCAGCGCCGCCGCCGCGATGAGCCCGAAACCGGCCAGCGCGGCGCCCGCGCCGAGCGCGCCGAACGCCCACAGCGCGGCGAACACGATGGCCGCCGCTGCCAGCACGGGACGCGCAAGCATGAGGCCGCGCAGCCATCGGTTGGCCCGGATCTCCCGCTATCGTGAAGTCGCTGTCATGTCACGAAGGATACATAGGGCTTTGCGGCGGCAGCGACAATCGAACCCGGAGAGACGGGACGCGAGATAAAGGCCCCTTTTTCACCCGACACAAGCTGATGTGACGGCAGCGCGACAGTTGCGACACGCTTGTGTGCAGTGCGGGGACGGTAACAGAACTGTCACATGACTGTCGGATGGCCGCGTTGCGCAGGGGCGGGAGGCCCTAAGTCGATCGATCTCGCGTCCTCCGATCGGAACGTCGCAGGCTCGTCCGCCACGCCGCTGCGGGCGGCGCGGCGTCAGTCGCCTTATCAGCTCCAGCGAGTTGTGCCGTGTCATCGCCGGAGGATGCCTCCAGATACGCGATCGCTGCCAGCAAGCGCTCCGGGTTGTCCTGGTAGAACGCAAGTCCGCTGTTGCACTTGGCACACAGGAGACCGCGTACCGTGCCGGTCGTGTGACAATGATCGACGGCGAGCCGCTCGTTCGGTTTCCTGCCGCAGATTGCGCAGGCGCCATTGTGCTGCTCCAGCATGACGTCGTAGTCTTCCAGGGAAATGCCGTAGACCACCTTGAAGCGCTTCTTGCGCTGCCATTGGCGCTCGCGCGTGAGCTGTCTTTCTCGATATGCGTGGTGGTAGCCGCTTGAGACGCCGGCGCTCGCGCAGCTCCTCCTTGTGGGACGCGCGGTAGCGGCGTGGGCTGCCTGGGAGCAGGCGGGTGGATATCTCGGAAACTTGGCTACGCGGGATTCGGCAGTGGGCTGCTCGAACGGACAGCGTTCGAGAGGTTTGGTTGTTTGGACGTCGTGCCAAAGAGGGCTCTCGGCCGGAAAGCGATGTCGATCTGGCAATCGTTCTGATGCCGCCGAGTAAGCGAACCGATTGGGCGCTCGCGAGCTACTTCGAGTTCGGGGATGACTGGCAGCGCGAGTTGAGCGCCGCCCTCGGCCAACACGTCAGCCTTGAGGCATTACTGCCGGATTCTCCGCAGGATAGAATGGTGCGCAGCACCGGTGTTCAGGTTTGGAGCCGGCCCCTCATGCAACCACCGGCCGGTTTCGAAATGATCGAGGGACCCGAATAGGCTGCCGGATTGGCGTCCGGTGGCGCTCACTTAGCGCGCCTTGAGGGAATTAGTCAAGGCGCCGCTGCCCCGGAGGGAGTCACCACGGAGGTGAGCATGTATGAGGACAACGACGCTTGGCCGATCAAGTGCGCGGGGTGCCTTAACGAGTTCACAAAGACGGTCGGGCAGCTCAAGTCGAACCGGTCCATCCATTGCCCCGAGTGCGGATGCCTGCACACATACACGAGCGAAGATTTTGATGACGCGCTTTCCAGGGCGAGGCGGAATCTATTCGACCCCTGGAAGAAGATGCTGCGCTTGCGCAGAGAAGAAGGACCATAAGACAGTAATGGAAGAGCAGTCCGCCGCTGCTGCTGTGCTGCGGGCACACGAACTCAAATTCGTGCCCAGGCCTCCTCCGTTCTTGATTTAATTTGGATCGGCGGGCATGGAATCGAACCGTAGGAGCAGAACACGCAGCAATCGCCCGCCTTCGGCTTGAGCCGCGCGTCGCACCCCTTGCAATCGTAGACGACCCGACATGCGTCCGTCGGCATGCGCTCGGTTGCCTAGTGCCCGATTCCGAAGTTCGTCACACCTTGCAGCACGCTCAATACGAACTTCGGAAGTCGAAAGGACACTAGCAAACCTATGGGTTCAGTGCGGGTTTTGGATTTGAAGTTCCTGTACGAGATTGCCGCGAAGACTGCAGGAACTTCAAATCCACCGCACTAGTGCCCGCATCCCGGACAGGTGATGGTGGAGTCGAGGATCACGCCGGTGGTCACGGATTGCCCTTGGCCGCCCCATCCGCGGGCAGATGGGCGGTGAACGTCGCTCCCTGCCCGAGCACGCTCTCGATCGTCAGCCGGCCGCCGTGGCGGTTGAGGATGTGCTTGACCAGCGCCAGGCCAAGCCCGGTGCCGCCTTGGGCGCGGCTTTCGGAGACATCGACGCGGTAGAAGCGCTCGGTCAGCCGCGGCAGATGCTCGGGGGCGATGCCGGGACCGCGGTCGCGCACCGAGATGCGCGTCTCGCGGCGGCCGTCCGGCCCTTCGCCGGAGGACAGCGCGATGTCGACCCGCTTGCCCGAGGCCGCGTATTTCAGCGCGTTCTCCACCAGGTTCTCGAACACCCGTATCAATTCGTCGCGATCGCCGGGCACGAAGGTCGGGCTCGAGGTTCCCACCGTCTTGACCTCGACGTCGCGGTCGCGCGCCAGCGTCTGCAGGCTGTCGGCGACCTGCCGGAGGATGGCGCCGAGATCGACCTGGGTGTCGGGCCGCAGATGTGCGTTGAGCTCGATGCGCGACAGCGACAGCAGATCGTCGATCAGGCGGGCCATGCGGTCGGCCTGCACCTGCATGATCGCAAGGAAGCGTTCGCGCGCTGCCGGGTCCTCGCGCGCCGATCCTCGCAGCGTGTCGATGAAGCCGGAGAGCGCGGCCAGCGGCGTGCGCAGCTCATGGCTTGCATTGGCGACGAAGTCGGCCCGCATTTCCTCGACGCGCCGCAGCGGCGTGAGATCGTGGAACGCCAGCAGCACCAGGCCGGGCCTGGGGGCGAGCCCGCCGGACAAGATCGGCGTCACGATGGCCTCGTACCAGCGATCGAACGGCACGCGCTCGAAGAACTCGACGTGCTGGGCGCTCCCGGTCGCGCGCGCGCGGCGGATGGCCTCGAGCACCTCGGGCACGCGCAGCCCAAGCGAGACCGGCTCGCCGCGACGCAGCGCAGGCGCGACCGCGCCCGCCCGCGCGTTGAGCGCAACCACGTCGCCGCGGCGGTCGAGCGCTACCACCGGATCCGGCAGCCCGGCCAGCACCGCCTCGATCAGGGGGTCGCCGATGCGCGGCGCCGGCGTCTCGTCGCGCGGCAGGGCGACCGGCGGCGCCTCGGCACCGGCGGTTGCAATCAGCGCCGCCGCCGCGATGAGCACGAAGCCGACCACGGCCGGCGCCACGGTGATCGCCCCGAGCGCCCACAGCGCGGCGAATACGATCGCGGCCGCCCCCAGCACGTGACGCGTGCGCTTGAGGCCGTGCAGCCACCGGCTCGACCGGATCTCCGAGCTATCGTGAGTCGCTGTCATGTCACGTCTGATACATACGGCTTTGCGGCGGCAGCGACAATCGAACCCGGAGAGACGGGACGCGAGATAAAGGCCCCTTTTTCACCCGACACAAGCTGATGTGACGGCAGCGCGACAGTTGCGACACGCTTGTGTGCAGTGCGGGGACGGTAACAGAACTGTCACATGACTGTCGGATGGCCGCGTTAGGGGCGGACGGGGCCCTAAGTCGATGATTTCGTGTCCTCCCGTCGGAACGTCGCCGGCTCGTCCGCCACGCCGCTTCCGGGCGGCGCGGCATCAGTCGCCTTATCAGCTCCATCGAGTTGCGCCGTGTCATCGCCGGAGGATGCCTCCAGATACGCGATCGCCGCCTGCAAGCGCTCCGGGTTGTCCTGGTAGAACGCAAGTCCGCTGTTGCACTTGGCGCACAGGAGACCGCGTACCGTGCCGGTCGTGTGACAATGATCGACGGCGAGCCGCTCGTCCGGTTTCCTGCCGCAGATTGCGCAAGCGCCATTCTGCCGCTCCAGCATGACGTCGTAGTCTTCCAGGGAAATCCCGTAGACCACCTTGAAGCGCTTCTTGCGCTGCCATTGGCGCTCGCGCGCGAGCTGTCTTTCTCGATATGCGTGGTCGGTCAGCCGCTTGAGACGCCGGCGCTCGCGCAGCTCCTCCTTGTGGGACGCGCGGTAGCGGCGTCGGGCTGCACGAACGTTCTCTCGATAGACGGGATCGACCTCCCATCTGCGCCGGTGGCGCTCCCGCAGCTCCTCCTTGTGGGATTCACGGTAGCGGCGCCGGGCCGCACGGATGTTCTCTCGATAGGCGGGATCGGATTTCCATCTGCGCTGGTGGCGCGCCCGCAGCTCCTCCTTGTGAGATTCGCGGTAGCGGCGCCGAGCCGCACGAATTCTCTCTCGATATTCCGCATTTTTTTTCACAAACCGTCTCCTCGTCCATTAGCGTTTCGAAAGCATCTATTTGCAGGTCCTCGAGACTGGGCAGCCGGAAGCGTCCGGCAGCGAACGACGATTGCGCAGACGCGCCGTTTCGGCGCGCGGCGAAGGCGCTCCGCGAAATGGAGAAGCCATGGTGTCGAGGCTGCCGGCGTGCGCGCCGCGCGAGATCAGTCAGGCTCGCGCAAGGGCCTCTCCCGCACGGCACGGCAGGGCCGAGCCGCGGGATCGGAGGTCAAGGCGCAGTCTTGGAGAATGCGCCTTTTGTAGGTGACTCACGTAACGTAGTCAACTAGAAAATTGGCCATGGCAAAAAATTCTGCGTAATCATGACATTAAGCCTCGATCAGTGGCCATTGCGCAGATTGGAGAATACGCCTTTTATGGGCCATTCACGAAACGTAGTCGATGGGGAGTCGTGCTCCGATGCGCTGGCGCCCGCGGTCGCGCAGCTGCCGTCGGGGGCTTCGGACGCTGCACGCATCAGCGGGCGGGCACCTACAGCGCGCGCGTCTTGTCGACTTGGGATCAGGCTTCCGACCGGAGCGAGATCGCATCGGATTGCAGCCTCCCCTGCGAAACCATCTGTCGCCCTCAGAGTTGTAAAGCTGGTCGTGTCGCGGAGATTTATCCATGAGCATTCTTTGGACCATCATCATCGGCTTCGTTGCGGGTGTGATCGCAAAACTAATTCACCCGGGTCCGAACGAGCCTTCCGGCTTCATCCTCACAACCATCCTCGGCATCGCCGGTGCGCTCGTCGCCACGTACCTCGGGCAGGCGATCGGCTGGTATCAGGCCGGTGAAGGCGCCGGGCTGATCGGTGCCGTTGTTGGCGCCCTTATCGTCCTGGTGATCTGGGGCTTCGTCGCTCGGCGCGAAACAAGAGCAGCCTAGAGAACCTGTTCGGCACGCTAAAGCGCGTTCCGATGAAGTTGAACCAGGACAGCGGAAAGCCCTAGCGATTACCGAGATCGGGGTCTTGCAGGAGCAAGGAAGCGAGCTCCTTGTGCGTGCTCATGAGCTCCCTGACGTCGTCCTCGATTTCAAGACCGGGATGAACAACCGTCCAAAAATGAGCTGTTCTGATGAATGCCAGAAGCGCAAGCAGATACTCGACGCGTCTGCCGCCAAGGGTTCGCCGCAACGCCTGCCGGGCGCGCTCGGACTGCGTCGGCTCGACAAAGATCAACGCGGAAGCGGCAAAGATCCAGTCTTCAATCTCGCTGTCCGGGGCAGGCCAATCGATGGGCCCTTTGATGGCCGCAAGGCCCTCATAAACCGGTTCGAGCTGCCGCCGCCACGGCGGCGGCGCCGTGAGAAGCTTGAGCGCCTGCTCGATGGTTTGCGGCGCGGCCGAAACATCACCCGATGAATGGCCGTAGCCCACCAGAAATCCGCAGTGGCGAACGATGCAGTAACGGACTTCGCAGAAGCGCGACAGGAAGACGAACAACCGCTCCTTGAAAAGCGAGGGAATGGGACTTCGATATAAGCCGACTTGGCGAAGTCCCAAAGCTTCTCGACGACCTCCGGCGCATCCGGAGCCGACATGAAGAAATTGGGTATGAGCCCCAAGCGCCGGGTTATTTCGCAGTGCAACGAGCCCAGGTTGGCCAGAGCGATGGCCGCAAGCCGGTCAGGATTGCGCTCACCGCGCTGCGCGGCCTCGATAATCTTCTTGGCCAGGATTTTTTGCACGACCGGCGGCTGGCCGCCGGGGTGCAAGGACAGACAGGCGATGTCATAGGCCTTGCCCAGAGCCTGGGTCGCCTCGGCGTCGAATCCGCTATCCCTGAAAACCGGTACGATCGAGGACACCGCACCTACCCCTGACGCTGCACACCAAGCGCTATGGTCTATCAGTCACCGACGCCGCGGCAAAGCTGTCGGGCCGGGAATGACCGGGATTTGTAGCCGATCAACGCGGTCTCGATAGGCACCACCAACCGTACCGTGACGCAAGATGCTCTGCCAAGTGCGAAGCTCGCTTTGGGTCAAGCGGCAAGGCTCGGAATGAGCAAATGTTTTCCGGTTTGCCACCGACAGCGACGACCGGAGACCGGTACCACTTTTCCGGATCATGCTCTAGCGGTGGCGACGAGAGCGGACGGGTTGGCCGCTGCAGGCTGTCTCAGCCGCCGTGCGGCCCCCTTAATTTCCATGCGCTGAGGATATCTTCGACCTCCTCGAGGGTGAGGCCCTCGTGCCGAACAGCGCTTGATACGTCGACATCTCGATAGAGGTCAAAACCGGACCCTCGACGTCGAAGAGTGAAGAAGAGCTTCGATGCCAGTGCGCGCAATCGAGCTTCGGGATCGGTTTCGTGCTCGGGGGAGGACATCGTTTATCAATGTCTTTGCAAGGTCCCGACAAGAGCGGCGGGCGGTTAGCGAAATCGCCGGAAACCGCCGAGCCATCGTTATTCAATACCGGGTCGCGACCGGCGCGACCTGAAAGGGGCAATCCGTTGAGCCGCGGACGCTCACGCGCCGAGAATGCCCGCACGTCCTTGCCGACCGTCGGGGCTTGCGACCGACGCGGGACGCTCGCGCGATAATCCCTGGGTTCGGCGTGAGCCGTAGCGCTGTGCGTACACGGCGGTGAACTCGGCGCCCATCAGAATGAGCTGCGCCGAATAGTAGACCCAGATCAGCACCACCACGACCGAGGCCGCCGCCCCGTACGTCGATTTCGAGCCCCTGCTTGCCGATGTAGAGCCCGATCAGGAACTTGCCCAACTCGAACAGGGCCGCGGTCAGAGATACGCGCCGGGCCAGACGTCGCGCCAGGCGATATCGGTGTCGGGCAGCCACTTGAACATCATCGCGAACAGAAGCGATGATAACGGCGAAGGAGGCGATAAAGGCCAGGACCTGAAACAGCCGCTTCCGGCAGGTAAGGCTGCAGAATATGCGCGCGATGCCGACGAGCGCCGTGGTCACCAGCATGAGACACCAGCAGCAGAAAACCGACCGCGAGCACGCCGGCCAGCGACAGGATGTAGGTGCGCGCGAAGCGCCAGACGCACCGACCCGGCAAAGGAGTTTCCACCTCCCATACCGTGTTCAGGGCATCCTTGAGCTGGACCATCACGCCGACCGCCGCGAATACCAGCGTGCCCACGCCGATGATCGCCGCAATCTGTCCTTCGCGCGGCCGGTTGGCACCTTTGAGCATGGCATCGATCGCCTGAGTGCCGGATTTACCGAGCAGGCCGCGCAGCGTTCCGAAACATCTGCGCCTGCACGGCCTCGGCCCCGAACACGAGGCCCGCGATCGCGATCGCAATTACGATCAACGGGCCGAGCGAAAATATCGAGTAGTACGCTAGCGCCGCCCCGAGGCGGGCGTCCTTGTGCCCCGACCAGCGGCTGACCGTGTTGCGCAGCAGACCCCACCAATCCCGCATCATGACAGCATGCTCATCCTCTCGTGATTCTAAGGAGCCGGCCCGATGCGTACGGCGCTGATAGGCGATCCCCACGGCAGCGGCCACGGCGAGCGCGGCCGCCCCGAGAAGATATTTGTCGCGGTCTTCGCGATCGGGCATCGCCTCCTGCAGGCGCGTTGACGCGCGCTCGGCGAGCGACGCGGCGTTCTCCGTCGCCTGGCTGAGCGTCTCGCGCGCCGTGGCGCCCGCCTCGTGCAGGGTCTGCGATGCACCCTCGGCCGCTGCTGCGGCCTTGTCCACAATCTGCGTCGCAGCCACGCGGGCGGTTTCGCCGGCGCTCGCGCCCCAATCCTGCACCTTGTCCTTAACCGCGCCTGCCATGTCGGCGGCGCGTTGGGCGACAGTCGCCGCCGCCTGTCCTGTGCCGCAACGCGCGCTCCTCGTCGTGGAAACCCATATAGGGCTCGTTACTCCGTTGCGGCGCCGAGGTGCGCAACAGGCCGAACAGGCCCGCCCCGATCAGCAGCGTCGCAATCGGCGGCCGATGGATGAACCGCCACGCCAGTCCCGCGCCGATGGCGGCCGTCGCCAGCGGATTGGCGGCGGCGCGCTCCTTCAGCTCCGTGAGCATGCGCTGCGCGCCATCCTTGGCGGCTTCCTTGGTTTTGCCGACCAGTTCGTCCGTGGTCTCGCGCGCCTCCGTCCACAGGTCGTCCTTGAAGCGGGCAAGATTGTCCGGCGAGCGCAGCCGCGCCAGATCGTTCGCGAAGCGGGCGCGCGCCTGGATGACGTCGCGCTCCAGCGTGTCGAGGTCACTCATCGGTTGACCCGCCCCGGCCCGAATACGGCCTGGGACGCGTCGGGCGGCCTGGCTGGCGTCCCGCTCGCTGTGCGGCCGGCCGAAGCTTTGGTCGGATCGGGAGGTCGGGCTGTCCGGCACGATGCTGGCGCCGCTGCGCGTATCCGACTTGCCCTTCACTCGCTGGTAAAGGTGTCGGCGACCTCGCTCGCCATCTGCTTGAGGCCCTCCGCGCTGAAGCCGCGTTCCTCGGCCGCTTCCTTGAGGCGTTCCCCCGCTTTCCCTGCGGCATTCCATCACCCGTTGGCCGGCTTCGCCGGCAGCGTCCGTCAGCGCCTCGCGCGCGCCGCCGAAGGCCTCATTCTCCATCCGCGTGGAGGGGAAGAAGCGCTGCGACCGCGACGCCCGCAGCAAGGCCCGCCACTGCCACGGCGAGCGGCTGCTCGCGCAGCACGCGTTCCATGCCGCCCTGCAGCTGCGAGCGCGCCTGGCGCTGCCAGCGCTCCGAGCGCTCCGACACGGCCCGCCGCGCATCGTCCGCGAACTCGGATACGGAGTTGGCGTAGCCCCTGGCGGTGTCCGAGACCCGGTCCTTGACCTCGGAAGCATATTCGGCGGCCGTATCGGCCGCGCGCGATACGCCTTCGTGCATGGTGGAACCCGCGCTCCGCCGTTGGCCGGCGTCGATAGGAATAATCCCGCTCGCCCGCGTCGTTGCGACCTGCGAACCATCGTGACGTGCGGACGCGCCTCCGCCGCTGCGCATAAGCAGGCAGGCGCCCGCCGCCAGCAGCAGCAGCGCCTCCAGGATCGCGGTGCGCAGCTCCCATGAGCCAGTCGCCGGCTTGCGAAGGGGTGTCGGTCTCTGAATAGCGGCTGATGTCAATTGCTCCTTGGTTGTCGTGATGTCCTGGCTGATTTGTCGCGCGCTGCGTTTCGGCAGCAGGTCGTCGTCCGCAACCGAGCGCCCGTAATAGAAGGCCATGATCGCGGCAGCTGCCAGCACCGCCGCCACCACCAGGCACGCCCAGTGCAGCGCCAGCCGAAGCTCGCGATCGCAAACACGGCGGCCTCGACGACCAGCAGGAGAGGCGATCAATGACGAGCAACCCCGCTGCGACGATCCAGATGCTCGCGTGCAGCAACGACGTGATCTTCTCCGTCACCTCCGCCTTGGCGAGCTGCATCTCCTTCTGCGCGAGGTCGCCGAAATCGGCGAGCAGGCCGGTGAAAGCCTGCGCCAGGGCGGAGTTCTGCAGCCGGTCAAGAGCCATAGGCTTGCCTCGAATCCTCGCCGTGCCTTTGGCAACGCGCGGATATTGCCGGCCGCTGTGCTCGCCATCGCTGGAACTGGCCTTCAAGAACGCGGAACAGCAGGAAGCCAGCGAGCGAAGCCAGGCCGAACACCAGCGCCGGCTGCTTGCGGCTGAAATCCGATGCGGTGCGCCAGATATCCTTGACCGACTGGTCGCGCATGTCGCGCGAAAACCCCTCCACGCCCTGGGCCGCTCCGCGCACCAGGCCGGCGAGTTGCGGCGCGTTCTGCTCGAGCTTGTCGGCGGCGCTGCGCACGGAGTTGGCGACATGGCCGGCGAGATCGGCCCCGGCGGCGACCTGCGAATTGAAGAAAGCCCTTGGCGCCTTGGCTCGCCTCCGCCGCCATCGACGATGCGGTCTGCTTCGCCTGACTGCCGGCCTGCTGTGCGACGTCGGTGAGCGTCGACACCGCCTCTCCCGCCTTTGCACGAATGCCCTGCGCGGCGGGCTCCGACGCATGGGATTGGCTCGAACGTTCTGATGTCGATGCCGAGCCGGTTGAACGATGTTGATTGTCCATTTGGATGCTCTCCACTACGCAGACCAACCTTGCGCACAATCAAAGGTTCCGACCTCGTCGCTTCGCGTGCACAAACAAATCCCGGCATGGACCGGGGAGAGTTGGTTCGAGGTAATTTCTCGCGCACGCGGCACCCGCGCCGCCTTTGGTCGGAACGGCTGCCTGCCTTGCTCCGATTGCTCCTCGCTTAAAAAGCGCCCCTGATCCACACGCCGCGCGCCGTGAACGGTCGTTCCTCTTTCTGTACGGTAGCAGCACCAACGCGAATGATGACGCGACATTGATGACACCTGGCCCATTCAATGCCAGCCGAATTTTCTCCGCTGAGAAGCCCGAAGTCGACCAACGCGGAGCAGCGTCGGCGACAGGAATGTCTCAGACTTGCAGCCTGCGAATATCAAGCAACAACTGCTAGAACTCGCAAAGCGGGTGGAGCGAGATTGCCGATGAATTGAAGCGATAAGAGCGGTAGGCCGCCCATGGCGCCATCTGCAACGCGCGGATCGCGGCACGAAAAGAGCTTAAGCCTAATAAATGACCCCGCACGACGGCCTGCCGTGCGGGGTCTGCGGTTCGGATACTGTTGGCGCCGTGCACGCTTACTCGACGGTCGCCGGCATCCTCGCCGCCGACATCAGTGGTCTGGGCAACCTGGTCGAGCAGCTGACCAGCATTTTCCTCCTCGCCGAGCGACATGTTGCAGGTAGTTGGACCACGGCGCTGAGATGGAGCTGCTGCGCGAGGTTGCGCGCGGTGGTATAGGCGGCAATCTCGTAATGCTCGACCCGTTGCGCGGCGCCGATCAACGCGAGATCGGCGGGGGCATCATCCTTCTTCTTGCCTCTCGCTCATCACCTCTTCGCCTTCCTCGACGAGGCCCGCCATGCCCTTGCAGGGCTTCGCGCGTGGCCGGTGTCGCCCAGGAGGCCGAAGCTCTCGTTCAGCCGCTCCACTTGGCCTCGGTCTCCTCCGAGGTGCAGCTTCCAGGAGCCGCTGGAGCTGCACGGAGCGCGCGGCCTTCGCCATCTTCGGCAGGGCTTTGACCAGTTGCTTTTCGGCGTGAAGGATGTCCCGCAACTGGTCCACCAGCAGCTCCTCGATCGGTCTCGGATTCGACGAGGTCGGAACTTTCCGCATGGATCGGCGGGCCTCTCGGATCACGGTCGCCTTGCAGATCCTGGAAGGCCGGGGCCTCGACGAACTCCCAGGGCTCGCCTTCGTTCCAGGGCCCGCGCGCATCGACCTCGCCGTGGTCGCCTTCGCCGGTCGAATCATTGAAGTACTGGTCCACCAGCTTCGGCGTGGGCGCGATCTTGCCGATGCTGAACGGCGGCTTGCCCATGCTCTCGAGCGCAGCGGTGAAGGCCCGCATGTGAGTGATCTCGCGCGTCATCAGGAACTGCAGCGCGTCCTTGGTCCCGGCATCGCGGCAGAAGTTGATCAGCCGCTCATAGACGATCTTGGCCCGCGCTTCTGCGGCGATGTTGCTGCGCAGGTCGACGTCGAGTTCGCCGGTGATCTTCAGGTAGTCCGCGGTCCAGGCATTGCCCATGGAATTAAACAGGTTCACGCCGCCGCCGCCGGCAATGGCGATCAGCGGATCCGCCTCGGCCGCTTCGCGGACCGACTTGATCGGCTTCAGGTGCATGCGGGCGAGACGTCCCGACGATCTCGAGATGACTCAGTTCCTCGGTGCCGATATCCATCAGCAGATCTTTGCGGTCCGGATCGTCGCAATTGAGACCCTGAATGGAATACTGCATGGCGGCGGCAAGCTCGCCATTGGCGCCGCCGAACTGCTCCAAGCAGCATGTTGCCAAACGCGGGATCCGGCTCGTCGACGCGGACGGTGTACATGAGCTTCTTGACATGATGATACATGGCGGGCCTCGGGGTGCTTGGGATGAGTGATGAATTTAGCAACCGGGACCGCGAATGAATGTTCCCCGCTCGGAACATATAAGGCGCAAGCAAGCGCGATGAGTTGGCAATCCGACGAAGCGTGCGGTTAGCGCGGGTTTCGGCCGAGGCGGTTGTGGATCGCAGTCGCGGCGATCGCGGCGTGACCGGTGGCAACCGCGAGCTGATGAAGATCGCTGACGATGTCCCCGGCCGCGTAGAGGCAGTCCAACGGTCGTCTGCTGGTGCCCGTCGACGGTCGACGTTGACCGGGATGCGTGCAATCAGCGTCGAGGCTGGCAGCCAGTTCCGAACGGACCTGGCATCCGAGCGCCGGGTACAAGATATCGAGATCGAAGCGATCGCCGCCCGCGACGGTCACCCTCACGCCACCTTCACGGCACTTCGACCCGAACGGGCCTGCCGGCGCGCTCGTATGCCGACTTGGGTCAGAGCCTCAGTAGAACCTCCTCACCCGCATTCCGCTTCGGTCTCGAAGAGCATGACGTGGCGGGAATAGGTTCTCAGGAAGAGCGCCTTGCGTCCAGCTTCATCGGCCGCGTCCGAACACCCCGATGCGGCGATCCATCGCTTCGAAGCCATCACAGATCGGGCAAAACCGGACTGCGCCGCCATAGACGCCCGATTCCAATCCTTCGATGGTCTGGGCTTTCATCGACGAGGCCTGTGGCCAGGAGCACGGTCCGCGCCAAAATGTCCCTACCGTGTAACTGCGCGATGAATCCGCCCTGCGGCCCCCGCTGCAGCGCCGTGACGCGGCCATGCTCCAGCCTGGCGCCATACAAGCGTGCCTGCTCACGGAGCCGCGCAAGGAAATCAGGCCCGGCGATGCCCCTGAATCCGGGATAGTTATGGCTTGCGGGTATCAGCCTGGCACGGCTCGCGCCCTCATCGACGAGCAGGGCCGCGCGCCGGTAGCGTGCCAAGTAGATAGCAGCGGTCAAACCGGCAGGTCCACCGCCGACGATGATACAATCCAGCATTTGGGACGCCGTCCTTGCCCGACTGCTCCTGACGGAATCCGCACAGAAGCGGGACGCGCTCAAGGCCCTATCCGTTCCGAGTGGATGGTGGCGGCTGGACGTGGGATGACAACCAAGATTGCGCGTGAAAACAGGCCGCCGGCGTTTCCGGCCGCATCCGAAAACTGGCGTCGCTCGCCGCAACGATGGCGGCTCCGTCGTTGAGCTGTTCACCGAGGCGTAGCCAACAAAGCTCCATCCTGAGGAGGACATCGTGCAAGCTGTCATTGCGCTTCTGGATCGCCCGCCTGCGGCAATCGGCGGCCTTTTTCAAGCACTGTCCGAAGACGTGCTCGGACGTTCCGGTCGACATGGGTCAATGGCGGGATTTTTGAACGACGAAGCTGTCGGTCCCGCAAGTCCAGCACCTCAGACGAACGGGTATCCCTACCCCCACGGCAAAGACCTCATCATTCGATCGGACGGTGCAAATGCAGCCGATATGGCATTTCGGACAGTTAAAACAGCACGGTGAGCATCGCCTGCACTCCACCGGGCTAACATGAAGGAGTGGATTTTGTTTCATGGCCGGAGGGCTCACGGACGGCTCCCTGGGCCGGAAGATGCAAAGCGTGAGCGCGCGTACCACCCTGTCCGGAACTTCAAAAGTCCCATCTCGTTGTCCTCTCGCCGATCATTGAACGGGGACCTCCGCCATGTCTCCTCTTCAGAAGCATTCGGGCGCTCCGCGCTTCGGAGGTCCCGGTGCACGGCATGGGAACCGCGACCGCCCGGAAAAGTCCAAGCCGCACGGCGAACTCGCCAAGCGGAACGTGAAATCCGGCAATGCGCGAACACGCGAGCAGACCAAGCGAGCGAATCAACGCAACATCGACCAACAGGGCAATCGCGCCAACGTCCGCCAGAACACGACCCGACAAGGCAACCGGCGGTCGGCGTAGCGCATCCGCCCGCCAGACAGCGTGGTCGAGGCCGGTGGCGGCCAGCTTGCAGCCGAAGGTCGCATTGATTCGCTGCTGTCTTCGTCAACAGGGAGATGTCACGGCGCGCGTGAACATCTCCATTCAATAGGAGCCTGACATGACCTCGCACATCCCAGAGAACTTTTTCACCTGGTTGGTCGACTGGAGCCCTGCCACCATCATGCACACGATGCCGCCGCGAGACCCCAACGAGGACGACGACGATGATGACGAGGACGAAGACGACGAGAACCAGCCTGACGACCCGCCGGTCGTGCGCGAACCGGACGACGACGAGTAGCTGACCCATCACGGGCTACACAGCTAGCACTACTTTGGCAGATTTTGAGCGGCGCGGGATTCCCAAATCAGTTTTTCAATGATTTATGGGTGGTCGGCTTTTGGAGGGGCCGACCATGGTTGGCAGGACGTTGGATTGGAAAGAGGAGCTTGGACGTTGGCTGAAGCCGTTTCTGGATCGGTTGGGTCACGAAGCGCGGCGACAAATGTGTCCGCTCTACGTATCGGGGCTGATCGGCCCTGGTGATCGCAAGAGCATTCAGCCGATGGCGGAGCGGCTTGCGCTAGGCGATTATGATCAATTGCACCACTTCATTGCGGCCGGGGTCTGGGATGCGGCCCGCTGGAGACAGAACTGCTTGTTCAAGCGGATAGGCTCGTCGGCGGCAGCGATGCCGTGCTGGTGATCGACGACACCGCGATCCCCAAGAAGGGCGCGCATTCGGTGGGTGTCGCTCCGCAATATGCTTCGGCGCTCGGCAAGACCGCGAATTGCCAGACGCTGGTGTCGCTGACGCTTGCGCGAGGCGAAGTACCGGTCATGCTGGCGTTGCGGTTGTTTCTTCCCGAGAGATGGACGAGCAAGCGGGCTCGCTTGGAGCGAGCGGGTGTACCGACCGAATATCGAACGGCACGGACGAAGCCGGAGATGGCCCTGGCGGAGATCGATCGTGTGATCGCGGCCGGTGTGCGCTTTGGCTGTGTGCTGGCGGATGCGGGTTATGGGATGAGCGCGCCGTTCCGCCAGGGGCTCACAGCTCGCAAACTGGCCTGGGCGGTCGGTATTCCGCGTCACCTCAAAGTGTACCCTGCCGATGTGCGGATGATCTGGCCGGTTGCCGAGCGCGGCCGTCCCCGTAAGCGGCACGTTCCGGACATTCTATCGATAGCGGCCGAAGACATGCTGGCCGAGGCCACATGGCAGAAGCATCAGTTGGCGCACCGGTACGAAAGGAAAGCTCAAGGCTCGTTTCGCCGCTGTCCGTGTGCGCATAGAAGACGGACCACCACAGCGCATCAGGGACAAGGGCCAGCAACATCTGCCCGGGGAGGAGGCTTGGCTCATCGGCGAACACAGGATGTCGGGAGAGAAGAAATACTATCTCGCCAACCTGCCGGCGAAGACGGACCTGCGCACCTTGGCGGCCACCATCAAGGCGCGATGGATTTGCGAGCAGGCGCACCAGCAGCTGAAAGAAGAACTCGGTCTCGATCACTTCGAGGGACGATCCTGGCAAGGCCTTCACCGTCACGCGCTCATGACGATGATCGCGTACGCCTTCCTCCAGCATCGCCGCCTTGCAACAGCAAGGCGGGAAAAAAAGAATCAACGGGCCACCGCCTCAGCCGACTTTGCCAGCCGTGCGCCACGCCATCCTCGAACTCATCGCTCGACCACCGCCGCAGCGATGTCCGTATTGCCGAAAATGGATTTGCAACGAGCAGCGGCGTGAGTAAATCTGCCAAAGTAGAGCTAGAGCGTGATTGCTTTAGGTTGAGTTGCAATCACGCTCTAGCTTTTTGTTTGAGCATGATCTTTTCGGAAAACCGGTACCCACTTTTCCGGATCATGCTCTAGGCTTCAGCCGCCTGATGGTGGTGGCGTCTCATCCGCCAAGGAGAGGCCGCCGAAACATTCGGCGACCTTGCTCGAAGAAATCCATTCAAGCGCCTTATCGCTTGGGGGATGGCGTCGCCGGCGTACCGGTCGTCGCAGGCGCCTCCTCCGGCATCCAGGTCATCGCGTTGCGGTCGTACTTGAAGCCCCTCGCGCTCTTGAGCGCGTCCTTGCTGGCGTTCATCACGAGATACCATTTGTTGTTGTCTTTGGTCTTGACTTGGACGGCGTTGAAGGGGACGGCAACATCTTTCTCGCCTATGCCGAGGAAACCGCCGACGCCGATGATGAGCGCGGTGGCCTTGCCCTGGCGATCGACGAGCACATCCATAATCTCGCCGATCTTGTTGTCTCCCGGATCATAGACGCTCTGCTTGTACCAGTGGGTGATCGTCACGCCGTTCGCCGGGATGCTCGTCAGAGCCTGAGCCGCTGGGCCCCTCTGCTGCGGGGCCTGTTGGGGGGTTTGTGCGCCTGCTGTTGCGGTTGCGAACGCGACCAGCAGCGCCGCATAAGTGAGTTGTTTCATCGGGGGCCTCTCTGGGGTTTTTGGGGATGACGAATTCATCCGCCCAAACAACGTGATGGGGAGAGCCAAGTTCCATTGCCCACGCTGTATTTGGCCCTCATGGCGCGGTCGAACCGCCTGCGGTGCCGTGCTTGCATGATTGCGCGTGATCGTTTGCGAAGAACGCCCTTACGCCGACGCGAACTCTGAGCGGCGTGTTTTCACGCGTTGCGCCCATTCGAAGCGCTCGTCATATGCAGTGACGCTCGACTCGGCGAAATAACCAAGCTGCGGAGCACACGCGATGCTCGGCTTGCCGACAACGAAGGAAGGCCGGGCCGCACGCGTTGACGCGCGGTCACGAACTCCGATGCAGAACAAATAGTTTCGAGCCCGCCGAAGCACGGATGTCGGCACGAGCGAATGGCCCATAGGGAGGAGCTGATGCGGACCCAAATTGATTATCGCCGCGGCCAGCATAGCGGCGACTTGCCACCCCGAACGCTCTGGCAGTGGAGCTTCAGCCTGATCGGCATCGACAAGTTCAAGGCACACCGGCAGCGAAGCGACAGGTCGGCACCATCGAACGAGCAGACGACACGCGGACGAAAGGACGCTAGCCGTCATTGTCGGCGGCTCTGGGCATCGGCGCCGATATTATACCACGCCGTGGAAGCTCCGGACACAAACCGCCATGAAGACAGGTGAAAGTCTGCGAGCAGCAACTCAAGGGCGCTCCGAAATACAGCAAGCCCGAGAACTGGAATTCCGGACCCCGAACGCGACGCAGGGTCTACGACTATTAGCAGGACACACCCTTTGGTGAACGGAGTCCTTTCAGGGAAGGTCCGCCCTGAAGGCGCTCGGCCGCTACGCGATGCACCACGTCCATGACGAACTCGGGACAAAGCACAGTCGAGGCGCGATGATCCGGACCCGAAGCTGCGCGCGTTGGCGCGACGGCTGGGATTGCGTTACGTGACGGCCGACGCGCTCTCCATCCGCCGCCGCCGTTCCGGACGCGGCTGGTGCTATCTCGGCGCCGGCCAACGCATCATTCGCAGTCCCGCGACAGTCCGGCGGTTGGCGCGCCTGGCAGTGCCGCCGGCCTACCGCGACGTGCTCTACGCGAAAGATCCCGCGGCCCATTTGCAGGCGGTCGGGCGCGACGACGCCGGCCGCCTGCAGTATCGCTACCATCCGGATTGGGAACAGGCGCGGGAAATCCGCAAGGCGCGGAGTCTCGCCCGCCTCGCATCGGTGCTGCCGCGTATCCGGCGCAGCGTCGGCCAGCATCTCGCCGCTGCCGAACCCACGCGCGACTTCGCAGCCGCGGCGGTGGTCGAGCTGGTGGACCGCAGCGCCATCCGGCCGGGACGCGAAAGCTACGCGCGCGAGCGCGGCACGCGCGGAGCGGCCACCCTCCTGAAGTCGAACGTCACTGTGAGCGGCGGCCTGATCTCGCTGGCGTTCCGCTCGAAGGGCGGCAAGAGGATCACCAAGAGGTTTCGCGACGCTCGCCTCGCCGCGGCTATTGTCCGGCTGCGGCGGCTGCCGGGGCCGCGTTTGTTCCAGTACCGTGCCGCGAGCGGAAGAATCTGTCTGCTCACGGCCCGCGAGGTGAACGCATTCCTGCGCGAGATCGCGGGCGTGGACATCGCGCTGAAGGACTTCCGCACCCTGTTCGCGTCGGCCAGCGTGCTCGCGGCGTTGGCACGAATGGAGCCTGCGAGCAGCGAGACCCGGCGCCGGCGGCAGGTGCGCGAGGCGGTCGCGGCCACCGCCGACGATCTCGCCAATACGCCGCCGATCTGCCGCCGCAGCTACGTGCACGACACCGTCGTCTCGGCGTTCGAGAACGGCGCGCTGGAGCGATTTTCGAGGACGTTGAAACGACGCTCGACAGCGCGCCGCGCGCGAGGTGCTGGCCAGGATCGTCGCCAAGAGCGCTTGCTGATCTCGCGGAGGCCAGGCAGCAATTGCGGCGAGCGCATGCCGACCTCACGTGCGGTGAAATTGAACGTCAAGCTCCCGTATCACCTTGTCTGCATTCTCCGGGTCGAGCCGTCGCAGTATCGCATCGAGCTTGGCTTCCTTGCGTTCGTCGCCCTCCTTCGATTGAGGCGAGCCGATGTGCAGGAGGATGGCCAGCCCTGCGACCTGCCAAAGCAGTTGCAGGAATTCCGATTGCCAGTTTTCCAACGTATCCCTGGTCATTTCTACGAAATACCCGCTCACTTGGATCGGCTCGCCGTGTGCATGCTGCTCGTTGACATATGCGAACCAGCCAAAGAGCCAGTGCCCCACCAGTGAGATGAGGAAGAACAACGCCGTGATCCATGCAAATCCGAAGCGGCCGCCCAGGGCTACAATTTTTCGTTCTGACGTCTCGCGGTGCACCGAGTGTCTCGCCTCCATGATAATGCCGGTCGGGAAAGACGACCCCCCGACCGGCAACGCGCTTCCGCAAGGAGAAATCAGCTCGCCGCCTTGCGGTTCACGCCCTTGCGAACGGCTACCGTCGAGAGCTTCTTATCGGCAGCCTTTTCTTCGTTCAGGTTGGTCGTCAGCAGGCGAATGACGTCGTCACGCCCCAGCGACTTCGGCCCAGGCGATCAGCGTCCCGTAGCGGGCGATCTCGTAGTGCTCGACGGATTGCGCCGCGCCGACGATCGCGGCATCCAGCACTTCCTTGTCGGCCACCTCGCCCGCAACCTCGTCGGCCTCGCTGATGAGACCGTCGATCGCCGGGCATTTCACGCCCTGCGGCCGTTCGCCGAGCTTCTGGAAGACCTGATCGAGGCGCGCGATCTGATTCTTGGTCTCCTCGAGATGATCCTTCAGGCCCTTGGAGAGATCGCGGTTCGTCGCCTTGTCGATCAGACCTAGGCAGAGATTTCACGATCTGGTTTTCGGCGTAGTAGATGTCCTGCAGGCCGTGGAGCAGCAGATCGTCCATCGTCTGGATGTCTTTCGAAAACAGTCCCATGAGCGTCGTCCTTTGGTGCGAGGGGTCAACCCGTGCGTTCGAAAACGACTTTCCCGAACACTAGGTTCCTTGTGCGATCAGGGTTTCGCGCCGCTGGCTCGCCGCCGATCGCTCCGAGGGAACCAATCGCGATCACCCGGCATTTCGTGTTACCTCATCGTCCCTCAGGCCCCCAGGCGAGACTTGGGATTGCCGCGGCTTTTTCACGTTCCAATGAACGATCTGGCGCTGCCACCAAACCGGCTAAGATTGTGCATCGCGCGGGTTCACCGCATCGATGAATCGTGACCACGGATTGTTCAGTGGCAACCAGGCCAAAGGATCTGCGAAGCGGCCGTCCAGTATGGCAAGGCCGCCGCGCGCCACCGTGTGCCACACGCGAGTCTCTCTCGGGACATCAAGACCGATGTGCTGGTGATGGGCGCGGGGATCACCGGGGCCAGCATCGCCGATGCGCTCGCAGCCGCCGGAGTGAAAGTCGCCGTCGTCGACAAGCGCGGCCTTGCCAGGGGCTCGACCATGGCAAGCACTGCGCTCGTGCTCTACGAGAGCGACACGCCACTGATCACACTCACCCGCAAGATCGGCAAGGAGAAAGCCGTCCGCGCCTGGCGCCGATCGCGCCTCGCCGTGGAATCGCTCGCCGTCCGGCTCGGAGAACTTGGGCTCGCCGATATCGCGCGCCGTGACTCGCTCTACCTTGCCGGCAACGTCCTTGGACGAAAAGAGCTTCAACGCGAGCACGAGGCGCGGCAGGCCAGCGGATTGCCGAGTCGTTTCCTGAATCGCAAGGCGCTGCACGACCGGTACGGGATCGCGCGGGCCGCCGCCCTCATGGGCTATGGCAATCTCGTGATCGATCCAAGGAAAAGCACGCTCGCGCTATTGAATGCCGCGGCGGCCAACGGCGCGCGCGTGTTCGCGCCGGTGGAAATGACGAACGTCACGCCGAATAGAGGCAGCGTGACGGTGACGGCGGCCGACGGACGCCGCATCCAGTGCGGTCAACTTGTTTTCGCGACCGGTTACGAGTTGCCCGACGGCGTTCCTCGCCGCTATCACAAGATCAACTCCACATGGGCGATCGCAACGGTCCCGCAGGAGCGGCGGCGCCTGTGGCCGGGCGAGTGCTGCGTCTGGGAAGCGTCCGATCCCTATCTCTATATCCGGACAACGTCGGACGGCCGGGTGATCTGCGGCGGCGGAGACGAGGGCATCTCGGACGAGGAGAAACGCGACGCATTGTTGAGCCGCAAGACCGAGATGCTGCGGCGCAAACTGCACCGGCTCTTGCCGAAGCTCGACACGACCGTGGAGTTCGCGTGGACCGGCGCCTTTGGCGAAACCAAGACAGGCTTGCCGATCATCGGGCCGCTTCCGCACATGCCGCATTGCTGGATCGCGCTCGGCTACGGCGGCAACGGCACGACCTATGCCGCCATCGCGGCCGCCGTCATTGCCGGCGCGATCGCCGGCCGGCCCGACGCCGATGCCGACCTCTATCAGTTTCCGCTCCATCAGAAGGCGGACTGACGTTGCCCGTCGCAGGCAGCGAGCCGGGCCGCGGCCGCAGCGACCTCTGGCTGATGCCGCGGTCACCCCGGAACTTTCTTGTTCATACTCGGTTTCGTACAGGGAAGGATTTCGCGAAACAGGAGAGCTCATGGCCAAACGTGCGAATGTCCGAAGGGTCGTCTCGGATGCCCAGGACCAAGGCGCGGGAGCCGTCGACGCCGTGCGGGACGTTCGAGACAACGTGGCCGACGCGATCGACAAGTCTCTGGAACGGCGGCCTTACACGACTTTGTTGTTGGCGGTGGGTCTGGGTTTCTTGCTGGGCGCAATGTGGGCACGCTAGAGCTTGATCCGGAAAAGTGGGTACCGGTTTTCCGAAAAGATCATGCTCAAACAAAGCTAGAGCGTGCGACTTGCATAAAGCAATCACGCTCTAGGCCGGAGAAACGCTGAATGGGCGGGTGGCGCCGATATCTGGAATTGCAGGCCAAGGCGAAGACCGGCCTGAGTTCCGATCTGTTCGTCTGGGCGCTCGTCGCGGTCGTGTTCGGGGTGGTTACCTTCGGTTTCGTCCTCGCAACCGCCTTCATCTGGTTGGCCGACCGCTATGAGCCATTGATCGCCGCGCTGGCGCTCGGCGGAATTCTTTCTGCTGATTACGATCATTGCGGTTGCCTGCTGCTTTTGGTCGCGTCGCCGGACCATCGAACGTGCCGAGCTGGCGCTCGCTGCCCGCCGGAATGTGCCGTGGCTCGACCCGGGGCTCCTAGCCGTGGCGATGCGAGGGAGCCGCGCCATCGGCGGGCGCAAGCTCGTTCCGCTGATAGCCGTCGGGGTGCTCGCTGCCGGCATCGGGATACAATGGCTCGCCCGCCGCAAGCCGGATGTCGAGGATCGCCGCGCCTTGGCGCGGACAGCGTAGTACCGATCGCTCTGCGCGGCGCGGCAAAACGAAACATCCAGACCTTCGAGGGTGAAAAGGCGGAACTGGCGCCGATGCCGGCTGTTGAGAATTCATCACCATCATGAGGAACACGCCCATGAACGAAGATCGATTGACCGGCGCCGCCAAGAACCTCGGCGGCAAGGTGGAAGAAGGTGTCGGACGAGCCACCGGCGATCTGGAAACCCAGGTGCGGGGCAAGGCAAGACAGGCCGAGGGACAGATCGAGGAGTTCTACGGCCAGGCCAAGGAGACAGCGGCCAACGCCGCGGAAGCCGTGCGCGACCGGGCCAGCGAGGCCGAGGACTTCCTGCGCACGACCATCGAGCAGCGCCCATACACGGCTGCCGCTGTCGCCCTCGGCATCGGATACGTGATCGGCCGCTTCGCCCGCCGCGACTGAGGTTCACGCCGCTGGATCATACGAACTCGGAATCGGGACTGGAGCGTGATTGCTTTAGGTTGAGTCGCAATCACGCTCTAGCTTTTTGTTTGAGCATGATCTTTTCGGAAAACCGGCACCAGGAAGATTGCTGCGTTTCTCAGGCGACGACCTCGACGACGCCCATCATCCCCTTATCCTCGTGGTCGACAGCGTGACAGTGATAGACGAAACGCCCGACGATCACCGGATCGGTGAAGGGGATGACCACCTTCAACACGCCCGGCCCGTGATCGGTCGCCGGCGGCGCCGAGAACGTGTCTCGCAGACTGTCCTCGTTCTGACGGATCCCGTTGATCTCGGTCACGAGGAAGGCGGTCTGGTGGATATGGAAGCTGTGATACTGCTGATCCGTGTTGACGACGGTCCACTCCTCGGTGTCGCCGAGTTTCACGGTCTGGTCGACACGGTTCTCGTCCATGACGCGCCCATCGATCATGAACGCATGCCGATCGGGTGTCCTCGAATACTCCAGTGTGCGTCGGCGTGCGATCGTGGCGGATCGCACGTCGTCGATCCACCGCGCACCGTCGACATGCTGGCGCAAGACCTCGGTTTCGGCATCGGCTCGCGCCGGCCCCGATCCGACGGCCACGATCGTCGCCAGTTGCTGGGCCGGATCCGGCTTCTTCCATGCCTGGTTCTGAAAGGGAATGGTTCGCATGACGTATTCGCCGGCTTGCGGCCCGATCGCGATGGCGTCGATCCGCTGACCGGGTCCGAGGAAGAATTCGGTCATCTTGCGCGGCTGCGACAGCGGATGGCCATCCGTCGCCAATACGTAGAGAGGCATGCCCTCGATTTGAAATTTGATGAAGAGCGTGGCGCCAATATTGGCGATCCGCCAGAAGCGCATTTCTCCCGGGCGGATCTGCACCATCGGGTTCAGTTGGCCATTGATCGAGATGATTTCGTTGTCGTCGCCGGGCTCCGCATGCTTGATGAGGAAGAACTGTTCCGGCAGGCCCTCCAGGATTGGAAAGAATTTTTCGGAACCGTCCACAACGAGTCCACCGGACATGCCACCAAGCATTTGCTTGGCGACGAAGCCATGCGCGTGCGGATGGTACCAGAACAAACCGGGGCCCTGGCGACCGGTGGCGGGAATGCGCACCTCGTAGTCGAACACGTGACCCGGATGCACGTGGACGAAGGCGTTGTCACTATTGCCCTGCGGCGACACGCTCATGCCGTGGAAATGCAAATTCGAGGGATCATCGGGCAGCTTGTTCCTGAACGTGATCCGCATGACGTCGCCGAGGCGTACCCTGAGCAGCGGCGGCAGGTAGGCGTCGTTGTAGACAAATCCGGGGAATGCATATTCGCCGAGCTGCACCCGGCTCGGCGCGGCCGTGATAGTGGCGGAGAGCACGCCGTTCCGGCTCCGAATTTCCGGTGGTTGGATCAGTGGCTCGCGTCCTGCCGCGGCCGCGCGGCTGGAGTCCAGCAGCGCGGGTCCCGACCCAATAAGCATCGCGCCCGAGCGCAGCACCGATGCAGCGGCAAGCCCTGCGCCCCCGATAGTCTTCAGGAAAGACCGTCGGTCGCGGAATTCTCGTGCAGCATGCCGGTCTTGCTGCGGACCGGGATGACCTCGCCGTTGCGCGGGTTGGCGGTGATGCATGAGACAGCTTGAATTCAGCTCGTCCAATTCGACTACCTGCGAAACTAGCGACGTGTTCATTCGGTGCTTGTCCGGGATTGCGGCGTTTGCCGCGAATTTGCGCATCCCGGAAGGATGGACCCGCGGGTGATGCACGTTGGAATGGAACGCGTGCGCCGCGCGAGATCAGTAACGTAGTCCAGAAAATCGCACCGGTCAGCGAGTTCGATCTGATCAAATTCGGCGCGGATTCCGCGTCAGAGGGTGGCCCAGCAGAGCACGAACGATGAGCGGCACCCCGACCATTCCAGGCAGCAGCCAGTAGGCAATCGGCGGAAGCTCCTTCCAAATCGGCAGCATCTTTCCGTTGTCTACGTAGAAAGCGGTCAGCATCAGCACGTAAGACGTTCCCATGCCGACGATGTGCAGTTTCACCCAATTGCGCCAACGTCGCAGGAGAGCGGTGCGGCCGAGATATGCTGCCGCGAACGAGAGCGTCCCGAGAATGAACAAGTGATAATTCTCGGCCCAACGCATCACGGCGAGGAACGTGGCGGACACAAAAACCGTCAACAGCAGCCAATAGTAAATCTGTCCGAACGTCGAATGCCGCCCTCGGCCCTTCTTGCTGAACATCGCAATGATGCCGACAACCACGGCGGCAAGCCCGACGGCGATATGAAAGCCCACGACAGTCAGGAAGGTTGGCGAAGTCGAGGGTATCTCGATCCCCAATATGATGGTCGATTCACCCGGCATCCGCGCGGTTCTCCCGATCGGGCTCACAAGCCCGACGATCGCCAGTCAAGAAAAAGCTACCCTGCGATTTGCTTGTCCGCGGCCGGCGACATCGGCGGTCGAAACAGCACCGTCGCGACGAAACCCCCGATCACGGCGCCGATCAGTTGCGCCACGACGAAACCCGGCACGTGATTGATCGCGATGCCGGCGAAGGTCGTGGTAAAGCCGCGCGCCAGCGTCACCGCGGGATTGGCGAACGAGGTCGACGACGTGAACCAGTAGGCCGCCGTGATGGTCAACCCCACCAGCCACGGGATCGCCTGCGGCGCGTAGCGGATGCCGCCGAGGATCGCGAGCACGAGGGTGAACGTGGCCACCGCTTCCGCAAACCATTGCGCCAGCCCGCTGCGCGTCGTGGTGCCGATCATGAGCGGCGCAAGATCGAACATCAGATGCGCGATCACCGTGCCGCAAATGCCGCCGAGGCATTGCGCCACGACATAGGGCGTGAGCTCGCGCCACGGAAACTCGCCCCGGCCGGCAAACACCAGGCTGACGGCGGGATTGAAATGGGCGCCCGAGACCGGGCCGAGAATCGTGATCAGCACGACCAGGATGGCGCCGGTCGGAATCGTATTGCCGAGCAGCGCGATCGCCTGATTCCCGCCGGCAAGCCGTTCGGCCATGATGCCGGAGCCGACGACGGTCGCGACCAGGATGGCGGTGCCCAGCGCCTCCGCCAGCAGCCGCCGAGAGAGCGGGAACGGCGCCGCGCTCATTCGGTTGAGACGGCGCTCACGTGGCAACGCTCGCGACGCGAGCGGCCGATGAGTCCTGGACCGCCGGGGCGGGCTGCGGAGCGCAACAGGCCTCGGCGTGCGCCACCCGCGGGCTTCGTTCGACGCTGACGCCGTAATCGGTGCTCTCGCCGGTGGTGAAGAACGCCTCCCAGGAGATCCCCGCAGGGTCGTCGATCCAGGACTTTTCGGACTGGGCGTAGCAACACGTCGTCTGTCCCTGCTCGAGGATATCTCCCCCGGCTTGGCGCAGGCGCGCATAGACATCGCTCAACTCGCCCTTGCTCTCGACCTGGATGCCGAGATGATCGAGGCCGGGCTGCTTGCCGCGGGTCGAGATCGCGAAGTTCACGCGCGGATCGTCCAGCATCCATTTGGCGTAGTCCGGCTTGACCACGGCGGGCTCGGCGGCGAACAGCGCCGAATAGAATCGGATCGACTGATCGAGATCACCGACGGCGACGTGCACGTGCATGCGCTTCATGACGCAGCTCCTTTCAAGCCGGAACCTTGATGCGTTTGCTGCGGGCGGGCTTGCACGCGGCAGCGGGCGCGCAGGCATCCTTCGCACCCTTGCAGCAGTTTTCGGTGAGATAGCCGAGCAGCGCGTTCATGGTGTCGTAGCGCGCGGCATAGATCATCGAGCGGCCTTCACGCCGGACCGTGACCAGACCTGCCTGACGCAGGCGGTCGAGGTGGAAGGTGAGCGTGTTGGGGGGAAGGCCGACCGCCGCCGCGACCTCTCCCGCCGGCATGCCGTCCGGTCCGGCCTGCACCAGGCGGCGGTAGGTCTCCAGGCGATGGTCCTGGGCCAGCGCGGCCAAGGCCGCGATGGCATCTGATTTTTCCATATTTCAACGAATATTGAATAATGTGCCGGATGTCAACGCCATTTCGACGACGATCGAAATGATGACGATCGAAATGAAGCCTTGCTCACCCGGCCGCAGTGGCCGGCGCCCTGTCCGCGCCCCTGCTCTTGCCGATGGCATCGAGATGCTCCTGCAGCACGAGCTTGTCGAGCGAGGCGATCGGCAGGCTGACGAGGACCGAGATGCGATTGTTGAGCATGCGATAGGCCTCGTCGAAGGCGAGGTGGCGCTCGGCCTCGTTGCCGGTCGCTGCGGCGGGATCGGGTATGCCCCAATGCGCCGTCATCGGCTGGCCCGGCCATACCGGACAGGCCTCCGCCGCCGCGTCGTCGCAGACCGTGAAGACCAAATCGAGCGTGGGCGCGTCGGGGCGCGCGAATTCGCTCCAGCTCTTGGAGCGAAAGCCGCTGACGTCGTAATTGAGGTCCCGCAGGAGCGTGAGGGCATAGGGATGGACGCTGCCCTTGGGCTGGCTTCCGGCCGAGAAGGCGCGGAAGTGCGGCCGCCCCTCGCGATTGAGGATGGCCTCGGCCATGATCGAACGGGCCGAGTTGCCGGTGCAGAGAAAGAGGACGTTGAATACTTTGCTGTCGACATCGGTCATGGCTAGGTCCTGCGCTAGTGTCCCGATTCCGAAGTTCGTATGATCCCGCAGCACCCTCCGATACGAACTTCGGTATCGAAGGACACTAGCAGCTCTATGATTCTAGTGCCCCTCTTGAACCCGAAGTTCGCAATCGGACTGGCGGCAAAGGCGTGCGAACTTCGGGTTCGGGGCACTAGTTGCTCTTGGATTGGAGCGAGCGGCCGCGCCCGGTACGTCCCGAAGATTGCAAATTTCAGGAGGCCCGCTTGCAGCGGTGCTTATCCGACCGCCAGAGCCAAATGAACCGTCATGATGTTCGCCTATGCTGACGGCGTCCACCGAAATATGCTTGTTGGCCGGGATAAACCCAGCGAGCGGGAGATGTAATGATTCTGTCATCTTACGTCTTAATCAGCCAGTCGCCCACACAGGAGAAGGCCGTATGGGGTTCCCCCTCAAACTTGCGCGGCTGGCAGTGATCCTCGCCCTTGCCGCCCTGCCGACCTTGGCGTCGGCTCAGTTCAAGCTCGATCCCCGCTACACCGATGCGGACGGCGACATGGTGGCCGACACGCCGACCGCGGCGAAGGATTGGGTCGATCCCGCCACCCTCGTGTTCGCCTATACACCGGTCGAGGACCCCGCGGTCTATGCCAAGGTCTGGCAGGGCTTCCTCGATCACCTCGCCAAGGTCACGGGCAAGAAGGTCGTCTTCTTTCCGGTTCAGTCGAACGCCGCGCAACTCGAGGCGATGCGGGCGGGGCGGCTGCATGTGACCGGTTTCAATACCGGCGGCAATCCCCTCGCGGTGGCGTGCGCGGGCTTCGTTCCGTTCGCGATGATGGCGTCGAACGACAACAAGTTCGGCTACGAGATGGAGATCATCACCTATCCAGGCTCCGGCATCGAGAAGGTCGAGGACATCAAGGGCAAGAAGCTCGCCTTCACCTCCGAAACCTCGAACTCGGGATACAAGGTCCCTTCGGCGCTCCTGCGGCAGCAATTCAAGCTCGAGGCCGGCAAGGATTTCGAGCCCGTGTTCTCCGGCAAGCACGACACCTCGGTGCTCGGCGTCGCCAACAAGGACTATCCGGCGGCATCGATCGCCAATTCGGTGCTGTACCGGATGATCGCCCGCAATGTGATCAAGGCCGACCAGGTCAAGACCATCTACAGGTCGCAGACGTTTCCCACGACCGGGTACGGGTACGCCTATAACCTGAAGCCCGAGCTCGCGGCGAAGGTGAAGGAGGCGTTCTTCTCCTTCAAGTGGGAGGGCTCGGCGCTGCTCGACGAATTCAAGCATACCGAGCCGCCGCAGGAGAAGTTCATTCCGATCACGTTCAAGGAGCATTGGGCTGTCGTGCGCCAGATCGATCAGGCGCTCGGCGTGTCCTATGCTTGCAAATGATGCTACCAATGCTTGATGCTGAGGATCGAAGGGCTCGACAAGACCTATCGTTCGGAAGACGCCGCGTTGTCCGGCGTATCCCTGTCGGTCGGTAGCGGGGAAATCATCGGCCTGATCGGCCCCTCCGGGGCAGGCAAATCAACGCTGATCCGCTGTGTCAATCGCCTGGTCGAGCCGTCGGGCGGCAAGGTCTTCCTGGGCGACACCGAGATCACGGCGCTCGGCCGCCGCGACCTGCGACGGGTCAGGCGGCGCATCGGCATGATCTTTCAGGAGTTCGCGCTGATCGAGCGTCTCACCGTGATGGAGAACGTGCTCTCCGGGCGGCTCGGCTATGTCGGCTTCTGGGCGAGCTGGTTCCGGCGCTTCCCGCACAATGACATCGCTCAGGCGTTTGCCTTGCTCGACCGCGTCGGATTGACGGACCAGGTGGACAAGCGGGCGGACGCCTTGTCCGGCGGCCAGCGCCAGCGCGTCGGCATCGCCCGTGCGCTGATCCAGGGACCGGAGCTGCTGCTGGTGGACGAGCCGACCGCGAGCCTCGACCCGAAGACGTCGCGGCAGGTGATGCGGCTGCTGATCGAGGTCTGCAGCGAGCGCGGTCTCGCTGCCATCGTCAATATCCACGACGTCGGCTTGGCACAGATGTTCCTGCCGCGGATCGTCGGCCTGCGGGCCGGCAGGGTGGTCTACGACGGTCCCTCCGATCGCCTCACGGCCGACGTGCTCACGACCATCTACGGCGAAGAAGACTGGACCAAGACCGCGGCCAAGGACGACGACGATCATGCCGGGGCGGACGATCTCGCCGTCGAGGCGGAGCGGCGGATCGCCGCCGGCGCCGCATGAGCGACGGCGACCGCTGCAGCAGCCTATCCGCGCCGCTGGCGCCCGCCCCCGCTGATCGCGGATTCGCGGCTGCGGTGGGGGCTGGCGTTCGCCGCGCTCGCCTATCTTGTCGTCGGCATCGGCACCGATCGACGTCAATTGGGCGCGGGTCTCGGAGGGGCTCGGCCGCGCCGGCACGCCTGCTGTCGGGCTTCCTGGTTCCGGATTTTACCTCGCGCTGGGGCGACATTCTCGATGGGATGATCGAAAGTCTCACCATGACGGTCACGTCGACGGTGGCCGGCATTGCGCTGTCGGTGCCGTTCGCCCTGGGCGCAGCGCGCAACCTCGCTCCGACGTGGCTTTATCTGTGCTGCCGGGGGGTGATCGCCTTCGCCCGCGCCTTTCAGGAAGTGATCATCGCGATCTTCTTCGTGGCCATGTTCGGCTTTGGTCCGCTCGCGGGCTTTCTCACGCTGTCGCTGTCGACCATCGGCTTTCTCGGCAAGCTCCTGGCCGACGACATCGAGGAGGTCGACCCGTCGCAGATGGAGGCGGTGCGCGCGACCGGGGCGTCCTGGTGGCAACTGGTGGCCTGGGGGGTCACGCCGCAAGTGACGCCGCGGCTCGTCGGCCTGTCGCTCTACCGGCTCGACATCAATTTCCGGGAGTCGGCGGTGGTCGGCATCGTCGGCGCCGGCGGCATCGGAGCCACGCTCAACACCGCGCTCGACCGCTACGAATTCGACGACGCCGCGGCAATCCTCATTCTCATCATCGTCATTGTCATGGCCTGCGAGTACGCGTCGAGCTTCATCCGCGGCAGGATCCAGTGATGCCCGTCCTCGTGCTCTCCAATGGACATCGCGCCTGGCGGCAGATGCCGCGGGCGACCGAGCTGCTGCGCTTCTCGGGCTGGCTCGCGCTGGTCGCGCTCACGGTGTTCTGCTGGCGGGTCATGACCGCGGACACGATCTGGGACTTTGTCGCGACCGCGCCCCAGCAGGCGGCCGACATATTCGGACGCATGCTGCCGCCGCGCTGGTCCTATGCCGAGCGGTTGTGGCGGCCGTTGTGGGACACCATCAACATGGCGACCATGGGGACGCTGCTGGCGATCATTCTGGCCACGCCGGTCGCGTTTCTGGCCGCGCGCAACACCACGCCGAGCGTCGCCTTGATCCGGCCGCTCGCGCTCCTGATCATCGTGGCGTCGCGCTCGATCAACGTCGCTGATCTGGGGCTTGGTCCTGGTGACCATTCTCGGTCCGGGCGTGCTCGCCGAAATCATCGCCATTGCGCTGCGCTCCATCGGCTTCATCGGCAAGTTGCTGTACGAGGCGATCGAGGAGATCGACGAGAGCCAGGTCGAAGCCATCCGTGCCACCGGAGCTGGTCCCGCCCAGGTCATGATCTACGGCATCGCGCCGCAGATCGTGCCGGCCTTCGCGTCGATCAGCGTGTTCCGCTGGGACATCAACATCCGCGAATCCACCGTTCTGGGCCTGGTCGGGGCCGGCGGCCTTGGATTGGCGCTCGAGTCCTCGCTCAATGTGCTGGCCTGGCCGCAAGTCACCCTCATTCTGCTCATGATCCTCGCGACCGTGATCGTCAGCGAATGGGTGGCGGCGAGAATCCGCAGAAGCATCATCTTAGGTTTAATTGCCGCGCGGACCGGCCTGCTCCTCGCTCGCATCGGGCGGCGTCTCCACGTCGGTCGGGGCGAGCGAGGGCAGCGCCACGACCGGCGGCAGGTGCGTGCCGCGCACGGCGAGAACGAGCTCGCGGCCGCCCAGGATCAGGAGCGAGAGCGTGAACGGAATGATGTAATAGAGCAGCCGGAACAGCAGCAGGCCGGCGACCACCTCTTCCTTGTCGAACTCCCACAGCGCGACCAGCATGGCCGCGTCGAAAACCCCGATGCCGCCCGGCGCGTGGCTCGCAAAGCCGAGCAGCGTGGCGGCGACGAAGATCACGGCGAGCGTGACAAAGCCGATATGGGGGTCGTCCGGCACCAGCATGTACATGGCGAGCGCGCAGAATCCGAGATCGACGATGCCGATCCCGATCTGCAGCAGCGTCAGCGGCCCGCCGGGCAACGTGACGCTCCAGCCCTCGCGGCCGACCACGCGCGGGTGCCGCCACACCCAGACGACGTAGAGCGCCAGCACGAGCAGGATCACGATTGCGCCGCTGCGGTTGAGCCAGGCCGGCAACTGGTCGATAGCGCTGGCGGCGAGCGGCTCATAGGCGATGCCGAGCCCGAGCACGGTGGCATTGCCGAGCCAGAAGGTCAGCCCGGCGACGAAACAGATCTTGGCGACATCGATGGCATTGAGACCCCAGGCCGAGTAGACGCGGTAGCGCACCGCGCCGCCGGTCAATACGCTCGCGCCCACATTGTGCCCGACGGAATAGCTGGTGAAGCCGGCGAGCGCCGCCACCCGATACGGCACGTCGTTGCGTCCGATCGTGCGCAAAGCGAACAGGTCATAGAACGTCAGCGTGAAGTATCCGCCGGCGACGAACAGCGCGGCGAGCGCGACGTTGCGCCAATCCGTCATCACCAGGGCCTCGACGACCTCGGGGCCGCTGATGGTATGCAGGATGCGATAGAGCACCACGACCGCGATGGCGATGATGGCGAGGCTGAGCACGACTCCGAGCCGGTTCCAGCCGATCCTTCGGTCGAGGAACAGCGCAGCCCGATGCACCGCATCGAGCACCCTGCGTTCACGATCCTCTGATCCCTGCATCGGCCGGTCCGTCACGTCATCTCCCGGGAGGTTCCGCAGTCCTCATATCGTCGTTGCCACGCCCGATTTCCAATCCTGGCGTTGCAACGACCCCCCGTAAGCGGGCGGTGCGAGCCGATGGACGGCAACGATTAGCAAAACTCCCGTGCGCGCGCGAGGCTCTCGCCTGCGACAGGTCCGCTCGCTCGCCCAGGATTTGCCACATGCCCTATCTGCCGGTCGCGGCGGCGATCTGATAGGGTCGCGGCCGGTTGCCGGCAGCGCAAAATGGCCGCGCGCGGCCGGTAAAGACGCTGGGCCTGCCGAGACTGGGAGAACGCCATGACCTCGACCTACCTGCCGCCCGACCATGCAATTGCGCGCCGCACCGTTCTCAAGGGAGCGGGGCTGGGGGTCGGGGCGGGGCTGGCATCGGGCCTTGCGTCCACGGCGCAGGCGCAGACGACCGGCGCCGGGGTGGCACAAGCGAGCGACGGCCCGATCTGGAGCGCCGAATACTGGGCCAAGAAGGGGGACGTCGCGCTCAATCTCTGGCGCAAGCGCGTCGGCGCGCCGAAACCGGGCGAAGCGCCGCTCCCGCTCATCTTCCTGGTGCACGGCTCCTCGAATTCGGCGCGGTCCTCGTACGACCTGACCGTGCCGGGCAAGGGCGAGTACTCGCTCATGAACGTGCTCGCGCGCTACGGCTACGACGTGTGGACGATGGACCACGACGGTTACGGCCACTCCGGCAGTTCGGGAAACAACTCCGACATCGCCAGCGGCGTCGAGGACCTCAAGGCCGCCATCCCGGTGGTGGCGCACGAGAGCGGGCAGCCGAAGATGCATTTCTACGGCACCTCGTCCGGCGCCATCCGCGCCGCGGCCTTCGCGCAGGCGCAGCCCGAGCGGGTGGACCGGCTGGTGCTGGTCGCCTTCACCTATAAGGGCACCGGCGCGCCCGAAATCGGCAACCGCGCACGACAAGTCGAGCTCTACCGCAACAACAATCGCCGCAAGCGCGACGCGGCCATGATCCGTTCGATCTTCACGCGCGACGGCCACGCCGCGAGCTACGACATGGCCGTGCCCGAGGCGATCGCGGCCGCCGAGCTCAAGTTCGGTGACCAGGTGCCGACCGGAACCTATCTCGACATGGCGGCCCATCTGCCGCTGGTCGATCCCAAGAAGGTGCTCGCGCCGGTGCTGATGCTCCGCGGCGTCCACGACGGCAACTCCACCACCGAGGACCTGCTCGATTTCTATCAGCAGCTGCCGAACGGCGACCGCCAGTTCGTGATCCTGCCGCACACCGCGCACAGCCCGGGCTACAGCAACAACCGCCACCTGCTGTGGTACGCGACGCGCAATTTTCTCGCCGCGCCGCAGCCGGTCGCGAGCTGATATCCTACGCCGGCTCCTTCTCCAGCTCCTCGCCGAACGCGACCGGATGCTTCATCGCCGCGTGCAGCTTGTCGGCATCGAGCTCGCCCTCCCAGCGGCTGATGACGATGGTGGCGACGCCGTTGCCGATGAGGTTGGTCAGTGCGCGGCATTCGCTCATGAACTTGTCGATGCCGAGCAGGATGGCGAGCGACTGGATCGGGATGTCGGGCACGATCGCGAGCGTGGCCGCGAGCGTCACGAAGCCCGCGCCCGTCACGCCCGACGCGCCCTTCGAGGTGATCATGGCGATCGCCAGGATGCCGAGCTCCTGGGAGAGGGTCAGCGGCGTGTTGGTCGCCTGCGCGAGGAACAGCGTCGCCAAGGTCATGTAGATGTTGGTGCCGTCGAGATTGAAGCTGTAGCCGGTCGGGATCACCAGGCCGACGACCGATTTCGAGGCCCCGAGGCGCTGCATCTTCTGGATCATGTGGGGCAGCACCGTCTCCGACGAGCTGGTGCCGAACACGATCAGCAGCTCATCCTTGATGTAGGCGAGGAAGCGAGGATGGAGAAGCCGGCGAGGCGGGCGATGGTGCCGAGCACGACCAGCACGAACAGCAGGCTGGTGAGATAGAACGTGGCGATCAGCTCGACCAGGTTCACCAGCGAGGCCACGCCGTAGGCCCCGACGGTGAAGGCCATGGCGCCGAACGCGCCGATCGGCGCCGCGCGCACGATGATGCCGATGATGCCGAAGAAGACTTTCGCCATCGCCTCGATGACGCCGTTGATGCGCTCGCCCAATTCACCCAGCTGGGCGATGGCGAAGCCGGTCAGGATGGAGATCAGCAGGATCTGCAGGAGGTCGCCCTTGGCAAAGGCGCCGATGAAGGTCTCGGGAATGATCGCCAGGAGGTGGGCGACGAAGCCCTCCCCCTGGGCGCGGTGGACGTAACTCTCGACCGCACGGGGATCGAGCGTGGCCGGGTCTATGTTGAAACCCTTGCCGGGCTCCAAGAGCTCGCCGACCAGCAGCCCGAGCGCGAGCGCCAAGGTCGACACCGCCTCGAAATAGAACAGCGTCTTGACGCCGACCCGGCCGACCTTCTTGAGGTCGCGCATCGAGCCGATGCCGTGCACGACCGTGCAGAAGATGACCGGCCCGATCATCATCTTGATGAGCGAGATGAAGCCGTCGCCGAGCGGTTTGAGCGCGACGGCCGTACCGGGAAAGTAATGGCCGATCAGAATGCCGACCGCGATGGCGATCAGCACCTGCACGTAGAGAATGGTGTACCAGGGCCGCGAGGATGTGGTCATGAGGTGAAGCCCACCGGGAAGCGAGCTCGATCATTTGACACGAAGCAGGCCGCCATAAGGCGTCTTCAGCCGCTCGAACCTCACCCCGAAAGCGTCGTCGAGGCGCGGATCGTCGAATACGTCCTGCGCCCGGCCGTGAGCGACGATGCGGCCGCGGTCCATCACGATGACCCTGTCGAAGAAACGGAAGGCAAGCTCGAGATCATGCATCACCACGAGGCACAGCCGATCGGCCGCGCGCCGCACCAGAGTTCGCACGACCTCGATTCGGTGCCTGATGTCGAGGCTGGCGGCGGGCTCGTCCGCCAGCAAAGCCGGCGGATCGACCGCGAGCACCATGGCGAGCAGTACGCGCGCGCGCTCCCCGCCCGATAGCGTCGACCAACGCCGGTCCTGCAACAGGCCAAGCTCGAACGTGGCGATCACCCGTTCGAGCGCACCCACCTCCGGATGACCTGTCCGCCCGGCCCCGAGCCGCACGAGATCGGCGACGCGCAGATCCCAGTGCGGCTCGAAATGCTGCGGCAGGTAACCGATCTCTCTCGCGCGCGCCGCACTGGAGATGCGCGTCAGGTCGTGGCCGCCGATGCGAACCTCGCCTGCGGTCGGCCGTTCGATGCCGGCGAGCGTCTTCAGCAGCATCGACTTGCCCGCCCCGTTGGGACCGATGACGGCAACCGAGCTGCCGGGATCGAGCGCAAGCGATATCTCCGCGAGCAGCACTGCACCGCCGCGGCTGAGCACCAGCCCATCGGCCGAGATCGTGCTCATGCGCGCAGCCTGCGGGCGAGAAGCACGATGAAGAACGGCCCTCCTGCGACCGCGGTCACCAGCCCAAGCGGGATCTCGGAGGGCGGCAACGCCGCGCGCGCGATCGCGTCGGCGATGGTGACGATCGAGGCGCCGACCAGCGCCGAAGCCGGCAGCAGAACGCGATGCAGCGGACCGACCAGCCAGCGCGCAATATGCGGCGCCGCCAGACCGACGAACGCGACCAGGCCGCCGAAGGCGACGGCGGCGGCGACCACCACCGCGCCCGCAAGCACCGCCATGGTGACGAACCGCCGCACGTCGAGACCGAACGCGACCGCCATGGTCTCGCCCAGCCCGATCACGTCGAGCCCGCGGGCGAACAGCAGCGTGAGACCGAGGCACGCCGCCGACAACAGCGCCAGCAGGCCGAGCACCGGCCAGGTCGGGGTCTGCACGCCGCCGAGCACCCAGCTCAGCACGATCTGCAGGCTCACCGTCTCGTCCGAGAGCGCCAGCATGAAGAAGGAGCGCAACGCCCCCAGCACCGCGGCGATGGCCACGCCCGCCAGCAATATGCCGGCGGCATCGACGGCGCCGGCCACGCGCGAGACGCCGAGGACGAGGACGGTCGCGCCCCAGGCGCCGGCGAACGCAAGCACTGGAAGAAGCAGCGATTGCGGGATCCCGAGCGGGACGAGGAGGGCTACGGTCGCGCCCAGCGCCGCTCCGCCGGCCGACCCGAGCAGATAGGGCTCCGCCAGCGGATTGCGAAAGACGCCTTGGAAAACCGCGCCGCCAAGTCCGAGCAGGACACCAACGAGCGCTGCGGCGAGCACGCGCGGCATCCGCCACTCGAACAGAAGACGGCTTCGCATGTCGCCATCGCCGGCGAGCGCGCGCGCAAGGTCGACCGGGCTTGCCCAGTCGTGACCCGCGCATGCCGCCAGCGCCAGGGCGCCGGCAAGGACGAGCACCAGGACGAGCCAGACCTTCATTGCTCCGAGGCCACCGGATGCAACAGCGCGGCGAGGCGCTCGACGCCGTCGACGATGCGCGGTCCGGGGATCAGCAGCTCGGCGCGGCCGACCGCATATGCCCGCCGCGTCTTCACCGCCCGCATCTCGCTCCAGCCCGGCCGCGCGATCAGCTCGTCGCGATCGGCGGTGGATCCGGCATAGAGCAGCACATCGGGATCGGCGTCGAGGATCGCTTCGGGAGATACCTGGGAAATTGCTGCGCGGCCATCGAGCGCGAAACGGCCACCGGCAAGCTCGATCGCATCGCCGGTGTAGGTGCCGGGACGCGCCATCAGCAGAAGTCCGTTGCCGAGCCGGCCCGTGATCATGACCGCACGCGGCCGTTTGCGATCGTCGACGCGCCGCATGACGCTGGCAAGACGGGCTTCAAGGTGTCCTGCCAGGACCTCGCCCCGGTCCGGCACACCGGCCACTCGTCCCAACAGGCGAATGTTGGCGAAGATTTCCGGCACGCTTCGCTGCAGCAGCACGAGCACCGGAACGCCGAGCCGCTGCATCGGGTCGAGGAGCTGATTGACGGCTTGCCGTGCCGGCGTGACGACGACGAGATCCGGCTGCAAGGCCACCACCGCATCGACCGAGAAGCCGAGCCGGCCGCCGACCAGGGGCTTGCTCAGGACCTCGGGCGGATAGCGCGTATAGGCCTCGATGCCGACGATGCGATCGGTGAGGCCGAGTGCCGCGACCATCTCCGTGTTGGAGGCGAAAATCGTCACGATCCGCTGTGGCGGTGCGGGCAGCGTCACGGCGCGCTCGAGCGCATCGCGGACAACGATCGGCTGGCCGGTCGCCGCCCCGATCGGGCCCGCCGGCGCACGCCGCCGCGATGGCCAGGCAACCCAATATCCGCATCACCAACGTCCCTGCAGCCCGACGATGAACTCGCGCCCCGGCATCGAATTGCCGCAGGCGCCATTCTGGAAGACGGGATTCGCGATGCAAGGGACTTCGTCGAGCGCGATGAAGATCGGGTGCTGATTGATGTCGAAGATGTTGTTGACCGCCGCGAACAGTTTGAGCCCTTTGGCGACGCCGACTTCGTAGCGGGTATACCACACCCAGAACGGGCTCTTGCGGAAAGCGGTGACGTTGACCAGCTGGCCCGGGATGAGAAGCCGTTCCTCGGTGTTGTAGAACATCGGCCCGCGCAGGAGTCCGCGTACCTCCAAATTCCAGTCGCGCCACGGCATGCCGGTTCCATACTCGCCGAAGCGCGTTCCGATCATGCCCTCGTACTCGTAGACGCGCGTCGGTTTGGTCGTGCCCGCGGCCGGCGGCGCACCTCGGTCGACCATGTTGAAATGATAATAAGCGTTGCTGAACGTGGTCCAGCGCCAGTTGCCGCCCGGGATCGCGAACGCCTTGAGCATGTCGAGCTGCGCCTGGAGCTCGATTCCCTGCAGCATGATCTCGCCCGGATTGTTGATGGTATCGGAGATCGTCACCGCGCTCGACGAGCGGCGGACCGCGGTGGTGATCCGGTCGATGATCCGGTTCTGGAACACGACGGCGTCGAGCTGCATGGCGCTCCATGCGACCGTCGCTCCCGCCTCGATCTGCTTGCTCGTTTCCGGGCTCAGGGCCGGATTGCCGAAGGTGACATTGCCGGTGAACGCGGTGGTGAAACTGGCGCCGAGCTCGGTCGCGGTCGGCGCCCGAAAGCCCGAGGACGCGCCGGCCCGGAAGGTGAGCCAATCCAGCGCCTGGTACGACGCGCCGGCCGCGTAGGTGGTCGCCTTGTATTGCTTGCTTCCCGGGATCAGCGTGGGAGCGTTGGGGGTCGGATCGAGCGTGGTCTTGCCGTAGGTCTTGCGCACGCCGCCACGCAGCGTCAAGCGGTCGTCGAGCAGCGTCTGCACATCCTCGAAATAGAACGCATTGACGCTCTCGTTCTGATTGTTGTCGGTGGGCGGAAGCTGCGGCACGGCCAAATTGGTGAGGCCGAGACGATCGCGGGTCGAGCGCAGCCAGCTGCTTTCGGCGTCCCAGCCGAGCAGCAGCTCGTTGCTGCTCCACAGGTTGACGCGCGGTTGCAGGCGCGTGCCGACGATGTCGAGATTGCGCTTGTTGCGATCGAGCGAGGTGCGCGGGGTTATGGCCGCGCTCAGGGGGTTTGGATTGTTCAGATTGTCGACGTCGTTGACGCCGTAGGCCTGGAAGAACCAGCTGAGCCGCTCGGCCGGGGCCGCGCCGGTCAAGCTGACATCGAAGGAGCTGTTGTAGCGGTTGTCGGACGCAAAGATGTTTGCGCCCGAGCCGCGGAAACCAGTGTCGAACACCCCGTCGGTGCGGATATTGAAATCGACCCGATTGTTCTCGTCGATCTGATAGCCGAGCGACGACGCGCCGGAGCGCCGCGTCCAGGCGGTGTTGAGCTCCTCGGCGCCGCCGGCGATGTGGAAATCGTCGCGCTTTCCGCCATAGACGCCGGCGTACCAGTCGAAGCCCTTGTAGACTCCGCCGTTCTGCGCCTTGCCCTGCACGAGGCCCCACGACCCGGCGCTCCCTTCCACGAACGTGCCCGGCGCGGTGAGGCCGGTCTTGATGATGATGTTGATCACGCCACCCATGTTCTGGCTGCCGTAGATGACCGAGGACGGACCTCGCACGATCTCGATGCGGTCGATGTCGGCGAGCGACAGCTTGGAGAGATTGGCAGTGCCGGCACGGTGGCCGTTGATCAGCACGAGCACCTGGCTCCGGAAATCACGCCCCTGGCCATCGGTGGCCGCGCCGCGGATGTTGATCGAGGTCTGGCCAGGGGTCCATTCGCTCATGAAGCCGACGGCGTTCTGCGCCAGCAGCTCGGTCACCGACTTCGCCGTCGAGCGCTCGATTTCGGAGCTTTCGATGATCTGGACCGGACCGACCACCGTGCTCCTCAGCCCGGGCCCTCCGGTCGGGGCCGGGGCCACCGCCGGCGAATCCGCGGCGATGAGGTCGCGTCCGATGACCTGGACCGTGCCGGTCACACGTTTGCGGGGCTCGGGCCGCCCGCCCGGGGTGATGACCACTTCGCCCAGGCTGACTTGAGCGGGCGCGTCCGAAAGCCACGCCGTGGCCGTCACCAGCACAACGCCCACGGCGACGGAATGCAAACCTGACCTAGTCATGGACGCCCCCTTCTTGACATGTCCACACGAGAGCCGCGGATTTTCTGGGTATCTCGAGCCGGTAGCCGCGCGGATCAGGCTTCGCCTGGCGGGCCAGATGCGCGGTCATTTCGGAACGGCGGCTTTTTGGCCACCCCAACCGGTCGGCAAGATAGGTCGCAAGCTTCGCGACATCGGCGACGATCCCGCAGAATGTCCACTCCGCGACCGCCACCGAGTGCGGCTGCGCCGACGGCGCAAGGCTGCGCAGCACGACGTCGACGCCCGGCGTCTCATCTTCGCCGTGCCAGGCGGCTGGAAGGCATCCGGCGAAGCACAGTCCATGCGGCCCGTGCTGCGCCGGAACGACCCAGATCACGCTGCGGCGCGACCACCCGAGGCAACGCGCGAGAAACGCATTCGGCTCCTGCAGCGGCGCGGCGATGTTGGCGGCGAGAACGGTGTCGTGTCCGCCGACGGGAAGGTCGGCCGCCTCCCAGCCCTCGGCGATGACACGCGGCGGCGCGCTCAGACGCGCGAGCCGCGCGCGCATGTTCGATGAGGGCTCGATCGCGGTCCACAGGCGGTTCGGCGCCCGCAGCGCATGTCCGAGCTGGCCGCCGCCGGCGCCGATATCGAGCAGGTCGCCGATATCTCGAACGCCCTGACGGATGAGCGGACCGACCCGTGCGACGTAGTCGGAGCTGTCGATGCCTGCGGCATAGAGCTCGACAGGATCGATCGCCGGCGACGTGCCGGCGAACTCCTGCGTCGGCCCCAGCGCAACGTTGGGGCCAGTTCGCTCTGCGCCACTACCAAAGAGAATGGACACGACGATACCCGCGGCAACGACCCGTCACCGCGAACCGCCGCCGCTCGCCCGTGACCGCTCAAGCGGTTCGGCACGACCGGTCTGGCACCATCAGGACACCCCGCCTGCTGCGCCCGCGCGTGACTCCTGCGGTGGCAGGTCTCCTGGCTCGCGGGTCATCGCCTCCGACCACCTTCCCGGGAACGTGCGAGTTCCCAGTGGCAATTATCGTCGGAGGCTCGCCGCTTACAGTTGCGGGGGCAGCCGCGGCATTGTGCTGGTGTGCACGCACCGCGTTCCCTTTTGATCCCTTGCGGGGAACCACCGTGAATATCCTGACATCCGAACTCGGTTGCGGTCAACGTCGACTCGCCCGTCGGCAAGGTCCGCGCAGAATTCGGTCCTCGCACTGTTGCACTATTCACACGATTTGCGAGTGCGCCGCCGCGTCAGTCTCGCAACTCTCCCGGCTCGCGTGCCGCAAAGAAGGCGTGCAGCTCGCGATAGGTCTCCTCCGGCGCTTCTTCCGAGAGATAGTGCCCGCACGGGAGTGCCTTGCCGGCGCGGATGTCGGCCGCATAGCGCGGCCAGATCTCCATCGACTTGTGGTTGCGGCCGACGCCGCCAGTCGCGCCCCATAACAGCAGCACCGGACAGGCGATCTTGCGGCCGGCCACGAAATCCTCCGTGTCCATGGCGAGGTCGACGCCGTGGGTGGCACGGTAGTCCTCGCACATCGCGTGGATGGTGGCGGGATCGCGGAAGCAGCGCTTGTATTCGGCGAGCGCGGCCGGGTCGAAGAAGCTCAGGCCCTGCGCGGTCTTGGCGAGCTTCTTCTCGATGAAATAGTCGGGATCGGCGCCCATCAGCCGCTCGGGAAGGTCGTAGGGCTGGATCATGAAGAACCAGTGCCAGGAGAACGTGCCCCACTGCCGCGTCACGTTATTGAGCAAATGATGCTGCGGGATGATGTCGAGAATGGCCGCGCGCACGACCTTGTCCGGATGGTCGAGGCACATGCGGTGGAGCACGCGCGCGCCGCGATCGTGGCCGGCGGCGTAGAAGTGCGCATGGCCGAGCGCCGCCATGACCTCGACCTGATCCTGCGCCATGGCGCGGAACGAGTAGCCGCTGTGGTCGGCGCCGCCGGGCGGTTTTTCCAAATCGCCGTAGCCGCGCAGGTCGGTGGCGACGACGGTGAATTCTTCCGCCAGCCGCGGCGCGATCTTGTGCCAGGAGAGGTGCGAGAACGGATTGCCGTGCATGAGCAGCAGCGGCGGCCCCTTGCCGCCGTGCATGGTGACGATGCGTGCGCCGCTGGTCTCGATGTCGGTGCGCCTGAAGCCTGGAAACATCCTCACTTCAGCGCAATGCCGGCGGCCTTGGCGAGCGTGACAGCGATCGGCGCCTCGCGGGCGATGCGCGCGTCGAAATCCTCCGGGCGCATGACCATGTCCTCGACGCCGAGCTTGGCAAGCTTCTCCTTCACGGCCGGGTCCGCCAGCCCTTTCACCGTCTCCTGGTGAATGCGGGCGACGACGTCACGCGGGGTCTTCTTGGGTACCACCATCCCGATCCAGAAATCGAAATCGGAATCGGGGTAGCCCGCCTCCACCGTGGTCGGCACATCCGGCAGCGCGGACGCACGCTTCGAGCTGCTGACCGCGAGGGCAAGGAGCTTGCCGTCGCGGATGAAGGGCAGCGCCGGCGTGATCGGGCAGAAGTAGAAGTCCACGCGTCCGGTGATCACTTCCGTGAGAGCCTCCGGGGCGCCCTTGAACGGAACGAGCTGGCCCTCGAACTGGGCCGCGAGGCGGAAGCGCTCGGTGGTCAAATGGGGCGGCGTACCGATGCCGGCCGCCGCGTAGTTGATCGACCCCGGCTTGGCCTTGGCGGCGGCGACCAGCTCTTTGAGCGTCTTGATGTTCTTGTCCGGGGAGATCACCAGCACCAGCGGCACGTTGCCGAGCGGCGTGATGCCGGCGAAGTCCTGCACCGGATCATAGGGCATGCTCTGGATCGCCGGCGCGGTCACCAGCGCGTTGGAATGGACCAGGATGGTGTGGCCGTCTGGATCGGCCTTGGCGACGGAGCTCACCCCGATGGCGCCGCCCCCGCCCGGCCGGTTTTCGATGATGATGGTCTGGCCGACCTTCGCCGACACGTGCTCGAACAGCGCGCGCGGAAGCAGGTCGGTCGCGCTCCCGGGCGAGAACGGCACGACGACCTGGACGCGCTTGCTCGGCCAAGGCTGAGCCGACGTCTGGGCCAGCAGCGGCGCGGCGGCAATGATCGCCACGCCCGACGCCAGCGTGGCAATGACCGCGACTGATCTGCGCGCGTTCCACCACCTGTACATGCGGTTGTCTCCTCTGCGCCCACCAAGACATGCAGCACAGCCCGACCGGCAGGCTGCGCAAGCCTAGCCGATCGGTTTTCGTACCACCACCGTCAAAGCGAATGGTCAGCGGCCGACGACAATGAATTCGGTGTAACGGCCGGTTTCCTTGCCGAGGCCTTCATCGGAGACCAGGAGCGACGAGCCCGGGATCAAGAGCTCGCCGATGCGGTCGACCGCGTCCTGGGGAATGTGGATGCGGTTGAGCGCCTGCGCCGCGGTCGCGGGAGGTTTCAGAGGCTTGAACTGGACGGCCGGGCTGGGCAGCTCCTTGGCTTTCCTCCGGCGGGGCGTTTCCTCGGGGGGCAACGAGCCGTCGGTCGGGAAGGTGATCAGGTTCCAGCGCATGCCCGCGCCGTTGTCGGTCACCGCCATGGCGGTGAAGACGTGGGTGCCGAGCGGCCGGTCGGGCTCATCGATGACGACCGGCACGTCGAACAGCGGGATGAAACCCTGGCGGACGAACACCCGGTTCTCCTTGCGGCTGACGAACACGGCGACCTGGCCGGCGCGCTTGGGCGGCTGCTCGGCGGCCTTGAGCCGCGGCGCCACCGGCTTCATCGGATCGACCGTCGGCACCGGCTTGCCAAGATCGTTGCCGCCGGGCGCGGTCTCCTTCCGGCGCTGCCGCAGGCCGCGTCGCTTTCGGCGTTGGGCGGCGTTGCCTGAGCCAGGGCGAACGGCACAAGGCCTTGTCCGTCGGTCGACGGAATCATGGCGACCGCCGGCTCCGGCGGCTTGAGCTTCGGCACGAACAGCTTGGGATGCGCGAAGTCGGCCGGCGCCAGGTCGGGATGCGCCACCACCACGCGCACGCCGAGTTTGGTAACGGGCCACAGTTTGCGCGCGAACTCATGCGACATGCGGATGCAGCCGTGCGAGGCCGGATAGCCGGGGAGCACGCCTTCGTGCAGCGCCACTCCCGACCAGGTGATGCGCTGCATGAACGGCATCGGCGCATTGCTGTAGAGGTTGGAGCGGTGATAGCGATCCTTCTCGAGGACGCTGAACACGCCGGTCGGCGTCGGATGCGACGGCACGCCGGTCGAGACCGGCCCCTGCGCGACCGGCACGCCGTTGCTGAACAGCGTCACTTTCTGGCTGTCGATCGATACGACGATCTGCAGCGGGCCCTTCGGCAGCTCGCCGAAACCCGGATCCTTCTGGCTGTCGACCGTCTCCCTGCGAGACGGAGTCGGCGTCGGCCTGACCCTGCGGCTCGGGCCATAGAACCGCGGGGCGTACCATCCGTCGCGCCATCCGTACCCGTATCCGTATCCGTAGGGATAGCCGTAGCCGCGCTGAGCATCGGCCGGTATCGCGAAACCGACGAGCGCGGCAAGCGCGACGCCCGCGGCCAGTGCGACACGCAGAACCCTGCGTTCATACCCGCGGAATGCACTCACGAATTTCGCCAAGACTTTCTCCCCGCTGCGTTCGGATTCCTGTTCCGCACAACATACGCGTTGCGTGCGCGCAAGGTCCATCAACTTGTCGAGAACAGGATGCGCGACGTCAGCGCAGGCTGCACCGATTCGGTAAATAAATTTCAGCCGCGATGGAGCACGCGCAGCCGGGATGGAGCGGTAAGCGCTGGTCAATGCTCGAGCGCGCGCGTGGTATCGTCGAACAGTTCGTCGACGTCGATTTTTTGCGGGATCAGATTCTGCTGCCACGCGTAGTGAACGATCGTCTCCAACGCCGGCCGGCACGCCGCGACGCCGAAGGGAAGAAAGTCGATCTCGCCCGGTCGGGGCAGCCCGGCAGTGGCCTTGGCCTGCCGCAGCACGCGGTAGATTTCCCGTAGCGTCTCCGGGCTCGATCTTGCGAGCTCTTCCGTCACCGCCACCATGTGGTTGATCGGCACCACCTTGTGCCGCGCGAACCAGGTCCGTGCCGCGGCCTCGGGATCCGCGATCACGCTGGTCAGCGCCGGGTCGTTGGGCAGGTCGGCACCGTAGATCGCGGCGTCGAGCTCGCCTTCGCGCAGCATCTTGAGCAGGTTCTTGTCCGCGGCTGCGCGTTCGACGCTCACGGGTTCGCGGTATTCGGCTACATGGCCGTCCTCGAACGTGACCCAATGCACCCGATCGACGTCGACGCCGTAGTCGTTCTGGAGGATGCCGCGCACCCACACCGCCGTGGTCTGGCTGTAGGAGCGAACCCCGACGCGCTTGCCGGCAAGATCGGCGGGGGCGAGCGCACGTGCCGCGTTGCACAGCACGGTGCCGTGCTGGAACCGCCCCATCATGGTGGCCGGTATCAGCACCAGCGGCTTGCCGTAGGCCTTGGCCTGGACATAGGTCGCGATCGCCATCTCGCTGACATCGAACTTGAGCTCGCGCACCATCGGCTTGAAGAACCGGTTGGCCGGCCTGATGTCGGAGAAGGAGAACGCGACGCGGGGGGATTTGATCTCGCCGCGCTTGAGCGGCAGCGTGTGGGGATAGTCGTCGAAGGCCGCGCTCAGCGTGGTGACCTCGGTATCTACGCTCATCGATGTCGTTCCTTGCGGATGGCCGGTGGGACGCGCTGGGTGGGCGCACCTATTCTGGAACATTTTGCGGGTGCAAGGCGAGCGTCTTGTGGGGCACCAACCGCATCGGCGGTGGCGCGCCCGAACGCGCGCGCCGCAAATCCAGTCGCGTCAAGCTGCGGCGTTGGCGCCGGGAAATGCCGGTTCAACTCGCCTGCTTGAGCTCCGCCCGGCGTCGATTGAGATGATCGAGCGTCTCTTCCGCCCGGCGCCGATAGTCCTGGTGCAGCTCTTCAAGCTCTTCCTCCGAGAGGTCCTCGGCGGTCGCCAGGCGGTTCTCGGCGTCCCTCACCGCCATGATCAACTCGGCCAGCTTGAGCTGGATGGCGAGCGTGTCGCGGTTCTGGGTGCTCTGAATCAAGAACACCATCAGAAACGTCACGATCGTGGTGGAGGTGTTGATCACCAGCTGCCAGGTATCGCTGTAGTTGAACAGCGGACCGGAAAGCGCCCACGCGACAACGATCAGAACAGCCGCTGCGAATGCCGCCGGATGGCCGGCATGGCGCGCAGCCGCGCTCGCCATGCGCGAGAACAAATGATTCCGGACGATCTGGTTACCCGGCGGAGTCGACGGCCGACTTGCGTCGTTCGCAATGCGCGCCGTTGCATCGCACGCGTCTGATCCTCTCGATCGCTTTAGTGTCCTCGATCGCTTTTGGGCCATGGGCGGTTTCCGGACGGCTGGTGCTCGCACCTGTCAAGTGCCGAACGGGTGCAGGCGTTCCAAGGGCCGGACACCGGAACATTTCCATGCGTTTTGCGTTGATTGCAGAGTTCAGCGGTGGCGCAGAGGAGGCGTTGCCATGCTTGGTTGGGCTTTGACGTTTCTGATCGTGGCTCTCATCGCCGCGGTTCTCGGTTTCGGCGGGATCGCGGGATTTGCGGTCGAGATCGCAAAAATCATCTTCTTCGTTGCGATCATCCTGTTCGTGATCTCGGCGATTTTCGGCGTCATTCGCGGCCGTTCACCGACGGTCCCTTGAGAGTACACAGTCAGGTTTTTCAGGCGCGCGCGTATCTCGCCCGGCACCGTGCCGGGCGAGAATTTTTTCATGTCCTCGATTCGATTACCTGAAGTCGACCGGCGCGCAGCGCGCACACGGGGCCGGCTTGTTCAGCCGCGCCCGCCCGCCGAGAGAATCGCGCGCGTGGTATGATCCGGGCCGAAGTCGTCTGCCCCGTCGATGGAGAGCAGGTCCGAGAGTCGCGTACGCGCGCGATTGACCCTGCTCTTGATCGTTCCGACTGCGCAATCGCAAATGGCGGCCGCCTCCTCATACGAGAAGCCCGATGCGCCGACGAGGATCAGCGCTTCGCGCTGGTCCGCCGGCAGCTTCGCCAGCGCCACCCGGAATTCATCGAATTCGACGCGGCTGTGCTGCTCGGGATGCGATTTGAGGCTCTCGGCGTAGCTGCCGTCCGTGTCCTCGACCTCGCGCCGCCGCTTGCGGTATTCGGAGCGGAACAGGTTGCGGAGGATGGTGAATAGCCAGGCGGACATGTTCGTTCCCGGCTGGAACGAATCGATATTGGCCATGGCACGCAGCAATGTTTCCTGCACGAGGTCGTCGGCACGATCCACATTGCCGCAAAGCGAGATGGCAAATGCGCGCAAGCTCGGAACGGCTGCGAGCATCGCGTCGCGTACGGATGGTCGCATCGTCATCAGCCCGATCCCTTGTTGTGCGGGAGCCCTTTGGCCTCGACCAGACGATCGGGCTCCGGGTTGTGCGCACCCTGCCCATGGGCCAAAGCCCTGTTGCCCTCGCCGGTCCCTCTCTCCCTGCTCAGCTCGTCCAGGAGGTCCTTGAAACGGTCGGGAACGCCTTGGCGTATCACGTCATCATAGACCCGCTGGAGGATGTCGCCGAGCCTTCGCTGGTCTTCCCGGCTCAGGCGTCCTCCGCTCTTTCGTGTGGGCGCGTCGGTATGCATTGTCGCCTCTGGCCTCGGCGGCCGTTGTGCCGCAAACTCTGACCGAACCGGCTTCTGCGCTGCCGATCCCAGCCGAAATGACTTCTGTTCGTTCATTTCACCGTTCCCCAGCACCGATTCCGCCCGCCCGGCCCCTGCTCGTTGAACCATAACGCGTTGCAAATCCGTTCGTTCCGTTCCATGGAACTTTTTTCCCGCGAGGCCGTTTCCGCCCGGTAACGTCCAGGAAATGAACGGGAGGGTTCCGTGCCCAGTTCCGCTGCGGTAGCTCAATACCTGCCCTTCTTGCGCCGTTATGCGAGGGCCCTGACCGGTAATCAAGCATCTGGAGATGCTTACGTCGCCGCCACCCTGGAAGCGCTGATCGCGGATCCGGCCGTGATCAACGACGCCAAAGGGCCTCGTGTCGCACTCTATCGCCTGTTCACGAAAATCTGGAACTCGCTCTCGGTCAACGGCACAGCGGGCGCGTCGAATGCGACACTGCCGGGCGAGCAAAAGCTTGCCAATATCACTCCCCTCCCCCGCCAAGCGTTTCTGCTGGTCGCGCTGGAGGGCTTCTCGGAGCCCGATGCGGCGCACGTGCTCGACATCGACGTGATGAAGCTGCGCGGCCTGGTCGAAGAGTCCGGCCGTGAGCTGGCGGCCGAAATCGCAACCGACGTCTTGATCATCGAGGACGACACCTTCATCGCCATGGAGCTCGAGACCCTGGTGGAAGGCCTCGGTCACCGCGTGCTCGGTGTCGCCCGCACTCACGCGGAGGCGCTGGCACTGACCAAGACGAAGCGACCCGGGCTGATCCTCGCGGACATCCAGCTCGCCGATGGCAGCTCGGGACTGGAGGCAGTGAATGAGTTGCTGGCCTCGTTCGAGGCGCCGGTGATCTTCATCACCGCCTATCCCGAACGCTTCCTCACCGGCGAGCGGCCGGAGCCGGCCTTCCTGATCGCCAAGCCGTTCCAGCCGGCGACCGTCTCGGCGGTTGCGAGTCAGGCGCTGTTCTTCGACCGCACGGCCAAACGCCGAGAGCGTCGCGTCACCGCGTAAAGCGGGGACCCGACCCGACCAGCAGGTTCGGCTTCAGGTAGGGATCAAGCGCCTTCAGCGGCGCTGGCTGGCCAAGCCGATCAAGAACTTCCACGCCGACCGCGACTGCAAGCGTGACCAGCGGCCGATGCTCGACCTCGTTGGCAAGGCGGCGCAAGGCGTCGTTGCCGACCTTGGCCGCTTCGTTGCCAAGCCGGGCCGCCTCGCTTCCGATTTTCGCGGCGTCGTCGCCGAAGGAATTGGCCCCGCCGCGAAACCGCTCGGCGATGCCGCTCAGGGCCGATGCGATGGTTTCTCCGACGCGGTCGGCCGCCTGGGTCGCGCTCGCCGACGTGCGACTGCCGACGCGCTCCAACCGCTGCTCGAGCGACCGCAGGCGGCGCTCGATCTCGCCAATGTCGGTGGAGATCGCACGGGAATATCCGGACTGACGAAACATGGTTTGCCTCATTGCAGATGAGCGCGGCGAGGAACGAACGCCGGCCCGCGCTTCAGGTCGCGTCGGCGCTCGCTCGAAAAACTCTACTCTCGCTCAACACGTGCTGCATATCCCCTTCGCCCTCTGCTGCAACGCTATCGGAGCCGGACACGTGGGTCGGGATCGTCTGCGTGTCAGTTCACCTTGTTGAGCCACGTGTCGATTTCACGCTCGGCCTCGTCCTTGGCGACGCCGTAACGCTGCTGTAGCCGGCCGGCGAGCTCCGTCCGCTTGCCCTCGATCACGTCGAGATCGTCGTTGGTGAGCTTGCCCCACTGCTGCTGAGCCTTGCCCTTGAACTCTTTCCAGTTGCCTTCGACACGGTCCCAATTCATCGCTTCACTCCTCTGTCGGGGATGCCTGAGATAGCGAAAGAACCCAGGGCGCAAACAAAAGTTCCGATCGGCCGCGCGCTCGCTCCAACTCGCTCCAACGCTCCTGAGCCTTTCAAGAGCGCGCTCGCCAAATCCAAAAAAAGCGCTCGCCGAAAAAGACAGGGGCGTAGCCGACCATGTCGACTACGCCCGAGATAACCGGCCGAGCACGGGGAGGGGGAAATGGGCGGCCGGCTGTCATGACAATGCATGCCGCGCCGGTTGGTTCCTGCGACTGCAGGGCGGCTGAAAATCCGAAAGCGCGGAACAAAATTGTCGGTTCTTTCCGCAATGCAACCTGCAACGGGCGGCCAGCGCTCGGGCGCCGCGGGCCGCCATGCGGCCCTGCGGCAGGGCTAGGAATCCTTTTCATCTCAATGCTTTACGCGGAGGGACAGGAGCGTCCGTGACGATCCTCAAAATTGCATCGCGGCGAATGAACCTAACGGCGAGTTAACGCGACTAATGAGGACAGGGATCGTGGGAGCTAGTCATGCTGCGTCATTCGCAATATCTCGCCGGCTGCTGTGGCGTGGTGTTCGCCGTTGCCGCTTTTCTCGTCGGCCTTGAGGTCTCCGCCACCACCGCCGCTCCTTCGCTCGAGCAGAGCGTGCCGGCCGTGAACCGTACCCTCAAGAGCGACCGTATGCCGCTCGCTCCCACGAAGAGCCGCAACGCCGTGAACGGGCCGGCCGAAACGACGGCCCCGCCGGTCCCGGCTGCCAAGCCCCGCCTGCTCGACGGATGCGAGCCGATGGTCAGCGCGATCGGACAGTCGCCGCTGGCGCAAATTCCGGGACGCTGCGTGTCTTAAGCACGCGCGGCTCGGCGCCGCCCGAGATTTTCTGTCAGCTTTCCAGATGATCGCCCCGGCGCAAGCGCGGGGCGATCGGCGTTTTGACCCCGGGTGTTCGCTTTCCGACACTCGGCTACGGCGCGTACTAGAGCCGCCCCAGCAAGATGAGAATGAGGACGATGACCAGGATGAGTCCGACCCCGCCGGCGGGATAATATCCCCACCCGGAACTGTACGGCCAACTCGGGATGGCGCCGATCAGGATCAGGATCAAGATGATAAGCAGGATGGTGCCGAGCGACATAATCGATCTCCGTCAATAATTGCTTGAACGGAAGAGCAAACGTCTCGTTTTTGAAATTGTTCCTGCGAGCTGGTTTGGGACCGGACGCGGCGGTGCGCGGAGGCAGCAAGCGGGTGCGGTCGGCTCCGAGCAACGGCCCCCTTGTCGGGGGAACCTTTGAAATGGCAAGGGTTTGTAGGAGCGAAGGCGGGCAATGGCAGAGGAGGGTCTGTCATTTGCACTGCAACGCCGTCGGCTCGATCGGGAAGACCGCGCTCGTTCGCCTACCGCTTCGCGACACGTTCACCGCCAGACAGGTATCGGTTCTGAACCGACCTGCCATGAGGTAGTACCAATGTAAGCAACTCTGCCGTGGTGGTTGACCGGCATCCTCGCCAATCGGCGCCATCGGGCGACGATGCCTGCGAACCGCCGCTGCAAGACCCGAAGTAGACCTGTCGTACGGTGGATGTGAAAGTGCCGGAAGCGGACGAACGAGGTAAAGCGGCGGACAGTCGGATCCCCGAACAAGGGTCGTTCCCCGAGCTCGAGTTATTCCGATCGGCGCTCGACGCCGGCCAGGTCGGCGTATGGTCCTGGGATCTTCGCGCCAATCGGATGACCTGGTCGACCAGGCTCGAGGACTTCCACGGGCTTGCCGAGCACAGCCTCGATGGCTCCCTCTCGATCATTCCCGACGAGTTTCCGTCCCAGGACGCAACCGGCGTCCTCGCCGCGATTCACAAGACCTTGCAGACGCGCGAGCCGTGCCGCCTGGAGTACCGCCTGCCCGGACAATCGGAGCACGAGGAGCGCTGGTTCGAGGCGTTGGTCACCCTCATCGTGCAGGATGGCACGGCGGTGCAACTGCTCGGCATGTGCCGCGACGTGACCGAACGCCTGCGCGTCAATCGCGAGGTTCGGGTGCGCGCGCGCCAGCAGGAGACGCTCGCGCGGCTCGGCGAGCGGGCCCTGACCGAAAGCGATTTGCAGAAGTTCTTCAACGAGGTGGTCACGACCGTCGGCGAGATTCTCGATGTCGAGCTGGCGAAGATCCTCGAATTGCTGCCGGGCGATGCCGAGCTCCTGCTGCGCGCGGGCACCGGTTGGCGAGCGGGGCTGGTCGGGACCGCCAATGTGTCGACCGGCCGCGAAACCCAAGCCGGCTACACGCTTGCCTCGGGCCGCCCAGTGATCGTCGAGGATCTCGCGTCCGAGACGAGATTTTCGGGCGCGCCCCTGCTGCATGATCACGGCGTCGTCAGCGGGCTCACCACCCCGATCGCCGGGCGCGATGGCCGCGCCTATGGCGTGCTCGGCGCGCACACGCGCAAGCGGCGCAAGTTCCACGATTACGATGTTTCATTTCTGGCGGCGGTCGCCAATGTCGTGGCCGGAGCCATCCAGCGCCGGCAACTGGACCAACGTCATGAGTTGATGATCCGCGAGTTGCGCCACCGCTCGGGCAATCTTTTCTCGCAGCTGCTGGCCTTGTTCTCGCAGACTGCCAAGAATTCCCGCAGTGTTGCCGACCTCGTGGCGAAATATGAAGCCCGCGTCCTGGCCCTGGCGAACGCGCATCGCCTCATTACCGAGGGCGGATGGAAATCAACCTCGTTGAACGAGCTTCTCAACACGCTCCTTGCTCCCTTCCTCGATCGTATTTCGTTCAGCGGGCCCAACGTCTTCCTCGAGCCGGATCCGACCTTCGGCCTGAGCATGGCGGTGCACGAGCTCACCACCAACGCCAGCAAGCACGGCAGCCTGTCCCATCCGGCCGGTCGCGTCGATATGACGTGGTCGATCACGCGCACGCAGCAGGGTCTCACGCTGGTGCTCAACTGGAAGGAGAGCCATGGGCCCGCGCCCAGGCGCAGCAGACGCCCGGGTTTTGGCTCCCGGCTGATCAACATGGTGATCGAACGCCAGCTCAACGGCGAGGTGCAGCAATCGTTTGGGCCGGACGGATTGGTCGCCAAGCTCACCGTGCCGCTCACCCATGAGCGATGGCCGGGCCGTGCGCGCTCGACATCACCGATCAATCTGCCGTAGGACGAGGTAGCGGCGAGAATTTCAGCGGCGCCGCGAGCTCGCAGCGCCCCTCGCCCGCACCATTGATCCGACCCTATTTCTTCTTCGCGTCCTGGTAGGGATAGATGATGTTGCCGGTCTTGTATTCCGCCGGCCATAGGATCACCTGGTGCGCGGTATCGCGGAACTGCGCGAGATCGTTGCCGGTCACCCCTTGAAACTGGGTGAAGAACTGCCGCGACTTGGTCCATTCGCCGTCTTTGCGGAAAGCGATCTCGCCGGCCACGGTGGAGAATTTGTTGGCGTGGATGTAGTCCGCGAGCTTGCCGTGATCGAGGCTTTTCGTTGCCTCGACCGCTTGCGCCAGCACCTCGCCGGCGGCATAGGCGAAGGGCGTAAATCCATAGCCTAGCGGATCGATGCCGCGCGCAGGCGCCTGGGCCTGATATTTGTCCAGCATGGCTTTGAGGCCCGGGAAATTGAGCGTCGGCGCGGGGATGAAGCTTTCCATGATCACCAGACCATTGGTCAGCGGGCCGAGCTGCATCTTGATCGGGGTGGCGAGCAGCCCGACCATGGCGCCGCCGAACATCTTGGCGTTCAAACCGATTTCGTTCGCGGCGCGGACGATACCCACCGTGTCGGGCGGATAGGCGCAGGCGAAGACGAGATCCGGGTTGGTCGCCTGAATGGCGCGCACGATCGGCACCATATCGGTGGTGCCCGGCGGATAGCTCTTGTCGTAGACGATGTCGAAGCCCCCGGCCTTGGCGTTTTCGCGCGCGCCGTCGCAGGCCGTCTTGCCGAATTCGGCGTCGGCTCCGATGAGCGCGACCGTCTTCGGCTTGGGCGTCTGCGCGGCCGCAAGCTCGAACCAGCCCCTGGAAAAGGCCAACGTCCCCTCGTCCCCGCCCGGCACCATCGAGAAATACCTCGCATAGTTGAACTGGCGATTGACGTTCACGCCGAGCATGCTGATCGTCATCTTGTTGGTCTGCATGAGCACGGGCATGGCCGGCGCGATCATGTTGGTGGCATAGGGCCCGAGCAGCAGGTCGACCTTGTCGACGCTGATGAGCTTGGTGTAGATGCCGGGCACGTTGTTGGGGTTGCTCTGGTCGTCGTAATAGACGAGCTCGACCGGGCGCCCCAGGAGCCCGCCTTTGGCGTTGACGTCGTCGCGCCAGATTTGCAGCGCCAGCTCGTTTTGCTTGCCGTTGGGCGCGACCGCCCCCGTCAGCGCCATGCTGAAGCCGACCTTGATCGGATCGGCCGCGCGCGCGGGGCCCGCGGCCCACAGCAGAACGGCGGATAGAATGGCGAGCGCGGCGCACGAAACGGCGCGTGTGGTGGTGGCAAACATCGGCTGATCTCCTCCCGGCGTGCGGCGGCGGCATCGACCGCCGGGCGCCTCTTGGCGCGTTTCGCCCGCACCGGCGAAGTCTATCCTGCGCACGGCCGCGGGGCGACAGCTCTTCGTCAAAGCGGGCCGATGTGCCGCGGGCAAACCGCTGACGCCGGCGCGGGCACCGCCGACTCGAGCGACTCAGCGGGCACCCTCGACTCAAGCGACTCGAGAGACTCTGGAAATCGGCTGCAACGGTATTGCTGGGTAGGTCAGCGGCGGTGGTCAGTGCTCGAATATTGTCCACGGCGGCCGAGAATTCGGCAATTGGTCGGTCAAAGACCTGCCTCGACGCCGATCCGGTGATATTTGTGCAACACCCGCCTGAAAACGATCCCCTGTGCCGGTGATTCAAGCGCTTTTCGATTGTGTCACGAAGGCGGTTGGAGCATTTTTTAACCGTGCAGCGGTGGAAACCGCTCTGGCTAAGTTGGTGCGAAGACAGGGGGGCATCCCTCGGTTACTCCACCCGGAGTTTTCCGGAGATGCTGTCCAAACACAAGGGGATTAGTCATGCTGAAGATTCTATCCGTAATAACGGCTGCATCCTTGGCCATGCTGAGCGCAGCCGCCGCCGCCGATCTGCCGCGTAAGGAGCCGCCCCCGCCGGTGGCCCCTGTCGGCAAGGCTCCGATCGGAAAGTTTCCGATCGGCAAAGGCGTCGGCAAGTATCCGGCGCCTGTCGTGAGCAAAGGCTAATACGACTGATGTCACCGAAGGGGTGCTCACGTCGCTGCAACAAGCAGAGCTCGTGAGCACCCCCCGGGGACATCGCTTCGGGGAAGCGTAATGCGCTTGCCGCTATCGGCTGCCGCCGAAGCGGAGCATGGTTAGGGGAGCCAGCAATGCAAGATCGTCCGACGAGAAGGGGCGGCCTCGGCCTCATGATGGGCTTGTGTGTGGTCGCGCTCTCCGCGGGGCTGGCCGTACAGCCCGCCAGCGCGCAAGACACATCTGACACACCTGCTCCGGCAGTGAACAGCGCCAAGCCGCAGAGCGGCAAGATGGTGTACTACGTCGATTTCCGTGCACGGACGGCAGCGAGCTATGGCCATGCCTTCGTGTGGTATGGGCGCTCGGATCAGCGCCAGATCGAAGTCGCGGGCCTCCATCCCGCCAGCGACAGCGTTATTCCGTATCTGATCGGCCACGTGCTCCCGGTCCTATCCGAAACCGGAAAGAGCTACGGCGATCTGGACGAGCAGTATTTGACTGCCAGCTATCGCGTCTACATGAGCGAAGCCGAAGGCAAGCGGGTCTTCGCATACATCAAACGTCTGCAGGCCACGTCGCCGGTCTGGAACGCCGCCACCTGGAACTGCGTCGCGTTCATCCAGTCCATCGCGCGAGAAATGGGCCTGCGAGTGCCGGGCAATCATCTGCTGTATCCGGAAGATTGGGTGAACCAGCTGCGCGCGCTCAACGGCGGACGGCGCCAGATGGCGACCCAGCCGACCGCGCAGGCTCCGGCCGCGCAGAGCCCTTCACGCTCCCGCCCAGAGGCCTGCTGCCTCGGCGCGGAAGCCCGCAGCGCCGACGCCGATGCAGACGGTTGAGGCCAATCCGCGCACCTGACCGGTCGCTGCGTAAGGAATTGGGGCGACCCATTGCGGAGGCTTTCGGGCCTCCGCTTTCGTTATGGGCGCATCTCGACCCGGAGCGGGCTGGCGAGCCGTACCAATGGAACTTTCGCGATTCGCCAAATCCGGCCTGCTGCATCCGGCGAGAAATTTCCCGCCGACTGCGGGCCTTTCTCGTCATGCGCCACTATGTTAGGGTCGTTGCAGTTGAATTTGCATCTCCCGTACGCGCGCTGGGAGTGGGGACTATCGGCATGGTGGGTGCATCGGCGCAGCCGACGCGGCGCTTCCAACTGGTTTTGATCAAGCCGTCGCACTACGACGACGACGGATACGTCATCCAGTGGATGCGCGCGTTCGTTCCGTCGAATACGCTGGCGGTCCTATACAGCCTCGGCCGCGACTCGGCCCTGCGCGGCGTGCTCGGACCCGACACCGCCATCGACATCACGGTGATCGACGAGATCCACACGCGGGTCAAAATCAATCAGCTGCTCGCCCTGTTTCGACGCCACGGCGGATTCGGCCTGCTGGCTCTGGTCGGGGTGCAATCGAACCAGTATCCGCGCGCCCTCGATATCGCCCGCCCGTTCCGCGCGGCCGGCGTGCCGGTGATGGTCGGCGGATTCCACGTGTCCGGCTGCCTCGCCATGCTGCCGGAGATGCAGGCCGACCTGAAGAAGACCCTCGACATGGGCGTGAGCATGTTCGCCGGCGAGCTGGAAGGACGGACGGACCGCATCCTTCAGGACGCGGCCAATGGGACGCTGCAACCGATCTACAACTACCTGAAGGACCTGCCGTCGCTCGAATCCGAGCCGACCCCGATCCTGCCGGTCGAGCATCTCAGAAAGACCTTCCAGGCGTTGGCAAGCTTCGACGCCGGCCGCGGCTGTCCCTATCAATGTTCGTTCTGCACCATCATCAATGTGCAGGGCCGGAAATCCCGGCGCCGTTCAGCCGACGACGTCGAGCGGACGATCCGGGAGCACTACGTTCAGGGCATCCGCCACTTTTTCATCACCGACGACAATCTCGCCCGCAACAAGGACTGGGAGGCGATCTTCGACCGGATCATCATGTTGCGCGAACGCGAAAACATGAACATCCGGCTGATGGTGCAGGTCGACACGCTGTGCCACAAGATCCCGAACTTCATCGAGAAGGCCGCCCGCGCCGGCACCAACCGCGTGCTGGTCGGCCTGGAAAGCATCAACGCGGCGAACCTGCTCGCCGCCAAGAAGCGCCAGAACAAGATCACCGAGTACCGCACGATGCTGCTCGCCTGGAAGAAGGCGGGGGCGATCACCACGGCCGGCTACATCCTCGGCTTTCCCTTCGATACCCCCGAATCGATTCGCGAGGACATCGCGATTATCCAGAAGGAGCTGCCGCTCGACATCCTCGAATTCTTCTGCCTCACCCCCCTGCCGGGATCGGAGGACCACAAGGTGCTGTGGCAGAAGGGCGAGTGGATGCACGAGGACATGAACCTCTATGACGGCGAGCACGCGGTCTCCCATCATCCCAACATGAGCAAGGAAGAATGGGAGCAGGTCTATCGCTCCGCCTGGGACACCTACTACACGCCCGAGCACATGGAGACGATCCTGCGGCGCGGGGCGGCCACCGATTGCAGCATGTCCCGCCTCGTAAGCTTCGTATTCCTGTTCTGCTCATCGGTACCGCTGGAAAACGCGCATCCGCTGCAAGGCGGCCTGCTGCGCCGCAAGTACCGGCGCGACCGCCGCCCCGGGATGCCGATCGAGCCGATCTGGTCGTTCTATCCGAAATACGTCTGGAATTTCGTGAGCAAATATTCCCGCGCGGTGCGCCTCCTGCTCTGGCTCCACTTCACGAATAAGCGCGTCCAGAGCGACCCGAATCGCTACTCCTACATGGATCTGGCGATGACCCCGGTGACCGAGGACGAGACCGAGAAGCTCGAACTGTTCACCCACAGCGATGCCGCCCGCCAGGCGGTCGCCCACGCCCACAAGATCGAGCAGCTGACCGGCACCCACCGAGGGGCAAAAGCCGACGCCCTCACCTAGGCTTCACCGTGCGCCGGCGTGGATGGCCCGCGCGAGCGCCCGCCCGACACAATCATAGCCGGCAGCGGAGTTGTGCAGCCCGTCCCACGATACGAGCGCGCCCGACGGCAGACCGGCGTCGATCGAGCGGCGCATGAGGTCAAAGCGCGGAAACAGGCCCACGCGCTCGCTGCGCGCCACCTCGGCGATGATCGCCTGCATGACCGAATGGTGCGAGGCGGCGAGCACGATGGGAGCGTATTGCAGGTCCATCAGGATGACGTCGCAGCCGCCGGCCTTGAGCGTTCGTACGCCCGCCGCGACCCGGTCCTTGAGGCCGTCGGCGCTTCCGCCCCAGGCCACATCGTTGGTGCCGAGTTGCCAGATGACGAGGTCGGGGCCGTGGGCGAGCACGTCGCGCTCGAAGCGGGCCATGCTGCCCGTCACCGTCTCGCCGATGCGGCCGCTGTTGATGATCTCGAGACGCGCGGCCGGCCGCAGCCTTGCGAGTTCGCGCCGCAGCACCTCGGGATAGGTCGCGGTCGGGCTCAAGACCCACAGACCCGTGGTGGAGGACGAGCCGACCGCCACCATCCTCAGCGAGCTCGCCGGCTTTGAGGCGCCCAGCCGTGCGCGGCAGCGCAACGCCCAGGGACAGGCTTCGGTTTGCCGCCAGGCAGGTCTCGGCATCGGACGGGCTCGCCGGAGCTTGCCCATGCGCGCCCTCGGCGGCCGCGATCGAGAGCGCCACAGCCGCGCAGGCCGTCCGGATGCAGCGACGCATCGACGCCGAGCCGCGCGACTGGTTTGGTTCTTGCACCCCGGTGTTCCCCGGATGGGCTGCGGATGCTTGCATTCCGCTGGCTCCCCCCAAAGCAGCATCGTATGGGTTAACGACGAATTGGGGCCCTGGTGGGGCTCGCCTTCATAGGGTGTACAAGCACCGACAGTGCGATGCGTCGGGACGAATTTCATGGTGAATGAAACGAAAGAAGCGACGCGTCCGGCGATCGTGGTGACGGGGGCCTCGTCGGGAATCGGGCAGGCCATCGCCCGGGTCGCAGCGCGCGACGGCGTTTTTCTGCTGCTGGTGGGCCGCTCGCAGCCGGCACTCGACGGGCTCGTGGCGGAGCTCGTTGCCGGCGGCGCGCAAGCGGCCGCCCTTCCCCTCGACCTGCTCGATGCCCATGCCCTTGAACGCGTCGAACGCGCGCTGTCCGAGCACGGCCTCTACTGCGACGTCCTCGTCAACAGCGCCGGCTTGGGAATGTACGGACCCGCGGCCGGCGCTCCACGCAGCGAGCAGCTCGACGTTCTCGATGTCAACGTGCGGGCATTGACCGAGATGACGCTGCGATTCCTTCCCGACATGATTGCGCGCGGACGCGGGGGCGTGCTCAATCTCGGCTCCATCACCGGCTACGCGCCAGGGCCGAACATGGCGGTCTATTACGCATCGAAGGCCTATGTGAATTCTTTCTCCGCCGCGCTCGCGTCCGAAGTCGGCCGGCACCGGCGTCACCGTCACCTGCCTCGCTCCGGGCGTCGTGCGGACGCCGTTTTTCGCGCGCTGTTCGGTCGGGCAAACCCGCATGATGAAGTTGATGCCTCGATCGGACGTGGCGGACACCGCCGAGGCCGGCTGGCGCGCGTTCAAGGCAGGACAGCCCCTTGTCATCCCGAGATTGGGTGACCGCATGATCATGGGCTTCGTCAGGCTGTTGCCGCGCAGCGTCCTGTTGGGGCTGGTCAGCGTCCTGCAACGACCGGTCAAATCGCGGTCGGCGCAGAGCGACAATTCGGTTCATTGCCCGCGACCGGTCAACCGGATTGCAGCAGTGGTCAGGCCTAATAGATGCCCGGAACGATCCGTGACGTCCGGGCCATGTAGCGGCGGTAATCGTCGCCGAAGGTTTCGATCATCAGCGCCTCCTCGCGTCCGACCCGCAGAAAGAACAGCGTTCCGAAGCCGATCAGGCCGGCCGGGCCCGCGATCCAGTTCGGCAGGAGCAGCGCCTGCGCCACGGCCCAAAGCCAGAAGGCCGAATACATGGGATGCCGCACCCGGCCATAGACGCCGTTCGTCACCAGCGTGTGCTGGTCGCGCACTTCCAGCGTCACCGACCAGTTGCGCCCGAGATCCTTGTGCGTTCGATGGAACAGCCAGAGCGCGGCGGCGAACAGCGCGGCGCCGAGCCACGCTTGCCAGGGGCGGAAAGGGTAGTTTGCGAAGCGCGGTGCATTGCTGAGCACGTAGACGAACGGAACGATCCCCAGCCCGGTGGCCGAGATCGCCATCAGCACGACCTCGCGGCCGCGATCGCTGCGCCGCAGCTTCGGGGTGCCCCGTGCGCGGCGGTCATGGGGATAGCGGATGATGAACCAGCCGACGACGCCGAGAACCCAGATCACCTTGGCGACGAGCGGCGTCATCGCAAGGACTGCACGGCAACCGGGGCGCGTGCGCACCCCGTCGCGATACGTCCCGTCGGCGGCCATGAAGTCCAGGAGACCGTTCGGAGACGTCGTCCAATCGCGGAATGCGACGGGACCGCATACCATCAGGAAGTAGTCGTACGGCGCCCGGGCGTCGTTACCCATGACGGACTGATAGTGCAGGCGCAGAACGTTGTGACGAAAGCGCGCGAACGTCTCGGGCGTGACCATGTCGTGGATCTGCACGCGCCGGATCACCGGCCTGCCATCGAGGCGGTCGCCGCCGATGCGCCGCAGCGAGACCGGATCGAACTTGTAGAAGCTGATGGTGTCATCGCGCGATTGGTACTCGGTCCAGGCGATCGAAGGCTCGGCCACGACGCGCGCGATCTTGCGACGCATGCCGTCCGCCCGCGGATGCAGCGCGAATTTCGGGATGGTCGCGCCGATGGTGAGCACGCAGATGGCTGCGCCCCGGCGGCCGAGCTCAGGATCACGCGCAAGCGCGCGGACCAGGAGGTCGAGCACCAGCATCGCGCCGAGGCTGTGACCGACCAGCACGATTTCATCGATCCCCCCTTCGCGCACGCGTGCCAGGAACGTCTCTGCAAACCGATCCAGGCGCGGATCGAAGTCAGGCCGGCGACCATGCATGTAGTCGTGGGCGAAGATCCAGTCGTCGAGAAGTTGTTGGACGCGCCAGCGCCGCCCGGGCCATCGCAGCAGGCCGAGAAAGACAGCAACACCGACAACCAGGCCGACGGTGGCCGCGCTCGCGCCTTCAAGGCCGAGCCAAGTCGGTCAAGAGCCGCGCGAACAACCAAGCGCCGGCGGCGAACAGTGCGAGCGAAAGCATCGGAAACAGGAAGAAGCCGGCGTAGCGCGGGTTCGCCTTGATGTAGCGGAACATCGTGCCGGTCAGGACGAAATCGAGGTACGCGCGCGCGCCATGGAACAGCCGCGCCGGCAACGGTCGCGTGAAATCGCCCCGCACGACGTCGTCCCAGAGCAGCACCTCGTGGACCGCCTCGACCTGCCAGTTGGCGCCTTTCGCGCCGACCGTCCACCACGCGCGCGACGGCTCGCTCGATTGCTCGAGGTCGGACAGCGCCGCGTCCACGTTCCAGGTGCGCTGGAAAATCTTGAGCTGACGCGTGAAGCGCCGGTATTGCGCGCCCGCTTCGATCGGGTCGTATCCCGCGACGTGATAAACGTGCCGGCGCCTGACCATGCGCGAGAGGTACCGAGAAACGCGGTGCAGCGTCAATGGCGCCGACACGCGCCCTCGCCCTGCCGTCTCGCAAATGGGCGGATTCGACGTTGGCCCGCTAGAACCTCCGTTTCTGCGTTCTCGCCGGATTTCAGCGCTTGCGGCGCGGCAGCGCGCCGATGACGTCGACCATCGCGGCGCCGTCCTTCTCGGCGAGACCCATCTCCATGAACTTGTCGTAGAGCTCGATCGCGCGGTCGAGCATGGGCGTTGCAACGGAGACGCTGTCGGCGAACTCGCCGATCATGCCGAAGTAGTGCTGCAATCCGGGCACCGTGCCTTGCGCCGGAAGAAAGCGCCGCTGCGCCATCCAGGGCGCGCGGATGCCGAACTGGGTCGATCCGCCGCTCCCCGTGGCGATGGCCTTGATCATGAGGTCGACATCGACGCCGGCCTTCAAGCCGAGCGCCATCGCTTCCGCGGTCGCCGCGATGTTGATGGCGACGAGCAGATTGTTGACGAGCTTCACCCGGCTCGCGGCCCCGAACGGTCCGAAATAGAGGCACGAGTCGGCAAATCCGCCGACGTAACGCTCGGCCTTCGCGCAGGCGTCCTTGTCCCCGGCGAGATAGATCACAGCCTTGCGCGCCGATACCATTCCCGGCGTTCCGCTCACCTCTCCGTCGAGGAAGGCGGCACCTTTGGCCGCGAGCGGCGCGACATGCCGCTCCTTGTCGGGCACGGGATGGGAGCCGAGCTCGACAATGATCTGCCCGGGACGTGCGGATTTCATGAGCCCGGTCGCACCTTGCACGACCTCGTCGAGCGCGTCCGAGGAGGGCAGGCACGAGAACACGATGTCCGCCTGCGCGCCGATCTCGGCCGGCGAGCGGACTGCGATGCCTCCGATCTTCTCGAAGTCGGCGAGCGAGCCGCGGCGATAGCCGAGCACGCGGTAGCCGCTCTTGATCATGTTTTCCGAGATCGGCAGCCCGATCTTGCCAACCCCTACCAAGCCTATCGTTTCCATGTTCCCCTCCTCCCGCACGTATCCATCCACACATTTTCCGGGCGCCCAGCCATCGGCCTCATGCCAGCTCGAGCGACTGATCCGAAAAGTTCACCTTGATCCCGAGCGAGCCTTCCATCACCGTCCATTCCCGCAATTCGAAAGTGCGTAACCCATTGACCACGAAAGGATCGGCTTCGGCGATCCGGCGCGCCGCCTCGGCGCTTGCGGCGCGCAGGATGGTGAGGCCGTCGCCGCGGGTCTTGCCGTCGGCCTCGGCCAGCGGGCCGGATGCGAACAGCACGCCCTTCTTCTCCAGGTCGATCATGTATTCGAGATGTTGCGGCAGATGCTTGGCGAGCTCCTCGACCGCCGCGCCGCCCTTCGAAAGCACCACGTAGAGCTTCTTGCGAAGCATGGCCTTGGTGAGCTCGCGAATGCGCTCTTCCGACATCGTGTCCTCCCTACCACTCCTACACCGACAGCTTCATGCGCTCGCTCCAGTCTTGCTTGAGCTTGTCGCGCAGGACCTTGCCGCGGTCGCTTTTCGGCAGCTCGGAGACGATCATAACCTGCTTCGGCACTTTCGGCGCGGGTAGCCTGGCCCGGCAATGCGCGATCACGGCAGCCTCGCTCAGGCTCGAGCCCGGGCGCGGCACCACGTAACACACGACCTCCTCGCCGTAGATCGGGTCCGGCACCCCGACCGCAGCGGCATCCAGCACGCCCGGATGCTCGAGCAGCATCTCGTCGATCTCGCGCGGCGCGATGTTGACCCCGCCGCGGATGATGAGGTCCTTGGTGCGCCCGCTCACCCGGATGAAGCCGTCCTCGTCCATGATCGCGAGGTCGCCGGACTTGATGCGCTGGCCGCGGATCGGCTCGATCGTGCCGTCGTCGAGGAGATAGCCGATGGCGCAGTGCGGGCCGCCCGCCGTCACCTCGCCCTCGACATTGGGCGGGCACGGCTTGCCCTGCCCGGTCGACGATCTCGAGCTCCTGATGCAGCGCGGGCAGCCCGACGGTTCCCATCCTGCTGCGGTAATGCCGGTTGCCGCACATCCAACCGGCCTCCGACATTCCATACATCTGCAGCAGCTTGACCCCGTACATCTCCTCGAACCGCACCCATTGCTCGAGCGTGAGCGGCGCGGTGCTGCAGGTCATCAGCCGCAGGGTCGGCACATCCTTCGCGGTAAATCCCAGCGGCGTGTTGAGCAGCATGTTGAGCACAGTGGGAACGCCGGCAGCAAAGGTGATGCCGTAGGTCTTTATCCACTCGAAGAAGCGGCTGTGGGAAAAACGCCTGGCGATGTGCATCGTCAGGCCCTTTTCGAGGAACGGCATCAGGCTGAGCACCTGCGCCGAGTTCCAGCCGAACGAGCGGTACTCCAGCGTGCGGTCATCCGCCGTCAGTCCGAGGCATTCCAGGGTCGAGAGTCCGTTGAGCCAATAGGCGCAATGATCGTAGACCACGATCTTGGGCCGGCTGGTGGTGCCGGAGGTGCAGAAGATGCCGGCGACGTCGGCGGCCTCGTTGCGCTCGGGCAGGCTGTCGGGCCTGGTCCCGCGCGGCATGGCCCCGAAGACATCGTCCTCGGGATCGGATTGGGCGGCGTTCGGCATATAGGCGCCGAAGCGGACGAACGGCCGGCCGGCAAGCAGCGCGTTGCCGTCGAGCTCCTTGTGCACGAGCGTGAGCACGGGGCCGATCGCGGTCGCGAGATCGGCGATGAAGGTGGCGTTGAGCTCGATATTGAGTGGTGCGACGACCGCGCCGAGGCGCCAGATCGCGAGCCAGATCAGGAGCTTCTCGAGGTTCTCGTCGGACAGCAGCAGCACGCGGGTTCCTTTGGCGACGCCCCGCCGCTTGAGCGCTGCCGCGATATCGGTGACCGCGCACTCGAGCCCGCCGAAAGTGATCGAGGTCGCCTGATCGAGATCGACGATCGCGAGCTTGTCCGGATCGCGCCGCCGGTATTGCGCGAGCAGGTCGGCGATCGGCTGGTACGGAATCTCGGGCCGATGCTTGCCGAACACATCCGCCATGGCGTCTCCCTCGCCTTTTTTCTTCGCCTGATCGCACGGTGGACCCGAGGGCCGGCCGCCCGACGTCTCCTCATTGGCATCCGTTCATTGCGTTCGGTCCCGCCGGCCGGCGGCTTCGAGCACGGCCGACACGATGCCGGCATAGCCGGTGCAGCGGCACAAATGGCCGCTGAGCACCTCCACCACCTCAGCCTCGGATGGATCGGGGTTGCGCTCGAGGAAATCGGTGAACGACATGAGAATGCCGGGGGTGCAGAATCCGCATTGCAGCGCGTGATTGTTCTGGAACGCCTGCTGCAGCGCATTGAGCGTTCCGTCGGCACCGGCAAGCAACTCGACCGTCGTCACCGCCCGGCCCTCGGCCTGCACCGCAAGCGTCAGGCACGAGCGCACCGCCGTGCCGTCGAGGAGCACCGTGCAGCACCCGCACACGCCGTGCTCGCATCCCACATGGGTTCCGGTGGCGCCGAGCACATGCCGGATAAAATCGCTCAGCAGCATGCGCGGCTCGGCCTCGCCCGACATCTTGCGGCCGTTGAGCGTGAGGCGGAGGCGGGCGCGCTCGCCCTTGTTCACGCGGCGCATTTGATCGCCTCCTCGACGACGGCGGGCGCGATGCCGCGCAGCAGGTCGCGGCGCATGCGGGCCGACGCGTGCAAATCGTCGTAGCCTTCGAGCTCCCACGCCAGCCGCTCGACCGCATCGCGGATGCTGGAGGCCCCATCCGCCTTGATGCGGCGGACCGCGGGGCGCTCCGCCATCCCGGCGACGCCGATGCGGATGCTGGTTGCGCTCTCGACCAAGGCAGCGACCGCGACAATGGCGAAATCCCCGTGCCGGCGCGCCACCTCGCGAAACGCCACGCCCGCGGTCATGACCGGGAAGCGCACGGCCGTGATCAGTTCATCGCCTTCGCGCGCCGTCGTCAGCATGCCCTGCTGGAACTCCGCCGCGGGGAGAACGCGCTCGCCCCGGCGTGAGCGCAGCACGACCTCGCCTTCGAGCAGCGCGAGCGACAACGGAATTTCCGACGCCGGATCGGCATGGGCGATGGAGCCGCACACCGTTCCCTTGTTGCGGGTCTGGAAGTGCCCGACGAAAGGCAGCGCCGCCGCCAGGAGTGGGAGTTTCTTCGCCAGCGCCGGCCAGGCCATCAGCCGGTTCTGCGTGACCGCCGCTCCGACCTCGACCGTGCCACCACCCCTGGGCGTAACGACCTCGCGGATGACGTCGAGCTCGGGAATGCGCGTGATGTCGATCAGGACGGCGGGCTCGACCACGCGCAGGTTGAGCATGGCGAGCAGCGTCTGGCCGCCGGCGAGGATGCGCGCGTCGTCGCCGTGCTCGGCGAGCAGCGCGACCGCCTCGTCGACCGTGTCCGGCCGCGCATAGTCGAACGGCCGCGGCTTCACCGACCGCCTCCGGCCGCGGCTGCGGCAAGGTCGCGGGGCGGGCTTGCTTCCGCGCCCGCCATCAGTTCGTGGATGCGGCGCGGGGTGGCGGGCAGCTTCACGTCCTTCACATCGAGCGCGTCGGCGATGGCGTTGGCGATGCAGGCCGGCACGCTCATGCAGTTGCCTTCGGCCAGCCCCTTGGCGCCGAGCGGCGTGAGCGGCGACGGCGTTTCCTGGTGCAGGATCTCCACGGGCGGAATCTCGGCCACGGTCGGAACGAGGTAGTCCGCGAAGGTCCCGGTCAGGAACTGGCCGCCGTCGTCGTAGACGAACTCTTCGTAGAGCGCCGCGGCGATGCCCTGCACGAAGGCGCCGCGCATCTGGCCGTCGGCGATCATCGGATTGAGCAGGCGGCCGGCGTCGTGCATGGAGACGTAGCGGTCGACACGCACCTGCCAGGTGAGCGGATCGATCTCGATGCCGCACATGTCGAACACGAAGCCATAGGTCAGCGAGGTGTTGATGCGGTCGTCGCTCGCGGGCGGCGCGAGCTCCGGCGGCGACCACACCGCGGTTTCGCGCAGGGCCGGCGCCATGCCCTCCGGCAGCATGACCGGCGACCAATGCGAGGTGCCGGCGACGCGTCCGAACGGCAGGGCATTGTCGGGGTTGCTGCGGCTGCGGATCTTGCCGCCGGCGAGCTCGATGTCCTCCGGCAGCACGTTGAGCTGCTTGGCCGCGATGCCCTTGAGCTTGTCCGCCATGCGCTCGGCGGCGAGATGCGCCGCCACCGCGGTTCCGGGCGTGAAACGGCAGGAATAGGTGCCGGCGGCGATCGACCATTGGTCCTTGGCCGTGTCCATCTCCAGCACGACGTTGACGTCGTCGGGGGAGAGGCCGAGCCGCTCCGCGACGATCTGCGCCAGCACGGTCGCATGACCCTGGCCCTGCACGGTGACGTCGGCGGTTACCGACACCGCGCCGAGCGGATCGACATTGACGGTGGCCACCGACACCGCGCCGTTCTTGGGACCGGCCTTGTCGCGCGCTTCCGGCGTGAGCAAGGTCGAGAGATAGCCCATGTTGGACATGCCGGGCTCGACCACGGCGGCAAATCCGATGCCGTAGGGACGGCCGGCGGCGCGCGCAGCGTCGCGCCGGCGCTCAAGATCGGCAAGACGCCCGTCGGCGGTCGCGGTCTCGACCGCCCGCAGGTAGTCGCCGGAATCATAGAGCGAGCCGGCGGCGGCCTTGTAGGGAAACTTCTCCCTCGGCACGAGGTTGCGCTTGATCACGGCGAGATGGTCGAGCTTAAGCTCGACCGCGATCCGCTGCACCAGGCGCTCCAGCGCGAGGTAGAGCTGCGGCCCGCCGAAGCCGCGGATCAGGCTCGCCGGCATCTTGTTGGTGAGCACCACGCGGTTGGTCACGTCGACATTGCGGATGTCGTAGGCGCCCGTGACCGCGCCATGCATGCGGTAGAGCGGGCCGGGCATGGGCGCGCGCAGGAAGGCGCCGTAATCCTCGAGCTGATCGAGGCGCAGCGCCAGGATGCGCCCATCCTTGGTGACGGCGGCTTCGATCGCGGTGATCCGATTGGGTCCGGAGCTCGCGGCAACGAGATGCTCGAGCCGGTCCTCGACCCATTTGACCGGGCGGCCGGTGACGCGCGCGGCGATCGCGGCCAGCACGATATAGGGAAACACCGAGAGCTTGATGCCGAAGCTGCCGCCGCTGTCCGGCGGGATGCGCAGCCGCAGCTTCGGACCGGGCACGCGCAAGGCGCGCGCCATCACCGGATGGGTGCTGAACGGCCCCTGAAAATTCGCCAGCACGTCGTAGCTTTGGTCGGCCGGACGGTACTCGGCCACGACGACGTAGCATTCCATCGGCGTGAACGAGTTGCGGGGATACTCGCAGGTGAGCGCGACGCGGGCGTCCGCCTGCTCGAACGCGGCCTTGGTGTCGCCGTAGGAGAATTTGCGGACCGAGATCTCGTTGGTCTTGGCTTGCGGATGCAGCAGCAGCGCCGAACGGCTTGCGCGCCGCCTGCGGATCGATCACGGCCTCGAGCGGCTCGTAGTCGACGCGCACGAGGTCGGCCGCGTCCTCCGCCAGATAGCGGGTGTCGGCGACCACCAGCGCGACCGGCTCGCCGACATAGCGCACGCGCTCGACCGCGAGCGACCATTGATTGATCGGTGCCTTGAGCGCGAGCAGGAACGGATCGGAGAGTTTCTTGACCTCCTCGCCGGTGATCACCGCCCAGACGCCGTCCTGCGCCAGCGCCGCGCTCGCATCGATGGCGGCGATCGTGGCGTGCGCATGCGGCGAGCGGATGACGTGAGCGTGCAACGTTCCCGTGGGCACGGGCAGATCATCGGCATAGCGTCCGTGCCCCGACAGCAGGGCCGGATCTTCCTTGCGCAGGACGGGAACGCCCAGAAGCCGGGACACCATTCACCTCACCGGTAGCCCGGATGGAGCGAAGCGCAATCCGGGGCCTCTGCGCTCTCGCCGAGCGCCCCCGCATTGCGTTCTCATCATGCGGGCTACGACTGCATGCGGGATGCATGCATTCCAATCGATACTATAAGTGAACGTGCGGGCGGGCAAACCGCGACCCATGCGCAACGCGGTACCGATCAGTAGGATGGGTTGAGCGCAGCGAAACCCATCACCTCCTCGCCTGCGCTCCTTCGCTTCTTCGCCGGGTCCGATTGTGAGCATGATCGCAGAGTGGATTTGCCCTTGACGATGGGTTTTCGCCATAGCCCGCGAAGACGGGCGTAAACGCCCTTGAGGCTCAACCCATCCTACGAGCGACCGAGGGGGTGATCGCCGTTCCTGTATTTCCTGTAAACAACAGGGAAAAAGAACAGGACGCCGCCAGGTCAGGCCAGCCGCCGGATCGATCGCGCCTCTGCCTGCTCCACTCATCTCGCACGCTCCCTTTTTGAATAGCAGCTCTCGTTCCCGCGGCGCTTGAGCGCCCAGAGCGAGGTGAGTCGGACAGTACAACAGCTTCGTTATGAAGTCAATATATATCTACATATCGCATCTTGAACAATGACACGCTGTCGTCCCCGCGCAGGCGGGGACCCAGTATTCCAGAGGCCCGCGTGGATGGCACGATGGATCCCCGCTTTCGCGGGGACGACGAAAACAGAGCGATGCACCGGCTTGCCGCCCTAATCCTGCGGCGGCGGGATCACGCCAGTCTGGCTGGTGATCAGGCCGTAATGCTCGATGCGCCGGTGACGCTCGAAATCGAACACCGTCCGCTTGCCGAACACCGTCGCATCGAGATCGCAGTCGGCGACCACGAGCTCGTCGTCCTCGGTCTTGGCCTGCGCGACGACCTCGCCGTCGGGGTTCACGATCAGGCTGCCGCCGATCAGCGGATGGCTGTCCTCGACGCCGCACTTCGCCGCCGCAACGACCCAGGTGGAGTTCTGATAGGCGCCGGCCTGCAGCGAGAGCCGGTGCTGGAACATGCGCTGCTCGGGGCCTTCGCTCGGCTTCTGCGAATTGACCGCCGGCGTGTTGTATCCCAGCACGATCATCTCCACGCCCTGCAGCCCCATGACGCGATAGGTCTCCGGCCAGCGGCGGTCGTTGCAGATGCACATCCCGAAGACACCGCCCATCGTCCGCCAGACCCGAAAGCCGAGATCGCCGGGTTCGAAATAGCGCTTCTCGAGATGCTGGAAGGCGCGCTGCGGATCGTACTCGGCGTGGCCGGGCAGATGCACCTTACGGTACTTGCCGACGATCCTGCCGTCGCGGTCGACCAGGATCGACGTGTTGAAGCGGCGCCCCTCGGGCGTGAGCTCGGCGTAGCCGAACGACAGCGCGACCTTGTGCTCCGCCGCCCGCTCGAACAGGGGACGCGTCGCCGGGCTCGGCATCTCACGCTCGAACCAGGTTACGATCTCCGCCTCATCCGTCATGTACCAGCGCGGAAAGAACGTCGTGAGCGCAAGCTCGGTGTAGACGACGAGGTCGCATCGCTGCGCCTTCGCCTGGTCGAGCAGATCGATCATCCGCCTGACCACGGCCTGCCGGCTGTCGGCTTTTTGGATCGGCCCGCTCTGGGCGGCCGCCACGCGCAACACGCGGGTCAAGCTTATTCTCCTGCGAACGTCATGCGTGGCACGATGGGTCCCCGTTTGCGCGGGGACGACGAGAACAGTGATGCCGAGCGAGACGCGGATTGCCCATCACGTATTGGCCTTCGCCTCCCTGATCCGCCGCCACACTTGCTCGGAGGTGAGCGGCATTTCGAGGTGCGTGACGCCGAGCGGGGCAAGCGCGTCGAGGGCGGCGCTCACGACCGCGGCGGGCGCGCCGATCGAGCCCGCCTCGCCGCAGCCCTTGGCGCCGAGCGGATTGTGGGTGCAGGGCTGGCTCTCGTCGCATTCGGTCACGAACAGCGGCAGGTCGTCGGCGCGCGCCACCGCATAGTCCATGAACGATCCGGAGACGAGCTGGCCGCCGCCGTCGTAGGCGCAATGCTCGAGCAGCGCCTGGCCCAGCCCCTGGGCGACGCCGCCGTGGATCTGGCCGTCCACGATCATCGGATTGATGACGGTGCCGACGTCGTCGACGCCCCAGAAGCCGACGAGCTCGATGCGGCCGGTGTCGGGATCGATCTCGAGCTCGCAGACATGGGCGCCGTTGCTGAAGGCGAAGCTCGGGGGGTCGTAGACCGCGGTCTCCTGCAGGCCCGGCTCCACGGTCTCGAGTGGAAAGTTGTGGGGGACATAGGCCGCCTGCGCGACCTCCGCGAACGACACGCGCCGGTCGGTGCCGGCGATGACGAAGGCGCCGTCATTGAAATCAACGTCGCCGGCCGCGGCCTCCATGAGATGCGCCGCGATCAGCTTGCCTTTCGCGACGATCTTGTCGGCGGCGCGATCGAGCGCGCATCCCCCGACCGCGATCGAGCGCGACCCGAAGGTGCCGGTGCCGTGCGGGACCGCATCGGTGTCGCCTTCCACCACTTCGACGTTTTCGACGGGCACGCCCAAGCGCGAAGAGAGAATCTGCGCAAACGTGGTGGCGTGGCCCTGCCCGTGATTGTGGGTGCCGAGCATGGCGCGCACCGCGCCGTCGGGCTCGACCCGGATCGAGGCCGCCTCGTAGAAGCCGACGCGCGCGCCGTTGACGCCGGCAAAGCGCGACGGCGCGACCCCCGACGACTCGACGTAGCAGGCCATGCCGATGCCGCGCAGGCGCCCGCGCCGCGCGGCCTCCGTACGCCGCTTGGGAAATCCCTCGTAGGCGGCGAGCGCGAGCGTGCGGTCAAAGACTTTCGGGAAGTCGCCGCAGTCGTAGGTGGGACCGATCGGGGTCTTGTACGGCATCGCGGTGGGCGGAATGAGATTGCGCCGCCGGATCTCCGCGCGGTCGATGCCGAGCTTGCCGGCCGCGCCGTCGGCAAGACGCTCCAGCACGTAGCAGGCCTCCGGCCGGCCCGCGCCGCGAAAGGCGTCGGTCGGCGTCGTGTTGGTGAAGATCCCCGTGCTCTCGACGAAGATCGCAGGCGTGCGGTAGCCGCCGGCGAACAGCGCGCTGTAGATCGCGCTCGGGATCGCGGCGCCGAAGGTCGAGACGTAGGCGCCGAGATTGGCGAAGGTCGCGACGCGCAGCGCGAGGAAATGCCCCTCATCGTCGAAGGCAAGCTCGGCATGGGTCAGGTGATCGCGGGCCTGGTTGTCGGCGACGAAGCTCTCCGCCCGGGTCGCCACCCAGCGCACGGGCCGGCCGAGCCGGCGCGCCGCCCAGGCGACGATCCCCTCCTCGGGATAGAGCTTGCCCTTGTAGCCGAAGCCGCCGCCGACGTCGGGCGAGACCACGCGCAGCGCGCTCTCGGGGATGCCGAGCTGCTCGGTCACCTGCCGGCGGATGTGGTGCGGCGCCTGCGTCGAGGTATAGAGCGTGAGCTTGCCGCCGTCCGGCTCGGCCGTGGCGATGACCGCGCGCGGCTCGATCGCCGCCCCGACCAGGCGGTTGTTGACGAGATCGATCGCCACCGTGTGCGGCGCCGAGCGGAACGCGGCCGCGACCGCGGCCTCGTCGCCCTTGGCCCAGCGGAAGCAGACGTTGCCGGGCGCGGATGCATGCAGCTGCGGCGCACCGGCGGCCTGCGCGTCGCGTGCATCGGTCACCGCCGGCAGCGGCTCGTACGCGACCTCGACACGCTCGGCCGCATCCAGTGCCTGCGCCAGGCTTTCGGCGATGACCGCCGCGACCGGCTCGCCGACATGGCGCACCCGCTCGCGCGCCAGCGCAAAGCGTGGCGGCTCGGCCATGGCCGAGCCGTCGCGCGAGCGCACCAGCCAGAGCGGGCGCATCGGCGCCATGCCGTCCGCCGCCATGTCGGCGCCGGTGAGCACGGCGATGACGCCGGATGAAGCCAGCGCCGCCGCGGTATCGATCCGGCGGATCGCCGCGTGCGCGTGCGGCGAGCGCACCAGCGCGCAGGCGAGCGCGCCGGGCAGGTCGATGTCGGCCACGAAGCGCCCGCGGCCGGTGAGAAAGCGCCGGTCCTCGACGCGGCGCAGCGGCGCACCGATGCCTTGATAATTTCGCACGCTAAGGCCCGTTCCTTAGTGCTTGATGCATGAAGGTGCCACGCACTCGGTGCGCTCCCCTCCCCCACGCCACCCGGGCTTGCCGGGTGGCGCATTATAGTGCGCAAGTCGGGCAGGCCCGACTTGCGTTTGGGGAGGGGTTGGGGGTGGGGGTCGGTGTTAGTGGACACATCTTGTCCAACAACTACGACCCCCCTCCCCAGCCCTCCCCCACAAGGGGGGAGGGAGCAGACCGAGTTTGCCGCTTGCGCTGACTCCATTTCACAGAAATGAGCGCTACTCCATTTCCTCCCGCACCAGGTCGAGCCGCTCGAACGCGGACTTGTCCGTCACCATGAAGAGGTCGGCATCGCCGCCGCGTGCTTCGTGGCGCGCCCACGTCCAGTGCGGAACGGTGAAGACGTCGTGCTGCGACCATTCGAAGGTTGCCTCGCCGATGGTCGAGCGGCCCTCGCCCGCAACCACCAGGCACACGGCGTTCCAGGTCGCGCGCTTTTTGCGGGTCGGCGTGCCCTTGTCGAGGCGCGCGGCATAGCAATCGAGCGTCGGCATGACGGCGCCGCCGGTCACGGGATTGACATAGCGGATGCGGCGCATGCCGTCGGGCCCGGGCGGGGCGGCGGCCAGGAGCCGCCGCGTCGCCTCGCCGGGATAGCGATATTTCGGCGAATTGACCGGACCCGCGGCGGCGCCCTCGGCGCGCAGGCCCGCCTCGGTCCATAGAGCTCTCCTCGCCCTCGTCGACTTGCCAGAATTCGTTGTTGCGGGGGTCGCCCGGCTCGAAGAAATGGGCGTCGACGGCGCGAATGAGCGGCATGTTGGCGGCGTCAAACCAGATGATGCGGTGATCGCTGTCGTTGATGTGGCCGTGCCATACCATGGGCGGGGTCAGGATCAGGTCGCCCGCCTTCATCTCGCAGCGGCGGCCGTCGACGATGGTGACCGCGCCGTCGGCGCGGGTGGCGAAGCGGATCGCGGCGCCGGTGTGACGGTGCGGGCGGGCGCGGTCGCCGGGATCGAGCACTGTGAAGGCGGCGAGCAGCGTGCTCGTGGTGGTCGTCTCGGCTCCGAACGCCGGATGCGCCATGATCAGCGCACGGCGCTCGATGTCGTTGATCGAGACCTCGCCGACCGAGCGGTGCAGGAACGGCTCGATGTCGCGCCAGCGCCAGACGAACGGCGCATCCCGCGGCTGCGGCTTGATCGGCGTGATGCGCTGGTAGCGGTCCCACAGCGGGTGCAGGTGCTTCGCCTCGAGCTCGGCGACGAAGGAGGTTGCCTGCGGTTGCAGCGGCTGCAGCGTCGGCCATGGCTTGTCTCCAGCTCCCTCTCCACGCGACTCGGTCTGCTCCCTCTCCCCGCCTTGGCGGGGAGAGGGGTTGGGGTGCAGTGGCGCACTTTCCCATGACGGCGAGCTCGCGGCGAGCCCTCCGTCACTCGCGACGCCTTCGGCGCCGACCTCTCCACCGCAAGCGGGGAGTGGTGGCGGCACTCACGTCTTCGGCAGCTTCAGGTCGATATTGCCGCCGTCGATGATGATGTGCTTGATGAAGACGCGCGGCTCGACCTTGTCGCCCTTGAAGAAGGTCGCGAGCACGTCGACACCGAGGCGGCCCCATTCCACCGGGTTGAGCTCGACCGTCATCGCCAGATTCTCCTCCTTCACCGCCCGCAGCGCCGGCGGCACGCCGTTCATGCCGGTGACGATCGTCTTGCCCTTGCGGTTGGCGGCGTTGACCGCCTGCATGGCGCCGAGCGCGACGTCGTCGTTGGCGGTGTAGATCGCCGCGAGATCGGGATTGGCGACCAGCACGTCCTCCGCCTGCTTGACGCCGCGCTCGCGCGTGAGCGGGCCGTCGGCGCGGAACACGATCTGGATGCCGGGATGTTTCGCCATCACCTCGCTGTAGCCGTCGCCGAGATTCTTGAAGGTGGGCGCGCCGCTCGGGCCCATGAGCAGCGCCACCTTGCCCTTGCCGTCGAGCTTTTTCGCCGTCCACTCCGCGATGTCGCGGCCGATCTGCTTCTCGTCCATGGCCACGTGGATGGTCTGGTTGGGCGACGCCGATCCGCGCGCGACCGACACGATCGGGATCTTGGCGGCCGCGGCGGCGTCATAGGCGGCGTTCACGCCCACGGCATCGATCGGCGAAATGAGAATGCCCTTGACCCCGCGCGCCACCAGATCCTGCACGCCGTTGATCTGCCTGAGCTTGTCCTCGTTGGCGGAGACCGTTGCCACGTCCCAGCCGAGCTCCTGGGCGCGGGCGCGGATGCCGCGCAGCATGGCGATGTAGAAGGGATTGTCGTCCTGCGCGAGCGAGACGCCGATGGTGATCTTCTGCTGGCCGAGCGAAGGTGCCGTCGGCGCCAGCGCCGCCGCGAGCACGAGCGCCGCCGCGAGCGTGGTCATGCGAAACCTGAACATGCGAATGCTCCCGTTCCAGAGGTCAGTAATCAGTAGTCAGTAATCAGTGGTATGCCCAGCCATCGTCGCTCTTGCCTTCTGATTACTGATTACTGACTTCTGACTACTGGCGCGAGCGTAACCTTTCGGCGGCGGCCGCCGCAATGATCACGGCGCCCACCGCGACGCGCTGCCAGTAGGAATTGACGTTGAGCAGGTTGAGCGCGTTGCCGAGCACGATCATGATGAAGACCCCGATCACGCTCTTATAGAGGGTGCCTTCGCCGCCCTGCAGCGCCGCTCCGCCCAGGACTACCGCGGCAATGGCGGTCAATTCATAGAATTCGCCGGCGGTCGGCTGGCCGGATTGCAACCGGGCAGCGAGCATGACCCCGGCGACGCCCGCGAGCGCGCCGCACCAGACGTAGGTCGAGGCTATCACGCGCCGCACGGGAACGCCCGACAGATAGGCGGCCTCGCGCCCGCCGCCGGTGGCGTAGATGCGCCGCCCGTAGGGGGTCGCGTGCATGACGAAGGAGAGCACCGCGAGCAGCAGCGCCGGGACCCAGACGAGATAGTGGATGCCGAGGAAGCGGTCGGAGCCGAAGGCGACGAACGCGCCGGGGAGCCCGGTCTCGCCGCTCACCGGCGCGCCGCCGGTGATGAGAAACACCACGCCGCGCACCAGCACCATGGTGCCGAGCGTGGTGATGAAAGGGTTGACGTTGAGGAAGGCGATGACCAGGCCGTTGGCGAGCCCCACCGCCGCGCCGGCGATGATCCCGGCCGCCACGCCGGCTGCGATCCCGGCTTCGAGCATGACCATCGCCGCAATGCAGCCCGACAGCGCGGCGGTCGAGCCGACCGAGAGATCGAAGCCGCCGCCGACGATGACGAAGGTCATGCCCATGGCGATCACCGCCATGATCGAGGACTGCACCAGGATGTTCGTGAGATTGAGCGGGGAGAGAAAGCGGTTGGTGAGCAGCGCGGTCACCGCGCACAGCACGATCAGCGAGATCAGCGGCATCTGGCCGGCGAGATTCAGTCGCTTGCCGGCGAGGTTCAGCCTCTTGGTCATGCGATCCATGCGACGATCAACGCTCTCTCGCCGTCATCCTGAGGTGCCCGCGTCTTCGCGGGCCTCGAAGGATGATCGGCCCCACTGTTTCGGGCCGTCGCCCACCGATCTCGGGTTTACCCGAGATCGGAATATTTTGCTGCGCAAGTCGGCTACAGCCGACTTGCGATGGCTCCGCCGGCGAAGAGGCGCGGAGCACCTCAGGGTGACGGGGGTAGATTGGAGTGTGCGTGCTTCATCATCACCCGCCGATCGCCGCGCGCAGCTTGGGCTCGTCGAGGCCGGCGGCGCGATCGAGCGTTGCGGCAATACGCCCGTGCCGCACGGCGAGAACGGAGTCACATAGCCGCGCCAGCTCGCCGAGATCGCTCGAGTGCACCAGCGCGCCGCCGCCGCGGGCGACGAAATCGCGAATGAGCGCGTGGACCTGTGCCTTGGCCGCCACGTCGATGCCTTGCGTCGGCTCGTCGAGCAGCAGCACGGCGACGCGACGCGCCAGCCATTTGGCGAGGATGACCTTCTGCTGGTTGCCGCCGGACAGCGCGCTCGCCTTGAGCTGCGGCCGCCGCGGACGGATATCGGTGAGCTCGATGAGCTCGGCGACGATGCGATCGCCGGCGGCGCGGTCGAGCCAGCCCAGGCGCGACAGCGCGTCGAGATTGGGCAGCAGGATGTTGTCCCGCACCGATTGGTTCAGCACCAGGCCGAGCGACCGCTCGCCCGGCACCATGCCGATGCCGGCGGCGACGGCATCGCGCGGACTGGCGAGCCGGCGCGCATCGCCGCGCAGCTTGACGGTCACCGGCTTATTCGCGACTCCGAACAGGCTGCGCAGCATCGCCCCGGTGCCGCTGCCGAGGAGCCCCGCGAAGCCGATCGCCTCGCCGGCGTGCAAGGCGGACGGTCGCGTGGCCGTCGGGCTGCGCCTGCAGCAGCAGCGTGTCGGACGGGACTGGCGCGAGCGGCGACCTCTTCGGCCGCGCGCCCGGTCATCGCGGCGACGAGATCGTGCACGGAGAACGCGCCGCGCGCGCTCACGGCCGCGACGCGGCCGTCGCGCAGCACGGTGCAGCGGTCGGCGATGGCGACCACCTCGTCGAGACGATGGGAGATGTAGATCACGGCGGTGCCGTTTGCCTTCATGCGGGCGAGCACCGCAAACAGCCGCTCGATCTCGCGCTTTTCGAGCGCCGCCGTGGGCTCGTCGAGAATGAAGATACGGCATTGCCGGCGCAGCGCCTTGGCGATCGCCACCAGCTGGCGCTCGGCGAAGCCGAGCGCGGCGACGGGCCTGTCGGGATCGGGGTCGAAGTCGAGCTCTCCGAGCACGGTGCGCGCGGCCGCGCGCATGCGCGCGCGATCGACCACGGCGAGAGGGCCGAGCCGTCGCACCGGAAGGTCGCCGAGCGCGATGTTTTCCGCGACCGACAGCGCCGGCACCAGGCGCAGCTCCTGCGGGATGGTCACGATGCCCGCCGCAATCGCGTCGCGCGGACTGGAAAAATGCCGCTCCTGGCCATCGACTCGCACCACGCCGCGATCGGGACGGAAAACCCCGCCCAGGATGCGGATCAGCGTGGACTTGCCGGCGCCGTTCTCGCCGACAATGGCGTGGATCTCGCCGAAGGCGACGTCGAAGTCGACGCCGTCGAGCGCCGCCGTCGCGCCGAACTGCTTTGAGACGCCTTCGGCGCTGGCAGCCGGACCCCTCATGCACCCATCCCTCCCGCCGTCATTCCGGGGCGCCGCGAAAGCGGCGAGCCCGGAATCCATAACCCCAGGAGATGCCGCATCGACGTGGCGGTGCCATCACGGAAAGGACTGTGGTTATGGATTCCGGCCCTCGCTTCGCTCGGCCGGAATGACAGGAGAGAGATCATCGCGGGACGAACGCGACTTGCATCTTTTCGTCGGTGAACTTGCCGCGCTCGATGATGACGTCATTGTCGAGTGCAACCGTGCAGTCGCGCATCGGCACGTCGTAGTGGCCCTTGGTGGTGCGCTTGCCGCCGCCTTGCGAGTTCGGGCCGGTCGAGAACAGGAAGTTTCCGGCGAAGCAGCGCGCGCCGGCGTGGTGGCGCACGGGATCGGCGCCGTTGAGCGCGATCGCGTCCCAGCGCCCGTGCGGGTTGAGCCCCCAGCCGAGATGCGAGATGGCGTGACCGTCCATGTCGTCGGCGTGCGCCTTGTTGCCGTTGAGCCAGTCGCTCATGAGCTTGGCGTCGAGGCCGCCTTCGATGCTGCGAATAAAGCCGTCGCGGATGTCGAGCCGCACCACGTCCTGCACGTACCGGCAGTAGGGCAGCACGACAATGTCGCCGGGCGCGAACACGACGGTGCCGCTGGCCGAGCCTTCGGTCGGAAACGTGTGGACGTGGCCGGCGCCCCAATGGTCGAAGCGGCCCGGCGCTTCCGAATAGCCGTATTGGATCATGGTCGGATATTCGCCGAGCTTGACCGTGAGGTCGGTGCCGCCGGCGCGCGTGATGCGCATGGTCCTGGCGCGTTCGAGGCGCGCCCCCGCATAGGTGACGGCCTGCTTGAGGCCGGGCGGCGCCATCAGCGTCTCGAGCTCGTCGGGAGCGTCGATGACCATGAGCACCCGGGTGCCGGCCTCGCGCGCCTCCTTGAGCCAGCGCGTGAACAGCGGGATGTGGAGGCAGACCAGCATGTCGGCCGATTTGATCGCCTCGAGCGTGCCCTTGCAGCGCCCGACGGTCTCGACCCCGACCTTGGTCCATGACGGCATGGCGTTGACGCACATCTCGTAGGCGTCGGCGCCGAAATCCTCGGCCGCGGCGAAGGCGGCGGAGACGTAGTCGCGCCGGGCGCCGAGATCGCTCAGCAGCACGATGGTCTCGCCCTTTTGCACGTTGCAGAGCTCGAATTCCTTGCGAAAGAGCATCGCCAGCTTGGCGTGATTCAAGGCTTCGTGCATGCATTACTCCTGTCCATTCGTCTCCGGCCTCACTCCGCCCTCATCCTGAGGAGCGCGCAGGACGGGCGCGTTCGGCAACGTCAGACTTGCGTACGCGCGTCTCGAAGCATGAGGCCGATCGAGAGCTTTCACAATAGCGCCGAGCTATTCCGGCGCCGAGCTATTCCGCCGCTTCCTTCCAGGTGTCGCGGTGGCCCTTGGGCTTGGCCTTGAGCCGCAAGTCCCGCAGCTCCTCGCGGTCGCGGGCGCTGTTGCGGAAAATCTGCTCCTTGCCGGCGAGATATTGCGGCGGGCAGTGGATCGCGGGCGCGTCGTACCAGGCGGCTGACCGCATGGTGAAATAGGGGTCGACCAGGTGCGGGCGCGCGAGCGCGACGAGGTCGGCGCGGCCGGCCGCGATGATGGTGTTGACCTGGTCGGCGGTGGTGATCGCGCCGACGCACATGGTGGCGAGCCCGGCCTCGTTGCGGATCTGGTCGGAGAACGGCGTCTGGAACATGCGGCCGAACACCGGCTGCGAATCGGCGACGGTCTGGCCGGTCGACACGTCGATGAGATCGCAGCCCGCTTCCGCGAACAGCCGCGCCACCTCGACGGCATCGTCGCCGGTGAGCCCGCCGTCGGCCCAGTCGGTGGCCGAGATGCGCACCGACATCGGCTTCTCGTCCGGCCACGCCGCGCGCATGGCGCGAAAGACCTCGAGCGGGAAGCGCATGCGGTTCTCGAGCGTGCCGCCGTAGTCGTCGCTGCGCGTGTTGGTCAGCGGCGAGATGAAGCTCGCGAGGAGGTAGCCGTGCGCCGCGTGCATCTCGACCATGTCGAAGCCGGCGCGATCGCCGCGCCGCGTTGCCGCGACGTAGTCGGCGATCACCTCGTCCATGTCGGCGCGGGTCATCGCGCGCGGGACCACGCTGTGGGGGAAATACGGGAGCGGCGACGCCGAGATGATCGGCCAGGCGCCGTCTTCCAGCGGCTCGTCGATCCCTTCCCACATCAGCTTGGTGGCGCCCTTGCGGCCGGCATGGCCGAGCTGCAGGCAGAACTTGGTTTGCGAGTGCCCGTGCACGAAATCGACGATGCGCTTCCAGGCGGCCTCGTGCGCGTCGGTGTACATGCCGGCGCAGCCGGGCGAGATGCGCGCGTCTTTCGACACGTCGGTCATCTCGGTGAACATCAGGCCGGCGCCGCCGACCGCGCGCGAGCCGTAATGGACGATGTGCCAGTCGTTGGGCATGCCGTCGGTCGACGAATACTGGCACATCGGCGACACCACCACGCGGTTCTCGAGCGTGAGCCCGCGCAGGCGGAAGGGCTGGAACATCGGCGCCGGCGGCTGCTCCGTATCGGCCGGGAAGCCCAGCGCCTTGACCTCGCGCGCCACCACCTGGTCGGTCCGCTTGACGAACTCGGGCGCGCGCAGCGCCAGGTTGTCGTAGGTGATGGCCTTGGAGCGCGTCATGAGGCCGAACGCGAAGCGCGTCGGGTCCATGTTCCAGAAGCGATTGACGTGCTCGAACCACACCAGCGAGACGTCGGCCGAGTGCTGGGTCTTCTCCACCTCATCGCGCCGGCGGGTCTCGAAATGTGCGAGCGCGGCGGTGACATCCCGGCCGCCGGTGGCGCGGAACGCCTCGTAGAGCGCGATCCCGTCCTCCATCGCGAGCTTGGTGCCGGACCCGATGGAGAAATGCGCGGTCGCCTTGGCATCGCCGATCAGCACCATGTTGTCGGCCACCCAGCGCTCGCAGCGGATGGTCGGGAAATTGCGCCAGATCGAGCGGTTGGTGATGAGGCGGTGGCCTTGCAGCTCCTCGGCGAACAGGCCTTCGACGAAGCGCGCCGAGGCGGCCTCGTCGAGCTTGTCGAGGCCGGCGCGCGCGAACGTGTGCGGATCGGTCTCGGTGATCCAGGTCGAGCGGTCCGGCTCGTACTGGTAGCAATGGCCGATGAAGATGCCGTGCTCGGTCTCGCGGAAGAAGAAGGTGAAGGCGTCGAACGGCCGCGTCGAGCCCATCCAGGAGAAGAGGTTGGGCCGCAGGTCGATGCTCGGCTTGAACCGGTCGGCGAAGGCGTCGCGAAGGCGCGAGTTGATGCCGTCCGCCACCACCACGAGATCGGCGCTGCGGATCGCGGGATCAGTGGGCGAGATCTCCGCCTGGTACTTGATCTCGACCCCGAGCGAGCGGGCGCGCCGCCCCAGGATCTTCAAGAGCGTCCCGCGCGAGCAGCCGCAGAAGCCGTTGCCGCCGATGCGGTGGGTGGTGCCGCGGAAATGGATCTCGATGTCGTCCCAATAGGCGAAGTGGCCGATGATGGCGCGATAGCTCTCGCGGTCATAGGCCTCGAAGGTGTCGAGCGTCTGGTCGGAGAACACCACCCCGAACCCGAAGGTATCGTCCGGGCGGTTGCGCTCGAACACCGTGATCCGGCACTGCGGCCAGGCCTTCTTCATGAGGATCGCGAAATAGAGGCCAGCCGGGCCTCCACCGACCACGTGAACCTTCATGCACGCCTCCAGCTACTTCGTGTCCCGGGCGCAGCGCAAATTCCGAGCGGCTTGCACCAATCTCTCCATCGTCATTCCGGGGCCCGAGCGTTAGCGAGGGAGCCCGGAATCCATAACCACTTGCCGGGGGTATGGATTCCGGGCTCGCGCCTTTCGGCGCGCCCCGGAATGACGGCGGATGGATCCTCGCACGTCCGGGACACGAGCCGGAATTACTTTAGGCTTAAAATATCTGTTCGACAAGCTTGAAGCTTTAAAATTTTAAGCCTAAAACATATTCGGCCGGGGCGTCGGGTCCCCGGCCGGGCACGGATGAGGCGATGGCGCTCGAAGGCAAGCACGCGTTCGTGACCGGCGGCGGACGCGGCATCGGCCGCGCGGTCGCCGCCGCGCTCGCCGATGCGGGCGCCAAGGTGACGGTCATGGGCCGCACCGAGGCCTCGCTGCGCGCGGCGGTCGCCGCCGGCGACGCCGCCGGATGCGCCGTGGCCGACGTCACCGACGTGGTCGAGGTCAAGCGCGAGGTGGCCGCCGCCGAAGCCGCGCGCGGTCCGATCTCGATCCTCGTCAACAATGCCGGCTCGGTCGAGTCAGGCCCCTTCACCAAAGTTGATCCATCGGTCTTCCGCACGATGTGGAACGTGCACCTGATGGGCGCGGTCTATGCCACCCAGGCGGTCCTGCCGGGCATGATCGAGCGCGGCTTCGGCCGCATCGTCAACGTGGCCTCCACCGCGGGCCTCAAAGGCTATGCCTATGTCACAGCCTATTGCGCCGCCAAGCATGCGCTGGTCGGCCTCACGCGCGCGCTCGCGGCCGAGACCGCAACGCGCGGCGTCACCGTCAACGCCGTCTGTCCCGGCTACGCCGATACCGAGCTCATCCGCGACAGCATCGAGCGGGTGGCCGGAAAGACCGGTCGGCCACGCGCCGACGTGCTCGCCGAATACACGAAGGATGCGCCGATCGGGCGCCTGATCAAGCCCGAGGAGGTCGCCGCCGCCGTGCTCTACCTGTGCTCGCCGGAAGCCGCCGCGGTCACCGGCACCACGTTCGGCGATCGCGGGAGGCGAGATGTGAGCGCGCACGCAGAAGCGAGATTCCGATGCGACCCCCACCCCACCCCTCCCCCTTGCAGGGGGAGGGAGCACGACCGCATTCGCGGCACGCGGAACACAGCCCCATTCGCGGCAGGCACAGTGAGACCTTACACGGGAACGCCGCGCCACGCGCTCTTTCCTCCCCCTGAAAGGGGGAGGAATAAGGTGGGGGTCATCGCGGTGTGCGGAAAGTGCAGTTTCATGCACACATCCTTCAAACAGGCGGTCACGTGATGGAAGACCAGGCCATACCGCTCGATGCCGAGACCAAGGTGGCGGAGCGGCCGCACGACCACAAGGACGAGCTGCGCCTGTGGTTGCGGCTGTTCGCCTGCAAGGAGGTGATCGAGAGCGAGGTGCGCCGGCGCCTGCGCGACGCCTTCGACGTCACGCTGCCGCGCTTCGACCTGATGGCGCAGCTCGACCGCGCGCCCAAGCCAATGACCCTGGGCGAGCTCTCGCAGCGCATGATGGTCTCGAACGGCAACGTCACCGGGCTCGTCGATCGCCTGGTCGAGCAAGGATTGATCAGCCGCCGGCCGTCGCCCAAGGACCGCCGCGCGCAACTCGTGAGCCTGACCGCGGAGGGACGCCGCTTCTTCCGCGCCATGGCGCGCACCAACGGCGACTGGATCGGGGAGATGTTCGCGGGCCTCTCCGCCGACGACATCGCAAGCCTGTTGCGGCTCCTCGCCAAGACCAAGGCGTCGGCCCGCAAGGCGATCGGCAACGGAGGCTCGCGATGAGCGCGGCCAATCCGGTCACCTTGCCGCTCGCCGGCTACAAGGCGCGCCACGTCCGCCTCGCGGTCGACGGCAAGGTCGCGACCATCACGCTCGACCGGCCCGACAAGAAGAATCCGCTCACCTTCGACAGCTACGCCGAGATCGTCGACCTGTTCCGCGCTGCGGCGAAGGAGAAGGCCGTCAAGGCGTTCGTCATCACCGGGCGCGGGCGGCAACTTCTGCTCGGGCGGCGACGTGTTCGAAATCATCAAGCCGCTCACCGAGATGGCGGCCGCGGAGCTGCTCGATTTCACCCGCATGACCGGCGAGGTGGTCAAGTCGATGCGCGCCTGTCCGCAGCCGATCATCGCCGCGATCGACGGCGTGTGCGCGGGCGCGGGCGCGATCCTCGCCATGGCCTCCGACCTGCGCATCGGAACCCCGGCGGCCAAGGTTGCGTTTCTCTTCAACCGCGTGGGGCTCGCCGGCTGCGACATGGGCGCCTGCGCGATCCTGCCGCGCATCATCGGCCAGGGCCGCGCCGCCGAACTCCTCTATACTGGCCGCGTGCTCGGCGGCGAGGAGGCCGAACGCTGGGGCTTCTTCAACCGGCTCGCCGCGCCCGACACGGTGCTGGTGCAGGCGCAGCAACTGGCCGCGGAGCTCGCCGCCGGGCCCGACGTTCGCCAATGCCATGACCAAGCGCATGCTGGAAATGGAATGGGCGATGTCGGTCGACGCCGCGATCGAGGCCGAGGCGGTGGCGCAGGCATTCTGCATGGAGAGCGAGGACTTCGCGCGCGCGTTCCGCGCCTTCGCCGCCAAGCAGAAGCCGGTCTTCGAGGGCAATTGAGATGGTGGGCGACACAGCACGCGCTCTCCGTCACCTCCCCCTGAAGGGGGAGGTCGGCGCACGAAGTGCGCGGGGTGGGGGTCGTACCGCCGTATGATCTCCTCCCGGCGAGCTGCGCTCGCCGACCTCCCCTTTTCAAGGGGAGGTAAGCGGAGCGCGGGGAGAGGTCTATGAGCCTCGACGAGACGCTGAGCTGGCCCTTTTTCGACGACGGCCATCGCCGCTTCGCCGCGGCGCTCGCGCGCTTCGCCGATGCCACGCTGCCGGGATTGCCGCACGACGATGTCGACGCGGCCTGCCGCGCGCGCGTGAAGGCACTCGGCGAGGCGGGCTTCCTCAAGGCGGTGGTGCCGGCCGAGCACGGCGGGCTTCATCCGCGGCTCGACGTGCGCACGCTGTGCCTGGCGCGGGAGATCCTGGCGTTCCGCGACGGCCTGGCGGACTTTTCCTTTGCCATGCAGGGCCTGGGGACCGGCTCGATCTCGCTGTTCGGATCGGCGGAGCTCAAGGCGCGCTACCTGCCGCCGGTGCGCGACGGCCGCGCCATCGCTGCCTTCGCGCTGTCGGAGCCGGAAGCGGGCTCCGACGTCGCGGCGCTGGCGGCGACGGCGACGCCCGACGGGCCCGCGCACGTCCGCATCGACGGCAGCAAGACCTGGATCTCGAACGGCGGCATTGCCGATCACTACGTCGTTTTCGTGCGCACCGGCGAAGGCGCCGGCGCCAAGGGGCTCTCGGCCTTCGTGGTCGATGCCGACACCCCTGGACTGAGCGTGAGCGAGCGCATCGAGGTGATCGCGCCCCACCCGCTCGCCACCTTGCGCTTCGAGGGCGTGCGCGTGCCGCTCGGCAACCGCCTGGGCCAGCCGGGCGAAGGCTTCAAGGTCGCGATGGCGACGCTCGATATCTTCCGGTCGACCGTCGGCGCCGCCGCGCTCGGCTTCGCGCGGCGCGCCCTGCACGAGACCGTCGAGCGCGCCGCCACCCGCAAGCTGTTCGGCGCGCCGCTCTCCGAGCTGCAGATGACGCAGGCGACGATCGCCGACAGCGCGAGCGAGGTCGACGCCTCCGCGCTGCTGGTCTATCGCGCCGCCTGGACCAAGGACCAGGGCGCCGCCCGCGTCACCCGCGAGGCGGCGATGGCGAAAATGTTCGCGACCGAGGCGGCGCAGCGCGTCATCGATCGCGCGGTGCAGCTCCATGGCGGTCTCGGCATCACCAAGGGCGTCAAGGTCGAGGAGCTCTACCGGGAGATCCGGGCGCTGCGAATCTACGAAGGCGCGACCGAGGTGCAGAAGGTCGTCATCGCCCGCGAGCTGTTGAAGAGCCGGCCGGACAAGCCGGCGCTCGCGGCGGAATAGCATGACCGGAGACGCAGGCAAATGGATTTAGCTCGCTGCCTTGCACCAATGCGTCACCCGCGGACCTGACCCGCGGGTCCGTCTTCCTTCGCAAAAGATCTTCCGCGAAAAGGATGGATTGCCGGGTCAAGCCCGGCGATGACGGGTCATGAGAGACGGTGCGAAGCTTGGCGCAAGAGCCTATGAGGAGTTGCGGGGCGCGTTGGTCGTATGATGGATTTTGGCGAGGAGCGACAGCCATGACCCCGTCGGCGCATCTCGACACCTTCGCGCGCGACAACCTGCCCCCGCGCGCGCAATGGCCGGATTTTTTGTTCGCCCTGCCGGAGCTCAACTATCCCGAACGGATGAATTGCGTGGTCGACCTGCTCGACCGCTGGCTCGCCGCGGGGCACGGCGAGCGGCCGTGCCTGATCTCGCCGGCCGAAACCCTCACCTACGCGCAGCTGGCCGAGCGGGTGAACCGCATCGCCAATGCGCTCACCCGCGACCTCGGCGTCGTGCCCGGCCATCGCGTGCTGTTGCGCGGGCCCAACAGCCCGATGATGGTGGCGGCCTATCTCGCCGTCATCAAGGCCGGCGGCGTGGTGGTGGCGACCATGCCGCTCCTGCGCGCCAAGGAGATCGCCTACCCGATCGCGAAGGCGAAAATCCGCCTCGCGCTCTGCGATCATCGCTTGGCGGACGAGATGGAGAAGGCAAAGGCGCAAGCGGGCGACCTCGAGCGCATCGTCTATTGGGGCGGCGGCACGCCCGACGCGCTCGAAGCGCGCATCGCCAAGCCCGGCTACGAGAGCTTCCAGGCATGCGACACCGCGAGCGACGACGTCTGCCTCATCGGTTTCACTTCGGGCACGACCGGCGAGCCGAAGGGGACCATGCATTTCCACCGCGACGTGCTCGCGACCTGCGACAGCTACGGCCGCCACGTGTTGCGCGCCGACGCGACCGACCGCTTCATCGGCTCGCCGCCGCTCGCCTTCACGTTCGGGCTCGGCGGGCTCGTCCTGTTTCCGCTGCGCGTCGGCGCCGCGACCGTGCTGCTCGAAAAGGTGAGCCCCGACGATCTGCTGCCCGCCATCGCCAAGCTCGGCGCCACCATCTGCTTCACGGCGCCGACCGCCTATCGCGCGATGCTGGGAAAGCTCGGGGCGCACGACATCTCCTCGCTGCGCAAATGCGTCTCCGCCGGCGAGGCCCTGCCCAAGGCCACCTTCGACGCCTGGCAGGCCGCGACCGGCATCAAGATCCTCGACGGCATCGGCGCCACCGAGATGCTGCACATCTTCATCGGCTCGCCCGAAGGCGAGGTCCGGCCGGGCGCGACCGGCAGGCCGGTGCCGGGCTACGAGGCGCGCGTGGTCGACGCCGACGGCAACGAGGTTCTCCCCAACACCGTCGGCCGCCTCGCCGTGCGCGGGCCGACCGGATGCCGCTATCTCGCCGACCCGCGCCAGCGGCAATACGTGCAAGACGGCTGGAACATCACCGGCGACACCTATCTCATGGATGCCGACGGCTATTTCTGGTACCAGGCGCGCTCCGACGACATGATCGTTTCGGCCGGCTACAACATCGCCGGGCCCGAGGTGGAAGCGGCGCTGCTCGCGCATCCCGCGGTCGCGGAATGCGGCGTGGTCGGCGCGCCCGACGAGGAGCGCGGCCAGATCGTCAAAGCCTATGTCGTGCTGCGGCCCGGCCATACCGGCGACGCGGCCGCGACCAAGCTCCTGCAGGACCACGTCAAGGCGACGATCGCGCCCTACAAATATCCCCGCACCATCGAATACGTCACGGCGCTGCCGCGCACCCAGACCGGCAAGCTGCAACGCTTCGAGCTGCGCCGCATGGCATCCGACGATACCTCGCGCAAGCTCGCGTCGTAGTTATCATGGCACGCGTAGCCCGGATGGAGCCTTAAGCGCGTTCACGCGCTATGGCGAAATCCGGGTGAAGCGGCCCCGCATTGCGCTTCGCTCCATGCGGGCTACGAATTTCGAGCGGGGGAAGAACCGAGGAGAAAGCAGTGACCGAAGCTCGATTCGCACACGACCCAAAGGTCCGGCCAACACCGTGCTGCAGCCCGCGGGCTGGCCGCGGCCGAAGGGCTTCGCCAACGGCATTCGCGCGCGCGGCGAGATGGTGTTCGTCGGCGGCATGATCGGCCAGGACAGCGCGGGCCGCTTCGCCGAAGGCTTCGTGGCGCAGATGAAGGTCGCGCTCGAGAACATCGCCGCGGTGCTGGCGGAAGCGGGCGCGTCGCCCGAGCATATCGTGCGGCTGACCTGGTATGTCCGCGACATCGATGAATATCTCGCCGACCTGCCCGCGCTCGGCGCCGCCTATCGCGAGGTGATGGGCCGGCATTTTCCCGCCATGGCCGTGGTCGAGGTCACTCGCCTGGTCGAGCCGCAGGCGCGCCTGGAGATCGAGGCGACCGCGGTGCTGCCTGACTGAGGAGCGCCGACCAGACCCTTTGCGGCGTCATCGGCAAATCCAGATGCGAGATGCCGCGGCTCGCCAAGGCATCGAGCACGGCGTTGACGGCCGACGGCAGCGAGCCGGCGACGCCGGATTCGCCCGCGCCCTTTGCGCCGAGCGGGTTGGTCGTACAGGGAACGACGTGATGGTGCACGGACAGCGCCGGAACGTCGGCCGCGCGCGGCATGAAGTAGTCCATGAACGATGCCGTCAGGAGCTGCCCGTCCGCCCCGTAGAGCACCTGCTCGCCCAACACCTGCCCGAGCCCCTGGGCGACGCCGCCGTGGATCTGTCCCTCCACGATCGTCTCGTGCACGACATTCCCCACATCGTCGACCGCCGTGTAGCCGACCACGGCGACCATCTCCGGTCTCCGGATCGATCTCCACCTCGCAGACGTGGCAGCCGTTCGGAAAGCTCATCTGCGGCGAGACGAACTTGGCGACGTTGTCGAGGCCGCCCGAAAGGTCGTCCGGCATGTTCGTCTCGCGCATGCGCCGCGCCAATTCGAGGATTGAAATGGCGCGATCGGTCCCGGCAACCCGGAACGTGCCGTCGGCGAACTCGACGTCGCCGGGGTCGACCTCGAACAGATGCGCCGTCGCGCGCCGGCCTTTCTCGATGGCGTGATCGCAGGCGAGCGTGGTGGCGCTGCCCGCCATCATGATCGAGCGCGAGGCGACGCTCGGCGTGCCGGCGGGCACCTCGTCGCTGTCGCCTTGCACGAGCCTGACGTCGCTTTCGGCGATGCCGAGCCGCTTCGCCACCAGCGGCACGAAGGTGGACAGATGTCCCTGCCCCATCGGCTGCGCGCCGGTGCGCAGCGCCACCTTGCCGTCCGGCTCGAACCGCAGGTCGACGCTCTCGTCCAGAATGCCGCCGGCGACTTCGAGAAAACAGCCGATGCCGATGCCGCGCAGCCTCTTCGCCTTCTGCGACGCCTGCGCCGCGCCTTGAAGCCGTTCCAGTCCGCCAGCGCCAGCGCGCGGTCGAGAATCGTGCGGAAGTCGCCGCTGTCATAGATCGGGCCGTTGGGCGCCGCGTACGGCATGGCCGAGCTCGCGACCATGTTGCGGCGGCGGAGCACGGCGCGATCGATGTTCATCGCACGCGCCGCCTGATCGATCAGCCGCTCGATCAGATAGATCGCCTCCGGCCGTCCGGCGCCGCGATAGGGCCCGAGCGGGGCGGCGTTGGTGAGCACCATCTTCACGCCGATATGGATGGCCGGAATGACATAGACGCTCGACAGGCAGTTCTTGGTGTTCATGGTCGAGAAGATGGCGGCGAACGTCGAGGTGTAGGCGCCGAGCCCGACGCAGGTGCGAACGCGCAGGCCGAGAAACTTGCCGCGACCGTCGAGCGCAAGCTCACCCTCGAGCTCGCCGTCGCGGCCGTGGGTGTCGGTGAGAAAACTCTCCAGCCGGGTCGCGCACCATTTCACCGGCCGTCCGACCCGTCGCGCCGCGAACATCAGGGCGGCATATTCGGAATAGGCCTGCACCTTCATGCCGAAGCCGCCGCCCACGTCATGGGTGACGATGCGAATTTGGTTCGCCGGTATCTTGAACACGCCTTCGGCCAGGAGCTTGCGCACCACGGCAACGCCCTGGGTCGGCGCCATCAGCGTGTATCGCCCTGACTGCGCGTCGAAACTCGCGATGGCGGCGCGCGGCTCCATCGCGCTTGGAGCGAGCCGGGTATCCGCGAGCTTCACGCGCTCCACATGCGCGGCCCGGCTGAAAGCCGCATCGACCGCCGCGCGATCGCCGTCCTCCCAGTCGAGCGCGATGTTGCCGGGCGCGTCCGGCCAGATCGCCGGCGCGTCCGGCGCCATCGCGCGCCCCACGTCGGAGGCGGCAGGCAGCTGATCGAGCTCGACATCGACCATTTCGGCCGCGTCCAGCGCCTGATCGGCGGTCTCCGCGATCACGATCGCGATCGCTTCCCCGACATAGCGGACACGGTCCGCCGCCAGCACCGGCATGCGGGCCTGATACATCGGCTTGCCGTCGCGCCCGTTGAACGAGGCGACCGGAGGAATGCCGCCGATGTTCTCGGCCGCGAGATCGCGGCCCGTGATCACGGCGAGAACACCCGGCATCGCGGCAGCCGATGCAACCTCCACCTTACGGATCGTTGCGTGCGCAACGGAGGCGCGCACGAACGCGGCGCAAGCCTGCCCGGGCAGGTCGATGTCATCGGTGAATTTGCCGGCGCCGGTGACAAGCGGAGCATCCTCGCTGCGGATCGCGCCTGCGGCCGCTGCCGAAGCGAAGGCCGGACGCGCGTGTGTTGCGTTTCGATGGGATCCGTTGCGCCTTCATGCCGGATCTTTGTTCGGTCCCGTCCATCGACACAGCGCTCGCCGCGGCAGTTTCGTGCCATCGCAGCCCGGCCGTTTCGGCTGGGGCACTCTGTATGAAAGCCTGAACTCGTGCTAGCTTCAATCCAACCTTGCATCGCCACGGCCATGGCGAATGCGGGAGACGACCAAAGATGGCCTTTGGGAGGATTCATGATCACCGCAACTCTGCGTCGGAATTTCATTCGCGCAGCCGGCGCATCGCTCATCGCTGCGGCGCTCGGGACGGCATCGGCCCATGCGCAAAGCGGATCGATCAAGATCGGTCTGCTGGTGCCGCTCACCGGCCCATTGGCGACGCCGGGCATCGACATGGTCGACGGCTTCAAGCTGTTCTGGGAGCAGGTGAACCACCAGGCCGGCGGCCGCAAGGTCGAGTATGTGATTGCCGACACGACCTGCAATCCCGACCAGGCGATCACGCAGGCGCGCCGCCTCGTCCATCAGGAGAAAGTGCATCTCATGATCGGACCGCTGTGCGGACACGAGGGCCCCGCGGTCGCGCAGGTCAGCAAGGAAACCGGCGTTCCGCTGGTCATGGATACCGCGGGCGCGGACAACGTCACGAAGTGGGATCGCACGCCGACGGTGGTGCGAACCGCGGTGTCCGCGAGCCAGATCGGTCACCCGTTCGGCGACTACCTGTACAAGGAGCTGGGCGCGCGCAACGTCACCTTCATCGGCCAGGACTACACCTGGGGACACGAAGTGACCCTCGGGGCGGTCGAAACCTACAAGCAGGCCGGCGGCAAGGTGGCGAAGATCATCTGGAACCCGATCGGCACGAAGGACTACGGCCCGACCGTGGCGTCGATCGCGCCGGGCTCCGACGCCGTGGTCGCGGTTGTCGTCGGCGCCGACCGCGTGCGGCTGTTCGAAGCCTGGTTCGGCTTCGGCATGGACAAGAAGTTCAAGATCTACGGCGCCTACTGGATGCATCAGGACGTGCTGCCGCAGATGGACGACCGCGCCATCGGCATGATCGGCAACTCCCTGCATTACGCCGCCGGCCTCGACACGCCGGAGAACAAGGCGTTCGTCGATGCCTTCGCGAAGAAGCACAAGCGGCTGCCGTCGTGGTTCTCCGAGTCGGCCTACACGGCGAGCCTGTGGACCCGCACGGCGATCGAGCAGATCAAGGGGAACGTGGAGGACCGCACCGCGTTCCTCGCCGCGATGCGCAGCTCGACCGTCAAGGCCCCGCGCGGGACTCTGAAGCTCGACGAATACGACAACCCGATCCAGAACGTGTACATCACGCAAAATCCAGAAGATCAATCATCCGGCGGTCGGCCAGGTGCTGACCAACGTCCCGTTCAAGACCTACGAGAACGTCTCGCAGTTCTGGACCTGGACGCCGGAGGAGTTTCTCAAGCGCGGGCCGTACAACCGCTGACGCTGCTACTTCGCAAGTCCCCGGCGGCGCCGATGGCGCCGTCGGCGGCAAGGCGGCATCGCGCGGCCGCCAACGAGATCCCGGCATTCTCATGGACAGTGGCGTCCTCCAGGCGATCAACGGCGTTTCGTTCGCCGCGCTGCTGTTCCTGCTCGCCAGCGGCTTCACGCTCAGCTTCGGGTTGATGCGCGTCGTGAACATGGCGCACGGCGCCTATTATCTTCTGGGCGGCTACATCGGCCTCTCGATCACGCGCTACACCGGAAGCTTCGCGCTCGGCATCCTCGGCGGCGGCCTGGCGATCATCCCGATCGGCTACCTGATCGATCGCTACCTGATCCGACGCACCGGCGAGAATCACCTCGCCCAGGTTCTTCTCACGGTCGGCATCGCCTTCGTCATGGGCGATATCGCGCTCAAGATCTGGGGCGGCGACAACCTCAAGGTGCCGACGCCGATCGAGCTGCGCGGGGCGATCGAATTGCCCGGCGGCATCATCTATCCGACCTACCGGCTCGTGCTGATTCTGTTCGGGCTGATCGTCAGCCTCTCGCTATGGCTGCTCTACCGCAAGACCCAGATCGGCGCGGTGGTGCGCGCCGGCGTCGACGACCGCGAGATCGTCAGCGCGATCGGCATCAACATCGACCGACTGTTCGTGCTCGTCTCCGCGCTCGCGTCGTTCCTCGCCGGCATAGCGGGCGTCGTGGGCGGAGCATTCCTCACGCTCTATCCGGGCGCGGAATGGGAAATCCTGGTCTACGCGCTGGTGGTGGTCATTTTCGGCGGCCTCGGCAGCCTGGAAGGCGCCATGATCGGCGCCCTGATCGTGGGCCTGCTCGACGCCTACGGCCGCTGGCTGCTGCCCGAGTTCTCCTATTTCGTCCTGTTCGGACCCATGGCGATCCTGCTGCTGCTCCGGCCGCGAGGTCTCTTCGGCAGGGAAAGCTGAGCGTGCGCCGATACCGCGCGATTCTCGGACTTCTCGCCCTTTCCGCAGCCCTGCTGGCGCCACTGCTGGTCGGCCCGTTCTGGATGACGCTGATCACCCAGATCTACATCTACGGCCTGCTCGCGCTCTCGGTCGATCTCCTGCTCGGCCACGCCGGCCTCTACTCGCTCTGCCACGCGTCGTTCTTCGCCATCGCCGCCTATACCACCGCGATCCTGCAGGTCCGCTACGGGCAGCCCACCTTGATCGCCGCGCCCGCCGGGATCATCGCCGGAACGCTGCTCGCCATGCTCTACGGCGTGTCGGTGCGCACCCGGGGCGTCTATTTCATCCTGATCACGATCGCGCTCGGCTACATCTTCTGGGGCGCCGTCTACCGCTGGGCTTCCTTCACCGGCGGCGACAACGGCATCACCAACGTGCCGCCGCCCTCCGTCGCCGGCGTCACCGTCAGCTCGCAGACGGCCTATTACTATCTCGTGCTCGCCGTCGATGCTGCTGTGCGCTGCTCGGCTACCGCATCCTCATCAAGTCGCCGTTCGGGCTGTCGCTGCGCGGCATCAAGGCGAGCGAAAGCCGCATGCGCAGCCTCGGCTACCGCACGACCCAGCACCTCTATGCGGCGTTCGTGATCTCGGGGGCGATGGCGAGCCTCGCAGGCGTGCTCTACGTCTACTACAATCGCTTCATCAGTCCGGTCGCCGCCTCGTTCCAGATTTCGGTCGAGGTTTCGCTCATGGCGATCGTCGGCGGCTCCGGCACCATCATCGGGCCGTTTCTCGGCTCCGGCATCGTGCTCGGCTTGCGCAACTGGGTGAGCAGCTTCTTCGAGCTTCACGCCGCGATCATGGGCATCGTCTTCATCGCGACGATCCTGTGGGCGCCCGACGGCATCGTCGGGATCGCCGAGCGCGTGCGCGTGCGCGTCACGAAGGCGAAGGGTAAGCCGCCAAAAGGTGAAGCCCCATGAGTGCCGCGGTCGAGGTCGAGAATCTCGCAAAGGTATTCGGAGGGCTGCGGGCGGTCGACGGCGTCACGCTGCGGGTTGCCCCCGGCGAGCGGCGCGCGCTGATCGGACCCAACGGCGCCGGCAAGACCACGCTGTTCCACTGCGTGACCGGCACGCAGCGCCCGTCATCCGGCCATGTGCGGCTGTTCGGCCGGGACGTGACGCACCTGCCGGAATACCGGCGGACCGAGCTCGGCATGGGGCGCACGTTCCAGATCACCAATGTGTTCACGGACCTCTCGCTGGCCGAGAATCTGGCGCTGTCGATCGTCGGCACGAGACCGGCGCAAGTGGATCGTCCATCGCTCGCTCGCGGCCTTTCCCGCCATTCGCGAGCGCGCGCTCGCCGGCCTCGCGGCGGTCGGCCTCGAGGAGCGCGCCGACCAGCCGGTCAAGCTGCTCTCGTACGGCGAACGCCGTCAGCTCGAGCTCGCGCTTGCGCTCAACACCGACCCCAAGGTGCTGTTTCTCGACGAGCCTTGCGCCGGGCTCGCTCCCAGCGAGCGTGCGCGGATCTTCAACATGGTCCGTGCGCTGCCGCGCGACATCACGGTCGTCCTGATCGAGCACGACATGGACGTGGCGCTCGGCCTTGCCGACCACGTGACGGTGATGCATCGCGGGCGCGTGATGGCGGAGGGAACGCCCGAGGTCGTGCAGGTCAATCCCGAAGTCCGCGACGTGTATTTCGGCCATGTCTGACCCCCTGCTCACGGTCTCGGACATTCACACCTATTACGGGGACAGCTACGTCCTGCAGGGCGTCAGCCTGGCGCTGAGCAAGGGTCGGATCGCCGCCATCCTCGGCCGCAACGGCATGGGGAAAACGACGCTGATCCGGTCGGTGGCCGGACTGACGCCACCGCGCACGGGCGAGATCGTCTATCGCGGCCGCTCGCTGCGCGGCAAGCCTCCCTACGCGATCGCGCAGGACGGCATTGCGATCGTGCCGCAGGGCCGGCGGATTTTCCGCTCGCTGAGCGTGCGCGAGAACCTGCTGTTGCCGACGAGCGTGCTTGCCCGCTCGCGGCGGCCGCCGGCCGACGGCCAGGCCGGACAGCGCTGGGATTTCGACGAGGTGCTCAAGGAATTCCCGCAGCTTGCGGAGCGCATCGACCATCCCGGCAGCGCGCTCAGCGGCGGCGAGCAGCAGATGCTGGCCATCGGCCGAGCGCTCATGGCCAATCCGGAGCTGATCCTGATGGACGAGCCGTCCGAGGGACTTTCCCCGCGCCTGGTCCTTCAGGTCCGCGAGATCATGCGGCGCCTGCGCGAGCGCGGCCACGCCATCCTGCTGGTCGAACAGAACCTGGAGCTGGCGATGTCGGTGGCCGACCAGATCTATGTGCTCTCGTCCGGGCGCTTCGTGTTCCAGGGCACGGCGGCAGCGCTGGCGAATGCGACGCAGGTTCTCGATCAGCATCTCGGCGTATCGGGAGCGAAGCTGGTGTAGGCGCGCCCGGGCACGCGCGCCGACGGAGTATCTGCAGGATGGGGCCGCGCAGGCCCCGTGCCACTCACGCAGGAGACCGCGCTATGTCGACCCATCACACGCTCGCCCCGAACCCCGCCACCGTGCACTGGGGCTACTTCGACGCCAAAATTCCGCCGCGCCTCACCGTCGATTCCGGCGACACGGTGACGATCGAAACCGTGTCCGGCGGGTTGGCGGATGTGGGCGACACCTCGATCATGCTTGCGCACCATCGCGAGATCTGCGAGGCGCTCAAGCCCGCGCCCGGTCCGCACATCCTCACCGGCCCGGTCGCCGTGCGCGGCGCCGAGCCGGGCGACACGCTCGAAGTGCGCATCAAGGCGATGGCGCTCACCGTCGACTGGGGCTGGAACCTGATCCGCCCGCTGCGCGGCACGCTGCCGGAGGACTATCCGGTGTTCCGCTGCCGCATTGTCCCCATCGATCGCGAGGCGATGACCGCGAAGCTGCCGTGGGGACCGACGATCCCGCTGCGCCCGTTCTTCGGAATTCTCGCCGTGGCGCCGCCGCCGGCCTATGGGGCCTGCTCGTCGGTCGAGCCGCGGGAGTTCGGCGGCAACATGGACAACAAGGAATTTCTCGTCGGCACCTCGCTCTATCTGCCGGTGTTCGTGCCGGGCGCGAACTTCTCCGCCGGCGACGGCCATGCCGTGCAGGGCGACGGCGAGGTCTGCCTGACCGCGCTCGAGACCTGCCTGACCGGCACCTTCGAGCTCGTGCTGCACAAGAACAGGAAGCTCGACATGCCGCGCGCCGTCACCACCACGCACTACATCACCATGGGCCTCGACCCCGATCTCGACGACGCCGCCAAGCAGGCGCTGCGCGACATGATACGCTGGCTCGTGGAGATGAAGGGCTGGAGCTCGGAAGAGGCCTATGTCTTCTGCAGCCTCGCATGCGATCTGCGCGTGACGCAGCTCGTCGACGGCAACAAGGGCATTCACGCCATGGTCGAGCGCGGCCTGGTGCAATGAGCATGATCCGGAAAAGTGGGTACCGGTTTTCCGAAAAGATCATGCTCAAACAAAAGCTAGAGCGTGATTGCGACCCAACCTAAAGCAATCACGCTCTAGCCCCGGCGGGAGGAGCAAATGGACAGTTACGACGGCGTCGTCATCGGAGCCGGTCACAACGGGCTCACGCTTGCGGCCTATCTGGCGCGGGCCGGCCTCAAGATCGGCGTCGTCGAACGCAACGCCCGCGTCGGCGGCGGCTGCACGCACCGACGAGCCTGCCCTGCCGGGATATCGCTTCAACCTGCATTCCAACTTCTTCATGGGGCTGCGCCATTCGCCGCTGATCGGCGACCTCGAGCTGCATCGGTTCGGCTTCTCCTTCATCGAGCCGCTCATCCAGCAGGGCGCGGCATTCCGCGACGGCACCTGCATCGTCCTCCACAAGGATCTCGAGAAAACCTGCCGGTCGCTGGCCCGCTTCTCGCGACGGGACGCCGAGACGTTCCGCGAGCTTCATCGCCTCTATGCCGGCGAGATGCGCCCGCTGTTCACCTCGCTCGCCTTCAACGCCCCGCTTCCGATCGACCAACTCAAGGATCGCCTGTCGGGAGCGCAGGCCAAGGAATTCCTCTCGCATGCGCAGCACGATCTGTTCAGCGTCGTGCGCAAGCACTTCGACGACGACCGCATCCGCACGCTGTTCACCTCCTACATGCACGTCATCACGACCGAAAGCGTGCCCGGCGCGGGCATCGTGTTTCCGCTCATCTTCGCCAACGTGACGGAGTTCACGCTGCCGGTCGGCGGCGCCGCGAGCTTCACGGACGCGCTCACGCGCGTGATCACGGCGTGTGGCGGCTCGGTCATCACCAACGCGGACGTCAAGGAGATCGTGGTGCGCAACGGCCGTGCCGCCGGGGTGCGCCTTGCGGATGGCGGCACGGTCGAGGCCGGCCGTTTCATCGCCAGCGCGATCGACGCGCCGGCCACCATGCGAATGGCAGGCGAGGAACTGCTTCCCGGAGGATGTCCGCAAGAAGCTCAATGCCTGGCACTGGGGCAACCACAGCCTGGTCACGCTGCACCTCGCGTTGCGTGACCGGCCGACCTATCGCTCGGCGAAATTCGATCCGGACATCGACCGCGCATTCAACATCTTCTTCGGGATGGACGACATCGACCAGGTCCGCAGCTGCTTCGACGATTGCGCCGCCGAGAAATTCCCGCAGGTTCTCATGGGCAACGGCGCCTGCAACAGCGCCGTCGATCCGACCTACGCTCCGAACGACGGTCATTCCGCCTTCTGGTGGCCGTTTGCGCCATACGCCGTTGCCGGCGACGCCCGCAACTGGGACCGCCAGAAGGCGGACTACACCGAGCGCGTGCTCGGCGTGTGGCGGGAATATGCATCCAATCTCGACGAGCGAGAACGTGCGGGCGAAGTACCTGTTCACGCCGCTCGACGTGGAGCGCCTCAACGCCAACATGGTACGCGGCGCGGTGCGCATGGGCGCCTACATCCCCTCCCAGCTCGGCATCAATCGGCCGCATCCCTTGCTGTCGGGAACGCGCACGCCGGTCGAGGGGCTCTATCTGTGCGGATCATCGACCGGCAACGGCGGCGGCATCAACGGGGCGCCGGGCTACATCGCGGCGAATACGATCGCGGACGACCTCAAGCTCGAGCGTCCGTGGAAACGGGTGGCGGCGCCGGAATGGCGGCACTGACCCGGCTGGGTGAGACATGACGTCGATGAAACTCTTCGACTTGAGCGGGCGGGTTGCGGTCGTCACCGGCGGCAACGCCGGAATCGGGCTTGGGATCGCGACCGGATTGGCCCAGGCGGGCGCCGCCGCAATCGTCATTGCCGGCCGGCGTAGCGAGAAGAACCGCGAGGCCTGCAAGGCCCTAGCGGCGTTCAACGCGCAGGCGGCGAATATCGAAGCCGATGTCTCCAACGAAGCATCATGCCGCTCCATGATCGAACGGACCGTGGAGCGGTTCGGCCGCATCGATATCCTGGTCAACAATGCCGGCATCGCCGTCCGCAAGCAGCCCGAGAACTATACGCTTGCCGAATGGAACGCGGTCATCGAGACCAACCTGACCGGCGCCTTTGTGTGCTCGCACGCAGCCTATCCGCACATGAAGCATGGCGGCGGCGGCAAGATCATCAACATCGGCTCCATGCTTTCGATCTTCGCCACATCCTTCGCGGTCGCCTACGCGGCGAGCAAGGGCGGCATCGTGCAGATGACCAAAGCCTTGGCCTGCGCCTGGGCGAAGGACAACATCCAGGCCAACGCGATACTGCCGGGCTGGATCGATACGCCATTCACGGAAACGGCCCGGAAGGAGGTTCCGGGTCTCCACGAGCGCGTCGCTGGCGCGCACGCCGGCCGGCCGCTGGGGCAAGCCTTCGGATTCTGGCAGGCATCGCGGTGTTCCTGGCCAGCCCTGCTTCCGATTTCGTCACCGGAGCTGCGATCCCGGTCGACGGCGGCTATTCCTCCCAGGGGTGACGGCCTCGACACCGCCGGCGCTCGGTGCCGTCGAGCATCAGTTGATGAGGAGCCTCGGGAGCCAGGTGGCGAGCGGCGGCCACAGGAACACGATGAGCATGATCAGGATGCCGAAATACATGTAGGGCATCACCGCCTGGATGATCTGGTGCATGGTGATGTGCGGCGGCGCCACCCCCTTCATGGCGAAGAGGAGGAGCCCGAACGGCGGGCTCAGCAGGCCGATCTGCATGCAAAGGAGGAACAGCACGCCGAACCACACGAGATCGACGTCCATGCGCTGCACCAGCGGCATGTAGAACGGCAGCGTGATCATCATCATGCTGACCTCGTCGATGAAGAAGCCGAGCACGATCAGGATCGCCATCATCGCGAGGATGACGACGAAGACCGGCAGCTCCTGCTCGACCACGAGCCGGATGATGCCGTTGGTCGCGCCCGAGAAGCTCAGCACCTGCGAGAACGTGGTGGCGCCGACGATGATGAAGAGGATGGTGCCCGAGATCGCGACCGTGCCGGTGAGCGCCCGCATCAATGTCGCCACGTCGAGGCTGCGGTAGAGCCAGCACGCCACCATGGTGGCGGCCGCGCCGAGCGCCGCCGCCTCGGTGGGGGTCGCCCAGCCGCCGGTCATGGCGCCGACCACGACGCCGAAGATCAAAAGGAGCGGCAGGACGTAGACGACGAACGGCCGCCAGCGTGCGAGGCCGCTTGCGTCGTCTGCCAATGGCGGCTCGGGCGCGAGCGCCGGGTTCGCCCAGGCGCGCACCACGATGTAGGCCACGAACACGGCGCTGAGAATGAGGCCCGGCACGATGCCGCCGATCAAAAGGCCGGCGATCGAGATGCCGGAGAGGCTGCCGAGCAGCACCGCGAGCGCGGAGGGCGGGATCAGCATGTCGACGCTGCCGATCGCCATGATCGGGCCCATGGCCATGCGCGGCTCGTAGCCGCGCGCCAGCATGGTCGGCAGCATCAGGCTGCCCAGCATGGCCGTGGTGGCGATGGTCGATCCCGAGATCGCCGAGAAGATCGTTCCCGCGACCACGGTGATGACCGCGAGGCGTCCCGGCACGCGATGGATCAGCGCCGCGATGGCGTCGATCGCCTTGAGCGCGACGCCGCTGTGGAACAGGACCTCGCCCATCAGGACGAAGAACGGGATCGGCGTGAGCGAGAAGGTGGTGACCGATGCCACGGCGTTGCGGGCAAGCTGCGGCAGGCCGGGCTCGCCGCCCAGGAAGATCAAGGCGCCGACGATGTTGATGAGGAGAAAAGCGAGCGCGACCGGCAGGCCGAGGCACATGGCCGCGGTCAGGCCGCCGAACAGGAGCAGGCTCGCGCTCACCCAGTCCATGATCGTGCCTCAGCTGAGCGAGGTGGCTTCGATCCGCCGCGCCCGCGCGCCGCGGATGAGCCGGTGAAAGCGGAAGACGAACTCGATCGCGAGCAGCAGAAAGCAAAACGGCAGCGGCGCGAGCAGCCACCATTCCGGAAACACCAGGTTCTTGATGGTGATCGAGCCGAGCCGGTAGCTCTCATAGGTCATGGCGATGCCGTAGCGGACGAACACCAGGCTCACCGCAAACCCGATGACATCGGCAAGCGCCTCCATCAGCCACGCGAGGCGCGGCGGCACCGCGCCGAGGACGAGATCGATGCGCACGTGCCGGCCGCGCCGCAACAGCCACGGAGCGGTCAACAGCGTGATGAAATAGAGCGTGTATTCGGAAATCTCGTTGGCCCAGGGAAGACCTGCGCGCGTGAGGTTGCGCAGCAGGATGTCGGCGGTGACCACCGTCACCATGGCCAGCACCGTGAGCGCCGCCACCGCGGCCAAGAAGTCGAGCAACCGGCCGAAGGCCGCGGAGAGGCGGGTCATGAGAACCCTTTCGGCGGGTTGGCGTGCACCGACCTAGCTAGAGCATGATCCGGAAAAGTGGGTACCGGTTTTCCGAAAAGATCATGCTCAAACAAAAAGCTAGCCCCCTGAGGTGCCCGAGCGAAGCGAGGGCCTCGAAGGGCGACGGCCCGGGTCCGGGCCGTTCATCCTTCGAGGCTCGCCCAAGCGGGCGAGCGCCTCAGGATGACGGCGATAGAGAGTTACGCGCGGCCGGCACTCAATTCCCGGCCAGTTGCCGCAGCTTCGGCCCGGTCTCGGGCGCGCGCCGGATGACGGATTGCCAGGCCACGTCGTAGGCGCGGTCGAGGAAGGCCTTCGATGCGGCCGGACCGAAGTCGAGCGCCTGGATGCCGGCGGCAGCCTGGCGCTCGCGCTCGGCCTTGATGACGGCGACCTTCTCGCTGTCGAGCCCTTCGAGCCACAGCGCCGCGTCGTTGAGCACCTTGCGTTGCGCGTCGTTGAGCCCCTTCCAGGCGTCGAGGTTGACCAGCACGTTGACCTCGACGCTGTAGAACGGCGGTTCCATGCGGAACTTGGTGACCTTCTCCCAGCCGAGGTCGAAAATGCCGGTCACCGGCCAGCCATAGCCGTCGACCACGCCGCGCTCGAGCGCGGTATAGACCTCGCCCGGCGCGGTGGTGATGGGGGTGCCGCCGAGCGCCTCGACCACGTCCCTGTAGACCGGCGTGACCCGGACCTTCAGGCCCGAAAAGTCGATCTTGTCGATCTTCTTGTTGAGATAGATGTGGAACGGAACGTTGTGGAACTGGCGGGCGAGATAGAGCGAATTGAGCTTCTGGTTGTGCAGCTGATTGATGTACTCCCAGGTGCCGTTCGTGCGCTGCTCGCTCATCGGCTTGCCGTTGAGCTTGAAGCCGTCAGCCTCGGGCATGAGGTTGGTGTAGAAGGCCCCGGTCACGTTGGCGAGGTCGACCACGCGGGTGCGCACGGCATTGCCGACCTCGAACGGCGGCACGGCGCGCGGCCCGCCGATGTAGTTGATCTTGATCACGCCCTTGCCGTCGTTGTTCACCTTTTCGACGAAACGTTCGAAATTCTTCGAGAATTCGGTGCCTTCGGCGAAGGACGAGACGGCACGCAGGGTGACTTCCTGGGCCGCGGCCGTCGATGCCGCGAGCACGACGGTGAGGCCTGCGACGAGCGAACGCATGATTCTCCCTCCGGAGTGATAAAGAGAGCCTGTCGGCGATATATTCTTTTGAATATAATTGCGGCGGGTTGGACCCAAGTCAATTGCGGCGCGTCCGCACGGAGGCTCATGGCGGAACGGTCATTCAAGGGCGAGGTTGCCAAGCTTCGGCTCGGCGCGGGGCAGGAATTCCGCGGCGAAGGCATTCTCGCCGTCACCAAGGCGCTGCTGCAGTCCGGCGTGTCATACGTCTCCGGCTATCAGGGCGCGCCGATCTCGCACCTGGTCGACGTGCTCGCCGACGCCGATGACGTGCTGCGCGACCTCGGCATCCGCTTCGAGGCGAGCGCGAACGAGGCGGCCGCCGCCGCCGCGCTCGCGGCCTCGATCAACTATCCGCTGCGCGGCGCCGCCACCTTCAAGTCGACGGTCGGCACCAATGTCGCCTCCGACGCGCTCGCCAACCTCGCCTCCAGCGGAGTCACCGGCGGTGCGCTGGTCATCGTCGGCGAGGACTACGGCGAAGGCTCCTCGATCATGCAGGAGCGCAGCCATGCCTTCGCGATGAAGTCGCAGATCTGGCTGCTCGACCCGCGGCCGAACCTGCCGTCGATCGTGCGCGCGGTCGAGAAGGGCTTCGAATTGTCGGAGGCGTCGAACACGCCGGTGATGCTGGAGCTGCGCATCCGCGCCTGCCACGTCTATGGCAGCTTCACCGCCCGCGACAACGCGCGGCCGGCCTTCACCCTCAAGGATGCCCTCGAGCATCCCGTGCGCGACGCCAACCGCGTCGTGCTGCCGCCCGCGAGCTACCTGCACGAGAAGGAAAAGGTCGAGAAGCGCTGGCCGGCCGCGGTGCGTTTCATCGAGCGGTACGGGCTCAACGAGTTCTTCGACGGCGACGCCGACGACATCGGCATCGTCATGCAGGGCGGCATGTACAACACCGCGCTGCGCGCGCTCGAAGTGCTCGGGCTCGCCGACGTGTTCGGCGCCAGCCGCATCCCGCTCTACGTGCTCAACGTCACCTATCCGCTGATCGACGCCGAGTTCGTGCGCTTCTGCACGGGCAAGAAGGCCATCCTGATCATCGAGGAGGGCCAGCCGGAGTTCATCGAGCAGGCGGTCAACACGTTCCTGCGGCGCGCCGACGTGCAGACCCGCGTCGAGGGCAAGGGCATGCTGCCGATGGCGGGCGAGTATACCGGCGGCGTCATGAAGGAAGGCGTGCGGAAATTCATCGCGGCGTATCGTCCCGACCTGCTCGCCCATGCCCGCTCGCCGGCGGCGTCATCGTTGCCGTCCCGTCGCCTGGCCAAGGCGCAGCAGGCGGTGGCGGGGAAGGTGCACGGCCGCCCGCCGTCGTTTTGCACCGGCTGCCCGGAACGGCCGATCTTCACCGCCATGAAGCTCGTCGAGCGCGAGCTCGGCGCCCACCACGTGAGTTGCGACATCGGCTGCCACCTGTTCTCGATCCTGCCGCCGTTCAACATCGGCAATTCCACCATGGGGTATGGATTGGGCGGGGCGGGCGCCGCCGCACTCAACGTGCCGGCCGGCAAGCGTGCCATCGCGCTCATCGGCGACGGCGGCTTCTGGCACAACGGGCTCGCCTCGAGCGTCGGCAATGCCGTGTTCAACAAGAGCGACAACGTCCTGATCGTGGTCGACAACGGCTATGCCGCCGCCACCGGCGGACAGGACGTGCCGTCGTCGGCCGCCGCCAACAGCATGCGCTCGACCAGGAATCCGATCGAGAAGGCGGTGCGCGGCGTGGGCGTCAACTGGGTGCGCACGCTCACGCGCACCTACGACGTTGCCAAGATGCGCGACACGCTGAGAGAGGCGCTCACCACGGCGGTCAAAGGGCCCAAGGTCATCATCGCCCAGTCCGAATGCATGCTCAACAAGCAGCGGCGCGAGCGGCCGCTCATGCGCAAGCGCGTGGAGGGCGGCGAGCGGGTGGTGCGCGAGCGCTTCGGCGTCGATCCCGACACCTGCACCGGCGATCATTCCTGCATTCGGCTCTCGGGCTGTCCCTCGCTGACGCTCGCGCCCAATCCCGACCCGCTGCGGCGCGAGCCGGTGACCAAGGTGATCAATTCCTGCGTGGGCTGCGGATTGTGCGGCGAGGTCGCGCACGCGGCCGTGCTGTGCCCGTCGTTCTACCGGGCCTCGGTCATCGCCAATCCGACGCGCTGGGACCGGCTCAAGGAGAACGTGCGCGGCGCCGTGATCGGTTGGCTGCAGCGGCGCATCGACGCGCGCCTGGCCGCTGCCTGACGACGAAGATGGACGCCCCGACGGACAAGGACGTCGCAAAGGTACGGCCGATCACCATCGCCGTGGTTGCGCTCGGCGGCGAGGGCGGCGGCGTGCTGGCGGACTGGATCGTCGATCTCGCGCAGCACGGCGGCTATCTCGCGCAGGCGACCTCGGTGCCGGGCGTCGCGCAGCGCACCGGTGCGACCATCTACTACGTCGAGCTGTTTCCCAAGACTGCCGCGCAGGCGGCGGGACGCGAGCCCGTGCTCGCCCTGATGCCGGTGCCGGGCGACGTCGACGTCGTGCTCGCTTCCGAGCTGATGGAGGCGGCGCGCGCGGTCGAGCGCGGCTTCGTCACGCCGGAGCGGACGTTGCTCATCGCCTCCACCCACCGCGTGTTCGCCATGACCGAGAAGATCGCGCTCGCCGACGGCCGGGTCGACGCGGCGGCGCTCATCGCCGCCTGCCGCGATGCCGCGCGTGAACTCGTCGCCTTCGACATGGAGGCACTCGCCGACGCGACCGGGAGCGCGCTCAGCGCCGTGCTGTTCGGCGCGCTCGCCGGTTCCGGGGTGCTGCCCTTCCCCCGCACGGCCTTCGAGGCGGCGATCCGCCGCGGCCGGGTCGGCGTCAGCAGCAGCCTCGCCGCGTTCGGCGCAGGCTTCGAGGCCGCGCATGCGGATGAAGCCGCCATTCCGGCAGCGGCAGCGGCCGGCCCCGGCAAGGCCGATGCCCCGGGCGCGATCCGCGAGCTCATGGACCATGCCGCCCGCGACTTTTCGGGGGAAGCCCGCGCGGTCGTGCTTGCCGGCATCGAGAGGCTCAACGACTACCAGGACGCGGACTACGCCCGCGACTTCCTGGCGCGGCTGACGCGCTTCCAGGAGATCGAGCGGCAGCACGGCGACAGGTCCGGCAGGCTGCTGGCGGAAACCGCGCGGCAGCTCGCGCTCGGCATGGCCTACGAGGACACCATCCGCGTGGCGGATCTCAAGATTCGCTCAAGCCGCTTCGCGCGCGTGCGCGAGGAAGCGCGCGTCGAGGATGGGCAGGTTCTCGAAATCGCCGAATTCTTTCACCCCCGCACCCAGGAGATCGCGGATACGCTTCCGGCTGGGCTCGGGCGCTGGCTCATGCGCAGCAGCTTCGCCCGCGGCCTGCTCGATCGCGCGACCCGCAAGGGACGGGTGGTCAAGACGACCTCGGTTGGCGGCTTCCTCCTTCTTTACGCGCTGTCGCAGCTCAGGCCGCTGCGCCGCCGCTCGCTTCGCTTTGTCACGGAACAGGCCGCGCTCGCCGAATGGCTCGACCTGGTGGCGGAGACCGCGCGGGCGGACTACGCGCTGGCCACGCAGGTCGCGCGCATGCGCAGCCTGGTCAAGGGCTACGGCGATACCCACGAGCGCGGGCGGGCGAAGTTCGACACGCTGGTTGCCCTGCTTCCACGCCTGCGCGCGCGGAGCAATTCCGCCGCGCTGCTCGACGGCCTGATCAAGGCCGCGCTCGCCGACGAAGGCGGGGAAGCCTTGGACAAGGCGGTCGCCGATCTCGTGCTGGCGCCGGGCACCCGCTCCGCGGCCGGTGCATCGCGTCCTGCCTCATAGCTCTGGCGCTTGCCGGCGCGATGCGCGAAGCTGGGCGGATAGACTTGATCCGCCGTTTCGTGCCCAAATGCGTCACCCGCGGGCTTGACCCGCGGGTCCATCCTCTTCCTTCGAAGACGCTATCTTCGCGAAGAAGATGGATTGCCGGGTCAAGCCCGGCAATGACCGCGTTGGGTCGAGAGGAGCGGAAGCTAACGCTAACCGCGTCTTTGCAGGAGGCAGCGATGTCCTACGACCTCGATCAGTTCGTGTCGGATTGCCGCGCCATTCTCACGCGCGATGGCGGCGCCAACGGGCGCGAAGAGGTGCGCGTGAAGCTCGAGCGTCTCCTCTCGAACAAGGAGTTCGTCGAGACATATTGCGGCGAGCACGTTCCGCGCGGCCTGCAGGTGCTCTACGAAGACCCGGCGCTGGGATTCCAGATTCTCGCCCATATCAACGACAAGGCCAGGGTGTCACCGCCGCACGATCATGGCGCGTCCTGGGCGATCTACGGCCAGGCGACACACTATACCGACATGATCGAGTGGGAGCGCGAGGACGACGGGGCCGATCCCGGAGAGGCCAAGCTCAAGCCGGTCAAGCGGTATCGCCTGCTGCCGGGCCACGCGGGGATCTATCAGGACGGCACCATCCATTCGATCGACTATCCCGACAACGCCCGCTTCGTCCGCGTTACCGGCACCAACCTCGACAACATCGATCGCGTGCGTTTCGACCTCGCCACCGGCAAGGTGCACCAGATGACGCCGCAACAGGCGACGTGAGGGTGCTCGCCGGAAGCGATCCGCTGCAATGCCGACGCCGCGCCCGCTGCAAGCGCATGCGCTCAAATCGATGCTCGCCGACGGCGAGGAATTGGCGATCGTCGACCTGCGCGAGGAGCTGATCTTCTCGCAAGGCCATCTCCTGTTCGCGCGCTCGGTGCCGCTGAGCCGGCTGGAGCTCAACTTCGCCCGCCTGGTGCCGCGGCGGGCAACCCGCATCGTGCTGTGCGACGACGGCGATGGGCTGGTCGAGCGCGCCGCCGATGTCCTCGCGCGCGCCGGCTACACCAGTCTCCATATGCTCGACGGCGGGGTTGCGGCCTGGGCCGAGGCCGGGCTCGAGCTGTTCTCCGGCGTCAACGTTCCGAGCAAGGCATTCGGTGAATTCGTCGAGCACGAAAGCGCCACCCCGAGCATCGCCGCCGAGGAGCTCGACCGGCTCATGCGCGCCGGCACCGACATGGTGGTGCTCGACAGCCGGCCGTTCGACGAATATCAGCGCGTCTCGATCCCGACCGCAATCAACGTGCCGGGCGCGGAGCTCGTGCTGCGCGTGCGCGATCTGGCGCCCTCGCCGGAGACCATGGTGGTGGTCAACTGCGCCGGACGCACGCGCAGCATTATCGGGGCGCAGTCGCTGATCAACGCCGGCGTGCCGAACAAGGTGGTCGCGCTGCGCAACGGCACCATGGGATGGAACCTCGCTGGTCTGACCTGCGACAACGGCAAGACCCGGCGCGCGGGAGGCGTCTCGCCCGACGCCCTGGCCTGGGCCAAGTCCGCGGCGGATCGCGTGGCCCGCCGCTTCGGCGTCGCGCGCATCGATCGCGCCACGCTCGAGCGCTGGCGCGCCGACGACCGCCGCACGCTCTATCTCTTCGATGTGCGCGACCCGCCGGAATACGACGCCGGGCACGTTGACGGCGCCGTCTCGGCGCCGGGTGGGCAACTCGTGCAGGCCACGGACCAATATGTCGGAACGCTCGGCGCCCGCATCGTTCTCATCGACGACGCCGAGGTGCGTGCGCTCATGACCGCGTCCTGGCTGCGTCAGATGGGCTGGACGGAGGTGTTCGTATTGGCCGAGGCGGGCCATGCGACGGAACGGCCGGCTGCGCCGATCCTCGGTTCCGCGCCGGCCGCGGAGCTGCGCATCGATTGCGCCGGCCTCGCCGACCTGCTCGCGCGCGACGAAGCGACCGTCGTCGACCTCTCGCTCAGCCGCGAGTACCTCAAGGCGCACATTCCCGGCAGCTGGTTTGCAATCCGCGCGCGGCTCGCGCGTGCGCTCGACAAGATAGCGCTGCGCGGCACCCTGGTGCTGACGTCGGAGGACGGCGTTCTCGCCGGCCTGGCGGCGCCCGAGGCGGCGGCGCTCGTCGATGGTCCCGTCCGCGCCCTCGACGGCGGCAACGCCGCGTGGCAGGCGGCCGGCCATCCGCTCACCGCCGTCGACGCCAGAATGGCCGACGATGCGGTCGACACGTGGCTCAAGCCCTACGAGCGGCCGAGCGACACCACCAAGGCGATGCGCGAGTACCTGGCGTGGGAGCTCGACCTGCTCGCGCGCGTCGCGCGCGACGGCTCAGCCAGCTTCGCTCAACACCGGGCATGACGCCCGTTGCCGACCGGCCTCCCCCTGTGACGCGATTGCCACACGCAACGGACCGTTGCCCGCGCGGGTAACTTTTAACCAGAGATTAACCGCGGCCAAGCGATGAAGGACGCACGGCGCATCTCGCTGCCACGGAGCACCACAATGCTGGATGGGAAAGCCTACCGCGCGCATTTTCCGGACGATCCAGCCTACGATGCCGATCGTCTCGGAGCCCCCCGGCAGCTCAATTCCGCGGCGCTGATGCAAGCGCTCGCGGCGCTCGAGGAAGAGTTTCGGACCATTCTGCGCCAAGCCGAATCCTCGACCGACTAAACCCGTTTCCACCTGCGCAGAATCATCCACCGTCATTCCGGGGCGCGCCGAAGGCGCGAGCCCGGAATCCATAATCCCAGGCCGTGGTTATGGATTTCGGGCTCCCTCGCTACGCTCGGGCCCCGGAACGACGATGGAGAGACGGACGCATTACAAGCGCGCGTGGCGTCGTAGCGGTCCGTGAGAGTGCGACGTCGCTCTCGGCTCAGATGGCGCGGCGCCGTGCCGAGATCCGGTGGCGCGAATCAGCGCCGCGGCGCGAGCGAATTCTCCCGGTGTCCCACCGGTTGAGAACAAAACCGATTCCGAATGTGAGGATAACGATCAGCAGCACCGTATCGATGCTCATAAGCGACGCCCCCGCGACGTGTTGTACGATCGCGACATAGGAGCACAAAACCGGCCCGGCAGTGTGACGCTAACGAAAGATTTACCAAGCGTTGCAAAATTCCCACAAAGTTCCAGCGAGCGCGCTCCTAACTCGCGACCGCAGGCTTCGCGGCAAGACCCCGATACTACTTCCCTTCGAACGCGGAAGATTTCGGCCAGTACGCGCGGCTGTAATTCAATCCGAGACTCACCAGCATGGCGGCGAGACGGATCGGCGCGCCGATCCCTTCCACCACCGGGACGCCGAGCTCCTTCATCAGCCAGTCCGGCTTGATGTGCACGGGGCACTGCGTGATGCCCATGGGAAGAATGACGTCGGCGCCCGCGCGCAGGAGCTCGTGCGCCTTCTCAACGAAGGTGCCCACCACCGCGTCGCGATTGGCGACGATGTCCGGCAGGTCGAAGCCGCAGGTGCGCCAGCCCACGACCTTGTGCATCATGTCGACGCGCTCGACCATGCGGTAGCCGAGCGGCAGCAAGGCATCGTCGTACATGATGATGCCGAAGCGGCGGCCGAGCATCGAAGCGATGTGCAGCATCGCTTCGCTCGCCCCGACCACCGGAATGTCGACCACGCAGCGGCCGGCATCGACGCCGAAGTCGGCGGTGCCGAGCGGCACGACCGCATGATAGCCCTGCCGCTCGGCCTCGCGGAACGCGTCGAGATAGGCCGGGACCGCCAGCCCCAGCAGATCGGGGGTGAGGCCCATGACATAGGCCGTCGCCTTGACCGGGACGATCCCGACCTCGACGTCCGCCGAGGCATAGGCCAGCGCGGCGTCGATGCGGCGCTGGCGCTCCTCCGGCGGATATTCGCCGACCACGAAGGCGACCCGGATCTTGCTCGGGATGGGAAACTCGGACATTCGTGCTCCTGGAGTCCTGCGGTCAGCGCACTTTGCCTAGCTGGGAACGAACGTCCCATCATTGAGCGCACTTATCATCGGCACCTCACCCCTCGATCGTGACCTCGATGCGGCCGGTGGTGCGGTTCTTCTCGTAGTAGACCGTCTTGCCCTCGACGTTCACATCGCCGAGGTCGACGTCCCGGTCGGGCAGGATGGCAATGACCCGGGTGCCGATGAAGACGAGCACCTGGCAGTTCCTCTGCGCCTGAATGGCCGCCCAGCGCTTGAGCTGGGCATAGACCTTCTTCTCCCGCCACGCGGCCGGAAACGAGGCATCGACATGGGCCGATATGCGTCCGCCGCCGTGCTCGGACGTGAACACGATTTTCGACTTCTGCGGCTTGAATTCATCGGGAAATTTTTCGTCTCGCAGCCAAAGGCAGTCGAACGTCCTGCACTCGGAGGGGCGCGTCGGATAGATCTTGCAGCCCACGCCCTTGTCGCAGAACTCGCACCACTTGTTCATCGGCTTGTTCAATGCCGTGATCGCCATCACTTTGCAGCACAAGGTGCAACTGCCGCAGGTTCTCATCGAGTTATGTCCGGATCGACAGCTTCGTCCCCGAGCCGGGCTCGCAAGCAGGATACACTAGGGATATTCTTCGCAACACACCGTTCGACCCGGGGTTTCGCGCATGGCCGAAAACCGCACAAGGATTCCTCGAGCTCATCGAGGAAATTCGTAGACACGAGCAGGGGCCTGCGAACAGCGTGCGGGAGCGGGCGACCCTCGAAGCTGCAACCGAAGAGTTGGAGGAGGCAGTCGAGGCGCGCGAGAACGCCGAGCGGTATTTGCGCGAGCGCGCAGAAGAGTTGCTCGATGCGCTGAACCCGGGAGAGCGGCGCCTCGACGAGGCGTTCGAGGATTTGCGGCTGGAGCGGGCCGGTCCCTCTTCCGGTGGCCTGGCCGTGGTGGTGGGGCATTCGCGCAAGAGCATCGGCGCCTTCGCGCTCAGTCCGCCGTTCCCTCCGGCGCTGCAAGCCGAGGAGTATCACTGGAATTCGGAGCTCGCGCTGCAGATCAAGGCGCTCGCGGACAGCTGCGGCGTCCGCTGCAGGGTGTTCTACCGGGACGGTTACGATATTCCGGGCGCCTATAGCGTCGTGAGCGCCTGGAATCCTCACGCCACCATCGAGCTGCACTTCAACTCCGCCGGTCCGGGCACGCAGGGCACCGAGACCTGGTTTGGGCACGAATTGTCGATCCCCTGGGCCGCAAAGCTGCAAGCCCGGATGGTGAAGCTTTACGGCCGCAAGGGCGGCTCCGACCGCGGCACCAAGGACGCGCGCGAGGTCGAGCCGCACCGTGCGCTCACGAGCACGACGCAGATCCAGCCTTCCGCGCTGATCGAGCCGTTTTTCGGCAGCAACCTCGACGACTGCGAAATGGCGGTCGAGCGCAAGCCCGGCTTGGCGCGCGCGATCATCGACGCCTACGCCGAGCTGGCCGGGATCGATCTGCAGGGGACTGGTGCGCCCGCGACGCCCATCCCTCCGGCCCCGCAGCCGGTACCGGTACCGCCCGCTTCCAGCCAGCCGCCGGCGGCCGGACCGGCGAACCCGTCGACTCCTCTGCCTGGGCTGCCGGAAAGTGCGCTGATCGCGGCGCTTCGGCACCTCTATCTCGGGGCCGAGACGCAGATCGCGCATCCGGGTTTGAAGATCGTGACGCTCGCGCAATGGGCGCTCGAATTCGAGCTGGGGGACATCGGGGCTGGCGAAGGAGCACTTCAATTTCGGCGGCATGAAAGGCATTGCCGAGATCGGTCGCCTCTCCGACATCGCGTCCGTCGTGCAGTACCAGGCGCACGACGGCTGGGATCGCTACCTCCGGTTCGAATCGCTCGAGAACTTCATCGTCGGCTATTGGCGTTTTCTGGAACGCTCGCCCTATAAGGGATGGAAGGAACGCGCCGCGAGCGAACGCGAATTCCTGTCGTTCATCGCACGAAAATGGGCGCCCAGCGATCCGCTCTATACGACCAAGGTGCTCGACATCGCGGACCGCATCCGCACAGCCCTGGCGCGGGCAACAGCGGCGCCGGGCGGACCCGTCGAAGGTCCGTCGCCGGGGGCTGGCACGGGCGCTCCGCCGAGCCCCGCGTCGCGGCTCTCGGCGGCCGCGATCCCCGCCGACGCCCCCGACTTCCGCAGGCTGTTCGATCTCGTTACCAGCAACGCGTTCGAACAGCGCGCATTGCAGGGTGCGGTTCTCGCGCAGTGCGCCATCGAGTTGAACTGGGGACGGTCCGAGCTTGCGCGCGCGCATTACAATTTCGCCGGCATCGAATGGAGCGAAGGCCTCGCCGATCTTTCGGTTGCCGTCGACTATCGGCGCGGGGACGGAACGGTCGGCAAATACTGCCGTTTCCTCGACTATCCAACCTTCATAAGAGGGTATTTTGCGCGGCTCGACCGCGACCAGCGCTTCGCCGGCTGGAAGGCGAAGGCTGCTGACGGCAAGGCTTTCGTCGAGCACGTCGGGCCGCTCTGGCGACCCGACGACGCCAGCTACACGAAGAACGTGCTCGGGGTGCTGCAGCGTTTGGCTCCGCAGGCCGCGCCCACCACGCCGCCCGCGTCTTCGGGTCCACCGCCGGCGGGGCAAACCGGGACTATTCCGCCCGGCCAGGTGCCCGACGGATACGTCATCCGCATCAGGCGTCAGCGCACCGAGCAGCGGCGCGGCGCGGGTGTCCGGACGGTCGGCAATTACGAGGTGTTCTTTCGCGGCCAGAAAATCCGCGACCTCGAAGGAATGGTTTTCGAAACCTACGGGCCGGGCGACAACACCGCGACCGGCACCGCCTACCATCGTCGCGTCGAAGCCAAGACCTATCCGCTCGGCACCCACAGCTCCGCCGGCATGGTGCCGAAATACGCGACCCATGGATACACCGCGAGCACCGCGGCGTTCGCATGGTCGCGGCCCGCCATCCGCCTGGACAATACGGGTTACCGGGGCGGCATCCTGATGCATCCAGGCGGCGGCTTCCTCTCCAGCATCGGCTGCCTGAACTTGTCCCGGCCGCTGGCGGGCCCCAACGACAACATCGACTATGCCGACAGCCGCGCGCGCGTCATCGCGATCCTCGAGGACATGAAGGCAAGACTGGGCAGCACGTTTCCATCTCGCAGCTGGAAGACCATCCCGAACGCATGGATGGTCATCGAAGGCGAACCGGGACAAGAGCGATCCGGCGGTTTCGGCGAGAGCCTGGAGGACGTAGCGCGGGAAGCCGCCACGACGCGCGACACCGTCTCGAACGACGATCCATCGCGCCTCTACGAGATGGCGGCCGCCGCCATGAACGGCAGTGGCCCGGGCATCGCCGATCCGGCGCGCTTGCAGGCTCTGCTGTCCGCAGGCGCCAACCTGCAATCCCTACGGAGCGACGAGAGCGAAAATTTGTGGAGTCGCCTGGGCGGACGGCATCGCCGCGGCCGCTGCCATCACGGATGGCGCCGAGCGGACGCGGGCCACGCGCGGGCTGGCGGACATTGCGGCCCTCCTCGAGCAGTCAGGCGTTGCGATCGATGACGATGCCGGCTTGCATACCCCGCTGGTCCGCGCGGCCATCGGCAATCAGGGCGCGTCGGTCGCGGCGCTCATTCAGCAGGGAGCCAATGTCGACGCCCATGATCGCCTCGGGCTCACGGCGTTGATCGCGGCGGCGTTCTTCGGAGCGGCCGATGCCGTTGACGTCCTCCTCGCGCACCGCGCGACCCTCGGCACGACGGTAAAACCCACGGCTGCCGCGCCGGACGCCGGGATCGAGGTCTACGCCGAGCTCCCCCCTGCCGGATCGACGGCGCTGGCGGCCGCCGAATACGGTCGATCGATCGTGCTTTACGAACCGGCGCGCGATGCCAGCTTCGAGCGCATCGTCGCTGCGTTGACGCGCGGGTGATGCCACGATATCGGCAGGCCGCACGTCTGCCGCAGCCGGTCCGGAGTCCCGCGCCCAGGATGTGATCTTGGTCTCGAGCAAGGCTGGGCGGCCGGTCATCCTGGGGAGTGGCTCATGTCCTCGACTTGGCAACGGCGCCCGATTTCAGCTCTCGCGGCAATATTGGTGCTGGCGCCCTGTCTCGACGCCGCGCTGCCGACGGCTGCCCAGATACCGCCACCCACGTCGCTCGCCGGTCAGCTCCTGGTCGCTTCGCCTTCGATGGGCGATCCGCGCTTCGCGCGCACGGTCATCCTGATGGTACGGCACGACAAGGACAGTGCGTTCGGCATCGTCGTCAATCGGCCGATCGGAGAGCGTCCGCTCGAAGATCTCTTGAAAATGCTCGGCGAGAAGGACGCGACGGCCGGCGGGACGGTACGCATTTTTGCCGGTGGCCCGGTGCAACCCGAGATCGGGTTCGTCATTCACAGCAGCGAGTATCGTCAGCCTGGAACAATCGACATCACCGGGCGCGTGGCGATGACCGCGAGTCGCGAGATCTTGCGGGACATCGCCAACAACAACGGTCCGAAGAAGAGCCTCGTCGCGTTCGGCTATGCGGGCTGGGGACCCGGCCAGCTCGAGAGCGAGCTCGCACGTCGCGACTGGGCAATCGCACCGGGAGATTTGAAGCTGATCTTCGATGAGGACCGCGACAAGGTCTGGGACTCGGCCTTCTCACTGCGCATGCAGGACCTGTAGTTGCGTCGCTCGGCAAGGCATTCGCGCGACCTTACGGCTGAAAGATCCGCGGATCGAGCGTGAACGGCGTGACCTTGATAGTCGTCCCCGGGGTGGGAAGAACTGCGACCAATTGTTCTAGGGCTACGCTCGCGCCTCAATTCAGTGGCCGGTTATCTGCTTGCATCAAGCAGCAGCCCGCCGCGCGCCATTGTGGTATAGCTTAGCGTCGTCTCCGAGCCTGGGTCGGAGGGTCGGGTGATGCGCTACGACGCTTTCATCTCGTACAGCCACGCCGCCGACGGCAGGTTGGCTCCGGCCCTGCAGAGTGCGCTCCATCGCTTCGCGCGGCCCTGGAATCGCTTGCGGGCCCTGCGCGTCTTCCGGGATACGACCAGCCTGGCCGCCACCCCGGAGCTGTGGCCGGCCATCGTGGCCGCGCTCGGAGAATCCAGCCATTTCCTGCTCCTCGCCTCTCCGCAGGCCGCAGCGTCAAAGTGGGTGCAGCGCGAGGTCGAATGGTGGTTTGCCAATCGTCCGGCCGACAATTTCTTCGTGCTGCTGACCGCGGGGACCATTGCCTGGAACGAGGACACACGGGACTTTGACTGGAAACTCACGACGGCCCTGCCTGATCTGGTGCGCGGCAAGTTCCAGAATGAGCCGCTGTATGTCGACCTCACCTGGGCCGAACAGCAAGATCAGCTCGGTCTCCAGAATACGCGCTTTCGGCAGGCGATTCTCGACATCGCGGCACCCTTGCATGGCAAGGACAAGGATCAGCTCGACGGCGAGGATGTCCGCCAATTCAAAAGGATGCGGCGGTTACGCGCGGCCGCCGTGGCTGGGCTCGTCGCGCTGGCGTTGGCGTCGACGACCGCTGCTGTCGTTGCCGTGAAGGAGCGCAATTTCGCCATCGCGCAGGCCCGCGTCGCACTCTCGCGCCAGCTCGCCGCCGAGGCGCTGGCCAGCGACACCAGGCTGGACATAGCCTTCCTGCTGGCGGCTGCCGCACACCGCCTGAGCGAGACTCCTCAAGCGCGGGCCGCCCTCCAGCGCTTGCTGATCCGGACGCCGACCGTCAGGGGTGTCCTCGCTAGCGATCGGCCCGAGCAAGCGTTGGCGTTCAGTCCGGACGGCCGGCTTTTGGCGAGCGCGCCTGGCACCCACGCCGACTTTGACGATCAGGTGGTTCACCTGTGGAGTATCGATGCACTACAGCTGGTGGGACAGCTCCGGCCCGCCACGAAGCACCAAAAGGCGCAGGCGATCGCCTTCCACCCCGATGGCAGGAGCCTGGCGGTCGGATACCTCGACGGAGCGATTCTCCTCTGGGACGTTGCGCGCAGAGAGCCGACGGGAGCACCGTTGAAGGCCACGTTCGGCGCGCAGAGTCTGGCCTTCAGTCCAGACGGGCGGCACCTTCTCAGCGCGACGTCGTCTTCTGACGGCGTCATGCTGTGGGACACCACGCGTCGGCAACTTTCTCCCAACCGTATGCCGCAATTTGCAGGCACGGTGCGAGAGGTGGCGTTTGGTCCCGATGGCGCGACGGCCGCCGCCGTCACAAGTGACCAGGGCGTGGTCATATGGGACATCAAATCGGGCCAGATCGTGCCGACTCCCCGCTCTATTGGCGGTGAGCGCGTGACCGCGGTTGCCTTTCACCCGGACGGGAGATCTTGGCTGTTCGGCACGTCCAAGGGCGTGACCTTGTACGATGCTAAGACGCAGAAGGCGCGACGTGAGTGGAAGCACGCACTGACCATGGGCCAGCAGCCTAGCTCGCTGCGCGTGAGTGCCGACGGCAGCACCCTCGTGATCAAGGGGAGCCTCGGCGCGCCCCAGGTCCTTGATCCTGTGAAACACCAAGATCTCGGCCTTTTCCGAAATCTCGTTGCGGAGGTCGGCGACCACGAAATCGTGACTCCCGTCATGTCACTGTCAGATTCCGCGTTCGCCCTTGGCCCCGACGGTCGCCTGTTTGCGCAGAGCTTTCGCGACGGCGCCATCGTCCTCTGGAACTTCAGACAGCGCCGTTCGCTCGGCGAGGCATTTGATCGCGAGCAACCCCCAGATGGTGTCAAGGATGTCCTCGGGCTGCTCGGGCTCGGCAAGACCGAAACGCCCGACGTCGTGCTGTGGGATACCGCCCGACGCCGGCCGTCCGGTGAAGCCATTCGCACCGGGCACGCAGACATCACCGCCCTGGCCTTTAGCCCGAACAGCCGGGTTCTGACCACCGGAGGGCGCGACGGTTCGATCGTTTTCTGGGACATCGAAACTCGTCGACCCGACGGTGAGCCGCTGCCACCCAGCGGCCACGCGGTCGAGCATCTCGTCTTCAGCCCCGACGGCAAACTGCTGGTAAGTCGCGTCTCGAATACTGGTGCTAGCCGCGTGACGCTCTGGGATGTCGCGCGCCGCCAGGTGATCGACCGCCCCTTTGGCGAAGGTCTCCGATCGAGCACCCTTAGCTTCAGCCCCGATGGTCGCCTTCTGATGTCGGCCAGCGACGGGAAGATTCTGCTCTATAACGTCGAGCAGCAAAAGCTCGAGGCTGAATTGACCCACGGAGAGGGGCTCCTAGACATGCAAGCAGGGGCTGTCTTCAGCGTCGACGGGCGGCAGGTGCTTTCACTCAGCAAGACCAGTCTCGTCACATGGGATGTTGCGAGCCGCCGGCACGTGGATGAGCCCGTGCGTACGCCAGCAGCCACCGCCGACATGCTTGTTCGCCTGAGCCCCGATGGGAAACTCCTCGCGCTCTTGAGCTCAGATGGTCTCCGGCTCTTCGATGCGGCGACTCGCCAGCCCCTTGGCGAGGTGTTCGGCGGCAAAGGTTCGATCCCCGCCCAAGGGTACGGGCATGTCGGCTTCAGCCCGGATGGCAAGCAGTTCGCGGTGGGCGGCGTGTTCAGTCCCGACGGCAAATGGTTGGCCTCACGTGCGACCAGCTCTCCCTTCATCTGGCACGTTGACATCGAGCGATGGCTGGCCCAGGCGTGCGAACTGGTCAATCGCAACTTGACGGCCGCAGAGTGGCGTCGCTACGCGGGCACCGATGCCAGCTATATGACTAGCTGCCCAGACCTTCCTGGCGCCAGCGCCCCCTGATCGGATCACGTACGGCATGTCTGTTTCGGGTCATTCACGTCGTTTCAAGCGCGAAGTCGGCGTGGCCGCTTCACCCCCCAATAAACGGACATATTCACCGGTCATCGGCTCGTCAGAGTTGTGCCGATATTGTTGCAAAAAGATTTTTCGCACTCGAGCGAGCAATATTGAATCAAGATCAGGCGCCAATGCGCAATGTTGATTTGAAATTAGGTTCGCACCGATTCGATTGTTGCGAATTTTTGCTCGCAAGCTGCTACTCGCCGACTTTTGCAACAAAATCTGCCAGACTCGGACATCGGCCACGCTTCACGGCGCGGCAGGGCTTGTCCAGTTCACACCGTGGCAAAAAGAGCCCGACGACAGGCATCACCTTCGTCGGGCTGAGATGGTTAGTCACCCGTCTGGACCCATCATTGTCACCCCGCCGTTGCAAGTCTATCGTTGGTTGCAAAGACCGCACCTTTGCGCCCGGGGAAGGAATTGGGCGGTGGCACGACTTTTCGTCAGCCATTCGAGCGTGAACAACGCGGCGGCGGTCGCGTTGGGGAAATGGCTGTCCGAGCAGGGGTTCGACGACGTTTTCCTCGACATCGATCCTGACCGCGGTCTCGTGCCGGGCGAACGTTGGCAAGAGGCCCTTAGGGTCGCCACCGACCGCTGCGAGGCGGTGCTATTCCTCGTCTCGCCGGCCTGGCTCGCCTCAAGATGGTGTCTGGCCGAGTTCTTGCTGGCGAAAAGCCTTCACAAACGAATCTTCGGTTTGATCATCGAGCCGGTACCGATCGAGCGCTTGCCTCCGGAGATGACCGCCGAATGGCAATTGTGCGAGCTCGCCGGCGAGGATCGCTTCCGCACTTTCGACGTTGAGGTCGGAGCCAAACGCCAGCAGATTACCTTCCGCGAGGCCGGGCTCGATCTCTTGCGGCGCGGCCTCGAGCGCGCCGGGCTCGACGCCCGCAGCTTCCCCTGGCCGCCACCCGACCAACCGAACCGCGAACCCTATCGCGGCCTGCGCCCGCTCGAGGCGCAGGACGCAGCGATCTTCTTCGGCCGCGATGCGGCGATCGTGCGCGGGCTCGATCACATTCGTGGCCTGGTCGAAGGAGGAGTCGAGAAGCTTCTAGTCGTGCTCGGCGCCTCGGGATCCGGAAAATCGTCGTTCCTCCGTGCCGGATTGTGGCCGCGGCTCGCGCGCGACGACGCGGCGTTCCTGCCATTGCCGGTGATCCGGCCGGAGACGGCCGTAATCAACGGCAGCTCGGGTCTTGCCGTTGCGCTTGCTGGAGCGTTCGAGCGGCTGGGCGACCACCGCTCGCGTGGGCGCATCAATCAGGCACTCGCCGATGGCGTCGACGGATTCGGGCACCTTCTCGATGACTTGTCGCAGTTGGCGAAGCGCCGGCTCGTCGGCACCGATCCGACGCAGGCCGGATCCGGTCATCGTCATTTCGATCGATCAGGCCGAGGAATTGTTCAACGTCGAGGGTGCCGCCGAGGTTGCGGCGTTCGTCGAGCTCCTTGCCAGCGTACTCACGCCGTCTGATTCCGCGCTGGCGCGCCGTATCCTCGTCATCGTTACGATCCGCTCTGACCGCTACGAGCTTCTGCAATCGCAGGCGCATCTCGCTGCCGTGAAGCGCGATTTGTTCGACCTGTCACCGATCCCGTCCTCCGAGTTCAAGAGCGTCATCGAAGGCCCCGCCCACCGCGTGGTCGAGGCCGGCGGCCGGCTGGCCGTCGATCCTGCCCTGACCGAGCAACTCATCGCCGATGCGCAGGGAGCGGACGCCTTGCCGTTGCTTGGTTTCACGCTTGAGCGACTATACGCCGATTACGGCAGCGAGGGTCGGCTGACGCTCGTCGAGTATGAAAAGATCGGAGGCGTGCAAGGCTCGATCGAGGCCGCGGTCGCCCGCGCGCTTGCCGATCCGCAACGATCGCCGACCATCCCGGCCACGAAAGAAGAGCAGCTCGCCTCCTTGCGCGCAGCATTCATTCCGTGGCTCGCGCGGATCGTGCCGGAGACTGCAGCGCCGATGCGGCGTCTGGCGCGGCTCGACGAAATTCCAACGAGCTCGCGGGCCATGGTCGAACGGCTCGTCGCGGCGCGGCTGCTCGTCGCCGATCGGCGAGCAGGCGCCGACGTGATCGAAGTGGCACACGAGAGCCTGTTGCGGCGCTGGTCGGCTTTGACCGCATGGCTCGAAGCCGACGCCGACGATCTCAAGCTCGTCGAAGGGGTCGAGCGCGCGGCCGGCGAGTGGGCCCGCAACGGCCGGCACGACGCCTGGCTCGATCATCGCGCCGAGCGTCTGTCGGCTGCCGAACAACTCGCCGGCCGGGACGATTTTCGCAAGCGCCTCGGAGAGCAAGGCGTCGCCTATCTCGCCGCCTGCAAGGTGCGTGAAGATGCCGAGCGAAAGGAAAAGGAGGAAGCGCTGGCGCGCGAGCAAGCGCGGCTTGCCGAGATCGCGGCGGCGCAGGCGCAGATCACGGCGGAGCAGGGACGCACCGCTGCGGCGCAGTCGCGCACCGCGCGTCTGCAGCGCACCGCCCGCTGGACGCTCGCGGCCACCGCGATCGCGGTCGTGATCGGGCTGGGGGCCGGATGGTGGCAGTTCGAGACCAATCGCACGCAAAAGCTGGAACTCGACCGAGGTCGAAATCAACCTGCTCGCCGATCTCGCAGCATCCCGGCAGTTGAGCAACAAGTGGGAGAGCGCGCTGCGATTTGCCGCCCTCGGCACCCGCCTCGATCTGGCTTTGGGTGGGCAGGCGAGCAAAGGTTCACACGCTGCTGCGGCGCTCGCCGCCGCGGTGTCGCAGGCCGGCTGGCGGCTGATGCTGAGCGGGCACGATGATCTCGTTACCTCGGCTGTCTTCAGCCGCGATGGCGCCCGGATTGTCACGGCGGCATGGGACCGCACTGCCCGCATCTGGGACGCGGCGACGGGGCGGCAGACCGCAGTTATAGGCGGACACGCCGATGTTGTGCGGTTCGCGGCCTTCAGCACCGACGGAGCGCGGATCGTCACGACGTCGCGGGACAAGACCGCCCGCGTCTGGGATGTGGAGACAGGAGCGCCAATCGCGGTTCTGCGCGGGCATGAGTCTGACGTGCTTCGTGCTTACTTCAACCCCGACGGAACGCAGATCCTCACGTCGTCGTTGGATGGGACCGCCAGGATCTGGGATGCCGCGCAAAGCAAGGAAATCTTGGTGCTACGCGGGCATGAAGGTCCGGTGGGATCTGCCAGCTTCAGCCCTGACGGATCGCGGATTGTCACGTCATCGGAAGACGAGACCGTCCGGATCTGGGATGCCACTACCGGGAACGAGATCGCGATCCTGCGCGGCCACACCGATCGTGTGCCGTCTGCCGCTTTCAGCCCCGATGGATCGCGGATCGTCTCCGCCTCGTTCGATAACACTGCCCGTGTCTGGGATGCCGCGACCGGCCTCGAGCTCGAGGTCCTGCGCGGGCACCAGAGCTGGGTGAGTCACGCCGCCTTCAGCGCCGATGGATCGCGGATCATCACCGCATCATTTGATAACACGGCGCGGATCTGGAATGTGGCGACAGGGGAGGAGACCGCGATCCTACGTGGGCACGAGAATTCGGTCCTTTTTTCCGAGTTCAGCCCGGACGGAGCGCGCGTCGTCACCTCCTCATACGACAATTCGGCCCGCGTTTGGGATACGACCGGGGGCGAGGTAGCGGTTCTGCATGGACACGAGAATCAAATCGGCTCCGCTGCTTTCAGCTTCGACGGGTCACGGATCGTCACCGCGTCCTATGACATGACCGCCCGAATTTGGGACGCCGTCACAGCCACAGAAGTCGCCGTCCTGTCTGGGCACGAAACCGAAGTCAATTCCGCTGCCTTCAGTCCCGACGGCTCGCGGATCGTCACGGCATCGGGCGATCAGACTGCTCGCATCTGGGACTCCGCGACAGGGGCGGAAATCGCGGTCTTGCGCGGGCACGAAGCCGACGTCAATTCCGCTGCCTTCAGTCCCGACGGCTCGCGGATCGTCACGGCATCGGACGACCGGACTGCTCACATCTGGGACTCCGCGACGGGGACGGAAGTCGCGGTCTTGCGCGGGCACCAGGATGGAGTGCAGTCGGCCGCTTTCAGCCCCAACGGAGCGCGGATCGTCACCGCCGCTTACGACAACACCGCTATCGTCTGGGATGCAACCACCGGGAAGGAGATCGTTGTGTTGAGCGGGCACGAGGCGCAGGGGTACTCCGCTGCCTTCAGCCCTGACGGATCGCGCATTGTCACGGCGTCGCTCGATAAGACCGCCCGCATCTGGGATGCGGCGACCGGCAAGGAGATCGTGGTGCTGCGCGGTCACAACGAGGCGGTCCGGTCCGCTACCTTCAGCCCCGACGGATCGCGCATCGTGACAGGATCGCAGGACCAGACCGCCCGCGTCTGGGACGCGGCGACCGGGAAGGAGATCCTGGTCTTGCGCAGACACGGGGCCGCGGTCCTTGCCGCAGCCTTCAGCCCCGACGGAACGCGCATCGTGACGGGATCGCAGGACCAGACCGCCCGCGTCTGGGACGTTCGCTTCCCTATGATGTCGGCCGGGAATCTCCTGATCGAGACCTGCGCTCGCCGGCTCGGCCGCTTGTCAAAGCTCACCCGCGAGGAGATGCGTCTGGCCGGCTATCCCGACAGCGCGCTCGAAATCGATGTTTGCGCGGACCAGAACAAGTAATAGCGAGGGACGTTGTTCACGTCCGCTGGGCGCTCCAGGTGCCCGAACAGGCCCCACTCGGTCCCTGACCGCGCCATGTTCCACTGCCAGAAGCATTCGACAGCCGTCCCGACCCCAGGGCGTGGTTCGGGCCGACCGTGAGCGTAATGTTCACGTGGCCGCTCGGCTTGACGCTTCCGGCAACATTCGAACCGCCGCCCCGGTAAAACACGACCCCACTGACGATCTTCCCGCTTATTCGGAAGTTCGGGTCGCATGGGCCAGCCCTCGTGACGGCATGAAGGGCCCAGTTGCCGTCGAACTGGCTTGTCGCTTGCGCGCTCGGTCCGCCGGCAAGCGTGGCAAAGAGCGTGGTCAAGACGAGCGCTCTGGCGGAAGAACTGATCATGGGCACCTCCCCGTGCTTGTTTGTTAGGGTCCTGAGTCCGCGCTTTTCGCTTTTCCAACTGTAATTCTACTCCCGCAACTCGTGTGTGAGCTACTTCACGTGTAATGTGGCTCTAATCGATGTTCCATGCTGACGATTATTACACCTTCCTTTGGCCGAGCAAACGATAGCGTGGTCCGCCAAGTGCATCCGTCCCGTGGCTGCTCCAGTGCGGCCCGGCTCTGATCAGCTCATGGGATGGCTCGCGGGACGACACAGCAGGTCTGGCGCAAGCATTTGATCTACTTGAACAGGGGCGGGCCGCGCCGTACGTGCGTTCGTTGTCGAACCAGCGCAACCGGGGGTCTCGGAAGGTTGCAGAGCGGCCCTCTGGGCGAGACCGTCCGGATTCGGGCACGCGCCCTGCACTCAAACCGAAAGTACGAGAGGTTATAGGCCGCCTCCGACCCCCGAGGATTGGCGCGCACCAAGCCTCGATAGTGGACTCAGGCCGCTGCTATCGTAGCTTAACCTTCGCGCCGATAGCGGCATCGCGCGGATACAATAAGATAAGATCAAATGGGGACTAACGATGGACATCGACTTCGTCGGTATGGAGAAGAAGTGACGTTTTCCCTAAGCCAGCGAAAATCGTGATAGGTCTTCGGCATTGCCGTACCGTCATGGCGATCGGAGCAGGTCATGGCGAACCAAGCGACCCGCAACAAGGTTTCCTTGCACGAGCGTCTGAAGAGGCGCGGCCCGAAGAAGCTCTTGTCGATTGATGGCGGCGGTATTCGGGGCGTCCTCTCCCTCGAAATTCTCCGCAAGCTGGAGAAAGTTCTGGAGGCAGCGAGCGGCAACGCCGATTATCGGTTGGCCGATTACTTCGACTACATTTCGGGCACGAGCACAGGTGGCATCATCGCGGCGGGCCTTGCGGTCGGGATGTCCGTCGAGGAGATCCTAAAATTTTATGAGCAGAGCGGCGCTCAGATGTTCGAAACGGCAAAGCTTCGCCATCGTCTGCGCTACCATTATCAAAGTGAGCCCTTGGCGAAGATGTTGAAGTCCGTTTTTGGTGAGAACACCTTCCTGGGATCTGAAGCGATCGAAACACTGCTGCTGCTGGTCATGAGGAATGCCACGACGGATTCCCCCTGGCCGATCTCAAACAACCCATTCGCCAAATACAATGATCCAAGCCATTCTGCCTGCAATCTGAAATTCCCACTGTGGCAATTGGTGCGCGCCAGCACGGCCGCGCCCACCTATTTCCCGCCCGAAGTGATCGTCGTCGATGGTCGGGAATTCATCTTCGTCGATGGTGGTGTTACCATGTACAACAATCCGGCGTTCCAGATGTTCTTGATGGCCACCGTCGATCGTTATTGGATCAACGCGCCGGCGCCCGAGCAAGGATGGCCGACCGGTCAGGATAAAATGCTGATTGTCTCGATTGGCACAGGAACCAGCCCCGGGGCAAGGGAGCAGCTCAGTCCCGACGAAATGAACCTGCTCTTCAATGCAACCACAATCCCATCTGCGCTCATGTTCGCAGCTCTCAACGAGCAAGACTTGCTCTGCCGGGTTTTCGGTGACTGCGTAGCGGGGGATCCGCTGGACCAGGAAGTGGATACGATGATCCGTTCAGCCGGACCGCTGAAACAAAAGCTCTTCCGATACGTACGTTATAATGCTGAACTCACACGAAGCGGGCTCGATCAGCTCGGATGTTCCAAAATTGAACCAAAGCAGGTTCAAAAGCTCAACTCCATCGACTGCATACCTGCATTACGACAGGTCGGTAAGGCTGTCGCCGAGCGCAGCGTTCAGGAAGCACACCTCAATCTTGAGGTGTTTCGGCCATGAGCATTCCGTGGAATCGAGGAAAATCATACGTCCTGATATACGCCGGTCGCTGATCACGTGAGCCAAGAAGCCGGAAAGCGCTATCGTTCTGCGATCATGTTCACCGGTCACATGGTGGATCTGCCGAGCAGGAACTCGCGTTCGGTTTCCTCCTGCCATGGAAGCAGCGGCTTCGCGCGAGATTGCGGCGGCGATCGACCGGCAGCTTGAGCAAGTCGATGCCAGCGAAGTCATCGCCATCAGCAGCCTTGCGCGCGGAGGTGACATCCTCTTTCAAGAACACGCCGCGACGCGTCATATTGAGTCCAACATCGTCTTACCCTTCGAGCCCCGAGTGTTCGTCAAAGAGTCGGTTATTGGAGTGCCAACAGGCGATTGGGAGGCGCGTTTCTGGCACATCTGGAATCGCACACCTTGGAAGCAGCGGGAAGTCCTTACAACGGCGTCCAATGAGAATGCATACGAGTGGTGCAATCAGCGTCAGCTCGAGATCGCCCAGCAAATGTCCGAAGAGATCACTCTTATCGCGCTGTTCGATGGAACCGCGGACGGCGCAGGCGGTACCCGCGACCTGATTCAGCGTGTGCGGAAAGCCGACGGGCATATAAGCCTCATTGATACGAACGGGCTTCGCGCAAGTGGAAATTGAGTGCATCTTTTCGACCCGGATTTTGTCGGCTCATTCCTTGTCGATCTCGGGCATGTCGTCGGGGTAGCCGGCGACGCGCATCCGTCGGGCCTGAGTTTCGCCGCGTCGGCCAGGCGTGTGCACGCCTCCACGAGAAGATCCTTCGCCGACATCGTCCCGAATGGGCGTCCCAGATGCGGGCGGTCTGGTCAAATGACGCCGTGACGATGCGTTTGCTCTGCTGGGGCGTGCGCAGCGCCGAATGCTCGACGGAATGAAGCGGGGATTTGATGGCATACGTGTTGAAGATGCGCTCGCTAATCGAACGGAATACCGGTCAGATGGTAGCGATGCTTGTTGCTCCATATCCGAATAGCGGCATCGCCAAGTTCGAGAACATCTTAGAAACGGCCTGCAAAACGCGAAGGCGCAATCGATGCTAAGTAGTTGGCGCGCCCGAAGAGATTCGAACTCCTGACCCCCAAATTCGTAGTCTGGTGCTCTATCCAGCTGAGCTACGGGCGCTTGTTGCGCATCGCGCGGGAGAGGTTCCCGAGGCGACCAAGGCCGCCGGCAACGCCGCCTTAGCTATAGATTTCACCCCCCATTGGCAAGTTTGGTTGCTCCCGCGCCGGCCGCCCCCTCACGCCCGCGCGCGCGTGCCGCGGCGGGTGTCGAGCTCGACCGCCCGGTCCGGGATGGTGAGGCGGAAGGTCGCCCCGATGGTGCCCTCGACCAGGCGGACCTCGCCGCCATGGGCGCGCACCAGCTCGGCCACGATGGCGAGGCCGAGCCCGACGCTGCCGGTGCGGGTCGAGCCCTGGAAGGCCTCGAACAGGTGCGCGCGGGCGCGCTCCGAAAGCCCCGGGCCGGTGTCGGACACCTCGATCACCGCGACGGCGCCCTCGCGCCGGCCGGTGATGCGGACCTGGTCGCGCCCGGGATCCTTGGCGTCGCGGCTCTCGAACGCCTGCACCGCGTTGCGCGCCAGATTGAGCAGGATGCGGAACAGCTGGTCGGGATCGGCGTCGACCACGAGGTCGCGCTCGACCGCGCTGATCCAGCGCACCGGCACGCCGCCGTCGAGCCCCAAGGTCTCGCGCACATCCTCGACCAGGGGCTCGAGCGCGACCGGGCGGCGGTCGGGCGGCGGCTCCTGCACCCGGCCATAGGACAAGGTCGACTGGCAGAACGCGATGGCGCGCTCGAGCGCAACCATGAGCTTGGGCGCAAAGCGCTGCACGTGCGGGTCGGAAATCTTCGCCAGCCGCTCGGAAAAGAGCTGCGCCGAGGAGAGCAGGTTGCGCAGGTCATGGTTGATCTTGGACACCGCCAGTCCGAGCGCGGCGAGATGGTTCTTCTGCTGCAGCAGGTTGGCGAGATCGAGCTGCATGGCGGCGAGCTCGCGCTCGGCGGTGCCGACCTCGTCGGTGCGATCCGATGCCGCGATGATGCGCGCGGGATTTTCCGGCTCGGCGCGGAACGCCACCATGTTGGCGGTCATGCGCCGCATCGGCCGCACCAGCAGGACATGCAGCGCGAGGTAGACCAGCGCCGCCGTGATCGCGGAAATGAGCAGCGACAGGATCAGGATGCGGATGGAGAAGCCCACCATCGCCTCGCGCAGCGGCGCCTCGTCGAGCACGATCTCGACGAAGTCGCCGCCCATGGGCGCGGGGCCGACCAGGCGCATGACGTCGCGGTCGTCGCATGCCAACGTTCGGAAGGCGTCGATGATGGCGCGGTGCCAGGACATGTCGCGCATGTCGATGTCCTGGTTGATCGCCGGCGGCATGTCCGAGACCGCGAGCAGCCGCCGCTGCTGGTCCATTTTCACCGCGACCGCGCGGGCGCCGATGCTGCCCAGAATCTCGCGCGCGACCGTCTCGGGGACGATCCCGTTCGGCGCGGTCTCGAACACCAGCGCCGCGGTATAGGCGTCGGAGAGCCGGTCGTTGAGCCAGTTCAGGCGATAGTTGGCGATCGAGGGCACATAGATCAGCACCTCCGCGATCATCACGAACAACAGCGTGAGAACGAGGAGCTTGCCCGAAAGGCCCATGCGCGCGCACACGCGCTTCGATCCGTCCGCCGCAGCGGGTTGATCGGTCATTCCATTGAGTCCCTGCACCCCTAGCTCAGCCGAAGCGGCGCAGCCAAGCGATGACGCGCCGTACCCAACTGCTGGTCAGACTAGGGGTGAAATAGGTGATGGCGGCGCGTTTTCCAATCTCCGCCAGCGTGGGATAAGGCACTATGATACCCGCCAGGGCGCGGATATTGAGCCCCTGGCTGACGGCGAGCGTCCAGGTGGTGATGAGCTCACCGGCCCCTGCGCCCACGATCGTGGCGCCCGAGCACCTTGCCCCTGCGTGTTGGTTATGACCTTGATATGTCCTGCCGTTTCGCGCTCGGCCTGGGCGCGGTCGTTCTCGTGATAGGGCCAACGCAACACCCGCATGGCGAGCCGGCGCTTGCGCGCGTCGGCCTCGGTGAGCCCGACCTGGGCAAGCTCGGGGTCGGTGAAGGTCACTCTGGGAACGAGGCCGTCATTGACCTTCACCGGCAGGCGAAAGAGCGCATTCCGGATGACGAGCCCGGCATGATAGTTGGCGAGGTGGGTGAATTGCCCCCTGCCCGCGACGTCGCCGATGGCATAGACCCGCCGGTTGGCGGTCTTAAGCCCGCGGTTCACCCGGATGCCGCCACGGTCGGTGGCGATGCCGGCGCGATCGAGGGCAAGACCATCCACGTTCGCCTTGCGGCCGGTCGCGACCAGGAGGTGGCTGCCTTCGATCGTCTGCTCGCCGTCGGGGCCGCGGACCACGACCTCGAGCCGCGCGCCCGCCGCGCCTACGCCCACGACGCTCACCCCGCTGCGAAGGTCCACGCCCTCGCGCGCGAGCGCATCGAGCACGACGCCGGCGCATTCGATGTCTTCATGCGCGAGCGGCTGCGCCGCCTCCAGCACCGTGACCGCGGCACCCAAGGCGGCGAAACGCCTGGGCAAGCTCGAGGCCGATCGGGCCCGCGCCGATGACGATGAGGTGGTCCGGCCGCGTGGTGAGATCGAAGATGGTCTCGTTGGTGAGGTAAGGGACGGTCTCGAGCCCCGGGATGGGCGGAAGCGACGGCGAGGACCCCGTCGCGATGACGAAGCGCCGCGCCTTGATCTCGGTCCCGTCGCCGACCACCACGGTCCTGCGGTCCTTGAAGCGCGCAGAATCTTCGATCACGCGCACCCCGAGGCCGGTGAACCGCTCCTTCGAATCGTTGGGCGCGATCGCGGCGATGACGTCCTGCACGTGGGCGTGGACCTTGCCGAAATCGACGTTCGCCGGTCCCGCCGATATCCCGAAGGCGCGCGCCTCGGCGATCGCGCGGGCGCGGTTGCCGGCGGCGATCAGCGATTTCGAGGGGACGCAGCCGGTGTAGAGGCAATCGCCGCCCAGCCTGCCCTTCTCGACCAGCACGACCGAAACGCCGAAGGCGGCAGCCGCGGCTGCGACCGACAGCCCGCCCGAGCCCGCGCCGATGACGCAGATATCCGGTGTCAGAATGTCCGCCATGCCTGTCCCACGGTCGCTCCGTCTCGCACCTGTGACCGCGAACCTTATTGCACGTTTTGTCCATCGGTCATTGCCGAGCTTGACCCGGCAATCCATCCGCTTCGCGAAAATCTTGCGAAGAAGGATGGACCCGCGGGTCAAGCCCGCGGGTGACGCACGTGGAAGTCGAGCGATCGGTCAAATTAGCGGGACCACGGTTTACCCCGACGCGCGGGTGGCGCGCGAGCGCGCGCGCAGGCGTTTCACAACGACCGGAACGAGCGCCAGAACACCGAGTGCCGCCAGCGCGGCGAGGAGTTCCGGCGTGAGCGCGCTGTCCATGTGGAACATCAGCCGGCAGTCGGAGCGCCCGGCGGCGAGGCAGGACCGGTAGGCCGCTTGCTGGGCGGCGATCACGCTGTCGAGGCCGGCGCCGACGAAGGCGAAGGTGAAGGTGGCGGGGATGATGCCGAGCGCGGTCGCCGCCGCAAAGGTCGCCAGTCGAACCCCGGCGAGCGCCGCCACCAGGTTGATCGCCCAGAACGGGAAGATCGGCACCAGCCGCAGGAACAGCAGATAGCTGAAGGCGTCGTCGCGAAAGCCTTGCGCAAGCTTTTCCGCCAGCGGACCCGCGCGGCGCACGAGATGTTCGCCGATCGCGCTCTTGGCGATCAAGAAGATGGAAATCGCTCCGATGGTCGCGCCCGCCATCGCCGCCGCACCCCCAAGAATCCCGCCGAACAGAATCCCGCCGATCACGGTGAGGTAGAATCCGACCGGGACCGACAGCGCGACCGCCGCGATGTAGAGGACGACGTAGGCCGCAACCGCGGACGCTTCGTGCGTCGCGATGAAATCCTGCAGCGCCTCGTGATGGCGGACGAGCGTCTCGAACGAGACCTGCCGATGCCAGCCGAGCGCCACGACGCCGACCGAGATGACGGCAATGACGGCCAGCGGCACGAGGCGCCGCAGCGACAATTTGGGGCACGCGGCGCCGGCGGTGCGAGATGACGGGCCGTTCTTGGCGGTCATGGCTGACCTTTGGGCATGATCCGGGTGGATCGACAGGGGGCCGCGACCGCCGCGGTGGCCGATGGCATGAACGGGCCGATCTTAGCCGAGCATCGAGCGCGAAAACGCCGTTTCACCGTTTTTTGACGCTCGCTCACGCGCTTGTGCCGCCGCCGTGGCCTCGCATTGACGAGCAAGGGCGCCCCCCGTATAAGCCGCGGGATTTCGGTCGCGGCGATCCGGGAGGCCAAGGCTCGAGCGGCCGGCCCTCGTGCGCCGTGCGAGCGAGCCACCCCATCTCCATGCTGCGGCCAGCGGAGAACGCCCGTGAAACGGACCTATCAACCTAGCAAGCTGGTGCGCAAGCGCCGTCACGGGTTTCGCGCCCGCATGGCGACCAAGGGCGGTCGAAGAGTCGTCGCCGCGCGGCGCGCGCGCGGACGCAAGCGGCTCAGTGCCTGACGCCTGCCGCGGCACGGCCGGCGTCGCCCCATGGAGCGCCTCAGGCAACGTGCCGATTTCCTGGCCGCCGCAGGCGGCGCCAAGGCCCCGACTGCGGCTTTCGTCCTGCAAGCGCGCAAGCGAGCGGACGGCGGTCCGGTCCGGGTCGGCTTCACGGTGTCGAGAAAGGTCGGGACTGCCGTCGAGCGCAATCGGGTGCGACGCCGTCTCAAGGAAATCGTGAGGCTTTCGGCCGCGACTGGTCTTTCGTGCGGCCATGATTATGTCTTGATCGGACGGCGGGCCGCCTTGTCGCTGCCATTCGAGCAAATCACCGAGGATTTCAAGCGCGCGCTGCGGCGGCTGCGAGTTCCCAAATGACCGACCAAAAGAACACAATCCTCGCCATCGTGCTCTCCGCGCTGGTGCTGATCGGATGGCAGATCTACTTCGGCATCCCCCAGATGGAGAAGCAGAAGCAGGTCCAGCAGCAGCAGGCGCAGCAGCAGGTGCAGCAACAGCAGCCCGGCGCGCCCCCGCAGCCCGGTGCGCCCCCGCAGCCGTCGACGGCGCCATCGCAGCCGGTGCCGGGAACCGCGCCGCAAGCGCCCGGCCAACCGAGCACGGCGCCCGGCCAGGTCCTCAGCCGGGCAGCCGCGCTCGCCGCCTCCCCACGTCTGCGCATCGAAACCCCGAGCCTTGCCGGCTCGATCGCGCTCAAGGGCGGCCGGATCGACGACCTGTCCCTGATCAAGTACCGCGAGACCGTGGATCCCCACTCGCCCCCGATCGTGCTGCTCGCACCCTCGGGTAGTCCGCATCCGTTCTATGCCGAATACGGCTGGACGCCGCCGAGCGGTTCTGCGTTGAAACTGCCCGGTCCGGAGACCTTGTGGCAGCAGCAGGGAGCGGGTGCGCTGTCGGTCGGCCGGCCGGTGACGCTCGTCTACGACAATGGCGAGGGGCTCGAATTCCGCCGCACCATTGCGGTCGACGACAAATACCTCTTCACCATCAAGGACGAAGTCGTCAACAAAGGCGCGGCGCCGGTCACGCTTTATCCTTATGGGCTGATCTCGCGCCACGGCACGCCCGAGACGCTCGGTTACTACATCCTGCACGAGGGCCTGATCGGCGTGTTCGGCGACAAGGGCCTGCAGGAAGAGACCTACGCCAATATCGAGAAGCAGAAGGCCATTTCCTTTGCCGCCACCAATGTGTGGCTCGGCATCACCGACAAGTATTGGGCCGCGACGCTGCTTCCCGACACCAAGACCCGCGTCGATGCGAAGTTTTCGGCGGGCACGACCGGCAACAACGTCAAGACCTACCAGACCGACTATCTCGGCCCCGCCCTGACCGTCGCGCCGGGGGGAACCGCTGGCGTCGACGGGCACCTCTTCGCCGGGGCCAAGGAGGTCGACGTCGTCGACAAGTACGACCAGGAGCTCAAGCTCAACCGCTTCGAGCTGTTGATCGACTGGGGCTATTTCTACTTCATCACCAAGCCGCTGTTCCTGGCGATGGACTGGATCTATCGCCATACCGGAAATTTCGGCGTCGCCATCCTGATCATCACGGTGATCATCAAGTTCTTCTTCTTCCCGCTCGCCAACAAGTCCTACGCCTCGATGGCGAAGATGAAGGCGGTGCAGCCGGAGATGATGGCGATCCGCGATCGCTATGCCGACGACAAGGCGAAGCAGCAACAGGCGATGATGGAGCTCTACAAGAAGGAGAAGATCAATCCCATCTCCGGCTGCCTGCCGATCCTCATCCAGATCCCGGTCTTCTTCGCGCTCTACAAGGTGCTGTTCGTCACCATCGAGATGCGGCACGCCCCGTTCTTCGGCTGGATCAAGGACCTCGCCGCGCCGGATCCGACCACGATCTTCAACCTGTTCGGGCTCATTCCCTGGGACCCCTCGCAGGTGCCGCTACTCGGTCCGTTCCTGATGCTCGGCATCTGGCCGCTCATCATGGGCGTGACCATGTGGTTCCAGATGAAGCTCAATCCGCCGCCGCCCGATCCGACGCAGGCGATGATCTTCAACTACATGCCGATCATCTTCACCTTCATGCTGGCGAGCTTTCCGGCCGGGCTGGTGATCTACTGGGCCTGGAACAACACGCTCTCGGTCGCGCAGCAGAGTGCGATCATGCACAAGCACGGCGCCAAGATCGAGCTGTGGGACAATCTCAAGGCCGCATGGGAAGGCCTGAAGGGCCTTTTCAAAAAAAAAAGTGACCCAGGCGTAAGCGGCTCGTCGTCATGAGCGGCCCGGAGGCAGCCGTCTCTGCCTCGCCCTTGCCCCGCGCGGACTTCGAAGCCGGCCGCAAGCTGTTCGCGGGTGACTGGCAATTCGTCGCCGCCGCGGGCTCGCTCGCGGCACTGCCGCCGATGCGCGGCATCGAGGTCGCCTTTGCCGGACGATCCAATGTCGGCAAGTCGAGCCTGATCAACGCGCTCACCGGCCGCCGCGCGCTCGCGCGCACGTCGCACACGCCCGGCCGTACCCAGGAGCTGATCTTCTTCACCGGGCCGTCGCAGCTCACCCTGGTCGACATGCCGGGCTACGGCTACGCTGCCGCCTCCAAGGCGAAGATCAAGGCCTGGACCGCACTGATCCATGCCTTTCTCCAGGGGCGTGCCAACCTCGCGCGGGTCTATCTCCTCATCGACGCCCGCCATGGGCTCAAGCCGGTCGACGAGGAGGTGCTCGAAACTTTGGACAAGGCTGCGGTCAACTGCCAGGTCGTGCTGACCAAGGCCGACGCGACCAAGACATCCGACCTCGCGGCCGTGGTCGCTGCAACGGCAGCGGCGCTCGCCAAGCATCCCGCGGCTCACCCGGAGCTGCTGGTGACCTCGGCGCGGACGGACGCAGGCATCCCCGAGCTGCGATCGGCCGTTGCGCGGCTCGTCAGGGAGCGCGGCGGCGCCTAATCCGGGTCGCGGAGCAGCCGGCCATAACCGGGGATGCTGTCGCCTCTTTTGAGCAGGCGCAGACCCGCCCAAAGGCTCACGGCATTGTTCGCGAGCACCGGCTTGCCGAGCTCGCGCTCCAGCCGCTCGACGACGCTCATCGAAGGCCAATTGCCGCCGGGCATGACGATGGCGTCCGCGTCCGGCCGGTCCGTCCGGCGGCCGAGCTCATAGGCTTGTTCCGGACCGACCCGGCCGAGGTCGATCGAAGCCACGAACCCCACCACCTCGCTGTGGACGACCTCGAAACCGCTCATCTCCATGAACTCGACCATGGGCTTGTCCATGGTTTTGCTCCACGGCGCGCCGATGGCGATCTTCTTGGCACCGAGCTGCGCAAGGGCGTCGACGAATGCGGTCGCCGCCGTGGTCGCGGGTCTGCCCGAGGCATCCTCCATGCGCTTGATCAGCTCGCGGTCGTAGCCCTTGCCCTTGGCGAGCGTGGGAGCGGTCGCCGCAAACACGATGGCATCAACCTCGGCGTCGGCGAGCTTGCGGCTCTCCGCCTCGAGCTCCAGCACGCAGCGCATCTGCTCTTCCGGCGTGATGTCGCGGTAGGCGACGCGTCCGGTGTGCAGCGAGACGGTCGGTGGCAACGCCGCCGAGAACTCGGGCTCCTGGGTCGTGTTGGACGAGGGCGTCAGCAATCCGAAGCGATGGGTCTTCTCGACGTAGGACATCCGCTCACTGCGACCCTTCGAGGCCGGCCGCCTTGATGACGGCGTGGAATTTCTGTGATTCCGATTTGATGTAGCGCTCGAACTCGGCGGGGCTGCTGCTGCTCACCGCCTTCGAGCCCTGCCGCAATATCGCGTCCTTGACGTCGGGCGAGGCGAGCGCCTTCGCCATCCCGCCGTGCAGCTTGCTGATGATCTGCGGCGGCGTGCCGGCCGGCGCGAGCAGGCCGGCCCAGCCCACCACGACCGCGCTCGGATAGCCGAATTCGGTCGGGGTCGGCGTGTTGGGAAACTGCTCGTCGCGCTCCTGGCCGAACGTGGCGAGCAGATTGAGCTTCCCCGACTCCACGTGATCCGTCACGCCGGCCGTGGTCGTGAATGCGAGCGGAATCTGGCCGCTCAGCACGTCGGTGATCGCCGGCGTCTGTCCCCGGTAGGGCACATGCGTCATCTTGATATCGGCGGCAAGCGACAGCAGCACGCCCATCAGATGGGTCATGTTGCCGATGCCGAACGAGCCGTAGTTGAGCTGGCCGGGGTTTGCCTTGGCCCGCTCGACGAGATCCTTGATCGACTTGATCCCGGAAGCGGGGTTGACCACGGCGCCCAGCGGGTTGGCCACGGTCTGGGTGATCGGGGCGAAATCGCGAAGCGCGTCGTAGGGCAGTTTCTTGAAGATGAACGCGTTCGTCGTCACCGCGCTCACCGGCGCATAGACCAGCGTGTAGCCGTCGGGGGTCGCCTTGGCGGCGGTCTCCATTCCGATGATGGCGTTGGCGCCGGGACGATTGTCCACGATTGCCTGCTGGCCCCAGAGGTCGCCCATCTTCTGCGCGAGCACGCGCGCCTGCAGGTCCACCCCGGAACCGGCCGCTTGCGGCACGATGATGCGAATCGGCCGGTTCGGAAAATCGTCGCCCGTCTGCGCCCTGCCGTCAGCGGCGACCGCGAGCATCGCCACGCTCGCCAGCGCGGCACATAGCGTGCGTCCATTCATTGGCGCGCCTCCCAATTTTTTTTGCCCGCGCGGTGGTGGGCCGCGTGCGGTCGCGTCAGCGTATCAGCGCCTTCGACGGCAGCCTAGCGGGCGTTGCGCTCGTCTTGAACCACCTCGGTCATTGCCGGGCTTGACACCGCAAGTCGGGTGTATCCGACTTGCGGCGCTCCATATGGCGCAACTCGGGCAAGCCCGAGTTGCGATGCAATCCATCCTCTTCGTCAAGAATTTTGCGAAGAAGGATGGACCCGCGGGTCAAGCCCGCGGGTGACGCATTCGGCATGGAACGGGGACTTCAAAAATGCGCCAGCGACCTCGGCTGGCGGACCTCCTCAACTGCCGACCGCGGCCAGCGGCGCGCGCTCGGCCTGACCGCGCCGCGGCGCCGCGCGCAGCATGTCCATGAGCTGTCGCACCGAGCCCAGGTTTTCCAGATCGCCGACGGCGTCGAGCGTCCCCGCAATGGCGGACGGGATCAGCACGCCGTCCGCATAGGTGCGGAACTTGCTCTCGATCTGGGCGCGCGACAGCGGATTCTCGGCCGAGCCGCGCGGATGATCGCAGCGCGCCGTGAGCGTCGTGCCGTCGGTCTCGATGTCGACCACCGCCTGCACGCCGGTCAGCGCCGCATCCGGACGGATCTCGATCTGCTCGGCCGCCGCGCGCCGCATGCTCGGATCGTCGTAGCGGGCGGGCTCGAACTGGGCAAGCGTGAGCTCCTGGTCGTGCAGGATCACCGTCGCGGTGTAATGGCCGGAAATCAGCGCGTCGAACTTCCCCTTGTACTGCGCGAGCTTGCCATGCAGATCGAATGTCGCCTGGCTCAAGGCCACGCGGACTTTCTTCACCTTGGCGGGATCGATCTTGTGTTGCTCGACGAGATCGAACATCGCGGTGTTCATGCCCTGGATCGACGAGGCGGACGGCCACAGGCGCAACGCGATCTGTTCGAGCTCCCAACGCTTTCCGAGATCGGCGGTGACCGCCTCGGGGCGGCCGCCATTGGCATAGACGTTGTAGAGGCCGCCGTCCTTGGCGGTGAGGAATTCGCGCGTCGCCAGAAACTTCTGCTCGGCCAGCAGCGCCGCAATCAACCCCGAGAGTGCGCCGCGGCACTGGTGGAACTTCACGGTCGGCGTTCCCCACGCTGCGAACGTACCGGCCGCCTGGCTGCCGGCGAGGCCGAACGCCTTGGCCATGGTCTCGGTGTCGAAGCGGCGAAGCCGGCCGACCGCGGCGGCGGCGCCGAACGGGCCCAGGACGCCCGGGCCATGCCAGCCCTTGGCCCGGAACGCGGGATAATCGAGGCCGATCCCGACCCGCGTCGTCACCTCGCATCCGGCGGCGATGGCGACGATGAGCTCGCGGCCCGACAAACCGTCGCGTTCGGCGATCGCCAAAGCGGGCGGGATCACTTCCGGCGTCACGTGGGTCAGCGTCGGCCGGTGCACGTCGCACATGGTGACCGCGGTGACGAGATAGCCATTGAGGATTGTCGCGCCGGCGAGCGACAGGCGCTCGCCGCCGATGACGCTGCTCTCGCTGGATTGCGCCAGCCCTGACGCCAGGGCGGCGAGCTGTTGCGTCTCCTCGCCCCGATGCCCGGCGACCGCACATGCCAACGTGTCAAGCAGGACGTTCTTGCAGTGGTCTCGGACAGGTCCCGGAAGATCGTCGTATTGCAGCGACGCCGCAAAGCCGGCAAGCACCTCGGTGACGTCTCCCGACATACAATTCTCCCTTGTGAGGCCATTTTCGAGGAATTCCAAGATCGTGCCTTCCGCGATCTCCGCATGCATCGTAATTGGAATGCGGAGCCTCGGGCAACCTCGACGTGAGGCCGGCGAAGCGCGCGCCGAAGTCGGATCTATCCGACATCGGCTACCCCTACCCGCGAGAGACTGGCCCCATCACCCTTGAGCCCTCTTTCGCCCGGGCCGCCGGCTCGCTAAAAGGCGCAGCGACATTGAAGCCCGCGGCGCGCCGCGGATGGTTTGGAACATCCCTCGATGAACATCTCGCCTCACGACATCGCGCGCGTCCTCTCGGAAGCGCTTCCCCACATGCAGCAATACGACGAGGAGACCGTCGTCGTGAAATACGGCGGCCATGCCATGGGGGAGGAGGAGCTGGCCAAGAGCTTCGCCCGCGACATCGTGCTGATGGAGCAGACCGCCATCAATCCCGTGGTCGTGCACGGCGGCGGGCCGCAGATCGGCGAGATGCTCAAGCGGCTCGGCATCAAGTCGGAATTCTCCGGCGGCTTGCGCGTGACCGACGCGGCCACGATCGAAATCGTCGAGATGGTGCTCGCGGGCTCGATCAACAAGCAGATCGTCGGCTTCATCAACGGCGCCGGCGGCAAGGCCGTCGGGCTTTGCGGCAAGGACGGCAACATGGTGGTCGCGCACAAGGTCGCCCGCCGGGTGGTCGACCCCGATTCCAATATCGAGAAGATCGTCGATCTCGGCTTCGTCGGCGAGCCCGAGAAGGTCGACGTCACCGTGCTCAACCAGATCCTCGGCCGCGACCTCATCCCGGTGCTGGCGCCGCTGGCGACGTCCAAGGAGGGAGTGACCTACAACGTCAATGCCGACACCTTTGCCGGTGCCATCGCGGGCGCGCTCAAGGCCAAGCGGCTCCTTCTGCTGACCGACGTGCCGGGCGTGCTCGACAAGTCCAAGACCCTGATCAAGCAGCTCTCCGCCGACGATGCGCGGGCGCTGATCGCCGACGGCACCATTTCGGACGGCATGATTCCCAAGGTCGAGACCTGCATCTATGCGCTCGAGGCGGGCGTCGAGGGCGTGGTCATCCTCGACGGCAAGGTGCCGCACGCGGTGCTGCTCGAGCTCCTCACCGACCATGGCGCCGGCACCCTGATGATGCGGTGAGGTGTGAGCTCGGACGCCGGGCGAGTGCAGCGAGCGCCCTTGCGCGAGCGGAACGAGACACCGATCTCGGGTTTGACCGAGATCGGCACATGAGCCCGCCAAGTCGTGTAAACACGACTTGCGTGGACCCGAGCGCGAACTGCGAAGGTAAACCATAAAGCCGCGTGCTCTGTCTTCTGGGTCGCGAGAATTTTCGCTCGAAGCGATGCGCGCCGGGTCAGTCCGGGATGACACACGTCATCTAACCCGGCTGCTCGCTGTCCATATGCGCGAGCACCGCGGGCAGATATCGCGTGCCGGCCACCGCCTCCGGCGGCGCCGCCTGCGCGATGCGCGCGAGGTCGGCGGGGGTGAGCGACAGCTCGAGGGCGCCGAGCGCCTCGCCGAGCTGATCGCGCCGGCGCGCGCCGATGAGCGGTACCACGTCGTCGCCGCGCGCGCGCATCCAGGCGAAGGCGAGCTGCGCGGTCGAGGCGTTCTTCTCGCGCGCGATCGCGCCGAGCGCCTGCACCAGCGCCATGTTGCGGGGAAAGTTCTCGTCGGAAAAGCGCGGCATGCGGGTGCGGATTTCACCGGCTTGCTTGGAAGCCTGCGCGCCGTCGCTGATCAGGCCGCGCGAAAGCACGCCATAGGCGACGAGCGCGATGCCGAGCTCGCGCACGGTCGGCAGAATCTCCTTCTCGACGTCGCGGCTGACCAGCGAATATTCGATCTGCAGCGCCGCGATCGGATGCACCGCGTGCGCCCGGCGGATCGATTTCGCCGACGCTTCCGACAGCCCGATGTGACGGACATAGCCGGCCTTGACCATGTCGGCGATGGCGCCGACCGTGTCCTCGACCGGCACCGCGGGATCGAGCCGTGCGGGCTGATAGAGATCGACATGGTCGGTGCCGAGACGCCGCAGGCTGTAGGCGAGAAAATTCTTCACCGCGATCGGCCGGACATCGTCGCCGAGAAATTTCAGGTCCGGGCCGCGCATCGCGCCGAACTTGAGCGCGATGAAGGCGCGCTCGCGCTTGCCGCCCCCGAGCGCCTCGCGGATGAGCATCTCGTTGTGTCCCGTGCCGTAGAAGTCGCCGGTGTCGAGCATGGTGACGCCGGCTTCGAGCGCGGCATGGATGGTGGCGATCGACTCGGCATCGTCGGCCGGCCCGTAGCCGCCCGACATGCCCATGCAGCCGAGCCCCATTTCGGAGACTTCCGGACCATTGCGGCCAAGGCGGCGGGTGCGCATGAAGTCCTCACTGAAAGGTATGGTCTCTCGCGGTCATGCCCGCGAAAGCGGGGGACCCATCGTGCCACATACGCCAGCCGCTGGAATACTGGGCCCCCGCTTGCGCGGGGGCGACAGTGTCATGCCTTGTTAGACCCTTGTGGGTTGGGGGTCGGTGCAGGCGGACGCACGTCCGCAATCTACTCCGCTGCGAGGCGCACTTCGGGCGCGGCCGAGCGCACGTCGGCATCGACGTGCTTCTCGTATTTGACGAAGTTCTCCTGGAACATGCGCACCAGCTTGCGCGCGGTTTCGTCGAACGCCGCTTTGTCCTTCCAGGTCTTGATCGGATAGAGCAGGTGCGGCTCGATCCCGGGCACCGAGGTCGGCACCGCGAAACCGAAATACGGATCGGTGCGGAAGCTCACGTTCTTGAGCGAGCCGTCGAGCGCGCCGGTGACGAGGGCGCGCGTTGCCTTGATCGGCATGCGCCGGCCGACGCCGTAGATGCCTCCGGTCCAGCCCGAGTTGACGAGCCAGCAGTCGACCTTGTGCCTGGAAATATAGTCGCGCAGGAGATTGCCGTATTCCGCCGGCGGCCGCGGCAGGAACGGCGCGCCGAAGCAGGTCGAGAACTCGGGTTGCACCCCGACCAGCTCCTTCTCGGTGCCGGCGACCTTGGCGGTGTAGCCGGAGAGAAAATGATACATCGCCTGCGCCGGCGTGAGCTTGGCGATCGGCGGCATCACGCCGAAGGCGTCCGCCGTCAAGAAGATGATGTTCCGGGGGTGGCCGCCACGACCCGTGCGCGAAGCGCGCGGCATGAAGTCGAGCGGATAGGCCGAGCGGGTGTTCTCGGTCTTGCTGTCGTCGTCGTAGTCCGGGATTCGCGTCTGCGGATCGAACACCACGTTCTCGAGCACGGCGCCGAAGCGGTTGGTCGCCGCGTAGATTTCGGGCTCGGCCTCGGCGGAGAGCTTGATGCATTTGGCGTAGCAGCCGCCCTCGAAATTGAACACGCCGTCGGGACCCCAGCCGTGCTCGTCGTCGCCGATCAGGATGCGGTTCGGATCGGCCGAGAGCGTGGTCTTGCCGGTGCCCGAGAGGCCGAAGAACAGCGCGACGTCGCCGTCCTTGCCGACATTGGCCGAGCAGTGCATCGGCATGACGCCTTGCGCCGGCAAATAGAAGTTGAGCGTGGTGAAGACGGACTTCTTCATCTCGCCCGCATAGGACGAGTTGCCGATCAGGATGATCTTCTTCGTAAAGTCGATGGCGATGACGGTATCGGTGCGCACCCCGTGGCGTTTGGGGTCGGCCTTGAACGTCGGCAGATCGACGATGGTCAGCTCCGGGATGAAATTCGCGAGCTCGGAGCGCTCGGGGCGGATCAGCAATTGACGGATGAAAAGGGAATGCCAGGCAAGCTCGGTGAAGACCCGCGTTTTTATCCGGTATTTCGGATCCGCGCCGCCATAGAGGTCCTGCGCGAACAGCTGCCTGCCACGCGCATGCGCGATGAAGTCGTCATGAAGCAACTGGAAGTTTGCCTGGGTGAGCTTGCGATTGCCGTCCCACCAGACGGTGTTCTCGGTCAGCGCGTCGACGACCGTGTGCTTGTCCTTGGGCGAGCGGCCGGTATGCACCCCGGTCTCCGCGCAGATCGCGCCGCCTTGGACGACCGCCGCCTCGTGGCCCCTGATCGCGTGCTCGTAAAGCGCGGGCGCGTCGTGATTCCAATGGACCGCGCTCAGGTCCTTGAAGCCGAACCTGTCGGCGCCATAGGCGCTGTTCCTCAAACCCGTTTCCTGCACGAAAGTCCTCCACGACACCGGCCCACATGGGGCCACTCCCCGTTGCCGTCGCTGCACGATAGCGCCTGACGCCCGACCCTGCGACCTTAAATGGCATCGCGCGCCCTGCCAAGGCGGGCGCCATGCCGCAAAATCAGTCGACGTGCAGCGCGCCTGCAGCAAAAATAGACTGCCGTGCTGCGCCGCAACCAAGTCAGCGCAGATGCTCGCGCTTATCTGCAGTTGAGGCACGCAGGGTTCAAGTCAGGACGCTTGACCGATCCTGCGCCGCAGCAGCGACGCTGACCTCAGTCCACCAATCCCTTGCCCGCCAGCCACTTCTGGATGAGATCGGCGACCTGATCGCTGTTCTTGTCCATCATCACCATGTGGGAGTTTCCCTTGATGCCTGCGTCCGGCAGGTCGACGATGTCGATGCTGCCGCCGGCCGCCCTGAGAGCTCCGGCATAGTCGACGCCGCCCTGGCGGATCTTCGACCAGCGCGGATGGTCCTTGGCGTTGTCGCCGTACACGACGAGGATCGGCGTGGTCTTGATCGAGGCCACCTTGTTGCGGTCGCCGCCGACCGTCGGTTCCACCGCGACCAGCGCCTTGACCTTGTCGGGCCGCGCCTCCAGCACCTTGTAGCCGAACGAGCCCGACTGGCTGTGCACCATGATCACGCAAGGACAAACCTTGTCGACCAGCTCGATATAGGCGGCAACGATCTGATCGTCGGTGGTGAGCCAGCGCGGGACGCCCTGTTTCATGAACTGCGCGTAGGCCTCGGTCGGGAACTGGGTACCGGGATAGGTCGCCCGCGCGGCCTTGTCGTCGTTCCACGAACCGGCCGGGCCCACGCGAAAGCGCTCCCAAGGATCGCCCAGCGGCAGCGATACCGCCTCGCCCTTGAAGGTACTGGTCCAGCCGGAACGGCCGCGCTCCACCGCATCGGAGATGTAGGTGTCCCAGCCCTTGCGGATGAAATAGGTGAGCCAGCCTTCGCCGCCGTCCGGCTTGGTCTCGTAGGTGACGCCGGTGAGCCCGCCGCCGTGCCACAGCAGCAGCGGCAGCTTGCCCTTGCGGCTTTGCGGCAGGAAGTACTGCACGTACATCTGCTCGACCTGATACTTGCCGTTGGGATCCATCTTCGCCGGCACGCCGCCGGGCGTGAACACGATCTCCTTGATCGGCTGGCCGCTGATCTCGATGACCCGCCCGCCGACGTGGAACGATCCCATGTCGCGCAGGACGATCGGCTCCTTGGTCTGCGCCAGGGCCGACGATGCTGCGAGGCTCAATGCGAATGCGATACCGAAACGGCGCATGGCGCCCTCCTCTTTTTTTCCTCCGTGACGACTTGAACTCGAGACAGTCGACGCGATCACTCGACCAGGCCTTTGCCCGCCAGCCACTTCTGGATGACATCGGCGATCTCGGCGTTGTTCTTGTCCTGCATCAGCATGTGCGAATTGCCTTTGATGCCGATGTCGGGAAGGTTGATGACGTCGACGGTTCCGCCGGCGGCGCGTACCGCGTCGGCATATTCGAGGTCGATCTTCTTGAAGGTCGCCCAGCGCGGGTGCTGGTCCACGTAGTCCCCGAACAGCATCAGTGCCGGCGTATCCTTGAGCGCGGCCGCCTTGCCGAGATTGCCCGCGGTCGCCGAACTCGATCGCGACGATCGCCTTGACCTTGTCGGGCCGCTGCTCCGCGACCTTGAAGCCGAACGCGCCGCCCTGGCTGTGCAGCAGCAGCACGCAGGGACAGACCCTGTCGACCAGCGCGACATAGGCGGCGATGATGGCGTCGTCGGTGGTAAGCCACCGCGGCACCGACTGCTTCATGTAGTTGTCGTAGGCTTCGACCGGGAACTGGTTGCCGGGCAGCACCTTGCGCTTGGCCGGATCTGGGTTCCAGGAGCCTTCGCCGTCGCCGATACGGAAGCGCTCGAACGGGTCGGCATAGGTCAGGAATGTCGGCTCCGAGGGCCACACGTCGGGTGAGGCGAAGCCCGCGCGCCCGCGCTCGACCGCATCCGAGATATAGACGTCCCAGCCCTTGCGCACGAACATGTTGAGCCAGCCTTCGCGGCCGTCGGGCGTGGTCTCATAGGTGACGCCGGTGAGCCCGCCGCCGTGCCACATCAGCAGCGGCAGCCTGCCCTTGCGCGGGCTGGGCAGGAAGTACTGCACATACATCTGCTCGACCATGTACTGGCCGTTCGGGTCCAGTTTGGTGAGCGGGCCGCCGGGCTGCCGCACGATCATCCGCACCGGCTTGCCGCTGACCTCCGCCAGCCGGCCGCCGACATGGAACGAACCCATGCCGCGCAGCACGATGTCGTTCTCCGCCGCCAGCGTCGGCAGCGCTGCGAGACCAAAAAGCGTGGCGATCAAGACCCGACGCATGCGAGTTTCCTCCCTGACTTTTCTCGACGTCTCTTGCCGACGATTGTGACTCATCTCGACCGCGCACGCCATCGCATGCACGCAAGGCGCCGCAGACGACGATAACAAGACGTGGGCAGGCGCCTGCCGAGTAGGATGGGTTGAGCCATTAAGGGCGTTTACGCCCGTCGTCGCGGGCTATGGCGAAACCCATCGTACCGCTTCGGGCGGAAAGATGATGGGTTTCGCGATGCTCATCCCATCGGCGCATGCCGGGCCGATTCTCATCCGAGGAAGCGGTCTTCATCGCCCGCCCTGGGAACGTAACAGGTGTCGCGTTTTCCGAACATGCGCAGCCGGTTGCGCGCGACGAACCCATAGAGCCGATCGCGCCACGCCATCGGCAGGATGCGCAAGCAGGCCGCGAGCGACCACGGCCAGCCCAACCCCTCCGCCATGCGGATGCTGCCCTCCGACTTGAACCAGGCGACGCCGTCGGCGACGAGGATGTTGGTCTCGTAGTCCTCGGGATCGAGGCCGAAATGAACGTAGAGCGCACGGCCGAGCGGCGACTGCGCGCGCAACAGCCGATACTTGCGCTGGTGATCGTGGCGCAGGACGAATTGGGCCCAGCCGGAGCACAGCGCGCAATAGCCGTCGAAGATGATGATGGGCCGATCGTCGGGAAATTCGGGAACGCACGGATCGCTGCGGTAGCTGTAGGGTTCCCGCACGCGCCGCGTCCCACCCGGCGAGCGTCGCGCCGCGATCACGCCGCGCGCGCCGCGTCGGCCATCTGCTTGAGCACCTGGCGCAGCACGCCGGGCGCGCGCACGCGCTGGGGGAACGGCAGCCGCAGGGCCGTGCGCGCGAGCTGCAGCTCGAGGCCCTCGGGATCGCAGCCGACGCAGCGCCAGTCGCCGTCGGGAGCGCCCAATAGCTTGGTGGCATAGAGCCGCACCGCATCGGCATGGTCGGCATTCATATGCGCGAGGATCTCGGGCTCGGCCGCGACGAGCTCGGCCGCGTCGCCGGTCTCGGTCAAGATGTCCTGCGGCTCGAGATCGACGATGCGGCCGAAGCCGGCCACGAGGTGCGCGGCCTTCAGCGTCACCCGGTAGAAGGCGAAATCCGCAAAGCTCGCGAACATTTCCGCCTCGGGCTGACGCTCGAGATAGCGCCGGCGCGCCTCGGGGTCCGCGGTCGCGGCCGCGCTGCCCATCAGCATCACGCGCGCTCCTTGCAGGGGATCTCCCTCCTTGCGCTCGTCGATCATCACCGAGACCCGCGGGTCGGCCAGAATGTTCCGGGTGTGCACGGCAAGGCGCGAGATCAGGAGGAGCGGTGCGCCGTCGGCCGCGGTCGCGACATTGACCAGCGAGCAATAGGGATCGCCGGAGCCGGCCATCAGCGTCGCCAGCGCCCCCGAGCGGCCCTCGCGCAGGAGCTTCTTGGCAGCGGCTGCGGCGTCGAAGTCGGGGCTCGGTTTCATTGGCGCCTCCACTGAACAATGTATACTCGGCAATCGCACCCGGTTGCGTGAAACCGGCAACCGGCTCCCCCGCGGGCGCGTCAACTTGAGCTTGGCGCTGAAGGCGGATGGGAGCTATGGTAACAAACCCTTTGGCGAATCACGCGTTTGTCAGGGAATTGCCACATTTAGGCCTTGCTTTCCGGGCTTCAAAGTCCGGGGCGAATGCCTAGGGACAGGGGCTTCATGCCGACCATCGCTCTCGTCGACGACGACCGCAATATTCTGACCTCGGTCTCGATCGCGCTCGAGGCGGAAGGTTACCGGATCATGACCTATACCGACGGCGCTTCCGCGCTCGACGGTTTCAAGACCTCGCCGCCAGATCTCGCCATTCTCGACATCAAGATGCCGCGCATGGACGGGATGGAGACCTTGCGGCGGCTGCGCCAGAAGTCCGACATGCCCGTCATCTTCCTCACCTCCAAGGACGAGGAGATCGACGAATTGTTCGGGCTCAAAATGGGCGCCGACGATTTCATCCGCAAACCGTTCTCCCAGCGCCTCCTGGTCGAGCGGGTCAAGGCGATCCTGCGCCGTGCGGCGCCGAAGGATGGCAGCGCTCCGAAGGAGACCGATGCCGCCAAGGTGCTCGAGCGCGGCCTGTTGCGCATGGATCCGGAGCGCCATACCTGCACCTGGAAGAACGAGCCCGTGACCCTCACGGTCACCGAATTCCTGATCCTGCAAGCGCTCGCGAGCCGGCCGGGCGTGGTCAAGAGCCGCAACGCGCTGATGGATGCAGCCTACGACGACCAGGTCTATGTCGATGACCGCACCATCGACAGCCACATCAAGCGCCTGCGCAAGAAGTTCAAGGGGACCGACGACGACTTCGACATGATCGAAACGCTCTACGGCGTCGGCTATCAATTCAAGGAGATGTAACGCCGGGGGTCTTGGTGCCGCACGGTGTTGAACGGGGCTGGACCGCCTGAGGCCGCAGAACGTTTCACGGGGCTGGACCGCCCGAGAGCGGTACCGGCGGGGCTTCGACTGGGGGCGTGCAACCGGCAGACCGACAGTGCTCAACCGAACGCCGGAGAGTTTCAAGACCGACGTCGAGGCGAAACAGCCCGACGAAAGCCCATGGCCACTCGCGAGAGTGCGCCGGCGGCTCGCCGATTTTTTGCACCAAACCGCCCAGCTCTTCGCCGGGGTCAGCGCTTCGTTCAAAACGCCGGAGCGCTGCAAGACCACGGCCGAGCCGGAGCGGCCCGGCAAGAGCCTGCCGCCGCTCGCCAAAGCGCAACGCCGGCTCGCTGATCTCTTGCACCAAAACGGCCGTCGCTTCGCCCGCGTCGGCTTTCCGAGCTGGCCGCCGCTGAGCTTCAAGCCAGATGTCGAGCCCCAAACGACCGCCGAGCGCTTGGCGTCATTCGCCAAAGCGCAACGGCGATTCGCCGATCTACTCCTCCAGCAAGGCAGCCGCATCTTCGCCCGTTTCGGCCTTTCGAGCTGGGTGCCGCAGAGCTTCAAGCCCGATGTCGAGTCCAGGCCGCTCGACGAGCGCCTGCCGCGACTCGCCAAGGGGCTACGGCGCTTCGCCGATCTGTTGCATCAGAGCTGGCATCTCTTCGTCCGGGTCAGCTTCTCGAGCCTCAGCCGGCGGATCATCTTTCTCAATGTCACGGGCCTGCTCGCGCTGGTCATCGGCATCCTCTATCTCTCCCAATTCCGCGCCGGCCTGATCGACGCGCGCATCCAGAGCTTGCTGGTGCAGGGCGAGATCATCGCCGGCGCCATCGCCGCCTCGGCGACGGTGGAGACCGACACCATCACCATCGATCCCGAGCGTTTGCTCGACCTGCAGGCCGGCGAGAGCTACGGGCCCTCGGAGGAAGCGCTCTCCGGGCTGGAATTTCCGGTCAATCCGGAACGGGTCGCGCCGGTCCTGCGCCGTCTCGTGTCGCCGACTAATACGCGCGCGCGCATCTATGACCGCGACGGCGTTCTCATTCTCGACAGCCGCAACCTCTATGACGTGCTGCGTTTCGACCTGCCGCCGCCGACGCAGAAGCCCGGCTTTCTCGAGCGCGGCTATGTCGCCATTCGCACCTGGTTCAGCCGCGGCACGTTGCCGCGCTATCAGGAGCTCGGACCGCAGAACGGCAAGAGCTACGGCGAAGTCGGCAACGCGCTGCAAGGCTTCAAGTCGAGCATGGTGCGCATCAACGAGCGCGGCGAAGTGATCGTTTCGGTGGCAGTGCCGGTGCAACGCTTCCGCGCCGTGCGCGGCGCCCTCATGCTGTCGACGCAAGGCGCCGACATCGACAACATGGTCGGTGCCGAGCGGGTCGCCATCTTCAAGGTGTTCTTGATCGCCGCCGGCGTCATGGTGTTGCTGTCGTTCCTGCTCGCCGGCACCATCGCCGGCCCGGTGCGGCGGCTCGCCGAAAGCGCGCAACTCGTGCGCCGGCGAATTCGCACGCGCGTGGAGATCCCGGATCTGAGCCATCGCCGCGACGAGATCGGGCACCTTTCGGGGTCATTACGGGATATGACCGACGCGCTCTATAGCCGTATCGAGGCGATCGAGAGCTTCGCCGCCGACGTGGCGCACGAGCTCAAGAACCCCCTCACGTCGCTGCGCTCGGCGGTCGAGACGCTGCCGCTGGCCAAGAGCGATGACAGCCGCGGCCGTCTGCTGGCGGTCATCCAGCACGACGTCAAGCGCCTCGACCGGCTGATCACCGACATTTCGGACGCCAGCCGTCTCGACGCCGAGATGCAGCGGCACGAAGCGCAACCGGTCAATCTGGCGCAGCTTCTCAGCACGGTGGTGAGCGTGGCCAACGAGCGCCACGACGACGGCGTGACCGTGGAGTTGAATTTCGAAGGCGGCCGGCCTTCCGCTTTCACGGTGCCCGGGCACGATTCCCGGCTCGGGCAGGTGATCGACAACCTGATCGACAATGCGCGCTCGTTCTCGCCTGCCGGCGGCACGGTGCGGGTCACCTGCCGACGATTGAAGAGCGAGGTGGAGATCGTCGTCGACGACCAGGGGCCGGGCGTGCCGGCGGACGTGACGGAGAAGATTTTCGAGCGCTTCTACACCCACCGGCCGCACCAGGCCTTCGGACAGAATTCCGGCCTCGGCCTTTCCATCTCCAAGCACATCGTCGAAGCCCATGGCGGTAGCATCTGGGTGGAAAACCGCCTCGGCCGCTGCGGCGGCTCAAGACGAGCCGCCGCCCTCGCTCGGCGCGCGCTTCATCGTGCGGCTGCCGGCGATGTGATGGCGGCCGACGCTGCGACCGTGCACGCTTCGGCGGTGCTGGCCGGCGCCCACGCCGTGCTGATCCGTGGACCCGCCGGAGCCGGCAAGTCGCAGCTTGCGCTGGCGCTCATTGCGGCGGGGGAAATAGGGCTGCTCCGGTTCGCTCGCCTGGTCGGCGATGATCGCGTCCACCTCGAACCACATCACGGACGCCTGCTGGTGCGAGCGCCGGCAGCGCTTGCCGGATTGATCGAAGTGCGCGGGCTCGGCATCCGGCGGCTCGATCACGAGCCGGTCGCAAGGGTGGGTCTGGTGGTCGACCTCGCGGCGGAGGACGCCGAGCGGTTGCCGGCGGCAGGCGAGGCCCTCCTCTGCGGCGTGCGATTGCCGCGGCTTGCGGTCGCGGCCGGTGCGGCGCCCCTGGTGGCGGTGCTGGCCGTGCTGAACAGCGCGCCGGCGCCCGACATTAAACCTCGGTCATGATCCTTGCAGGCGCGCTTGGTGGCACAAAAGTAACCGGTGGCCGGTAGCCTGCAACGCCAAAACCCGGCCTCCAACGGCGCCGAAAGGGCGCCTGCTGCTGCGATGCAACATCACCCCGAAATCGCCGGAACGGCCCTTGCGCACGGGCTTGGGATGGTCATGATGGGCCCTCTTTCGTGCGGTGCAACCGGGGTGCGCCCGCGGGGAGATCAATGATCGGTCTCGTTCTCGTTACGCACGGGCGTCTCGCTGCCGAGTTCCGCTCGGCTCTGGAGCACGTGGTCGGTCCCCAACAGCAGATCGAAGCGGTGACGATCGGGCCCGACGACGACGTGGAACAACGCCGCAAGGACATCATCGAGGCGGTCAAGCGCGTGGACAGCGGCGAGGGGGTGGCCATCCTCACCGACATGTTCGGCGGCACGCCCTCGAATCTCGCCATCTCGGTGATGGGCCGCCCGAAGGTCGAGGTCCTCGCCGGGATCAATCTGCCGATGCTGGTGAAACTCGCCAAGGTGCGGGACGAATGTCCGCTGACCGAGGCGGTCGCCGCCGCCCAGGACTCCGGCCGCAAATACATAACCATCGCCAGCCGGGTCCTCTCGGGCAAATGAGCGAGACCTGGCGGCGCGAACGACCGCTCCTCCGGCCAACCTTCCGTGGACGATGCGCCCGTCATCCGGGTGCTGGAAATCTGCAACAAGAAGGGCTTGCACGCGCGCGCTTCGGCCAAGTTCGTGCAGACGGTCGAAAAATTCGACGCCGAGGTGAAGGTCAAGCGCGGCAACGAGGTTGTCGGCGGCACCTCGATCATGGGCCTGATGATGCTGGCGGCCGGGCCCGGCACCATGATCACCGTCGAAGCCAGCGGCAGGCAGGCGAGCGAGGTTCTCGACGCGCTGGCGACGCTCGTGAGCGGACGGTTCACGGAAGAGGAATAAGGCTCAGGGGTCGGATGGGAGGACATAAAGAAATCTTTATGTCTTTATTGCAGGCCGCGCCCTGCCCTGCTATAGCCACGCGCGAACCGGCGTGCCGCTGGCACGTCGCCTTCCCCAGCATTCAAGGACCCTCATGACCGCCGTATCGAAAGTCGCCAGAAGCGCTGCCGCCGCCAAGCCTGCCAGCGACTATGTCGTCAAGGACATCGGCTTGGCCGAATGGGGCCGCAAGGAAATCGCCATCGCCGAGACCGAGATGCCGGGCCTGATGGCCACGCGCGAAGAGTACGGTCCCGAGCAGCCGCTGCGCGGCGCGCGCATCTGCGGCTCGCTGCACATGACGATTCAGACCGCGGTGCTGATCGAGACGCTCAAGGCGCTCGGCGCCGACGTGCGCTGGGCCTCCTGCAACATCTATTCGACCCAGGACCACGCCGCCGCCGCCGTGGCGGCCGACGGCACGCCGGTCTTCGCCGTCAAGGGCGAGACGCTCAAGGACTATTGGGACTATCAGCACCGCATCTTCGAATGGGGCGACGGCGGCGCCGCCCAACATGATCCTCGACGACGGCGGCGACGCCACGCTCCTGATCCATCTCGGTCTGCGCGCCGAGCAGGGCGAAACCGGCCTGATCGCCAAGCCCACCAACGAGGAAGAGGAAATCCTGTTCGCGGCCATCAAGCAGCGGCTCAAGGACAAGCCCGGCTGGTACAAGGAGAACGCCGACGCCATCCGCGGCGTGACCGAAGAAACCACCACCGGCGTGCACCGGCTCTACGAGATGCAGAAGAAGGGCACGCTGCTCTGGCCCGCCATCAACGTCAACGACAGCGTGACCAAGTCGAAGTTCGACAATCTCTATGGCTGCCGCGAATCGCTCGTCGACGGCATTCGCCGCGGCACCGACGTCATGATGGCGGGAAAGGTCGCCATGGTCGCGGGCTTCGGCGACGTCGGCAAGGGCTCGGCCGCCTCGCTGCGGCAGGCCGGCTGCCGCGTGCTCGTCTCCGAGGTCGATCCGATCTGCGCGCTGCAGGCGGCCATGGAAGGCTACGAGGTCACGACCATGGAGGATGCGGCGTCGCGCGCCGACATCTTCGTCACCGCGACCGGCAACCTCGACGTGATCACGATCGACCACATGCGCAAGATGAAGGACCGGGCGATCGTCGCCAATATCGGCCACTTCGACAGCGAGATCCAAGTGGCCGCGCTGCGGAACCTGAAGTGGCACAACGTCAAGCCGCAGGTGGACGAGATCGAGTTCCCCGACGGCAAGCGCATCATCCTGCTGTCTGAGGGCCGCCTGGTGAATCTCGGCAATGCCATGGGCCATCCGAGCTTCGTGATGTCGTCCTCGTTCACCAACCAGACGCTGGCGCAGATCGAGCTGTGGACCAATCCGAAGAAATACGAGAAGAAGGTCTACACCCTGCCCAAGCACCTCGACGAGAAGGTCGCGCGCCTCCACCTCGCCAAGATCGGCGCCAAGCTCACGAAAATGTCGGACAAGCAGGCGACCTATATCGGCGTGCCGGTCGGGGGGCCATACAAGCCGGATCAATACCGCTATTGAGGGCGTGTGACGCGCCTTCAGGTCGAAACAACGGAAAGCCGCACCGAACGGTTTCAACCCGTGCGGTGCGGGCTTGGCTTCACGCCGTAGATGATGCTTCCCCTCTTGCGCCACGCATTCTAGCCTTGCGCGCGCCAGAGAGAGCGCAGCGGGGCAGGTCTTGCGACGTCGGATCGTCTTTGCCGTCCTCGTGCTGATCGTCGCCATCATCATCGTCCGCTTCGCGATGGTCGCGCGCGACTTCGACACCGTCGTCACCGCCGCCCGGTTCGAAGGGGCACGCGCCGACCACACCGACCTGCGCGCATTCCTCCGCCGCATGCCGAAAGGGGGCGACCTCCACGTCCACCTGTCCGGCGCCGTCTATGCCGAACGCTTCATCGCCTGGGCCGCGCAGGAGGGGCTGTGCGTAAGCCTGGGGAACGTTCTGCAGACGAGCCCGACTTGCGACCAGCCCGGAGAAGCCCGCGCCTCCCAGGCCATGAACGATCAGCAGCTCTACGATCGCCTGGTCAACGCGTTCTCCACCCGCGCCTATCTGCCGTCTGCAGCAGTGCCGACGGAACACGACAAATTCTTCGAGACCTTCGCCAAGTTCGGCGCAGCATCGGGCTCGCACTTCGTCGACATGATGATCGACCAGGTCCAGCAGTACCATCACGACAACGTGCAGTATGTCGAGTTCATGATCTCGTTCGGCTGCTCGGACGACAAGGGCAAGTTCATGGCGGCGCTCGAGGGGCTCAATGACGACGCCGCCAGGCTCGCGGCGTTGCAAGCGAGCGGTCTCAACGACTGCGTCACGGCCCAGCAGCGCGACCTCGCGGCCTCGATCGCCAGGATCAGGAGCGAATTGGCGTGCGATGCCCGCAATTCCCAGCCGGGCTGCCAAGTCACGTACCGCTTTATCTTGCAGGTCTTGCGCGACAGTCCGCCCGACGACGTGTTCATGCAGACCGCGATCGCAGCAGCATTCGTTCGCGCGGAGCCGCAGGTGGTGGTCGCGCTCAACTTCGTCCAGCCCGAGGACGATCTGGTGGCGCGCCGCGACTACACCCGCCACATGCAGATCATCGCCTTCCTTGCCAAGGACGTGCCGGTCGCGCTGCACGCAGGCGAGCTCTGGCTCGGCCTCGTGCCGCCGCCGGACCTGACGTTTCACATCCGCCAGGCGATCGAGATCGCGGGCGCACGCCGCATCGGCCACGGCGTGGCGCTCCCGTTCGAGTACGACATGGAGGGCCTGCTCGCCGAGATGCGCAAGCGTCCGGTCGCCGTCGAGATCAACCTCACCAGCAACGACAAGATCCTCGGCGTGCGCGGCAAGGACCATCCGCTGCCGACCTATCTCGCCGCCGGCGTGCCGGTGGTGCTGTCGACCGACGATGCCGGCGTATCCCGCATCAACCTCACCAACGAGTATTTTCGGGCTGCGCGCGACTACGGCCTCGACTATCGGACGCTGAAGGCGATCGCCCGCAACGCCTTGATCCATTCCTTCCTCGACGAGACCCAAAAGCGCAGCGAGCTGGCGCGGCTCGACCGGTCCTATGCCGAGTTCGAGCGTTCGGTGGCAAGCGGGCAATCGCGGTTGCAGAATGTCGTCGCGTTGATCAGGGCAGCTCTTGCTCCGGCGCCGTGAGACCGTCGGGCGCTTCACTGCTTCGGCGGAATGGTGATGACGAGATAGCGCGCCGGCTTGCCCTCGACCCCGAGATAGCGGCGCGTGACCGTGATTTCCGTCCGCTTGCCCGGAGGAAACCGGTCCGCAATGGTGTTGGCGGACTCGATGCACCAGTCCCGCCGCAGCATGTCCCGCGGCTGCAGCGGACACAGCAGGACGATGCCGTCGCGGGCGATGCCCTCGTCGATCCCCGTGAGCTTCATGGTGTCGAACATGTGCGCGGCGGCCGGATGCTGGGCCGAATAGAAGGCGACGCCGTCGGTGAGCTCCTCAAGGCCGGCGAACACCTTGAACGGCCGGTCGGTGGTCTCGCGCCACAGCCGCTCGAGCGGCTCCACCAAGGCCGAGGCGTGCGTGGAGCCCGCCGGCAGTCCCACGCGATGAAGACCGAACGCGATCGCGGGGGCGACCGCCACCATGACGAACGGGAGCGCGACCGCGAGCGCGACCGCGCCGATGGCGTCGCGGCGGCTGATGGCGACGAGCGGCGAGGCGAGCAGCATGACCGGCAACAGCGTCCACGCCGACATCGACCACAGCGAGGTCAGGCGGAAGCCGATCAATGGTGCAACCACGGCCGGCGCCAGCAGCACCGCCCAGAACGCCGCCGCCGCGAGCCTGCGCTCGGGCGCTGCCGGCCACACCATGTCCTTGACGGCTGCGCGGTTCGGCCGCGCGGCGAGTACCACGATGATGAGCGGGACCGCGACATAGGCGAGGCTGCCGGCGAGGTAACCCAGCGCGTTGCGCAGGGTGGATGCGAACGAGGCGTCACCATGCACGACCGCCGCATAGGAGAACGGCAGGAAATCGTTGGCGATGAGCCAAGCCATGTGCGGGGCGAGCGCCAGCGCGCCGACCGCAATCGTGACCCACGGCGCGGGGGAACGGAAATAGGCCGCGCGCCGGGGGTCGAGCAGCGCCGCAAGGCCCAATCCCAGCAGCAGGAAGATCGACCAGTACTTGCCGTACATGGCGGCCGCGGCACCGAGCCCGGCGAGCGCCGCGTCAAGGCTGCGCCGCGTCTCGAACGAGCGCAGAAACCACAGCGTCGTCGCCGCCCATACCGGCATCAGGATCGAATTCGAGTTGAACTTCAGCGCGTGGAAATTGAAGAAGGGCACCAGGGTGAGCAGCGCCAGTCCCAGGACGCGCTTTTCGCCGTCGAGAAAGCGGGCGGACAGCCGCCAGGCGATCCACAGCGCGAGGCCGACAGTCGCCATTGCGAGCAGGTAGTAGGCCCAGTCGGTGGTGGGGAAGATGGAGAACCAGGCGCGCACCACCGCCATCGCGAGCGGAGGATGCTTGGCGTAGCCCAGCGCCAGCTCGCGCGCGAACACGAACTGCTCGGACATGTCGATGTGGATGTCCTGGCTGCCCTTGGCGATGGCGGCATAAAGGGTCCAGAGCGCCACATAGCCCAGGAGCACCACGATCGCCGTGCGCTCGCGGCGCGCCGGATCGCAGAGCGCGTCGACCAGCCGCTCGATAAGGTCGCGGCCGCGGCGGCCGGCATCCGTCATGGCCGACATGCAAGCTTTCCTGCCCGTTTTGCCCCCAATTCGGCGGCGAGGCTATGGCACGACCCGCCAAACAGGTCCATATCTAGGGGCAGAATCGGCTCGCCATCGCTTTGCCGCATCGGCAGCCCATGCTGGAGGACTTGCTTCGGAGCTGCCCATGTGCCGCTGGATAGCCTATCGCGGCGAAACGATCCCGTTGGAACAGTATGTGACCGCCCCTGCCCACTCGCTGGTGGTGCAGAGCCAGCGGGCGCTGGAGTCGACCGCGGCCACCAACGGCGACGGCTTCGGCATGGGCTGGTACGGCGAGCATGCCGAGCCCGGGCTTTATCGCGAGGTCCGGCCGGCCTGGTCCGACGAGAATCTGCGCTACCTCTGCCGCCACATCCGCTCGCATCTCTATTTCGCCCATGTGCGCGCCTCCACCGGCACGCCGATCACGCGCCCGAACTGCCACCCGTTTGCCTGCGGCCGCTGGCTGTTCATGCACAACGGCCTGATCGGCAACTGGTCGCGCCTGCGCCGCAAGGTCGAGACGCTGATCCCCGACGCGTTCTACGGCTCGCGCGTCGGCACGACCAATTCGGAGGCGGTCTTTCTCGCCATCCTCGGGGCCGGTGGCGACAAGGATCCGGTGGGTGCGACCAAGCGGGTGCTGGCGGCGCTGACCGACATGGTCAGCACCAAGGACTACAAGGAGCCGCTGCGCTTCACGTCGGCGCTCGCCAACGGCCGCGACCTCTACGCCTTCCGCTACTCCGCCAACGACAACGCCAACACGCTCTATTACCGGGAGTCCGGCGGCAACGTGGTGGTGGTGTCCGAGCCGCTCGACGAGGACCGCGCGCACTGGAAGCCGGTGCCGCCGGGTCACGCGATCGTGGCGCGGGACGGCGAGAAGGTCGCGCTCGAGCCGTTGCTCGTGGAGCAGCGGGTGGCGGCGGAGTGAAGCACAGGCTCCGCGCTTGCGGGGAACCGCAACGCGCCCGACCGACCGTGCTTGCCGCTTGCGAACACGAATGCTAATGCGCGCACCATGAATGCGGCCATCGACAATATTCGCAACTTTGCGATCATCGCCCACATCGACCACGGCAAGTCGACGCTGGCCGACCGGCTGATCCAGAGCACCGGCGGGCTGGCCGAGCGCGAGATGGTGGAGCAGGTGCTCAATTCCATGGACATCGAGCGCGAACGCGGCATCACCATCAAGGCGCAGACGGTGCGGCTCAATTACCGCGCCCGCGACGGCAAGGACTACGTGCTCAACCTGATCGACACGCCGGGGCACGTCGATTTCGCCTACGAGGTCAACCGCTCGCTCGCCGCCTGCGAGGGCTCGCTGCTGGTGGTCGACGCCTCCCAGGGGGTGGAGGCGCAGACGCTCGCCAATGTCTATCAGGCCATCGACAACAACCATGAGGTCGTGCCGGTCCTCAACAAGGTCGACCTGCCGGCGGCCGAGCCGGACAAGGTGAAGCAGCAGATCGAGGACGTGATCGGGCTCGACGCCTCGAATGCGATCCTGATCTCGGCCAAGACCGGCCTCAACGTGCCGGAGGTGCTCGAAAGCATCGTCACGCGCCTGCCGCCGCCCCAGGGCGACCGCGACGCTACCCTCAAGGCGCTGCTCGTCGACAGCTGGTACGACTCCTACCTCGGCGTCATCGTGCTCGTGCGCATCGTCGACGGGGTGCTCAAGAAGGGCGACCGCATTCGCATGATGGGTACCGGCGCAGCCTACGAGGTGGACCGCGTCGGCGTGTTCACGCCGAAACTTCTCAATGTGGAGGAGCTCGGGCCTGGGGAGATCGGCTTTCTCACCGCCTCGATCAAGGAGGTGGCCGATACCCGGGTCGGCGACACCATCACCGACGACCGCAAGCCGGTGAGCGAGGCCCTGCCCGGCTTCCGCCCGGCGATTCCGGTCGTGTTCTGCGGACTGTTTCCCGTGGACGCCGCGCAGTTCGAGGATTTGCGCGCGGCCATGGGCAAGCTTCGCCTCAACGACGCGAGCTTCAGCTACGAGATGGAGACATCGGCCGCGCTCGGCTTCGGCTTCCGCTGCGGCTTCCTCGGCCTCCTCCACCTCGAAATCATCCAGGAGCGGCTCGAGCGCGAGTTCAATCTCGACCTGATCGCGACCGCGCCGTCCGTCATCTACAGGATCAAGCTGCGGAATGGGCAGGAGATCGAGATCCACAATCCGGTCGACATGCCGGACGTGATGAGGATCGAGGAGATCCACGAGCCCTGGATCCGCGCGACCATCCTCACCCCCGACGACTATCTCGGCAGCGTGCTCAAACTCTGCCAGGATCGCCGGGGCATCCAGATCGAGCTCACCTATGTCGGCAACCGCGCGATGGTGAAGTACGACCTGCCGCTCAACGAGGTGGTATTCGATTTCTACGACCGGCTGAAATCGGTGTCGAAAGGCTACGCCTCGTTCGACTACCACCTCACGGACTTCCGCCCGGCCGATCTCGTCAAGATGCAGATCCTCGTGAACGCGGACCCGGTCGATGCGCTCGCCATGCTGGTGCACAAGACGCGCGCCGAGCAACGCGGCCGCGCGATGGTCGAAAAGCTCAAGGAGCTCATTCCCCCGCACATGTTCCAGGTGCCGATCCAGGCCGCCATCGGCGGCAAGATCATCGCGCGCGAGACCGTGCGCGCCTTCCGCAAGGACGTGACCGCCAAATGCTACGGCGGCGATGTCACCCGCAAGCGCAAGCTCCTGGAGAAGCAGAAGGAAGGCAAGAAGCGCATGCGTCAGTTCGGCAAGGTGGAAATTCCGCAGGAGGCCTTCATCGCGGCGCTGAAGGTGGACGTGTAGACAAGCAGCGAACTATTCCACCGCGTCGCCGACCGGTCGCAACTGTCCTGCCTGTTGCATCTCGTCGTGCAGCGCGATTGGATCCCAATCGTAACCATTCGGCCAAGTCAATGCGCCGCTCTCGACAAACACGCGTCGAAAATAAGCCGGGTCCTTCAGCGGTTCAAGCAGCGGTCCCGCCTCACCGGTGATGAAAGAAAAGTCGCGTTCGCCGACCGTATCGTCGGAGAACTCTACCTTGAGTCGATAGTCTCCAATAGGCTCGGCTCTTCGCACCTTAATCATCGTCATCGTCGTCAGGTCCCGCGATTCTCTCAAGAGGTTCATGCCATTACCCCTCGGATCCGTGTTTGGCTCCCTGCCCGCGTCGTTGCGCGGGGCCGACGTCATGGAGGTTCAGCGCCGTATTGATAAGGGCAAGATGCGAGAAGGCTTGCGGAAAGTTGCCCACGAGCCGCTTCGCGCGCGGATCGTATTCCTCCGCCAGGAGGCCGACATCGTTGCGTAATGACAGGAGACGCTCGAACATGGCTTCAGCCTCCGCATCTCGGTTTTGCAGAGCATAGTTATCCGCGAGCCAAAAGCTGCAGGGCAGGAAGGCGCCGTCCCCTGGTGGCAGGCCATCCACGGCGGATTCCGTGGAGTAACGCAACACGAGGCCGTCGGCAATGAGCTCGCGTTCGATGGCCGCCACGGTACCAAGCACGTGCGGGTGGCCCGGCGGCAGGAAGCCAACCGTCGGGATCATCAGTAGGCTTGCGTCGAGCTCCGGCGCGCCGAAGCTCTGCGTGAAGGTGTTGCGGCTCGCGTCAAAGCCATGTCGGCAAATCTCGGCATGCATCCGATCGCGCACCGCGTGCCAGCGCTCGAGCGGGACGTCGTCGCACGGGAGTCGCTCGGCGTCGCGCAAGGTGCGGTCAAACGCGACCCACGCCATTATCTTGGAGAATGTGAAATGTCGTCGCCCACCGCGCACCTCCCAGATGCCCTCGTCCGCTTCTTCCCAAGTCTGTTCGAGGTGTTCGATCAGGTTGAGCTGTAGCGCCCAGCCGGTCTGTATCGCGGGAAACTGCCTGCGCCCTTGATAGAGGGCATCGATAAGCTCGCCGTAGACGTCGAGCTGGAGCTGCCCGGCGGCGGCATTGCCGATACGCACCGGCGTCGAACCGTGATAGCCGGGGAGCCATGGCACTTCCAATTCGGGAAGCTGCCGCTCGCCGGCCACCCCGTACATGATCTGGATCTGCGAGGGGCTGCCAGCTACGCTGCGCAGAAGCCAGTCGCGCCAGGCACGCGCCTCCTCGTAAAGGCCGGTGGACATCAGCGCCATCAGCGTCAGGGTGGCGTCGCGCAGCCAGCAGAAACGATAATCCCAGTTCCGCGACCCGCCGAGCTGCTCGGGCAGCGATGTCGTGGCGGCGGCGACGATGCCGCCGGTGGCCGAATAGGTCAGCGCCTTGAGCGTCAGGAGCGAGCGCAGGACCGGTTCCCGCCAGCGCCCGTTGTAACGGCATTGGGCCGCCCAGGCGCGCCAGAAGGCCTCCGTTTTCTCGAGCGCCACCCGCCACGGGATCCTCGCCGGCGGCGGCAGGTGCGACAGTCCGTACGTCATCACAAAGGGCACGCGTTGGCCCTTGGCGACGCTGAACTCGGCGACCGTGGCGAGATCCTGTCCGGAAAGCTTAACGGGACTACGGAGCACCACGCGGGTGGGGCCGGCGACGGCGGATAGACCGCTACCATCGTCGAGTTGCGTCACCCAGGGAACGGTGCGACCGTAGTCGAAGCGCAGCATCAGGTGCAGCCGCATCGCGACCTTCCCACGCCGACCCTCAACGATCCGGATGACGGACGAGCTCGTCCGCTGCATCGGCATGAAATCGATGATCGCCACGCACCCTTCGGCCGTCTCGAAGACGGTCTCAAGCACCATAGTGCCATCTCGATACTTACGGCTGACACGCGGCGCGGGATCGGCAGGCGCAATGAGCCAGCGCCCATGGTGCGTCCTGCCGAGCAGGGCCGCGAAGCAGGCGCTGCTGTCGAAGCGCGGCCAGCAAAGCCAGTCTATGGAACCGTTGCGCCCGACGAGTGCGGCCGTCGTGCAGTCGCCGATGAGGGCGTAGTCCTCGATCGCGAGCGGAAGGTCGGAATTCTCGGACATGCCCATAGCAGACCCTTGGTCGTGATGCGCCTTGCTCAGGCCGAGCAGCTCACCGCATGGGCCACGACCTCGTCTGTTGGCCGTCTCACATCAACGTGATCGGCCGCTCGTCGCATCGGGCTCGTCGGGGATGTGAATTTGCTGTCGAGAAGGTTCGCCGACATGAAAAAAGACACTGTGTCCATGCAGTCAATAAAGCACATCCCTGCGAGCAGGGCGATAATGCCGGCCTTGCGGACCCGATGCCAGTCAACAGTCCGGGGAACAACCTCTTGGGGCCGCGGCGAACGCTCCGCATTCTCAACCGCGGCTGCACCGGTCTATGATCTGTGCCACGCATATTCGCTGCGCGCTACCCTCGACGGCTCCGCCGCGCCAAGCGGCGACCATAAGGAGCACATCGTGTCGTTCAAGGTTCACGTCGGCCCGCCACAGATTGCCATCCACCAGGGACAGACGGTGCTGGTCAGCGAGCCAGACGGGCAGATCAATTGGCCGAGCGAGAAGGGTCTGTACTTTCGCGACACGCGGATCATCAGCAACTGGGCGATTTACGCCAACGGCGAATCTTGGGAACTGCTCAACGGCGGTCCTGTGAGCTACTACGCGGCACGCATCTTCCTTACCAACCGAACCATCCTCACCGAAGACGGCACGATTCTCCCGCGCACCCTCGGCCTTACCATCAGTCGATCGATCGGCGGCGGCCTGCATGAGGATCTCGACATCACCAACAACAGCATGAAGCCGGTGCGTTTTCAGCTCGAGATCGCTTTCCGGTGTGACTTTGCCGACATCTTCGAGGTGAAGTCGGGCCGTATCGTACGCCGTGGCCAAATCACGACTGAATGGTCGGAGCGACAGCAACGGGTCCGCACTTCGTATTCGAACCGAGATTTTCATCGTGCAGTGACAACGTTTGTTTTGCGCGCCCCCAGCAAGGCCGTTTCCGCCAATGGGCGGCTCAGCTTCGAGGTCGCGCTTCAGCCGGGCGAGGCTTGGCACGCCTGCTTGCTCTATATGCTCGAGGATGGCGAGCAACGCTTCGAGGCGCCGCACGATTGTGTCGGAAACACTCACAAGTCCCGCCATCCCGAGACGATGGTGGAATGGTTGAAGACAGTGGTCAAGATTGAGACCAGCAACGAAGAATTCTACCGTCTCTTTCACCAAGCGCTGGAGGACATGGCCGCACTGCGTTTGCCGATCAAGGGCACGACTCACATGGTCTTTCTTCCCGCTGCCGGACTGCCGTGGTTCGTTGCTCCGTTCGGCCGCGATAGCCTGATCGTTTCGCTGCAGAATATCTTGATCTATCCGGAATTCGCCCGTGGCGCGCTTGAGATTCTGGGCTCGCTGCAAGCCAAGGAGGACGATCCTTATCGCGATGCCGAGCCGGGCAAGATCCTCCACGAATTGCGCTGCGGCGAGCTTGCGCATTTCAAGCTGATCCCGCACACACCTTACTACGGCACTGCGGATGCGACTGCGCTCTACTTGATGACCCTGCACGCAGCATGGCGCGCGACCGGCGACGTGGGTCTGCTGGAACAGCATCTGCAGACGGCAGAAGGCTGCCTGGCCTGGATCGACAACTACGGCGACCGCGACGGCGACGGCTTTCAGGAGTATCAGACGCGCTCTTCGGTCGGCTACGAGAACATGGCCTGGAAGGATTCCGGCGATGCGGTCATGTATCCCGATGGCTCGCTGGTCAAGGGACCGAAGGCCCTCTGCGAGCTTCAGGGCTATGTCTACAATGCTTGGGTCCGCATGGCGGAGGTTTTCGATGCGCTCGGCAAGCCCGAGCGCGCGCATGACCTGCGTGCCAAGGCTGCTGCCCTGTTCGAGCGGTTCAACGACGCCTTCTGGGACGAGGAACTAGGGTTCTATGCCTATGCGCTCGATGGCGACAAGAACAAGGTCCTGACCGTCGCCTCCAATGCCGGGCATTGCCTATGGTCCGGCATCGTGCCCCCGGAGCGCGCAAAGAGGGTGGTGGACCGCCTGATGGCGCCGGACATGTGGACAGGATGGGGAATCCGCACGCTCTCCGCCAATCACCCGGCATTCAATCCGTACAACTATCAGACCGGCTCGGTCTGGCCGCACGACAACGCTATCATCGCCATGGGCTTCAAACTCTATGGCTTTGGTGCGGAGGCGGCGCGGGTCGCGCACGACGTCAGCGTGGCGGCGAGCCACTTCCTGCTTAATCAGCTGCCGGAACTTTACACCGCGTCAGAACGTGACGAGACGAATTTCCCGGTGCAGTATATCGGCGCGAACGTGCCCCAAGCGTGGGCAGCCGGCTCCGTCTTCATGCTGGTACAGGCCTTATTGGGATTCCTGCCGGATGCGCCACGCAACAAGCTGTATGTCGACCCGTCCCTTCCGGCATGGCTGCCTGACCTGACGGTGCGCGATCTTCGCATCGGCAAGCACAAGCTTGACATCCGCTTCTGGCGCGAGGGCGAGCAGACGGCGTTTGAAGTCATCAAGGGAGACCCCAAGCTGGTTGAGCGCTGCGACATCTCGTCCAAAGCGGGGCAACTGCGGACTGCGTCCGATTTGATTTAGCCACAGCGCCATCTCGCACTTTATCGTGATTCCCAGCCGCCTGGCCGTGTCGAGTATTGAACGAAGTCGCGGGCGGGGACATTAGTTGGAACGGGCGGTCAGGAGAGCCACCATGGACAAAAAAGGCAAACGAGCCGCCACCTCTTCGCAACTCGATAAACGTCACCAATCCGTGAGATGAGTACGGTGGAATCGATCGCAGCGGAACCCGCGGTAACGTTGGCGAAGTGCTTTCCCGCTCGCCAGGCACCGCCCGCAACCCTGACGATTTTCGGCGCCGGCGGCGATCTGACCAAGCGCCTGGTCGTGCCCGCGCTCTACAATCTTGTCAGGGCCGGGAAGCTTCCCGACGGCTTCGCCGTCATCGGCCTCGATCACAACACCCGGAGCACCGAGGAATGGCGCCAGGGCCTGACCGAAATGATGCATGCCTCGACGCAGGGCGATGGGCGCGCCGCCATCGACGAGCCGGCCTGGTCGTGGCTCGTCAGTCGCATGCATTATATGCGGGGAGATTTCACGCAGCCTGATACCTTTGCCGAGCTGGGGAAATTGCTGGTTGATCAACAGCGGGAACAGAGCGGGACAGCCAATGTGCTGTTCTATCTGGCGGTCGCCGAGCGGTTCTTCGGCCCGGTGATCGAGCAGCTCGGCCGCGCAGGGCTCACCCGGCAGTCGGAACGCGCGTGGCGGCGGGTCATCGTGGAAAAACCCTTCGGGCACGACCTCGCATCGGCCGAGGCGCTCAATGCGCAGATCCTCAAGGTGTTGACCGAGGACCAGATCTACCGGATCGATCACTTCCTCGGCAAAGAAACGGTGCAGAACATCCTGGTGCTGCGCTTTGCAAACGGCATCTTCGAGCCGATGTGGAACCGGGATCATGTCGACCACGTCCAGATCACGGCTGCTGAGACGGTGGGCGTGGAGGGCCGCGGCCGTTTCTACGAGCAAACCGGGGCACTACGGGACATGGTCCCGAACCATCTGTTTCAACTCCTGGCCATGATTGCAATGGAGCCACCGATCTCGTTCGATGCCAATGCCGTTCGCGCCAAGAAGACGGAATTGTTCCAGGCGATTCATCCCATCTCGGTGGAGAACGCAGTACGCGGCCAGTACGACGCCGGGACGGTGCTCGGCCGAAAGGTTCGAGACTATCGACACGAGCCCAACGTCGCACCGGATTCCGCAACCGAAACCTATGCCGCGCTCAAACTCGGGATCGACAATTGGCGCTGGGCGGGCGTGCCGTTCTATCTGCGCACCGGCAAGTATCTCACCGCACGCACCACCGAGATCGCAGTGCAATTCCGTCAAGCCCCCTATTCGCTCTTTCGCGATACTCCGGTCGAGCGATTGCCCCCCAACATCCTGACGCTCCGCATTCAACCGGATGAGGGGCTGTCAGTCAGCTTCAGCGCCAAGCGCCCCGGCCCCGAGATCGAGATCGACGGCGTCGAGATGGATTTCGCTTACCGGGACTATTTCGCACCGCTCGCAGCGGTCGGCTACGAGACGCTGATCTACGACTGCTTGATCGGTGACGCTACCTTGTTCCAGCGCGCCGATACGGTCGAGGCGGCCTGGTGCGCCGTACAAGGCCTTCTCGATGCTTGGGCCCACGATCCCGCCAACGATTTTCCCAATTACATCGCCGGCAGCGCCGGTCCCGAGGCAGCCGATCGCCTACTCGCGCGCGATGGGCGCGCATGGCATCCGATCAGGGGGCACGCGCACCCGAGGCGGGGCGCATGAGTCGGCAAAGTTGAACGTTACTTGCTGGATTTGGGGGCACGAGCGAGGTGCTAGCATGAAAGCCACTCAAATCCTGCACGATCTGGGCCAGAGCCTCTGGCTCGACAACATCACACGCAACTTGTTGAGGACGGGCTTGCTCCGCCGCTACATCGACGAGTGGTCGGTCACCGGGCTGACATCCAACCCGACGATCTTCGACCACGCGATCAAGAACAGCAGCGACTACGATGACGCGATCAAAGGCAAACTCGCGGAAGGCAGGTCGGGAGAGAAACTGTTCTTCGAACTGGCGCTGGAGGACCTCACGCAGGCCGCAGACCTGTTCCGGCCGGTTTACGACCGAACCTGCGGCGTAGACGGTTGGGTTTCCCTGGAAGTCTCGCCCTTGCTGGCGCACGACACCAAATCGACGATTGCCGTGGCCAAGGACCTGCACGCGCGGGCGCGACGTCCCAATCTCCTGATCAAGATTCCCGGCACCGCCGAAGGCCTGCCGGCCATCGAAGAGGCAATCTTTGCGGGCGTGCCGGTCAACGTCACGCTGTTGTTCTCCGACGACCAATACCTGGCGGCCGCTGATGCGTTCATGCGCGGCATCGAACGACGCATCGACGCGGGATTGAAGCCCGATGTCGGCTCGGTGGCATCGATTTTCATCAGCCGCTGGGACGTCGCGGTGGCCGGCAAGGTGCCGGAGACGCTCAACAACCAACTCGGTATCGCCGTCGCCAAGCGGACCTACAAGACTTATCTCGGCCTCCTGAGTTCGCCGCGATGGATGCGCGCCTACAACGCCGGCGCACGTCCGCAACGCCTGCTATGGGCCAGCACGGGGACCAAGGATCCGAAGGCTTCGGACACCTTGTACGTCAACGCCCTGGCCGCACCATTCACCGTGAACACCATGCCTGAGGGCACCCTGAAAGCGCTCGCCGAACACGGCGACGTCGGGGCGACGATGCCGGCCGACGGCGGCGACTGCGAAGAGGTCCTGGCGCGGTTCGCCGCGGCGAGGATCGACGTCAAGGCGCTGGCGCTCCAGCTTCAAGACGAAGGCGCCAAGTCGTTCGTCAACTCGTGGAACGACTTGATCGCCGTGATCGGATCCAAATCCGCCGTCCTCGAGCGAGCGGGCTAGCGCTGTGAACGCGAGGTCGCTGCTCGCCACCAGGCGCGGAACAATGCGGCGAGGTCGAGCTGACGTCGCAAAGAAGTCCTCGGTGAAGAACGTGCTGGTCGTCGACGTAGGTGGAACCTCGGTCAAGATCCTTGCCACCGGGCAAGACGAGCATCGATCATTTCCATCCGGGCCGACGCTAACCCCCAAGCGGATGGTTTCCGAAGTCAAGAAGCTCGCCGCGGATTGGACCTACGAGGTGGTGTCGGTCGGCTATCCCGGACCGGTTCTCTGCGGCCGGCCGATTATGGAACCACACAATCTGGGGCGCGGTTGGGTCGGCTTTGACTTCGCGGCGGCATTCGCTCGTCCCGTCAAGGTCGTCAACGACGCCGCGATGCAGGCCTTGGGTAGCTACAAGGACGGCAAGATGCTTTTTCTGGGCCTCGGAACCGGGCTTGGAACGGCCATGGTTGTCGAAGGCATCGTCGAGCCCATGGAGCTCGGTCACCTGCCCTACAAGAAGGGCACCTATGAGGACTACGTCGGACGGGCCGGACTCGAACGCCACGGCAAGAAGAAATGGCGGCGTCATGTTGCCGACGTCGTGGCACGTCTCATCGCCGCGCTGGAGCCCGACGATACGGTGATCGGAGGAGGCAACGTCGCGAAGCTCGCAGCACTCCCGCCGCGTTCTCGCGCAGGAGACAACGCCAATGCCTTCCGCGGGGGATTTCGGCTGTGGGGAGAAGAGAACGCTCTACCGCACAGACGGACTCGTCCCAAATAACAGACCGAAGGCCAGAAAGGATGCCGCAGATGGCTGCACGATCGGAGACACCTCGCACGCGATCAACGAGCAAGCACGCGGTATGGCAGGCCCTCGAAGATCACCATCAGACAATACGGGGCCTGCACCTACGAAACCTGTTCGCCGATGATCCGACGCGCGGTGAGCGGATGACCGCGGAGACCGCCGGCGTCTACCTGGATTACTCGAAAAATCGCATCAACGACGAGACGCTTAAGTTGCTCATCGAGCTCGCCGAACAATCCGGCCTGCGCGCCAGGATCGACGCGATGTTTCGAGGCGAGAAAATCAACGTCACGGAAAATCGGGCCGTCCTGCACGTGGCGCTCCGTGCGCCAAAAGGCGCATCCATCGTCGTCGACGGCAAGAACGTCGTGCCGGAGGTTCACCTCGTGCTCGACAAGATGGCCGACTTCGCCAACCGCGTCCGCAGCGGCCAATGGAAAGGCCACAGCGGCAAACGCATCCGCAACGTTGTCAATATCGGCATCGGCGGGTCCGACCTCGGGCCGGTGATGGCATATGAGGCGCTCAAGTACTACAGCGACCGCGCCATGACGTTCCGCTTCGTCTCCAACGTCGACGGCACCGATTTCGTCGAGGCGACGCGCGATCTCGATCCGGCGGAAACGCTGTTCATCGTTTCCTCCAAGACCTTCACGACGCTGGAGACTATGACCAACGCTCAAAGCGCGCGCGATTGGTCGCTGCGGGGCCTTGGAGGCGATGCCAAGGCCGTCGCCAGGCATTTCGTTGCGGTCTCGACGAATGCCGAAAAAGTCGCAGAATTCGGCATCGACACCGCCAACATGTTCGAGTTCTGGGACTGGGTCGGCGGGCGCTACTCGATGGATTCCGCCATCGGCCTTTCGACCATGCTGGCGATCGGCCCGGATCACTTCCGATCCATGCTGGAAGGCTTCCATGCCATCGACGAACATTTCCGCACCGCGCCGTTCGAGCGCAACCTGCCGGTGCTCATGGGCCTTCTCGGCGTCTGGTACAACGACTTCTTCGGCGCGCAGACCGTCGCGGTGCTGCCCTACGACCAGTACTTGAAGCGTTTCCCGGCCTATCTCCAGCAGTTGACGATGGAGAGTAACGGCAAGCACGTGACGCTCGACGGGACGCCGGTGAACTATCAGACCGGTCCGATCTACTGGGGCGAGCCTGGAACCAATGGCCAGCACTCCTTCTATCAATTGATCCATCAGGGCACCCGGCTCATTCCCTGTGACTTCATCGCTTTCGGGGAGGCGATCAATGCGCTCGGCCGGCATCACGATATGCTGGTGGCGAACGTATTTGCACAGACCGAGGCGCTCGCCTTTGGGAAAACGCGTGAGCAAGTGAAGGCCGAAGGCACGCCCGATTGGCTCGTCCCGCACCGGGTGTTCGAAGGCAATCGACCGTCCAACACCATTCTGATGGATCGTTTGACCCCGTCCGCGCTGGGAAAGCTGGTCGCGCTGTATGAGCACTGCGTGTTCACCCAGGGCACCATCTGGGACGTCGATTCGTTCGATCAATGGGGCGTCGAACTCGGCAAGGTCCTGGCTCAGCGCATCATCCCGGAGCTCGAGGGCCAGACCGAGCCCAAGCTCGGCCATGACAGCTCGACCAACAATCTGATCCGCCGCTACCGCAAGCTCAAGGGCGCAACGTGACGACCGATACCGTGAAGCTCGCACCGTCGATCCTCGCGGCCGATTTCGCCCGCTTGGGCGATCAGGTGACCGAGGCGGAGCGCGCCGGCGCGGACCGCATCCACGTGGACGTGATGGATGGACATTTCGTGCCCAATCTCTCAATGGGACCACCGATCATCAGATCGCTGCGCAAGGCGACGCGCCTGCCACTGGAGGCGCACCTGATGATTTTGAATCCCGATTTTTTTGTCGAGGAATTTGCGCAGGCCGGGACCAATTCATTCTTGGTCCACTGGGAGGGCAACAACGACCTGTCACGGACCGTGCAGCGCATCAAAGCATTGGGAAAGCGGGTCGGCGTCGCCATCAACCCGGCAACTCCCGCAACCGTTCTGGAAGAGATCATGCAAGACCTCGACCAGGTGCTGGTCATGACGGTGAACCCGGGATTCGGGCATCAGCACTTCCTCCATACGACACTTCCGAAGATCCGGCGCGCGCGTCAGATGATCGATCGAATCAAACCGGGGTGCGGCCTCGAGGTGGACGGAGGGGTCGATGCGACAACTGCCCCGCTGGCGGTTGCCGCGGGAGCCGATGTGTTGGTGGCCGGGTCGGCGATTTTCAACGACAGCGAAGGTGTCGCCGTCGCCATGCAACGGCTGCGGGCCGCGGCTCAGCTCTAACGGAGAAGGATGTCATGCAGCTCGCGATGATCGGATTGGGCAGAATGGGCGCCAATATGGTGCGGCGACTCATCAAGGGCGGCCATCAGTGCGTGGTTTTCGATATGTCGCCGAAGGCGGTCGAAGATTTGGCACGGGACAAGGCGGTCGGAGCCTCCTCGCTTGCGGACCTCGTGCGCAAGCTGGAAAAGCCGCGCGCGGTCTGGTTGATGGTCCCGGCGGCCGTCGTCGACAAGACCATTGCCGACCTCGTGCCTCACCTCGAGAGCGGCGACATCCTCATCGATGGCGGCAACTCGTATTACGTGGACGACATCCGCCGCGCCAATGAGCTCGCGTCGAAAGGGATAAACTACGTGGATGTCGGAACCAGCGGCGGCGTCTGGGGCCTGGAGCGCGGCTACTGCATGATGATCGGCGGACCGGAGGCGGCCGTGCGGCGTCTCGATCCGATCTTCAAGACGCTGGCGCCGGGTCCGGGCGACATCGCGCCTACACCCGGGCGCGAGAAGATCGGCGGCACCGCCGAACTCGGTTACTTGAACTGTGGGGCGAGCGGCGCCGGTCACTTCGTCAAGATGGTCCATAACGGGATCGAGTACGGCATCATGGCCGCATACGCGGAAGGGATGAACATTTTGCGCCACGCCAACGTCGGCAAGCAGCAGCATGCGGTCGACGCCGAAACGACGCCGTTACGCAATCCGGAGCTCTATCAATACGACCTCAATCTGCGCGACATCGCGGAAGTTTGGCGGCGCGGCAGCGTCATCGCGTCATGGCTGCTCGACCTCACCGCAGCCGCGCTGGCGAAAGATCCAACACTCACGAATTTTGCCGGCAGGGTCTCCGACTCCGGGGAAGGACGCTGGACGATCAGGGCCGCAATCGACGAGGCGGTACCGGCGCCCGTGCTTTCGACCGCGCTCTACGAGCGCTTCAGCTCGCGCGGCGAGGCGGATTTTGGAGACAAGCTGTTGTCGGCCATGCGCTACGAATTTGGCGGACACGTGGAGAAACCAGCGAGCTGAGAGCAGATACGAACAGCCAGACGGATTCGGCGCAACCGATCACCGTCTTACCCATGCAACGGGCGAGCCCGAAGCGGAGATCGTCGCGTGGAGATCGAAGTCCATCCTGATGATCATCTGGTCGCCCGCAGAGGCGCAGCCATCATCGCCGCTGACGCGCGCGCGGCCGTTGCTTCGCACGGGCGCTTCATCATGGCGGTCAGCGGCGGCCGCACGCCGTGGTTGATGCTGCGCGCATTGGCCGACGAGCAGCTTCCCTGGGAGAATGTGCATGTCGTTCAGGTGGACGAACGGGCAGCGCCGGCAGCCGATCCGGACCGAAACCTCGCACACTTGCGCGAAAGCCTGCTCGATCATGCACCGCTCCGCCCCGATCACGTCCATGCGATGCCGGTCGAGGCAGCGAACCTCGATCGCGCGGCCGAGCAATACGCGCTGACGTTGCGGAACCTGGCAGGGTCTCCGCCGGTGCTCGACCTCGTTCATCTCGGCCTCGGACCGGACGGCCACACCGCATCGCTGGTACCGGGAGATCCGGTCCTCGATGTCACCGACGCGGACGTCGCGGTGACCGGCCCCTACCAGGGCAGACGCCGGCTGACATTGACCTTCCCGATCATCAACCGGTCGCGGCGCGTGCTGTGGCTGGTGACCGGCGCTGAGAAGGCCGGAACGCTCGTGCGCCTGCGCGACGGCGATCTATCCATTCCGGCATCGCGCGTGCATCAGGATCGGGCGCTGATTCTCGCCGATCGCGCGGCGGCAGAGCGGCTCGGCACCAACGAAACATTGGAGGCGCAGAAATGAGTGCGATCGCCGGCGCTGCGGTGGATTCACCGATGACGAACGCGCAACTGGACCAATTGTCGATCAATTGCATTCGCACGCTGTCGATAGATGCAGTCCAGCAGGCAAAGTCCGGCCATCCCGGCACGCCAATGGCGCTGGCGCCGCTCGTCTATACGCTCTGGAACCGCGTCATGCGCTTCGATCCGCAGGATCCGATTTGGCCGAACCGCGATAGGTTCGTGCTCTCCAACGGTCATGCCTCGATGCTGCTGTGGTCGTTGCTCCACCTCACCGGCACGCGTGCCGTGAACGCCGAGTACGAACGGCTTGGGCAACCCGCGGTTTCGCTCGACGATATTCGTCATTTCCGCCAGCTCGGCAGCAAGGCGCCGGGTCATCCCGAGTACCACTGGGTCTCGGGGGTCGAGGCCACGACCGGGCCCCTCGGGCAGGGCGTCGCCACCAGCGTCGGCATGGCGATCGCCGAGGCGTGGCTCGCCAACCGCTACAATCGTCCCAACTTCGAGATCTTCGGATATGACATATATGCGGTTTGCGGCGATGGCTGCATGATGGAGGGCGTGGCCTCGGAAGCGGCGTCGCTGGCCGGCCACCTCGTCTTGGACAACCTCTGCTGGATCTACGACAACAACCACATCACGATCGAGGGCAGCACGAGCATAACCTTTACGGAGGATATCGCAGCCAGGTTCCTGGGTTATGGGTGGAACGTTCTGCGCGTAGGCGACGCCAATGACATCGACCGCATCGAGCAGGCCCTAACCATCTTCCGCAACACCAAGGGACGCCCAACCTTCATCATTCTGGACAGCCACATCGGCTACGGCTCGCCGCATAAGCAGGATACCGCGGCCGCGCATGGCGAGCCGCTGGGTGAGGAGGAAGTACGCCTCACCAAACGCGACTACGGGTGGCCCGAGGACGCGAAGTTCCTGGTTCCCGACGCGGTGCGCGAGCACTTCGCCGCCGGAATTGGCGCGCGCGGTGCGCAGGCCCGTGGCCGTTGGACCGAGCTCTTCACGAGCTACCGGGCGAAATATCCAGAGCTCGCGAGCGAGATCGACCTGATGCAGCGGCGGGAACTGCCGGCCGGATGGGATTCCGGGCTTCCCGTTTTCCCGGCCGATCCCAAGGGCATTGCGGGACGGGACGCCTCGGGCAAAGTGCTCAACGTGCTTGCGCAAAACATCCCGTGGCTGCTGGGCGGCTCGGCGGATCTCGGCACGTCGAACAAGACGATTTTGACGTTCGAGGGCGCCGGAGACTTCGAGCCCGGCAGTCCCGGCGGCAGAAATCTGCATTTCGGCATCCGGGAGCACGCCATGGCGGCTGCCGTCAACGGACTCGCATTGTCAAAACTACGGGCCTTCGGAGCCACTTTCTTCATCTTCAGTGACTATGCGCGGCCAGCCATCCGGCTGTCGGCCCTGATGGAGCTGCCCACGATCTTCGTGTTCACCCACGATGCCATGGGTGATGGCGAAGACGGCCCGACGCACCAACCGGTGGAGCAGCTTGCTTCCTTCCGCGCCGAACCCGGCCTGGTGGTGTTGCGACCCGGCGACGCCAACGAAGTGGTCGAGGCCTATCGCTACATCGTCCAGCTGAAGCACCAGCCGGCGGTGCTCGCGCTGTCCCGTCAACCCCTGCCGACATTGGACCGCAGCAAATACGCGCCCGCGTCCGGGGTCGCGCGGGGCGCCTATGTGCTCGCCGACCCTCCGGGCGGCAAGCCCGAAGTGATCCTCATCGCGTCAGGCAGCGAGGTCAGCCTCTGCGTCCAAGCTCACGAAGAGCTGCTCGCCGAGGGCATTCGCTCGCGCGTGGTCTCGATGCCGTCGTGGGATATTTTCGAGCACCAGACGCAAACCTATCAGGACAGCGTGCTGCCATCCGACGTCACGGCGCGCATCGCGGTCGAGCAGGCCTCCACTTTCGGCTGGGAACGCTACGTCGGGAGGTCCGGCCGCGTCATCGGGATGAAGACATTCGGCGCATCGGCCCCGCTTAAGGAGCTGCAACGAAAGTTCGGGTTCGAGCCTGAGCGTGTGACAGAGATCGCGAAAGAGCTGCTTGGCAAGGGCAAGAAGAGCTGAAGGTCATCCCGGCGCTCCCCCGTGTGCTGGTGGGGAGCCAAGATTCAAGAATGGTGGGAATGCGATGACCGAAACGCCTCATGTTGTCTTCCTGTTCGACGTCGACAACACACTCATCGATAACGATCGGGTGCAGGCCCATCTGCGGGAACACCTGGAGCAGACATACGGGGTCGCCACTCGCGACAGGTACTGGGAAATTCTTGAAGAACTGAGAAACGAACTCGGATACGTCGACTATCTCGGTGCGTTGGAGCGCTACCGGATCGAGGCGATGCATCGCCCAGAGGTGCTGCGGATGTCGAACTGGTTGGTCGATTACCCGTTCGCCGACCGCCTTTATCCCGGTGCTCTGGACGCCGTGAAGCACGTGCAGCAGTGGGGCATCCCCGTCATCCTCTCCGACGGCGATGCCGTGTTCCAGCCGCGCAAGGTGGAGCGATCCGGCCTCTGGCACGCGTTCGACAACCGTATCCTCATCTACATCCACAAGGAGGAGGAGCTTGAAGATGTTGGGCGTCTCTACCCTGCCGATCACTATGTACTGATCGACGACAAATTGCGTATCCTGTCCGCAGTGAAGAAAATCTGGGGTCAACGCGTTACGACCGTATTTCCCAAACAGGGTCACTATGCGTTCGATTCCGACACACTGGCGAAGTATCCACCCGCGGACATCGAGCTTGCCAAAATTGGCGATCTAGTCACCTACGACCTGCCTGCATTGCTCAAGAAAAACTAGGCAGGTTCTCCGATACAGACGATCGCCGGCGGAATCGTACAACTCCCCACGCCGGGCCGACGGAAGCGGCTCGCGGACAGAGTCCCGGCGCGCCGGAGCGAGCGCTCGACGTCCCTTTCTTAGGATGGAGGGGGTGCCCCGCGGCGGCCGATCTCCTGGTCCGGCAGCGCCACGAAGATCAGCACCGCAATGATGGTGATGAGGAAGCGGAACGCGTCCGGCACGCCATTCCACTGTTGGGACTGCCACATCCCGAACCATTCGCCGCCGATCGACATGAAGCCGACCTGCCACAGCAGGAAGCCGAGAGTGAGGCCCAGGACGGCGAAGGTCTTTGCCCGGTTGAACGTGATCGCATCGGCGCGGATCGCACGCAGGAGCACCACCGCGCCGATCCAGCACAGCACGGCGGTGACCGCTTCCGTTGCGATGATGATGGCGTAGGCCGCGTGCTGCAGCGTGGGATCGGTGATCGCCCGGTACGTGATGGTGGAATGCGGGAAGATCGTGTCCATGGACATCACGTGCTCGACGAACATGTAGTTGGTGTCGTAGTCGGTCACGTTTCCGAAGGTGACGAGACTCGTGAACAAGGCGATAGCCGCGACGCTCGCGACCTTCGCCGCACGGATGGCGATCATTGACATCTCCAGCATCGCAATGGATTGGGCAACTCGCTCACTGCGCGAGTTCGCATCACTTCGTCATCGAGGCCTGGCATTACTTCGTAAACAGCGCCAGCGCCTCGTCCGCCAGCACGCCTCCGGTGATCGAGATCGGCGCGAATGGCGCCTTGGCGGCGATGTCGGCGTCGGTCAGCATGATCTGGTCGATCTTGGTGGCGAGTTGCGCGATCGAGGCGCCGAAGACCAGCCGCCCCATGTGGGACCACAGGATGGCGCCCATGCACATGGCGCAGGATTCGCCCGAAGTGTAGAGCGTGCTGCCGCGCAGCGCCGCGCTGCCGTGCTCGGCGAGGCAGCGCCTGATCGCGACCATCTCGCCGTGCGCGGTGGGATCGCCCAGCGTTCGCCCGAGGTTGCGCCCGCGAGCGATGACCGCGCCGTCGCGCACGATCACCGCGCCGAACGGAAAGTCGCCCAGGCGCGCCTCGTCGATCGCCATGCGCATGAACCGCAGGTCCTCGGCGGACTCCGGCGCGCCGCGTTGCGCAAGGGCGACCGCTGGCAAGACCGCGGTGCAGGCTAGCCCGGCAACGACGGCACGTCGGCTGGGAGCGGCCGCACGCGGGGACTCCCCGTGCTGATGGCACCTCATGGGCATGGCCTCCTCGGCAAGGGTTGGGCGGCACCACACTCGGGGCGCAGTCTAAGGCACAGCCATGGCCGGAAACTCGCCTGCGACTGAGTAGCCGCCTATTGCAACTCATTCTTAATTGCTTGCAAATCGTTCTTAATTGCAATATTGCTCGGAACTCCACGGATATGCAGGGAGGATACCCGCCATGCTCACCGTCGCTTCCACGTGGCGCTGCGCAGCCGCCGCGTTGGTGCTCGCATCGACCGTCGCGCTCGCCGCCGGCGACCTGTCGCGCCAGGAGCCGATCGAAGTCACGGTCGAGCTCGGCAAGCCGGGACAGCACGCCTTCACGCCCAGCAAGCTGCGCTTCGAGACCGGCAAGCTCTACAAGCTCGTGCTGCGCAACCCGAGCAGCGACCCGCACTACTTCACCTCGCACGCGTTCACGCAGCTCATCTATACGCGCAAGGTCCAGGTGGTGCAGACCCGCGACGGCAAGACGGTGCCGCTCGCCGAGTTCAAGGGCGCCATCCGCGAGATCGAGGTCTATCCCGGCCAGACCGCCGAATGGTGGTTCGTGCCGGTCGCGGCCGGACGGGTCACCGACCTGCGCTGCGGGATCGTCGGCGCCGACGGCAAGAGCCACGCCGACCACGGCATGGTGGGCGAGATCGTCATCGAGTGAGCCTCGGCCGCACGAGCGCGCGGCCTCGGCGCGGTTCACCGCGCCCTACCCCTCCTTTGCACGGGAAGCTTGACGGATGGAATTTCGGAGCATCGACGGCGCCGGCAACAACCTCGGCGACCCCGGACTGAACGCCGCCGGCGACGCCTTCACCCGCATTGCTCCCGCGCGCTACGCCGACGGCACCTCGCAGCTGGTCGGCGGGCCGAACCCGCGCACCGTGAGCAACGTCGTGGTGGGCGAAGGCGAGGCCGCGACGCCGAACGGCCAGGGCCTGTCGGGCATGATGTATGCCTGGGGCCAGTTCATCGACCACGACCTCACGCGCGCCCCGTCCGACCGGGTCACCAACATCTCGGTGGCGGTGCCGGCGGGCGATCCCGACTTTCCCGACGGCACCACCATTCTTCTCACCCGTGCGGTGAAGGATCCGGCGAGTGGTACCGGCCCCGACAACCCCGCGCAGCCGGTGAACGCCGTCACGGGCTGGCTCGACGCCTCGATGGTCTACGGCTCGGACGCCGCCACCGCCGCCGGCCTGCGCGGCGCCGACGGCAGGATGCTGACCTCGGAAGGCGACAACCTGCCGATCGTGAACGGCATGTTCGCGGCCGGCGACGTCCGCGCCGCGGAGAACCCGGCGCTTACTGCGCTCCAGACCCTATTTGTGCGCGAGCACAATTGGCAGGTCGAGCGGCTCGCGGCCGAGAATCCGAGCCTCACCGGCGACGAGCTCTACGCGATGGCGCGCGCCATCGTCGCCGCCGAGATCGCGCATATCACCTACGACGAGTTCCTGCCGGCGCTCGTCGGCAAGGACGCGATCCCCACCTATGCCGGCTACGATGCGGCGGCCGATCCGCGGCTGAGCGTCGAGTTCAGCGGCGCGGCCTATCGCTGGGGCCATTCGACGGTCTCGGCCGAGACCGAGCGCAAGGACGAATTCGGCGCGGTCATCGGCGAGGGCCTCGAGCTGCGCGACGCGTTCTTCATGCCGCCCGCGGCCTTCGCCGCGGACGGCGGCGCCGACGGCTTCCTGCGCCATTTGGGCACCGATCTGGCGCAGGCAATGGATGCCCGCATCGTCGATGACCTGCGTAACTTCCTGATCGATGCCGGCGTGGGCCAGGACCTGGCGGCGGTGAACATCCAGCGCGGCCGCGACTTCGGCCTGGCGACGCTCAACGGCACGCGTATTGCGCTGGGGCTCGCGCCTCATACCGAATTCGAGCAGGTCACCGACGACCCGGCGACGGTCGAGGCGCTGCGCACGGCGTTTGGCGGCGACGTGGACCTTATCGATCTTTGGACCGGCGGCCTGTCGGAGAAGCTCGCGCCCGGCACCTTCCTGGGCGAGACCTTCGGCCTGGTCGTGGCACGGCAGTTCACCGCGCTGCGCGACGGCGACCGCCTCTGGTATCAGAACCAGGGCTTCGACGCGGATACCTTGGCGGCGATCGAGGCGACGAGCCTGGGCGACATCATCAGCCGCAACACCGACACGCTGTTCCTGCAAGATAACGTGTTCATCTTCCATGAGCGGCGCGATGCCGCGTCCGAGGCCGAGCGGCCCGAACTGCCGCAGCTCGTCGTGGGCAACGACGACGCGGAGACGCTCGCGGGCGGCAGCGCGGACGATCTGTTGGTCGGCCGCGGCGGCGCCGACACACTGCTGGGCGGCGCAGGCACCGATACGGCGGACTACTCGTCGTCCGCAGCGGGGGTCATCGTGAGCCTGCTGACCGGTCTCGGCTGGGGCGGCGATGCGCAGGGCGATAGTCTTGCCGGCATCGAAAACATCGTCGGCAGCGCGCATGACGACAGCCTCACCGGCGACGGCACAGCCAATACGCTTGAAGGCCGCTCCGGCAACGATGCGTATTTCGTCGACGGTGCCGGCGACAGCGTGGTCGAGACCGCCGGCGCGGGTACCGATACCGTCTATGCGACCGTCCACTTGCGGCTGTCGGCGAACGTCGAGAACCTGGCGCTGCACGGCAGCGCCGATCTTCAGGCCTACGGCAACGGCCTGAGCAACGCGATCTACGGCAATGCCGGGAGCAACCTCCTGGACGGCGACACCGGGATCGACGCGATGTACGGAGGGGCCGGCAATGACGTGTATTTCGTCGACAATGCCGGCGACGTCGTGATCGAGGCCGCCGGCGAAGGGACCGACGCGGTTTTTTCTTTCGCCCATCTCAGGCTGTCGGCGGACGTGGAAACCCTGGTGCTGCAAGGCAGCGCCGACCTGCAGGGCTACGGCAACGGCTCGAGCAACGCGCTCTACGGCAATGCCGGCAGCAATCTGCTCGATGGCGGCGCCGGCACCGACTTCATGGCCGGCGGCGGCGGCAACGATGTCTATTTCGTCGACGATGCCGGCGACGGCGTGGCCGAGAACGCCGGCGAAGGGACCGACGCGGTTTTTGCTTTCGCCCATCTCAGGTTGGCGGCCGACGTGGAAACCCTGGTGCTGCAGGGCAGCGCCGACCTGCAGGGCTATGGCAACGGCTCGAACAACACACTCTACGGCAACGCCGGCAGCAATCTGCTCGATGGCGGCGCAAGTGCCGACGTGCTCGCAGGCAATGCCGGCAACGATGTCTTCATGTTCCACATGGGGGAGGCCGACGGTGATACCGTCGTGGACTTCGCCGGCAATGGCACAAGCCCAGGGGATTCGCTGCTGTTCCTCGGCTACGGCGTAGGCGCGACTTTCACCAACATCGACGGGGCGCATTGGCAGGTCAATTTCAACGGCGGCGCCTCGCACGAGATCATCACGTTCATGAGCGGCGCGTCCATCGACGCAAGCGACGTCTTATTTTGGTAAAGTCGCGCCGCACCCCCTGCCCTACTGGATCGAAATTCTGGTGTTGCCGAGGCCTTCCCGCTGCACCAGCGAGAACAGAACCGCGGCATTGGACGGATGCAGCCGGATGCAGCCGCGCGAGGCCGGCCCGCCGAGCTGCGCGACATGCGTCGTGCCGTGGATGGCGAAATTGCCGTCGTAGAAGATCGAGTACGGCATCGGGGCATTGTTGTAGATGGTGGAGCGATGATAGCGCTTGAGCGACTGCGGGCGAAAGCTTCCGCTCGGCGTGCCGTAGATGCCGGTGGAGACCGCCCATGTATAGCGATGCTCTCCGTTCACCACCACCGACATCCGTTGGCTCGATTTGTCTATCCTGACCAGGACATCCGCGCGGGCGTCGCCCGGCAGTGACAGCATCGAAGCGACGACCGCGAGCACGGCGACGCCGGCAGTACGACCCATGGGAAGCCCTCCAGCCATGCCCCTGCGATCCAACACGCGCCCCATCGAACATGAGATGCACTACCACCGCAAAGCTAACGCTCCCTTGCCGCTGCTCCCAGATCAAGTGATGCAATGACCCCGACCGCGGCGTGCGAGCTCTTGACCATCGGGCACTCCAACCTGACGGCGGAGCGCTTCATCGCCTTGCTGAAGCATGCCGGGGTCACCGCGATTGCCGACGTGCGCTCGGTCCCGTTCTCGCGCTGGTGTCCCTGGTTCTCGAGCAAGGCCCTGGCGGAACGGCTTGCCGGCGAGGGCATTGCCTATCTCGCGCTGGGCGACGCGCTCGGCGGCCGCCCGCGCGACCCGAAGCTCTATTGCGACGGCATCGCCGACTACGACGCGATGGCCGCACGGCCGGAATTTCGCGCCGGTCTCGACCGCGTGGTGGAGGCGATGGGGCAGCATCGCGTTTGCCTGCTTTGCGCCGAGCGCGAGCCGCTCGACTGCCATCGCTGCCTCCTGGTCGGGCGGGCGCTGGCCGAGCGCGGACTGGCGCCCGGGCACATCCGCGCCGACGGCGCGGTCGAGCCGCACGCCACGACCGAGGAGCGGCTCATCCGGCTCGCCGGCGGTGAAGCCGACCTGTTTCGCGATCCGCGCGCCCGCCTCGCCGAGGCCTATCGCCGCCGCGCCCTTACCGTCGCCGCGCGGCTCAAGGCCTGAACTGCTTGGCGGTAACACTATACGCCCGACCTAGCCTTGCAATCGCCTGCATTCCGCCTGAAGGAAGGAAACCCGGGGGTCTACCGGGCAGAACGTTGAAAACGGGGCGCAACGCCGAATCGGACCGGCCCAGACTCCGGCGGGGGCGGCGTGACTCTCAACCGGATGCCGTACGCATGACGACGACGATGAAAGCGCCGACCGGCGCAGCGTGGCACCACGTCGCCCGCCGCACCGCGCCATGGCTGTTCGCCGCGCTGTTTTTCGCGCCACAAGCCGCGACCGCCCAGGACCGGGGCAGCGTCAATCCACCGCCGCTGCCGCCGCTCGCCAATCCCGAGGATCCCGCAACCCCGGCCAAGGAATTGTTCGGCCGCAAGGCCGTGCCCGCGAACCTGGAAACGCGCACCATCGGCTTCTACTCCAAGGGCTGCCTGGCTGGCGGCGAGGCGCTTCCCGTCAACGGCAACACCTGGCAGGTGATGCGGCTCTCGCGCAACCGCAATTGGGGCCATCCCAACCTGGTGCAATTCCTGGAACGGCTGGCCGAGCAGGCGCCGAAGACCGGCTGGCGCGGGCTTCTCGTCGGCGACATGTCGCAACCTCGCGGCGGCCCCATGCGCACCGGTCATGCCAGCCATCAGGTCGGTCTCGATGCCGACATCTGGCTCACGCCCATGCCCGGCCGCGAGCTGACGCGGCCGGAACGGGAAGAAATGTCGGCGACCATGATCGTCGCTGAGGACCGCCTGGACGTCGACCCGCAGGTATGGACGCCAGCGCACACCGCCGTGATCCGGGCCGCGGCCAAGGACCCGCAGGTCGCCCGCATCTTTGTGAACGCGGCGATCAAGAAGGCGCTCTGCCGCGAGGCGGGCAGCGACCGCGGCTGGCTCAGCCGGGTGCAGCCGTGGTGGGGACACGACTATCACTTCCACGTTCGGCTGCGCTGCCCTTCGGACAGTCCGGACTGCACGCCGCAGCAGCCCCTGCCGGCAGACGACGGCTGCGGCAAGGAGCTCGACCACTGGTTCACCGACGCAGTGCTGCACCCCAAGCCGTCGCCGACGCCGCCGAAGCCCAGGCCCTCGCTCAAGATGGCGGATCTGCCCGCGGGCTGTCGCCAGGTGCTGCTGGCACCGTAGCCGCGTAGGATGCCGGCGTGTCCCGGACGAGCGACGGCGAAGCCGGCGCGAAGAGCCGGGATCCAGGAGTTTCAAGGTACACTCCTGGCACATATATCGCGCTTCGCAATTCTCTCGCTGGGTCCCGGGTCTCGTTCCGCTTCGCTTCACTCGCCCGGGACACGAGGCCTTCGCCAAGGCCGACAAGGTGACCTGCCGATGACCGAAGACAACAGAACGGGTGCAGACGAGCTCGCGATCCTGCGCGAGCTCGAAAAGAAGGTCCTGTGGCTGGCGAGCTGGACCATTCACCACGCCAACCACCTGCGCGAGAGCACCGATGGATTGAAGGTCGGCGGGCATCAGGCATCGTCGGCCTCGCTCGCCACCATCATGACCGCGCTTTATTTCCGCGCGTTGCGCCCGCAGGATCGCGTCGCCGTCAAGCCGCACGCGAGTCCGATCTATCACGCCATCCAATATCTCTTCGGCCGCCAGAGCCGGCAAAAGCTTGCGGACTTTCGCGGCTACAAGGGCGCGCAGAGCTATCCTTCCCGCACCAAGGACGGCGACGACGTCGACTTCTCCACCGGCTCCGTGGGGCTCGGCGTCGCGCAGACGCTGTTCTCTTCGCTGGTGCAGGACTATGTGCGCGCCCACGGCTGGGGCCTCGATCGCCCCGAAGGCCGCATGATCGCGCTGGTCGGCGACGCCGAGCTCGACGAGGGCAACATCTTCGAGGCGATCCTCGAGGGCTGGAAGCAGGGACTGCGCAATTGCTGGTGGATCATCGACTACAACCGCCAGAGCCTCGACGCGGTCATCCGCGAGGGCCTGTGGGCGCGCTACGAGGCCTTGTTCCGGGCGTTCGGCTGGGACGTGGTCATCCTCAAATACGGCTCGCTGCTGGAGCAGGCCTTCCGCGAGCCGGGCGGCGAGCGCCTGCGGCAATGGATCGACAATTGTCCCAACCAGCTCTATTCCGCGCTCGTCTTTCAGGGCGGCGCCGCCTGGCGCAAGCGGCTCACCGACGAGATCGGCGACCAGGGCCCGGTCACGCGGCTGATCGAGGCGCGCTCCGACGACGAGCTGGCGCGGCTGATGACCAATCTCGCCGGTCATGACCTGCCGTCGCTCATCGAAGCCTTCGGCAAGGTCGATCACGACCGGCCGATCTGTTTCATCTGCTACACCATCAAGGGCTTCGGGTTGCCGTTCGCCGGCCACAAGGACAACCATGCCGGCCTGATGACGCCGGCGCAGACCGAAAGCCTGCGCGCCGCGATGAATATCCGGCCGGGACACGAATGGGGCGCCTTCGAGGGCCTGGCGATCGCGCCAGCCACGCTGCAGGCATTTCTCGACCAGGTGCCGTTCGCCAAGGGCGAGCGCCGCCACCAGGCCGCGCGCATCGAAGCGCCTTCCGAATTGCCGGTGCCGATCCAGCCGGTGATGGCGACGCAGGCAGGTTTCGGCGCGCTGCTCAACGAGCTCGGCCGCGGCAAGAGCGCGATTGCCGAGCGCGTCGTCACCGCCTCGCCCGACGTCACCGTCTCGACCAATCTCGGGCCCTGGGTCAACCGCCGCGGCCTGTTTGCGCGCGAGAAGCTCGCCGACACCTTCAAGAGCGAGCGCATTCCGTCCACGTTCAATTGGGACTTCTCGCCCAAGGGCCAGCACATCGAGCTCGGCATCGCCGAGATGAACCTGTTCATCCTGTTGTCCGCGCTCGGCCTCTCGCATGCGATCAGCGGCGAGCGCCTGATCCCGATCGGCACGCTTTATGACCCGTTCATCCAGCGCGGGCTCGATGCGCTCAATTACGCGTGCTACCAGGAGGCCCGCTTCATCCTGGTGGCGACGCCGGCCGGCATCACGCTTGCGCCCGAAGGCGGCGCCCACCAGTCGATCGCCACGCCGCTCATCGGGCTTGCGCAAGACGGGCTTGCCGCCTTCGAGCCGGCATTCGTCGACGAGCTCGCGGTGATCCTCGCCTTTGCCTTCGACTACATCCAGCGCCACGCCGAGGGTGAAGCCTCCGAGCGCAACTGGCTGCGCGACGAGACCGGCGGATCCGTTTACTTGCGCCTCTCAACCCGGCCGATCGAGCAGATCAAGCGCGCGATGACGCCGGAGCTGCGCCAGGCCATCGTCGATGGCGCCTACTGGCTGCGCAAGCCCGGCCCGAACTGCCAGGTCGTCGTCGCCTATACCGGCGCGGTCGCGCCCGAGGCGATCCAGGCCATCGGGCTGATGGCGGAGGACCGCCGCGACGTCGGCCTCATGGCCGTGACCTCGGCCGACCGCCTCAACGCCGGCTGGACCGCGGCGCAACGCGCGCGCGAGCGCGGCCTCGTTCACGCCCGCTCCCACATCGAAAAGTTGCTCGCCGGCGTTCCGTCCCATTGCGGGATCGTGTCCGTGCTCGACGGTCATCCGGCCACGCTCGCCTGGCTCGGCGCCGTCCACGGTCACCGGGTGCGCCCGCTCGGCGTGGAACATTTCGGGCAGACCGGCTCGATTCCGGACCTCTATCGGCACTACGGCATCGACGCCAATGCCATCGTCGCAGCGGCTGCGACGCTCACCCCGGGCCGCCCGATCCGCCATCTCAAGGCGCTGCCGTAGCGCGAACCCGACGATCGTAGCCCGCATGAAGCCATAAGCGCGTTCACGCGCGTCCATAGCCCGCGAAGACGGGCGTGAGACGCCCTTGAGGACGCGCTATGGCGGAATGCGGGGCGGTCTCGCCGCGCGGCACGAATCCCGGATTTCGCTGCGCTCCATCCGGGCTACATGCTACATGCACCGCGTCTTCACCAGCAGCGAAAAGCCGTCGAGCTCGAAGTCCTGCTCGAGGCTGCGCCCAAACAGAGCGAGCCACCGCTCCTGCGCCATGTAGGCAAGCTTTTCCCGCGCCTGCGGACATTCGTATGTGACCCTGCCCGTGTTTTGCAGGTGATGCACCATTTCATGCACGAGCACCGACAGCTCCACCGCGGTGCTGCCGGTCCATCCCTCGGGGAGATAGATGGTGTGCGCGGCGTCGGAATAGACGGCGACGACGTCCCGCTCGGAGGCCGCTTGAACGCCGGGCGCGGTCTCGGTTCCCGTATTCGGGACCAAGCCGCGGTAGCGCAGGGCCGCAATCTTCGCCGCCGGCACGAGCTCGATGCGGGGATACGTTTGCGCCATGGGAAGATCGAATTGCGCCGAGAGCCAGGTCGCGATCGCGGTGAGCAACGCTTGCCCCAAGAATGCCGGCGACTGCACCTGTTGCGCGGGACGCTGATCGTCCATTCTCGCGACTTGAGTGATGCGCGGCTCGGCTTGGGCAACGCCGGGCGCGAGTGTCTCGCTGCCAGCGAGCCCGATCCACGACGCGATGAGAAGGACCTTCCAACTCTTCGATCTCGCCCGCATGCCTGCCGTCCCTGTCGTTCTCGCGCGGCGCCTCAGCTTCGCCGCAACGCGAGAACCCTACCGGCAGCCGGCCAGGGGGCTTGATGAGGCAGCTCACAGTCGGGAGGCTCCCGCGCACGACGACAAGCATCGTCGCGAGTGGGGCGATGCACCCACGTCACAATAGAGCGTGATTGCTTTAGGTTGAGTCGCAATCACGCTCTAGCGCTTTTTGTTTGAGCATGATCTTTTCGGAAAACCGGTACCCACTTTTCCGGATCATGCTCTAGTCGCTGCAAATCATTGCTGCTGCTTGAGCTTGCGATCGAGCTCGATGATGTCCTTGTATTCGTTTTCCAGCCGTTCGCGCGCGCTCGCGGGATTCTCATATTGCGCGAACAGGCCGACCTTCTCGAGTTTTGTGACGACCGACGGGTCCTCCATGGTTCGGCGCAGCCCGTCGACGAGCACCTTCATCGCATTGTCGGGCGTATCTTTCGGTGCATAGAGGCCAAGGACCAGATTGAATCCCCGCGTGGGCAACCCCTTTTCGCCCGCCGTCGGCGTATCCGGCAAGGTCGGCAATCGCGTCGACGCGGTCGTCAGAAGCGGTCGTAGCTTCTTTTCCCGCAACATTTCCGCACCGGTGCTGTAAGGGACCATGCCGACGTCCACGTGCCTGCCGAGAACGGCCATGGTCAATTGCGCACCGCCGGCAAAGGGGACCGCGGTGAGGTCCAGTTTGTAGCGGCTCGTGATGGACTGCATGCTCAACGACGACACCGTTCCGACGCCGGCGGACGCGTAGCTCAACTTTCCCGGATTGCTGCGCGCAAACTCGATCAGTTCATCGAACGTCTTCCAGGGCGCATCGGCATGAACCGCGAGGATGCTCGCATCGGTCGCGTAGTTGCCGATCAGGGCAAAGTTGTCGATGGTGAACGGAACGGTCGATCCCGAGATGTGCACCACGGTGAAGATCGAGTTCACGCCTTGACCGATGGTATACCCATTCGGCGCGGCCGTTGCGACGCCGCTCATGCCCACGATGCCGCTCGCGCCGGGGCGATTGACGAGAACCAGCGGCGTTCCGAGAAACACCGACAGCTGCGGCTCGATCATGCGGATTCCGGTATCGACGGGACCGCCTGCCGTCGCCGGCACGATCACCTGGATCGGGCGCGCCGGAAAGGACTCTTGCGCCGGTGCCGCTTGGACCGCACAAGCGGTCAGGACGACGGCGCAAGAGGCGCATCGGGCGCGCCGCAGCAGGTGTCGCATCGATTTCTCCCACGTTGTAGACCGGACACATTCCTACAGATGATCGCCCTCGCTGCAAATACGGCAAACCGGCGAGACGTCCGGCGTCACAGGGCTGACGATTGCGATCTTGCATTCAATGAGTGCGCAACTATGGTGGCCGCCTTTTTATCGTCTCGACCGCAACGCTAGTGTCCCAATTCCGAAGTTCGCGTCATTGTGCGGCACCCTCGTTCGCGAACTTCGGAATCAAGGGACACTAGCAACTTATTGATCTAGTGTGGCTTTGGTTCAGAAGTCCGCATTTCGGACTCGCCGCAAGAATGATGCGGACTTCTGAACCGCCACACTAGCGTGTGGCCATGCGCCGGGAGATCGGATGCGCATCGTAGCGTTGGAGGAGCACTTCAGTCTGCCGTCCTTCGGCCAGCGGCCCGGCGCCGCAGCGGCGCGGCAACCAAGCGTTGCGAGCGACGAGAATCTGCCGGCGGTCGTGCGCAACGTCGCGGAGAAAATGACCGACATCGGCAAGCTTCGGTTGGCCGACATGGATCGGGCGGGCATCGCCGTCCAGGTCCTCTCGAAGGCGGGAAATCACATCGGCCCGAGCGCCGACATGTTCGACGGCGACGAGGCGGTCGCGTTCGCCCGCGACTTCAACGACAAGGCGGCGCGAAAGATCGCGCAGCACCCGGACCGGTTCGCGGCGTTTGCACACCTGCCGATGAGCGTCCCCGAAGCCGCGGCCGACGAGCTCGAGCGAGCGGTCCGAGACCTCGATTTCAAAGGCGCGCTCATCAGCGGCACGATCCGGGGCGCATTCCTCGACGAACCTCGGTTCACGCCGCTGCTGAGCCGCGCGGAGCGGCTCGGCGTCCCGCTCTACATCCATCCGGGAATGCCGCCGGCGGCGGTGCGCAAGGCCTACTATGAGGGGTTCGCGCCGAAGATCAGCTTCGCTCTCGCGACCTTTGCCTGGGGGTGGCACTACGAGACCGCGCTGCACGTCATGCGCCTCGCCGTTTCCGGCACGCTCGACAAATACCCGAAGCTCGCCCTCATCGTCGGTCACATGGGGGAAGGCCTGCCGGCCATGCTGGCGCGCTGCGAACATCAGTTCTCGTCCGACCTGTCGCACCTGCGACGCCCGCTGGCGCGGACCATCGTCGATCACGTCCACATCACCACGTCCGGTTTTTTCACCGTGGCGCCGTTCATGGCGGCACTCGCGACGTTCGGCATCGACCGGTTGATGTTTTCCGTCGATTATCCCTACGCGAGCAACGACGACGGACGCGCATTTCTCGACCAGCTTGCGCTGTCGCGCGCCGACTTGGCCAAGGTCGCGCATGGCAACGCCGACCGGCTGCTGAAGCTTCGAACCGCCGTGCAGGATGCGAGCGTTAAGATGCCGTAAGGGGCAGCATCAACCCGATCATCGTGGCGGCCGCGCTGGAAGCACCGGCTGGGTCACGCCGTCCAAGCCCGCCAGTACCAGCGTGGTGAGCAGCACATTTTGCGGCCCAAGATAGGCGTCGGTCGGCTTGTACCACTCGTTCAGCGAATGCCAGTTTCCTCCCTCGCCGCCGCCGCCGAGCGTGACCGCGGGCACGCCGAGCGACATTGCCAGGTTGGAGTCGGTGCTCGCGCCGGCAAAGGTGACGGTGAGAGTGCGCGTAATGGCGCTGACCGCACGCCGTGTCGCCTGGACGATCGGCGAGTCCTCGGCGACCATCCCTGCCGGTCGATCGCCGATCAGCTTGATGTCCACAGTGATCTTGTCCGAGTTCCACCGCTTGTTTTCTTCATTGACCGCTTCTCGAACCAGGTCGAGCACGCGGGCTTCGAGCTTCAGCAGCTCTTCCGTGGCGTTCGAGCGCATGTCGACCGCCATGCGCGCTTCTCCAGCGATGGCATTCACCGAAGTGCCGCCGCGCACGGTTCCGACGGTGAAGGTCGTTTTGGGGTCGGACGGCGTTCGGAGGTCCGAGATCTTCGCGATCGCCCGTCCCATGGCGTGAGTAGCGCTCGGCAACCCGAACTCCTGGAAGCTGTGCCCGCCCGGACCTTTGAAGATGATCTCGTAGCGATGACTGCCGGTCGCCTGATTGACGATGCGGGTAATCTGGAGACCGTCCACAGAGATGAAACCGTCGATGTCCTTGTGATCGCGGAACAGCGCCTTGACGCCGCGCAGGTTGCCGAGCTCCTCCTCGCCGACGGTGCCGACGAACATGAGATCGCCCACCGTCCTGACCTCGTTCGCGTTGAGCGCCTGCAACACGGACAGCAGCGCCGCCAGCCCGCGCGCGTCGTCCCCGATCCCGGGCGCATGAATGACGCCATCCTTGTCTTTCACCGTCGTGTCCGTGCCTTCGGGGAACACGGTGTCGAGGTGGGCGGAGATCACGAGCTTCGGCTTGCCGGCACTGCCTTTGCGCAACCCAATGACATTGCCTTCGGCATCGATCGAAGCGCCTTCGATGCCGAGGTCCTGAAACCGCTTCAGGTAGTAATCCGCCCGCGCCTTTTCCTTGAACGGCGGTGCCGGAATTTCGGTGATGCGCTTCTGCTCCTGAAGCGTGCGCGCGTCATCCGCCTTGATGTCGGCCAGCGCCTTGATCACCTGCGGGTTTGCAAGGATCGCCTGATAGGCCGTCTCGACGGCGGACGCCGACGTTGTGCTTTGCGCGCGCGCGCCGCCGACCGGCGACAGCGCGACCACCAACGCGAAGGCCTTGAACAAGACCGCAGCAGGTCGTGTCATTGCTTCCACCGTCGCTTCCACCGTCGCTTCTACCGTCGCTTCTACCGTCTCCTGCGCGCCGGGCGATCCACGATATCGCCTTGTCGGCCCGGCCCGTACGCCAAATAGAAGGGGTTCTGCACGCACCAGGCGCCGGTGCCGGGGCCCGCCGTCATCATGCACTGCGCATACGAGGTGAAGCTACAATTGGTGCCGCCGCTGCCGAAGCCGTAGTATTGCGCGCACCAGGGACGATAGACCTCGGCGACGCTCGGGGTACCGTCGACCGCGGCCAACAGAAGAATGGCGAGCAGCGCGGTGCGGATCGTTGTCATGGCAAGGCCTCTCGCTTTAGGCCCCCCCCGACCCTTCGTCAGCATACATCTTTCAAGGCCGCTCCGCACCCAGCACGGCGCCCGGAGGGCTTTGCGGTCACTCCCCAACGATGTTGTTGGCCCGGATCACCTCGCCCCAGCGATGCATCTCGTCCTTGATGAAGGCCGCTGTTGCAGCCGGCCCGATGCCGCTCGGTTCGATGTTGAGGGCACGGAACCTCTGCTGCACGTCGGGCATTTTCAGGACCTCGATCGTCGCCTCGGCAATCTTGTCCTGCAGTTGCGGCGCCAGCTTGGGGGGGCCGACCATCGCGTACCACGCGCCCGACAAGAGGTTCGGCAGGCCCGCCTCCGCTGTCGTGGGAATCTCGGGAATGGCCGCTGCGCGCGCCTTGTCGGTGACGGCCAGAACCTTCACCTTGCCGTCGCGATAGAGCGCGAGCGCCCCTGAAATGTTGCCGAAGAAGACGTCGACGCGCCCGCCCAGCATGTCGTTGAGCACCAAGGTCTCGCCGCGATAGGGCACGTGAATCATGCTGGTCCCGGTCATGGTCATGAACATGTTGGCGGTCAGATGCGGGGTGTTGCCGCTGCCCTGGCTGCCGTAGACCAGCCTGCCGGGATTGTTCTTCAGGTGCTCGATCAGCTCCTTGACCGAATTCACCGGCAGATCCTTGCGGACGATCACGAGGTTCGGCACCGAGCCGAAGATCGTGATCGGGACGAAATCCTCAGGCCTGAATGTCAATTGCTTGTAGAGGCTCTGGTTGATGGCGATCGGCGGCGACGCCGACACCAGCAGCGTGTAGCCGTCGGGCTCCGCCTGCGCCACGTAGGCGGCGGCGATATTGCCGCCCGCGCCGGTGCGGTTCTCGATGACCACCGGCTGCCCCCACTTCGCCTGCAGCTTGTCGCCGACGATGCGCGCCAGCACGTCGTTCGAGCCGCCGCCCGGATACGGCACCAGGAATTTCACCGGTCGCGCCGGGAAGCCGCCTTGCGCATGAGCGAAATTGTGAAATTGTGCGGCAACCAGCGCAGCGAGCAAACAGAGGACAGCAACGCATCGGATCATGTCTTCCTCCCGAGGTCTGAGGACCGGACATGCATCAGGGATGCCAAGTTGCGCACGGACCGCCCGCGACTGCAAGCTACGTCTCATCGAGATCAATGCCATCGCCATGATCGCCGACTGGCCGTAGGATGGGTTGAGCGCCAGCGAAACCCATCAGGACGCGAGCCGTAAGTTGGTCGAAAGGTGATGGGTATCGCTTCGCTCCACCCATCCTACGCGCGCTCGTCCGGGACACGGGAGGTGAGCTACACCATCGCGAGCACGATCGCGGGAATGAGCGCGCAGGCGGTGACGGCGGCAGCGCAGGGCAGCGCCTTGTCGTCGGGAATGTGCATCAGCAGCGGCAAGCCGGTCCACAGCACGTAGAGACCGTAGAGCCCCAGAATCAGCAGGAAGTTCAGGCCGGGAACGAGCAGAAACACGCCGGCGAGCCAGAGCGGCGTGTGGGAATAGACCGACAGTTTGACGGCATTGGCGAAATTCTTGCGGCCGCCGAATCTGGGCGCAAGCAGATCGATCACGCCCGCGATGATGTAGACCATCGCGAAGGTCACGAGATAGACGATGACCGCGCGCACGAGACTGGGGACGATCGGCGTGTAGCCGCCGATGAGCGACTGGCCGATGAAATGGGCGACCTCGGGGATGGCGGCGAGGATCGCGACGTACGTGATCAGCAGATCAGGCAGCGTCTCCTGTTCCTGCTCGATCACCTTCCATTCGGTCCGCGGCGTCAGCAGGATCGCCTTGACCCGTGCAATCAGCTTTATTAGGTAGTCGGCCCACATCTCACTACGTCCCCTGTTGTCGGCGTTCGGACGCGTTCTCGCGACGAACGAAATTTCCATTGCGCCGGGAAGCCGTGAAAATCGCTACGCGCGCGCGTCCTCGCGGATCATCGCGGCGCCCTTCTCCGCGATCATCATGGTGGGCGCATTGGTGTTCCCCGATGTGATCGTCGGCATGACCGAGGCGTCGACCACGCGCAGGCGCTCGAGCCCGATCACGCGCAGGCGCTCGTCGACCACCGCCATGGGATCGCCGGCGCGCCCCATCTTGGCGGTGCCCACGGGGTGAAAGATCGTGGTGCCGATGTCGCCCGCCGCTTTGACCAGCGCCGCGTCGTCGTCGCCGACCGAGCTGCCGGGCAGATACTCCACCGGCTTGCATTTCGCGAGCGCGGGCTGCGCGGCGATCCTGCGCGCAACCCGGATCGAATTCGGCGGCGACGCGGCGATCCTCGTCGGTCGAGAGATAGTTCGGCTTGATCACCGGCTTGTCGGCGGCATCCGCGGAGCGCAACCGCACGAAGCCGCGGCTCGTCGGCTGCAGGTTGCACACGCTCGCGGTGAGCGCGGGAAATTGATGCAACGGCTCGCCGAACCTGTCGAGCGACAGCGGCTGCACATGGAACTGGATATTGGCGCGCTCGCGCGCGGGATCCGATCGCGTGAACAGCCCGAGCTGCGACGGCGCCATGGTGAGCGGGCCGCGCCGAAACAAGGCATAGTCGAGCCCCATGCGCGCCCTGCCGAAGCGCGAGCGGTAGATCTCGTTGAGGGTCTTGACCCCGGTCACTTTGTAGATGAGCCGAAGCTGCAGGTGATCCTGCAGGTTTTCGCCGACGCCCGGCAGATCGAGCAGGACCGGAATGCCGAAGCGTTCGAGCTCGCCGGCGGGACCGACGCCGGACAGCTTGAGGATCTGGATCGAGCCGATCGAGCCGGCGGCGAGGATGACCTCGCCGCGGCAGCGGGCGGCTCTTGCCCCGTAGTTTTGCCGCCAGCGCACGCCCACGGCGCGTTTGCCTTCGAACGTGATGCCCTCCACCAGGCAGCCGGTCTCGAGCCGCAAGTTTCGCCGGCCGAGCACGGGCTTGAGAAAGCCGCGCGCTGCCGACCAGCGCCGCCCGCGCTTCTGGTTGACGTGGAAGACGCACGAGCCCTCGTTGTCGCCGGTGTTGAAATCGGCAATCGGCTTAATGCCGGCCTGTTCGGCGGCATCGCGAAAGGCATCGAGCAGGTCCCAGCGCACCCGCGGCGCTTCGATGCGCCATTCGCCGCCGGCCGCGTGCACTCCGCTCGGACCCAGGAAATGATCCTGATGGCGCTTGAAGAACGGCAGCACGTCGTCCCAGCTCCAGCCGGCGAGCCCGAGCTGACGCCAGTGATCGTAATCGGCAGCCTGGCCGCGCATATAGATCATGGCATTGATCGCGGAGGAGCCGCCGATCACCTTGCCGCGCGGATAGGCGAGGCTGCGGCCGTTGAGCCCCTCCTCCGGTTCGGTCTTGAACATCCAGTCCGAGCGCGGGTTGCCGATGGCGAAGAGGTAGCCGACCGGGATGTGGAGCCAGATCCAATTGTCCATGCCGCCGGCTTCGAGCAGCAGCACGCGCGTGGCGGGATCGGCGGAGAGCCGGTTCGCCAGCACGCAGCCGGCCGAACCCGCGCCGACCACGACGTAATCGTACTCGCCTTCAATCGGCGCTGCCTCGGCCATGCGATTCCCCACCCGGCACGCCACCTCCCCGCAAGCAGTGGGAGGTGATCGAGTCTGCGGCACGCACAGTGATTTCAAGCCAAACCGTCGCGGGTCAAGCCCGACTTAGGCACCTATTGTAAGACTATTTTGAACCGCGAGTGAGTAACATTCATTCAAAGATTACGGTGAACGCGAACGGATTCAATCATTGCTCGCGCTCCTCCATTTTCGAGTTTTACGACCAAATTCAACGGTGGTTTGGAAAAGGATATGCTCGCCGCGGGCTCCCGGATTGGTGGCGTGATGTCGGCCCCGGCTGACCTGACGGCAAAACCCTGAACGCTTTCAATTCACCACGCGTAGCGCACCATCCCGGTGCCGGCATAGGTGGAGGAGCGGCGGGCGAGCTCGCCGTCGAATTTGCCGATGAGCGAGACGCCGTTGGCGAGGCGAAGCTCGGTGCCCGTCGACACCAGCGCGGAGTCCTTCGCCGGTGCCGCGCCGTTGACGATGAAGCTCGCACCCGGCAGCGTCTGGAAAACAGCGGCAAGCGTCGGGTCGCTCACCCAGTCGTGCGCCCAGGCGAGCCGCGCGCGCAACGCGAGCACGGCGCTGGGATTGAAGGCCACCAAGCGGTCGAAGCGCGCTCCCAACTCGCTCCTGGTATCGGAGCCGGTGCGCGCGTTGTAGGACAGCGCAAAGCCGCCGCCGTTGACATCGGTCTCGGTGTAGCTCGGGGTGCGGAAGCTCTGCGCTTGCACCGCCGCGTAAGGGGTGAAGCCGCCGAAGGCGGTCGCGAAGCGATAGCCGCTTTCGACCCTCGCGCCGAGGCTCTGCGCGCTAAAGCTGGCGGTGAGATGATCGCCGGCGAAGGCGAAGCGGTCGGTCGACATCCAGTGATTGGTGTAGGCGAAGGCCGCAGCGATATACGCAGGTCCCGAGCGCGTTGCGCCGTAGACGCCGGCCTGGAAGGCATCGCTTTTGCCGCCGCCCAGCCCCTGCGCCAGGCTCCAATCGGTGCCGCCGCCGGCGAGCGCGACGCCGACCACGGTGTCGCGCGAGAGATGATAGTCGAGCCCGCCAGCGAACCCCGCCGCGCGCGCGGACAGATCATGGCTGCCCAGCACCGCCGGGTCGCCGCTGGTGCGGTTGCCGCCGCCATAGGCCGAGCCCCAGACGGCCCAGCGCGGCCCGTAGAGCGGCGGCGCCTTCGTCACTGGGGTCTTGAGCACCGACGAATAGGCGAGCGCGATGTCCTCCGGCAGCGTCTCGCGCTCGGGCGCAAAGCCGAGCGCGGGCCCGCTTGCGCCGGGCACGCCGCTGCGGCCGTCGACGAAGGGATCGAGCAGGAGCCCCAGGAACTGATTGGTCATCTGGAAGCCGACCTGCTGGCCGCCGGTCGCGGCCTCGCCGGAGAGCTGGCTCAATGCATTGCCGCGATTGGAGCCGGTGAGACCGAACACGCTCACGAAGGCGGGCGGCAGCGCGCCGCCATTGTTGAAGAAATTGTTGAGCGCACCGGCGACGTTGCGCTGGTTGCCGCTCAAACCTCCGGTCCCGAGCGCCGCGGTGAGGTTCAAGATAACTTCGGTATTGCCGTAGCTCAGGCTCGGCGTGAAACCGGCGGGGAGATTGGTCGTGGTCAAGCTGTTGAACGTGGTGCCGGCGAGACCACCCGCGGCCGTGAGGATGGTGTAGGTGCGCGACACGTAGCTTCCCGATGCGAACACCGCCTGCACGGTTCCCGCCAGCGTCGCGGAGCCGCCCGTTATCACATGGGCGCTCGACGCAATCGACGGATTGGCCTGCACGAGATAGAGCGCCCCCGACTGGAACGCGAGATTGCCGGCAACCGTCATCGAACCAGGCGTGCCCCCCGGGCCGGGCGCAAAGATGCCGCCGCTATTGATCGTGGCCGCACCCACCGCGCCGGTGCCGGCGAGGGCGGCGCCGCTGTTGACGGTCACGGCCGAATTGGCGATCGAACCGTTCACGACCAAGGCGCCGGCATTGACATTCGTCGCGCCGGTATAGGTGCTCGCCCCCGTGAACATCAGCGTTCCGGTGCCCTGCTTGATGAACCCGCCGGTGCCGGAGATCGCGCCGGCGAAGATTGTTGAATTCGCGGTTCCTGCAGCGAGCGTGCCGCTGCCGAGCGTGATCAGGCCTGAGCCCAACAGGTCGCCCACCATCTGGTTGAAACCGTTGAGATTGAAGATGCCGCTGGCATTCACGGTGAGCGCGCCGGTCGGAGCGAGATTGCCGCCGGGCCCGAGCTGCAGCGTGCCGGCGTTGACCGTGGTGCCGCCGGAATAGGTGTTGTTGCCGGTGAGGACCGCGGTCCCCGGACCCATTTGCACGAACGAGCCAGTGCCGGAAATGACGCCGCCGAAGGTGTAGACGTCGGAGCGGTTGATGACGAAGGTGCCGTTGTTGAGCACGTCGCCCAGGATCGAACCACTCGTGCCGCCGTCGCCGAGCTGCAGCGTCCCGGCGCTGATCGTGGTGCCGCCGGTATAGGTGTTTGCGCCGATGAGGATCGTAGCGCCGGTGCCCGCCTGGGTGAGCGAGCCGGTTCCGGAACTCAGACCGCCGAAGGTGTAGGTGTCGGAGCGGTTGATGGCGAAGGTGCCGTTGTTGAGCACGTCACCCAGGATCGAACCGTTGGTGCCGCCATTGCCGAGCTGTAGCGTGCCGGCAGTGATCATGGTGCCGCCGGTGTAGCCATTCGTGCCCGTCAGAACCAGCGTGCCGTCGCCGGCCTTTAGAAGGCCGCCCGGGCCCGACAGGGCTTGTCCCACCGTGAAGACGTTCGCCGCGTCGGCGATGTCGAAGCCGCCGCCAGCAGGTCCCCAGGTGATGCCGCGCGCGGTCGACTGGAAGCTGGTGCCGGTTACCCGCAGTGCGCCGCCGTCGAAGGTCAGCCCGCCCGAGGCCGCGCCGAGATTGCCATCGGAGGACACTTGCAGGATGCCGCCCGACAGAGTCGTCCCGCCGCTGTAGCTGTTGCTTCCGGAGAGGACGAGCGTGCCCGCGTCGACCTTGTTGATGCCGCCTGTGCCCGCGATCGGCGCGGCGATCTCGGCCGTCGCGCCGGGATCGACGCGCAACGCGGCCGTGCCCACCGGCGTGAGCGCGCCGCCCGTGCCGGCAACGAGGTGATAGCCGTCGGTTATGAACTGCAGGCCTGTGAAGGGTTGGGCGCCTGCCACCGCGACCGTGCCAGCCGCACCGGTGAAGACCGCGAAACCGCTGCCCCAAGGCGCCGTCGCCGAGCCGTTCTGGTTGGTCCAGTTGGTCGTGGCCGCATCCCAGGTTCCAGTGCCGCCGTTGACAGTGCCGTTCGGGGTCGTTTGCGCGCCGTTCCAGAACTGGAGCGGGCCGCTGGCGCCCTGGACGATCAGGTTGACCTGGTTGGCGATCGTCGTCTGCACGGTCAGGGCGGCGGCGCTGAAATTCGGCGGCAGGGTGCCGAAGGCGAGTCCGTTGTAGGTCAGCGCGCCGCCATAGTTGAACAGGCGATAGATCCCGGTGCCCATGCCGCCCGAATCGCTGATGTTGAGGGTGCCGGCGAGGATCAGATTGCCGGTGACGTCGATCCGGTCGCTGCCACCGTTGTTGAAGATGTTGGGCAGCCCGAGCTCGTAATTCAGAAATGAGCCGGAGGAGAGCGCGAGGGAGCCGACGGTGAGCGTGCCGGGGCTGGAGCCCGGCGATACGCTGCCGCCGTTGGCGACGGTCACGCTGCCTGCGATCGTCCCCGAGCCACCGAGCGTCGCCCCCGCATTGACGCTCACCGCCGTGTTGCCGAGCGAGCCGTTCACTAGCAGCGTGCCGGCATTGATCGACGTGGCGCCGGTATAGGTGCTGGCGCCGGTCAGGGTGAGAACGCCGCCACCCTGCTGTTGCAGAGTGCCGGTGCCGCTGATGACACCGCCAAAGGTAAAGGCGTTGGAGCGATTGAACGCGAGCGCACTGTTGTCGACGATATTGCCGACGATACTGCCAGTGGCGCCGCCATTGCCGAGCTGCAGCGTGCCGGCACTGATCGTGGTGCCGCCGCCATAGGTGTGGGCCCCGGTAAAAACCGTGGTGCCGATGCCGTCCTGCTGGAAGGCGCCGGTTCCGGAAATCAGGCCGCCGAAGATATAGGTGTCGAAGCGGTTGATGTCGAAGGTGCCGTTGTTGAGCACGTCACCCAGGATCGAGCCGCTCGTGCCGCCATTGCCGAGCTGCAGCATCCCGGTACTGATCGTCGTGCCCCCGGTGTAGGTGTTGGCGCCGGTGAGGGTAAACACACCACCGCCGACTTTGGTCAGCCCACCGGTGCCGCTGATGGCCCCCGAGAACGTCGTCGAAGTCCCGTCATTGCCGGTCGTCAGCGTTGCCGAGCCCAGCGTCACGCTGCCGGCGCCCGCCAGCGAGCCGATGGTCTGGTTGAAGCTCGACGAGGTCGATGGTGGCGCCGGGGCCGACCGTGAACGCGCTGCTCGACGAGAAGGCATTCGTCGCCCCGGCCTGCAGCGTGCCGGCATTGACCGCCGTCGCGCCCGAATAGCTGCCGCTGCCCGACAGCGTCAGCGTGCCGGCGCCGATCTTGCTGAGGCCCCCGGTGCCCGACATGACGCCGGAGTAGGTCGTGCTCGTGTTGTCGCCGTTCGTGGTCAGCGTCGCCGAACCGAGCGTCGACATTGCCGGCGCCCGCCAGCGAGCCGATGGTCTGGCTGAAGCTGTTGAGGTCGAGCGTGGCGCCGGTGCCGACCGTGAACGCACTGCTCGACGAGAAGGCATTCGTCGCCCCGGCCTGCAGCGTGCCGGCATTGACCGCCGTCGCGCCCGAATAGCTGCCGCTGCCCGAGAGCGTCAGCGTGCCGGCGCCGATCTTGCTGAGGCCCCCGGTGCCCGACGATGACGCCGGAGTAGGTCGTGCTCGTGTTGTCGTTGCCGGTCGTGAGTGTGGCCGAGCCCAGCGTCACGTTGCCGGCGCCCGCCAGCGAGCCGATGGTCTGGCTGAAGCTGTTGAGGTCGAGGATGGCGGCGGAGGCGACCGTGAACGCACTGCTCGACGACAAGGCATTCGCCGCCCCGGCCTGCAGCGTACCGGCATTGACCGCCGTCGCGCCCGAATAGCTGCCGCTGCCCGAGAGTGTCAGCGCGCCGGCGCCGATCTTGCTGAGCCCCCCGGTGCCCGACATGATGCCGGAGTAGGTCGTGCTCGTGTTGTCGCCGTTCGTGGTCAGCGTCGCCGAACCGAGCGCGACATTGCCGGCGCCCGCCAGCGAGCCGATGGTCTGGCTGAAGCTGTTGAGGTCGAGGATGGCGGCGGAGGCGACCGTGAACGCGCTGCTCGACGACAAGGCATTCGCCGCCCCGCCCTGCAGCGTACCGGCATTGACCGCCGTCGCGCCCGAATAGCTGCCGCTGCCCGAGAGTGTCAGCGTGCCGGCGCCGATCTTGCTGAGCCCCCCGGTGCCCGACATGACGCCGGAGTAGGTCGTGCTCGTGTTGTCGTTGCCGGTCGTGCAGCGTCGCCGAGCCCAGCGTCACGTTGCCGGCGCCCGCCAGCGAGCCGATGGTCTGGCTGAAGCTGTTGAGGTCGAGGATGGCGGCGGAGGCGACCGTGAACGCACTGCTCGACGACAAGGCATTCTCCGCCCCGGCCTGCAGCGTACCGGCATTGACCGCCGTCGCGCCCGAATAGCTGCCGCTGCCCGAGAGTGTCAGCGCGCCGGCGCCGATCTTGCTGAGGCCCCCGGTGCCCGACATGACGCCGGAGTAGGTCGTGCTCGTGTTGTCGTTGCCGGTCGTGAGTGTCGCCGAGCCCAGCGTCACATTGCCGGCGCCCGCCAGCGAGCCGATGGTCTGGCTGAAGCTGTTGAGGTCGAGGATGGCGGCGGAGGCGACCGTGAACGCGCTGCTCGACGACAAGGCATTCGCCGCCCCGCCCTGCAGCGTACCGGCATTGACCGCCGTCGCGCCCGAATAGCTGCCGCTGCCCGAGAGCGTCAGCGTGCCGGCGCCGATCTTGCTGAGCCCCCCGGTGCCCGACATGACGCCGGAGTAGGTCGTGCTCGTGTTGTCGTTGCCGGTCGTGAGTGTGGCCGAGCCCAGCGTCACGTTGCCGGCGCCCGCCAGCGAGCCGATGGTCTGGCTGAAGCTGTTGAGGTCGAGGATGGCGGCGGAGGCGACCGTGAACGCACTGCTCGACGACAAGGCATTCTCCGCCCCGGCCTGCAGCGTACCGGCATTGACCGCCGTCGCGCCCGAATAGCTGCCGCTGCCCGAGAGTGTCAGCGTGCCGGTGCCGATCTTGGCAAGGCCGCCGGCGCCGCCGATCGTGCCCGACAGCGTCGCGTCGTTGCCATTGGTGTCGAACGTGCCGCCGCCGGCATTGAGCGTCAGGCCGCGGTTCGAGGTGAAGCCCGCAAGATACTGCAGCGCCCCGCCGCCGAAGCTGAGCCCGCCCGACGTATTGCCGAGATTGGCGTCGGCGCTGACGGCTAGCGTCCCGGCGCTGATCGTGGTGCCGCCGCCATAGGTGTTGTTGGCGGTGAGGGTGGTCGTGCCGGCGCCCATCTGCACGAACGAGCCGGTTCCGGAAATGACGCCGTCGAAGGTGTAGGCGTTTGACCTATTGATGATGAATAAGCCGTCACTAGTGACGTTCGCCGCGAGCGACCCGGTCCCGCCGCCATTGCCGATCTGCAGCGTTGCGCCGCTGTTGATTGGCGTGGACGTGATGCTTGGCTGGTTGTCGCCGGTGAGGATCAGCGACCCGGCATTGATCTGGAGTTGCCCGGTATAGATGTTGTTCCCCGTCAGCGTCAGCGTGCCCACCCCGATCTTGTGGAGCTCGGTGCTCGACGAGCCGACGGTGATCGCGCCTCCCAACGTCGCGTCGTGGCCGTTGGTGTCGAAGATGGCATTGCCGGGACCAATCGTCACGTTGCGGTCCGAGGTGAAGTCCGCAAGAAACTGTAGCGTGCCGCCCCCTCTTAAGCTGAGTATGCCGGTAGCCGCGCCGAGGTTGACGTCGCTGCCGACGGCCAGCGTTCCGCCGCTGATGGTCGTAGTGCCCGTGTAGGTATTGTTCCCCGACAGCGTCAGCGTGCCCGTCCCGCTCTTGGTGAGCGAGCCGGCTCCGGTGATGGCGCCTCCCAACGTCAATGTTGTCGCAGCGTTGGTATTGAACGTGCCGCCGCCGGTAAGCGTCACGCCGCGGTTCGAGCTGAAGGTGGCAGTAGACTGCAGCGTCCCGCCGCCGAAGGTGAGCCCGCCGGAAGCGGCGCCGAGATTGGCGTCGCTGCTGACGGCAAGGGTCCCGGCATTGATCGTCGTGCCGCCGGCGTAGGTATTGTTCCCCGTCAGCGTCAGCGTGCCCGTCCCGATCTTGGCGAGCGAGCCGGTGCCGCTGATCACGCCGCCATATGTCAGCGTGCCGGTGCGGTTGAACACCAGCGCGGCGTTGTCGACGATGTCGCCAGTGACGCTGCCGGTGGCGCCGCCATTGCCGATCTGCAGCGTCCCGGCGCTGATCGTCGTGCCCCCGGTGTAGGTGTTGGCGCCGCTCAGGGTCTGGGTGCCGCCGGTCATCGTCAGCCCGCCCGTGCCCTGGATGATGCCCGCATAGGTGGTCAACCCGTTCGAAATCGTCAGCGTCTGGCCGCCCAGCGACACATGGCTGTTGGCGACGCCGTTCAGCGTCGTGATCGTCGCGCCCGAACTGGTCCCCGAAATGTCGAACGTGCCGGCCGCGTTCGACACGTTCACCTGGCTCGACGACGCAATGCTCCCGCTCAGCGCCAGCGTCCCGGCGCTGATCGTCGTGGTGCCCGTGTAGGTATTGTTTCCCGACAGCGCCAGCGTGCCCGTCCCGCTCTTGGTGAGCGACCCGGTTCCGGTGATGGCGCCTCCCAACGTCAATGTTGTCGCAGCGTTGGTATTGAGCGTGCCGCCGCCGGTAAGCGTCACGCCGCGGTTGGAGCTGAAGGTCGCAGTAGACTGCAGCGTCCCGCCGCCGAAGGTGAGTCCGCCGGAAGCAGCGCCGAGGTTGGCGTCGCTGCTGACGGCAAGCGTCCCGGCGCTGATCGTCGTGCCGCCGGTATAGGTGTTGTCGCCGGTCAGCGTCAGCGTGCCGGCGCCGACTCTTGGTGAGCGAGCCGGTGCCGCTGATCGACGCCGGCATAGGTCAGAGTTGTTGCTGCGGTTGAACACCAGCGCGCCGTTGTCGACGATGTTGCCGGCGACGCTGCCGGTGGTGCCGCCATTGCCGATCTGCAGCGTCCCGGCGCTGATCGTCGTGCCGCCGGTATAGGTGTTGGTGCCGGTGAGGATCAGCGTGCCGGTGCCGGCCTGGGTCAGCGAGCCGGTGCCGCTGATCACGCCGCCATAGGTCAGCGTGTCGCTGCGGTTGAACACGAGCGCGCCGTTGTCGACGATGTTGCCAGTGCCGACGCTGCCGGTGGTGCCGCCATTGCCGATCTGCAGCGTGCCCGCGCTGATCGTCGTGCTGCCGGTGTAGGTGTTGGCGCCGGTCAGGATCAGCGTGCCGGTGCCCGCCTGGGTGAGCGAGCCGGTGCCGCTGATCACGCCGCCATAGGTCAGCGTGTCGCTCCGGTTGAACGCGAGCGCGGCGTTGTTGACGATGTTGCCGGCGATGCTGCCGGTGGTGCCGCCATTGCCGATCTGCAGCGTCCCGGCGCTGATCGTCGTGGTGCCGGTGTAGGTATTGTCTCCCGGTCAGCGTCAGCGTGCCCGTCGCCGCTCTTGGTGAGCGACCCGGTGCCGCTGATCACGCCGCCAAAGGTCAGCGTGCCGGTGCGGTTGAACACCAGCGCGCCGTTGTTGACGATGTCGCCGGCGACGCTGCCGGTGGTGCCGCCATTGCCGATCTGCAGCGTCCCGGCGCTGATCGTCGTGCCGCCGGTGTAGGTGTTGGCGCCGGTGAGGATCAGCGTGCCGGTCGCCGGCCTTGGTGAGCGAGCCGGTGCCGCTGATCGACGCCGGCATAGGTCAGCGTGTTGCTGCGGTTGAACACCAGCGCGCCGTTGTCGACGATGTTGCCGGCGACGCTGCCGGTCGTGCCGCCATTGCCGATCTGCAGCGTCCCGGCGCTGATCGTCGTGCCGCCGGTGTAGGTGTTGGCGCCGGTGAGGATGAGCGTGCCGGTCCCGCCTGCGTCAGCGAGCCGGTGCCGCTGATCACGCCGCCATAGGTGAACGTGTCGCTGCGGTTGAACACGAGCGCGCCGTTGTCGACGATGTTGCCGGTCCCGATGCTGCCGGTGGTGCCGCCATTGCCGATCTGCAGCGTGCCGGCGCTGATCGTCGTGGTGCCGGTGTAGCTGTTGGCGCCGGTCGAGGATCGAGCGTGCCGGGCCCGGCCTTGGTGAGCGAGCCGGTGCCGCTGATCACGCCGCCATAGGTCAGCGTGTCGCTCCGGTTGAACACGAGCGCCGCGTTGTCGACGATGTTGCCGGCGATGCCGCCGGTGGTGCCGCCATTGCCGATCTGCAGCGTCCCGCCGCTGATCGTCGTCGCGCCCGTGTAGGTGCGTCCCCCGTCAGCGCCAGCGTGCCCGTGCCGCTCTTGGTGAGCGACCCGGCTCCGGTGATGGCGCCTCCCAACGTCAATGTTGTCGCAGCGTTGGTATTGAACGTACCGCCGCCGGTAAGCGTCACGCCGCGGTTGGAGCTGAAGGTCGCAGTAGACTGCAGCGTCCCGCCGCCGAAGGTGAGCCCGCCGGAAGCAGCGCCGAGGTTGGCGTCGCTGCTGACGGCAAGGGTCCCAGCATTGATCGTCGTGCCGCCGGTATAGGTGTTGGCGCCGCTCAGGGTCTGGGTGCCGCCGGTCACCGTCAGCCCGCCCGTGCCCTGGATGATGCCCGCATAGGTGGTCAACCCGTTCGAAATCGTCAGCGTCTGGCCGCCCAGCGACACATGGCTGTTGGCGACGCCGTTCAGCGTCGTGATCGTCGCGCCCGAACTGGTCCCCGAAATGTCGAACGTGCCGGCCGCGTTCGACACGTTCACCTGGCTCGACGACGCAATGCTCCCGCTCAGCGCCAGCGTCCCGGCGCTGATCGTCGTGGTGCCCGTGTAGGTATTGTTTCCCGACAGCGCCAGCGTGCCCGTCCCGCTCTTGGTGAGCGACCCGGTTCCGGTGATGGCGCCTCCCAACGTCAATGTTGTCGCAGCGTTGGTATTGAGCGTGCCGCCGCCGGTAAGCGTCACGCCGCGGTTGGAGCTGAAGGTCGCAGTAGACTGCAGCGTCCCGCCGCCGAAGGTGAGTCCGCCGGAAGCAGCGCCGAGGTTGGCGTCGCTGCTGACGGCAAGCGTCCCGGCGCTGATCGTCGTGCCCCCGGTATAGGTGCTGTTCCCCGTCAGCGTCAGCGTGCCGGCCCCACTCTTGGTGAGCGAGCCGGTGCCGCTGATGACGCCGGCATAGGTCAGATTGTTGCTGCGGTTGAACACCAGCGCGGTGTTGTCGACGATGTTGCCGGCGACGCTGCCGGTGGTGCCGCCATTGCCGATCTGCAGCGTCCCGGCGCTGATCGTCGTGCCCCCGGTATAGGTGTTGGCACCGGTGAGGATGAGCGTACCGGGACCGGCCTGGGTCAGGCCCGCCGTGCCGGCCATGACCGAGCCGACGGTCGCGTTGCCGCCCGACACCACGCCGATGGTGGGGCTGACCCCGCCCAAAGTGAGCGTGTTGCCCGTCACGGTATAGCCGCTGGTATTGAACGTGAGATTATGCGCCGTGATGGCGACGCCCAGGGTTACCGTACCGGCGGTTCCGCCGAACACGGCATTATCAAGTGCGGCATTGTTCCAGGTCTGGAAGGTGGCGCCATTGAACCAGAGCGGGGTGGTGGTGTTCCAGGTGCCCGTGCCACCGCCACCCGGCGTGACGCCGTTGGCGCTCCACTGCAAGTCGGCCGCATTGGCGCTAACGCTCCACGCTAGTCCCAAAGAGATAGCAGGTGCTCCACGCAAGAGACGTCGCCGAGTATTCGCAAGCACAACACGAAATGCGGCAGGCAGTACGGCGCCAAAGGCGCTGGCCGGAGGCTCTCGCCTGCGCCTAATCATCCATCGATCTTTCAGCGCCTGACCGATAACCCCACCTCCAACGACCCAAACGTGATCTGCGAGATACGCATGTTGCGAACAAGACCCCACACGCAGGCGCGCGCTTGCTTTCGGGAGCGATGCGCATTTCCCCGGTCCTATCGTCGACAGAGCGTTGCGATCGGGGTTAGGGGCTGTTGCCCTTTTTGAACTGTTCTACAGGCCGGCAAATGCCAGTGGCGTGCCCCGATCCAATGCTTGTCATTCACGATTTTGATGACTCAATAATTGTATACCAATGCGGAGCGTATTGGTGCGCGGCATTGAGGAACGACAAAAAACAAATCCGATTGGTGCAAATTTGTCACATTTTCGACGATGTGAACTTCCCAAAGCGAAGGTACACAGACAGGCAATTACTTTCCCCAGCGCAACCCCGTGTTCTGTTCTGAGCGAAGCGTGTCGAGGCTGCGGCGGAGCGCACGGACACAGACCACGTGGTTCTGTGGCCGGTATCTTCTTTGTCAGTGAAAGGGCAATTGGAACTGGTACGACGTTTCCACTGACTGATTTTAATCTGCTCAGTTCACGGTGTTGCCGCCTTGGCACCAGGATGTCCGCTCTTGGCCGATGCTGTTGAAAAAGTAAGGCTATAAAGCTTCATGTTTCCGCCCGAGCGCATCGTCTGTCTGACCGAGGAGACCGTGGAGACGCTCTATCTCCTCGGCGAGGAGCGCCGCATCGTCGGCGTGTCGGGCTATGCGGTGCGGCCGGCACGCGTGCGCAAGGAGAAGCCGCGGGTCTCCGCCTTCATCTCCGCCGACGTCGAGAAAATCCTCGCGCTCGGGCCCGACCTCGTTCTCACCTTTTCCGATCTGCAGGCCGACATCGCCGCCGAGCTGATCCGCCGCAACATCGCGGTCCACGCCTTCAATCAGCGCGACATCGCCGGCATCCTCGACATGATCCGCACGCTCGGTGCGCTCGTGGGCCAGGGGTCGAAGGCCGAGGCGCTCGCGCACTCTTTGGAATTGCGACTGGAGGAGACGCGCGGGCGCACCGCCGCGCTCGCGCACCGTCCGCGGGTCTATTTCGAGGAATGGGACGAGCCGATGATCTCCGGCATCCGCTGGGTGTCCGAGCTCATCGACATCGCCGGCGGCATCGACGTGTTCCCGGCGCTGTCCCGAGCCAAGAACGCCAAGGACCGCATCGTGTCGGCGCCGGAGCTCGTCGCCGCGGCGCCCGACATCATCGTCGGCTCCTGGTGCGGCAAGAAATTCGTGCCGGCCAAGGTCGCGGCGCGGCCGGGCCTTGCCGACGTTCCCGCCGTGCGCGACGGCTTCCTGCGCGAGATCAAGTCGCCGCTGATCCTGCAGCCGGGACCGGCGGCGCTGACCGACGGCCTCGACGCGCTCGCCGCCATCATCGCGGAATGGGCGGCGCGGGCTGGCATCCACTCTCGTGTCCCGGACGAGCGCGCGTAGGCGCGCGATGATCCGGGACCCAGAGCCACACCGGGCGCTTCGGCCGTTGGCCCCGCGGTATTCGTCCGGGACACAAAGCATGCAACCCATCACCCGAAACGCGACCACAGATCGCGGGCGATTTTCTTGAGCGTGGCCGCGAGCGTTGCCGGCGGCGTGTCGTCTTCCGCGAGCCGCAGGCCGACGCTGGTGACGCGGCCATCCCTCACGCGATGCGCCACCAGCGCGATCGGACCGAGCGGCACGACGTCGCCCTGCTTCGGGCGCCGCCCGAGCTCCTCCGCGATATGATCGGCCAGCGCGACCTCGGCGGCGTCCGGGGCAATCGACAGCCCGTAGATCTCCGCCAAGGCACCGAGCGTCACGTCGCCGGCGACGAAGAAATCGCCGAGCAGGCGCGGGTCGGGTACCGCCGGCGGCGGCATGTCGACGAAGAAGCGGTCGAGCGCCTGCGCCTTTTCCGGCGGCGCCAGCAGGTAGACGTAGTCGCCCTGCTGCACCGGCCGCGCCTCGGTGGGGCTGAGGATCTTCTCCTCGCGCACCACCAACGTCGGCCGCGCCCATGACGGCAGCAGGCCGCGCTTGAGATAGGGGCTGTTGGCGGACACCGGGTAGCCCACGATCTCCTGCTCGAGCTGCCCGGGCAGGTCGAGCTCGACCCGGCGCGGCAACGGATCATGGCGCGGCAGGGCAATGTGCAGCCGCCGCGCCGCCCAGGTGATGGTCCAGCCCTGGATCAACAGCGAGGTCAGCACGACCACGAAGGCAATGTCGAAATAGCGGTAGGCGTTCGGCAACCCGACCAGCAGCGGGATCGACGCCAGGAAAATGCCGACCGCCCCGCGCAGGCCGACCCAGGAGATGAAGGCCTTTTCCCGTAGCGAGAAACGAAACGGCGCCAGGCACGCGAACACGGCGACGGGGCGAGCAATGACCATGAGCGTGAACGCGACCGCGAGCGCCGGCCCGAGGCTCTCGAGCAGGCGCGCCGGCCAAACCAGCAACCCGAGCAGCACGAACATCACGATCTGCGCGAGCCACGTCACGGCGTCGAGAAACACGACCACCGTGTTGTGTGCGCGCGCCGGGCGGTTGCCGACCACGAGCCCGGCGAGATAGACGGCGAGAAAGCCCGAGGCGTGCAGCGCCGAGGCGAGGCCGAAGATGACGAGTGCGCTGATGGCCACGAACGGTGCGTGCAGCCCCTGCGCCAGCGCCAGCCGGTTGAGCACGAACACGACGGCGCGCGCTCCGAGAATGCCGATGACGGTGCCGAGCACGGCCTGCTCGGCGAGCACGAACAGCACATGCTGCCACGAGCCCTCGCCCACCGTAAGAAACTCGACCAGCAGAATGGTGAGCAGGACCGCGAACGGGTCGTTGCTGCCGGATTCGACCTCGAGGGTGGCGCCGACGCGCGGCCGCAGGCGCAATCCGCGGGCGTGAACCAGGAAGAATACCGCCGCGGCGTCGGTCGAAGCGACGACCGCGCCGACCAGCAGCGCCTCGGTCCAGCTCATGTCCAGCAGGTATTTTGCAACCGGCGCGGTGGCTGCCGCCGTCAGCAGGACACCCAAGGTCGCGAGCATGCCCGCCGGCGCCAGCACGCTGCGGAAGGTCGCAAAGCGCGTTCGCAAGCCGCCGTCGAACAGGATCAGGGCGAGCGCGATCGAGCCCACGACATACGTCGTGTGCACGTCGTCGAACTTGAGCCCGCCGGGTCCCGCCTCGCCCGCGAGCATCCCGACGATCAGGAACACCAGCAACAGCGGCGCGCCGAAGCGCATCGCCACCAGGCTCGACATGATGCCGGCCAGGACCAGGAGAGAACCGAGCAGAATGCCGAGGTGGGCGGCGTCGAGAGCAGCCATGGTGGGCGAATCCTTGGTGCCATTGGTAATGCCCACGCGCGGCGCGGCAACTGTTAATTATGATCGCGAGTCCCAGTGACCGATCCGCACCTATGCCGAACAGGCGCACGCGAAAGGATTTGGCTTGAAATCCAGTTCCACCGCTCCCGCGCCGGGTAGGCCCGCGACCGCCGCCGGCATCCTGTGCGGCGCGGGCGCGGCGTTGTTCTGGGCAGCCGGATTCGTGGCGGCACGCCACGGCATCGCCATCGGATTCTCGCCGGCAGACATCGCGTTGCATCGCTTCGTCTGGGCCGGGCTCGTGTTCCTGCCGTTGCTCGCGCGCGACGGCCTCGGCGGTCTCGGCGGCGTGGGCTGGGGCAAGGGCGTCGCGCTGACGCTGTTCGGCGGGCCGCCGCTCGCGCTCTTCAGCTATGCCGGCTTCCTGTTCGTGCCGCTCGCCCATGGCGGGGTGATCCAGCCCTCCTGTGCGGCGCTCGGCGGGCTCTTGCTCGCGAGCCTGGTGCTGAAGGAGAAGCTGCCGGCACAGCGCGCGATCGGCGCCGCCGTCATCGTCTTGGGCCTCGCCGTGATCGGCGCCGACGCGCTCGCCACCATCGGAGCGCATGGCCTGATCGGCGATCTCTCCTTCGTCACCGCCGGCCTCCTGTTCGCTGTGTTTGGAACGTTGCTGCGGCTCTGGCGCGTCGCGCCGACGCGTGCGGTCGCAGTCACCAGCGTGGTGGCGCTGGTCGCGCTTCCGATCCATTGGCTTGCCTTCGGCTTCGAGCACATGATCGCCTTGGGGCTCGGGGAGAATCTGCTGCAGGCTCTGGTGCAGGGCATCTTCGCCGGCGCCGGCGCGACCTACCTTTTCACCCGCTCGGTCGTGCTGCTGGGCGCCGGCCGCGCCGCCGTCTTTCCCTCGCTGGTGCCGGGATTCACGCTGCTGATCGGCTTTCTCGCGCTCGGCGAGGTGCCGAGCCTCGCGCAGCTCGCGGGCTTCGCGATCGTGCTCACCGGCTTCCGCCTGACGCAGAAGGGTTGAGGCTCGGGCCTATTCCGGGCCGGCATATTTTCCCGCGGTGGCAGGAAACATCGACTTGACGATCTTGAGCTTCGAGATGTCGACGGTGGCGTCCATGTGCAGGAAGATGGCGGCGTCGCGCAGGAGCTTCTCAACTCCGAAATCGAGCATCATGCCGTTGCCGCCATGCAGCTCGACCGCATGCTGGGCGACTTTCATGATCTCCTCCGAGGCGTAGACCTTCGCCATGTTGCAGAGCGTGTCGGCTTCGGGAGCGTTGTCGTCGACCGCGCGCGCCGCGCGCTCGAGGAGCGCGCGCACCGCCTCGATGCGGGTGGCCATGTCGGCAAGGCGCAGCGCCACTGCCTGGTGCTTGATGAGGATTCTCCCGCCCTGCACGTAGTTCTGCACGTAGTCGGAGGTGACCTCGAAGGCGCGCACGCCGACGCCGAGGTTCTTCGAGGCCTGGATGATCTTGCCCGGCCGGAAATAGACGCCGGCCTTGCCGAGCGCGTCGTTCTCGACCAGCAGATGGTCCGCCGGCACGCGCATGTCCTCGAACACGAGCTCACCGTTGTTCATGAACCGGCAGCCCAGCGTCTCGTTGCAGCGCGCGACCGTGAGCCCAGGCGTGTCCCGGGGCACGAGAAATGACGACGTGCCCTGCAGCATGCCGACCTTGGGATTGGTATTGGCATAGACGACGTAGAGGCCGGCGTCATAGCCGTTGGAGATGAACTGCTTGCGGCCGTTGATCACCCATTCGCCGTTTGTCTTCACCGCGCGCGTCTGCATCGCGGCTTCCGGCACGTCGTAGGGCAGCCAGCGGTCGGAGGCGCCGCGCGGCTCGGTCAGGCAATGGGCGAGCAGGAACTGCGGGTCCTCGACCAGGCGCTTGAACCACCGCTCCTGCAGGTGGCGCGGCGCGAGCTTGCGCAACAGCACCGACACCTTCCAGTTCTGCACCAGCTTGTCGGCCAGGCCGGAATCGCCGCGCGCGATCTCCTCGGAGATCATCGCGAAGGTCTGCACCTCGCTTGCGGGATCGAGCTCGAACCCGCCGAACGCCTCCGGTACGCCGAGCGTGCGGATGCCGACCTTCTCCGCGCCTTCCAGGATTTCGCGCGGCAGCCGCTGCTCCGGGGTCATGATCCATTCGCGCTGCCAGTTGCCGCGGATGAACGGAATGACGACGTCGTCGACGAAGTCGCGGCACGACTGCCGCATCAGGCGCTGTTCTTCGGAAAGTTGGGACATGGTGCGTTGTTGGTCGCGCCGGCTACGCCGCTTTGCGGCTGATCAGGAACTCGCCCATGCGATCGAGCGCGCGCAGAATATTCTCGGTCGAGTTGGCGTAGGAGAGCCGCACGTAGCCCTCGCCGAGGATGCCGAAGTCGGGGCCGCCGATGATGGCGACGCCGGCGTCCTCCAGCAGCGAGGCGGCGAGCGCCTTCGCCGGCCAGCCCGTGCGCTTGATGTTGGGAAACGCATAGAACGCGCCCTTGGGCGTGGCGCAGGAGACGCCGGGGAGGCGGTTGAGCCCCTCCACCACGACCTTTCGGCGCCGGTCGAACTCGGCCACCATCTTTGTGACCTCGTCCTGCGGGCCCTGCAACGCCGCGAGCCCGGCATATTGCGCCGAGGCGTTGACGCAGGAATGCAGGTTGACCGCTAGCTTCCGGGCATAGTCGTAGAGCTTGCCCGGCCAGATCGCGTAGCCCAGCCGCCAGCCGGTCATCGCATAGGTCTTGGACCAGCCGTTGAGCAGGATCAGCCGATCGCGGATCGACGGATAGGACAGCAGGCACACATGGGTCTCGCCGTCATAGACCATGTGGTCGTAGATCTCGTCCGACATCACCGCGACGTCGGGAAACTTCTCCAGGCCCGCCACCAGCTTGTCGACCTCGCGCTTTGGCGTCACGCCGCCGGTCGGGTTGGCGGGCGAATTCACGATCAGGAGCCGCGTCTGCGGCGTGATCAGCGCGAGCGTCTCCTCGGCCGAGAACGCGAAATTGTTCTCCTCCCGGATCGGCACCGGCACCGGCCGCGCCCCGGTATATTCGATCATGGAGCGATAGATGGGGAAACCGGGATCGGGATAGAGGATGTCGGCGCCTGCCTCGCCGAACATCAGGATCGACATGAACATGGTCGGCTTGCCGCCCGGCAGGATCATCACCTCGTCGGGCGATACGTTGACCTTGAAGCGCTTTGCCAGGTCGGCCGCCACCGCCTCGCGCAGCGGCGCAATCCCGACCGCCGGCGTATAGCCGTGATGGCCGTCGCGCAACGCCTTGATGGCGGCCTCGACGATGAAGCCGGGCGTGCGGAAGTCGGGCTGGCCGATGCCGAGATTGATGACGTCGCGGCCCTGCGCGATCAGCGCGTTGGCGCGCGCAAGCACGGCAAAGGCGTTCTCCTCGCCGATGCGGTCGAAGGCCGGAACGGTCCTCAGCATGGGATCACCTTATCTACCAATCTCACACGCGCTCGTCGCTCGGCCGGTCAAAACGCATTGCTCCCGCGTACGGGAGCAATGACCGACCACGGCGGGATCAACACCAGCGCGCCGCGAAACGCAAGCTGTCACGCCCTGCGCACCATGTCCGGCACCAGGTGCTTGAGGCTGGGAGCGCCCATCTGCTGCATCATGGCGCGGGTCTCGATGCGCAGCAGCTCGAGCACGCGCTCGACGCCGGGCTGCCCGAATGCACCGAGCCCCCAGGCATAGGGCCGGCCGACGCAAACGGCGGTCGCGCCCATGCACAGCGCCTTGACGATGTCGGAGCCGCGGCGGAAGCCGCTGTCGACCAGGATCGGCATGCGGCCCTTCACGGCCTCGACGATCTCCGGCAGCGCATCGATGGTCGAGCGTCCGGAATCTTCGCTGCGCGCGCCGTGGTTGGAGACGATGATCCCGTCCATGCCGGCATCGACGGCGAGCACGGCATCCTCCCAGGCGAGGATGCCCTTGAGCACGATCTTCATCTTGGTGGTGTCGCGCAACCGCTTCATGAAATCCCAGGTCATATTGGACGACTGGGTATGGGTGAGGCCGCTGATGTCGACGCCCTGATACATGGAACGGCGCACCAGGTTCGCCTGCAGGCTGGAACGGTCGTGGCAGGTGTTGCAGTCGCGGGTATCGCTCGGACGCAGCCGGAACAGGGTCTCCTGGTTGCGACCGCCGTTGCGATCGACCGTCACCGCGACCACCGGGCATCCGGCCTTCTCGGCGCGCGTCACGAAGGTCTTGGCCACGTCCCACTTGTTGGTGGCATAGAGCTGATACCAGATCGGGCCGCCGCGGGCGGTGGTGACGTCCTCGGGCGAGCTGGTCGTGGCAGTGGAGAGAATTTGCAGGTGGTTGCCGACTTTGGCCGCCTTGGCGGTCGCGATCTCGCCCTCCTCGTGGAAGGCCTTCTGGCCGCCGATCGGGGCCACCACGATCGGGGTGTCGTATTTGACGCCCAGGATCTCGGTCGACATGTCGACCTTGCTGACGTCGACCAGCCGCCGCGGGCGGAGCTGGAATTTCAGGAAGCCTTCGCGATTGGCGCGCAACGTGACTTCGTCGTCGATGCCGGAGGCCATGTAGCCGAAATGCGCGGGCGGAACTCGCGCACGCATGACCGGCTCGAAATCGAACACGTTGATCGCGTCCTTCGGCGACTTGATGAGATCCTCCGTGCGCAGCGGCGCCCAGATGATGGGGTCGGGAAGCTTGGTCCCCGCAACCGGCCCCTCGCCGGCGAAGGCTTCAACCCCGCCGGCGGCGAGCAACGGGCTGCCGGCCAGGAACTGCAGGAACTTGCGACGGCTGGCGGATTGAACCGCGAATGACGACATGGCGAGCCCTCCCTTAAGAGCATGGCGCGGCGCTCCGACAGCTCTTTCGGCTGGCGTAAGCGCGGCACCCGGTCCATCCTACACCGCCGAAATTTCGAGACAATCGGGTCGACCTTCCCGTTCCGGGACTCAGAAGAAGGAGCCCTCCGCTCATGCCTACGACAGCCGACAAACGCGCAACGTTCCGCAAGCTTCACGAGGCCGGATGTTTCGTCCTCCCCAATCCGTGGGACATCGGCAGCGCGCGCTATCTGCAAGGTCTCGGCTTCAAGGCGCTCGCTTCGACCAGCGCGGGCTTCGCCTTTACCCTGGGCCTTCCCGACGGCGGTGTGTCCCGCGCGATGATGCTCGCGCATTTCCGCGAGCTCGTGGCGGCCACCGATGTCCCCGTGAACGCCGACTTCGAGAACGGCTACGCGGACGCACCCGAGGGCGTGGCCGAGAGCGTGCGGCTGTGCATCGATACCGGGGTCGCGGGGTTGTCGATCGAGGATTCGACCTCCGATCCCGCGATCCCGCTCTATGATTTCGACTTGGCGCTGGCGCGCGTACGCGCCGCGCGCGCGGCGGTCGATAAGGCCGGCGGCGATGTGGTGTTTACCGCCCGCAGCGAGGGCTTCGTCCGCGGCCGTCCCGATCTCGACGAGACCATCCGCAGGCTCAAGGCCTTTGCGGAGGCCGGCGCCGACTGCCTCTACGCGCCCGGCATCAAGACGCCCGAGCAGATCGCGGCGGTGGTGAAGGCGGTGGCGCCCAAACCGGTGAATTTTCTGATGGCGGCCGCCACCGACCTCACGCTGAAGACGCTCGCCGAGCTCGGCGTGCGTCGCGTCAGCCTGGGCGGCACGCTCGCACGCGTGGCCTGGACGGCGGTGACCCGCGCCGCGCGCGACATCGCCGAGGCCGGCAAGTTCGACAGCCTGGCCGGCACCATGGCGAATGCCGAGCTCAACCGCTTCTTCGCCGAGGACATGAAAAAGCGAAAACGATGACCGTCGCATCGGAAGCCCATCCCTTGACCGGGCCAGCCGGTCGGGCCGCCCGTGGACAGGGCGCCGGCACGGCCGCCTGCACCGGTGGTGCTGGAAGGGCGCCATGGACGCGTCGAGCGCCTGGCCCAACGCCACGGCGATGCGTTGTGGGCAGCCGTGAAAGGACACGACGAGATCTGGACCTACATGTCCTATGGTCCGCTTCCCGATTTCGATGCGTTCTCCGAATGGCTCGCGGGCCGGATCAAGCTCGATGACCCTTATTCCTACGCGGTCGTCAAACCAACGGGCGAAGCCATCGGCATCGCCACCCTGATGGAAATCCGCCCAGCGATGCGCGTGATCGAGGTCGGTCACATCATCTATGCGCCGGCGTTGCAGCGCACCCCACTGGGGACGGAGGCGCAGTACCTGCTCGCGGGCTACGCGTTCGAGACGCTCGGGTACCGGCGCTACGAATGGAAGTGCAACGCGCTCAACGCGCCGTCGCGGCGGGCGGCGGTACGCTACGGCTTCGTGCTCGAGGGCGTCCTTCGCCAGCACATGATCGTCAAGGGCAGAAGCCGCGACACTGCGTATTATTCGATGCTCGATCGCGAATGGCCGGCGCGCAAGGCCGCCTTCGAGCGCTGGCTCGCGCCGGAGAATTTCGACGCGTCGGGGAAACAACGCGTGAGCTTGAGCGAGCTCAATCGCTCTCCTGTCCCGGGCGCGTGAAGCAGCAGGAGCAGGCGAGGTGCATATCCTTATCACCGGCGCGGCCGGCATGATCGGGCGCAAGCTGACCGAACGGCTCGGCAGAGATGGCGGGCTCAACGGCCGGCAAATCGACAAGCTGACGCTGTTCGACGTCGTGCCGCCGACCAAGGGCATAAGCTTCGCGGGCAAGACCGAAATGGTGGCGGCCGATCTGTCCACGCCGGGCAAGGCGGCACGCGCAGTCGAGGGCCGGCCGGATACGATCTTCCATCTCGCCGGCGTGGTCTCGGGCGAGGCCGAGCTCGATTTCGACAAGGGCTATCGCGTCAATCTCGACGGCACCCGCGCCCTGCTCGAGGCCATCCGCACGACCGGCGACGGCTATCGGCCGAAGCTCGTCTATACCTCCTCGATCGCGGTGTTCGGCGCGCCGTTCCCGCCTTCCATACCCGACGACTTCCATCTCACGCCGCTCACCTCCTACGGCACGCAGAAGGCGATCGGAGAAGCATTGCTCGCCGACTACACCCGGCGCGGCTTCTGCGACGGCGTCGGCATCCGGCTGCCGACCATCGTGGTGCGGCCGGGCAAGCCCAACAAGGCGGCGTCGGGTTTCTTCTCCGGCATCATCCGCGAGCCGCTCGCCGGCCTCGACGCCGTGCTGCCGGTCGCGGAGACGGTGGTGCATACCCATGCGAGCCCGCGCGCCGCGGTCGGCTTTCTCACCCACGCCGCCGGGCTCGCGCGCGACGCGCTCGGGGCGCGCATCAATCTCTCGATGCCCGGCGTCTGCTGCACGGTCGCGGAGCAGATCGCGTCGCTGCGGCGTATCGCCGGCGAGCGCGTCGCAGCCCGCATCCGCCGCGAAAGCGATCCGCTGGTCGCGCGCATCGTCGACGGCTGGCCGCAGCGCATCGAGGCCCGCCGCGCGCGCGAGCTCGGCTTCAAGGCCGAGGGCTCGTTCGACGAGATCGTGCGCATCCACATCGACGAGGACCGCGGCGGCACGTTTATCAGTTGAGAGTCGAATGGACAGCGCGCGGATTTCGGTCGAGGCAATCGTCAGCGCACGGATTTCCGTGAACAATTGCCATTCAAATCCCGCCATTGACCCTCGTGCGGATCGCCGAAGGCGTGAGAGCGGGAAGAAAGGGAGAGGAGCGACATGAAACCCAAGACTAGGCTGTATCTCGGCGTGGCCGCCGTCGCTGGCGTTGTTGAGCTCGGCGGGGCAACTCGCTGCCCAGCAGGGCACCCCGCCCGCGGTCGGCGTCGACAACGACGACATCGGCGGCGTGGTCACCGGCGCGAGCGGGCCGGAAGCCGGCGTCTGGGTGATCGCGGAGACCACCGACCTTCCGACCAGGTTCATCAAGACCGTGGTCACCGACGACCAGGGCCGCTACGTGGTGCCCGACCTTCCCAAAGCCAAATACAAGGTGTGGGTGCGCGGCTATGGCCTTGTCGATTCGCCGAAGGTCGACGGCGAACCGGGCAAGACCGTCAACTTGACCGCGGTCAAAGCGCCGAACGAGCAGGCGGCGGCGCAATACTATCCGCCGATCTACTGGTACGCGATGCTGAAGGTTCCGGCCGCGACCGAGTTTCCGGGCACCGGCGCCAAGGGCAACGGCATCGCCGAAGAGACGAAGAGCCAGCCGATGTGGGTGAACACCATCAAGACCACCGGCTGCATGTCCTGTCATGCGCTCGGCACCGAGGGGACGCGCACGATTTCGAAGAGCCTGGGCGAGTTCAAGAACTCGGCCGAAGCATGGGAGCGGCGCATCCAATCCGGGCAGGCCATGACCCAGATGGTCAACGTCCTCAATCGGGTGGGCCCGCACGCGCTCAAGCTCTGGGGCGACTGGACCGATCGGGTTGCGGCCGGGGAACTGCCGTTCGACAAGCCCTCGCGCCCGCAAGGCATCGAGCGCAACGTCGTGATCACGTCGTGGGATTGGAGCACGCCGACCGGCTACATGCACGACCTGATCTCGACCGATCGGCGCAAGCCCACGGTCAACGCCAACGGCAAGCTCTACGGAGCGCCCGAGGAGAGCACGGATCATTTCCCGGTGCTCGATCCGAACACGCACACGGCGACGCAGGTGACGCACCCCGTGCGCGATCCGAAGACGCCGTCCTCCAAGGCCAACCCCATGGCCCCCTCGCCGTATTGGGGACCCGAGCCGATCTGGGACAGCCAGACCAGCATCCACAACCAGATGATGGACGAGAAGGGACGGGTCTGGATGGCCGCGCGAGTGCGCCCGCCGGCCAACCCGGATTTCTGCAAACAGGGCTCGGACCATCCGTCGGCCAAGATATTCCCGCTCCAGAGCGCCGGCCGCCATCTCTCGATGTACGATCCGGCGAACGGCAAGTTCACGCTGATCTCGACGTGCTTCCCCACCCATCACCTGATCTTCGCCGAGGACGCCAACAACACGCTGTGGCTCTCGAGCGGGGTCACGGGTCCCGGCGCGTTCGGCTGGCTGAACCGAAAGATGTTCGAGGAGACCGGCGACGAGGTGAAATCGCAGGGCTGGTCGCCGTTCATCCTCGACACCAACGGCAACGGCAAGCGCGACGCCTACGTCGAGCCCGACCAGCCGGCCGATCCTGCCAAGGACCAGCGGGTGGCGGCGGACTTCTACAGCGTGGCTGTGAACCCCATCGACGGCTCGGTGTGGGGAACCCAGCTCGGCTATCCCGGTCGCGTGGTGCGGGTCGCTCCGGGATCCGATCCGACGCACACCGCGCTCGCGGAAGTCTACGAGCCGCCGTTCCCCGGCTATGGACCACGCGGCGGCGACATCGACCGCAACGGGGTATTCTGGGCGTCGCTGGCGAGCGGGCATCTCGGCAAGTTCGAGCGCAGCAAGTGCAAGGTGCTCAACGGGCCGACCGCGACCGGCAAGCACTGCCCCGAGGGCTGGACGCTCTACAAATTCCCCGGACCGCAGTTCAAGGACGTGAAGGACGACGGCAGCGTCGAGGCGAGCTACTACACGTGGGTGGATCAATACAACACGTTCGGGCTGGGCGCGAACGTGCCGATCGCCACCGGCAATATGAGCGACGCGTACTTCGCCCTGGTGGACGGCAAGTTCGTCACCATTCGCGTTCCCTACCCCATGACCTTCTTCGCCAAGTGGGCGGAAGGACGCATCGACGATCCCAATGCCGGCTGGAAGGGCCGCTCGCTGTGGGCGACCAACTCCACCCGAACGGTGTTCCACGTCGAAGGGGGCAAGGAGAACCGGCCGAAGGTCTACCGCTTCCAGCTTCGCCCCGATCCGCTGGCGAAGTAACGCGCCGGCAGACGCGTACGACCTCGAAGGGGCGGCGCCAGCGCCGCCCCTTCTTCCTTATGATATGCGAGCGCATGCGATTCTCTGCTCCGCTCTTTCCCGCAACACTGATCAAGCGCTACAAGCGCTTCCTTGCCGACGTCGCGCTGCCCTCGGGCGAGACGGTGACGGTGCACTGCGCCAACCCGGGATCGATGATCGGGCTTGCGGCGGCGGGCGCCCGGGTGTGGCTGTCGAAGTCGGACAATCCCAAGCGCAAGCTCGCCCACAGCTGGGAGCTGATCGAGGTCGATTTCGGCGGCGGCGCCGAGCTCGTGGGCATCAACACCGCGCATCCCAATGCGCTCGCTGCCGAGGCGATCGCGGCCGGCGCCATCGCGGAGCTTGCCGGCTACGCGCTCGCTCCGCCGCGAGGTGAAGTACGGCAAGAGCTCGCGCGTCGATTTTCTGCTCGAAGGCGCGGGCCGGCCGCCATGCTACGTCGAGATCAAGAACGTGCATCTCATGCGCCGGCCGGGATTGGCCGAGTTTCCCGACGCGGTGACCAAGCGCGGGGCGAAGCACCTCGGCGAGCTCGCCGACATGGCGGCGGCCGGCGCCCGCGCGGTGATGCTGTTCCTGATCCAGATCGGATCGGCGCGGCGCTTCGCGCTCGCCCGCGACATCGACCCGGCCTACGGCAAGGCCTTCGATGCGGCGCGGGCCGCGGGGGTCGAGATGCTGGCCTATCGCTGCCGGATCACCTGCGACGGCATCGAGGTGGTGGAGCCGGTCGCAATCGCGGAGTAGGCCCGCCATCCGGCGCTTGCGTCCGGTGCATCCTTGCTTACATTGCGATGCAGCAGCGGCATCGGTGAGCCGCAAGGAGGCGGCGCCGCCGCGATGCCTTGATGAGTTACGTCGACGCGGCGCTCGCGCCGCAACGCAAGACCGGGCAGATCAAGCTCCACGGCCCTGCCGCCTTCGACGGCATGCGCAAGGCCGGCCGGCTGGTAGCCGAGTGCCTCGACATGCTGGCCGACGAGGTGCGGCCGGGGGTGCCGACCGAGAAGATCGACCGTCTGGTGTTCGACTTCGCCATGGACCACAACGCGACGCCGGCGACGCTGATGTATCGCGGCTATCGCAAGGCCACCTGCACCTCGATCAACCACGTGGTCTGCCACGGCATTCCGGGCGAGAAGCCGCTCAAGGAGGGCGACATCGTCAATGTCGACGTCACCCTCATCCTCGACGGCTGGCATGGAGAATTCGAGCCGCATGTTCGGGGTGGGCGCGATCCCGCGCCGCGCCGAGCGGCTGATCGAGGTCACCTACGAGGCGATGATGCGCGGCATTGCGGTGATCCGGCCGGGCGCCACCACCGGCGACATCGGCGCCGCCATCCAGTCCTATGTCGAGGCGCAGCACATGAGCGTGGTGCGCGACTTCTGCGGTCACGGCCTCGGCCGCCTGTTCCACGACGAGCCGAACATCGTGCATATCGGCCGGCCGGGCGAGGGCATCGTGCTGCGCCCCGGCATGTTCTTCACGGTCGAGCCGATGATCAATCTCGGCCGCCCGCACGTGAAGGTGCTCTCCGACGGCTGGACCGCGGTGACGCGCGACCGCTCGCTCTCGGCCCAGTTCGAGCACAGCGTGGCGGTGACCGAAGGGGGCGTCGAGATCTTCACGCTGTCGCCCAAGGGCATCGACCGGCCGCGCCTGTCCGTCGGCGCGCGCGCATAGAGCATGATCCCGAAAAAGCTGCCCCGGACGTGATCCGGGGTGGGTACCGGTTTTCGGAAAAGATCATGCTCCAGCAATAGCCCCGCCGCTGCCGTTGCAAAATCGGATGCAACGGGCATCCTTGGCGGGCGCGCCCGTGCGACCGTCGGGCGCGGCGCAGGTTGTGGCCATGGCTGGCAACTGAAAAGCCGACGAAGTCCCACCGCCGGTCGAAGCGGCGCCGCACTATCACGGGCATCGCCAGAGATTGCGCCAGCGATTCCTGGATGCCGGCAGCGATGCCGTCGGCGACTACGAGCTGCTCGAGCTCATCCTCTTCCGCGCCATTCCTCAGCGCGACGTCAAGCCGCTCGCGAAGGATCTGATCGCGACGTTCGGCTCCTTCTCCGAGGTGATCTCCGCGCCCACCGAGCGGCTCAAGCAGGTCGACGGGCTGGGAGACGCCGCCATCACCGAGCTCAAGGTCGTGCAGGCAGCGGCGACCCGCCTTCTCCGCGGCAAGGTCAAGGATCGCGCGGTGCTGTCGTCGTGGTCGGACGTGCTCGACTATTGCCGCACCGCCATGGCCTTCGCCGACAAGGAGGAGTTCCGCATCCTCTTCCTCGACAAGCGCAATCACCTCATCGCCGACGAGCGGCATCAGACCGGCACCGTCGACCACACCCCGGTCTATCCGCGCGAGGTGGTCAAGCGCGCGCTCGAGCTCTCCGCCACCGCCGTCATCCTGGTGCA
>CAWHCK010000061.1:0-118831 GCA_963827585.1 uncultured Alphaproteobacteria bacterium
GCAGGCCGCGCCTTCTGCTCCGGACGCGACATTCTTGGCCTCGGCTACGAGAACAACCTGCCGAGCCCGCAGTTCCGCGCCTATGTCCGCGCCAACCACGAGATGCTCGACGAAATCGAAGCGCTGGAGAAGCCGGTCATTGCCGCGGTGAATGGGGTGTGCGCCGGCGGCGGCGTCGAGATTGCGATTTCCTGCGACTTCCGCATAGCTTCGCGCAACGCGCAACTCATTCTGACCGAGAACAAACTCGGCGTGCTGCCGGCGTCGGGCGCATGCTCGCGCATGATCCAGATGATCGGCATGGGCCCGCTCAAGGAAATGGTGATGGCGGCGCTGCCGTTCAGCGCCGAAAGGGCGGAGAAGGTCAATCTGGTGAGCCAAGTTTTCGAGCCTGACGCGCTTATGGACGGGGCGCTCGACTTCGCAAAGCACTTGCTCGGCTGTTCGCCCCTCGCCATGGGCATGGCGAAGCACATAATCAACACGTGCCAGAACGTCGACACCGAAACCGGGCGGATTTTCGAACGCCTGGGGCAGTCGGATGATCATCCGTAGCGATGATGCGCGCGAGGGCATGGGGGCCTTCCGTGAGAAACGCAAACCGAAGTTCAACGGCCGCTGATTTCGACCCTCAACGACACAAAGGAGAACTCTTGATGACCTATGAGACCGTGACGTTCGAGCTCAAGGACGGTGTCGCGACAATGACTTTGAACCGTCCAAAAAACCTGAACTGTTTCAATCAGACGATGTTCAAGGAGTGGAACGAGATCATTACCCGCTGTGCTTATGACAACGACGTCCGCGTCCTTGTCGTCACCGGCAACGGTCGGTCCTTCTCATCGGGCGTCGATCTCACGGTTCTCGGAAGCGACAAGTTCAACCCCGCGCAGTTCCGCTACTACTATCGGCAGAACCATCTAGGCTTCGACAATCTCGAAGCGCTGGAGAAACCGGTCATCGCTGCGATCAACGGCCTGTGCTACGGCGGCGGCGTCGAGCTTGCGCTGTCCTGCGACATCCTCATCTCGGCGGACGACGCGAAATTCTGCCTCATCGAAAATCATATCGGGTGCATTCCCGCGAGCGGCGCGTGCAACCGCATGATTCACTATGTCGGTCTTGCCAAGACCAAGGAACTGGTGATTTAGGCCGAGCCGATCGACGCACAGGAAGCGTGGCGTATCGGTCTCGTCAATCATGTCGTACCCGCCAAGGACCTTCTCAAGGAAGCGCATGCCTATGCCGCAAACCTTGCGAAGAAAGCGCCGGCGGCGATGGGCATGGCCAAACATGTGATCAATCTCTGCCTCAACACCGACATGCATACCGGCCGTTACATCGAGCGTCTCGGCCAGAGCGTCTTGGTGCTCTCGGAGGATCATCAGGAAGGTATGAAAGCCTTCCGCGAGAAGCGCCCGCCGGTGTTCACGGGTCAATAGGCCGCAAACTTGAACCGGGAGGAGTTGCTGTGTTCCCGATCTCGCATATTCTGCCGCGCGCCTGCGCCATGTTCCCGCATCGCCTCGCGATGTGGGACGGCGAGGCGCGTTTCACATTTGCCGAGTTGGGGCAGCGTGTGAACGCGCTCGCGGGCGCGCTCAAGGCGAGCGGCCTCAAGCAGGGCGATCGCGTCGCACTACTCGACGTGAATTCGCACCGCTACGCCGAGGCGTATTATGCCTGCGCGCAGACCGGCATGGTGTTCGTCCCGCTCAACTCACGGCTGGCTGTGCCCGATCTCACTTACATTCTGAAAGATTGCGGCGCGAAGGCGCTGCTCCTCTCCGACCCGTTCTTTCCCATCTATGAGGGGCTTGACAAGGCCAGCTCCACTCTCGAACTCGTGGTCGCCTACGGCAAGGGCCCTTACCCCAAAGGCGCCGTCGAGTATGAGGAGCTTTCTGGCGGAGGCGAGCGCGGATGCGACTATCGCAGCCGTCGATCTCAGTGATATCGCCCAGATCTATTACACGAGCGGGACGACCGGCGATCCGAAGGGCGTTTGCCTCACCTATTTCAACATGATTGCCAGCGCCTTCGACTCCCTCGTCGGCCTGGCGCTCACCGAGCATGACGTGTGGCTGCACGCAGCGCCGATGTTCCATCTCGTCGATGCGTGGTCGATATGGTCGTTGCCGATGATCGGCGCGGCACAGGTGGTCGTTCATTTCACCCCCGAGCGGCTGATGGAGACGGTCAGCCGCACCAGGCCGACGGCCACCGCGCTGCCGCCTACGCTCATTAACATGATGGCGGACCACCCGAAAATCGGCGACTACGACCTCACTAGCCTGCGCTTCGTGCTCTATGGCGGCTCGCCGACGCCGATCGGCATTCTGCAGAAGGCAGTCAAGGCGATGCCGACGACTTACATTCACGGCTACGGCATCACGGAAACATCCGGCATCACCACGCTGCTGAGCCCGGACGATTTCTGCGTGGAAGGTCCGCCGGAGCGCGTCGCTGCTCACGGCGTCGGCCGGGCGCGCCGTGCCGCATATCCGGCTCGAAATCGCCGATGACGATGGGCGCCGGCTGAGGACGGGCGAAGTCGGCGAAATCGTCGTAGGCGGGTCGCGTGTGATGGAAGGCTATTGGAACAAACCGAAACACACCGCCGAGTTGCTCCGCGACGGCTGGTACCATACCGGCGACGTCGGCTACCTCGACGATCAGCAGCGGCTGTTTCGTCGTGGACCGCAAGAAGGACATGATAATCAGCGGCGGCGAGAACGTTTATTCCGTCGAAGTCGAGAACGTGCTGTCAGTGCATCCGGCAGTGCGCGAGGTCGCGGTGATCGGCGTGCCCGACGAGCGATGGGGCGAGGTCGTGAAGGCGGTCGTCGTACTCAACGAGGGCGCCGTCGCTTCGGCGAATGAATTGATCCAGTTCTGCAACGGCCGCATCGCCCGCTACAAGATTCCGAAGTCGATCGATTTCTCACAAGAGCAATTGCCGAAGACGGGACCGGGAAAGATCGCAAAGCGGCGGCTCCGCGATCCCTATTGGGCGGGCCGCCAGCAAACGATCTGACGACCAGGACGGGACGCGCGGTATGGCACGCACAGTGAATACGGGGGTCGATCTTTATGTTGAGGAGGGCGGCTCCTCCGGGCCGACATTGCTGCTGCTGCACGGATTGGGCGCCAACGGCGACGTCTGGAAAGGAATGCTGCCGCTTCTATAAGCAGAACTGGAAGGGCCGCTGGCTGATTCCGGACTTTCGCGGCCATGGCCGATCGGGCCATCGCGAGCCCTATAGCTACGCCGCCTATGCGGCCGATGTGGCCGCGTTGCTCGAACAGGGCGAGGAAATCACGGCCGCCGGCCATTCGATGGGCGGGCTGGTGGCGATCGCGCTCGCGACCGGCTGGTTCGGCGTTCGCATCAATCGCGCGGTCGCCTTCAGCCTGAAAATCCACTGGACGCCGGAGGAAATGGCGAAACTCAGCCAACTTTCTGCGGCGCCGGTGCGATGGTTCGGCAGCGAGGCGGAGGCGATCGACCGCTACCTCAAAGTGTCGGGCCTTATCGGGCTCGTCCAGCCCGACGCGCCGGAGGCGCGCAGCGGCATCCGTGAGGAGAACGGCCGCTATCGGCTGGCGGCGGATCCCAAGATCAACGCCGCGGTCGGCCCCGACGTGGCTGATTTCATCGCGGCGGCGAAGGCGCCGATCCGCCTGGGCGCCGGCAGCAAGGATCCGATGGTCGACGCTGCGGACATGACAGTGTTCGATCCCAAGGCCGTCGTATTCGAAGGGCTTGGCCACAATGCTCACGTCGAAGATCCCAAGACCGTGTGGGCCTTCATCGCGGGCGAGCAGCCTCCGCTCCGGAACCATTAGAGACGAGGGATCGGCGTGTATCCGGTATCGCATACTCTGCAGCGAGCCTTCTCGCTGTTTCCAGAGCGCCTGGCGGTTATCGACGGGGAGGTGCGGCTCACCTATCGCGAATTGACGGAGCGGGTACAGCGCTTGGCGGCGGCACTGCGGGCGCGCGGCCTGCAGCCGGGCGATCGCGTGGCGATCGTCGATTGGAACAGCCATCGCTATCTCGAAACATATTATGCCTGCGCCCATGCCGGCCTCGCCCTCATGCCGCTCAACTCGCGGCTCAGTTCGCGCGAACTCATCAGCATTCTCAAGGACGCGGACGCGCGCGCCCTGCTTTTCTCCGAGCCGTTCGTGAACCTTTTCGAGGAAGTCACGGCCACAGGCCCAGTTGAGAGCGCCATTGGCCTCGCATTGTCCAGCAAGCCCGCCAGCGTGCTCGACTATGACGCGCTCATCGCCGCGTCCGAGCCGATGCGCGTTCCTGAAGCGGCCGACCTCGATGACATCACTCTCATCTATTATACGAGCGGCACGACGGGCGAGCCCAAAGGCGTCTGCCTGACCAATCGCAATATGTATTGCGGCGCGCTCGACGGGTTGCTCACCCTTGCCGTTCACCGCAATGACAGTTGGCTGCATACCGGCCCGCTATTTCATCTGGCGACGTCATGGGCGGTCTATGCGATGCCGCTGGTGGGAGGACTCCAGCTCGCCATGCATTTCGAGCCCGCCCGTGCGATCGAGCTGCTGGCGCGCGAGAAGGTGACCATGACGTCCATGCCCGGCTCGATCCTTGGAATGGTCGCCGACATGGTCCAGACCAAGACTTACGATCTGTCCTCGTTGCGCACCATTATCTATGGCGGCGCGCCGACGCCGATGGGTGTCCTGCGCAAGGCATTCGCCACGTTGCCGCCGGCTCTGACGCATGTCTATGGCATCACCGAGCTTTCCGGCTTCGTCACCACGCTGCTGCCGCAGGATCACGCGTTCGACGGGCCGGAGAAAACTGTCCGGCGGACGGCATCGGCGGGTCAGGCGGTGGCGCTCGTCGATGTCCGGGTCGTGGACGACGAGGGCGGGGACGCTCCCTTCGGCGAGATCGGCGAGGTCGTTTGCGGCGGTCCGAAGGTGATGGCCGGTTATTGGCGCAAGCCTGAGCAGACGGCCGAGGTGTTGCGTAACGGCTGGTATCACACCGGCGACATGGGGGTGCTCGATGAAGAGCGCTTCCTCACCGTCGTCGACCGCAAGAAGGACATGATCATCAGCGGCGGCGAAAATGTCTATTCGGTCGAAGTGGAGAGCGTGATCTCGCTGCATCCCGACGTTGCCGAGGTCGCGGTCATCGGCGTGCCGGATGAGCGTTGGGGTGAGGCAGTGAAGGCAATCGTGCTGGCTCGACCCGGCGTTGCGTCGAACGCCGAGGAAATCATCGCCTTCTGCCGCGGCAAGGTCGCCGGCTACAAGGTACCGAAGTCCATCGATTTCCGCAGCGAGCCGCTGCCGAAGACCGGGCCCGGAAAAATCGCCAAGCGGGTGCTTCGCGAGCCCTACTGGCGAGATGCGAACAGAAAAATCTGAAGACGAACTTGTCGATGATCAGTCCCCAACAGAAACCGCCGTTTCGCGCCGAGCATGTCGGGAGCCTGAAGCGACTGGCGCCCTACCGTTGCATGGTGGCGGATTCGAGCACATCGCCGACGATGCGATACTGGCCGGCGTGAAACAGCAACGGGCGGCGATCGTTCTTGGCTAGCTCCTCGACGCGACCGACGAAAATCCGATGGTCGCCGCCTTCAAGCGAGGCGACACGCACGCACTCAAGACATGCGGCGCAGCCTTCGAGGAGAGGTGCGCCGCGCCTGCCGGGCCGCCACCTCAGTCCGGCAAACCGGTCCACAACCTTGCTGGCAAAGCGCACCGAAATATTCTGCTGGCGTTCGGCCAGAATGTTCACTGCGAAGCATTCCGCCGTCTCGAAAAGCGTCCGGTTGGGGGAGCTTTGCTTGAGAGTCCACAGCACGAGCGGCGGCTCGAGCGACAGCGCGCTGAAGGAATTGACTGTCAGTCCGATCGGACCCTGGGCAGACATGCACGTCACCACGGTGACGCCTGTCGGGAAGCAACCGAGAGCTTGCCGGAAATCGACAGCAGCTACGCCTTGGCCTTGACCCACGGCAACAGCCTCACGCCACCTTGGTGACCCGCTGACCCTTCGTTCCCATCGCGCGCATCATCTCGGCGAAGTGACGCATGGAGTCAAAGACCAGGTCCTGGCCGATAAGACCGAAATTGTGCAGGCCCATAATATGGCTCGCGCCCATGTCGCGGAGCGCGTCAAGCTTGCGCTGCACGGTCTTCACGCCGCCGATCAGCGACAGGCCGGACTTCTGCACGTCATCAAAAGTCTGCCGCTTGGCGTAAAGCCGCGTCTCAACGTAAAGCTCGAACGACGCCGCAGCACGTGCGCGCGCCTCGCCATCGTTTTCGGCGATATGGGTGTGGAGCGCGATCAGGACGTCGTCATCTCGCTCGGTGATGCCGCGGTCGCGTTGCCCCTTGCGGTATTCGGCGATGATCTCGCCGATTTCCTCAAAGCGGTCCACCGAGGCATAAGGCACGCACACAATGCGCTGACCTTTGCGGCCGATGTGGTAGGCCGCCTCGCGCCTCAGGATGGCAACGTAGACGGGGGGCGTCGGCTTCTGGATGGGCAGAACGTTGATGGCGACGGCGTTAACCTGGATGTAGCGCCCCTTGTAGCTCACGCGTTCGCCGGCGAGGATGCGCTGGAGCACCTCCAAGGACTCGTCAAACCGATCGCGCTTTTCCGCCGGGTCGATCCGATAGCCCTCGAACTCGTGTTTGAGATAGCCCGATCCCACCCCGAGGACGAGGCGGCCGCCCGATATGACGTCGAGCATAGCGTAGGTCTCCGCCACCGTGAGGGGGTGGTGGAAGGTGAGCACGGAGATCGCCGTCCCGAGCCGAAGCTTCTTTGTCCGTTGCGCCATGCTGGACAGCATCACGGCAGGATTGGGGACCGCGCCGTACTCGTGGAAGTGGTGCTCGGCGACAAAAAAGGTGTCATACCCCAGCGACTCCGCGAGGTCGCCCTGGGCCAAAATCTGTTGGTAGAGCTCGGGGAGCGTGCGTTCCCGGCTCGGGTAGTGATCCTGCACCGACATAATCGAGTAGCGCATGCGGAGCGGCCTCCAGGGGACTTGATTATACACTTCGTAATCGATTATATTACCGTAAATGGAGGAGCGACCGTTGTCAACCGGCATTAGAGGCAAAGCGGACGCTGGTGAAGCGCTCGGCATCCAATCGATCGAAGTGGGTCTCAAGCTCCTTCGGCCGATGATAGAGGCGGGCGCTCCAATGAATCTCAAGGCGCTTGCCGCCGCGGCGGGCTATGCGCCGCCGAAAGCGCACCGCTATCTCGTGAGTCTCATTCGCATGAAGCTCGTGACGCAGGATCCCCTCACGGGCCGCTACGGACTGGGCGAACTCGCTTTTGAACTTGGACTCGCGGCCATCGGCCTGCTCGACCAAGACGGGCTCGGACGTCGAGCCATCAGCGAGATCAGGGCAGAGACGCGTCACACGTCCTGTCTCGTGGTATGGGCCAACGGCGGCGCTACCGTCGCTGCGGTCGAGCCGGGCGTCGGCTCGATCTTTCTCGGCATCCGCGTCGGCTCAATCCTGTCGCTCTTGCGCTCAGCAAGCGGGCGCGCATTTCTCACGTACATGCCGCCCGAAGCGATCGAGCATGTGCTCAAGGCGGAGCTTGCGGAAATGCCGCTCGAGCCCTCGGCGCTCGCGGCAATCACTGAAGCTGTCCGGCGCGAAGGCGTGAGCCGCATCAGGGACACGATGATGATCGGATTGAGCGCTGTGTCTGCGCCGGTATTCGACCACGATGGCCGGCTCGCCTACGTTCTGACGACGCTGGGACAGAGCGAGGCCTTCGACACCTCGCTCGACGCCGAGATCGTGCGCATCATGCAACGTAAGGCAAAGGATTTGTCGGCTCGTCTCGGTTTCCGGGCAAGGATGGCCGGCTGACGGAGTTAGACCCGGAATGGGAGTCACGCATGAGGATCAAGGGCCTACATCATTTCGCCTATCGCTGCCGCGACGCCGAGGAGACGCGCCGGTTTTATGAAGACATTCTAGGACTGCCGCTCGCTCATCTCATCAAGATGGATTATGTGCCGTCGACCGGCGAATACTGCCCTTACGTCCACGTCTTTTTTCAAATGCGCGACGGTTCCTACATTGCCTTCTTCGATCTCGGCGACGATGTGAAGCCGGATCCCTCGCCTAATACGCCGGCGTGGGTCAATCACCTCGCCCTCGAACTTCGACAGCGAGGAGGAGTTGGTCGCGGCGAAGAGGCGGCTTGAGGACGCCGGCATCGAGGTGCTGGGAATCACCGACCACCACATCATTCATTCGATCTACTTCTTTGATCCCAACGGGATCCGGCTCGAGCTGACGGTGAGGGCCATGGAGGAAGCGGAAATGAAGCGCCTCGGAAGCAACTCCCGCGAGGAGCTCGACCGCTGGACGGCGGAGAAGGCGGCGCAACGCAAGGCGGCAAAGCCCGCGCCTCAGCTCCACGCCTGAGCGGCCCTCGCGTCGTATGGGTTCGTGAGCGAGCACACCGGCATTCGCGGCGTCTCCCGGTGGGCCGTCGCGGGAGCGACGGATTGACATTCTGCCTCGCGCTGCTTCGAGCGGCAGCCTTTCAATACGAGATTTGCAGTGACGCTATCAAACCGGGGTGCGTGGGATCGAATCCCGTTGATCGTGACCTTTCCGGAACGCGCGGAATTCACCGAGACCTACGGCTTTGCTGGCGCTTCCGGGAACGTCAATCTCGAAGGCCAGCTCTTCCGGTCGCGCAGCGCGTCGAAGATGCTCTATATCTTCATGCATCCGAGCTCCACGCTGCAGCTGATGCCGATGCCGGCGGCGCTCGCCGAGGCCGGGTGTCACACCCTATGCGCCGCCAGCCGCTACCCGAAAAACGACAGCGCGTTGATCATGGAAAAGGTGATCATCGATCTCGGCGCGTGGGTGCGATACGCGCGCGAGAAGCTCGGCTACGAGAAGGTCGTGCTGGTAGGCTGGTCGGGCGGCGGCTCGCTGTCGCTGTTCTACCAAGCGCAGGCGGAAAATCTCACGATCACCCACACGCCGGCGGGCGACGAGATAGTGATCACACCGGCGGATGTGCTCCAGCGGACGGCGTGATCTTCATTGCCGCGCATCTTTCGCGGGCCGAAACCCTGACCGAATGGCTCGATCCTTCCGTTCTCGACGAGCTCGATCCCGACAAGCGCGACCGCAGAATTCGACATTTACGCTCCCGATTGCCCGAACAAGCCGCCGTTCTCGGCGGCCTTCGTGAAGGAGTTCCGCGCGGCGCAGATTGCGCGCAACCGTAAGATCACGGCGTGGTGCCAAGACATGCTGCAAACGCTCAGGCAGCGCGGCGGCGGCGAGATGGAGCGCGCCTTCGTCGTCCACCGCACGATGTGTGACGTGCGTTGGATCGATCCCACGATCGACCCGAACGGACGCAAGCCGGACCATTGCTACCTGGGCAATCCGCGGACGGTGAATGTCGGTCCAGTGGGCCTGGCGCGGTTTTCCACCCTGCGATCATGGCTCAGCCAATGGAGCTACGATTTGTCCAACGCCAACGGCCCCGCGAACGCGGCTCGCATTTTCCGCACGCCGGTCCTGCAGATCGAGAACGAGGCGGACGATGCGGTGCCCGCCTCGCACGGCCCCATCATCAATGAGGCGCTTGCGACGTCGCGGAAGGAATACGTCAAGATCGAAGGGGCAAACCACTACTATCTCGGACAGCCAGACCACCTCGCCACCTGCGTATCCACGGTGATGGATTGGAGCGCCCGTCAAGGCCTTCGCTGAGCGGGCTTTGTGTGTCGAGAACGAAGAGTGCGAGCAGAAGGCATCACAGGTTCCGATGTGGAGATGAGGCGCGGGCTGAGACTGCCGGAGGAAAAGGAGTGGACCGAAATGCTGAATTGGCTCTTTGCCAAATATGGGCGGAGGCATGGGCGCAGATTAGATTGTTAGGAAAAAGAGAAGATATATCAACGCGATCGGCGGAGCCACCCCTCCGCCAGATCATATTGAAATAGCTTGATTTTTAGGTCGAAATTCAGAGAAACCCCCGGCTTTTCCCCGTTCCGCGCCCGGCCATCGAACCACTTCCGATTTGCGGGTCTTGCACAAAGTCCCTCTGCCACCATGGTTAGCCCATCATGCCGAACTGTCGTGAGACAGGCGATTTTGGACGCAGCCACTCGGCCAGCTTCGACCACCGGCGCCGGCCCGAGACGTTGCGCACCGCGATGGCGATGGCCTTCTTCTGTCCGACCAGCACCACCAGCCGCTTGCCCCGAGTGACGCCCGTATAAAGGAGGTTCCGCTGTAGCATGGCGTAATGCTGCGTCATGATCGGAATGACCACCGCCGGATATTCCGAGCCCTGGCTCTTGTGAATGGTGGCCGCGTACGCGGGCACCAGCATGTCGAGTTCGCCAAACCCATAGGTGACGGCTCGGCCTTCAAAGTTGACGACGAGCTCGCCCTCGGCGGGATCGACAGCATCGATGTTGCCAACGTCGCCATTATAGACGTCCTTGTCATAGTCATTCTCGATCTGCATGACCTTATCGCCGGGTGCGAAGGTCCAACCAAACCGTTCGACCTTGCGATCCCCCGCGGGATTGAGTGCAGCCTGCAGTTCGATGTTCAAGGAGCGTGCACCAACCCCGCCTCGGTTCATCGGACACAGCACCAGGACGTCACGGATGGGTCAAGGCCGAAGGCTTGGGGATCGGCGCTTGACCAACTCGATGATGCGAGGCACGGCGGTTTCGGGATCGTCCGCCTGCACGAAATAGAAGTCGCTGTCCACGCCGGGCGGACTGAGATCGGGGATCGAGCCCTGGTTGATGCGATGGGCGCTGGTGATGATGCGGCTCTGTCCGCCTGCCGGAATACTTCAGTGAGGCGCACCACTGGCACGGCGCCGGATGCAATGACATCCGCCAGAACCTGGCCAGGGCCGACCGAAGGTAGCTGGTCGATGTCGCCCATGCAAGGGCGGCCTTGTCCGGAATTGCCTTCACCGAGCGCCTGCATCAGCATGACGTCGACCATGGAGGCCTCGTCGACCACCAGCAGGTCGCAATCGAGCGGATTGTCGTCGCCGCGCTTGAAGCCACCACCCTTGGGGTCAACCTCCAGGAGCCGGTGGATGGTTTTGGCATCGAAGCCGGTCGCCTCGGTCATGCGCTTGGCGGCGCGGCCGGTAGGGGCACAGAGCAAAAGGCTCATTCCCTTGGCCGCCAGAATGCGCAGGATCGCCCTGACGACGGTGGTCTTGCCGACACCGGGACCGCCGGTCATGACCAGCACCTTGGACATGAGCGCGAGCTGGATCGCCGCTACCTGGCTTTCCGCAAGGATGATCCCGATCCGCTTCTCGACCCACGGCAATGCCTTGTCGGGATCGATCCAGGGCCAGGGGAGGGTGCCGTTCGCAAGCTGCGTCAGCCATTCGGCAATGGTGCGTTCCGCGCGATGCAGGCCCGCCAGAAAGATGCAAGGCGTTTCACCGACTCGGTCCGCAATGACGGTGCCCTCCGTCAGTTCGAGTTCGAGCGCGGTGCGAACCAGTTCTCCTGGGACCTCGAGCAGCTTCTCGGCAAGCGGCGCCAGCTCATCGGTCGGCAGTCCGCAATGGCCTTCATCCATGGCCTCGGTCAGGGCATAGGAGATGCCAGCGCGAACCCGGACCATCGCGGTCTTTTCGATGCCGAGCTTCATGGCGATCGCATCGGCGGTCTTGAATCCGATGCCGCGAATGTCGCGGGCGAGCCGATAAGGATTTTCGGTCATGACCTGGATGGCATCGGCACCATAGGTCTTGAATATCCGCACCGCCCGGGCGGTACCGACCCCGTGGCTGTGCAGGAAGATCATGATTTCCCGCACCGCCTTCTGCTCTGCCCAGGCGGCAAGAATGCTGGCAGCCCGCACCGGCCCGATGCCGTCGACCTCGCGCAGCCGGTCCGGTGTCGTCTCGATGATGTCGAACACCTTCTCGCCGAAGGCCCGAACAAGCTTTTTGGCGTACACCGGTCCCACGCCCCGGATCATGCCGGACGAGAGGTACTTTTCGATGCCATCGGCCGAGGTCGGGGGCGATGTGCGCAGGAAGCGCGCTTTGAACTGCTGACCATGGGTACGGTCGTTGACCCAATCGCCGTGGCCGTAACCCACTCACCGGCCGCGATGGTGCGCGTGCCCAACCACGGTCACGACCTCTCGGTGACCGCGCACCTTGACGCGCAGAACGCAAAAGCCGTTCTCGGCATTGTGGTAGGTGACGCGCTCGACGAGGCCCGCCAGAACTTCCTGGGTTGATGTGTCCGGCTGCGGCTTCATGTTGCTCAGAGCGCGATCATAATGGCGGCCGGAACCATTTGGCGCCGGAAAGCCAGAGCATCAGCGATCTTTCTTTGCTGCGCGTCTTGCCGCTTTGCCAGTAGCTTCACTGAAGAGGTGACGTGGGAGTTGAGAATCGCAAACCGCCGCCGCTCTTCCGCGTGCGTCTCGAAATCCGCCTCGACGAGATCTCAACGGTCTCCTCGCTGGCATGCACTTCACGCGGATCGGTGCATCGCCGAAATCCACTTCGTGTCTGCGACCACCCTTTCCACGAATTATGGCATGAGACATCTTCGTTTCGCTCCCGATTTGCTCCCTCGACGCCTGTCCCTACCGCAAACCCAAAACAGCTGACTGACGCCCGCGAATCGGTCGATAGTCCGATCGATGAGCGATCTTTGCAGGTTGATCTGGTGCGCCTTGATCGGGCTGTTCCGGTCGCGGGCTGCGTTGGAAGCCGAAATCCTCGTACTTCGGCATCAGCTCAACGTCCTGCAACGCAAATCCCCGAAGCGAGTGACCCTCAGCAGCATCGACCGGCTGTTGCTTGTTGGGCTCTATCGCTTGGCTCCCGGGGTGTTGGACGCTCTGAAGATTATAAGGCCGGAGACGCTGATGCGCTGGCACCGTGCCGGCTTTCGAGCCTATTGGCGCTGGAAATCCCGACCGCGCGGCGGACGGCCGGGGACACCGGCCGACATTCGCCGCCTTATCCGCGAGATGAGTGTCGCAAACCCGCTTTGGGGCGCGCCCCGGATACACGGCGAGCTGCTCAAGCTCGGCATCGATGTCGGACAGACCACGGTCGCAAAGTACATGGCGAGGAGGAGGCGACCGCCGTCGCAGGGCTGGAGGACCTTCCTTCGCAATCATGCCGACGGCATCGCATCGATGGATCTGTTCCTGGTCCCGACGATCTCGTTTCGGCTGTTGTACGGATTGCTGATCTTGCAGCACAGTCGTCGCGAGCTTCTGTGGCTGGGTGTAACCGCGCATCCGAGCGCCGAATGGATTGCCCGCCAACTGACAGAGGCATACGGGTGGCAACAGGCGCCGCGATATATCATTCGCGACCGGGATCGCGTCTATGGCGATGTCTTTGCCCGCCGGCTTCGGGCGATGGGCATACGAGATCGGCCGATTGCGCCACGGTCACCATGGCAGAACGGATGTGCGGAGAGGCTCATCGGATCGATCCGGCGGGACTGCCTTGACCATGTCGTTGTGTTTGGCGAGCAGCACCTTCGTCATCTGCTCAAATCGTATCAGAAATACTACAACGAGGCCCGCACGCACCTATCACTGCAGAAGGATGCACCGATCCCCCGCGCTGTCCAGACCATCGGTCAGACGTTGGCCGTGCCAATTTTGGGCGGGCTGCACCACCAATATGTCCGAGCGTGAGTTTCCGACAGGGACAGTCACCCTGTGGCCGCCCTTGCCCGCGTGCCTCCCGCAAGAGCTGGGTTGTCTGTCTTATGAAGGGTTTCGGGCTTTAGATGCGTATACCGTCGCAGCATCTTCCAATCCCGATGGCCCGTAACAAGAGCTACCTGTTCGATCGAAAAACCTGCTTCAAAAAGACGACTGGTGCCTTCATGACGGAGATCATGAAAATGAAGATCTTTGATTTTAAAGTCTCTACACTGCCGACGAAAGGCCGTACCCACTGATCTACCGTTGTACGGGAAGATCCGGCCGCAAAGATCTTCGACAACCTTGCGCTGCTCTTGGATGATAGTGAAAGCATCGTACCCACTGACATCAAGGAGGGGAATGCGCTGGTTGTTTCCGTTCTTGCGGCGCGGATCCTTGCGGTCCCTAATAAGAAGCATTTTGTTGTGCTCATCGAAATCCGACCACGCCACGCGACACATTTCATCCTGGCGCATTGCCGTCGCAACGGCAAATCGAATCAGCCGCCCGACCGGAATTTGCTGTCGTTCATTTGCCTCAAAGGCCGCTATGAGCCGATCAAGTTCGTTCTGTGTCGGCCGTCGGTCACGTTCGACTCCCTTGCCAACCAGACCAAGCCTCCCGAGCGCGATGCGCGCCAGGTCGAGCGCTCTCCGTCGAAACAAATATTCCGTGGACAGCTGCAGCATGCGAGAGGATCGTTTTGATATAGCCCAGATCGATACCCAAAGTGACCGGGCCGGCACCTTCGCCAGCTCGCTCCTTGCCGAATTGGACTAACCTCTCACGGTCCAGTTCCTGCAGCTGCAATCGGCCAAGTCTTTGCTCGAGAAATGCAAGGCTTGCAGTCTTTGAGCGGCCAATCCGCTTTCCCACCTCCCGGAGGTCCTCGCGGTGGAGGCGGATGAGATCCCCGAACCTTCTTTGCTCACGGGAGTTTGCGGCCAGCGGAGGCTCGCCGCGGTCAATGCATCGCTCGACTTCAAGTGCCCACTCTTCAGCGTCTTTGCGCCTGAGAAATGTATCGTTGACATACCTTCCCTTCCGTCGCACTTGAGCGCGCCACGAGCCAGATTTCAGTTTCGTAAACGTCGCCACGGCGTGTGCGCTCCGTGTGCACTGAGGCGTCGAACGGGGGCGAAAATCGTCGCGTCATGGCGTAGAAACGGGTGCACACGAGGCGACCTAACAGTTTGAGGCTCCGATAAGAATGCAGCCAAATCAAGGACATAGGTTCTGTATTGCACCTATGATGGAATGGACCGACCGGCATTGCCGCTTCTTCCATCGCCTGCTCACGCGCCGGGCGCTCATCTATACCGAGATGATCACCACCGGCGCGGTGCTCCACGGCGACCGCGCGCGGCTGCTGGCGTTCGATCCGAGCCGAGCATCCGGTTGCGCTCCAGCTCGGCGGGTCCGATCCGCGACAGCTTTCCGAATGCGCGCGCATCGCCGAGGATCTGGGCTACGACGAGGTCAACCTCAATGTCGGCTGTCCCTCGGACCGCGTGCAGGAGGGCCGCTTCGGCGCCTGCCTGATGGCGGAGCCCGCCCTCGTCGGCGAGTGCGTCGCCGCCATGACGGGCACGGTGAAGCTGCCGGTCACCGTCAAGTGCCGCATCGGCATCGACGACCAGGATCCCGAGGAGGCGCTCGACGCGTTCACCGGCGCGGTCGAAGCGGCCGGCGTCGCCGCGCTCATCGTGCATGCGCGCAAGGCCTGGCTCGATGGTCTCTCGCCGCGCGAGAACCGCGACATCCCGCCGCTCGATTACGCCCGCGTCTATCGGCTCAAGGCCGCCCATCCCCGGCTCGAGATCGTGCTCAACGGCGGCATCGCGGATCTCGACCAGGCGCTCACGCATCTCCCCCGCGTCGACGGCGTGATGATGGGGCGCGCCGCCTATCAGGAGCCGTGGCGGCTGCTGGCCGTCGATCCGGTGCTGTTCGGCGAGCCCGCGCGCTTCCCGTCGCCGAAGGCGGCGGCCGAAGCGCTCGTCCCCTATGTCGAGCGCGCGCTCGAACGCGGCGTGCGACTGCACGCGATCACGCGGCACGTCCTCGGCCTGTTCCGCGGCGTCCCCGGCGCACGCGCGTTCCGTCGGCATTTGGCAACGGAAGCGGTGAAGCCCGGCGCCGACGTTGCCACCTTCCGCGCCGCGCTCGCCCGCATCGTGGACACGGATGCGCAAATAGCGCACACCGCCGCGGCCTGATCCCGGCGATCCGTCCGGGCCGCCGCCTTTCGGAGCAGGACATGATCTTGGGCGTGCCTTTTTGCGGCTAATTTATTGATCTTACTAAATTTATCTGGTCGGACGTAATCTAGGTTAAGCGTCGGGTCACCAGCCAACGGCTCCTCCGAACGCCTTATTTGACGGCCTCGCCCGTTCTGGCAGGCCAAAAGAGGCCGGGAGATGGCTTCAAAAAAGCAACCTGAAACCGCGCGTTGTTGTTATAGTTTTGCGTACAGAGAAACGCTTGGCCCCGGGAGCGGCATCCCGGTGCCGCCCCTCAGCAACCGACGGGGGTGGTGGTGAGTGGGACGGCGGCTTGGGACATCCGTGGGTCACCTTCTGCATCTGACCCAAGGACTGGCATCCGCCCCACCCCCCCGTTAACTCCGTCGACGTGGATTGGTGCCCAGCGCGTGCCCTACAAATTGTCGGTGGTACGCTGCTCTCGGTTCCGTCGGGCTTCTCAAAGGGCGCTGTAGGGGCGGCGGTAGGAACCTCGCGCAATCCACCGCAATCCCGAACAAATCTCGTTCGCTCTCCGTCTCGCCAACGTGTGGGGATGGAGGCCCGTGTGGCGAAGTCAGTCGTAGCGCAATTGTCACCACACCGAGCCCGTTCACCTGATAGAGTGTCACCCCAAGTAATAAACTCTATCGGACTGCTTTGAAGATCGCGGTGCGCAGCCCGGAATCGGCTTCCTTTACCGCTTGCTGCGGGCCATCCGACATTGTGGTGAAAAGATAGATTCCACCCTTCGGCCGCGGCACCGCTAAATAGTAAACGGTCATATTTTTCCTTTCCTGCTGACAGGACGTGAAGATTCGCAACATTTCTTTGCCGTCGCTATCGGGCAGTGATCCCGACAGAAATGCTCCTTTGCTGCAGTTCCTCGCATCCTCACCAATGAGGATGCTTGGAATCTGTGGGTCGTCCAGCTTCACATTTTCCGCGATTTTGATCGTGCCCACCACCGCACCCGCAGACCAAACAGTGTCAGCCTTTAGCTTCGCCGCATCCTCCAGAGAACCGAAAGAAAACTTGTTAATGCCGGCTGCACGTAAGACGTTTGCAGCAGTGACAGCGGCCTCCGCTTGGAAGGATTCCCGCGAAGGCTGAGCGCGTGGCGCTTGCTGTGCAGTGAACGGGCTGGTTCCGACCGGAGTTGTTTCCTGGCGCACGCAGGCCAGTAGTGCCGTCAACAACGCGGATATCCCAGTGAGATTAATGTTGAATACCTGGTTCGCCGCGGTAACTTGCAGCATGTTGCCGCGTCGGAATCGCAAAAGCAATTCGCTAGTATCGGCAATGGGCACTTGTGCCATGTTAGTGGTGATCGCGGTCGCTTTGGCATAGATCGGCGAACTGCGGTCGATCGAAAAGGCAATGTCGTATTGTTGGCCCTGTCCCAGTCGCAACTGCGGATTCGCGAATGCGATGCTCCAGGCGTGGGCGCGATTTATCGACAAGAAAACGGAAATTTCACTGTCGTACTTTGCGGTTGCCGCACAGTGAGAGAATGTTCTTGTTCCATCCTGAGCGACCTGGAAACTTCTCTCTACATCAGCATGCGAGGATGATCCGACACAGACGCCAAGCGCGAGCGCGCCAATGGCGAAACACACTTTTATGATTGCGCCTTGAAATCCCAACTTTTCGGACCTCTTCTGCTGGTATCGTTTTACACGCCCAAGCAACAAACAACCCCCAAATGGGGGTGTGCGTCTCTAGCGACCCCCGTCCTGCGCACTTCCTCCGTCCCCGGCCACGGCCCTTCCCCAGGCGCTGGGGGCTGAGAGACCCGTCGCGCTCCCGCCTGTACCTCACCGGGAGTGCCCCATGGCCACCAAATGGATTTCGTGCGTGCTCGCCAGCCTGATCATTGTGGCTGCGGTGACCATGTTTGTTATGGAGCCGCGCAAGGCCATCAGAGTGGCGGCGGCGTTCTGCTAGGTTGCTGGCGTTCTCAGGCTCTTTGACGCGGCGCGAGGGCTGCGGAGTAGCGGCTAAGGGAGCGAGTAAGACATGGCTCTGGTGATTTCGGGTATTGCGGCTCTCTTGCTGACGGTCATCGTATTTTTTCCCTTCTGCCGCGTCACGGGAAGAGGCATCGGTTTGTCGAGACAGAATTGGAGCCCTACGTTGCAGTGGCGATCCGCGCAGGCGTGGCGCTGAGCTTTTGCCTTGCTCTGTCCGTTCTGGAATTGATGTCCTGAACGCTCGGCGCAATGATTGCACAGCTCCCACTCATTCTTGTTTTGCTTGCTACTTTTGCGATCAATCTGTAACTCTGGTCGCTTCGCATCAGTAATGAAGCTCTGTTGGTCGTCGCCTTCCCGCTGGGGGTCCTCTTCTTCGTATTCATGATGTGGCGCGTGTTGCGGACCAACTCCTAACTCGAAGGTCTGTCACCTCGGTGGTCCAGCGTTCAACTTCCGCAGCGCTTGTTGCGATTGCCATTGCTGCACTCGCACTCGTTCTTGCGACGGTTATTTGGTGGCTCGTCCGCTAACGCGCCCACCGCGCGATAAAACGGCGTTCATCCCGTTGAGCGTAACCAGCTATCGCCGCTGCGCATTGTTCCAGGCGGTCCAACTGCGCAGCCATGCCGTCTTAGCCTCGCCGAGTGTTGGCATCCTGCCGCTCGTGCGAATACCCGCATCCCGCTGCACATGCGTTGTGATCGACCAGAACCAGCGTAGGTCGGCGGACGTGAACGCGGACGTGTCCTCGTAGATGCGGCCAACCGGCTTGCCATCGTCGAAGACCGTCCAGTCCTGACGCTGCAGGTAGACGCGGGAGTGGCCGCTGGTCGGGCGTAGCGTGAGCGCCATCAGTCAATTGGTACATGTCGAATGCGGTGGCCAACCCCCAATTGGGGGGTGCTGAACATGGTCCTCAGCCCCACCCGTCACCCTCCGGCGGGATCATTATTCGGTTTTTGCCCGTCATCGCCTTTTTCCCGTCAACTACGGCGTTTAGACCTTCGTTCTCCGCACCCGCGCCAAGCACCTCGGCGATGTCCAAGCGCCCGACGCAAAGACAGCCGAGGCCGCGGCTGTTGCCGAGTTCAATCTGGACGATGAGCAGCGCAAGCGGCTCGTGGTGCAGGAGCGGGACGAGCCGTGAGCCACCCCAATGACGGCCGCTGGCACGAGACCGCTGATGCCGAGACGCGGCGGCAGCACGCTGATGGGTACTGGTGCGTCCGCGACGACGAGGGCGTGCAATATTTCTGGCACGAGCTGACGGTCACGCGCGAAGAGTACCTCGCGCACTCCGGCAAGGACGATTGTGCTGCCGCATGAGCAGGCGCAAGAGCGAGATCACCGCCCGCATGAACGAGCGGGATTATCCGCACATCGTTGAGCTGCCGCTGCCATCCGGCGGCTTTCGATCACAGTCAGACGATATTCTAGCCTTCCATCGCGAACGCAGCATCGAATCTCGGCGAGGTCGCGGGTGGCATGACGATCAGCAATACTATGTCCGATTCTGCTTCGCCGATCCGGCGCCCGCCGACGCCTTCCGCGAACGGTTTGGTGGAGAGAGGCTGACCACGCCCCCACCTCATGGCAGGGCGCGCGGGTGATTGAGGGGAGATGGCTCGGCACGCCACCGGGCGGCCCTCTTGGGACAATCCATAATGCTGCTGCACAATAAATCTCGCTATGTGTCTCAGTTAAGCGTACGTACTCCTCATCACCGACATCGCTAGGCGTTGGTGGCTGAGAGACCGGTCGCGCTCCCGCCAAAAAACAGGGAGCCATTCGTCATGCCACTGCAATTCCAACCACCACCGCCGCCGTGCGTTAAGTGCGGCGTCACAACTGTCATAGCCCCCGCATTCGAGGCGGCCCAACGGGCTTTCGTGACTCGATGCCCCGCGTGCGGGCGTGCTGGCACGTACTCGGTCGATTATGACGGCTCACGCAAGTGGTGAGCGCGTCATGCCAATCACCCAATTCCTTAACGGCGAACGGTACGACCCGGAGACCAAGCGCGTCCTCGGTGTCGCCTTCGAAATGACCTGCATAGCGCTGCGGGCCGAAGACTCCGACGATTCCGTCAAGCAAGCCATCGCCGCCAAGATCATCGATCTCGCTAAAGCCGGTGAGCGCAATCCCGATATTTTGTGCGAACAAGCATTGAAGGACATTCGCGCGCCGCAAGTGTAGGCGATGAAGGGAGGCAGTGATGGACAACACGACGCTCCTCATCATCCTGATCATTCTGGTGCTCGTTCTCGGTGGCGGCTGGTACGGTCGAGGACGCTGGTACTAAGGGCCTTGCAATTCGCCTGTTAGCAGGGGCGGCACGCCAAGCGGGCGGCCTTCTGATTCGCATTTCTCGCGGGCTGCCCTATCTATCGGCGGATGCCCACTAAACCGAAGAAGCCCCGACCACCGCCCAAGAGTGCCGCCAAGCTCCGGTGGTGGCGCGTCGCCATCCTCCGCACCCGCGCCAAGCACCTTGGCGACGTTCAAGCACCCGACGCAAAGGCAGCCGAAGCCGAAGCCATTGCTGAGTTCAAGCTGGACGAGGAGCAGCGCAGGCGTCTCGTGGTGCAGGAGCGCGACTAGTCATGAGTCAGTCCAATAACGCCCGCTGGCGCGAGACCGCCGATGCCGCAACACGGATGCAGCATCCTGATCAATATTGGTGCGTCCGCGATGACGATGGCCCGGGGCAGTACTTCTGGGCCGAGCAGACGGTCAGCCGCGAAGAGTATCTCGCGCATTCCGGCAAGGACGATTGTGCCGCCGTATGAGCAGGCGCAAGGGCGAGATCACCGCCCGCATGATCGAGCGGGACTTATCCTCACATCGTGGAGCTGCCGCTTCCGTCAGGAGGCTTTCGAGCCAAGTCGGATGATATTCTGGCCTTCCATCGCGAACGAGGCATCGAATAGCCAAGACGCCTCACGGTGAGAATGCCCACCCCGAGGGGGAAAACCGCCCGCTGCGTCGCGTTAGCGCGTACCGCCAAGACCTCCAGAAGCAAGAGCCGGGACGCGCTTGGAGTTGCGAATGGAGGCCACTCTTTTGCGTTTTGCACTCCCACTGACTAAAGTTCAGTTGTAACTTCTATATTTATATTATATTTACGCCCCGCCGCGCTGACGAAGAGCGCGAGCCAAGGGGGACACTATGGAACCACTGCCTGAAATCCTCTCCAACGTCTGCGCCCTAATTGCCCAGGTGATCATGCTGGCACCCGCAGAGCAGCGCCGAGCGCTGTGCATTCACGTCCGCCAGGAGCTAGAAGCGGTCGTGGTGGCCGTTTCGACAGACGAAGACAGCGAAGAGTTCGACAGACGAAGACAGCGAAGAGAGAGAGAGTGAGAGCCAGACGGTTGGCACACCCGGCAAAACAACGCCGAGTCGAGCGCAATAGACAACAATAGGCAAAAGCGCGGGCGGTTCGACCGTTTCCATTCTTGAAGGAATGGACCCAATTTAATCGCCACAGCGCAAATGCGGCAGCATCAAGCGCGTCGCCGTTCGTCCAAATGCCCCTCAACTCAGCGAAGAAGGCAGTCATCAATCCCTGCACATGGTCCCAACAAAGGGGGTGCCTCGCACCATTCCGAACCCGCTCTTCACGCCCCCATCCAGGCATCCCAAGGCATTTTGATAGGCACGCCTGCGAGCGGTGGCCCAAGGCGGCCATCACCCTGCGGCAAGGTGCTCGCGTCATCGAGGACAGCCGACGAACGCGGCTTGTGTGGACTGACAAGGGCCGCCAAGGCGGGCTTTAGTCCGACAAATGGGGCCGCTCCGCACGCTGCCGGGCGGCTTTATCGTTCCGAGGCCGGGTCGGGGAGTTAACTAAGCTTAATCAGCAGTACTTAATTGCGCCACGCGGACCCGAAGCTTAGGAGTGAAGCGACACCTCGCCACGAGCAAGGCTCCAGAGGGGTCCAAACTCTGTCAGGGAAACGGGTCCGTCCCCCCTTGGCGGGGTTTGTATTGGGCATACGCATGAACGGTCGCAAAGGAGAAGCCACCGTGCGAGCGAACGAGCGGCTCCGTCCGGCACATTGTTGAGTTGCCCTTGCCTTTTGACTTCGATCGAAATGGCGCGACATTCTCGCCTTTCACCAGGAACGTGGCATCGAGCATCACCGAGGTCGCGGCCGCTACGCTGATGCCCGCTGCTCTCTACTACGTTCTAAGGGAGGTGTTGGCAAATGCCTCAAATGGCATTCCTAAAGGATAAGTTCGGCTTGACGCCAGCGGAGGCGCGCCTTGTTCTTCGCCTCATGGCGGGGGACTCGCTGAGGGCGTCCGCGGCTGCGCTTGGTATTGGATACGAGACGGCGCGCACCACCCTCAAGACAGTTTTTCGCAAGACGGGAACGTGTCGCCAGGCGGAACTCGCCATTGTGATTATTGGTGCCCTGGCAGCACACCCCCATGCCCATCCTCAAACAGGCTTGCCGGCCTGACGCAGCAGCGCCCTCATCGAGGACTGCTGACGGACAAACTTGCCTTTCGGAGACCGCGTGGGCCGCTCGGCACACCAACGGGCGCCCTTTCCTGATCCCTCAAGGGCAGTTTGTTTAACCTTAAATCGTGCGCGTTATTAATTGATCGCGCTAGACGCGGCCCGTACGTTGATGGAACTCTCGGTCCCGCCCCCCACTTCCCTTTGACGCCGGGAGTCACACGAACCCCGCCGCTCCTAGCGCGGCGGGGTTCGACCATTAAGCGGACCTTCCGCGCCGCCTGTGAACGGTGGCCCAAAGCTACAATCACCCTGCGCCAAGGTGCGCGCGTCATAGAGGATAGTCGCAGCACGCGAGTTGCTTTGCGGTGGTCGGACAAGGGGCCGCCAAGGCGGGCTTTAGCTTGGGGCGGCACGCCACCGGGCGGCCCTCTACCAGCGGGAACCCGCCGCGGAGTGGAGCGTTATCCAGGCACCCCCTCGCTCAAACAACATTGCCAAACAAAGAGGGGGTGCCATAAGGCGCGTATGAACCCCCGCCTTGGCCCTTGGGAGGATGCCTTGGCGGGGTTCCTGTTTTGGGGATAAGCTCCGAGCCGTCTAGGCTCTCTAGGCTTCGTCCCTGTACGTACTGTAGCCCCGGCCCGGGTCCGGGGCTTTCTCTTGGCGCAGGCCTCGCACTCCGCCATCACTGCCGCCATATCCGAGATATGCGGCCCCTCAAGAAGAAAGCCACCGCCGCCAAGCTGCGCTCGTGGCGCGTCTCGATTCTGCGACAACGCGCCGAGCCCCAGCACCTTGGCGTTGTCGAGGCGCCGGACGAGAAGGCAGCCGAGGCCGAGGCAGTTACGGAGTTCAAACTGAACGATGAGCAGCGCAAGCGCCTCGTGGTGCAGAAGAGGGATTAGCCGTAGCCGCTCCACGAAACATTGTTGAAACCGTTTTTCGCCCTCGACGAAACCATTTTCACGACAACGTGCGCCCTTCGGTTGAACTCGCCAGGTCACAACACGCGACCTATGGGCGGTGGGTGCCACTCATGCTGAGCGGGCCACCAGCAAGAGAAGGGCTCACCATGAGCAACTTGGAAATTAGTGCCCAATACGACCAGCGGGCCTTTGTGGCCAGAGATCTGGCCGCGACCACCACTTGCACCAGCACCAAGGCTCATCTGCTCAAACTAGAGCAACTTTGGCGTTCCCAAGCTCGCAGGCACCACCCCTCGAACTGTTGTGCGAGGGTAAAATGAGGCAGCCTCAAGTTTGCGATCATTGCGGAGGACGGTTCGGCCTAGTGACGCATCGTTGGTGGAGCAACAAATTCTGCAAGAAGAGATGCAAGGATGCGCACCTGCGTGAACTTGCCTTCGGCCGAGATCACATTTGCCGCTGGTACGGCTTTCTTTCTCGGGGAGGGTCTAGGCTCCCCTCATAAGGAGCCTTTCACGAAACCGCGCACACGCAGCATCAGCATAGCGCGCCGTCGCATCCCGACAACGCAAAGTTGGAAAGCGCTCGCGCCGTCATCACCAAGACCAAGCCGCGTCGCGCGAAATTTCCGGCCTCGCTCCGCCCGGCTTGGTCGCTTGGGCGATTGGCGTCAGAGAGCAAATGTTTGGCGCAAAGCAACAAGTCCGGGACGGGGGGCGCGGCGACTAAGAGGTAGTCCACAAGGCGCGAAAGTAAGGGTTAGATCCAATGGAAAACATCTTGATGCGTGTCGCGCGCGAGGCGAACCGGAGCGGCGATGCCAAGACGCTGTTTCACGCGCTCGACCTGCTCGAACGCCTGATGCCGATCGCGCCCGGCCGGGTTGATGCCTTCATGGCCTTTTGCGCCGAGCTAGAAACGGAGGGCGATGGCTGGAAGGCCCGGCTGCCATGTTGGCACGGTTGGAGCCGTGCTGCCTGACGGAATCAGCCATCAGCAACTCAACCAAGCACATCGAACGATGAAAACGCTCTTGCTTGCGACGGTTACGGCGCTTGTCCGCAACGCCCAAACACACAGTCGAAACGTCAGCTATAGCGTGGCGGAATGGAGTGAATGACAATGTGGACTCACCTGATCCGCCTCGGTCAACACACTTTCGAGGTGACGGCGAATTGCCAAGCCGCCGCCCTGCGCATGCTGCGCCAGCAATACGATCCGAACTATGAGCAAAAATGTTTCGTGATGACTCAAGAGGCGCTCGGCGGCAACGTCGAGCCAAGCATCACGCTGATCACTTTCATCGAACCAATTCGGAATTGAGCCTCGGCTACCCGTCCCCCGACATCCCGTGCCGGTGCAGGACTGCCCGGCCTGCTGCTGCAAGTCTCGGCTGGCTCGGCTGGCGACGCCGCCGTCCCCCAACGGCAGGGCACACGCGTTATCGAGGATAGCCGGCGGAGGCGAATTGCCTCACGGTGACGGTTGACCGGCACGCCACCGGGCGGCCCCTCGCATGAAATCTCCAGGAAATCTCCAAAGAGATTCAAGCTCGGCTTCAAGCCTGTCATTCGACTCCCGGTTAAGCATCTGGCCATGTGCTAGCGACCACTCGCCCGGCACTGATGACCCACCAACCGCAGGAGATCACATCATGACGAAGATTGTTGCGTGGTTTTTCGAGCACACCGGAGCGTCTATGCAACGACACGAAACGACCGGCGCGGAAGGGTAGGACATGATCTTGGGCGTGCCCGTGAGCGAGCTTCTGCTGCTCGCCGCCTTGATCATTGTCGGCGGGCTCATCACCGGAATCCTCGCGGGCCTGTTCGGAATCGGCGGCGGCGCGCTCATCGTTCCGGTCCTCTACGAGGTCTTCCGCACGCTCGGGGTGCCGGACGAGGTGCGCTTCCAGCTCTGCGTCGGCACCTCGATCGCCATCATCGTGCCGACCAACGTGTTCTCTTTCCTCACGCACCGCGACAAAGGCGCGGTGATAATGGATGTGGTGCGGGCCTGGACCGTGCCGGCGGTGCTCGGCGTTGCCGCCGGCGCGGCCATCGCCGCCTTCGCGCCCGCCGCGGTGCTCAAGCTCGCCTTCGTGCTGGTCGGAGGCGTGATCGCCGGCAAGCTCCTCGCCGGCCGCGACAGCTGGCGGCTCGCCGACGATCTGCCGGGCCGCGGCGGCATGACGGCCTACGGCTTCTTCGTCGGGCTTGCCGCCTCGTTGATGGGCATCAGCGGCGGCTCGATCTCCAACATGATCCTGACGCTCTACGGGCAGCCGATGCACAAGGCGGTCGCGACCTCGGCCGGCCTCGGCGTGCCGATCACCATCGCGGGCACGCTGGGCTATATGCTCGCCGGCCTGCCGCAGCAGTCGCTGATGCCGCCGCTGTCGCTCGGCTTCGTATCGCTGATCGGTTTTGCGCTGATGGCTCCGGTGTCGAGCTTCACCGCGCCCTATGGAGCGCGCCTGGCGCACGCACTCTCGAAACGCCGGCTCGAGGTTGCCTTCGGCTGCTTCCTGCTGATCGTCTGCGTGCGCTTTGCGGCGAGCCTGATCGGGTGATCGTCACGGGTAGCCGCGCATCAGGAGCTTGTCGCCGCGCACCTCCCAGCTTTCCAGCCGGTTGAGGAAGCTCATGCCGAGCAGGTTGGTGCGCAACTGCCCGGGTTGCGCAATGAGCGCCGGCACCGCCCGCTCGGTGATGGCGCCGATCGACACCCGGTCGAGCGTGACCGGCGCTGCGCGCGTGCGGCCGTTCGCGGTATCGACATTGACGGAATAGTTGAGGACCTCGAGCGGGAGGCCCGCGGCCTTGGCCGCCTCCTGGGTGAGGACCACGGCGCTCGCGCCGGTGTCGAGCACCATGGCAACGCGCGCGCCGTTGACCTGCGTCGCCACCGCGAAGCTTCCGCCGCTGGCACGCGCAATCTCGACCGTCCGGCCCCTGGTCGCGGCGCGGCCCGGCACGAGCTCGGCCAGCACCCGCTCGGCGACGTCGTTGAGCTCGAAGCGGTAGGTGTATCCGAGCATCAGCAGCAGCGCGATCACCACCCAGATGAGCACCGACTCGAGCGCGTGGGAAAAACGCTGGCGAAACAGCATCAGCGCAATGATGGCAACCAGCACGAGGGCGGTGATCTTGGTCTCGAGCGACGAGGTGTCGAACCGGGCGAGCTCGGCCAATGCCGTCTCGTTCTGCTGCAGCACCAGGACGAGCAGCGCGACCGTCAGCACGGCAAGCAGGATCCAGAGGAGGCGGCGCACGATGATATCCTTCAGCCCGGACGGGCACGCCCGGCGGGGCGCCCGCCAAGCGCCGCCAGGCGTCGCGGCAGCTCCGCCATGATGCCTGCGCGCTCATCGGCGCTGTACCGGATCCAGCTCTCGATTTCGGCCAGGCTGCGCCCGCAGCCGATGCACAGTCCGGAGATCGGATCGACGGTGCACACTTTGTTGCAAGGGCTCTCGATGTCGGTCATGAGTTGGCGCGGCGATGCGGCGGGCAAGATAAGGATCGCCGCGCGGAACGCAATCGCCTGGGGGCTGGTGCCGGAAGCTTCCCGATCCGCACGGGTCGCCTTCCGGTGCATCCGGCCGCGACTTCCATCCGTAGCTTATGGGGGGCACCGTGTCGCGGACCCCGGATCGGCGAAGCGGTTGACCACGACCCGACCGCCATGATGAGGTGTATGCGCCAGGGGATACAACTATACGTCTGCATGAAATCGACGCGGCGGACGAGGAGGAGGTCAGGGCAGATGAAGCTTTACGACGGGGGTCGCGCGCCCAACCCACGCCGCACGCGCATCTTTCTGGCAGAGAAAGGCATCAAGCTGCCCCTGGAGCAGGTCGATCTTGGCGCGATGCAACAGAGGGCGCCGGCCTATGCCGCAATCAATCCCTTCAAGCGGGTGCCGGCGCTCGTGCTGGACGACGGCACGGTGATCACGGAATCGATTGCCATCTGCCGGTACTTCGAGGCGCTTCACCCCGATCCGCCGCTGTTCGGACGCGGGGCCCTGGAGATCGCGCGGATCGAGATGTGGAACCGGCGCCTGGAGCTGCATTTCTTCTTTCCAGTCTCCCACGTCTTTCGCAATTCCCACCCGGCAATGAAGGAGATGGAAGTGCCGCAGGTGCCGGCCTGGGCCGAGGCCAACAAGCCGCGCATCCTGGAATTCATCACTTTGCTTGACGGCGAGCTGAAAGATCGTCGGTTCGTCGCGGGCGACGCCTTCACGGTGGCCGATATCACCGGCCTCGTTTCGGTCGACTTCATGAAACCGGCGAAGCTCGCTGTGCCGGACGAGCTCAAGAATCTCAAACGCTGGCACGCCGACATTTCCGCGCGCCCGAGCGCGGCGGTGTGACCATGCGCCTCACCGTCATGGGCTGCGGGGATGCGTTCGGTTCCGGCGGCCGGTTCAATACCTGCTTCCTGCTGGAGACGGCCAAGGGTACGCTGCTCGTCGATTGCGGCGCGTCCTCGCTGGTCGCCCTGAGGGCGCACGGCGTCGAGCCGAACCGGATCGACGGCATCGTGCTTTCGCATCTGCACGGCGATCATTTCGGCGCGCTTCCGTTCCTGCTGCTCGACGCACAGTTTCTGTCGCAGCGCGAGCGCCCGCTCCTGATCGCGGGACCGCCCGGTACGCGTGCGCGGCTCGATGCGGCGCTCGAGGTGCTCTTTCCGAGGTCCACCGCCAATAAGTGGCGCTTCCTCTGGAAGGTCATGGAGGTCGAGGTCGGCCAGCCGACCGACGTGCTGGGCCATTCGGTGACGACCACCGAAGTTCTGCACTATTCGGGTGCGCCGTCGACCGCGCTGCGCCTGTCCGACACCAAGGCGCTCTTTGCCTATTCCGGCGACACCGAGTGGGTCGAGGCGCTGCCGTCCGTGGCCGACGGCGCGGACCTCTTCATTGTCGAGTGCTACAGCTATGCCGGCCCTATGACCGGCCACCTCACCTGGGAAGTTCTCAAGCCGCGACTGCCCGATCTGCGAGCCCGGCGGATCATGCTCACGCATATGAATCCGACCATGCTCGCCCGTCTCGACGAAGTCAGGGCCGCGGGCGTGCTCGCCGCCGAGGATGGCGCGGTGCTCGAGTTCTAGAATTCGGTACGCGACGATCCGCCGTGTCGGGACCCTGGCCCGATTGTTTCAGAGGGGAAATGTGGGCAATCGCGGGGAACAGGTCTGGGCGCGCTTGAGCATGATCCGGAAAAGTGGGTACCGGTTTTCCGAAAGATCATGCTCAAATAAAAGCAGAGCGTGATTGCGAAGCAATCAGCTCTAGCTCGGACAAGAAACGCAACGCCAAGGATGGTGCTCGCCAATACGACAAATTCGAGCTGCGAAAATTCCGGTCCAGCTGCCCATGCGAGTTCCGGCGCCTCGCTGGATATGCCCAGTTCGAAATTGCTCATGTAGGCCTCCATCTGCGACTCCGGCAGACCTTGCGGCCCAGTGCCGGATGTCGCCGACGCGTAGATGGCGCTTCGACGCGGGAAAATAACACCGCGATGAGCAAATGGACTGTTCGCGCCTATTGAACAATCCACCCCGGCTGGGCCCCAGGTTGGCCTGTCAGCTCACCGCTCCAGGCGCGCAATGAGGCTCGACGTGTCCCAGCGCCGGCCGCCCATCTTCTGCACTTCCGCGTAGAACTGATCGACCAGTGCGGCCACCGGCAGGCTGGCGCCGTTCTTGCGCGCTTCGCCCAGGCAGATGGCGAGGTCCTTGCGCATCCAGTCGACCGCGAAGCCGAAATCGAACTTATTGGCGACCATGGTCTTGTAGCGATTCTCCATCTGCCAGGACTGCGCTGCGCCCTTGGAGATGGTCTCGATCACCGCATCGACGTTAAGGCCGGCTTTCTTGGCGAAATGGATGCCCTCGGACAGGCCCTGCACCAATCCGGCGATGCAGATCTGATTGACCATCTTGGTGAGCTGACCGGCGCCGGCGGGCCCGAGGAGCTTGCACATGCGCGCATAGGCCGCGATCACCTTTTCGGCTCGGGCGTAGGGCTCGGCATCGCCGCCGCACATCACGGTGAGGACACCGTTTTCGGCGCCGGCCTGACCGCCGGAGACCGGTGCGTCGATGAAGTCGAAGCCGCGCTTCGTCGCCTCCGCATCGAGCTCGCGCGCGATCTCGGCCGAGGCGGTCGTGTGATCGACGAACACGGCTCCTTTCTTCATGCCGTGAAAGGCGCCGTTCGGCCCGAGCGTGACGTCGCGCAGATCGTTGTCGTTGCCGACGCAACACATGACGAAGTCCTGGCCCTCGGCAGCGGCCTTGGGAGTTGCCGCGCTGCGTCCCCCATATTGCTGCACCCAGGTCTCGGCCTTGGCCGCGGTGCGGTTATAGACGGTGATGTCGTGGCCGCCCTTGTTCTTGAGGTGCCCCGCCATGGGGAACCCCATGACCCCGAGACCGAGAAATGCCACTTTCGCCATCCTGTCCTCCTCGTGCGCACTGCCGCGCGAGCGTGCCGATGCTTATATGCCTGATTTAGTGATTGCGACGGCGCAGGCCGCACGTCAACCGTCATCGCGTTGACCAGGTCCGCGCGCCCCGTATGGTGTCGCTCCTGAATGGAGCGGCGGGCCTCTTGGAGGGCGATGCGATGGCGGTGACCAAGGAGCAGGTGCTCGCGAGCCTCGGGGGTGTGAAGGGTCCCGACGGAACCCCGTTGCCCGCAACCGGCACGCTTTCGGAGGTTGTTGCCGGTGACGGCAAGGTATTCTTTTCCATAACCGTCGATGCCGCGCAGGTGAAGGCCTGGGAGCCGGTGCGAAAGCGCGCCGAGGAGGTCGTACGTGCGCTGCCGGGTGTGCAATCGGCTCTCGTGGCGTTGACGGCGGAGCGCAGGGCGGGTGCCCCGCAGCCTCGCCCGCCGCAGGGCACGCCCCCCGCGGGGGCGCGCGCCGGGCCGCGCGGTGAAACCGCTCAGGGCGTGCCGGGCGTAGCGGCGATCATCGCGGTCGCTTCGGGCAAGGGCGGCGTCGGCAAATCGACCACCGCGGTCAACCTCGCGCTCGGCCTGAGCTCGCTCGGCCTCAAGGTCGGCATCCTCGATGCCGATATCTACGGCCCGTCGCTGCCGAAACTCCTCGCCATCAAGGAGCGGCCGCAGACGCTCGGCGGCACGCGGCTCAAGCCGATCACGCGCTATGGGCTCACCGTGATGTCCATCGGCTTCCTCATCGACGAGGAGACCCCGATGATCTGGCGCGGCCCGATGGTGATCTCGGCGCTCACCCAGATGCTGCGCGAGGTCGAGTGGGGCACGCTCGACGTGATGGTGGTGGACATGCCGCCCGGCACTGGGGACGCGCAGCTCACCATGGCGCAGCAGGTGCCGCTCAAGGGCGCGGTCATCGTTTCCACGCCGCAGGATCTCGCGCTGATCGACGCGCGCCGCGGCATTGCCATGTTCAAGCGCGTCAACGTCCCGGTGCTCGGCGTGGTCGAGAACATGAGCTACTTTCTCTGCCCGCAATGCGGCACGCGCTCGGACATTTTCGGCCATGGCGGTGCGCGCCATGAGGCGGAGCGTCTCGGCGTACCTTTCCTCGGCGAGGTGCCGCTGCACATGACGATCCGGGAAAAGTCGGACGCCGGCCTTCCCGTGGTCGCGACCGAGCCCGACGGTCCGCATGCGAAGATCTATCGCGACATCGCCGCCGGAGTGCGCGACCAGCTCAAGGGCGTCGCTGCGGGCCGCGCGGCGCCCAAGATCGTGATCGAGGCGTAGGATGGGTTGAGCGCAGCGAAACCCATCTTGCCGCGTTGCGTTGTGATTTCGCTTCTGCCGCTCAAGGTCGCCAACCTTATCGGGCTGACGTCCCGATGGGTTTCGCTGCGCTCAACCCATCCTACGAGTTCATGCACGGCGAAGGGGCGGCAGAACATTCCTCGCCGATTGATAAGAAAATATCCATATCGATGCCGTTAATCCTCCACCCACATCCGCATCAGATTGGCGAGCGATTTCGATATGAGGTCGAACTCGGCCGATTTGCCGTCGCGCGCGAACATCTGCCGCCGGGCGGTGTCGAGATCGAACAACAGCTCGCGCTGCGCCGGGTCGCGGACGAAGCTTCTCGCCCAGCCGACCGCGGCGAGCCGCGCCCCGCGCGTGACGTCGGCGACGCGGTGGAGCGAGGTGGCGGAGTAGGCGACGAGGGCGCCGGCCGCGAGCTTGAAGGTTTCTTCACCTGAGGCGCTCTCGATCGTCAGCTCGCCCCCCTCGTAGCTCTCCGGATCGGAGAGAAAGAGCGTGAACGAGACGTCGGTTCGCATGCCGTCCATCAGGGCGTCGTCGACATGGCTGCCATAGTGCATGCCCTGCTCGTAGCGGGAGAACAGCAGCGGCGAGAGCGCCTTCGGGCGTACCGCGAGGCGAAACACCTCGCTGCCGAGAATGCGATCGGCGACGAGCTTGCGGATGGTTGCGAGCGAACGGTCGGAGCCCTCGGCCTGCTGGTTGTTCTTGACCATGCGCGCGGCAAAGCCCGCGGTCGCCCGCCCGTCGACGAAATGCGCACGCTCGAGCGCCGCCCGCGCGGCCGCGATCTCATCGGCGGCAAGGATGTTGCCGATCGTGATTTGCATCAAAGTCCCTCGGCTGGCCGGCATATCCGCGCGGATGATCGAACACGCAATTGCAGTCGCGCGGCAAGTGCTCTTGCGATCCGCGCGGCCTGTTTTCCGTCTCTGGAACGGCTAAAAACTATGACGTTACTGGACGGGATTCAGGCCACGATTATATGTAGCCAGCGCTCCTGCATGCGAATGGCGCGGTCGGATCGGGCTCGAGCGCAGGCCTTCAGGATCAGGATTCCACATGAAAGCGAAACGCAAGATCTGGATCGGTGTCGGCGCGTTCGTGGTCGTGGGGACCGGCGCCGCCGGTGCCGTCGGGTCGCTCGCTGCCGAAACGCCTGCCGAGATGAGCCTCCCTGGCATGACGACCGACACGGCAATCCTATTCTCTGACCGCGCCGGACGTACCGTCGTCGCGCAGCATGCCGACCACGGAGGTGAGGCGGGCGAGGGGGGCGAAAAGGGCGTCGCCAATCTGCCTCCGGAGCTCGCCTTTGCGGTGAGGATCGCGTTGCTGCGTGGCCATCTTCTCGCCGGGGACGAACTGGTCAAGCAGCAGCAATGGAACGCGGCGTTGCCCCATTTCCTCCACCCGACCGAGGAGATTTACGGCGACATCAAGGATCAGCTTGCGGATTACGGGGTGCCGCCGTTCGAAGCGTCGCTCAAGGCTTTGTCGAATGTGGTGAAGGCCAAGAAGGGCGGGAGCGACTATGCCAAGGCGCTCAAATCGGTGGACGATGCGCTCGCCGCCGCTGACGCGGGCATGCGGGCAAAGCAGGCCGACTGGCCCGGCTTCATGGTCGAGGCGGCAATCGAGGCGCTCAAGGCGGCGGCGGGCGAGTATCAGCAGGCGATCGTCGCGGGCAGGATCGCCAAGCCGGTCGAATATCAGGACGCGCGCGGCTTCATCTGGCAGGCCGACCGCATGATCGAGAGCGTGGCTGCGGACTTGCAGAAGAAGGACGCCGCGGCGCTCGCCGCCATGCGGACGGGATTGGCCGAGCTGAAGAGGGCCTTCCCATCGGCCATGCCGCCGCGAACGCCGGTCAAGGACCCCGGCGCGCTGCTCAGCGATGTCTCGCGCGTGGAGCTTGCCGCCGGCAAGCTGATGTGAGGGCAATGCGCGCGCCGGCTGCTGCGTGCCTGGTCGGTGCCGCGTTTCTGGCCGGCGGTGCGCTCGGCGTGAGCGCAGCCCTCTTCATCGTGTTGCCGGCGTTGCAGGCCGCTCCTGCGGCGACCCGCGGCGGATGATCTCGCCGCCCTCAAGGGGGCGTTCCGCCGCCCAGCGGTGGTGCCGTTTCCCGCCGACAATCCATTCTCGGAGAAGAAGCGCGCGCTCGGCGAGGCGCTGTTCCACGACCGACGCCTGTCCGTCGACGAGAGCTTGGCGTGTGCGAGTTGCCACGAGCGCGCCAAAGGCTTCGCCGACGGCAGAGCCCAGGGGCGCGGCGTGCCGGGCCGTCCGCTCAAGCGCCACACCCCGACCCTGTGGAATCTCGCCTGGTCCTCGCCGGTGTTTTGGGACGGGCGCGCGCGCAGCCTCGAGGAGCAGGTCGCGGGACCGATCGAATCGCCCGACGAAATGGCGCAGCCGCTTGCGGCGGTTGTCGCGCGCCTTGCCGCCGATCCTGTCACCGCGCGTGCCTTCGCCGACGCCTTTCCCGAGGCGCCGCAACTCGACGCGGCGAACCTGGCCAAGGCGATCGCGACCTACGAGCGGGCGTTGGTGTCGCCCGATACGCGCTTCGACCGCTGGATCGCGGGCGACGCCCAGGCGCTGACCCAAAACGAGATCGCCGGGTTCAGGCTTTTCACCGGCAAGGCGCGATGCGTGCAATGCCACAGCGGCTTTGCCTTCACCGACTACGCATTCCACGATATCGGTCTGCCGGGCGGCGACCGCGGCCGCGGGGCCGTGCTCCGGCTCGAAGCCGCGGAGTACGCATTCAAGACACCGGGACTGCGTGAGCTCGGCCGCTCCGCCCCCTACATGCATGACGGGTCGCTTGCCACGCTCGAAGACGTGCTTCGCCACTACGTGAGCGGGGTGGTCGAGCGGGCGACCCTCTCCAAGGATCTCCCGCGCGGCCTCGCTCTGTCGGCAACCGAGCGCGCGGACCTCGTCGCGTTTCTCGGCACGCTGACGAGCGAAACGGAGCCCGCGCCGCCGGATCGGATCGTGCCGGTGAAAGCCGGCCCGATGGTGCCGGCGGAGCGGGTCAGCACCGTGTCGCAGGATGACAAGGCCTTCCACCCCACCCACATCGCGCTCCCGCGCGGCGGGCGGTTATGGATCGTCAACAACGATACGCGCACCCACAATGTCCGGATATTCGATCCTGCGCTCGACTTCGATTCCGGCGCCCAGGAGCCGGGCGAGACCGTCGAGATTGCCTTTCCCGCGGCGGGCTCGTTCCTGGTGTCCTGCGGCATTCATCCGAAGATGGAGCTCTACGTCGACGTTGCGCAGTAATTGGGCGACATGTCGCTGGCTTTCCCCCTTGCGCGCGCCCTGTCCGGGGGACAATCTAGCCGCGAACCTGGAGCATGATCCCGAAAAAGCCTGCCCGGACTTGATCCGGGGTGGGTACCGGTTTTCGGAAAAGATCATGCTTCAGCAATAGGTCGCCGCGGACGCAAAAACCTCAACACCATTCCAGGACGGGCCGAATTGCCGCCGCAGCCATGGGCCTGTCGTTCAGGAGGAACATAGCCATGAAACGCCGAGAATTTCTCAAGGTTGCCGGGACCGGGATGGCCGCGTCGGCGGTGGCTGCGCCTGCGATCGCCCAATCGATGCCGGAGGTCCGATGGCGATTGACGGCAAGCTGGCCAAAGTCGCTCGACACGCTCTATGGCGCTTGCGAAACGCTCTCCAAATACGTGGCCGAGGCGTCCGATAACAAGTTTCAAATTCAAGTCTTCGCCGCCGGCGAGATCGTACCCGCGCTGCAAGTGCTCGACGCCACCCAGAACGGCACGGTCGAGATCGGCCATACCGCCGTCTACTACTACATCGGGAAGGATCCGACCTGGGCGCTGTTCTGCGCCGTTCCGTTCGGCCTCAATACCCGCCAGCAGAATGCCTGGTTCTACGACGGCGACGGCATGAAGCTGATGAACGAGTTCGGCAGGAAGTCGAACGTGTATTCGCTCGTCGGCGGCAATACCGGCGCGCAGATGGGCGGCTGGTTTCGCAAGGAGATCAAGACCGTCGATGACCTCAAAGGTCTCAAGTTTCGGATCGGCGGTTGGGCCGGCAAGGCGTTGCAGAAGCTCGGCGTCGTGCCGCAACAGATCGCCGGCGGCGAGATCTATCCCGCGCTGGAGAAGGGCACCATCGATGCGGCGGAGTGGGTCGGGCCCCACGACGACGAAAAGCTCGGCTTCAACAAGGTCGCGCCCTTCTACTATTACCCCGGCTGGTGGGAAGGCGGCACCGCCCAGCACTTCCTGATCAATCTTCCGAAATGGAACGAGTTGCCCAAAAACTACCAGGCCATCGTTACCGCAGCAGCGGGTTTCGCCAATGTCGAGGAAACAGGCAGGTACGACGCGCGCAATCCTGCGGCATTGAAGCGTCTCCTATCGGCCGGCACGCAGCTGCGTGCGTATCCGCAGCCGGTCATGGAAGCCTGTCTGAAGGCGTCGAACGAGGTCAATGCCGAGACCGCCGCCACCAACGCCGATTACAAGAAGGTCTTGGACTCGATGCAGGCGTTTCGCAACGACGAGTATCTGTGGTGGCAGGTGGCGGAATACACCTACGACAGCTTCATGATCCGCACCCGGACGCGGACCTAGAGCACGCCGTCCCAGCGCTCTGCCCGCGTGGGTGAAACCAGCTTCGTTGAAGGATGCCCCAGCATCTTCGCTGAAGGCTGCGCCGACGGCCAACGGAAAGAGACACGTTCAGGGAGGAAGCACCAATGAAACGTCGTCAATTCTTGCAGGCGGCCGGCTTGGCCGCCGCGGCCACCGCGGTCGCCAGGCCCGCCATCGCGCAATCCATGCCGGAGCTCAAGTGGCGGCTCACCTCGAGCTTTCCAAAATCCCTCGACACCATTTATGGCGCCTCGGAAGCCTTCGCCAAGGCGGTCGGCGAGGCGACCGACAACAGGTTCCAGATTCAAGTTTTCGCCTCGGGCGAGATCGTGCCGGGCCTGCAGGCGGCCGACGCGGTGCAGAGCGGCAACGTCGAGATGTGCCACACCGCGTCCTACTATTATTTCGGCAAGGACCCGACCTTTGCCTTCGGCACCGCAGTGCCGTTCGGGCTCAACAGCCGCATGCAAACTGCCTGGATGTATTTCGGCGGCGGCATGGAGCTGATGAACGACTTCTACAAGAAGTTCAACATCTACGGGATCCCTGCCGGCAATACCGGCGCCCAGATGGGGGGCTGGTTCCGCCGGGAGATCAAGGAGCTGTCGGATCTCAACGGGCTCAAGATGCGGATCGGGGGATTTGCCGGCCGCGTCGTCTCGAAGCTCGGCGTCGTGCCCCAGCAGATCGCGGGCGGCGAGATCTATCCGGCGCTGGAGAAAGGCACGCTCGATGCCTGCGAGTGGGTGGGCCCGTATGACGATGAGAAGCTCGGCTTCCAGAAGGTCGCGCAGTTCTACTACTACCCGGGCTGGTGGGAAGGTGGGCCGATGCTCCACAACTTCATCAATATCGAAAAGTGGAACGCGCTGCCGCCGGCCTACAAGTCGATCATCCGCACCGCGTCGTCGATGGCGAACGAGTGGATGCAGGCGAAGTACGACGCCGGCAATCCGGCGGCGCTCAAGCGGCTGGTCGCGGGCGGCGCGCAACTGCGGCCGTTCTCACAGCCGGTGATGGATGCCTCGCTACGAGCGGCCTTGGAGCTCTACGCGGAGGTTGGCAAGACCAACGCCGACTTCAAGAAGGTGTACGACGCGATGCTGGCGTTCCGCAACGACGAGTATCTGTGGTGGCAGGTCGCCGAGCTCACCTTCGACACCTATCTCGTGCGCAATCGCACCCGCACCACCTAGAGCATGATCCGGAAAAGTGGGCTATCGGTTTTCCGAAAAGATCATGCTCAAACAAAAAGCTAGAGCGTGATTGCGGCACAACCTAAAGCTATCACGCTCTAGTCTGGTAGCACACGGAGGCTGTCGTCCCCGCGCGGGGACGACGGTAAGTTGGTTTCGCCCTACTGCAGTTTCGGCGGCTCGCCGAGGTCGAGCGGCAGCGGCATATCGGGCTGCTGGATCTCGATGTTGATCTTCGAAGGATCGATGCTGGTCGCACGACCGAGCCAATAGGTCACCGATCCCGGCCAGAAGATGACGATCACGACGAGAATGACCTGCAGCACCACCCACGGGATCGCTCCCCAATAAATCTCGGTGCTTTTGATCGAAGCCGGCGCGATGCCGCGCAAATAGAACAGTGCAAAGCCGAACGGCGGATGCATGAAGCTGGTCTGCATGTTGGCGCAGATCAGCACGCCGAACCAGATGAGGTCGATGCCGAGCTTGTCGGCAACCGGCGCCAGCAGCGGGATGATGATGAACGCGATCTCGAAGAAGTCGAGGAAGAATGCGATCACGAACACGAAGATGTTGACGAAGATCAGGAAGCCGGTCTGCCCGCCGGGCAGGGAGGTCAAGAGATGCTCGATCCATTCCTTGCCGCCGACGCCCTGAAACACCAGGCTGAAGGTACGCGCGCCGATCAGGATATAGACGACCATGGCGGTGATCCGCATGGTGATCGACATGGCCTGATAGACCAGCGGCCAGGTCAGGGTGCGGTTGAAGGCCGCGAGCACCAGCGAGCCGACCGCGCCCAGGGCGCCCGCCTCGGTCGGCGTCGCCAGGCCCAGGAAAATCGTTCCGAGCACAAGGAAGATCAGACCTAGCGACGGGATGATCCCGCGCAGGCACTTGCTCCAGAGCGCCCAGCCCGCGAGCGTGCGGGCTTCCGGCGGCAGCGCGGGCACCTGCTGCGGCCATACCATGCTGACAAAGAACACCCAGGCGCAGAACAAGGCGATCTGGATGAGGCTCGGACCGATGGCGCCGGCATACATGTCGCCGACCGAGCGGCCGAGCTGGTCGGCCAGAACGACCAGGACGAGCGAGGGCGGGATGAGCTGGGTGATGGTGCCGGAGGCGGCAATGACCCCCATTGTGTGGCGGGTCGCATAGCCATTGCGGATCATCGCCGGCATGGCGATGACGCCCATGGCAATGACCGAGGCCGCGACCGTGCCGGTGATCGCGCCCAGAATGGCGCCGACGAAGATCACCGCATAGGAGAGCCCGCCGCGCACCGGCCCGAACAATTGTCCGATCGAATCGAGCAAGTCCTCGGCGAGGCCGCAGCGTTCCAGGATCGCGCCCATGAAGGTGAAGAACGGAATCGCCAGCAACAGCTCGTTGGAGATGACGCCGTAGAGCTGGTAGGTGAGGTTGCCGAGGAAGTCGGGGCGGATGAGGCCGAGCTCGATGCCGATGAAACCGAAAAACAGACCGACCGCGGCGAGCGAAAACGCCGCGGGATAGCCGATCAGCATGAAGACGATGAGGCCTCCGAACATCAGGGGCGCCATGTTCTCCCTGATGAAGTGGCTCATTGCAGCGGCTTCTCGTACTCGTACTGCAGCCGATGGTGATGGATGAGCGCCTCGATCCGCTTGATCAGCTCGGAGATGCCCTGCAGCGCCATCAGCCCGAAGCCGACGGGAAGAAGGAGCTTGACCGGCCAGCGGATCAGGCCGCCGGCATTCGACGACGTCTCACCGATGCGCCAGGAATCGACGAACCAGGGCCAGGTGAAATAGATCAAGATCACGCATATCGGGATGAGAAAGAGCAGGCAGCCGATGATATCGATCCAGAGGCGCACGCGTTCGGACGCCGCCGAATAAAGCAGGTCCACGCGTACATGCTCGTTGACCTTGAGCGTGTACGGGCCGCCCAGCAGCACCATCCCGGCGAACATGTACCACTGCACTTCGAGCCAGGCGTTGGAGCTCGCGCTGAACAGATAACGGCTCGCCGCATTGCCTGCGCTGATGAAGCAGGCAAACAGGACGAGCCAATTGGCCACCTCGCCGAACCGGTCGTTCACATAGTCGATGGCTCGGCTGAGCTTGAGCAAACCCTCCACACACTGTTCCCCTTGCCATGGTCCCGCAAGGTCGGGACCGCGCAATTGCCCGGTTTGTCGCCCTGGGCTTTTGGCCCGGCAGCCGTCGCCGCCAAGGCCGGGGAACCTTCCTAGACCCCCGCACGGACGTCAATTGGTAAAACGGACGACGGAGGACGGATGACAGACAGCTGGAAACGGAAAAGAACGGCTCTTCCGTCCTCCGTCACCTGTCCTCCGTCGTCTGGCCTATCCGCCGGTCACGCTCATGTGGCGGGACAGCGCCGGCCGCTGATGGCGCCGGTCGATGATGAAATCGTGTCCCTTGGGCTTGCGTGCGATGGCTTCCTCGATTGCCGTGTCGAGCAAATCGTTGCCCTCGGAGGCGCGCAATGGAGTGCGCAGATCCGCGGCGTCTTCCTGGCCGAGGCACATATAGAGGGTTCCCGTGCAGGTGACCCGCACGCGGTTGCAGGACTCGCAGAAATTGTGGGTCAGCGGCGTGATGAAGCCGAGCCGACCGCCGGTTTCGGCGACGTTGACGTAACGCGCGGGACCGCCGGTGCGATAGTCGATGTCCTCGAGCGTGAAGCGCTCAGCCAGGCGTGCCCGCACGATCGAAAGCGGAAGGTATTGATCGAGGCGACCTTCGCCGACATCTCCGAGCGGCATCACCTCGATGAGGGTCAGCTCCATGCCGCGCCCGTGCGCCCATTCCAGCAGCGCGGCGAACTCGTCCTCGTTCACTCCCTTGAGCGCGACGGCATTGATCTTGACCTTGAGCCCGGCCGCCTGCGCGGCATCGATGCCGGCCAAAACCTTGTCCAGCTCGCCCCAGCGCGTGATGGCGCGGAACTTGTTGGGGTCGAGGGTGTCGAGCGAAATATTGATGCGTCGCACGCCATGGCCGGCGAGGTCGGCGGCGTATTTCGGCAGCTGCGAGCCATTGGTGGTCAGCGTGAGCTCGTCCAGCGCGCCGGTCGAGAGATGGCGCGACAGCGAGGCGACGAGCGTCATGATCCCGCGCCGCACCAGCGGCTCTCCGCCCGTCAGTCGCAGCTTTCTCACCCCGCGCGCAATGAAGGCGCTGCAGAGCCGGTCGAGCTCTTCGAGTGAGAGCAGGTCGGCCTTCGGCAAGAAGGCCATGTTCTCCGACATGCAATAGACGCAGCGGAAATCGCAACGATCGGTCACCGAAACGCGGAGATAGGTGATCGCCCGGCCGAACGGATCGACCAGGGCGGGGATCGGTCGGCGGACGTCGCGACCGAATGCGAGATCTTGCGCGTCAAGCATCATTAGATCGGGTCATCCACCTTCGCGTCCTCAGCCGGACGGGCCGCGCGCCCCCGGTTTGCCGGCGATGACGAGGCACGAGACGGCATTTCCGCCATTCATATGGGAATTCTGACGGATATCGGCCAGAGCGTCCAGCGCTCGGCACAATGGCCCAACGGCGATCGCCCCTGCTGGCTATCGGCCGGTCAACCGAAACTAGCGGGACGGCCAGGGAAAGTTGGTCGCGGATGCCGCCGGTTCGCCGCCCGGGGCGGGCGTCGGAACGGCCGCGGCCGGGGCAGGAGCAGGTGTCGCGGCCGAGGCGACGGGCGATGACGCTGCCGGGCCGGCCGCCGTCGCAACGGGCTTCTTTTTCTTCAGCGGCTTTCGCGGCGGCGCTGCAGTAGCCGGCTGCAGTTCCGCGTAGACCGGGTTGGGCGCCAGCCGCGGCGTTGCTGCCTGCGGCGACACCTCCGGGCGCACCGACACGGTCTGCGGCTGATAGCCGTTGAGCGCCAACGTCAGGGAGAATTCGCTGCCGGCCTGGATGGGCAGCTCACAGGGCGTGCGACAGGTCTGCCCTAAGGAGGTTTTCGCCTCCGCGCCCGGTGGTTCGGATTCGATTCGGAGCGCCTCGGTCTGCGGCGCCGAATGCAGGAAATTGAGGCTGGGCAGCGATGTAGAACATGCTGCGAGAGTGAAGCCACATGCCATGACGGCAATGACTCGGCTCATGATCGGATCCCCACCACTTGGGCAGCGTAAGCCGCCCGTGTCCCCAGGGTGCAACCATAGAAGCGCGCCCGGCCCCGTGCAACCGAGGGGCCCGCTCCCCCGCGCCGTGTGGTTAACGCCTCAGAAAGCCCCTAAGTGTGGCGCCGATAAGGTAAAATAGCATTAACGGCCGGCTGTTGTGACGCCGCTGCCGGCACCGAGCAGGTCGAAAACCGCCCTTGGCAAGTCGGACAGGGTGCTGATGACCCGGTCGGGGCCCAGTTCGCCCACCGGGGTTTCGGTATAGCCGTAATCGACCGCGACGACCGGAATGCCTGCCGCGCGCGCGAGCGCGATATCGGTGATGGAGTCCCCGATCATGACCGCGCACCCGGCGGCGCCGGCGGCACGCGCGATCGTGCGTCGCAGCAGTTCCGGATCGGGCTTTTGCAATCCGAACGTGTCCGCCCCGCAAATGGCGGCAAAGCGCTGCGACAGGCCGAGCGCATCGAGCAGCCGCACCGCCAGCCATTCCAGCTTGTTGGTGCACACCGCGAAGCGGCAGCCACCGGCTGCGAGCTCGTCGAGTGCCGTTTCAAGGCCGGGAAATGGACGCGAGCGATCCGCAATGTGCGCGGCATAGTGACCGATGAAGTCGGCGACGAGCCGGTCAACCTCGGCGGCATCGAGTTTGCGGCCCTCCGCCGCCAAGCCGCGCCCGATCATCGCTCGCGCGCCACCGCCGACCATGTTGCGCGCGGCATCGTAGCGCACCGGCGGCAGGCCGACGCGGCCGAAGATGACGTTGAGCGTGTCGACAAGATCGGGCGCGCTGTCGACCAGCGTCCCATCGAGATCGAATACGACGGTGGGCGCAACCATCATCCCGTGATCGCTACCGGGTGCTGGGGGCCGTGGCAAGCCAGGCCCCGTCGGCGGCAGATGGACTATGCTCGCCCGCCGAACGGCGCTAGATAGGCGCCGCTAGTTCCCCGAATCCGAAGTTCGCACACCCGTGCCCGGCGTGCTTGCGGACCTTCGGAATCGGGGCACTCGTGTTACAAGCTCAACTCAGCTGTCTCGATCGCGATGGATGTCGATGCCCAAAAACGTGCCGCCGCCGCCCGTGCCGTCGAATTCGTTCGTCCCGGCATGCGACTTGGCCTCGGCACCGGTTCGACCGCCAAATATTTCGTCGAGGTTCTGGCCGAACGCGTCCGCGCGGGGCTCGACGTGATTGCGGTGCCCACGTCGGACGCAACGCGCCGTGACGCCGAGCGGCTGGGCGTGCCGCTCACAAGCCTCGACGAGGCGCCACAGCTCGATCTCACCGTCGACGGCGCCGACGAGATCGCTTCCGACCTGAGCCTCATCAAGGGCGGCGGAGGCGCGCTCCTGCGGGAAAAGATCGTCGCCTCGGCTTCCACGCGGATGATCGTCATTGCCGATGAATCGAAATGGGTGCCCGCGCTCGGCCGCTTCCCGCTGCCGGTCGAGGTGGTCCCGTTCGGGTTGGGTGCAACCCGACGGGCCGTCGAGGCGGCGGCCGCGGCGGCCGGCTGCCCCGGACCCGCGGTGCTGCGGCGGGACAAGGATGGCCACGCTTTCGTCACGGACGGCGGGCACTGGATTCTGGACGCCGCACTCGAGCGGATCGCCGATCCGAAAGCGCTCGCCGATCGTCTCGATGGCATCGCCGGCGTGGTCGAGCACGGCTTGTTCATCGGGCTCGCGCATGCTGCCGTCGTCGCCGGCTCGAACGGCGTACGCCTCGTCGAGCGGCCTTGAGCCATTATCGGAAACAGGAGGGACTTCATGCTTGCCAACCCAACCGCCAGGACGCCTTGCGCCGCGATGCTTGCGCTTGCACTAGCCCTCGCCCTGGGCGGCGGTGCCGTCAACGCACAACAGCCCTCGGCAGCCGCGCTCGCAACCGCCAAGGAAGTGATTACGATCAAGGGCGCCGCCGCGGTCTACGAGCCCTTGGTCCCGGGTGTCATCGAGCAGGCCAAGGGCGTCTTCCTGCAGACCAATCCGATGCTCTCGAAGGACTTGAACGAAGTCGCCGCCAAGTTGCGGGCCGAATACGCCCCGCGCGGCGCCGAGGTCTTGAACGAAGTCGCCAAGCTCTATGCTTCGCGTTTCACCGAGCAGGAGCTCAAGGACACGCTCGCCTTCTACAAGTCACCGCTCGGGCGCAAGTTGCTGGTCGAGGAGCCCACGATCCTCGATCAGAGCATGAGAAATGCGCAGAATTGGGCCACCCGGCTCTCGGAAGAGATCATCATCAAGATGCGCGTCGAAATGAAAAAGCGCGGACATGAGAATCTAGCTAGTGACCACCGATGACGGATTCCTGGGCACGCCATGGCTGATCGGGTCGTCGATCTCTTCGTGGTCGGAGCGGGGTCGGGCGGCGTGCGCGCGGCACGGATCGCCGCCGGTTACGGCGCGAAAGTCATCGTGGCCGAGGAGTTCCGGGTCGGCGGCACCTGCGTGATCCGCGGTTGCGTCCCCAAGAAATTGCTGGTCTACGCCGCGCGCTATTCCGACGACTTCGAGGACGCGGCGGGCTACGGCTGGACCGTGGACGAGCCGGTCTTCGACTGGTCGAGGCTCATCGCCAACAAGGACCGCGAGATCGCGCGGCTCGAGCTCGCCTACACGACGACGCTCGAGCGCGCGGGCGTCGAGCTCGCGCGCAGCCGCGCCGTGCTGGAGGACGCCCGTACGGTGCGGCTCGTCGCGACCGGCGAGAAAATCCGGCCGCGCCATATCCTGATCGCGACCGGCGCCGCGCCATGGTTCGGGCCCGCCAATCCCAGGGATCGAGCACGTCATCTCCTCGAACGAGGCATTCCATCTGGAGGAGTTGCCCAAGCGCATTCTGATCCAGGGCGGCGGCTACATTGCGGTCGAGTTTGCCGGCATCTTCAACGGGCTGGGGTCCGAGGTGACGCTGGTCTATCGCGGCGAGAATATCTTGCGCGGCTTCGACGATGACCTGCGCGCGCATCTCTACGCTGAAATGGAGAAGCGCGGAGTGCGGATTCGTTGCGGCAAGACGGTGCGCGCGGTGCAGCAGACACAAGACACATTTACCGCGAGGCTGTCCGACGACAGCCTGGTTGAAGTGGACAAAGTGATGTTCGCGCTCGGGCGCTGGCCGAATGTCGGCGGGCTCGGCCTCGAGGCGGCGGGCGTGCATTTCACCAACAACCGCGGCATCGCGGTCGATCCGCTGTCGCAGACCTCGGTGCCGCACATCCATGCCGTGGGCGACGTTACCAACCGGGTCAACCTGACGCCGGTCGCGATCCGCGAGGGCCACGCCTTCGCCGATACCGTGTTCGGTGGCAAGCCGACCCCGGTCGACCACACCAACGTGCCGACGGCGGTTTTCTCCGAACCCGAGGTCGGCGCGATCGGCCTGACCGAGGCGGAGGCCTGCGCGCGGCTGGCCAAGGTCGATGTCTACAAGACCACGTTCCGCCCGATGAAAATGTCGCTCGCGGGCCGCGATACACGCGCGTTCTTCAAGCTCGTCGTCGACGGCGAGACCGATCGGGTGGTCGGTTGCCACATCGTCGGGCCGGACGCGGGCGAGATGATCCAGCTGGTGGGCATCGCCGTGAAGATGAATGCGACCAAGGCCGACATCGACGCGGTCATGGCCGTGCACCCGACCGCCGCCGAGGAGCTCGTGACGTTGCGGGAAAAGGCCCTGACCTTCCAGCGCGAGGCCGCGGAATAACTCTGGGCCGCCCGGTACCGGCCCTGCGGCCGCGCCGCGCCGCGGAAATCCATCTGGCTTACCGCGCCTGCCGTCGTGTATAAGCTCGTGCCATTGGAAAATCTCATCCGCACTGGATCGTAAGCGTAGTGGAGGGCGGCATGCCCGAGCGTTGGACGCGCGACAGCTGGCGCAAGAAGCCGATTGCCCAGCTTCCCGACTATCCGGACAAGGATGCGCTCGCCAACGTCGAGCGGCGCCTGTGCACGTTTCCGCCCCTCGTTTTTGCAGGTGAAGCCCGCAATCTAAAGGAGATGCTTGGCCGCGTGGCGGCGGGAGAGGGTTTTCTGCTGCAGGGCGGAGATTGCGCCGAGGCCTTCACCGAGCAAAGCGCCAACAACGCCAGCGCCAACAACATCCGCGACTTCCTGCGCGTGTTCCTGCAGATGGCGGTCGTGCTCACCTATGCCGCCGCCTTGCCGGTGGTGAAGGTCGGCCGCATCGCCGGCCAGTTCGCGAAGCCCCGCACGTCGCCGACGGAAAAGAAGGACGGCAAGGAGCTGCCCAGCTACCGCGGCGACATCATCAACGGCGCCGATTTCGACGAAGCGTCGCGGCGGCCGGACCCCGAACGTCAGATCGAGGCCTTTCGCCACTCGGCCGCGACCTTGAACCTGCTGCGCGCTTTCGTGCAGGGCGGCTATGCCAACCTCGCGAATGTCCGACAATGGACGCTCGGATTCGTCAAGGACTCCCCGCAGTCGCACCACTACGAGGAGCTCGCCGATCGCATCTCCGAGGCGCTCGGCTTCATGCAGGCCTGCGGCCTCGATCTCGAAAGCCATCCCGAGCTCAAGAGCACCGACTTCTACACCAGCCACGAGGCGCTCCTGCTGGGCTACGAGCAGGCGATGACGCGCGAGGATTCGACCCGCCCCGGCACCTTCTGCTGCACCTCGGCGCACATGGTGTGGATCGGCGACCGCACTCGCCAGCCCGATCACGCCCACGTCGAGTTCTGCCGCGGCATCATGAATCCGCTCGGTCTCAAGTGCGGCCCGTCGAGCAAGGTCGACGAGCTGCTGCGCTTGATCGATATTCTCAATCCGGAAAACGAGCCCGGCCGGCTGACGCTGATCGTGCGGCTCGGCTCGGACAAGGTCGGCGATCAGCTCCCGGCCATGGTCCGCGCGGTCCAGCGCGAGGGCAAGGTCGTGGTGTGGTCGTGCGACCCCATGCACGGCAACACCATCACCTCGGAAACCGGCTACAAGACGCGGCCGTTCGACCGCATCCTGTCGGAGGTGAAGACCTTCTTCGCGGTTCATCGCGCCGAAGGGACGCACGGCGGCGGCGTGCATCTGGAAATGACCGGGCAGAACGTCGCCGAGTGCACGGGCGGTGCGCGCATGATCACCGATGCCGACTTCAAGGATCGCTATCACACGGTCTGCGACCCGCGCCTCAACGCCGAGCAAGCGATCGATCTGGCGTTCCTGCTGGCCGACCTGCTCAAGGCGGAGCGCAACGCCAAGGCGCGTCCGCTGCCGGCCGCCGCCGGGCTCTGATCGAACGAAGCGCATCGCTCTCCTGCGCGACCTGCCCCCAACGGTCGGGCGGGGTGGCAGATTTTCGCCAGCCACGTTGCTATAATGCCGCGGGTCGCGTGCTCCGGCGCGCTCGCAATGCCATAACGATCCGGGCAACGGGAGGAGCTCATGCATCGCCATATTCCCATGGTGGGCGCAATTTCGCTCACCGCGTTGATGTCCGCAGCCGGCGGCGCGAGCGCGCAGCTGGCGCTCTCCGCCAATGACGGAAAAGCCGTGCTCGTCGACGGCGTGAACACGGTGCCGGCCAGTCCGGCGGCCGATTCCGTCACCATCATCGATCTCAATTCGACGCCGCCCAAGGTGGTCGGCGAGATTGCCGTTCCGACCAGCGTGGTCGGTCCGCCCTCGAGCGTGGCGATCGCGCGCGACGAGACCTTCGCGCTCGTCACGGCGGCATCGAAGGTCGATCCCGCCGATCCCAAGAAGGTCGTCCCCGACGACAAGCTGACGGTGATCGATCTCAAGGCCTCGCCGCCCAAGGTCGCGGCGCAGCTGCAGGCCGGCAAGGGCGCAGCCGGCGTGTCGATCAATCGCGCCGGAACGCTCGCGCTGGTCGCCAATCGGTCGGAGGGAACGGTGTCGGTCTTTTCGATTGCCGGCGGCGTGCTCACGCCGGTCGGCAAGGTCGACCTCGGCAATGACAAGTCGGGCCCGAGCCACGTCGCCATTACGCCGGACGGCAAGACGGCGCTGGTCACGCGCGACGGCGACCACAAGATCTCGGTGCTGTCGATCGACGGAACCAAGGTCGAGTACAGCAAGCGGGACCTGTCGGCGGGGCTGCGGCCCTACGGTCTCGATATCCACCCGAACGGCAAGGTCGCCGTCGTGGCGAACATCGGGATCGGCGGTGGCGATGCCGATACCGCAAGCTTGATCGATATCGAGGCGAAGCCGCCGCGCGTCATTCACACCGTGACCGTCGGTCAAACGCCGGAAGGGATCGCGTTGTCCCCTGACGGCGCCTTTGCCGCCGTGAGCGTGATGAACGGGTCCAACAAGGCCAAGAACAGCCCGTTCTTCAGCGACTACGGCCTGGTGAAGGTCTTGAGCGTCAAGGGCGGCGAACTGGTCCCGCTGACCGAGGCCAAGGTCGGTCACTGGTGTCAGGGCCTTGCCTGGAGCAAGGGCAATCGCACGCTGCTGGTGCAGTGCATGGTCGAGAATGAGATCATGGCGTTCAGTTTCGACGGAAAGGAGCTCAAGCCGGCGGGATCGATCAAGGTCAAGGCCGGTCCGGCCGCCATCCGCACGGCGGAGCCGTGAGCCGCGCCATCGCGCCGCCCCAGGACGGCGCTGGATTCGGGCCGGGATGGCGATAGATTGCGGGCCGACATCATCCGGCCCGCATTCTCGAAAGCCTCCATGGAACGACTGCTACGCGCCACCGTCAACACCTGGCACGGCCTCCTCGCCGCGGCCCGCAGCGAGGAGGCCTTTCGCCAGGAGCTGGTTGCGCTGCTCGTGGCCGTGCCGCTTGCGTTCTTGCTTTCGGACTCGGGTTGGAAGCGGCTGGCGTTGATCGGGGCCGTGGTCTTCGTCCTCGTGGTCGAGTTGCTCAATACCGCGATCGAGAAGCTCGCCGATCGCGTCAATCTCGCGATCGATCCCCAAATCGGCCGGGTCAAGGACATGGGCTCGGCCGCGGTCGGCCTTGCGCTGTTGTTGGCCGCGGCTGCCTGGCTGCTGGCGCTCGCCGAGCGGCTGGGCCTGATTTGAGCCGGCGCGGCGATTGCCGTGCGCCGCCACGACGCGCTAGACCTAGTCTCCATGAATGTCCGTCCGACCGACCGCCTGGCGATCGCGGTTGCGCAACTCAATCCGACCGTGGGCGACATCGCCGGCAATGCCGACAGGGCCCGGCGCGCGCGTACCGAGGCCGCGCGCGACGGCGCCGATCTCGTGGCCTTGCCGGAACTCTTCCTCTCGGGCTATCCGCCGGAGGACCTGGTGCTCAAGCCGGCCTTCCAGGCGGCTTGTCGAGCGAAGGTCGAGGAGCTTGCGCGCGAGACCGCAGATGGCGGCCCAGCGCTGCTGATCGGCACGCCCTGGGCCGAGCAACGCAAGCTCTACAACGCCTGCTGCCTGCTCGACCGCGGCACCATCGCCGCCGTGCGTTTCAAGGTGAACCTGCCGAACTACGGCGTGTTCGACGAGCGGCGCGTGTTCGCGCCGGGGCCGCCGCCCGGTCCCGTCAATTTCCGCGGCGTGCGCATCGGCGTTCCCATCTGCGAGGACATCTGGACCGAATGGGGCGACTACGAGGACGTGGTCGAATGCCTCGCCGAGACCGGTGCCGAGCTGATGATCGTGCCCAACGGCTCGCCCTATTCTCGTGACAAGGACGATGTTCGACTCAACATCGCGGTGGCGCGCGTCGCCGAAAGCGATTTGCCGCTCATCTATGTGAATCAGATCGGCGGCCAGGACGAACTTGTGTTCGACGGCGCCTCGTTCGGGCTGCACGCCGATCGCGCGCTCGCCTTCCAGCTCCCGGACTTTCGCGAAGCCGTCACGACCTTGCGATGGCAGCGTACCGGCAATGGCTGGCGCTGCGTCGATGGTCCGATCGTTGCGGTCGAAGAGGGCGACCGGGCCGACTATCTCGCCTGCGTGCTGGGACTGCGCGACTATGTCGACAAGAACGGCTTCAAGGGGGTCGTGCTCGGGCTTTCGGGCGGCATCGATTCCGCCCTGGTGGCAGTGCTGGCGGTCGATGCGCTCGGCGCAGACCGCGTCCGTTGCGTCATGCTGCCCTATCGTTTCACGTCGCAAGCCTCGCTCGACGACGCCGCCCGCATCGCCGACGCTCTCGGGGTGCAATACGACGTGGTGCCGATCGAAAGCGCTGTCCTGGGACTGGAGCAGGCGCTCGCGCCGGTCTTTGCCGGCCAGCCGCGCGACGTCACCGAGGAGAACCTGCAGGCGCGGGTGCGCGGCACCATCCTGATGGCGATCTCCAACAAGTTCGGCCTCATGGTGGTCACCACCGGCAACAAGTCGGAGATGTCGGTCGGCTATGCCACGCTCTATGGCGACATGAACGGCGGCTTCAATCCGATCAAGGACCTCTACAAGACCGAGGTCTATCGGCTGGCGCGGCTGCGCAACGCCTGGAAGCCCGATGGCGCGCTGGGACCGAGCGGCCAGGTGATCCCCGAGAGTATTCTCACGCGCGCGCCGACGGCCGAGTTGCGCGAGAACCAGACCGACCAGGACACGCTGCCGCCCTACGACGTGCTCGATCGCATCCTCGAGCGCCTGGTGGAGCGCGAGGAGCCGATCGCCAAGATCGTCGACGAAGGCTTCGACCGCGACACCGTGATGAAGGTCGAGCGCATGCTCAATCTGGCCGAATACAAGCGCCGGCAGGCGGCGCCGGGCGTCAAAATCACGATGAAGAACTTCGGCCGCGACCGCCGCTATCCGATCGTGAACCGGTTCCGCGATTCCGGTGCGCCGCTGCCCGAGCCCGACCGCTCGCTGGTAGCGAACGCGGCGGCGAAGAGCGAAGCCTACGATTTCTGAGCGGCGATCGCCGCAGGTCTGCCACCGACAGCGAGAGAGGAAACGATGTACAAGGCGTCAGCGGGTGTCACACTGCCAACCTCGATCATCGGCTCGCTGCCGCGGCCGGCGTGGTACACCGCGGTGCTGGGGCCGCGCAGCTTCCTCGAAGCCATGGTCAATTCGCGCTATCGCGAGCAGTACGAGGATGCGGTCTCGTGCTTCCTGCGGGCGCAGGAAACGGCGGGTCTCGACATCTGCACCGATGGCGACGCGCACTACGACGAAGAGGTCGGGGGCATGAGCTGGCAGGGCTATCCGCTCACCCACATGGACGGCTTTGCGGAGTTGCCCGAGCCCATGCTCTACAAGATCGGCGCCGTCGCCTATCCGCGCGGGCATATCCTGCATGACTTCCTGGAAGCGCGCGTGTTCCCCCGCATCGTCGGGCCGGTGGGGCGCGGCCGGTTGCAGTATACGGCGATGTGGAAGGCCGCCCAGCGCATGACCAAAAAGCCGGTCAAGTTCGGGACCATCCTGCCCGAGCTGATCGCGGTGTCGGTCGAGGACGACTACTACAAGGATCCGATCGAGCGCACCTGGGCGGTCAGCAACGCGCTCAACGAGGAGCTCGTCGAGCTCGCCGACGCCGGCTGCCCGGTCGTGCAGATGGAGGAGCCGCAGATCCACATGGTGCCGGCGCGCGGCAAGACCTTCGGCAAGCTCGACGTCGACGATCTCGTGAAGATATTCAACAACACCGTGAAAGGGCTGCGCGCCAAGACCGAGGTGTGGTGTCACACCTGCTGGGGCAACCCCTCCCAGCAGCGCATCTTCCGCGACGTGCAGAGCTACCAGCCGACGCTCGAGGCGCTCAACCGCGTCGACGCCGACGCGCTGACCTTCGAGACCTGCTCCTCGGGCACCGGCGACTTGAAGGCGATCGGCGAGGTGATCAAGGACAAGAAGATCGTCATCGGCGTGATCGACCATCACACCCTGCAGGTCGAGCGGCCGGACGAGATCGCTGCGCTCATCCGGGAGGCGCTGAAACATATTCCGCCCGAGCGGCTGATCATTTCATCCGACTGCGGCATGGGACGCGAAGGCATGGGACGCCGCCACGCCGGCTACAAGATGGTGGCGATGGTGCTCGGCACCAATATCGTGCGCAAGGAGCTGGGCCTGCCGGAAGCGGAATGCCTGGCCGCGGATCCGCGCTATTCCTTGACCGCCACCAAGAGCGCGTAGCGGCGCAGCCCGCGTGATGCGCATGAAGAAGCCGGTGCTCGGGAGCACCGGCTCAAGTCGTACAGGGAGACGCGACGCTCTGGCCTTGAAATGATCGGCGCACGGACTTGCGTGCTGCCCGTTACCGCACCGGATAAAAGGTTGGCCCCACCGCCCGCACTTTGCGCTTGCCGGGCTCTTCCGCGACCTTTTCCTCCGCGGCGGGTGCCGCGGCCGCGGCAGGCTTTTCGGCACCAGCAGGCGGCAGCGGCGCGGCGCTCACGGCCTCGGCGCTTTTCGGCGCCGGCCGGCCGGAGGTCGCACCGAGATTGACCGGCTTGCCCTGCGCGTCGAAGCGCGGCTGCGACAACTGCCTTGCGCGCTCCTCGGTGACGACGATATCGCCACGTTCGACGGTCTGGTCGCTCCCTTGCCGCAGGGCGTCGGCCCAGGATTGGCCGGGCGCCCGACAGCTGCAGGCCGCGTTGTACTGTTTGCGGTAGCTGAACGCCGTGGGCAGCTCCGAGTAGGAGCGGCCGCTCAGCGAGACCGCGCGCGCCACGTCCTCGCCGGGGTTGCGATGGCTGTAGAGGTTTGCCTCGGTCGCCGGGCACATGCGGCGGCAAAGCTGCTCGTCGTCGGCGAACTTGCTCGGGACGGTGGAATACGAGATCGGGAAGTAGAAGCCGTCGCAGCTGCGCACGCACAGCGTCCGGTAGGTGCCCGCCAGCGGCGCATCCGGTGACGCGGGGGAATACCCGCCGCCGCCGAACAGCGCGTCGAAAAAGCCGCCCGGCCCGCCGGTCGCGTATTGGCGATATTGCGGGCCGCAGTCGTTCTGGCCGAGCGCCACCAGGATGCCGCGCCGCTGCCCCTCGCGCTCGCCGCTGTTGCCCTGCAGCCGCTGCAGGTCGCTCAGCGAGCGATCGAGGTTCGCGCGCATCTGCTGGATCTGATTGTTGAGCGGGCCGCACTGCGGCGCCTGTCCGCTGAACAGGGAGAAAAAGCCGCCGCCACTGCAGCCCTGCCGCTGCGACTGCTGGCTCAGGCGATCGAGCTCGGCCTGTTGCTTCGCGGCGGTGTCTTCATAGCGCTTGACCTGCTCGGCCTTGGCGGGATCGCCGGCGACGCCGCGGTCGAATGCGGCGAGCTGGCTTTCGAGCCGCAGGCAAGCCTGGCTGCGTGAGGCCGCATTGGGGGCAGGGGAGTACTGCGCGGCTGCCGATGCAGCGCACAGAAGGAGGGCCGGCAACCCGGCGCCCAGTCCGCGCAAGCACGTCGCGATCCCGATCCCAATCATGCAGTGGAGCCCGACCCGATGACGGTAAAGTCTACGACGGAAGCGGCGGAATGGTGACCAAAGTGTGGAAAGGCGTGGCCGACGCGCCGGGCGCGGGGCGGCGGGGACAGCGCACCGGCGCATGTCTTTCAGCCCTTTTCCCCACCGGATCCGGCCTGCCGCTTGCACGACCACCGCGCCGCCACCTTGCCTTGTGGAGACGACGCACCCCATAGCAAGACTGGTGATGGCACTGGCCCTGCCGTGGGCAACCGATGCTCTCGAACGGCATACGCAGATGCACTAACCTTCGCGTCCCAGCTGTTCTCGGAATTCAGTGACGTCGCAGGCGTCCCGACAAGGCGGCCGCAATGGGCTCTCTCAGCGCTTCCCAACTCGTCGACCTCATGGTCGGGGGGCTCGCCGTCGGCTGCGTATACAGTCTGGTCGCGCTCGGCTTCGCGATGATCATGCGCGCCACCAGCATCATCCATTTCGCTCAGGGCGAGGTGATGATGCTGGGATGCATGTGCGGACTGACCTCCATGTGGCTGCTTCCGCTGCTGCCGCTCCTTCTGGTGATGGCCGTGGGCATGGTTGCGTCCGGGATCATAGCGGTGGCGATGGAGCTCGCGGTCTACCGCACCTTGCGACGCCGGCGCGTGCCGATCATGAACGTCATCACCGCCACGGTCGGCATGTCGATCCTGTGCATCAACGCCGCGCGCATCGTATGGGGCTCGGAACCGCTGCGCTTCCCCGAGCTGTTCACCACCGCAGCCTACGAGTTCGGCGGCGTGCGCCTCTCGCCGCAGTTGTTCTGGATCATGGTCATGGGCGTCGCCATCATGGCCGGGCTGCAGCTTTTCCTCAAACACACCCGCACCGGCCTCGCCATGCAGGCCGTGGCCCAGGACCCGGAGGCAGCGCAGCTCATGGGCGCAAACCTCACGCGCATGATGGCGTACACCTTCGCGATCTCCGGGATGATGGCAGGGGCGGCCGGCGTCATGCTCGGCTCGATGTTCTTCGCGTTCTTCGAGATGGGTTTCATCACCGGGTTGAAGGGATTCGTCGCGGCTACGCTGGGTGGGCTGGGCAGCATCGCCGGCGCGATGCTCGGCGGAATCCTGTTCGGATTGATCGAGACGTTCAGTACGGTATTCTTGTCGTCGGCCTATAAAGACGGCATTGGCATGGTCCTGCTGATCGCGATCCTTCTGGTTCTGCCGTCGGGCCTGGTCGGACTGTGGCAGAAGCGCAGGTGACCAAGACTTTTGCTTCCGGTGCACAGCGCAGCAGAGCGGCGCACGTCGTCACGCTCGTGGTGGTGGCGGCGCTGATCGCGCTGCCCTGGATCGAAGCGGACAAGTTCGTGCTGCATATCCTGAGCCTGATCGCCATCGCATCGATCGTGGCGATGGGCCTGCAGGTGCTGCTCGGCTATTCCGGGCAGCTCTCCATCGGCCAGGCCGCGTTCTACGGCATCGGCGCGTACACGTCGGCGCTGCTCACGGCCAAACTGGGCGTGCCGTTTCCGCTCGCGCTGCTCGGCGCCGGTGTCGCCGCGGCGCTCGCCAGCTTGCTGATGGTGCCGATCACGCGGCTGACGGGTGCCTATCTCGCGGTCGCGACGCTCGGTTTCTCGATCATCGTCTATCTCTTCATCAAGAACGAGGAGTGGCTGACCGGAGGGTCGTACGGCTTCATCGGCATTCCGCGCGCGCAATTGTTCGGCTACGTGCTGCGAGACCCGATGTTGAGCTACTACCTCAACGTCGGCGTGGCCGCGGCGGTCTATTTCACGTTCGCGCGGATCGAAGGCTCGCGCTTCGGACGGGCGATCAACGCCATCCGCCAGGACGCCGATGCCGCGCGTGCGAGCGGCATTCGCGTCACCCTGCTCAAGAGCCAGTGCTTCGTGATCGCGGCGTTCGTCGCCGGCCTGGCCGGGTCGCTCTATGCGCACGAGGTGCGCTATCTCGCTCCCAACGACTTCACGTTCTGGAAGTCGATCGAAATTCTCATCATGGTGGTGATCGGAGGCGTGGGCAGTCTGCCGGGCGCCATCCTCGGCGCCGCGGTGGTGGTGGGGTTGCCCGAATATCTGCGTGCCATCGGCGACTATCGGATGCTGGTGTTCGGCGCCATCCTGATCGCGACCATGCTGTTCGGCGAAGGCGGCCTTGCCGCGATGCTCGCCGCATTGGGACGTCGCCTGGTCGCACTGCTGCCCCGCCCGGCGCCGAAGCTTCCTCCGAGCAACGAAACCGCGCAATGAATGCCGTCGCGCCCGACGATTCGTGGCTGCTGGAAGCGCACGGCGTGACGCGCCTGTTCGGCGGCTTGGTCGCCGTCGATGCCGTTGATTTTGCGGTACGGCGCGGCAGCGTGCACGGCTTGATCGGGCCCAACGGCGCCGGCAAGACCACGCTGCTCAACCTCATTGCCGGCGTGTACGGGGTTAGCGGCGGGGCCCTGCGCTTTTGCGCGCGCGACATCACACGCCACTCGTCGGCGAAACGCGCCCGTGCCGGCATTCGTCGGACGTTTCAAAACCTCAAGCTGTTCGGTGAAATGACCGCGCTCGAGAACGTCGCGATCGGTCTGCATGCCGACACGCGCGCGGGATTCTTCGACACGGTGCTGCGCACGCCGCGGCATCGCCGCGAAGAACGCAGGATTCTGGACCGGTCGATGGACGCGCTGCAGTTTGTCGGTCTCGCCGGGCTCGCCCATGCCCGCGCCGCCGCGCTCGCCTACGGACATCGCCGGCTGCTGGAGATCGCGCGGGCCTTCGTGGCCGGTCCGGCCCTGCTGCTGCTTGATGAGCCGGCCGCTGGGCTCAACGTCACCGAGGCCGAGCACGTCAGCGAGCTCATCGCCGGCATCCGCGATGCCGGCACGACCGTAATCCTGGTCGAGCACCATATGGACGTCGTGATGCGCGTGAGCGACGAAATCACCGTCCTCAACTATGGCCGCAAACTGGCACACGGCACGCCGGCGCAGATCCAGGACGATCCGCAAGTCATTGAAGCTTATCTCGGCCGTTCGGTGGAGGACGAGAGTGCTCAAGCTTGACGGCGTGGTCACGGCCTATGACGACGTCAGCTGCCTGCGCGGCGTTTCGCTGGAGGTGCGCCGCGGCGAGATCGTCACTCTGATCGGCGCCAATGGCGCCGGCAAGAGCACGACCTTGAAGACCGTTTCGGGCCTGCTCACGCCGCGCGAGGGGACTATCGAGTTCGACGGGCGGGCGATTGCCGGCCTCAGCCCGGACGCGATCGTTGCGCTCGGACTGGTTCATGTCCCGGAGGGCCGGCGGGTGTTTCCCGAGCTGTCGGTGGAGGACAACCTCCGCGTCGGCGCCTACCTGGTCGAAGCGCGCGCCATGGTGCGCAAGACCTTGGCGGACGTCTACGGCCGCTTCCCGCGGCTGGCGGAGCGCCGCACGCAGTTCGCCGGCACGCTTTCCGGCGGCGAGCAGCAGATGCTCGCCTTCGGGCGGGCGATGATGGCGCAGCCGAGGCTGCTGATGCTCGACGAGCCCTCGCTGGGTCTCGCCCCGCTGATGGTGGAGGAGGTGATGCGGTCGATTCGCGTATTCCGCGATTCCGGGGTGACCGTATTCCTCGTCGAGCAAAATGCCAACCTGGCGTTGCGTCTTGCGGATCGCGCCTATGTCATGGAGACGGGCAAGATCACGATGACCGGCAGCGGAGCGCGGCTTCTCGCCGACGAGCGCGTGCGGGCGAGCTACCTTGGAGCGAAAGCGGCGGCGCAGCGCGGCAATTTCGCACGCTGAGCGCACGCGACGCTTTGCCCGCACAAGACGGTCGGATATCGTCTGAAGGAAAGCGTGCACCGCTGAGAGGAGAACGATCATGACGATCAATCGACGCCAATTTATCGGCGCCGGCGTGAGCGCTGCCGCGCTCGTCGGCACCAACCCGGCGGCCTGGGCGCAATCGCGCGGACCCGTCAAGATCGGCGCATTCGGGCCGATGTCGGGCAACGCGGCGGCGCAGGGCCAGAGCATTCGCGAAGCCGTCGAGATGGTCGTCAACCTCAAGAATGCGGCCGGCGGCGCGCTCGGCCGCCCGATCGAGCTCGTGATCGGGGACGACGCCGGCAAGCCTGAAGAGGCGGCCGTCGTCGCGCGCCGCTTCGCGACCCGCGATCAGGTGTCGCTCGCCATCGGCAGCGTGAGCAGCCCGGCGAGCCTCGCCGCTGCACAGGTGTTTCGCGAAGAGGAGCTGCCGCAGATCGTGGTGAGCGGCACCGCCCAGCGCATCACGACGCAAGGCAACGAGTGGGTGTTCCGCTCCGCGGTCCCCGACCGCAAGCTCGTCGGCGACATGGTCGACTTCATCAACGAGAAGATGCCGAAGCTCAAGCGTTTCGGCTTCCTCTACGTCAACGACGATTTCGGCAAGGGCGGTTTCGACGCTTTCGTCGAGGGCGGCAAGAAGTACGGCATCGGTATCGTTTCCGAGGAGCGCTACTCCCGCGGCGATCTCGACTTCACGGGGCAGTTGACCAGGATCCGCTCGACCAACCCGGACGCGATCGTGGAATGGTCGCGCTACACCGAAGGCGCGCTCATCCATCGCCAGATCAAGCAGATGGGCTGGGATCTGCCGCGCTTCGGCTCCGACGGCATTGCCGCGCCCGCATTTCTCGATCTCGCCAAGGACGCCGCCAACGGCGTGATCTATCCCACCCACTTCAGCCCGGCGACATCGACCAACCTGCCGGCCGCGCAGGATTTCATCGCGCTCGTCCGCAAGACCTACAACAAGCCGCCGGACTACGTTCACGCCCAGGCATTCGACGCCATCAATATCGCCATCGCGGCGATCGAGCGCGCCAAGAGCGGCGACCGCACCGCCGTGCGCAACGGCCTGCGCCAGACCGATCACGCGAGCGTGCGCGGAGCGTTCAAGTTCGACCAGAAGGGCGACCCGACGCTCGTCACCCACATGGTGCGGATCGTCGACGTCAAAGAGACCGACGCGCGCAGCTGAGAGGAGGAAACGTGACGATCACGGTGGTCAAATCGGGCATTCCGCGCCCGCTCGCCAACTACAACGAAGCCTTCGTCGTCGGCGATCTCGTTTTCGCCGCCGGTCAGCTCGCCAGCGACTTCAAGACCGGGGTGCCGCCGGAGGCGCGCAAGAAGGACGGGTTTCCATTCTACGGCTCGGATATCGAGCTGCAGACCACCTACGTCCTCGAGAACCTGAAAAAGACCTTCGAGGCGGCGGGCTCATCGCTCGATCACGTGGTCAAGGCGCAGGTCTTTCTCACCGACCTCAACGACTTCCACGGCTTCGACACGGTGTGGAAGCGCTACTTCAAGGTGCCGCCGCCGCGCACCACCATCGGCTGCACCGGATTGCTGGTGAAGGATACGCTGGTCGAGATCGACCTCATCGCCTATGTGCCGAGCAAGGGGCTCAAGCACGAGGTCATCACCTCGTCCGCCCCGCGTCCGCTCGCCAACTACAGCGAGGCGGTGGTCGTCGGCGACCTCGTATTCGCCGCAGGCCAACTCGCGAGCGACTTCAAGACCGGGGTGCCGCCCGAAGCCCGCAAGAAGGAAGGCTTTCCCTTCTATGGCTCGGACATCGAGCTGCAGACCGCCTTCATCCTCGACAACCTGAAAAGGACCTTCGAGGCCGCGGGTTCCTCGCTCGATCACGTGGTCAAGGCGCAGGTCTTCCTCACCGACCTCGATGATTTCCACGGCTTCGACTCGGTCTGGAAGCGCTACTTCAAGGTGCCGCCCCCGCGCACCACCATCGGCTGCACGGGATTGCTGGTCAAGGACACGCTGGTGGAGATCGATCTCATCGGCTACGTGGCGGGCAAGGGGCTCAAGCATGAGGTCGTCAAATCGTCGGCCCCCAGTCCCCTCGCGAACTACAGCGAGGGATTCAAGCTCGGCAGCCACGTGTTCGCCGCCGGACAGATCGCCAGCGACTACCGCACCGGCGTGCCGCCGGAAGCGCGCAAGAAGGACGGCTTTCCGTTCTACGGCTCGGACATCGAGCTGCAGACCGCGTACATCCTCGACAATCTGAAGCGGACCTTCGAGGCGGCCGGCTCCTCGCTCGACCACGTGGTCAAGGCGCAGGTGTTTCTCACCGACCTCGATAACTTCCACGGCTTCGACACGGTGTGGAAGCGCTACTTCAAGCAGCCGCCGCCGCGCACCACCATCGGCTGCACGGGATTGCTGGTCAAGGATACGCTGGTCGAGATCGACCTGATCGCCGAAAACCCGAAGTAGGGTGCCTGACGTGCGTTCAGCGCGTCCATAGCCCGTCGAAGACGGGCGTTACGCCCTTAAGGACGCGCTATGGCGAAACCCACCGCTCGCTCCCGGTCGGCGAGAGGCGATGGGTTTCGCTGCGCTCAACCCATCCTACGATCGCTGCTGCTTTTCCATCGCATTCAGCCGCGCCGCTTCGCTGCGCAAATTCCACAGGATGCCGGTCATGATCAGGCCGGCGCCCACGAACACGAACAGGTCGAGCGGCTCGCCGTAGAGCCACCAGCCGACGACTGCGATGAGCGGAATGCGCATGAAGTCGAGCGGCACGACCACGCCGGCGTCGCCCGCCTGGAACGCGTTGGTCAGGCAATAGTGCGAAGCGAGCCCGCAGACGCCCATGGCGACGACCGCGGGAATTTGCGCGGCCTCGAGCTTGGTCACGAACAGGGGGTCGGAGGCGAGCATGGCGAGCGGCAGCTGGATGAGATTCATCCAGAAGATGATGGTGAAGGTGCTGTCGGTGCGGGTGAGCTTCTTGGTCGCGATCAGGCTGACGGCAAGCCCGAACGCCGCCGCCAGCATCAGCAGCGCCGCCGGCTCAAAGCTCGCCAGGCCGGGGCGCAGGATCACCAGCACGCCGAGGAGGCCGAAGACGACGGCCGCGATCCGGCTCGCGGTGAGGCGCTCGCCCAGGATCGGCGCCGCCAGCAGCAGCGTCCACGCCGGGGTGGTGAACTCGAGCGCAAACGCGGTCGCGAGCGGGATGAGCAGCAGGCTCACGCCCCACAGATAGGACGAGCCGACGTGGACGGCGTTGCGGAAGAGGTGGAGCGCAAAGTGCCGCGTGGGGATCGCAAGGCGCAGGTCGGCGCGCACGGCGGCGAGCGTCGCGAGCACCATCAAGCCGATCCCGGCGCGCAGCGCGAGGATCTCCATGACGCCGAGCGTGCGCGCCAGCACCCGCACCGAGACCGCCATCGCCGAGAACGACAGCAAAGCCCCGGTCATCCAGAGGACGACGCGAACCAGGTTCCGCGGTGCCACGAGCGATCGGTCCGGGGCGCGCGGCTCAAGCGGGGAAGGCGCGCGCAGCGCAATCGGCGGCGCGCATCACTCCGCGTCCGGCTGGTTTTCCGGCTTGGCCTTGTCGAAGGCCGCAAGCTTGGCGCAGGCCGCATCGACCGCCGCGAGCTTCGGAAAACGGTCGAGCGGCACCTTGAGCCGGCGTGCATTGTAGACCTGCGGCACGAGGCAGATATCGGCGAGCGTGACCTCGTTGCCGAAGGCATAGGGCGCCGGGTGGATCATGGTTTCGAGCGTGTCGAAACCCTCCAGGATCCAATGGTGGTACCAGGCGTCGATCTTGGTCTGGTCCTGTCCGAGCTGGTTCTTGAGGTAGCGCAGCGGCCCGATATTGTTGAGCGGATGGATGTCGCAGGCGATGATCTGCGCCAGCGCCCGCACCTTGGCGCGCTCGACCGGGTCGCGCGGCAAGAGCGGCGGCTGCGGATGAATCTCGTCGAGATATTCGATGATCGCGAGCGATTGAATGAGCACGTCGCCGGAATCGAGCTTCAGGGCCGGCAGGCGCATCTGCGGATTGACCGCGCGGAATTCCGGCTTCTTGTTGAGGCCGCCCTCCTTCTGCAGGTGGATCGGGGTCATGTCGCTGGCAAGGTTCTTGAGGTTGAGGGCGATGCGAACCCGATAGGCCGCGGATGAGCGGAAATAGGTGTAAAGCTTCACGTGTCCTCCGTTTCAGGGCGTGTAAGCGTCGATTGCCGTGCCGATTTCAGATCTTGCCGTCTTCGATCTCGGCGACGAGCTCGGCCGAGCGTTTGGTCAGTAGCTTCACGGCGCGGTCGAACGCCGGGCGGTCGGCGGGCGCGACCACCTCGGCGAGCCGATCCATGAACGCGAGCGCGCTCGGCGCAAGCTCCTCGTAGACGGCGCGGCCGGCCGGCGTCAGCGACAGGAAAGATTCTCTCAGATCGGCGCGGTTTGCACGCCGGGTGAGAAATTTGCGCAGCTCGAGCTGCGCCACCGCCCGCGACACCTTGGTCTTGTGCATGTGGGTCTGCGCGCCGACCGCCTTGCCCGTCATCACGCCGTTTTCGCCGAGCGTGACGAGCACTCGCCACTCAGGTATCCCAATACCGTGACGCCCGTAGACTCGCGTGAGCGCCTGCGACACCAGGCTGGACAGCACGTTGAGCCGATGCGGCAGGAATTCTTCAAGCCTCAGCAGCGGCGCCTCGGCGGGCGCCGAGGCCGCACTGACCGCGCCGTCACGGACGGGACCGGAGGAGTTCATCATCGGCTGCGCCCCGGTGTGGACCGGTCCGATTGAGCCACGGACCGCCACGGCGGCTCGACATTGGCCGAAGATCAGGGGCCGTGCAACGGCGACGGATATCGCACCCGCACCCGCAGGCGCGCGGCTGCGCAGGCCCGAAATGGCCTCAGAGCATGATCCCGAAAAGTGGGTACCGGTTTTCGGAAAAGATCATGCTCCAGCAATAAGCTCTAGACGGCTGGGTTCACCGCAGGCACTCGATAGCGACGTATTCGTCGCCGACGGCGGTCCCGTTCGTCACCGGCACGACGCCGGTGATCTCGCCGGGGTCGACCTTGCGGAAGGACGCCGCCTGGACGTAGTCGTGCGACCTGCAATAGGCGGTCGCAACCGGCACCCCGCAGCTGGCGCCCGTCGCCAGGCAGCGGTCGACGCCATAGCCGTCGGAATTGTTGGCGATGATGAAGGTGCGTTTTTCGGCGTGCGCGCCCGATGGCGAAAACGGCGCCCGCGACGGCGAGCGCAACGAACAGCAAACGCATCGTTGACCCCTCCCGGTCCTCGGGGTTTTCCCCGTAGCTCGGAACCCGACAATGCGTGGAAAGCCTTAAGGCGGCCCTAACCGGGGGCGCCCCCGCCACGCGATCATGGGTGCGTGTTAGGGGCTTCCGCCGTGCTTGGCTACTGAGCATGACAAGCCACGCACGTGCGCCGCCGATCGTTGCGCCCTGGCGCCCGTGGCCAATTCGCCCTTGACGCACCCGGCGCGCTTGCCCATTCTCCGCCGCCATGAACGGCCTTAACCATGTCGGCGGCATTTGCCGCGAGATTATTCGCTAGCAACCCCGCTGGCTGCGGCCGTCTTTTCTCCTGATCGAGATCCGTGGACGCCCGGCCAGCGAGGCCGAGAGGCGCCTGTTTCGTTCGCCCGTGGCCGGGTCGCACGAGGGAGCGCGCAACCCGATGAGACGCGCAATGGAGCTCAAGCTCTACGATACGCTGACGCGCGAGAAGCGCCTGTTCACGCCGCTCGATCCGGCGCGGGTGCGCATGTATGTCTGCGGACCCACGGTCTACGACTTCGCCCATATCGGCAATGCGCGCCCGGTCATCGTCTTCGACGTGCTGTTCCGGCTGCTGCGCCATCTCTATGGCGCCGAGCATGTCACCTACGTGCGCAACATCACCGACGTCGACGACAAGATCAACGCGCGCGCGGCGGAGGAATATCCCGAGCTGCCGCTGAACCAGGCCATCCGCCGCGTCACCGAGACGACCGACCGGCAGTTTCACGAGGACGTCGCCGCGCTCGGCTGCCTGCCGCCGACCGTCGAGCCGCGCGCGACCGAGCACATCGATGAAATGCGAATCCTGATCGAGCGTCTCGTCGCGTCAGGCCATGCCTATGTGGCGCAGGAGCACGTGCTGTTCAGCGTGCCGTCGATGCCCGACTACGGCAAACTGTCGAAGCGTTCCCTCGACGACATGATCGCGGGCGCGCGCGTCGAGGTCGCGCCCTACAAGCGCGATGCCATGGACTTCGTGTTGTGGAAGCCGTCGAAGCCGGGCGAGCCGGCCTGGCCGTCGCCGGCCAGGCATCGCGACGCCCGGCCGGCCCGGCTGGCACATCGAGTGCTCGGCGATGTCCTGGCGGCACCTGGGCGAGACCTTCGACATCCACGGCGGCGGCATCGATCTCGTGTTCCCGCACCACGAGAACGAGATCGCGCAATCGCGTTGCGCGTTCCATCTGCCGCTCATGGCGAACTACTGGATGCACAACGGCTTCCTGCAGGTCGAAGGCGAGAAGATGTCGAAGAGCCTCGGCAACTTCTTCACCATCCGCCAGCTGCTCGCGGACTGGCCGGGCGAGGTGCTGCGCTTCAACATGCTGCGCACGCACTACCGGCAGCCCATGGACTGGACGGTGAGGGGGCTCGAAGAGAGCTACAACACCTTGCGATCCCTCACCGACGAGCCCGACTTCGGCCGCGGCACCGACGAGAGCTTTGCGCCAGCCGTGTTGGAAGCGCTATGCGATGATCTGAACACGCCGAAGGCGATTGCGGAGCTGCATGCGTTGCATCAACGCGCGCGACTCCGCGTCGCTTGGCGCGACTTTGCGTGCGCTCGGCTTTTTCCGCCAGCCGGAGAGCCGGCGGGACGTTGACAAAGAGAAGGTCACCTCGCTCGTCGACGCCCGCAATGCCGCCCGCAAGGCGCGCAACTTCAAGGAAGCCGACCGCATCCGCGACGAGCTCACGGCCATGGGGATCGAGCTCGAGGACCACAAGGACGGCACCACGACATGGAAGGTGAAGCGATGATGGCGCGCGCACAGCCGAGGCTCGCGCTGCGGCCGTTCCTGCCGGCGGACGCGCCGCTGCTCGCCGAAATCTTTCGCGCCAGCATCGAAGGCCTGACCGGGGACGACTACAGCCAGATCCAGCAGTCGGCCTGGGCCGCGATGGCCGACGACCAGGCGGCCTTCGGCGCGCGTCTCGCCAACGCCTTGACCTTGCTCGGCACCATGGACGGGTCGCCCGTCGGCTTCGCCGCGCTCGCCGGGCCCGACCGGCTCGACATGCTCTACGTTCATCCTGCCGCTGCCGGGCACGGGGTCGGTACCATGCTCCTCGATGCGCTGGAAAAGCTCGCGGCATCGCGCGGCACCGCGCGGCTGACCGCCGACGTCAGCGACAGCGCGCAGGACTTCTTCAAGCATCGCGGCTTCGTCGCCAAGCAGCGCAACAGCATCCCGCTCGGCAACGAGTGGCTGGCGAACACGACCATGGAAAAACAGCTTGCCGCCAAGGAGCGCACGCCATGAACAGACCCCAGACGCCGTCGCCGCGCTTCCAGCGCCATCACATCGTGATCTCGATCATCGCGATCCTGGTCGCCGTCGCGCTGGCGCTCAACTATTATCTCTGGTGAGGGAGCGATGGCCCGCGAACGCCTCTACCTCTTCGACACCACGCTGCGCGACGGCGCGCAGACCAACGGCGTCGATTTCACGCTCAACGACAAGCTCGCGATCGCGAAAATGCTCGACGATCTCGGCATCGACTATGTCGAGGGCGGCTATCCGGGCGCGAACCTGACCGACACGCAGCTGTTTGCGCAGGAGCGCGATCTCGACACGACCTTCACCGCGTTCGGCATGACGCGGCGGCCCGGCCGCTCGACCTCCAACGATCCCGGCCTCGCGGCGCTGCTCGAGGCCAAGGCCGACGCCATCTGCTTCGTGGCGAAGTCCTGGGACTACCACGTGCGCGTCGCGCTCGAGACCACTCCCGAGGAGAACCTGGCCGCGATCCGCGACAGCGTGCGCGCCGCCCGGGCCAAGGGACGCGAGGTGCTGCTCGACTGCGAGCATTTCTTCGACGGCTACAAGGCCGATCCGCAATTCGCGCTCGCCTGCGCCAAGGCCGCCTATGACGAGGGCGCGCGCTGGGTCGTGCTCTGCGACACCAACGGCGGCGTGTTGCCGCACGAGGTGGAGGACATCGTCGGCGAGGTGGTCAAGACGATCCCCGGCGACCACGTCGGCATCCACGCCCACAACGACACCGAGCAGGCCGTGGCCAATTCGCTGGCCGCCGTGCGCGCCGGCGCGCGCCAGATCCAGGGCACGCTCAACGGGCTCGGCGAGCGCTGCGGCAATGCCAATCTCGTCTCGATCATTCCGACGCTCAAGCTCAAGCCCGAATTCGCCGACCGCTTCGACATCGGCGTGTCGGAGGCGCAACTTGAGACCCTGGCGCACGCCTCGCACACGCTCGACGAGATGCTCAATCGCGCGCCCAACCGCCACGCGCCCTATGTGGGAGAGAGCGCGTTTGCGACCAAGGCCGGCATTCACGCCTCCGCCATCATGAAGGACCCCGCCACCTACGAGCACGTGCCGCCGGAGCGCGTGGGCAATCGGCGCAAGCTCCTGGTCTCGGATCAGGCCGGCAGGTCGAACGTGCTGGCCGAGCTCGAGCGCATCGGGCTTACCGTCGACAAGGACGACGCCCGCATCGCTCGCCTGCTCGACGTGGTGAAGGAGCGCGAGGCGGCGGGCTATGCCTACGAGGCGGCCGATGCATCCTTCGAGCTCTTGGCCCGGCGCGTCCTCGGCAAGGTGCCGGACTATTTCAGCGTCGAGAAATTCGACGTCAATGTCGAGCAGCGCGACAACGCCGTGGGCAAGCGCGTCACGGTGTCGTTGGCGGTGGTGAAGGTGAAGGTCGCCGGAGAAACCCTGATCTCGGCGGCGGAAGGGAACGGCCCGGTCAACGCGCTCGATCTCGCGCTGCGCAAGGATCTCGGCAAGTACCAGAGCTACATCAGCGGGCTCGAGCTGACCGACTACCGCGTGCGCATCCTCAATGGCGGCACCGAGGCGGTGACCCGCGTGCTGATCGAAAGCCGGGACGAGACCGGCGAGCGCTGGACCACGGTCGGGGTCTCGCCCAACATCATCGATGCGTCGTTCCAGGCGCTGATGGATTCGATCGTCTACAAGCTCGTGCGATCCGGCGCCCCGGCGTGAGCGACGGCCGGTGAAGCGATGATCGATCACGTCTCCGTCGCTGTGCGCGACCTCGGCCAGGCAACGCGTTTCTACGCGGCGGTGCTGGGCGCCATCGGTTACGAAAAACTCGTGGTTCGCCCGCAGACCGTGGGCTTCGGCAAGAGCTACCCGGAGTTCTGGGTCAACCTGCGTGCGGCCATGACGCCGGTCGCCGGCGACAGCGGTGCGCACGTGGCGCTGCGCGTGCGCACGACCGAGCTGGTCGAGGCCTTCCACGGCGCGGCGCTCGCCGCCGGCGGCAGCTGCGACGGTGCGCCGGGCCTGCGCCCCCAGCACGGCGAAGGCTATTACGCCGCCTTCATCCGCGATCCCGACGGCAACCGCATCGAGGCCGTGACATTCCTGAAGGTCGATGGGTGATTACACGCCGCTCGTAGTGGTGTCGTCCCCGCGCAAGCCCATGCTCTCTCCGTTGTCATGCCCGCGAAAGCGGGCATCCAGTAACCCGTGAACGGGCGATGGGGCCGAAGCGTGCCCTTGCTCAAGTCCTGTGAGTACTGGATCCCCGCTTTCGCGGGGATGACGACCATATTGTTTCGCGGGGATGACGACCGATATTGCCCTCACATCTTCTCGGCCGCGACCGGGATCATCTGCTTCTCCGCCTCCGAAACGGCGCGCGCCGCCTCGAACAGCTTCGGCAGGATCTCCTCCACGCGCTCGGCGACCAGCAGGTTGACCGTCATGCCGGCGCGGATGAAGTCGAGCTCTTCCATCTGCTCGATCAGCGTACAGAGCGGGTCCCAGAAGCCCGCGCTGTTGAGAATCAGGATCGGTTTCTTGTGCCGTCCGAGCTGCGCCCAGGTCAGCTGCTCGACCAGCTCCTCGAGCGTGCCGACCCCGCCCGGCAGCGCGACGAAGGCATCCGCCCGCTCGAACATCACCCGCTTGCGCTCGTGCATGTCGGGGGTGATGATTCGCTCCTGCACGCGCACCAGCATGTGCTCGCGATTGACCAAAAAATCCGGAATGACCCCGGTGACGGTACCGCCGTGATCGAGCACCGCCTCCGCCAGCGCTCCCATCAGGCCGACCGATCCGCCGCCATAGACCAGGCGAATGCCGTTGTGGGCCAGGATTCGACCCAGCTGCGTCGCCGCCTCCATGAAGGCTGGGTTGTTGCCGGGACCGGAGGCGCAATAGACGCAAATTGATTTGATTGTACTCATTTGATTGTACTCATGGGCAGAGCATGTGGGTTCCGTGGAGCGGGCCGTCAAGCCGCTGCGTGGCATGACCGCAGCGGCGGATCGCGATTCGGTGGCCGGATTTTCTCGTCTGGGGTGATTGCAGTCTAGAAAATCTCTATATGAGGGGTCGGCGGTCTGCCGCCTGTGCAGCCGCTAAATTAGTCCGGGCCGTCAGTATAATGGATTCCCAGCCGCGATCGATCGAAGCGTTGAAGCGCGAGGTGTCCGCCGACGGCGGCGGCTCGCTGCTCGCGATCATGCGCGGGCTGTGGCCCTATATCTGGCCCGCGGACCGCCGCGACCTGCAGCTTCGGGTCGCCGCGGCGATGCTGCTCCTCCTGGCCGCCAAGCTCGCGACCATCGCGGTTCCCTTCACCTTCAAATGGGCGACCGACGCGCTGACCGGGGAGGGGACCGCCCCGGTGGCGCCGGACGCGTGGCTCGTCTGGGCGCTGGCGGCGCCGATCGTGATGACCATCGCCTATGGCGGGATGCGCATCCTGATGGCGGTGCTCACGCAGGCGCGCGACGGCGTCTTCGCCCAGGTGGCCATGAATGCGGTGCGGCGGCTCGCCTATCGCACCTTCGAGCACATGCACGAGCTCTCGCTGCGCTTCCATCTCGAGCGCAAGACCGGGGGCCTGACGCGGGTTCTCGAGCGCGGGCGCAACGCCATCGAGACGATCGTGCGCATGGTGATCATGCAGCTCGTGCCGACCATCATCGAGCTCGCGCTCATCGTCGTCGTGCTGCTCTATCAGTTCGACTGGCGCTACGTCGTCGTCGTCCTGGGCGTCGTTACGCTCTACATGGCGTTCACGTATCTGGCGACCGAATGGCGCATGAGCATTCGTCGCCGGATGAACGAGAGCGACACCGAGGCCAACGTCAAGGCCATCGACTCGCTCCTCAATTACGAGACGGTGAAATACTTCGTGGCCGAGGAGCGCGAGGCCAAACGCTACGACCGCGCCATGGCGCGCTACGAGCACGCGAGCGTCCAGGCCTATGTCTCGCTCGCCGTGCTCAATGCCGGCCAGGCGATCATCTTCACCATCGGGCTCGCCGCCGTGATGGTGATGTGCGCCTACGGCATCAAGCAGGGGACCAACACCGTCGGCGATTTCGTCATGATCAACGCCATGATGATTCAGCTTTACCAGCCGCTCAATTTCATGGGCATGCTCTATCGCGAGATCAAGCAGGCGGTGATCGACATCGAGAAGATGTTCGCCATCCTCGCGCGCGCGCCCGAGATCCGGGACGAGCCGGGCGCCAGGCCGCTGATGGTCAAGCGCGGGGCGGTTCGATTCGAGAATGTCTCCTTCGCCTACGAGCCCGACCGGGAGATCCTCAAGGGGATCACCTTCGAGATTCCCGCCGGCCACCGGGTCGCGGTGGTGGGTCCCTCCGGGGCCGGCAAATCGACGCTCTCGCGCCTGCTGTTCCGCTTCTACGAGGTCAGCGGCGGGCGCATTTCGATCGACGGCCAGGACATCCGCGACGTCACCCAGAAGTCCCTGCGCTCGGCGATCGGCGTGGTCCCGCAGGACACCGTCCTGTTCAACGACACCATCCGCTACAACATCCGTTATGGCCGCTGGGAAGCGAACGATGCAGAGGTCGAGGAGGCGGCGCGGCTCGCCCAGATCGACGATTTCATCCGCCGCTCGCCCAAAGGCTATGAAACGGAGGTGGGCGAGCGCGGCCTGAAGCTTTCGGGCGGCGAGAAGCAGCGCGTCGCCATTGCGCGCACCATCCTCAAGGCTCCGCCGATCCTGGTGCTGGACGAGGCAACCTCCGCGCTCGACAGCCATACCGAGCGGGATATCCAGGACGCGCTCGAGCGGGTATCGGCGGACCGCACCACGCTCGTCATCGCGCACCGGCTGTCCACCATCGTGGGCGCCGACGAGATCATCGTGCTCGATGAGGGCGTGATCGCCGAGCGCGGCACCCACCACCAGCTCCTGGCGCGGGGCGGGCTCTATGCCAGCATGTGGAACCGGCAGCGCGAGGCCGAGGCGGCGCGCGAGACGCTCGCGCTGGTCGGCGAGGATGATACGGCCCCCAACCGCAATCCGCCGACGGTGGACGATGGCACGCCCGAGCCGCCGCTCGACCAGGACCGGGACAAGCCATCCATCGAGCGCGTCGACGCGGCGGAATGACCATGTCCGTGCTCGGGTCCATCCGCTCCCAGCTGGTGCCGGTCCATCGCGAGGGGCTGCCGTTCATCGGTATCTTCGCCGTGGCCAGCCTGTTCCTGTTCTGGCTGTGGTCGCCGCTCGGCTGGCTCGGCGCCATGGCGACGCTCTGGTGCATCTATTTTTTCCGCGATCCGCAGCGCGTGACGCCGGTGCGCGACGGCATCGTGGTCGCACCCGCCGACGGGCGGGTGAGCCGCATCGGCAACGCGGTGCCGCCGAAGGAGCTCGAGCTCGGCGAGCGGCCGCTGCCGCGGGTGTCGATCTTCATGAGCGTGTTCGACTGCCATGTGAACCGCAGCCCGGTGACCGGCAGGATCGACCGCATCGTCTATCACCCCGGCGCCTTTCTGAGCGCCGACCTCGACAAGGCGAGCGAGAACAACGAGCGCAATGGCCTCGTCGTCGCGACCAACCGGGGGCGCATCGGGGTGGTGCAGATCGCGGGCCTGGTGGCACGCCGGATCGTCTGTTTCGTGCGCGCGGGCGCGACCGTGGCCGTCGGCGAGCGCATCGGCATGATCCGCTTCGGCTCGCGCGTGGACGTCTATCTGCCCGACGGGGTCAAGCCGCTGGTCGCGGAGGGACAGACCGCCATCGCCGGCGAGACCCTGATTGCCGACCTGCGCGCGGGCGACGCGCAGCGCACCTTCCGGGTCGGCTAACGCTATTCACCCGTTGTCATTCCGGGGCGCCGCGAAGCGGCGAGCCGGAATCCAATCCCAGGCTGTGGTTATGGATTCCGGGCTCCCTCGCTGCGCACCCAGGTCGGCTATTGCCGACCTGGGCCCTACCGATCTCGGGTGCCCGAGATCGGTCGGATGACGTGGAAGATTCAGATCGCTTAATCCACAGCGGATAAGGTGCGTGCGCGGCCGCGATTTGCTAAAGTAGCGCCATGCCCTTTTCCCGGTTCGAACCCAATCGCCCCGAGGCCAAGCGCCGGCGCTTCCGTCTCATCCCGGTGCGCACGCTGCTGCCGAACCTGATCACGCTGCTCGCGCTGTGCGCGGGCTTGACCGCGATTCGGCTGGCGGTCGAGCAGAAGCTCGAATGGGCGGTGGCGGCCATCGTCTTCGCCGCGCTGCTCGACGGCATCGACGGGCGCGTCGCGCGCATGCTCAAGGGCACGTCGCGCTTCGGTGCCGAGCTCGACAGCCTCGCCGATTTCGTCAATTTCGGCGTCGCGCCCGCGCTGATCCTCTACTTCTGGGGACTGCACGAATTGGGCAACGCCGGCTGGATCGCGGCCATGGTGTTCGCGATCTGCACGGGGCTGCGGCTCGCGCGCTTCAACGTCATGATCGACGATCCGAACAAGCCCGCCTGGGCCGCCAAGTTCTTCGTCGGGGTGCCGGCGCCGGCCGGCGCCATCACCGTGCTGCTGCCGATCTACGTCTACTTCCTCGGCATGCCGCGCCTCTTCTTCATCGCGCCGCTCACCCTCGTCTACACGCTCGCCATCGCCTTCCTGATGGTGTCGCGGCTGCCGGTCATCTCCGGCAAGCGCGTCGGCAAGCGCATCGCGCCCGAGATGGTGCTGCCGGTCTTCGTCGCGGTGGTGCTGTTCTTCGCGCTGCTCATCTCCTATCCCTGGATCGTGCTCACCATCGGCACCGTGTGCTATCTTGCGAGCCTGCCGCTGGGCTTCATCTCCTATCGCCGGCACGAGCGCAGGGATGCGCCGCCGCGGCTGCGACGCAGGCGACTGCGGATGCGGCCGCGCCCGCCCGGGCGGAGGGCGAACCCCCGTCGCGGCCGCCGATCGAGCCTCCCCCCGAGCGGCCTGCCCGGCTCAACTAGAGATCGTTTCCGCTGGTTCAGAATCTCTCCACGCCATGGCCCGCCTGAACGATAAGATCGTGCTCATCACCGGCGCGGCAGGCGCCGTCGGTAGTGCCGTCGCGGCCGCCGTGACGCGTGAGGGCGGTAGCGCGATTGCGACCGACCTCGCGCCCCGAACGGGCATCGATCACGGCCTCGACGTCACCGCGGAGGACGACTGGCAGCGCGTGCTGGGCGAGATCGAGCGCGCGCGCGGCGGCCTCGACGGTCTCGTCAACGCCGCCGGGATCGCGCTCCTCGGCACCATCGAGGACACCGATTACGCGTCCTGGCGTCGCGTGCTGGCGGTCAACCTCGACGGCACCTTTCTCGGCTGCAAGCACGCGCTCGCTTTGTTGAAGCGTCGCGGCGGCTCGATCGTGAACCTGTCCTCGATCTCCGGCATCGTCGGCGGTCACAATCTCACCGCCTACAACGCGTCCAAGGGCGGCGTGCGGCTGTTGACGAAGTCGGTCGCGCTCCACGGTGCGCGCCTCAAGCCGCCGGTGCGCTGCAACTCGGTGCATCCGGCCTTTCTCGAGGGCGCGATGGTGGACGACATTCTCGCGCAAACCGGCAGACCGGAGATCGCCCGCACCCAGCTGGCGCGGGACATTCCGCTCGGCCGCCTGGGCGAGCCGTCGGAGGTCGCCGAGCTCTGCGTCTATCTTCTCTCCGACGAATCCCGCTTCGTCACCGGCTCCGAGTTCATCATCGACGGCGGCCTCACCGCGCGTTGAACGGGCTCTATCGCCCCGGCAGTGGGTGCCCCGGCATGAGGTCGTAGGGGTGCTTCCAGCCCGGCAGCGCCTTGATGCGATCGAGCCAGACCGCGATGTGCTTGTGCTGCGCCGGGATGTCGAAGCCGAATTCCTCCGCCGGATAGTAGAGATAGGCGACCAGCGAGAGGTCGGCGATGGTCGGGCGCGCGCCCAGCACGAACGGCCGGGTCGAGAGCCGCTTGTCGACGATGGCGATGTTGTTGTCGATACGGCCCTTGAGGAAGGCGAGCACTGCCGGATCCCCCGGCGGCTTGGAGAGCGTTCGCAGGAAGCGGTAGGGGCCGAGAAAGCCGTTGACCTTCTGGTTGTCGAAGATGATCCAGCGCAGCGCCTCGAGCCGCTCGTCCTCGCCTTCCGGGCGGAACTTGCCCGACCGTTCGGCCAGATAGGTCAGGATCACGCCCGACTGGCTGAGCTTCTTGTCGCCGTGCACCAGCACCGGCACCTCGCCCATTTCATTGACATTGGTGCGGTATTCAGGGGTGCGCGGCTCGCCCTTGGCGAAGAAGTCGACCTTGATCGGCTCCCAATCGGCGCCGATCAGGTTGAGCATCAGGGCCGCACGATAGGCGTTGCCGGATTGGGCGAAGCAATAGAGCTGGTATTCGGCCATCTGGTCCTCGTGGCTGCAGCGTGGGAACGGCGACGCGGCGGAAGCATTCCCTGGGCGCGGGCCGCGCCGGCCGAGCCGGCGCGTACGGAACCGCTCGCCCGCCACACTTCGCGTCACGAGTGTCACCAAAAAATAACGCGCGCGCAATGTGTCGCGTCGGAGGATGGGTCCCATGATAGACCGTGTCTGCGGCGTTCGCGTGCGCTTCCCGTCTTCGGCCGCGCTGCTGTCGCTCACTGTCGCGGGCGCGCCTGGCCCGCTGCTGGCGCAGGCCGAGCGCAGCACCGCGCCGGAGCTGCGTACGGCGGACGACGAGTTCTCGCGGCAGCTGAGCGAGCTCAAGAAGACCTTCGGCGATCTCAGCAAGAAATTCGAGGAGAGCGCGCAGAGCATCGATCGGCTCGAAAGTGCCGAGGCGGCGCGCAAGGAGATCGAGGACTCAGGGAGCACGTCGGCAGGCTGCTCGGGGCCGTCGCCGACAACGGCACGGTGTGGAGCCTCGGGGTCAAGGCGTTGAGCCGCGCCGAGGACAAGCTCAAGTCGCTCGAGCAGGAGACCCGCTACAAGCCGGAAGACAAGCAATTCCTGATCGAGCGATGGCGGAGCTCAAGGGCGCGACCGAGAGCGCGATCCGGGAGCTCGAGGGCGCGCGCAAGGATTTCGCCGAGCTCCTGCGCAAGCTGCAGACGAGCGAGGATTTCATCGACGAGCTCCTGCAAATTCGCGAGCACCAGCGTGCGCTCGAGGTGATCCACAAGCTCACCGACGGCATCCGCGATGCCTCCGACAAGCTGAAGAAGCTGCTCGGTGCGATCAAGACGCCGGGAGCCTGAAGGTGCGTGCCGTCGCCGGCGGCGTGGCGGGCGCGCTGCTGATCCTCGGGCTGACTCCTGCAACGCGATGACAGCACGGGCTATGGCGAGATCAAGGTCGTGACGAACTCGGCCGCCGTTGCGCTCTATCTCGATGCGGTCAAGCTCGAACCGCTGCGCAACGGCAACGCGCTGCTGCGCCGCAAGCCCGGCACGACCAGGCTCGAGACCGGCCTCGACGCCGGCAAGCTGTCGTTGCTTTGCAACATCGAGGTGAGGAAGAACCGCATCACGAGCGAGACCGTGTCGGTGACCGGCGCATGGCGCGCTGCCAATGCGGCCGCACGAGCGGCGCGCCGACGCCTGCGATCGAACCTGCATCGGCTAGAGCCGCGGGCGCTACCTCTTCCCGCTTGCGGGAGAGGTCGGACAGCGATCCGGGCGAGGGGGACGCTCGGCATCCGGGGCAATTGCAATAGCTGCTGATACTGGGTTCGTTGGCGTAGAACCATCCGCCGTCATTCCGGGGCGCGCCGAAGGCGCGAGCCCGAATCCTATCCCCAGGCGGAGGTGATGGATTCCGGGCTCCCTCGCTACGCTCGGGCCCCCGGAATGACAACAGAGAGATTGTGCAACTCGACCGGGATACGCTCTGGCACCGCACGATTGCGCAGTCTTTCTCGTCACTGCGCCGGCCTGCCGAGCACACGGATTTGGGTCAAGTAGGTCCACGAACTGCCATAGCCCGACACGAGCCTGATCTGACATACTGGGGTTTCGCGATGCTCAACCCATCCTACGTCTGATTGCGTGTCCGGCGCGCGCTCACTTCATGGTCGGAATGATGAACTCGGCGCCTTCCTTGGTGCCCGACGGCCAGCGCGAGGTCACGGTCTTGGTCTTGGTGTAGAAGCGCACCGCGTCGGGCCCGTGCTGGTTGAGGTCGCCGAAGCCCGAGCGTTTCCAGCCGCCGAAGGTGTAATAGGCGAGCGGTACGGGAATCGCGAAGTTCACGCCCACCATGCCGACATTGACCCGGTTGGTGAAGTCGCGCGCGGTGTCGCCGTCGCGGGTGAAGATGGCGACGCCGTTGCCGTAGTCGTGCTCGGAGGGAAGCCGCAGCGCCTCCTCGTAGTCCTTGGCGCGCACGACCGAGAGCACCGGGCCGAAGATTTCCTCCTTGTAGATGCGCATGTCCGGCGTCACCTCGTCGAACAGGCAGCCGCCCATGAAGAAGCCGCTCTCGTAACCCTGCAGCTTGAAACCGCGGCCGTCGACCTTGAGCTTGGCGCCTTCCTTGATGCCGAGGTCGACATAGCTCCTCACCTTGTCGAGCTGCGCCCTGGTCACCATCGGCCCGTAGTCGGCCTGCGGATCGCTCGACGGCCCGACCTTGAGGCTCTCCACGCGCGGGATGAGCTTCTCGACCAGGATGTCGGCGGTCTTCTTGCCGACCGGCACCGCCACCGAGACCGCCATGCAGCGTTCGCCGGCCGAGCCGTAGCCCGCGCCGATGAGCGCGTCGACCGCCTGGTCCATATCGGCGTCCGGCATCACCACCATGTGATTCTTGGCGCCGCCGAAGCACTGCACGCGTTTTCCGTGCGCGCAGCCGGTCGTGTAGATGTATTCCGCGATCGTCGAGGAGCCGACGAAGCCGATCGCGCGCACGCGCGGATCGGTGAGCACCGTGTCGACCGCCTCCTTGTCGCCGTTGACGACGTTGAGCACGCCCGCCGGCAGCCCGGCTTCGACCAGCAGCTCGGCGAGCCGCATCGGCACCGAGGGGTCGCGCTCCGACGGCTTGAGGATGAAGGCGTTGCCGCAGGCGAGCGCGGGCGCGAACTTCCACATCGGGATCATGGCTGGAAAATTGAACGGCGTGATGCCGGCCACCACGCCGAGCGGCTGCCGGAGCGAGAACAGGTCGATGCCGGGACCCGCGCTCTCGCTGAACTCGCCCTTGAGGAGGTGGGGGATGCCGCAGGCGAACTCGACCACCTCGAGCCCGCGCTGGATGTCGCCCCTGGCGTCGGCGATGGTCTTGCCGTGCTCGGACGACAGGAGCTTGGCCAGGCTGTCGAACTCCTTCTGCGCGAGCTCGAGGAACTTGAACAGCACCCGCGCGCGCCGCTGCGGATTGGTGGCGGCCCAGCCCGGCTGCGCCGCCTCGGCATTGGCGATGGCCTGTTCCACCTCCGCTTTGTCGGCGAAGGCGACCTTGGCCTGCACCTCGCCGGTGTTGGGGTTGAACACGTCGCCGCTGCGGCCGGAGCGGCCCGGCACTTCCTTGCCGCCGATGAAATGGCCGATCTCGCGCATGGGTGTCCTCCATTGGATCGGGACTTCGGCCGCGCGGGTCGCAGTCGGTCCTTCATCCCTCAGATAGCGCAGCTTGCGCCCTGCGGGAAGCGGGCGGGGGAACTCGCGCTCAACCCATCCTACGGTTTGGCAATCGCCGCAAGACCGCGCCACGCGCGGCAATATTGCGAAAGCACTCGCGCCCGTCTGCGCTTAACACTCCAGGCGGCTCGGCGGTCAGGCCGATGGGTCGCGTTTTCATGCGCTGCCCCGGTCGCGACCATGGGCTTGATCTCTTGGGTTACGCTCATGCTGCGCATCGTCATGTTTTCCACCGCACTGCTGGTGATCCCAGCACCAGCCGCCGAGGCCGGCGCGTCGTGCAATCAAGCCTCCGAGGTCGCTGCCGCTCGCGTCCGCTGGGCGGTCGCGCGCCGGAGCAGCGTCGACGCTGCACGTTACGAGGAGAGCTGCCGCGCCTACGGCAATCAGTTTTTCGAGGCGGTGATGGCGCGCCAGGCCGTCTCTATCTGCGAGGACGGCATCGATCGTCAACGGACTCTCGACGTACTCGATGCCGAGATCGACGCATTCAACAACCTCATCGCATCGCAGTGCGATGGCTCGTGACATCGAAGGGTTCCGAACATGCTGACCGCTCTCGTTCTTGTCTGTTCGCTGGCTCTGACGCCCGATCTTCGCGAGTGCGGTCGCGACAACGCCATGCATGTGTTTCAAGTGCCGGAGGAATTCGCGCTGCCGGCGATGTGTGCCATGCGCGGTCAGGCTTTCCTCGCCGAAACGTCCATCGGGCAGGAGCTCGCGAATGACGAGCGCGTCAAGATCATGTGCATCCGACATGTTCCCGTCGGGCGGCGGATTACCTGAAGCAGGACGCGCCACGAAATCGGGGATTGCCGACAAACGAGCGGCATGACGGCCGCGGCTGATGGCCGGCAGCACGAAGTGTCAGCCGCCGCTCAGGTCGCGATGTTGTCGGTGCGGTAGTCGGCCGGGCTCGCGATTTGCATGACCTCGAAATCGTCGGAATATTCGATGTGCTCCTGCGGGATCTCGCCCTGATAGGCGATGCAGTCGCCCGCGCGCACCATCACCTCGCCGAGCCCTTCGAACTCGGTGCGAAACCAGCCGCGCATCACGAAGATCAGATGAAAGCTCGTGTTGTGGGTGTGGCGCGGCGCGCCGCCGCCCGGCTCGAACTTCTTGATGGCGCGGCCGATGGTGCCGCCGATGCGGCCCTCGGTCGCTTCCGCGAGCCCGAGATCGCGATATTCGAGAAAGGGCCGCAGACCCTTGCGCGTCCAGTCGGCGCCGTCGCGCCGCGACAGCACGATCTTGGGCTTCAGCTCGGACATATTTCCTCCTGTTGATCGATGGATGCGGGAGCGAGCCGGCGGCGGAACATGGCGAAGATGCGTTCCCAATCGCGATTGTGCGCCTGCTTGTCGAATACGTCGCGGTCGGGCAGGGCGTAGCCGTGGTCGGCGCCCGGATGAACGATATGGCTCGACGCCGCGGCGCTGGCGCGCAGCAGCTTGTCCAGCTGCGCGACCAGCTCGGGCGGCGTGTGACGATCGAGCTCCCCGAAGCCGCAATAGATCTCGCCGCGGAACCGGCTGGTCAATAGATGCGGTGAGTCCTCCCGGTCGGTGATCAAGGCGGTGCCGTGCAGGCTCGCCGAGGCCACGAAGCTCCGCGGAAAATGCCCGGCCGCGCACAGCAGGTGCCGGCCGCCCATGCAGTAGCCGATGCCGCCCATCGCGCCCGGGCGTGCGGCGCGATCGGAGCGCAGGAAATCAATGAGCGCGCCGACGTCGCTCATGGCCATAGCGTTCGACAGCGCATGGAACGTGGCCTCTACCCTGGCGCAAGTCTCCGGATCGAGCCGATCGAACGAGATCATCCGGCGGGCGTCATTGCGAAACTCGAAACGCACCCTGCCTTCGCGATGGAAGAAATTGGGGACCAGGCAGTAATATCCGACGGTGGCGACGCGTCGCGCGATGTCGAAGAGTTCCTCGCGCAGCCCCCAGATATCCATGAAGATGACGACGACGGGGAACGGTCCGCCGACTTCCGGGTGGGTGACGAACGTATCCATCGGACCGTCCGGTGTCGCAACATCGACGAGCTGCTCTTTCATGATCGCTCCGGCGATCCGCGACGAAAATGCGAGAAACGGCTCGATGGACTGTCGCGGGCTGCCCGCTACAATCGTGGCAAGCGCACGCTGACCAAGCAAGCACCGCGCGCAAGCTTTTGGCCATCGGGCCGAGACGCGGTGCATGCCGATGACGCCACAAGTCGCCGCGGCGCCCGGGAGGAACACGATGGGAATCGACTACAGGCCGCTCCTGCCCTTGCTGCGTTGTCTCCTGGCGCGTTGTGTCGGCGCGCTCGCGCTGGTTGCCGTTTCGTGCGCCCCGCTCCTGGCCCAGGAAGCCTGGCCCAACCGGCCGATCAAGCTCATCGTCCCGCTGACCGCGGGGGGCGGCGTCGACATGATGGCGCGCGTCACGGCGCAGCACCTGAGCGACCAGCTCGGCCAGCAGGTCGTGGTGGAGAACCAGGGCGGCGCCGGCGGCACCATCGCCGCCAACCAGGTCGCCCGCGCGCGCCCCGACGGCTACACGCTGATCTTCCAGTCGGTGTCGTCGGCCGTGGTCAACGCCCTCGTCTACAAGAACCTCCCCTACGATCCGGTCAAGGATCTCATCCCGGTCACGCTCGCCGGCCGTTTCCCGCTGGTGCTGATCACCAACCCCGACGTGCCGGCCAAGGATCTGGGCGAGCTCATCGGCCTGCTCAAGGCCAATCCTGCCAAGTACAGCTACGGGTCCTCGGGCGTGGGCACGATGCCCCACCTCGCGGGGGAGTTGTTCAAGTCGATGGCGGGCGTCGACATCGTGCACGTCCCCTACCGCGGCAATTCGGCGATCATGGCGGACCTTTTCGCCGGGCGCGTCGCGATCATGTTCGACGGTCCGCCGACGCAGCTCGGCAACATCCAGGGCGGAAAAGTGCGCGCATTCGCGATCACGACCGCCGAGCGTTCGCCGGTGCTCCCGGCCGTGCCGCCGGTTGCCGACACGCTGCCGGGCTACGCCATTCCGTTCTGGACCGCGATCTTCGCGCCCGCGAGCACGCCGAGGGAGATCGTGGAACGGATCGCCGCGGAAACCAACAAAGCCATGCAGCATCCCGACGTGCTTCGCCGCTTCGGCGAGCTCGGCATCGTGGGCGTCGGGTCGAGCCCGCAGGAGCTCGATCGCTTCTGGCGCCAGCAGCTCGACTACCTCGGCAAGATCGTGAAGGACGCGAACATCAAGCCGGTGGAATAGTCTCCCTCGGTTGTCATCGTCCGCGAAAGCGGACGATCCAGTAATCGCCGGACTGGATGAGAGGCATGGCTTCGGCCTCGATTGCACCCGTACGGGTTACGGGATGGCCCCGCTTTCGCGGGGCATGACAGTTGAGAGACCATGTTGACATCTCATTAACTTAGCGCCGCCTCAGGTCGTTTCCGCAGTTGCTGAAAAAGCACACTCGGGCGCGATTCCACGCGGGCGCCAAGTTCGAAACCAAAAAATGACTGATTTTCAGCATCGTCTAGGACCCGTGGATTCGACATCGTGCGTTTCTGGGGATGTGAAGGGCGCTACGGTTTCTTTGGATGGGGGCATCCATGACTGCAATCTCGCTCGGACAATCCGCTCGCCGTAGCCGGCTCGGCAGGACGGCCACCGCCGTCGCGATCGAAGTCGGCCGGTTTTCGAAGGACGGGGGCAGAGAGTTGATCGATCCGGCTCGGCTGCGTGAGCGCTTCGCCGCGGGCAATGTCACCTCGCGGTCGCGAGAATTTGCCGGCGGCTTCGTCGATTTCCTGCTGGGCAGGGGTCCCTGCCATTCGCGCTGACGGCTGTTTGCCTCAGCGCGGAACCCGCTCCGTCGCTCGCGCTGCGCGCGTGCGCCGACGGTCTTGACGTCACCGATCCAGTGAAGCCTTTTCGGCTGCGATCATCGCGGGCGAGCCGCCGCCACGCGTGGACCTATGCCTCCAAGGCGCCCAGCACTCGACGTGCATACAGGTGCGCGGCACATGCGAGCAGAAAGCCGCCGAGCACGATCACGATGTCAGCCCCCGAGAACGCGACACCCCTGTGGGCTGCCACCACGGGAGCGAGGATGCCGCTGAAGAAGGAGGCAATGGCGAAGTTGTTCCAGAAGGTCGCAGTCAGCTTGGCCCGCTCATTGTGTACCAGTTTCGATGTCTCCATGAGCAATCGCTCCTCTGCCCTTAGGCCCCCTTCCGCGACGGGCGCACCTTAGCAGGCTGCCGCACCCCGATCGCGAAGGGGGCCCGACATCCATCGCCGTTCGGTACGCTCCGGCAGGGCGGGTGGCACGCTCCTCGGCGTCACTCTTATGCGTGCGGCGGTCTCTTGTTGCCGGCACTCCGTGCTGGCATATCGTCGCGACCGTCTCGCGACGAAAGGAACCCGATGAAGCGCGTCCTGATCAAATGTGGCTGGCTGGTCACGCTCGATCCCGAAATTGGCGACTTCCGGGGTGGGGAGCTTCTGTTCGCCGGCAGCCGGATCGAAGCCGTCGGGCGAAATCTCGGCGCGGACGCGGACGAGGTGATCGACGCCACCGACAAGATCGTGATGCCGGGGCTGGTGAACGCGCATATGCACACGTGGGAGACGGCGCTGCGCGGCATCGGCGCGGAATGGATGACCTCCGACTATCTGCGCCACATGCATCTCAATCTGGCGACGCGCTACCAACCCGAGGACAACTACCTCGGCAACCTGATCGGCGCGCTCGGGCAGATCGACGCCGGCGTGACCACGCTCGTCGACTGGTGCCACAACATCACCTCGCTCGACATGGCCGAGCGTGCGGTCGACGGCCTGATCGACAGCGGCATCCGCGCCGTGTTCGCGCACGGTACCGCCAAGCCGCCGACGCAGGAGGGCGCGACGCCGTTCACCCACGTTCCGCATCCGCGCGGCCGCATCGAAGCGCTGCGCAAGGGCCGGCTTGCGAGCGACGACGGCCGCGTCACGCTGGCCATGGCGATCCTCGGCCCGGACTGGGGCGCCTGGGAGGTGGTCGAGCACGACATCCGCATGGCGCGCGAATTTGGGCTCGTGTCCTCATCGCACACGCGACGGCGCGAGGACTGCGTCGTCCCCGACGGCTACGCCCGGATGGCCGCGGCGGGATTGCTCGGGGAAGACCACAACCTCGTGCACGGCACGAGCTATGACCATGACGACCTGAAGATCGTCACCGATTCCGGCGCGTCGCTCACGTCGACCGTTCTGGTGGAGCTGCATCACCATGTCGGCGACACCCAGGTCGCCGCCTTCCGCGCCGCCGGCGGGATGCCGTCGCTCGGGATCGACGTCGAGCCGTTCTGCAGCGGCCAGATGTTTCGCGAGATGCAGGCGGCGCTGCTGTTCGCCCGCGGCCGCGAGATCCGCAACAATGCGCTGCGCGGCAACTCTCCGTTCAAGCAGCTTCCGGTTCGCACCCGCGAGGCGCTCGAATGGGCGACCATCGGCGGCGCCCGCGCCTTCATGATGGAGGACAGGATCGGCACGCTGTCGCCGGGGAAGAAGGCGGATATCGTCATGCTCAGCGCCGACGACATCAACATGGCGCCCGTCTACGACCCGGTCTATTCGATCGTGGAGATCGCCGGCGCGGGCAATGTCGACACGGTGATCATCGACGGAATCGTGCGCAAGCAGAACGGCAGGCTCACGTTTCCCGCCGACGTCCTGGCCCGCCGCATGCACGAGCTCGGCGAGTCGGGCGCGCGCATCATGCGCGAAGCGGGCTACAAGGTGGAGACCGCGCCGGCATGACGCGGAAGTGGCGCCGCGGCGAGCCGACCCCCATATCGTCCGGCGACGGACATGAGTTTCGACAGCACGCATCGGAGGTGAAGACCATGACGAATTTGACCCGCCGCGCGGCGCTCGCCGGCCTTTCCGCGCTGGCCGCGGCGCCGGCGCTTGCCCAGACTGGGCGGACCATCACCATGATTCACGGCTTCACCCCCGGGGCGAACGTCGACATCGTGGCGCGTCTCATCGCCGAGCATCTCGGCAAGCGGCTGGGACAGACGATCGTGGTCGAGCCGCGCCCGGGCGCCGGCGGCACCACCGGAGCCGCGGCGGTCGCCCGCGCGGCGCCCGACGGCGGCACCTTGACGATCCTGCCCGGCGGCCACGCCGTGTCCGCTGCGATCTACAACAAGCTGCCTTACGACGCGGTGGCGGATTTCACGTTCATCAGCATGTTGACGGATTTTCCGTTCATCCTCGCGACCTATCCCGATCATCCCGCAAAGAGCGTTGCGGACGTGATCAAGAGCGCGCAGGCACACGAAGGCAAGCTGACCTGCGCCACCGCGGGCAACGGCACCGGGATGCATCTCGCCTTCGAATTGTTCGCGTCGATGGCCAATGCCAAGCTTCAGCACGTGCCGTACCGCGGCTCGCCGCAGGCGATCACCGACCTCCTGGGCCAGCGCGTCGACTTCCAGGTGGATACGCCGGCCGCGCTCATGCCGCTCCTCAAGGAAGGAAAGCTGCGCGCGATCGCAATCACCGGGCCGGACCGCTTCTTCATGTTGCCCGACACGCCGGCGATCGCGGACACGGTGAAGGGATACGCCGTGACGTCCTGGCTCGGCCTCGCCGGGCCGGCCGGCCTGCCGGCGCCGTTCGTGAACGTGATCAACACCGAGGTGAGGGGGATTCTGGCCGAGCCGGCCGTCATCGAACGGCTGCGCGACCTCGGCAGCGATGCGGGGCCGACCTCGCCCGAGGACTTCAAGCAACGCGTGGCCGGCGACGTCGCCAAATGGACCAAGGTGGTCGCCGACGCGAAAATCTCGAAGGTGTGAACGGCGTGCTACGCTCTGAGGCACAGGCCCGCCGCGCACTCGGTGCGCTCCCCTCCCCCTTGTGGGGAGGGGTTGGGGGTGGGGGTCGTCGTTATTGGGCTCAGGACGTCAGCAAGCACGCCGTTGATACGTCGTTACTCAATACCGAACACGCCTTCGCTTCGAAAACCTTCAAACTCGCAGATGCTCCCCGCGGACATGTCATCGTGTGCCAACTACGACCCCCACCCCCAACCCCTCCCCACAAGGGGGAGGGGAGCACACCGAGTTTGCCGCTTGCGCGCTAAGCTCTAATCCGCCGACAAGTCACCGCTGCAGCTTGTCGAGCGTGATCGGCAGATCCCGCACGCGCTTGCCGGTCGCGTGATAGACCGCGTTGGCGACGGCCGCGGCGGTGCCGACGATGCCGATCTCGCCCACGCCCTTGATGCCGAGGCGATTGATGGTGGCGTCCGGCTCGTCGACGAAGATCACCTGGATGTCGTGCACGTCGGCGTTCACCGGCACATGATACTCGCCGAAATTGGCGTTCATGATGCGGCCGAGGTCGTGATCGACGAGCGTTTCCTCGTGCAGCGCCATTCCGATGCCCCACACCACGCCGCCCAGGATTTGGCTGCTCGCGGTCTTGGTGTTGAGGATGCGGCCGGCTGCGACCGCGCTGACGACGCGGGTGACGCGGATGACGCCGAGCTCTTCGTCCACCTTCACCTCGGCGAAGATCGCCGAATGCGTGTTGTGCGCATGGGAGCCGTCATCGGCGAACGTAGTGGTTTTCTCCTGCTCGATGCGGTCCACTTTGCCGTGCCGCATCGCATCCGCGATCGACACCGCGCGCGAGCCATCCCGCTTGCTCAGGAGCTTGCCGTCCGCAAGCGCGACCTCGTCGGGCGTTGCGTTTGCAAGCGGCGAACTCGGCATCTGCTTGGCCAGACGCAACAGGTCCTCGCGGATCGCGTCGCAGGTCGTCGCGATGCCATTCGATACCGAGGCCGCAATCCATGATCCGCCCTCGACCGGCGATTGCGGCAGCGTCGAGTCGCCGAGCCTGATGGTGACGTTGTCGAGCGGCAGCCCGAGCATGTCGGCCGCGACCTGCGCCATGATCGTGTAGGTGCCGGTGCCGATGTCGGAGGTCGCGCAGGACACCTCCGCGTGGCCGTTGGCGCCGAGCGCGATGCGCACCGCGATCGGCATCTGCAACGCTTCCCAGATGCCGGTCGCCATGCCCCAGCCCACGAGCTCGCTGCCGTCGCGCATCGAGCGCGGCTCGGGATTGCGCTTGTGCCAACCGAACGCGTCCGCGGCCTGGCGGTAGCAATCGCGCAGGGCCTTGCTGCTGTACGGCCGGTCGGTGACCTGGTCGCGATCGGAGTAGCACCGCAGGCGCAGCTCCAGCGGATCGAGCTTGAGCGCGATCGCAAGCTCGTCCATCGCGCATTCGAGCGCATAGACGCCGCTCGCGGCGCTGGGAGCGCGCATGTCGCACGACGTCGGAAGATCGAGCCGCGCGAGCTTGTGCGTGTATTTCGCGTTGGCGCACTTGTACAGCAGGCCGGACCAGCCGGTCTCCTGCCGGTAGAAGTCCTCGTATTGCGACGTTACCGTGATCGCTTCTTGGGTGATCGCGTCGAGCGTGCCGTCGCCTTTTGCGCCCAGCGCGACCTCTTGGATCATGGCGGGCCGGTAGCCGAGCACGTACATCTGCTGGCGGGTCAGCACCAGACGCACCGAACGCTCCAGCGCGCGCGCCGCCAGCGCGGCCAGCACCACCTGAAATTGCGGGCGCAGCCCCGAGCCGAAGCCGCCGCCCATGAACGGCGACATGACGCGCACATCGTCCTGCTTCATCTCGAGCACGCCGCAGACATAGCGCTGCACGTTCTGCACGCCCTGGGTCTTGTCATAGATCGTGAGCTTGCCGTCCCCCTCGAAGATCACCGTCGAGGCATACAGTTCCATCGGGTTGTGATGCTCGATCGGGACATAATATTCGCCCTGGTGGCGCACCTCGGCTGCAGCGAACGCCTGCTCGGGGGTGCCGCGCGGCTTTGGGGGGGCGAACGGGTTCTCGGCCAAGCTTGCGGGGGATTCCAATGCGAAGGCGTTCTGGCGCTGGCGATACACGTCCGTGACGTGCGCTGCTCCTCGTATTCCACGCGGACCAGCGACGCCGCGAACCGCGCGATCTCGGGCTCCTCGGCGACCACCAGCGCGACCGGTTGGCCGCTGAACATGATCTTGTCGTCGTAGAGCGGCCGGAACGGCGAGCCTTGCGGCGGCGCCACGTCGTCCTTGTAGGCGCTGTCGGTCGACGCCATGCGCGGCCGGTTTTCGTGCGTGAGCACGTCGAGCACACCCTCGACGCGCAACGCCTCGCTGGCGTCGATGCGCACAATGCGTCCCTTGGCGATCGTCGAGGAGACCACGCTGGCGTGAGCGAGGCCTGCTACGTTGAACTCGGCGGCGAATTTGGCGGCGCCGGTGACCTTGGCGCGTCCGTCGACACGGGACGCGGAGGTGCCGATGTAAGGGGCCATGGCTCGCTCACCTGATCTTCTTGTTCGACTGCGATTGCGGCGTGCCGCGCGCTGCCTGCGTGAGCGCCCGGACAATGGCGCGACGCGCCAGGTCGATCTTGAACGCGTTGTGCGCAAAGCCCTTGGCGTCGCGCAGCAGCAGGTCGGCCGCGCGCGTGAAGGTTGCCCGGTCGGCAGGCTGCCCATTCAGCGCCGCTTCCGCCGCCGCGTCGCGCCACGGCTTGTGCGCCACGCCGCCGAGCGCGAACCGCGCCTGCCTGATCGTGTTGCCGTCGAGCTCCAGCCCGACCGCAACGGAGACGAGGGCGAAGGCATAGGACAGGCGGTCGCGGATCTTGAGATAGGTGTAGTTGGTGGCGAAGCCTTGCGCCGGCAGCTCGATCGCGGTGATGACCTCGTCGGGCCGCAGGTTGGTGTCGCGTTCCGGCGTGTCGCCGGGCAGCCGATGGAAGTCGGCGAACGCGATGGTTCGCGCGCCGCCGGCGCCGGTCGCGTGGACCTTGGCCTCCAGCATCGCGAGCGCCACGCACATGTCGGAGGGGTGGGTCGCGATGCAGGCGTCGCTGGTGCCGAGGATCGCGTGCATGCGGTTGATGCCCTTGATGGCCGAGCAGCCCGATCCGGGCTCGCGCTTGTTGCAGGGCGTCGCCGTATCATAGAAGTAGTAGCAGCGGGTCCGCTGCAGCAGGTTGCCGCCGGTCGACGCCATGTTGCGCAACTGCGCCGAGGCGCCCGCCAAGATCGCGCTTGCGAGCACCGGATAGCGCTGCTCGACCAGCGGGTGGTAGGCGAGATCGGAATTCGGCACCAGCGCGCCGACCCGCAGGCCGCCGTCCGCCGTCGTCTCGACCTTCTTGAGGGGAAGCCGCGAGATGTCGATGAGCCGCGACGGCCGTTCGACGTCCTCCTTCATCAGGTCGATCAGGTTGGTGCCGCCCGCGATGAATTTCGCGCCCGGCTCGGCGGCGATCTGGCGCACCGCGTCGGCGACGTCGCTCGGTCTCGTGTAGTGAAAGTTGATCATGACCCACCCATCACCTGCTGGATCGCCGCGACGATGTTGGGGTAGGCCGCGCAGCGGCAGATGTTGCCGCTCATCAGCTCGCGAATCTCATCTGCGGTCTTGGCCTTGCCTTCGGCAATCAGGCCCGCCGCCGAGCAGATCTGGCCCGGCGTGCAATAGCCGCACTGGAACGCGTCATGGTCGATGAATGCCTGCTGCAGCGGGTGCAACGCGCCGGCCTTGGCCAGGCCCTCGATCGTGGTGACCTGTGCGCCATCCTTCATCACGGCCAACGTCAGGCACGAATTGACGCGGCGGCCGTCGACCAGCACCGTGCAGGCGCCGCACTGGCCGTGATCGCAGCCCTTTTTCGTGCCTGTCAGGTCGAGATGGTCGCGTAGCGCGTCGAGCAGCGTGGTCCACGGCGCGAGCTCGAGCTGCGTCTGGGCGCCGTTGACGGTCATCGCGACCGCGATCTTGTTCGGCGGCAGAATGGCGTCGCCCGTCGGCCGCCGCTTCACCGTGCTCGTTGGTGCCATTCGGATGTCTCCCAAATGCGTCGAAGAGGGTCCCGTGCCACCATTCTGGCACGGTCCTGGTGCCGCTTCTTGCGCGCTTTTGCTGCCGTGTTGCCTGATCTGCGGTTTGCCTGATCTTGCGGGGTATGTCTCCGCGCCGGAACAACGGCAATGATGGCCCCGCCGTTCCCGTGTGGCGGCGCGTTTCCAAGTTAGATGCATAATCCATTCCAACGGCCACCGGCAGTTCGGCGGCATGTCCAGCCCCTGCCGAGGACGAAGACCTGCGCGTCTGATTAAGTGTTAAGTGCAATCGGAACATGACGATGGCGCGCGTCTGAGCCCAAACCCATGTTCCAGCCGTTGCGCTCCCATCTACTTTTTGAACTCGGCTATTGACTACATATCGTGCGCGTGCTAAATGACTCGCATCCTCGCTCATTGAGGGGCGTCTCCGGAGACGATCCTGAAGGCGGAGCGGGGCGTGGCGTCCCGGCGAAGTGCGGTCCGGGAGGTTCGGCGGCCGCTGGTCAGGGCTTGATGAGCCTGGCTGGCGAGGCCCTCGCGGTGGTTCCGGCGGCAATGCCGGAGCCGCGGCGCGCGGGCTCCGGGGACCCAAAACCGTCACGGCGGAGCGCCGAGAGGCGAGCGCACCGATCGCAAGGTGCGCGCCGCGCCGTAACAAGCGCGGCTCTAGAACAAGGAATACGCGCCTGTCGGCGCTCCGCCATCCCCTCGGGGGGTGGCTGCAGATGAAGGAATAAGCCCGGGGCGCCAGCGCGCCGCGGGAAGGCCGCGGGAAGGAGGAGTAGCGTTGAATGGGGGTGCCGCAAACGGCATCCGAGGTTTCGCTGTTTGACATTGTGAATAGGGGTAGCATGGCGCCCCGGGGCCTCGCGTCCCGGGCAGGCGCAGCAATTCAGCGCGCCTGCGCCATCGGAGCCGGATGCCGCGCCGATGGCGCGGGTTGGGCGAACGCGGGCATCACCTGCGACGCAAACAGCCGCAGCGATTTCTGCGCCTCGCGCGCGTCGAGGACGCCGAAATTGATCTGCAGCGAGGCGTGCTCGAATGTTCCGATCGCGGCGGTGACCCGCCGGATGATGGCTTTGATCTCGTCGGGGGTGCCGACCCAGGCGCCGCCCGCTTCGATCTGGCCGTCGAGCGTGAACGAGCGCAGCCGGCGCATCGACTTGTCGTAATCGCGATAGTCCTTGGAGGTCGTGCCGCGTCCCCAGTCGCCGGCCGCCTCGTTCAGCGCGCGGAAATATTCCTCGAACGGCCCGCGGGCGATCTCGCGCGCAAGGCGCGGGTCCTCGTGACAGAACATGTGGAAGGCCACCATCACCTCGCCGTCGCCGGGATGGCCGGCGTCGCGCCAGGCCTTGCGGTAGAGCTCGATGAGCGGCCCGATCGGTCCGATCGGGATGGCCATCAGCGCATGGCCCTTGCTGCCGGCGAACTCGAACAATTCCGGCGTCTGGGTGGCCGCGATGTAGAACTTGGGCCGCGGCGTCTGCGTCGGTCGCGGCAGCGAGGTCACGTTCTCGAAGGAGTGGAACTGGCCGCGATGGGTGGCATTCTCCTGGCTCAGCAACAACTCGATCTGCTCGAGGCCCTCGCGGAAACGCGCCTGCAATTCATCGGGCGAGATGCCGAAGCGCCGGAATTCGTGCGGCAGGAACGCGCGCGCGAAGCCGACGTCGAGCCGTCCGCCCGAAATGGCGTCGAGCATCGCGATCTCGCCGGCGAGCTTGAACGGGTGGTTGAACACCGGCAGCACCGCGCCGGTCACCAGCCGCATGGTGTGGGTGCGCTGTGACACGGCGGTGAGAAAGACGATCGGATTGGGGCTGTAGCCGCCATAGCGCGTAAAGTAGTGCTCGACGGTGCGCGCGTGGGTAAAGCCGAGTTTGTCCGCTTCCTCGGCGATCGCAAGCAACTCCGCGAAATAATCGGCAGCGCTTTTGTCGGTGTGATCGACGGCGGGAAAGAACTGCACGCCGAATTGCATATGGCACCGTGCTCCCGTTCCGCTCGCGTGGAATTTCTGGCCTGCGATGATGGGAATATCGGCACTATAGGGCGGCATGCCTGTCAGTCAATCAAACCGTCCACACGCACCGGCTGACCACTTTACGGACACCCGCGCCGCCGCGATTGACAGCATGGGGACGCGATCTAGAGTCCTGTGACGTCAACCGCGCCGATACCAGATAAAGGACAACCGTCATGTCCGTCGCCCCTCCGCGCGATATCAGCGAAGTCCGCAAGGCCTGGAAGGAGGCCAATCTCGCGCCGCTCTGGGAAAACGCGAAGGCGCATCGGCCGGCGCCGCCGCCGGATGCCACCTATCTGTGGTCGTGGGACAAGATCCGGCCACTGATCACTGACGCCATCGAGGTCGCCTCGCCCGAGGCGGTCGAACGGCGCGTGCTGCAACTCGTTCCTCCGATCCCGAAGCACCAGGAGGAGCAGCAGACCTCGCGCACGCTCGCCGCCAACATCCAAATTCTGCTGCCGGGCGAGAAGGCGCGAGCGCACCGCCACACCATGAATGCGTTGCGCTTCGTGCTCGAGGGCTCCGGCGCGACCACGATCGTCGACGGCAAGGCGTGTCCGATGGAGGAGGGCGACCTGATCCTCACGCCGGCCTGGACCTGGCACGAGCACGTGCATGAGGGCAGGGCTCCGATCATATGGCTCGACGCGCTCGACGTGCCGTTCCAGCAATATCTGGGGACCGGCGCATTCCAGGCCGGGCCGGTCGCCGACATGCCGGAGACCGTCGCCGATGCGGCCTTCGCGGTGGCCAATGTGGTGCCCGACACGAACTACGCCACCAAGGAATATTCCCCGGTATTCCGCTATCCCTACGCGACGGCCGCGGCGGCGGTGGCGGCTGCGCCGCCGGCGCGCGACGGCTCGCGGCGGGTGCGTTACGTCAATCCGCTCACCGGCGGCCCCGGAATGGCGATGATGGACTGTTTCCTGGTGCAGCTCGATCCCGGCGCGACCACGCTCCCTTTCCGCACCACGGCGAGCTCCGTCTGCTGCGTGGTGGAAGGCTCCGGCGAAAGCGAGGTGGGCAACGAAACGGTGCGGTGGAAGAAACGCGACATCTTCACCTTGCCGCAGGGCAATCGGATCGTTCACAAGGGCATCGGCGGCACTGCGCGCCTGTTCCAAGTGTCCGACCGCGACCTCTACGCCCGCCTCGGACTGCTGAAGGAAGAATACGGGAATATCGCGGCCTGAGGTGTTTTCCGGCGCAGAAGAGTTCTGTTGCCGCCCGTATTGTCGCATCAGCGTCATCAGCGGGCGCAGACGCCGGTGGAACATGTCGTGCTTTCGAGGCATGTTGCTACGCGGGTGAGCGGTGATATAAGCCGCTCCTCTCTTGCGGTACGTCGAGACCGACCTGCCCCATGGCCCAGGTAGCGAACGAAAAGACCGCGTCCGGGGCGGCCCATTCGGCTACCGATAGCGCATTCCAGCACAAATCCCGCATTTTGCCGCTGGCGCTCGGCACCGTCGGCGTCGTCTACGGCGACATCGGGACGAGCCCGCTCTACGCGTTTCGCGAGGCGGTGGTCGCGGCGGGCAAATCCGGGCCGGTCAGCCGTGAGACCGTGCTGGGCGTGCTCTCGCTCATTCTGTGGGCACTGATCGTGGTGGTCACGATCAAATATGTGATCCTCCTGCTACGGGCCGACAACAACGGGGAGGGCGGTACCCTGTCCTTGACCGCGCTCGCGACGCGCGGGCTCGGGCGGCGTACCGCGCTCGTGTTCCTGCTCGGCGTCATCGGCGCCTCGATGTTCCTGGGCGACGCAGTGATCACGCCGGCGATTTCGGTGCTGTCGGCGGTCGAAGGCCTCAAGCTCGTCACGCCTGCCTTCAGTCACTACGTCGTGCCAGTAACCATTGTCATCCTGCTCGCCTTGTTCGCGGGGCAAAGCCGAGGAACGGCGCGGGTGGCGAGCTTCTTTGCGCCGGTCATGGTGATCTGGTTCGTGGCGATCGCGGCCGCCGGACTTCTGCACATTCGCGACGATCCCGGCGTGCTGGCGGCCATCAATCCGGCGCACGCGGTGAGCTTTTTCTATGACCACGGACGTATCGGGCTGGTGACGCTCGGCCTTGTATTCCTCGTGGTCACTGGAGGCGAGGCGCTCTATGCCGACCTCGGCCATTTCGGGCGCAAGCCGATCCAGACCGCGTGGTTCGGGCTGGTGCTGCCGGCGCTGCTGCTCAACTATTTCGGCCAGGGCGCCAAGGTGCTGGCCGACCCCGCGGCCATCGAAAATCCGTTCTATCGGCTCGTGCCTGAACCTCTACTGTTGCCGATGGTTGTGCTCGCCACTGCGGCGACCGTGATCGCGAGCCAGGCGGTGATCACGGGCGCCTATTCGCTGGTGTACCAGGCTATTCACCTCGGATTCTTGCCGCGGCTCGCCATCCTGCACACCTCGGAGTCGCAGGCCGGGCAAATCTACATCCCGCGCGTCACCGGCGCGTTGTTGATCGGTGTCTTGCTCCTGGTCGGCCTGTTCCGCACCTCCAGTGCGCTGGCGTCGGCTTATGGGATCGCAGTCGCCACGACGATGGTGGTCGACGGCCTCCTGGCTTTCATCGTGGTCTGGAAGCTGTGGCGCTGGCCGCTGTGGCAAACCGCACTGATCGTTGCACCGCTCGTTCTCGTGGATGTGGCGTTCTTCTCGGCCAATCTGCTCAAATTGTTCGACGGGGCGTGGGTGCCCATCCTGTTCGGGGCGTCGATGGTGCTCCTGATCCTGACTTGGCGGCGCGGCACCAGCATCCTCGCGCAGAAGACGCGGCGCACCGAAGTGCCGCTCGATACGTTGCTGGCGAGCCTCGAAAAGCACCCGCCGCATATCGTGCCCGGTACGGCAGTGTTTCTCACGAGCCAGCCGGAATTCGCGCCGACCGCGCTGCTGCACAACTTCAAGCACAACAAGGTGCTGCACGAGCACAACGTGATCCTGACCATCATCACCACGGACACACCTCGAGTGACGGAGGACGAGCGGGTGAAGATCACGGTGCGCTCGCCGCGCTTCAGCCTGGTGGCGCTCAAATTCGGTTACATGGAAACGCCGAACGTGCCGAAGGCACTTGCCATCGCCCGCAGGCATGGGTGGCAGTTCGACATCATGTCGACGTCGTTCTTCCTGTCGCGGCGGGCGATCAAGCCTGCTGCCCATTCCGGCATGCCGCGCTGGCAGGACCACTTGTTCATCGGCATGGCAAAATCGGCCAGCGACGCCACCGACTTCTTCCACATCCCGACCGGGCGCGTCGTCGAGATCGGCACCCAGGTGACGGTCTAGGCCGACCTCGCCGCCCTTCTGCGTAGCTCACGTCGAGTCGGTGACGATCTGACGACGGCCTGCGCGAAATACCGGCAACGCGTCCTCTTGATTCCGGGACGGTGACGCGCGACTTGTTTCCCGCGGCGGTGCTGCCGCCCGCAACGAGGAGTAGGTCCCATGTCCGCTCAGCTTGGCCGAGAGAATGTCCACGATCTGGCCCCGGAAGAGGTGGCGCGGGGACTTGCCGAGGGCAAAGTCCTGCTGGTCGACGTCCGCGAGCCGCAAGAGACCGAGATCGAGCGCTATCCGGAGGCCTTCTATCTCCCGATGTCGGAGTTCGATCCGGCGGCAATTCCCGATCCGCAGGGGCGCCAGGTCGTGTTCGCCTGCCGATCGGGCAACCGGTCGGTCACCGCTTCGTTGATGGCGCAGGCGGCCGGTTTGCCCTACGACGCTCATCTCGTCGGCGGCATGAAGGCCTGGAAAGAGGTTGGCCTGCCGACCGAGAGCTGACCGATGCCGGCGAAGGGAGCTTGCTGTAACGGCGCCTCAGCCGATCGAGCGCTTCGCCCGTTTCTCACCCGATGGTCCTTGAGGATTTCGTCCATGCGTCGACCGATCTGTCTCGCTCTTGTCGCAGCCACCATGGCGATCACGCCTGCCGCCGGTCAGCAAGGGAACGAGCGGGTCGTCAATGTCTACAACTGGACCGACTATATCGCTCCGGCGGTCATCGACGATTTCACCAAGGAGACCGGGATCAAGGTGCGCTACGACACCTTCGATTCCAACGACACGCTGGAGACCAAGCTGCTGGCCGGAAAATCCGGCTATGACGTGGTGGTGCCGAGCGCCTATTTCCTCGAGCGCCAGATCAAGGCCGGCGTTTTCCAGAAGCTGGACAAGGCGAAGCTGCCGAACCTCGCGAACCTGTGGCCGGAGATCACCCAGCGTTTGGCGAAGTACGATCCCGACAACCAGTACGCCGTCAATTACATGTGGGGCACCACGGGGATCGGCTACAACGTCGCGAAGGCCCGCGCCGCGCTGGGCGCGGACGGCAAGCTCGACAGCTGGGACATCGTCTTCAAGCCCGAGAACTTGTCCAAGCTCAAGGACTGCGGCGTGCACATGCTCAATTCCTCCGACGACATCCTGGCGGCGGCGTTGCACTATCTCGGGCTCGATCCGAACACCACGAAGGAGGCCGACCTTCAAAAGGCCGCCGATCTCATGGTGACGATCAGGCCCTATGTGCGCAAATTCCATTCCTCGGAATACGTCAATGCGCTGGCGTCCGGCGAAATCTGTCTCGTGGTCGGTTTTTCCGGCGATATCAAGCAGTCGCAGAAGCGGGCAGCGGAGGCCAAGAACGGCGTGGATATCGCCTATGTGATCCCCAAGGAAGGGGCGCAATTGTGGTTCGACAACCTCGCCATACCGCGCGATGCCAGGAACGTCGACGGAGCCCACGCCTTCATCAATTACCTGCAGAAGCCCGAAGTGGCGGCCAAGAACAGCAACTTCATCTCCTATGCCAACGGCAACCTGGCGAGCCAGAAGTTCATCGACAAGGCGATCCTCGACGACAGGAGCATCTACCCGGACGCCGCGATGATGAACCGCCTCTACACCATCAACGCCCACGATCAGAGGACGCAGCGGCTGATGAACCGGCTGTGGACCAGGATCAAGACCGGCAAGTAGCTACGGGGCCAATGCTCATCGCCACCTTCGGTGCACCCATAGCCACTGCTCGGGGTGCTCGCGCACCCAGCCTTCGACCACCGACGTGATCACCTGCATGGTGCCCGCGACGTCGATTTTTCCGTCGGCATCGCGCCGCGGCTCGATGGCGTCGGTGAGGTCGATGCGGAAGCGGTGCCGGTCGGGCAGCCGCACCACGCGTGCGCCGTGAATCGGACAATCGACATGGCGCGCAAGCCGCGCAATGAAGGGATTGGCCTTGCAGCGGCGGCCGAAAAAGGTCACATCGACGCCGTTGACGTAATGCTGGTCGACCAGCATGCCGACGTGGCCGCCGGCCTCGAGCACGCGCGAGAGCTTGAGCGGGGCGTCGAGACCGGTCGAGACCAGCGTGCCCATGCTGCCTTCGCGGATTTGGATGATGGCGTCGCTGATGGCGCCGATATTGGGCCGGCGGTACAGCGCGGTGGTCTTGAGCCGATACTTGGTCGCCACCAGCGCCGGCAGTTCCCAGTTGGCGAGATGGGAAGCGAAGATCAGCGCCGGCCTGCCGTCGTCCCGCATGTGCCGAAAGCGATCGTAGACTTCCGTCGTGTAGAGCATGTCGCCGAGGTCGTGCGGGTCGGGCTCGAGCATCTCCAGGCGATCGATATGAGCGAATTCAGCCGCCACGCGCCCGAGATTGTCCCAAACGCCGCGCAGGATCGCTTCGATGTCAGCCGGGGACTTTTCCGGAAAGGCGGCGGCGAGATTGGCGCGGCCGATCCCGTGTTCCTTCAGTCTTGGACCGAGCGTGCGCATGACGCTGCCGGCGAAGTCGGCCATGCGCTTGCGGTCGATGGCGCGGATCGTCCGCAGCGTCCCGACCGCCAGCGCTCCGAGCGCGGCGTCGGCGCTCGTCTTGAGGCTTTGGCGGACGCGATCGGCGAGACCTCTTGATGGGGACATGGTCGGCGCTCGCGGCGGCTCGTCAAAAGCTGACGATGATCTTTCCGAAGACCTGTCGGCCTTCGAGCCGCGCCAGCCCGCGCTCGAACTCGGCGAGCGGAACCTCGGTATCGATCACCGGCAAGAGACCGCCCGCCATCTTGGCGAGGCTCTCGCGGATGTTGCGCATCGAGGCGCCGAACGAGCCGATGATGCGATATTGCTGCTGGAACAGTTGCATCAGGTTGATGGTCGTGGACGGCCCCGACGTGGAGCCGCAAGTGACCAGCCGCCCGCCGCGCTTGAGGCAAAGCAGCGAGCCGTTGAAGGTCTCCGCACCCACGTGCTCGAACACCACGTCGACACCCTTCCTGGCCGTGATCTTGCGTACGACGCCTTCGAACCGGTCGGTGCGGTAATTGATCACGTGATCGGCGCCCAAGGCCTTGGCCTTTTCCGCCTTGGCGTCGTCGCCGACGGTGGTGATGACCGTGCAACCGATGGCTTTGGCCATCTTGATGGCGACCGAGCCGATGCCGGAACCGCCGGCATGCACCAGCACGCTCTCGCCCGGCTCGAGCCTGGCATTGTCGAACAGCATGTGCTGTACGGTCGCGAAGGCAATCGGCGCGCAGGCGGCGTCGCGCAGGGCGACGCCCGCCGGCACCGGCATGACCAGACGCGCCGGCATGTTGACGAGATCGCGGGCGAAGCCGTCGACGTGAAAGCCCATGATGCCGCCGACGTGCTCACACAGATTGTCGCGGCCTTCGCGGCAGGCTTTGCAGACGCCGCAGGTCAAGGCGCCGTACATGACGACGCCGTCGCCGGGCTTGAACCCGGCAGCAGCCGGGCCGACCGCGGCGATCTCGCCCGCCGCTTCGACGCCGACCACAACCGGCATCTTGCGCTTGGCGAAGGCCATGCCGCGGTAGCCCCACAGATCGAGATGGTTGAGCGCCACCGCCTTGATCCGGATCTGCACCTCGCCCGCTGCCGGAGCCGCGGGCGAGGGGAGGTTGGTCAGCTCGAGCTTGCGGTCGGCGATCAGCGCGAGTGCCCGCATGCGTCACGCGGGCTCGCGGCTCATCACCAGGGAGACATTCTGGCCGCCGAAGCCGAATGAGTTCGACAGCGCGTGGCGCATCTTGGCGTCGCGCGCCTTGTTGGGCACGACGTCGAGCGGGAGCGCCGGATCGGGGATGTGGTAGTTGATCGTCGGCGGCAGGCGTTGATGCTCGAGCGTCAGCAGCGTGAACACCGTCTCGACCGTCCCGGCCGCCGACAGCGTGTGCCCGATCATCGATTTGTTCGAGGACACCGGGATCGACTTCGCACGCTCTCCGAACACCGTTGCCACGCCGAGATATTCCATCTTGTCGTTCTCGGGCGTCCCGGTGCCGTGCGGGTTGATGTAGTCGATGTCGTCGGGAGCAAGCCCGGCGTCGGCGATGGCATTGCGGATGCAGCCGATGATCGGCTTGCCGTCGGGGCTCGACCGGGTGCGATGGAACGAGTCCGCCATCTCGCCGCAACCGGTCAAGACGCCGAGGATTTTCGCTCCGCGCGCCGTCGCCGATTCGTAGCTCTCAAGCACCAGGGCGGCGGCGCCCTCTGCCATGACGAAGCCGTCGCGGTTCTTGGAGAAGGGCTTCGCTGCTGCCGCCGGCGGGTCGTTCGCGGTCGAAAGCGCGGACAACAGCGAGAAGCGGATCAAGGCTTCCGGATTGACGGAGGCGTCGGTGCCGATGCACAGCGCGGCGTCGGCTTCGCCGCGACGGATCGCTTCGACGCCGAGCTGGATTGCGCTTGCCCCCGACGCGCAGGCGGTCGAGACCGAAATCGGCGAGCCCTTGGTGCCGAAACGGTCGGCGAGATGCTCGGCGACCGAGCCGAACAGGCAGCGTTCGTGAATGGCGTGAAAGCGGCCCGAGGCGGCCGCGCGCAGGAGGTCGTCGTATTCGACCACGTCGTTGGAACCGGACGCAGCCGCCAGCACGTCGCGATGCGGCCACTCGATCTCGACCGGCGCGACGGCGAGAAACAGCGGACCTGGAAAGTCGCCGCTACCCCCGATGCCCGCCTCGGTGATCGCCTCCTCGGCAACCATCGAGGCCATCCGTTCGCCGAGCTCGGTCGAGCAGAACGGCTCCACCGGCACGAAGTCGACGGTGCCGGCGATCGTGGTCTTGAGGCTCGCGTTGGCAAAGCGGGTGATGCGGCGGATGCCGGATTCACCGGCGGTGAGCTTCGCCCAGTTCTCTGCCTTGCCCGCACCCAGCGAGGTGATGATGCCCATGCCGGTGACCACCACGGCCGGACGCCCGTTCTTGTCATAGCGCGCAGACGCCATCGCAAGTCTCCCTTACCTTATGGCCTCGACCAGTCCCATGCCCTCGCCGCGCCAGTGCCCGACGGCAGTCACCGCCACCTGATCAAGAGCGCCTTCATACTCCCGTTCAACTCCCGAGGAGTCGACGGGCGGGAACAACTTTTGGCGACCGAGCGCGAGCGTGGCAAGGGCGATGTTCATGGCGAATTGCGGCTCGAAGCCATGGCCGAGAATGCTGCCTGTCGCCCGCACCGGCACTTCGGGCATGGTCGTGAGCCAGGCGCGCTCCTCGTCGGTGGCGGGCTGTGCGCCGGTTGCTCCCGAGATCACTGCAATACGCCCGGACGTGGGCCGCGGTGCCAGGCGTTGCCACATCCGAGCGAGCGTGGCGGCGGTTGCACCGGCCGGTCGGCTCGAGCGCTCCGACAGCACTCCCGACAGCCGCGCCAGCGGCTTGGCGTTGCGCGCTTCGGCGTGACCGCGCGCCTCCAGAACCAGAAATGCGCCGAGCGAGCCGAGCACCATGCCGCCGGGGCGCTCCCAGACCGGCTGATGCTTGCCCCGCAACATGTACCCGCCCGCGTCGTAGAGCAGCAGCAGGTCCTCGCGCTCGCCGTTGTGCGATCCGCCCACCAGCGCCAGCTCGCTTTGTCCGGCGCCGATGCGCGCGAGCGCAATGCGCACCGCGTCGACGCCCGCCGCCTCCTCGCCCATGAAGGTGCGCGACGAGCCGGTGACGCCGTGGACAATCGAAATATTGCCCGCGAGCAGATTGGAGAGCTGCGCCAGGAACAGCGTCGGCCGCAAATCGCTCATCAGCCGTTCGTTGAGATAGGCTTCGGGATCGGCGGATCTGGACTTGTTGGTGAGGATCGTATGGTCGACGGCAACGTCCCGTTCGCCGCCCCCGGCGGCAACGATCATGTCCATGCGCGCGAGCAATTCGGCATTGGCCTTCACGCCAGCGTCGGCGAGCGCAAGCCCGGCTGCGTAGGTACCGATTCGCTGCCACGGCTCCATCTGGCGCTGGTCGCCCTTCTTCGGGATCTGCTTGTCGAGCGTGAGCGGTGCCAGCGGGTGGACGAGGTACGGAGCGAAGGTCTCGGCATCGAGCACGATCCGTCGCTCGTCGAGGCCCTGCCAATGCGCCTCGCCGCCTTCGCCGAGGCAGGACACGATGCCGATGCCGGTGATCCAGGCTTCCCGCGGCGCGTCAGCCATGGGCCAGGGCCCCCATCGGGAACTCCAGGATCGCGGCCATCTTCTCCATGTTGGCGCGGAACTCGGCGTTGGGAAACTCGACCAGGCGGAACGTGATTTCGGCGTTGCAGGCGAGCTTGTCGTCGCATCGGATTTCGGCCTTGGTGACGGCGTAGCCCGAGCCTTCGTGCAGCAGCTTGGCCGAGAGCGAAAGGGTCTGGCCGGGCGTCACGAACGAGCGCAGCTTCGCCTCCTTGAGTGCGGCGAAGAACGGCATCCGCGTGAACCTGGTCACGGCGATGACGAGCCAGCCGGAGGTCTGCGCCATGGCCTCGATCAGCAGCACGCCGGGCATCAGCGGCAGCCCGGGAAAGTGCCCCTCGAAGATGGTCGATGCGACGGGAACGCGCGCCTCGGTACGGATCGTCTGCTGGGCAAGATCGAGATCGACGATGCGATCGATGAGCTGAAAATACTCGATGCGCATGCGAGCGCGTCAGGCGCCCTTGGCAGCGACAAGCTCGTCGATGCGGGTGCACAGGTTGTTCAACTGAAAATACTGCTCGGTCGTCGCCTTGCCATCGTTGACCTCCTGCGTCCACTGCTCGAGCGGCATCTTGATTCCGAATGCCTTGTCGATCGCAAACGCGATGTCGAGAAAATCCAGGCTGTCGATACCGAGATCGTTGATGGCGTGGCTTTCCGGCTGGATAGTCTCACGCGGAATGTCGCAGGTCTCGGAGATGATATTGGCCACCGTGTCGAAAGTCGAAGGCATCCGTAAATCCTTGGTCGGCCACGCGTTTCGGCAACGGCGGTGACGTGCTTGCGATTGCGGGTCGGATCGTCCCGGAGCGGCCCATCTCCCCCGCGAGAGGTCGGCTGCCCGTATAGCGAAGAGACAGCGCAAGTTCAATGGCGGCGCCCCGGGCGCGAAAGTCTCGACTGTCGAGGACATTGGACCGGATGCCGCGCTTGCAGGCGCGCGCCTTTTGCCGCACCAGCGCGGAGTGGGCCAAGCGCGATGCCCGAGCTCGCCGAGCAACGGGCATTGGCCCACGTCATCGCGCTGCGTGGCGGCGTTGCGATCAAGATCGGCAACGAGACGCTCGGCGCCGCAGGCGTGGGCGGCTCGAAATCGGAAGGCGAGGAGCAGTGTGCGCTGGCCGGCATCGCCATGGTGGCGGATCAGCTGAAGTGACCGCCTGCGCGCTCGGACGCGAGCAGCAGCGCGACTTGATCGCGACGCACCGACCTGACCGCGACAAACAAGCGTAGCGCATCGTGCGCGGCGAGCGCGATTGTCGGCACGACGACGTCGTCGAAGCGCCGGAACGGAGCAGAGCGTTTCGGGGCGCCGTGGATGCGCGTGCTCAGCGCGTGCAACGGCAGCGGAACTTTCGTTCGACGAGTTCGGGGGGCGGAACCAAAAGGGGGACCTGCTCATTATTGCGCCAGGATCGCGGGGGGAATCGGACAGCATCGCTGCCCATTTTCGCCGTATTGGGTTTGAACAAGTCAACCGCGCGAAGCGGCCGACAAGACGATGTCGTGCCGCAATGCAAAGGAGGCTGCGGTGAAAGGTAGAATGGTGCTGTTCGTTGCGACGATCTTCACTTGTCAGTTTATTCCCACCCATCTCAAGCATGCACCCGCAGCGGATCAGGCTGGCATGGCCTCGGTCTACTCCACCGAAAGCGGAAGCGGGACTGCAAGCGGTCAAAAATTGAATCCCCATGGGCTTACGGCCGCTCACCGTTCGCTGCCATTCGGCACGAAGGTGAAGGTGACCAACAAGCGCAATGGCCAGTCGGTGGTCGTAACTATCAACGATCGTGGTCCCTTCGTTCGCGGCCGGGTCATCGACGTGACGCCGGCAGCGGCGCGGGTTCTAGGCTTCTCCGGCCTCACGCACGTCACGCTCAATGTCGGTGCCGATGAGTAGCGTCACGCACGTCGCGTAGCGCGTCCGCGGGCCGCTGGGGCTGGCTTGATCGGTCAACGCTCGGGGGCGTTGACATCGATCGGCGTGCAATTGCGCCGGCCGGAGAGAACGCAGTCCTGATTCTTGCGCAGCTCGGCGATCTGGATCGCCAGCCACACGCCCGCGGCCGCCAGCGCGACGGTGAAGAGCAAGGCGGCGAGGTTGACCAGCATGCGGTGCCGGTAATTGTCGTTCTCTGCCCCGCCCTCGTATTTTGCGAGGCCTTCGACCGGCGTGGTCGGCGGCTCCGACGGGCGCGGCCGCCAACGCCATCCACCGCGGCTCGCGCCGGCACCCCGCGGTCGGAACGGGACGACCCGGTGGTCATCGTCGGGCGCTTTCGAGCGGTCGGGCGTCACGGTCAGTCCCGGCACGGGGGTGTACCGCCTCTATCGGCGCGCCGAGGCGAGATTTCAAGCGGAACCCCTAAACGACGCGTGCAGGAGTGGTTTGCGCTCGTAAGGGTCGGCCAAGTCGCCCCGGCCGGCCGGCGCAAAAAAAGATCGCGTGGGAACGGTAAAGGGTTCTTGTCCAATCCAGGGCTTGGAGCTAAGTTATAAAAAAGCCATAAAAGCGACAGGGTTCGTGGGGCGACGACCCTGTCCTCCAGAGGACGTGAGCTCGATCCCAATAAGACGCCGCCAAAGCGCGGTGGGGCGGCTGATCGGCTACCCCAACTGATACCGGCGTGTTTCGCCGGCGGGAGAATGCGCCTTGGGCGTAGTAATGAGCGACGCGCTGTCAGCTTTGCTGCACCTTCCCGAGCACGATTATTCGTGGCTGGCGCAATTCCTTTCGCTGCTGTTCCTGCCATTCGCGCACGAGGATCTCGCCATCATCCTCGGCGCCTATATCGTCGTGAACAACATCATGCCGGTCGGGCTCGTGGCGCTGTGCATCTACGGCGGCATGGTGGCGAGCGACTTTGCGCTGTACGGGATTGGCGCCGGTGCGCGACATCTGCCGTGGCTCACACGCCTTGCCGTCGATGACCGGGTCCGTGCCTTCGCCGACACGCTCAAACGCAATCTGTTCGGGGTCGTGGCGCTCTGCCGCGTCGTGCCCGGCGTCGTCTTCATTGCCTTTGTTGCATGCGGCTGGACGCGCGTGCCGCTGGCGCAATTCACCGTGGCAACCTTGGTCACGTCCGCGCTCTATCTGCCGCTCATGCTCTGCATCGTGGTGTTCTTCGGCGAAGCACTCGATGATCGTGCCGGATTGTGGACATGGCCATTCCTCCTGTGCGTTTTGGTGTCGATCGGTTTTGTCCGTCGGCAGGTCTTCACCTTCCAGGAAGCGGCGGTCGACGGCAAACGACCGGTCGTTGTTGTGGCCGCTGGCGGCAGCCGCGAGGGGATGCCTGCCCCCAGCGGCCTTGCGCGCAAGCTGCCATTGGCCGAGCGCATCCCGCTGGGCTTGTTCTACCTGCCCTCGATCGTGAGCTGGATCGGCTTCTCGCTGCGATATCGGTCCTTGACCTTGCCCACGGTGGCAAATCCGTATCACGCCAAGCGCGGGATGGGAGGCGGATCGAAGAGCGACTATTTGCGTGATGTCGCGGCGAACGAGCGGCGATGGATCGCAGATTTCGTGACGCTGACGCGCAGCAAGGGCCCGCGCATGCTTTATGGCGATCTCGAGCGCGTGCGGCAATCGTTGGGCGCCGCCGGGCTGGCGTTTCCCTTGATCGCCAAGCCCGATATCGGTCGCCACGGCGTGTGTCGGATCGACGATGTTCCGGCGCTGCGCGAATATCTCCGGCATTTTCCTCGCGGCGAGCGACTGATCCTCCAGCGTTTGGTGCCTTATGCCGGCGAGGCCACGGCGCTTTATGCGCGCCTGCCGGGCATGCAAAGCGGCCGCATTCTCTCGCTGACCCTCCGCGCCGGCGGGCTCTGCCGCGACGCGCGGCGCCATATCACGCCGGCGCTCGAGGGGCGACTCGACGCGATCGCGCGCAGCATGCGCGAATTCCACTACGGTGAGTTCCACCTGCGCTTTGCTTCCACCGACGACCTCATGCGCGGAGACGATCTTTCGGTCGTCGAAATCAAGGGCGTGGGCGGCACGATCGACCACGCCTGGGATCCGTCGTTGCCGGTCGCGGAAGTCTATCGCCGCCTGATCGACCGCCAACGCATCATGTTTCTCATCGGCGATAGAAATCGCGCGCGCGGTTTCGAGCCGGTGGGATGCGCCGATGTGCTGAAAGGGCTGGTCAGACAGAGCCAGCTCAGCCGCCGCTATCCAGCCTCCGCCTGACCGGCGCGCGCGTACGAAGGGCGCCGCCGCACGGTAGACGCGTCCGAGCGGCAAGCTTACATTGGCGGCATGTGTCGCCTGATCTGCCGCAGGTTTGTCGCGCTCGCCGTCGCCTATGCGGTCGCCCTCAATCTGGTGGTGCCGCTGCTCGCCGCTTTCGCGCTCGCCGCGGACTCCGCGCCGGCGAGCCTTGCCGAACTCTGCGCGCCGGACCAATCCGGGGCCGGACCGGGAGCCGGTCATCCGAGTGGGCACGCGCCGCTTTGCCCGCTCGGCATGACGTGTCCGGCGCAGGACTGCGGCGCGAACGGCTTCCTGGCCACTGCTCCGAGCAGCGTTGCGACGTTCGCTCTTGGCCTGGCGCCGTCGCTGGTGTTCATCCGCCTCGGCGACAAGACGCTAGTACCACCCGACATCGGCGCGCAGTTCGCCCGTGCCCCGCCCCTGGCCTGACGCCTAAACGTTCGGCTTTCATCGAATAGGCGCCTGTGGGCAGCCGCTGGGCATGGAGCATCTCAATGATACGCAGGGTTTTCGTTCTCGCCGCCGTGCTCTCGATCTCGACCGGCGGAGCCATCGCCGAGGACTACAGCACCGGCACGATGCAGATCAGCCGGCCGTGGACGCGTGTGACGCCAAAGGGCGCAACGGTTGCAGGCGGCTACATGACGATCACCAACAAGGGCAGCGCGCCCGACCGGCTCCTGGGCGGCTCCTCGGCGGTCGCCGGCCGGTTCGAGATCCACAGCATGGTGACGGAGCAGGGCGTCGCGAAAATGCGGCCGGTGGAAGGGGGGCTCGAGATCAAGCCCGGCGAGACGGTCGAGCTCAAACCCGGGTCGTTTCACGTGATGCTCATGGGCCTCAAGCAGCCGCTCGAGAGGGGTCAGAAGGTCAAGGGCACGCTCGAATTCGAGAAGGCCGGCAAGGTCGACATCGAATACGCGGTGGAGCCGATCGGCGCGACCACGCCCGGGTCGGGCGGGCACGGCCATTAGAGCATGATCCGGAAAAGTGGGTACCGGTGTTCCGATAAAGATCATGCTCAAGCAAAAGCTCGAGCGTGATTGCGACTCAACCTAAAGCAATCACGCTCTAAGAGCATGATCCGAAAAAGGTGGGTGCCGGTTTTCCGATAAAGATCATGCTCAAGCAAAAGCTAGAGCGTGATTTCACGCTCTAGTCTAGAACCTGCCGAAAATCTGAATGCTGAGCGACACCATTCCCGGGAACGCGATCACCAGCGCCACCATGATGAGCATGATGATCACCCAGGGGATCGAGCCCCACAGGATCTCTTCGCTCTTGATCGAGGGCGGAGCGATGGAGCGCAGATAAAACAGCGCAAAGCCGAAGGGGGGATGCATGAACGAGGTCTGCATGTTCACCCCGATCAGTACGCCGAACCAGATCAGGTCGATGCCCATTTTTTCCGCCACCGGCGCCAGCAGCGGAATGATGATGAAGGCGATCTCGAAATAGTCGAGGAAGAAGGCGAGGAAGAACACGAACAGATTGACGAAAATCAAGAAGCCGATGACGCCGCCGGGCAGGTTCGAGAGCAGGCCCTCGATCCACAGATCGCCATCGACACCGCGAAAGGTGAGGCTGAACACCGTCGAGCCGACCAGGATGAACATCACCATGGTGGTGAGCTTGAGCGTGGTGTCCATCCCTTCCTTGAGCAGCTTCCAGGTGAGGCGACGGTGCATGATCGCAAGCGCGAGCGCCCCGACCGCGCCCATCGCGCCGCCTTCGGTCGGGGTCGCAAGTCCGACCAGGATGGTGCCGAGCACCATGAAGATCAGCACCAGCGACGGCACCATCGAGACCATGCAGCGCACGAACAGCACGCCGAGGCTCGCGGTACGAACTTCCTTCGGCAGCGGCGGCACCTTGTGCGGCCAGACGATGCCGACGATGAAAATCCAGAGGCAGAACAGCCCGACGAGAATGAAGCTCGGGATGAAGGCGCCGGCATACATGTCGCCGACCGATTTGCCCATGGCGTCGGCGAGCACGATCAGCACCAGCGACGGTGGAATGATCTGGGTGATGGTGCCGGAGGCGGCGATAACCCCGGTCGAAACCTTCGGGTCGTAGCCGTAGCGCGTCATCACCGGCAGCGAGATCAGGCCCATGGCGATGACGGAGGCCGCGACCGTGCCGGTGATCGCGCCGAGCAGGGCGCCGACGAGAATCACCGAATAGGCGAGGCCCCCGCGCAGCGGTCCGAAGAGCTGGCCCATGGTGTCGAGCAGATCCTCGGCGAGCCCGCAGCGCTCCAATATCGCGCCCATGAAGGTGAAGAACGGGATCGACAGCAGCAGCTGGTTCGACGCGATGCCGAAGATGCGCTCCGGCAGCGCCTGCAGCAGCACGAAGTCGAAATATCCGAGGTAGATCGCGAGAAAGCCGAAACCCAGTCCCACCGCGGACAGGGAGAACGCCACCGGATAGCCGAGGAGCAGGACAATGATGAGCCCCGCGAACATCAGCGGCGCCATCAGCTCGAACGAGGGCGTCATTGCACCGGCCGCTCGTAGATCCTACCCGGCTCGCGCACGCCGCGGGCGATGGCCGTCTTCTTGATGATCTCGGCAAGGCCTTGCACGGCGAGCATGGCGAAGCCGAGCGGGATCATGATCTTGATCGGCCAGCGCAGGAGGCCGCCGGCATCGGACGAATACTCCTGGATGCGGATCGAGTTGACCACCATGGGGATCGACAGCCAGGCGATGATGATCGCCATCGGCAGCAGGAACAGGATGGTACCGGCGACGTCGATCCAGGCCTGGGTCCGCGGCGACATCTTGCTGTAGAAGACGTCGACGCGGACATGCTCTCCGTGCTTGAGCGCGTAGCCGGCCGCGAGCAGGAACATGGCCCCGAACATGTACCATTGGATTTCGAGCCAGGCGTTCGAGCTGTAATGGATCGTGTAGCGCATCAGCGCATTGCCTGCGCTGACGACGCTCGCGAACAGCACGAGCCATTTGAGCGCCTGTCCGACCTGCTCGTCGAGCCAGTCGACCGCGTCCGCAAAGACCAGCAATGGGCGCATGGATCCCGGTGCGCTCAATGCCGAGGTCTACAGATTGGCCGCGAAGAACTGGTCCATTGCCGACTCGCTCAGCGCAAACCACTGCGCCTCCTCGCCGCGGAATTTCTTCCAGGGCTCATAGACGGCCTTGAACTTGGCGTTCTTGGCCGCCTCGTCCTCATAGAGTTCGGTCGCCGCCTTGTAGGAGCCTTTCATGATGTCGTCGGAGTATTTGTGGAACTGCACGCCGGCCGCCTTGAGACGCTGTAGCGCCAGGCGGTTCTTGGCGTCGTATTCGGCCACCATGTCGATATTCGCCTCGCGCGCGGCGCTGATCACGGCTTCCTGGTACTGCTTCGGCAGCGAATCCCACTTCGCTTGATTGACCATGACGTGATACATCGAGCACGGTTCCCACCAGCCCGGATAATAGTAATTCTTGGCGATCTTGTAGAAGCCGAGCTTCTCGTCGTCATAGGGACCCACCCATTCCGTGGCATCGATCGCGCCGCGCTCGAGCGCCGGATAGATGTCGCCGCCGGGCAGCGCCTGCGGCACTGCGCCGATGCGCGCCATCACCTGTCCACCCAGGCCGGGGATGCGCATCTTCAGGCCCTTGAAGTCGGCCAGGGTGTTGACGGGGTTTCTGAACCATCCGCCCATCTGCGCGCCGGTGTTTCCGGCCGGGAAGGCGATGACGCCGTAGTCCTTGAAGAACGCGTTGAGCGTATCGATGCCGCCGGCGTGATACATCCACGCATTCTGCTGGCGGGTCGTGAGCCCGAAGGGGAGCGCCGTGCCGAAGCCGAAGGTGAGGTCCTTGCCGACGTAGTAGTAGGTCGCGGTGTGGCACAGCTCGACGGTGCCTTGCTGAACGGCATCGAGTGCCTGGAAAGCAGGCACGAGGTCGCCGGCCGCGAACACGCGGATGTTGAATTTGCCGTCGGTGAGCTTGCTGACGCGGTCGGCGAAGAACTCGCCGCCGCCGTAGATCGTTTCGAGGCTTTTGGGGAAGCTGGAGGTCAGGCGCCAACGGATCGACGGTTGTGTCTGGGCGATCGCAGGCGCGGCAAGGGTGCTGCCGGCGGCCAGCGCCAGCCCGGCGGTGAGAACGTCCCGACGCTTCATAGTGGTTTCCCCCTTGGTCCCGGCGTCGGCGGCCCCGGCCGGCTTGGTGAATTTGCCTCGTTGCATTGAAACCTCCACGTTCGGTTGCCGTGCCCGGCGGTGGAGTCACCGCAGCAAACCACATGCCATGCACGGTTGCACGGGCGATGATGATTTTTTCCGCACCGGCAACGATGTGGCAGATTTTGTGCGCCGCTGCCTCGGGCTGGCGCACGGATGTCGGTAAAATATTACCGATCATTTTCCTGGCAAAGCGCGCGCAGATCCGCGCGGACTCGACCCCTCGACGACCGGTCTTGTCCCGAGGGGTGCGCCGGCAAGCCCTACCGCGATGCGTTTTCTGCGAACGGGAGGGGCTCGCCTTCGGGCGGCGACATGCGGAAGACGTTGAGGATCATCGATATCAGCACGTAGTAGCCGAGGATGCCGACCAGCTCGATGGTTGCGGCATCGCCGAGCACATCCTTCACGCGGTGGAAGGTCTTGTCGCTCACGCGCCTGGTCTTGTAGAGCTCGTGGATGAAGTCATAGAGAGCGCGCTCGTCCTTGGGGGCAGATTTCGGGACCTGTCCTTTGTGCAAGGCGCGGATCGTCTCCGTCTTGACGCCTGCGCGCTCGGCCAGCGGCACGTGCGCGTACCATTCGTACTGTGCCCGCCACAGCTTTGCGGTCACCAGGATCGCGAACTCGGAGAGCCGGGGCGACACCGCGGTCTTGAAGCGGCAATGGCCGCCCAGCTGCTGGGCGAGGTCGCCGAAGGCTGGGGCATGCAGGAACACCGCGAACGGACCGCGGATGGTCGTGCTGCCCCCGCGCGGACCGGAGCGGATCGAGTTCGAGCAACGCCCGCTGCGCCGGCGCCAGCTGATCTTCGCCGAGGATCGGGACGCGGGGCGGCGGCATCGCTTTGGCAGGTTTGGCACGCTTGGTCTTGGCACGCTTGGTCTTGGCAGGTTTGGCAGGCATTGGGCTTCCTCATCGGCAAGGACGCGTTGCGGCAGGACTCTTCGGCACGCTCCGGGTTGCGCATTCGGGAGAGGCAATCTTACTTGAACAGCAGCGACTTGATGATGATGGGCACCACGTTGGTGAGCTCGATGACGCTTCCGATATCGACGTAATCGAATTCCTTGAGCTGCACCCCGTCAATGGCGATCACGTCGGCGGCCGGCGCGATCTCGTGCCGGATGATGCGCCCGAGGCTCTTGCCGACGTCGCCGTCGATCAGCAGCACCAGCGGCATTTCCTCCTGCAACGTCCGCGGCAGCGCGGTGCAGATGCCCACGGCGACCGCGTGCAGGCGCGCATGCGAGGGATCCCCCCGCCACGGAAACGACAGCGCGACCGGGCTTTCGCCTTCCTCGAAATCGGCGCGGACGAGCGCGCCGCGCACCGCGGTAGCGACGGCATCCGGCGCGATCTCGTCATCGAGCGAGAGGTTGCACGACAGCACCGGCAGGTTTTGCAAGGGCAGCTTGTCGGGATCGGCGATCAGGATGGTATTGCCGCTGATCTGGACCGAGAATTGCGCGGCGCCGATGACGGTCGCGCGGATGCCTTGGCCCGGGTCCCAGACCGGGGGGAGGTCGCGGCGGTGCGCGAGCGCGTGGCGCAGCTCCTCGGCGAGGTCGGAGCCGAGATCGCCGAAGCGCCGGGTTTCCCGCTTGTAGAGATATTCCGCGACGCCGCCGGAAAAAGTCATGGCGTCGATGCCCTTGTTGGCGAGATCGGCCGGCCACGCCTCAGTCACGAGCAGCGCGCGCGCCAGCTCGCCGGGTTGGCGCAGGTCGATGAGACCCATCGCCACGCGCGCCATGCGTGCGGCGATGCGTCGTCGCGCTTCCGCCGCAAGCGGCTTGCCGAGCGCAAGCTCGACGCCCAGCGCCTTGGCGACCTCTTCGGCCGGCGGTTCAACACGCGTCAATCCGGCCGTATCGTCTTCGACGATCAGCCGGCCGCCGACCGCAACAGCGCAGGTCGCGAGGATGCGGCCCTTCTCGATCAGCGCAAATTTGGTGGTGCCTCCGCCGATGTCGACATTGAGCAGGGTCGCGTTGTGACCGCGGGAGAGCGCGACGGCGCCGGAGCCGTGGGCCGCCATCTGGCACTCCATGTGGTGTCCGGCCGAGGCGCAGACGAACTTGCCGGCTTCCTCGGAAAAGAGGTCGGCGATGGCGCGCGCGTTGCGGCGCTTGAGCGCTTCGCCGGTCAAAATGACGGCGCCGCTGTCGACGGTCTCACGCTCGATTCCGGCAAAGGCGTAGCAGCCGCCGATGAAGCCGGCGAGGTCGTCGACATCGATGGTGTAGTCGGGCCGGTAGGGCGTGAGCAGGATCGGCGACTGCCAGAGGACTTTCCGCTCGACCACGACGAAACGGCTCGACAGCGCGGTCGAGAGCCGCTGCAGGTGCACGCGCGCGAACATCAGATGCGACGTGGACGATCCGATATCGATCCCGACCGTCGTCAGCTCGACATTGTCGGCGGCCCAGGCCACCGCATTGACCGCGGCGTCATCGGGACTGACGTGAAGGTGCTCGAATTCGAGATCGTGCATCGCGGCGCCGCGCGCTCCTCAGGCGGGACTCCTCAGGCGGAACTCTTGGCGTGGGGCCGTTCGTCCACGAACTTGGCCATGCCGGACTTCACGCCGTATTTGCCGAGCTCCGCGAGATAGATACCGTGAACGCGCGGCTCCTGGTGCTCGTATTCGATCTGGCAGCCCCCGTCCTTCACGCTCACGTCCATCCCCAGGAAGACGTGCCGCTTTTCGGTGGTGAATGGATAACGCAGGCTGCCGAAGGCGACGGCGAGATAGCGCGCGGGATCGGGCGCCGTATTGAAGTGCTGGTGGAACATCTGGTCCGGCGGCGCGAACACCCAGCCATGCTTCCAGTCGATGCGCACGAAGTCCTTCGCGCCGTCGTACCACAGCAGCGAGTAGCCATGCCCGGTGACCGCGAAGACGTGGAAGTCGGCACCGTGGCGGTGGGCCTTCTTGTAGGTGCCGACCGGCATCTGCGAGGTGTGGGCGTGCATGGTGCCGTCGGCGAGAATGAACATCATGTTCGATCCGCCGGCGCCGCGCTGATCCCAGGCTTTCAGCTCGAAACCGGCGAGATCGGGGATGAAATTGGTCTCCCACATGTTGCGGCCCGGCCGCACCGGAATGAACTCGCCCTCGCCGCTGAAATACTTGGCGGCACCCTGCCGCTCGGGAAAATCATAACCGTTGTCGAATACGAAGGATTCGTTGTGAAAGAGATTGAGCATGAGCGCGAGGTTGTTGGTCGACGCAAGCCGCGCCCGCTCGCGTCCGCTCGAGTTGAAGTGCTGATAGCGGGCATTGAGCGGCAGCGCGAACAGGCTCTTGGGGCCCCATTCGAAGCTGTGCTTGCGCCCGTCGCTGGTCTCGATGGTGGTGTTGCCGTGGCCCGACAGCACGTAGACGACCTCTTCGAAAAGATGCTTCTGCGGCGACGACTTCGCGCCGGGAGCGAGATCGAGCACGAAGATCGAGACGAAGTCGCCGCGTCCCTTGAGGTGGACCAGGCCGCCGTCGATCCCGAAGCGCGGCCAAGGCGCGGTCGGGACTGCGAGCAGGTCGACGCCGAAATCCTCGGTGATCGGCACGCCTTCCTTCGCCGCCCAGGCGGCATAGGGATCGAGCAGCATCTTGGGATGCGGGATGTTCGTGACCGGCTTGTTCATGGTTCACCTCGACAATCGGGCGCAGCGCGTGCCATACTTAGCCCTCTAAGCATGCTAGCAATTTCCGCGTAAGCTGTCGAGCCGCAGGCGGCCTTCACGGTCAGCAGGCAGTAGATCCGGAGCAGATGTCGTGAGCCGTTCGCGCGCCGCCGGCGAGGGAGCCACCCGCGAGATCCTGCGTCATTGGCAGGAGGCGGTTCCCAACGATCGATTGGCGCATCTCGTCAAGCATGCCGCGCGCGGCTTTGCCCGCGCCTTGCAGATGCGGCTCACCGAGCATTCGGTGTCGTACGGCCATTGGACGTTTCTGCGCATCCTGTGGGAGAGCGAGGCCCTCACGCAACGGCAGCTCAGCGCCCGGGCCGGCGTCATGGAACCGACGACGTTCTCGGCGCTCAACGCCATGGAAAGACTCGGATACGTCAGCCGCCGGGCCAGCCCGCGCAGTCGCAAGGAGGTCCACGTCCACCTGACGCCGCGAGGACGGGCGTTGAAGCGCAAGCTCGTTCCTCTGGCCGAGGAGGTGAACGAGGTCGCCTTGCGCAAGGTCGGCGCCGCGGACGTTGCCACAACCCGACGCACGCTGCTTGCGCTCATTGAGAACCTGGCGGCTGACGAGACGGACATCGCTTGCCACGCGCCGGCGCATCCCATCGACACGCGAATTGTCGCGTCTGGTCAACGGAGCCGGCCCGGCCATTGAGAAGTCCGCGCTGCGCGGACGCATACGCACCGGTCGATAAGTTGCGTGCAGGCAGCGTCGTGCGCTGCGCTGCGGACGCAGCCAACCGGGGTTTTCGGCGCCCGAGCGTGCGTGCTAAGGCTGGGATCGCGCTCAACGGGAGGGGGAAAGCAATAGATGGCCAAGTTGCAGCTTTCGTTCGCGTGCGGGCTCTACGACCGCATGCAGCCGCTCTACACCGGCGAGGTCAAGGTCGACGGCGTCGATCTCAATTTCATCGCCATCGATGAGCCGCGGCCGATCTTCGACCGGATGGCGGGCGGCGAGGAATTCGACGTCGCCGAATTCTCGAGCTCCGAATTCATCCAGCGCTTCGCCAACAGGCAGTGCCCCTTCGTCGCCATCCCGGTGTTTCCGTCGCGGGCGTTTCGCCACGGCTTCATCGCCGTCCACCGCAAGGCGGGGATCAAGACGCCCAAGGACCTCGAGGGCAAGCGGGTGGGCGTGCCTCTGCTGACCATGACGGCGGCGATCTACATCAACGGGCTGCTGCAGCACGAATACGGCGTCGATCTCGGCAAGATCCAGTGGGTTCAGGGCGCGATGAACACCGGCGGCGCGCATGGCAGCCCGACCGTGCTGCCGCTGCTCAAGCCCGTGGCGATCGAGCAAAATACCTCGGGCAAGTCGATGAGCGACCTGATCGAGGAACGCGTGGTCGACGCCACGCTGGGCACAAGCCTGCCCGCGGCGATCCGCACCAATCCGGACATCTTGCGGCTGTTCCCGAATTACGTCGAGCTCGAGAAGGAGTTCTACCAGCGCACCAAGATCTATCCGATCATGCACCTCGTCGCCATCCGCAAGCAGGTCTACGAGAAGTATCCCTTCGTCGCGACCAGCCTCTACAACGCGTTCTGCAAATCCAAGAGGATCGCGCTCGAGAAGATGCTCAATCTGCGTGCACTGCGCTACATGACGCCGTTTCTCATGCGCGATATCGATGAAATCCACGAGCTGTTCGACGGCGATCCGTGGCCGTATGGCCTCGAGCCCAACCGGCCGACGCTGGAAGCCTTCGTCACCTATCTCACCGATCAGTCGTTGATCGCCGCACCCGTTCCGGTGGATGATCTCTTCGTTCCGACCCACTAATCCAGTACGGCGGAACCAAGCGCCGCGTTCCCGCCTACCGCCCAGGAGCACGTCAGCACGAGTCGTCGAACCATGAGCAATCTCGATACCGTCGTTCAGGATCTGGTCATCGCCAATCGCATCCTCGCGCGCGAGGAGGTGGTGGACGCCTACGGCCACATCAGCATCCGCAATCCCGACAATCCGAAGCATTTTTTCCTCGCGCGCTCGGTCGCGCCCGAGCTGGTCGAGCGCGACGACATCGTCGAGTTGGGCCTCGATGGGCAGCCGGTGCGCGAAGAGAAGCGCGCACTCTATCTCGAGCGGTTCATTCACGCCGCGATCTACGAGGCGCGGCCGGACATCCAATCCGTCGTTCACGCCCATGCCGAGGACATCCTGCCGTTCGGCATCGCGCAGGCGACGCCGCTTCGGCCGGTGATCCATTCCGGCAGCTTCATCGGCGCCAACGTGCCGGTGTGGGACATCGCGGATAAATTCGGCGATACCAACCTGCTCGTCACCAACATGGAGCAGGGCCGCGATCTGGCGAAATGCCTCGCCGACAACAACGTCGCCTTGATGCGCGGCCACGGCTTTGCCTCGGCCGGCCGCTCGCTCATCGAGGTGGTGCGGATGTCGGTCTATCTGCCGCGCAACGCCCGCGCGCTCATGCGCGCCAAGCAATTGGGCGGCGAGATCAAGTATCTTCGGCCGGGCGAGATCGATGCCCGCAACCGCGGCTATAGCCCGTATTCGACCGAGACCTGGCGGGCGTGGGAGTATTGGGCGAACAAGGCCGGTTGCGGCCACATGCTCACCAAGCCCGATGGTGGACACACGCACGGCCACAAGAAGTGAAGAAGGAGTGCGGACTTTATTGGTTTGAACCTGTTCAAAGGAGCGAGCCATGACGTCGAAGCCGGAGCATCTCGAAAGCTATCTGTCCGGTCGCTGGATGCGCGGGGAGGGGGTCGAGACCCGGCTCGTCGATCCGGTTAACGGCGATGAGCTCGCCACGGTTTCGGCAAAGGGTGCCGACCTCGACGGCGCGCTCGCATTCGCGCGCAAGCAGGGCCAGGCCGGTTTGCGACCTCTGAGCTATGCCGAGCGCGGCAAGCTCATCGGCGCCATCGCCGACGTGCTGGCGGCGAACCGCCCCCGCTACGAAGAGATCGCCATCGCCAATTCCGGCAACACCAAGACCGACGCGGCGATCGACATCGACGGCGGCATCGGCACGCTTAAATACTACGCCCGCCTCGGTGCGGGCCTGGGCGAAGCGCACACGTTGCTCGACGAAAAGCCGGTGCGGCTCGCCAAGGCGGAGAACTATCAGGCCATTCACCTGATGCTGCCGCGCCGCGGCGTTGCCATCCACATCAACGCTTTCAATTTCCCGAGCTGGGGGCTGTGGGAGAAGGCCGCGGTGTCGCTCCTTGCCGGCGTGCCGGTGCTCGCCAAGCCGGCCTCGGCCACCGCGCTCCTCGCGCACGCCATGGTGAAGGACGTGGTCGCGGCCAAGGTGCTGCCCGAGGGGCGCTGAGCCTCCTGAGCGGCGGTGCGGGCGAGCTGCTCGCAGCGCTGACGTCCGACGATCTCATTGCATTTACCGGCTCGGCCGACACCGCGGCGCGCGTGCGCGGCGATCCCAACGTGGTGGCACGCAGCGTGCCGGTGAACATCGAGGCCGACAGCATCAACGCGGCGCTGCTGGCGCCGGGCGCGGCGGCGGGCAGCGCCGCCTTCGATGCCTTCGTGCGTGAGGTCGTGCGCGAGATGACGGTAAAGGCGGGGCAGAAGTGCACTGCGATTCGCCGCATCTTCGTGCCGGCGGGAGAAGCGGACGCGGTCGCCGATGCGCTGGCGGCCAAGCTCAAAGGCACCAAGGTCGGCGATCCGCGGGTGGCCGACACCCGCATGGGACCGCTGGTGACGCGCGGCCAGCAGGCGGCGGCGTTCGACGGGATCAGGCGCCTCCTCTCCGAGGCTGCGATCGTCTGCGGCGGCGCCGATGCCCCCGACCTCGACGGCATCGACAAGAACAGATCGGCGTTCGTGGCGCCGACCCTGCTGAAGCTCAACGACGCGAGCAGCGCACGGGCCGTCCACGAGGTCGAGGTGTTCGGCCCGGCTGCGACCGTCGTGCCCTATGGCGACGAGCAGGATGCGGCGCGCGCTGGTCGCGCGCGGCGGGGGCTCGCTGGTCGCTTCGGTCTATGGCGACGACCAGGAGTTTCTCGTGCGCATCGTGAGCGAGATCGGGCCGAGCCACGGGCGGATACTCGCCGTCGATCCCGCCATCGCAACCGCCCATACCGGGCACGGCATCGTCATGCCCCAGTGCAATCACGGCGGCCCGGGCCGGGCCGGGGCGGGCGAGGAACTGGGCGGGCTCTACGGCCTGCGCTTCTATCACCAGCGCCTGGCGGTGCAGGGATCGAGCGACCTGCTCGCGAGCCTCCAGGCCAAGGCCGCAAGCTTGCACTGAGCTTTGCGATCACCCCTCGAACCCGGAAAACAAATCGACTAACGTCGGCGTTTTCAGCGGTCGGGTGGTCCAGTGTCGTCATCGGAGGAAAGAACGGCGCGCAGCTTCGTCGAGCGCCACGGGGTATGGAGCGACGCGCAGTTCGAGGCGGCGGCCAACGCCGACAAATGGATCGAGCAGCACGGGCTCGAAGTCGTGCGCCTGTCGTTTCCCGATCAGCACGGCGTGCTGCGGGGAAAGACCGTGATGGCGAACGAGGCCGCCGCCATGATGCGCAACGGCTGCTCGCTCACGACCACGCTGCTCGCCAAGGACACCGCGCACAAGACGGTGTTTCCGGTCTTCACCGCCGGCGGCGGCTTCGGCATGCCGGAGATGGAGGGCGGCGGCGACTTTCTCATGATTGCCGACCCCACGACGTTCCGCGTACTGCCATGGGCGCCGCGCACCGGCTGGGTGCTGTGCGACATCTATTTCGCCAACGGCAGGCCGGTGCCGTTCTCCACTCGCCACCTTTTTCGCCGCGCGCTGGAAAAACTTGCCGGGGCCGGGTTCGACTACATGGCCGGTCTTGAGGTCGAGTTCCATGTCTTCAAGCTCGACAATCCGCGTCTCAATCCGGCCGATGCTACCTGGCCCGGCGAAGCGCCCGAAGTCAGCCTGATCTCCCAGGGCTACCAGTACCTGACCGAAACGCGCTTCGACCAGATGGAGCCGATCCTCGAGACACTGCGCCGCGAGGTCGTCGCCCTCGGCTTGCCGCTGCGCTCGGTCGAGGTGGAGCTCGGTCCGAGCCAATGCGAGTTCACGTTCCATCCGCAGCTTGGACTCACGCCTGCCGACACCATGATGCTGTTCCGTAGCGCGGTGAAGCAGGTCTGTCGCCGCCAGGGCTATCACGCGAGCTTCATGGCGCGGCCGAAGGTGGCGAACGTGATGTCGTGCGGCTGGCACCTGCACCAATCGCTGCGCGACCGGGGCTCCAATGCGAACGCGTTCGCCGTCGAGCGATCAAGAGGTGTTGTCGCGCGCCGGGACGGGGCTTCCTGGCCGGCCTGCTCGCGCATGCGCGCGCCGCGGCTGCCTTCACAACCCCGACGATCAACGGCTACAAGCGCTATCGCAGCTACTCGCTGGCACCCGACCGCGTGATCTGGGGGCGCGACAATCGGGGCGTGATGGTGCGGGTGCTGGGCGCGCCCGGCGATGGGGCGACGCGGCTCGAGAACCGGGTCGGCGAGCCGGCCGCCAATCCGTATCTCTACATGGCGTCGCAAATCTTCAGCGGCCTCGACGGCATGGAGCGCATGCTCGATCCCGGCCCGTCGGCCGATACGCCGTATGAAGCGCAGGCCCTGCACCTGCCCAAGAGCCTGGAGGAGGCACTGCGCGCGCTGCGCGAGGACGGCTGCCTTGCCGACGGCTTCGGCAGGGATTTCATCGACTATTACGTGCGCATCAAGGAAGCGGAAATCGCGCGCTACAACTCCGAGGTCACGGAATGGGAGCAGCGGGAATATTTCGATCTGTTTTAGACCCTACGCAGCCGAAGCCTCTCCTCAGGAGAAAAGGACGTCGCTCGGATCGATCACCGCGCCGTTCATGAACGTGATGATCTCCTGCAAGGAGCCGCCGCTGTAGTTGATCTGCCAATGGGTGGCGTCGATGTTGGTGAAGGTCGCGCCCGCGCCGTATCCGGCGAACAGCAGCGCATCCCGGCCCCGACGCCGTTGCCGGCGAAGTCCGAGACGATGTCGCCGTCCGCCTGCCCAATATTGAACACGAAGATGTCGTTGCCCGCATTCGCCAACGAGCAGGTCGGCGCCGCCACCGCCATTGAGCGTGTTGGCGCCGGAATTGCCGTAGATGTGGTTGTTGAGCGCGTTGCCGGTGCCGGCCAGATCGCCAGAGCCCTGCAGCACCAGGGTCTCCACGTTGGCCGCCAGGGTGTGAGAGACCGTGGAGAACACCGCATCGGTGCCCTCGCCGCGATTCTCGATCACCATGTCGAGGGCATCGTCGACAAAATAGACGTCGTTGCCGGCGCCGCCGGCCATGGTATCGGCACCGGTGCCGCCGTTGAGCAGATTGTTGCCGGTGTTGCCGTGACCGTGTTCGCCAGGCTGTTGCCGTAGCCCTGCAGGTCGGCGCTGCCTTGCAGCACCAGGGTTTCCACGTTCTCCGACAGTGCCAGATGGGCGGTCGAGAAAACCGTGTCGGTGCCTTCACTGGCGTTTTCGACCGCGGTCGCCGGCATCGTCGGCGAAGTAGACGTCGTTGCCGGCCCCGCCGAACATCGCGTCGGCGCCGGCATCGCCGTCGAGGATGTTGTTGCCGGTGTTGCCGTAGATCACGTTGGTCAGGCTGTTGCCGTAGCCCTGCAGGTTGGCGCTGCCTTGCAGGACCAGGTGTTCCACGTTGGCCGACAGCCGCAAGTGCGCCGTCGAAAACACCGCATCGTTGCCCTCGCTGGCACCCTCCACCACGCCGTCGCCGGCATTGTCGACGAAGTAGACGTCGTTGCCGGCCCCGCCGAACATCCCGTCGATCCCGGCGTCGCCGTCGAGGATGTTGCTCCCGGCGTTGCCGTAGATCGCGTTGCTCAGGTTGTTGCCATAGGCCTGCAGGTCGGCGCTGCCCTGCAGGACCAGGTTTCCACGTTGGCCGACAGCCGCAGGTGCGTCGCTGGCATAGACCGTGTCGCGGCCCTCGCCGACATTCTCGGTCACGGTGTCGCCGGCGTTGTCGACGAAATAGGCGTCGTTGCCGGTTCCGCCGAAGAGCTGGTTCGGACCGCCGGAGGCGCTGAGCGAGTCATCGCCGGCGTCGCCGAACAGGTAATTGTTCGCCCCATCGGCAGTACAGCGCGTCATTGCCGTTGCCGCCGGAGAGCTGGTTCTGATTGCCGATGAAATAAAGCTGGTCGTTGCCGTCGTTGCCGAAGGCCCGGAGGAGATTCCCGGTCGCACTGATGTAGTCGGGACCCGGCGTGCCATTGTAATCGCCGCCGGGCGCAGACAGATGCTGCAAGAGAATGCCCATCTGCGGCTTGTCGACGCCGTTCTGCGGCTCGATCGAGAACATGTAGTTGCCCCACCAGGGGCCGCCCGCCCAGTAGGTCACGCCCTGCCACGCGCCGGTATGCTGCTGCATGTAGCTCAGCATTCTGTCGAAGGCGGTCAGGCTGGTCGGATCGGTGGTGACGCCGACCTCGCCGAGGAACAGACGATTGCTGGTCGCTTCCGCCCATTGCGTGATCGCGGTCAGGCGCTCGACGCCGATATCGGCCGAGACGACGCCGGCATGTTGGCCGCTGCCATCGGCGTCGAGATACTGGTGGACCTCGAACGCGAAATTGTGCGCAGGATCCTGCACGCCGGTGCCGATGACAGCGGATTGTCCGTGGTGGTCCACGTCCATGCTCCGTCCCAGTAGCTGCCCGGCACCAGGATTTCCTGACATCGCCCCGGCGCCGCGGATGGCCGCGATCGCGGCATTGGCGGAGCCGAGCCACGCAGTCGCGGCCTGGTCATGCGGCTCGTTCATCAGCCCGAAGATGACGTCGGGATTGGACTTGTAGTGAAACGCGAGCTTGCCCCACAAATCCGCGAAAGACGAATTGGGTGTCTGCGCGCTCCCGATCAGTGCACCGAAACCGTAGCCGTAGTTGTGCGGCTCGATTTCGATCTTGAGGCCCTTGCCGGTCACATAGTTCACCACGTCGTCGAGCCGGCCGAGCTCCGCGGCGTCGAGCGGTCCGAGTCGGTGTGCTGGATGCGCTCCCACAGGAACGGCAGCCGCACGACGCCCATGCCCTTGTCGGCGTAATAATCGATCTCGGTATGCGTGGGGTAGGTATAGTCGGTGCCAAAAACTCCCGGAACATTCCGGGTACCGAATTCAGCCCCGGCGAGATTTACGCCAATAAGAAGCGAGCCGGCCATAGGTCCCTCCGCAGGTCCTACGATCAGCATCGCCCGGCCACCTAACTAATTGTTCTCGCGCCGGATTGCGAGATGCGGCATCCGCGGCGGATCGACCGGATGAAGGCACAATGTTGGCATGATGCTTGCCGGCGCCCGGACTCCGGTGCCGGGATACAACGCGACACAAAAATTGAATGGTGAGCCGCGAGCTCTGCTGATCGAACGAAAAATCACGCGCCTCATATCCTACGGTTCAACGGCGTGGCTTCACGTCGGGATTTGCCAGCCGCAGCGGCAGGCCGCGCTCATATGCGACGATCTGCTCGAACGCTTCGCGAAAATAGAGCTCGAAATTGTCCCATTCCGCCCAGCCGAGATGGGGCGTGCAAGGGACGTTCGACATCGCCAGGAACGGGTGATTGCCGTCGACGATGGGCTCCTGCTCGTAGACATCGACGGCGGCATAGCCCGGCCGTCCCTGGCGCAGCGCCTCGAGCAAGGCGCCGGGCGCGATGATTTCGGCGCGCGCGGTGTTCACGAGGAGCGCGGTCGGCTTCATGCGCGCGAGATCGTCCGCGCCGA
>CAWHCK010000062.1:0-61159 GCA_963827585.1 uncultured Alphaproteobacteria bacterium
TTCGTCAAACAGCCGCACATTCTCGATCGCGATCACGGCCTGGTCGGCAAAGGTCGTCACCAACTCAATTTGCTTGTCGGTGAACGGCTGCACGTCGCTTCGCGTCAAGACCAGCACGCCGATCGGAACTCCGTTACGCAACATTGGAACGCCGAGGATGGTCCGCACCGTCATCTGCGAGCCCGGATCCCATCGTCAACCTGAACTCCGGATCGGCCTTAGCAGTCTTCGATTTGAACAGCCTTGCCTTCGAGCACGACCCGCCCAACGACCGATCCTCGATCCGGCGTTAGCGAACGATGCTTCATGTACTCCTCGTGTTCGGGCGTGAAGCCGTAGCTCGCCACGTGATGGTAGGAGCCGTCCTTGACAAGCCGGATAGTTGCTTTGTCGGCACGGCAAAGTCGAGCTGCCGATTCGACCAGCGTGTTGAGCACGACTTGCAAATCAAAGGTTGAGCGGCTGATCACTTTGAGCACGTCGGCAGTCGCGGTTTGCTGCTGCAAGCGACTCGCTCAGTTCGCGCGTGCGCAGCTCGACCTTCTGTTCCAGGCCCGCATAGGATTCCTGCAGCCGTCCCGCCATGTCGTTGAACTGGTCGGCGAGCACCTCCAATTCGTCGCCGGTCTTGATGGCGATGCGCTGGCTGAGATCGCCGCTGCCGATGCGCGCGGCGCCGGTCCGCAGCGCCTGGATCGGACCGACCATGCGCCCAGCGAGAAACATCCCGGCCAGGACCGCGAAGCCGAGCGCGGCCAGCAGCACCAGAGCCAACCGCTGCAATGCCGCGTAAAGCGGCGCATAGGCCTCGTCGGCCGGCAGCTCGACGAACACGAGCCAGCCGAGCGGCGCCACCGGCGCAGAGGCCGTGAGCACCTTGCGACCCTCGATGTTTTCGCTTTCCTGCACCGTCTCTGATGGGCTGCCGCTTGCGCCGCTGCGCGCCGCGCGCACCTGCGCCAGCTTCGACATGTCGGTGTTGCGCAGCACCAGGCTGATGTCGGGATGCGCGATCAGCCGCCCCTGCGCGTCGACCACATAGGCGTGGCCGCGCTCGCCGACCTTGATCTGGGAGACCACGTCCCAGATCAGCTTGAGATTGACCTCGGCCACGCTCACGCCGGCATCGCGCCGGGTGCCGGCGATGGCGAGCGTCATGTAGGGCTCCGACTCGCGGCGGAAATAGACCGGCCCGTAATAGACCTTGCGCGCCACCGCCTCCGTGAACTTCGGATCGTTGGAGAAGTCGGTGCCGCCGCCGACCACGTCCATGGCCAGCCGCGAGACCCGCAGCCGCTCCTTGCCGCTGGCGTCGAGCTGCGCCAGCTCGGTAATGGCGGGCACCTGGCGCAGCAACCGCAATGCATCGAAGCGGCGCTGCTCGATGGAGCCCGCCGACCACGGCAATTGCGTCGTCCAGCCGAGCTGGCTCTCGATCTCCTTGATGAACTGGCCGATCTTGGCGGCGGCGGCTTCCGCCTGTTCGCGCTGGATGCGGATGAGCGACGCCTTGTGCTCCTGATAGTAGAAGTAGACATCGAAAATGCCGTTCGAGAGCAGCGCGACGCAGACGACCGCAACGAACAGCGCGACGTATTTGGTGAACAGGCGCCGGCGGGTTTTTGGAACAGAAGCTTCGGCCAGGTGCTGCCGCGGCCGCGCCCAGCGCCGCTGGGCGTTTCCAGAGAAAGCGCTGAATGAAATCGCGAAGCCTCATCGACCGGGCCATGTTGTGTCCCGTGCCGGGATGCGTTCCCGTCTCATTCGATCACCTCGTCGGCGCGGCCGAGCCACAACGGCGGCACGGTGAGGCCCAGTGCGTTGGCGGTCTTGAGGTTGATGACGAGCTCGAACTTGGCGGGCGCCTGCACCGGCAGATCGCCCGGGACGGCGCCCTTGAGAATGCGGTCGACATAGGAGGCCGCGCGCCGGTAGACGTCGGCCAGATCGATGCCATAAGACATCAGGCCGCCGCTCGCGGCGAAGTACCGATAGGGGTAAACGGCGGGCAGGCGGTGCCGCGCCGCGAGCGCGATGATCAGGTCGCGATAGTTGGTGGTGCTCACGTCCGGCAGGACCATCAGGCCGCCATTCGCCTCGCGCGCGAAGGTCTCGATGGCGTGCTTGATCTCAGCCGACGTCGCGGACCGGCACTTGGATCGGCTCGACGTCAAAGGAGGGAGCCGCCTCCTCGACCGGTTGCCAGAACATCCGGGCGAACGGCGCCGTGTCCGGGTTGAAGATCAGCGCCACACGTTTGACCTCGGGCGCGACATGTTTGAGCGCCTCCAGCCACTTGCTGCCGATGGTGAACTCGAAACTGGTGAACCCGGTGAGATAGCCGCCGGGGCGGGCGAGGTTCGGCACGAAGCCGCCGCCGATCGGATCGGTCACCTGCACGAACACGATCGGCAGGGGGTTCCCCTGGCGCAAAGCCGCCAACACCGGCGTGCTGGTGGCGAGGATCAGGTCCGGCGCGAGGCCGACCAGCTCAGTTGCCTGGCTGCGCAGGAGGTTGGCGTCGCCGGGCGCCCAGCGGTACTCCAGGCGAAGGTTGCGCCCTTCTGTCCAGCCCAGCTCCCGCAGCCCGGCCTCAAACGCTTTGACGCGCAGTTCGCGCTTCCGGATCGCTCGGCGCCATTGCGAACAGCACACCGACCAGCCGCAGGCGATTGCTCTGCTGCGCGCGCGCCGCGAGCGGCCACGGGCCGCCGCGCCGCCGAGCAGCGCGATGAACTCGCGCCGCCTCATTCGCGCACCTCGTTGGCCCGGGCGACGAACGCATCCGACAAAGAAACGCCAAGCGATGCAGCCGTCTTCAGATTGACCGCCATGTGAAAGCGCAAAGATTGCTCGATCGGCATTTCGGACGGTTTGGCGCCACGTGCAATCTGGTGGACATAGCCGGCGATGTCGCGGAACAGCCCAATGAGGTCGAAGCCGTAACTGATCAGCGCGCCGGCCTCGGTGTTCTCGCGGAACGCCGCGATCGACGGAATGCGGCGCTCGAGCAAAACCTGCGCGATCGCCTCGCGGTCGCGCAAGAACATCGGGCCAGCGGGCAAAATGATGGGTTGGCGGCGCACGTCCTCCATTGCGCTAAATGCGCCATCGTAGTCCTGCTGGCCTTTCACCTCGATCGTGCGCGGCTCCAGGCCCAACTTGCGAGCCGCCTCGACCGCCGCATCCCGTTGTTCGCGCGAAACCGTATCGAATGCGATCCCGACGACAGTGGCGCGCGGGAACACTTCGCGAGCGATCTCGACGCGTTTTGCAGCGAGCTCGAGCTGGCGTACGAAAATGCCGGTAACATTGCCCCCGGGACGTGACAGGTTCGCCACATATCCCTTCGCCAGAGGATCGAAATCGATGGCCAGAAAGGCGATCGGCCCACCCTCTGCGGCGCCGAGGCGCCGCACGCAGCGCTGGCTCGTTTCCCACCGCCAGGAACACGTCGAGCTTGCGCGCCGCGAGCTCGCGATAGCTTGTCTCGTAGCCGTCGACATTCGGTGCTTGGATGTATTCGAACGTAAAGTTCCGGCCTTCCTGATAGCCCAGTTCGGCCATCCGCTCGAGGAAAGCTGCATAGAACGGCGACTCGCGGGGCTGCATACCGACAAAGCCGACACGCAACATCTTGGGCTGCGGCTGCGCCCGTGACGGCAGGGAGGGCCAAGCGATCGACGTGGCCGCCGCACCGCCGAGCAGCGTGATGAACTCGCGGCGCTTCATTCGATCACCTCGTCGGCGCGCGGCGAGCAGCGAGGCCGGCACGTCGAGGCCGAGAGCCTTGGCGGTCTTGAGGTTGATGACCAAATCGAACTTGGTCGGCTGCACTACCGGCAGGTCCGCAGGCTTGTCGCCCTTGAGAATGCGACCGATATAGCTGCCGACTTGGCGATAGCTTCGGCGAGGTCGGTGACCCGTAACTGATCAGGCCGCCAGCCGCCGACAAACTCGCGCCATTCGTAGATCGCTGGAAGGCGTGACGTGCCGCCAGCGCAACGATATGATCGCGATGGCTGTTGAAAAATGGGTCCCGACGTCACGCTTCGGCTCGCTATTCGGTGAGAGTGCGAATGCAGTGACGGTGCGCTCGCTCTCGCTGCTAGCGTGTAGTGATCTGGATTTGCCGCCCCGCCGCGCGAGCAGCCTCCTGAAGGTCTTCAATTGGGTCTCGAATTCGGCCACTTGGTCGGGTTCACGAAGACACGGCGATTAACGCGGCGCTCGGAACGAGCTGCGCAGAAGCCCCAGCCGTTTCGGCTCCAGCGCCGAGGTGAACATGTTGAAACCCCGGTGGCGTTGCCGCCCGGCCGGCTAAGGCTGGCGACGAGGCCAACCGCACCGGATCGCCGCCGCCGCTAAAGACAATCGGAATTTTCGTAGTAGGGCCGTCTTGGCGGCGAGGCCGCGGCGGCGTTGCCCCCGGTCCGGCGATCACCGCCACCTGCCGACCAACGATCGGCCGCCAGCGCGGAATCATGTCTTCGACCCTCGCCCCAGCGATATTCAACAGCAACGTTACGGCCTCGACGTAGCCCGCTTCACCCAGGCCCTGGCGGAACGCCGCAACGAAGGCTAAACGCGAACGGCCGCGACGCACCGTTGAGGAATCCGATCATCGGCTCGCCGGCTGCTGCGCCCGCGCCGCGAGCGGCCACGTACGGCCGCGCCGCCGAGCAAGGTGATGAACTCGCGTCGCCTCATTCAATCACCTCGTCAGCAAGCGCGAGCAGAGATGGCGGCACGGTGAGGCCGAGCGCCTTAGCAGTCTTGAGGTTGATGACTAGGTCGTACTTAGTCGGCGCTTGCACCGGAAGGTCGCCCGGACTGGTGCCCCTGAGAATATGGTCGACATAGGCGGCCGCGCGCCGAAAGACCTCGGCCACGTCGGTGCCGTAGGACATCAGACCGCCGCTCGCGGCAAAGTAACGAAACGGGTAGACTGCCGGCACGCGGTGGTGCGCCGCCAGCGCGATGAGCGCATCGCGATGGTTTGTCATGCCAAGGTCCGACACCACTATCAGACCCCCATTCGCTTCGCGCGCGAGCGCATCGAACACGCGATCGAGGTCGTCGGTAGCGCGCACAGCGGCCGCGATCGGCGTCACCGAGAAGGAGGGCGCCGCGGCCTCGACCGGCCGCAGGAACAGGTCGGCGAACGGCGCGCTGTGCGGGTTGAAGACGAGCGCGACCCGCGTGACGTGCGGCGCGGTCTGCTTGAGCGCCTCCAGCCATTTGGTTCCGATCGAGAACTCGAAACTGGTGAAGCCGGTGAGATTGCCGCCCGGATGCGCCAGGTTCGGCACGAGGCCTTGGCCAACAGGGTCTGTCACCTGCGTGAACACGATTGGCACGACCTGGCTCTGCTCCCGCAGCGCGGCCGTCACCGGCGTGCTGTTGGCCAAGATCAGGTCGGGCGCCATGGCGAGCAGCTCCGCCGCGTGGTTGCGCAATACATTTTCTCCGCCGCCGGCCCAGCGGTATTCGATCCAGAGGTTGCGTCCCTTGACCCATCCCAGCTCCCGCAAGCCGTGTTCGAACGCGGCCACGCGCGATTGTGCCTCTGGGTCACTGGCGACAAGACCCATCAGCACGCCGATGCGCCGCATCCGCTCGCCCTGCTGCGCCCGCGCCGCGAGCGGCCATGCCGCCACCGCGCCGCCGATGAGCGCGATGAACTCACGCCGCCTCAGGTCGAACAAGGTGTTCCCTCCCAGGGTGCCGCCGCCGATCATACCAGCCAGCGACCGGCGTGGCAGACGGTTTGCCGCATCTCTAGCCTACCGAGGCACGAACCGCAGGACTAATCTCCGAAGCCGGCAGACGTATCGAGCGCTATCTGGTGTTGCTGCGGTTGTGCGGCTGACTGCTGGCTGACCCTATCGCTCTGCGCCAGATAGTCCAACGCAAGCAGCGTCAGCGCTCCGGCGATGCTGGGGACAGAGCACGCAATGGCGAGGCGCGCGCAGCGTTGGGCCAGCTGGTTGTACTCTTCGGAAGTGACCATTGTCCGCCTCCTTCTGCAAAGGGGCTTCTTCGCTCCCGCTAGGGGCCGGCCGGGTCGCCCACGGCCCTGCGGTCGCTTTCCCGCATACTCAAGCTGCCGCACAAGGATCGGCAGGTCCTTGGGGTAGACCTGAATTGTTCTGAATCGAGGTGGGTCTCCGCCCCAGAGAAGTCGGCCGGATACGCCCCAGAATGCGCGGCTGGCGCGCCCTTAGGAGACAGCCAATGCGGAAGCTTCTTCCGGTTTGAAGAAGAGCGCGGAGAGGAGAGCCATCCCGGTGAGAGAGAATAGGGTCATTGCGGGAATAGCCCACAACAGATTGCCGTCCCTGAATGCCACGATGAACAAAAGCCCGCACATTGAGATGATCGCCAATATCTCCAAGCGGCTCAGAGGCTTCTCACAGGCAACCATGATCTGCTTCCCTTGGCTGAAGGCAGTTTCCGGTTTGAACCGCCGCCGCTAGACAGGTTGGACTGTGCCAGGACGCGGAGCCTAAGTCCTTGGGACGGACCTGAATTGTCCTGAATCGAGGTGGTCGGCCGTCTCAACGTCACTGGGAGGCACTTCGCCGCCCTTGGCCGCCCCGAGGCCGGGGCGTGCGCTCCAAAAAGCGGAGACCGAGCATATTTTTTGGACAGCGTTGTTCAGTTGGTGGGCCGTAGTAGGATTGGGCACGGGCGGCGTAGCCGGAGACGTCACCATGAATCGCCTGGTGTTGCTCGCATTTGCAGTCCCGCTAGGCTGCTTGGCTCTCTTAAGCTCATTGGCCCTCCTCGGTATACTGACGCTCGGTGGCGCGCTCCATTTGGTCGGCAGAATCAGGGCAGTCTGCATGGTGGTGAGCACAAAAATGAATCCACGGCCTTCCCTGAGTCACTGAAAGGCAATTCGCGTCCGCCGGCTGTCCTCAATCACCCGTGCATCCTGCCGCGCGGTGATGACACGTGTCGCGCAAGTGGTACTCAGTTGCGACCCAAAAAAAATGGTTTCGCGATTTGTTTCGACGACTTTACGATTTGCTAACCACAATGGCCCCACCGTTGCCGCCCGCACCAATCAACCGCAGGGGCGAACAGCCATGGCACTGAGCCTTTCCGAAGCTGCGCAGCACGTCGGTCACGTTAAGTCGAGCGTGTTGCGCGCGATCAAGAACGGAAGAATATCAGGGGTGCGGGACGATGCGGGGAACCAGCAGAGCGAGCCGGTTGAACTGTTTCGTGCTTTTGAGCCCGTTGCGGCCCCACCGCTGCAACCGAAAGAGTTCGAATCTGGTAGCGAGGTGATTGCACTTCTGCGCGAACAGCTCGCGGAGACCCGCAAAGACCGCGACCACTGGCGGGATATGGCTCAGCGGCTGGCGCTGCCGGCGACGCGGCTGGAGAGCATCGCGATGCCGCCGGCGCTGCCGCCGCCCACACCGGAATTGTCCCTCCTACGTCGATTCTTGCGCTGGCCCCGCGCCGGTTAATGGCGAAACCCCGCGTAGGATGCGCCTGATAGGCCCAGAGTTGCTGCCCAAATTTCGTTGTCATTATCGGCATACGGCCTGTCTCCGTCTCCTTGGCACGTCGTATCCCAATCGTCGCACGTCCAGCGCGGTTTATTGAGCCCGAAGATTTCTCCAATTAGAAATATGCAGAAACAGGAAGATTAGAATTAAGCCAAGCCCCTGCCAGTCGCTCTTGGCTCATTTTCGAATTGCCTCTATGAGAAGTCGAATAACTCCTATCGTCCTCAAAAAAAACCGGGTCGAATTCTAGCTGGCCTCGCTCGCTGCGGGTACATCGATTATCGCCATCCGCGGCCCCGAACGCGGCCCCGGGCTGGCCGAGTTGGTCCGCGCCGCTCAACGTGTAGCCGTCAAACCACCCCCATTGCCGGCGGCGCCAGTCTTCGAGGTCGATGGACGGCTCAAATTGGTCGAATCGATATCGCAGCGTGTGTCACAAAATTGTCGTGAAAACGCTGCCACTCATGAAGCATTCCCAAGGCGGGGGCGACACGGGAAGAACTCGTCGCGCGCCTTACCCAACGGCTCAACCCTGCCACTTGGGATCTCATCCGGTATGGCATCCTATCCCATGTCTTATACAAGGTCCGCGACGAACCGGGCTTTTTCGCAGTGCTCAACGCGCCCACCCTCAAGGAGGCTCAAGCGGTGGTGGCCGGCGGCGCAGAGAGGCTCGAGGTCTTTGATTTGGAGATTACTCCGGCCAATCAGTTTCCACACTTCGACTGACCATCTGCTCCTGCGTCTCGACATCGGCGAGATCAGTGCAGCTCGGCAGGTTTCCCGACCTGCTCGGGGTCGTTAGCCTTGCGCGATCAGCTCTTCCTGCCGGCTTGGCACGAGCCGCCCGGGCCCGGCGGCTTAGGCACGGGCAAGGGCTGCGCCAGCGCAAGCGTCGGGGCGAGCATGGCGAAGATGATGGTGATCAGGCGCGCATCATTCTGGTCCTTCGGCGACGAGGGGCGCGGGATTCCCTGCTGTGCATTCCATAGTGCGCGTCGTGGCAGGTGCGACTACACCACACACCGCCATGATCGCCGTGCTGTTGTGACCGGAAGCGGTAGAGATAGCCGCGCTTGCTAAGCCCACTGCACCATTTGCAACGGTCGCCCGCATCGGGGCGAACGAGGCTGCGCTGCACAGGCATGGGACAATCGGACGTTGTCATTGCGGCCCACGGGAGGAAAGCCCGCGCATGGCGCACGAGAAACGGGCGGACCGCTACCCCCAATTGGGAGGTTAACCACCACCAAAAATAGGAGGCGCTACTGATGCAGAAGCTCAGCGATATTTCGACACGTCCTTCATGGGGTGGGGGATGCGCGCCGGGGCGATTTTCGTCCCCGCGAGGCTGGCGAAGTTTTCCGTCAACTGTGAACTGCCTCACATTGGGGCGCCGAAAATATGTGAGCCCTTTCGCCAAGCTCAACGCGACGCAGAGGGCATGCAAATGCGCACAGGGATCGGTATCGCCGTCGTGGTCGCGATGGGCCGTTCTGGTCGGTCGCCGTGATGTCCAAGTGGGTCCCTGTGGCCGGTGCGGAAATGAGGTCGGCCGCGGTTATCCAGCCCTACGGCAGCCGTTGAGCCGCCGCCACCCGACCGCGAGACACGCCCAAGAGGCAGCGTGTGGCGGCCAGGGCGACGGGGACGCAGTGTCGCCGGGCAAGACGACTGCGTGATCAGGCGGCATCGTACCGCCGCCGCAGCGGCAATGCCGGCAGGTCAATGATGTCGGGCTTCTTGGGCGCTCGCTGCACGATCGGTCGCTGCGCAACCGGGATCTCATCTCGCAGCTGCCGCCGGACCTGGGCGACGAATTGGCGGTCGCCTCAGGAAACCGTCGCGGGCAGCAGGCGCGAGCGGCTGGCAGGCCGTCATGATTGCGCTCAATTCGTCGTCGGAAAGTTTGAGCATGCCGGGGCATCCATCGCGGTTGCGTTTAAGGAGACATCGAGCAATGCTCGGGCTCGATCACCGCGAACTCGCCCCGTCGTCCGCCCTGGTAGACGGGGCTTCTTATGAGTTGGTTGCAGGGATACCACGGCCGCCCGCAACGGGGAATTTTCTTCTACCAGGGGCGTGGAAATTCCAGAGCGCTGTTGCGAATGTACGGGCGCGGTCTTTGGCTTCGGGCCGGGAAATTTCCCAAATCCCGCCCCTGGCCCCGCCGAAACGAATGACAAAGGACGATGATGGAGGGGCAGCTCCCCCAACTTTTATGCCCAATAAATTAATTAATGCTGTGTGACGCCCTTCACATTGGACGTGCCGAGTCGAGACGAGGGTCGCCTGTGGATGGGAGGCGATCATGTCGAATCGTGGGGCTGCTGCGATCGAACTCGGAGCGGTGATCGCTCTTTTGGTGGGAATGGCCATTGCGAAGCAAAGGGCGCCGGTCACTCAACCTCTCAACCAGCAACCATTGCTCTCGGCGACGGAGGCCCGGCGGCTGAGTGATCGTCAGCAGCTCAACAAATACTTTCTTCAAAACTGGCGCGATCGACCGGCGCAGCCGCACTTAGACTGACGCGACCAATGGAAGCCTTCGCGGCGCGGCGGAGCGACGAGAGGCGCCCGCCGCCGGACCGCGACGGCTCAAGAGCCTATGCCGTCGCCTCGGCCAGGGCGGCGAGCTCGGCCTGCGCTGGCTGCTGCATTTGACACAGGATGCGCTGCTGGCCGCGGCTAAACAGTCCGGCGCTATGGCTTCGCGTCTTGGCCGCGCTAGACAGGGCGGGCGGCCCCACGAGAGCAAGGCAGTCTGCGCGGCGCACGCGCATCATTATCCAGCCGATGGTCGACTTCACGCCGGATCCGGCTCGCAACTGCGGCGGCTGACCGCCTGGTAGCCGGGTCCCGCGTAAATTCGCGAAATCCCTGCTAGGCTGTGCAAACAATGAGCGATCGCCCCCTCAGCCGCATTCGCCAGTTTGCCGCCCTCTGCATGCTGGTCGCTGCAGTCGTCACGGTCGGCTTGGCCATCGCCGGCGCACTAAAAGGAGCCCGCTCGCCGGTGCCTCAGCTCGCATCACAGAAATGACGCGCGGCGCCCCCGCCGGGGGCTCTCATGGCTGACGTGCTTGGTGATGTTCTTGCGGAGAAGGGAGACCGGCATGAATAATCATCGTGACGAGTTCCGCCTGGCGGTGCGTTCCCGTCTTGCGGAAAACTGATTTGAGAGTGGTGCGCGCCGTCTCGTATCCGATACCGAGCGCGGCCGCGGAAAACCTCAGTGTGTCCCCCGCCACGAGGCGAAGAACAAGGCGCGACTGTGCGGGCGTCAAACCGAACTTATCCTTGAGGAATGCCATACCGGCCCGGTGCCACTCTGGCGTCGCCTCGGCATCATCCTCGCGCAGCTTCTCGGGATCGTCCTCGGTCGACATCTCGGCCGTCTCGAAGGAGGGCACGCTGGGCGAGCCCGGTGGCCAATTGGCGGGCCCCGACCGGTTCGAGCGGGAGGCCGAGGCCCGGAGGCCTAGGAGGGGCTGTCCTCCCCAGCCCCATCAAGTCGCTCCCCATCATGCGCGGGGCGGGACCTCGTGGGCACCTCCCATTTGGGGGCAGAAAACGGCCGCCCGGCGTGCCGAGCGGCGCGTCACAGGGAGGCAATCTGAGACCAGCGGCTGTCCTCAATCACCCGCGCCCCCTCCTCCAACGTGATGGCCGCGTGCGGCCAACGCGCGCAGGCGCCTAGGTAGGCTGCCAGGGCAATTGCGAAGTCTGTCGAGCCGGCAACCTGCTGGAGGCCATAGTCAGTCCACACAATGATGCGGAAGGCGAACTGCATGTGTGGTTTCATGAGTCAAACCCCGACGTAGCGAAAACCCTGGCTCAACACATCCGCAAGCTGGGCAGACCCCACCCTGGGCGAGGTCTGCCCGAGTTCAGCGCCGCTAGGCGTGTTCTAGCTGGCCCCACATGAAGGGGACAAGCAACGGGATTGCGAGTGCGGCTATGACGACTGCGAAGGTCAACACATTGAGCATGGTTCCACCTCCATGGCTCAGCGGGAAAGCTCTCCCGACGCGTGTAGTCGCAGGATCAGTATGCCGACAGCGCTCGGGGACCGATGTGACTCCCGTCACAGGTTTGCACTTTTTTTGCGGCGCGAGGGTAGGAAGTGCAACGCTTGCTGGGACGAGACCCACGGCCGACCGCACCGCCAACTGTTCGAGCGCGTCGGCCACGATTGCAGTGCATGAAGTAGCGCCATTGGCCTGGTGTCCTTGCCAAGAGCATCGAACTGTAATCGACTATTGCCGTTAGGCTTAGTGGGAGTCAGCAATGGATCAGGGTCAGTCCGACACGCCCGAGGTGCTCCGGTCCGCCCGTCGGCAAAAGCGACACGACGAAAGTGGCCCCATTGATGCGGTGGGGCATGCTCTTGTTGCTATGCTGCAGGAGGCTGCCACGCTCTCCAAAGAAAACGCGGATCGAGCGATGGCCATGGCGCATAAGCTCTCAATTCAACTGCGAGCCGCCGAAGACCGCATCAAGGAGCTCGAGGGCGAGATCGAACGTCTCGAAAGCCGCGCCAATCGCGCGGAAGAGTGGCTGCAGGTCATCAAGAATGAGATTGAGGTCAAGCTGATTGGTGCAATCGAGGCCAATCGGCCGGAATTACCAGCGCTGCATTAGGACTTCGGCGGTCAGGCTGGACTATTAGCCGCTCACCGCTTCATTCGATCGCCTCATCGGCGCGGGCGAGCAGCGTTGGCGGCACGTCGAGGCCGAGCGCATGCGACGCGGAGAAACGCCCGGCATCCGGGATGGGTGGCGCTCGGATTGAAAGTCTCGCCGAACCTACGAGCGCCCGGCGCTGCGGAAGCCCTTCGCCGCTTTCCCAGCGGATTCGAAGGTGGCGTGAGCATCTTTCGCCGTCATCGCGACGGTCGTCTCGATTTCAGACAAACTGCCTCCCGCGGCAGCGGCCAATATCGCAGAGGCGGCGGCCTTTTCATCAGGGAACTCAGCAATGACCAGCCAATCATGGTGGCCGAAGGTCAAGTACCAGCCGATGAGCCTGCCTCCTACGCTCTCGAAGAGTTTGGCAACGGCTTCCTCACGATTTTCTGGCTTAGCCAGCATGCCCTTGACGGCGTCCGAAGTAAAACGCCCGCGCGAGATGTAGATCGGCATGGCATCTCTCCTTGAAAGAAGTTCTGCTCGCTCAATCATGTGGGCGCCGAACATTACCGCCACGGCCACGACGGATTCAAGGGCGTCGCAGGGCGGCATCTAAGGGGGACCGAATCACGGGTGCGGGTGCAGACGCGGCACCGCGCCTTAGCTCGTCGCAGGATGTTGGCCACCTGCACCGCGGAAGGCCCGAGCAACCTACGTCAGCATCCATGTTCGGGTATCGCTGCTGGAGGTCGAGCTAATCGACCTGCGGCTTGCCTACATGGCTGAGAATGCAGCATCGAAGAATGGGAAGCCTGCGTGCAAGACTGGGCCCGAACTCCAGGACCGCTCTTGCTCCGTAAGCGGACTTGCACACGTCATCGGCGCAGGTCTCACACGCGCCATTAGGCGACATCACGCTGATTCATTCGATCACATCGACGCGCCAAGAACAATTTTCCGGGGATCGCCAGGCCGAGCGCCTTGGAGGCTTGAGAACCTCGAAATTGCTAGGTTGGACGCCCGTTTAGGGTTCTCCTTGTGTAGACCAATCCGAGAATCGACATCAGCAAACAAGTCCCAACCAAGCCGCTCATGAGAATCGGCCAGCTCTTCCAGGAATAGGGGCAGCTGTTGCGAATGTAGGAGGCGGAAATCTCGCCGGTCACCAATGAGGCCTGACGAAACGAGTCTTCAACACCACTCTCTCTAGCCAGATGCCGCCCGAATTCCACGAACAATTCATGGTCCTTAAAAGCATGGCTCAACTCGGCACGCTTCTCTCCCCGCATTTCGCTGGCAAGAACCTGTAGCAATTCGACATAGAACATCGATTGGTCGACTTGTTGCAGGGCCGGGTCTTTGCAGAGACCGAACTGCCCACATGCTCTCTGCTCCACTTCGAAGGCCACCTGCTCACGCAACTTGGCATCGGTAGCGATCCTATCCGCAAATCCCTGGACACAGTACGACAACTGACGTTGCATCGGCGCTTCGGATGGAACATCGGCAAGGTATCGGACGCGCTCGATCAAGTCGCTTGGTTGAAATCCCAAGTCTGCAACCAGCTGATCCACAAATTTGTAATCGGAGGTGACGGTGGCGGTCTCCGCCTGCGCGATAGTCACCACGACCGGCCACGCAACCGCCGCAACTGCAAGCAAGGCGAACTCCCGCCTTTTCATTCGATCACCTCGTCGGCGCGGGCGAGCAGCGTCGTCGGCACGGTGAGGCCGAGCATCCTAGCGGTCTGGTGGTTGATCACTAGCTCGAACTTGGTCGACTGCACGACCGGCAAATCGGCCGGCTTGGCTCCGTTGAGGATGCGGCCGGTATAGACGCCGACCTGACGATACGCATCCAGGATGTTACTCGAGTAGCTCATCAGCCCGCCGATTTCGGTAAAGTCGCGCACCGAGAACGCAGCGGGAATCGCATGGCGCACCGCCAGGTTAGCGAGTTGCACGCGCCGGCTGAGGAAAAAGGTGTCGCCACCGACGAAGAGGGCATCGGGACGCTCACGGACAAGAGTTGCGAACGCTGCATCGATCTCCCGGCTGGTGCTGGCGTTGAGGCTCTGGATTTGCAGTCCCATGGCGCGAGCAGCCGACTGCACGTCCCTGACCGTGGACTCGGTATTAGCAGCATTGGTCGGATTGAGGAGTACCGCCACGCGAGCCGCAACGGGAACCAGCTCACGCAGGAGTTCCAGCCGCTTTGCCACCAACTCGGTCGTCAGAAAATTGACGCCTGTCGCATTGCCACCCGGCCGCGCGAGGCTGGCGACAAGACCAAACCTGACCGGGTCTTCGGGGACGGCGAAAACGATCGGGATCGTCGTGGTTGCCGCCTTGGCCGCCAACGCCGACGCGATACCTCCGCCGCTGGCTATGAGAGCGACCTGCCGGCGAGCCAATTCGCCCGCCAGCTCGGGCAATCGATCGAAGTGGCCCTCGGCCCAGCGATAAACGATCGTCACGTTCTCGCCCTCGACGAAGCCTGCCTCCTTCAGGCCGCGGCGAAACGCGCGCAGACGGTCCGCGAGCGCGTCAGGCGATCTGATGTCGAGGAACCCGATCACCGGCATCGACTGCTGCGCCCGCGCCACGAGCGGCCACGCCGCCGCCCCCCCGCCGAGCAGCGTGATGAACTGGCGGCGCCTCACTCGATCACCTCGTCGGCAAGCGCGAGCAGCTTATCCGGCACTTCAAGGCCGAGCTTCCGCGCGGTCCTGAGGTTAATCAGCAATTCAATTTTGGTGGACCGAATGACGGGTAGGTCGGCGGGCTTCTCGCCCTTGAGAATCCGCGCCGTGTAAATGCCGACCTGGCGAAAGGCGTCAGGTTGGCTGGACCCGTAGCTCATCAGGCCGCCGGCCATGGCATACTCGCGCAGGGAATAGCTCGCTGGCAGCGCATAGCGAGCCGCCAAGGCGACCAATCGCTCCCGATTGGAGTTGAAGAACGGGCCGGAACCGGAAAGCAGCGCCCCGGCCCCGCGTTGCCCGAACGTCGCAAAAGCTGTCTCGATGTCGCGCTCGCTGCCGGCATCGAGAATGAGGAGTTCCTGCCCAATAGCTTGCGCTGCGGCCTGCACGTCTCTTCGCTCGGCCTCAGTTTCAGGACTGTTGGGGTTCACGAGTACGCCAACTTTCGTCGCCGTGGGCACGAGCAGGCGCAACAGCTCCAGGCGTTTCGCCCCTAACACGCCAGTGAAAAAGACCACGCCCGTGACGTTGCCGCCCGGCCGGTTGAGGCTGGCGACGAGACCGTCCCGAACCGGGTCGCTCCCGCCCGCGAAGACGATCGGCACCGTAGTGGTTGCGGCCTTGGCCACGCGCGCGGAAGGGGGATTCGCGACGATCACGGCCACCGGCCGGCTAATCAGATCAGCCACCAGAGTCGGCAGCCGATCAATTTGATTGTCCGCATAGCGATATTCGATCGTGACGTTCTGGCCCTCGACGATGCCTGCTTCCTTCAGGCCCTCGCGGAACGCGGTCACGAGGTGCGTCGCGTCGGCAAGCGACGTGCTGCGGAGAAACCCGATCACCGGTATCGCCGGCTGCTGCGCACGCGCCGCGAGCGGCCACATTGCCGCCGCGCCCCCGAGCAGCGTGATGAACTCGCGCCGCAACATTCGATCACCTCGTCGGCGCGGGCGAGCAGCGTCGGCGGCACGTCGAGGCCGAGTGTCTTCGAGGTCTTGAGATTGATCACCAGCTCGAATTTGGTCGGCAGCTCGACTGGCAGGTCGGCCGGTTTGGCGCCCTTGAGAATCCGGCCAACGTAGATGCCGACCTGGCGATATGCATCTATCGGATTTGTTCCGAAGCTCATCAGGCCGCCGACTGCGGCATTGGACTCCAACTAGATCGCGTGCACCGCGTCTCGGGCCGTCACTCGGCCAGCGGCAGGCGATGATCGAGGAAGACCGGTTGGCCGCGACCAGCACTGCGCCGGCGCCGGGGCTGACAATGGTCGCGGAGTCGGCATTGAATTCGATTTCGTCGACTGCCTTAGTCAGGACTTGCAGCCCGAGCCACGGCCGTCTCTTCCGCTTGTCACGACTGAATGTAGGCTTCGACGCGAATGGCAGCTAGCCTCGCTTCACCAGATCCGTACGTGCGGCTTTCCCGCATACGGCTCCCACCTCGGGTGTATGACGGCAAATGCTTGCCGTATACGCTCCAGCGCCTGTGTCACGCGAGCCTGGCGCTGAGTCCAGCGCGTGCTTTGCTGGTGCGCATTCCCCTTGGCCCCCGCCCTTCGCTCCACCGACTCCGTGGCGTTTGCTCCTGCAGATGCCTCCGCAGCGAGTTCCTTCGCTTTGTTCGTCGGCTTCATCGCTACTATGACGGGGTCCGACTTCTCGTGTCCGTGCATCATCGGCTTCGGCTCCTCACCTTCCCGATGCGGACCGCCGTACTCGGCACGCTAACAACGGCGGCCAGACGCGAGATCTCCCAGGTTCCGATGCGATCCTTTTGCACGTGATGTGGCCTTAGACCCCGGCAGGGCGTCAGCACCTCGCATAGCGGTGCCGCACATGTTGCCTTCGAGCGAATGAAAACCCTCGGCCCCTGCGATGTCTGATCTTTCGTGGCTCAATCCCACACCCCATGCAATTGCTGTGTACGCTTCGCGACCACTGTCGCCAGGTGGCCACGCAACACTCGCTACCAAGCGGACGCTACTCCTTACTTGGGCCGGACTTCCACCGGCTGGATCGCACCAGCTTTGCCTGGCGCATTCATTCGATCACCTCGTCGGCAAGCGCGAGCAGCTTCGCTGGCACGTCGAGACCGAGGGCCCTCGCGGTTCTCAGATTGATCACCAGCTCGAATTTGGTCGGCTGGACGACCGGGAGATCAGCCGGTTTCTCGCCGTTGAGGATTCGCCCGACATAAACACCCGCCTGCCGGGAACCCCCGATCTCACTCGCTCCGTAGCTGATCAGGCCGCCGGCCAGGGGAAATTCGCGCATCGTGTAGATGGCCGGAATGCCATGGCGGGCAGCGAGAATGGCGATCTCGACCCGGCGGCTATGGAAAAATGCGTCTGGACCGAGGAAGAGCGCGCCAGCCTTCTGTTGCGCGAGCGCCGCGAACGCCGGTTCGATGCCCTGTTCGCGGCTCGCGCCCACGATCTGAATTTGCTGTCCGACGGCGCGTGCCGCCGCCTGCAGGTCCCTAGTATTGATCTCAGTGTTCGGATTGTCCGAATTCAGCAGCACGGCGATCAGGCGAACCCCCGGCACCAGTTCCCGCAACAGCTCCAGCCGTTTTGAGATCAATGCGTTGGTGAACTGGCTCACGCCGGTGACGTTGCCGGCAGGCCGGTTGAGCGTCGCAACCAGGCCAGTTTCGACCGGATCGCTTCCGACGACGAAGACGATCGGCAGCTTGGCGGTCGCGGCCTTTACTGCCAGCGCCGCTGGAAGCCAGGCCGCGCATATCGCGGCGACCGGGCGCAGGACCAGATCGGCCGCCAATCCGGGCAGCCGATCGTAATGTCCTTCCGCCCAGCGGTACTCGATCATAACGTTCCGGCCCTCGACATAGCCGGACTCTCGGAGACCTTTTCGGAAATCGGCGACGAACGGCGCATTGTTCGCCGCCTCGGCTTGATGAAGAAAACCCACAACGGGCAGCGCCGGCTGCTGCGCGCGCGCCGCGAGCGGCCACGCTGCTGCCGCGCCGCCCAGGAGAATAATGCAATCGCGCCGTCTCAGGTCGGACATGAGCCGCCCTCGTCCCGCGCTTTACCGCCGACCATGATACCAGCAAGCGAGCGCCGTGCGCAGGTCGGTTTGCCGCGCGTCTAGTCTGCGAATGACGGGGGCAGAGTCCTTGGGCCGAACCTGAATCGTTCTGAATCGGGCGCGAGCGCCTATCCGCTGGACCCCCATCGGATAGCACAGAGTAGCACTCTGACGAGAGCAACCATCTCACGATCGGATCGCAAACCATGGCCGTGGTGACGGGAGCCAAACGAGGCGGTCGATCGGTCGCGTTGAGGCACCACAGTGGTCATCCGACAAATCTCCAAAAGCCGCCTGATCACGCACTTCCGGACCAATCGAGATATTTTGGGGAAAACCGATGCCCGGCACTGCCAACGGCCGGGGACCTGGCAAATGAGGATGCACCATGATTTCTCTCCGTTTGGCCTTGGCGCGGATCGCCGCTTGACCAAACTGAATGTGCCCGCAAAGGGTCCCGCCGTCCTTGCGATAGACTTGAATTGTTCTAAATCGAGGTTGAGGTCTGCGTTGTCTGTAAATCGCTTCCCACCAGGATCGCAGCCGGACCCTCAATGGCCGCCCGGGGCGAAATCCTGCGTGACGGTGGAGCGCGCGACGCGCGCGCGACGGGTGGTCGCGGGCGTGTTGCGGCTGCGCCCGACGAAACGCGGCATGCCCGCGGTGACCACGGCGCCGATCGCCGCGATGTCGCCGTTCTTGATGGCCGCGAGCGCGGTCGACTGGGTGCCGCCTTCCGGCGCGTCGATGAGCACGATGTCGGCGGCGCGCCCGGCCTTGAGGAAGCCGCTGTCGAGCCCATAGACGTTGGCGTTGCTCCCGGTCGCCGCGCACAGGAACTGCTCCGGCGGCATCTCAGTGAGGCTGGCCAGATGCGCGATCGTGTAGAGCATGCCGAGCGGCATGACGCCGCTGCCGGTCGGCGTGTCGGTGGCGATGATGAAGCGATCGAAGGCACCGTGCTGCGCGGCGAGCCGCGCACAGAGGAGCGTCGTGCGCAGGTTGCCGGCGGTGCATACTTGCAGGGCCATATCGCTTTCGAGAATGACGCGCTCGAAATCCTTGTCCGGCATGGCGGTCGGCCCGCCATTGATGTGGAACGACACGTGCGGCCGCATCGCCAGCAGATGGTCGCCGGTGATGGCGCCGGATCCGGGGATGGACGAGCCGCCGGTGTGGCAGGTGGTGAGGAGGCCGGCCGCCTTGGCGTCCGCGACCAGCGGCACGTAGTCGTAAGAGCTCTTCACCGCGCCGAAGCCGGCCTTGGCGAGGCGCACACCCTTGCGCGCCAGCTCCTCGAAATCGGCCTTCGCGAGTCCCGGCTCCAGGATCACCGAGCCGGCGATCACGCGCATGCCGCCGGGACGATAGTCGGCGAAGCAGCGCTGGGCCGCGACCGCGAGCGCCTTCACCCCTTCGACATCGCGCGGCCGGCCGGGAACATGCACTTCGGAGGCCGAGATGGCGGTGGTCACGCCGCCATTGAGGTAGCTTTCGAGGTAGCCGACGGTGCGCTGGCGCGGCGTGTAGTCGCCGAAGGTGATGTGCACGTGGGAATTGATCAGGCCTGGAATGGCGGTCATGCCGGCAGCATCGATCACCGCATCCGCGGCGTCGACCGCCGCGGCCGCCGCCGTGCCCACCGCCTGGATTTTGTCGCCGTCGATCAGAATCGTGTCGCCTGCGGCGAACGGGCGGTGCCAATCGCCGGAAACGATCTGGCCGAGATTGACGATCGCGACCTTCATGACTGATCCGCGCCGCGCGCCGTTCAGTGCCGCGGCGATTTTAGCTCATCCGCAAGCTCATAGGAGGCGAGCAGGCTCTCGACCATGCCGGTGGCCGCATCCCAATCGTAGGTGCGGAAACTGTGGCCCGCAGTGACGAAGCGGGCGCCGGCGTAGAACATCTCGTACTGGGTGTGGCGGGAGCCGAACTCGGAGCCGATGGCGTCCCACGCCGCCTTGAGGAATTTCACCTTCTGCTCCGGCTCCATGCCGGCGGCGCGCTGGGTGGTGCGGATGATCTTCGCGAGCGTCGGATCGCCGAAGTCGTGGACCGACGACGGCAGCATGATCAGGGCGCCGCCGGATAGCTCCCGCAGCGTCTGGATCACCTTCGGATAGAGATCCTGGGTGAGCACCTGCGCCGAGTACATGAAATGCTTGTTGGGGACGTACCATTCGCCCAAGCGCGTGCCGCTCGCCTCCATGCCCGACAGCATGGCCTCGACCATGCTGGCCTGCGCCGCCAGGTAGCCGAGCTGCTCGCTGACCGATGGAATATTGGTCGTGCCGATCGCCTCGGTGATCCGTCGCGCCAGCCCGACCAGGAACTTGATCTTCACCGACAGGCGAATTTGCGCCTGGTAGTTCTGGTAGGCATGGCCGGGCGTGTCGTGGAACTGGGCGCGGCAGGTGTCGGTATCGCGATAGACGAAGATGCGCTCCCACGGCACTTTCACGTCGTCGAAGTACATCAGGGCGTCGTTCTCGTCGAAGCGAGAGGAGAGCGGGTTGTCGAACACCGACACCGCCGACGCCTCGTAGGATTTGCGCGACAGCACCCGCAGGCCCTTGGCATTCATCGGCAGCGCGCAGGAGAAGGCCAGATCCTCTTCGCCGGGCTTGAGCGGCTGGAGGTTCGCGACGAAGACCTCGTTCGCCATGATCGAGCTGGTGCCCAGCATCTTGGCACCGCGGATGGTGATCCCGGAGGCATCCTCGTCGACGATGCGGGCCACCAGGTCCTCGTCCTGCTCGCCCCAGCTCTTTCCGCGCTGGGCCTGCGGATTGATGATGACGTAGGTGAGGAACACGTCGTTCTTGCTGGCATAGTCGAAATAGTCGGCGAATGCCTTGGCGCGTTCCGGACTGTGCCTGCGGAACACGTCGATGCCCATGCGTTGTCCGACCAGCGCGGAGGCAAGGTGATCCGGCGAGCGTCCCATGAAGCCGTAGGACAGCGCGGACCAGGCCTGCAACGCTTTGCGCCGCAACACCATTTCGTCGTAGCTGCGCGGCATCTGCCAAGCGCGGCTGACACGCCGGTTGGAGCCGTCCGGCACGAAGGTCATGAGCTCGAGGTTCTCGGGCCGGGCCTGGAAATCGTAGAGCGTCCCGGCCGACTGCACCGCGTTGCGGAACGCGGGATGCTCGGTCACGTCGGTAACCAACTCGCCGTCGATATAGACGTTGCGGCCGTCCTTGAGGGATTTGATGTGCTCCGCACCGGTCTTGCAGACGGTCATGTTCGGCTCCGCTCCCACCACGTTTCGGCCAATGCCGTTCTCAGGTCAATCCGTCGAGGCCTTTGATCTCGTTCGCCGCCAATCCGCCGACGCGGTGATGCGGCCGGCCGCGGCTCGCATAGACGGCAATGACGGCGATCTCGTCCGCGCCCGGACAGTCGTGCAGGGTGATGGTCATCCCGTCATAGTGCGAGCGGACATAGAGCGCATCCTTGTGCGCGAGCGGAATATCGATGGTGGCGCCCGGCGCCGCGCGCTTGGTGAGCGACGAGATCCAGGCCTTGCCGCCGCCGGCGGCCTCGCGCATCACGTTGCCGAATACGGTCGTGAGCAGCGCAACGCCGTGCTCCTGCTCGCCGTTCAAGCCGATGACCGCAGCCTTGCCGTAGCTTTCGGGCTTTTGCGCGCCCAGCAGGCCGACCGCCAGCGGGCAGATCTCCCGCCCCAGGGCCTCGCTCGCCTTCACCAGGGACGCGAGGTCCTGCTCGAAGCGGCCGGCAAACGGATTGTCGATGATGGCGACGGCGGCCGCCTTGCGCAGCGGCCGATCGAGGTCGCGGCCCGACTCGCTACGGACTTCATCGAAAAACGTGAGGACGCGCTTGATCTTCATCGGCTGCATCTTGATTGGCCATTCTGCCGGCGCGGCAATTCGCCCGCTTTGCTTTGATAATTACCTAACTAACGAAGCTTTTCAAGATCGCTGTTCGATGCTAGCGTGAACGGGCTCGGAAGGCGACGGTGCCCACGCTGTGCCCGCCGATGAGCTCGTGAACAATTCGGTCGTGTCCGAGGCATTCCTCGGCGGACGTTCGAGCCACCGCGACAGCGCGGTCGGCCCGGCTTGAAGAGGCAACCAATGGCCCAGAGCGCGAGGAAACGAGCAACGGCGGATGCGGCATCGGAGGAAATCGCGCGCCGGCCCGGCAAGGACGAACGGTCGCGATTTCCACTGACGATCTCGCGCCCGGAGCTCCTCGTCGCCGGCAGCGACCGGGAATTTCGCCACCTCGTGCACGGCTTGTTCGGCTTCTTCGCGCGGCACGAACGGATCCGCGCGGGTCACGCCAAGCGGATCGGGCTCGCCGGCATCGAATACACGGTGCTGATCTCGATCGGGCACCTGTCGACGGACGGGGATGTCGGCGTGAAGCGCGTCGCCGATCACCTCCACCTCTCCGGTGCGTTCATCACCTCGACGGTGCGGCGGCTGGTGCAGCTCGGCCTCGTGCACAAGAAGACCGATCCCGGCGACCGCCGCCGCGTCACGCTCACGGTCTCGGCCAAGGGCAACGCGCTCTTGGAGCGGCTGGCCCCGAGCCAGCGGCAGGTCAACGACGTGGAGTTCGGTTGCCTCAGCCGCGAGGAGTTTCGCTTGCTCATCGACATCACCGACCGGCTGATCGCGAGCGGAGACCGCGCCGTCGCCTTGCAGACTTATCTGCTGTCGCAGCAGACCGCCGTGTGAGCCATCCCATCGACGGGGCAATCCGACATGCAACTGCTTGGCAGGCGCTCGATAGCGAGCCCGTCGCGGCGACCAATCATCCCTTTCTTTCTTTCTCGCTTTCTTTCTCGGTCCGAAAGCACTCGCTCGGGCTTCGCACGTCCGCGGCATCCGCCTCACAACGTCGGGCTGCCACAGCACGCGCCTCACGCAGCTCTCCGATGAGCACATCCATCATGTCCAAAATCGGCGGCAGCACCGCGACATCGATGAGGTCCGTGAAGTGCAATCGCTCATAAGCAGGAACCATCGGTTCCCGCACCAGCATTTTCTGATATGGCGTCTGCTCGGGCTGAGCATAGATATCGACGTACAACAGCGCGGCGTCGGTGAGGTCGGCGGCGGAGACGACCGGCCTGGCCTTGAGCTTCTCGATGAATGTCCCGTAGTTCCAGCCCCAGCTCGGATTGTAGTCCGACCGCGACGTCCACGCGAGACGATACAGGATGGCCTGCATGGTGAACTGATTGATGGAGCGAACGGGGAAGTGGGCCAGGCTCAACCCGTCGAGCCGGCGTTCCGGAACCAGCTTGCCATCGAGAAAGACGCCGTGATGACCTTCATTGAGCACAAAACCCGGTTGCTCGATCACTCCGCCGGGAATGATGACCTTGAAAATCTTTCGGCTGACGTCCGGCACCGTCTTCGTGAGATGCACGACCCTCCGCAGCACATCCATTTCGCTCGGATCGTCGATCTGGGTCGGGATGTAGGTGACGACGTCCGACAGCCCGACAGTGGCCTGCCCGAGCTCGGCAAGCACGGCTTCCAACCCTGCTCGGTCGGCAATTCGAAGAAACTCGTCGCAGTCCAGGGGCACGATGAAATCCCAGGAATGATCCTGGAACGCCCGCTTGATCAGCCGCGTCATCGTCGGACCTTGGTAGAAAATGCCGCTGTCGTCGCGGCTCAGCGCCAACGGCAGTCCTTCACCGGCCAATTTGCGGAGGATCTCGGGGGTCGAATCGGTGCTGCGATGGTCCAGAATATAGAGGCGGTCGAAAAATGCGGCATTGTGGCGAACGAAGGACTCTATGATATCGCACTCGTTCCGAGCCGTGGTAACCGCGGCAAGATGCATTTTGAGGACCTTGGACCGCCGCTCGAATGCGCGCACGGCCGCTTTGGGGAGTGTCTCAAGGCGGCAGGGCCGCGACCCAGGACGTTGTCTTTGGTTTGGTGTTCAGGTGCCCGCCATATCTATTGAGCAGATGCCGCAGTTTACGTAAACCTCACCCCATGGGCAACGCGCACATCGCGCCAGGTGCACCCGCCGGCCAGCGTTGCTTCGCAGCCGCAAACCGACCTAAGCTGGCAGAATGGGGGAGGTACCTACGATCATGAACGGGAGCAGCCCTGCCCCGCACAGATTCCAGTCGTTCTGGCATGGCCGAGCACTCTCTCCCTATGAGCTGTTCTGCTTGAAATCCTTCATCGATTGCGGATACCTCGTCGACCTTTACACCTATGATGCCGACCTTGTTGTCCCGGCGGGAGTGCAGGTTTGCGACGCCGCCGAGCTCCTCAGTCCGGACGAGGTCTTCGTTTATCAGGGCGAAGGTCTTGGAAAGGGATCGCCGTCGGGTTTTTCAAATCTTTTCAGGTACAAGCTCCTGGTCGAAAAGGGCGGCTGGTGGATCGACACCGACGTCGTGTGCCTCACCGACCGCATTCCCGTCGTCGACGAATTCTTTGCGCGCCAGGATAACGACATCGTCGCTTGCGGGACCATGTATTTCGAGCCTCGCCACCCGGTCATGGTGCAATGCCTGGAGCAAGCGCGGAAGCTCGGCCGCGCGGTCAAGTGGGGCGATACTGGCCCGCATTTGTTGACCCGAGTTCTGGAAGAACGCGGCTGCGTCGATCGAGCGCTTCCGCCGTCGGTCTGCTATCCGACCCACCATTCCCAGGCGTTGGACGCCCTGCGCCCGTCAAAGACCGTCGCCTTGTCTCCGCAGCTCGAACTCGTCTCTATTTCTTCATGTCTGGACTTCGATGCTTGTCTATCTTGGCGTTCAGATGGCCTTTCTTCCACCGAAGGGATCATTGTTGCGCAACTGGGCTGACAAGCACGCGGTGGACGGATGGATTGGAGAATATGACGAGCAGACCCTGGACTACAGTGCAACATTGAAAGCTGAGCTCAACGCATCCGTTCAGGAGAGGACACGGCTGCAGGTCATGCTTGAGCAGCAGGTCGCGGAGATCGGGCGCCTGAAAGCCGAATGCGGCGCAGTAGCTGAAGAGAAAGCCCGACTGCTGCAGACCGTCCACGAGCTGAAGGTTGCGGAAAGCAAATGGTTGAGGGACAGCGAACAGGCTGACGAGAAAATCCGACTGCAGGTCGCGGAGAACCAACGATTGGAGGCGCACTCTGCAAAGCTGGCAGCGCAGAGTGCGTGGCATCGCGCGGAACTCGACTCCATCCTGGCGTCGACAAGTTGGCGCCTGACCGCGCCGATGCGCGCCCTTCGCCGCCCTTTGTCCACGCTGCGCCAAATTGCCGGACGCCGGTAGCGATGCCGGGCGAATGCGCCGGCAATCGAGGGATGGGGAGCGTGCTCCTTACCTGCGCGGCTCCGGCGCCATGATGGTCGGCGCACCACCGGGTCGGGCGTCCTGGGGATTGTTGCCTCTCGGTCTGGTGAGGTCCTGGGGGTTGCTTCGATTGCTCAGGTCCTGAGGGTTGGCCGGGTTGCTGCCGGGAGCCTGCCCGACGGTTCCCGGTTGCGACGGGTTCGACTGGACATTGGGCGCGCTCGGAGCGGGAACGGCTGGAGCCGCGGACGGATTGGCGGATGGACTTGCCGACGGACTGCCGGGCGAGGAGGCGCCGCCGGTGCTGCCGCCCGGGCTTCCTGAACTGCTTTGGCCCAGCGCCATGCTGCCCGACAGCAGCAGCGCCGCCAGCGATTGCGATCGGTGTGAGTTCTCATGAGCTCGCTCCTTGTGGCCCCGCACAGGTTCAACCCCTGGCGCTCGAGAGCGTTCCAGCCAACCGTAGCCCGCATTGAAGCGCAAGCGGAATGCTGGGCGCTCGTGGCGCGCGAACGGCATCCGATTCGCTTCGCTCCATCCGGGCTACGCGGCTTCAACAGCGTTCAGATATTTGCAAGCTGATGTGAAGCATGCTCCCATGGCGCCGGGGCCAACCGCAGTCCAACATCCCAAGCGGAGCCAAGTGCCCGACCGGTAGAGACCTCAACGAGGGTTGTCCGCAATGCTGTACGTCGATATTCCGACCCCCGCCGACCTGAAGGCTTTGAGGTCTCACCGGGACGACATGTGCGTGTCGATCTATCTTCCCACGACGCCGGTCACTCAGGAGACGACGGGCGATCGAATCGAATTGAAGGACCTCGCAAAACAGGCCGTCCATGAGCTGGTAGCCAAAGGCGCCGACAAGCGCCGCCTGGCCGCGCTTGCCGAGCATCTGGACGACCTTGTCGACGATGACGAATTCTGGCGTTTCCAGGCGCGCAGCCTGGCGGTTCTGGCGACGCCCGACAATGTCCGCACCTTTCGCGTCGCGAACGCGCTCAAGCCTCAGGTCGAAGTTGCCGACCGCTTCCACCTCAAGCCGCTGCTGCGCGCGGTCACGTTTCCCAATACCTGCTACGTGCTCGCGCTGGCGGAGGGGGCGGTTCGCCTGGTCGAGGTTCCGGCGGATCTGCCGGCAACGACGGTCAAGGTCGACGGCATGCCGAAGAATGCAAGCAGCGCCGTGCACCGATCCAGCGTGCATGACCGCTCTCCGAGTGGCCGCCTCCAAGGCTCGGAAGGCCAGAAAGTGCTGCTGCGCCAGTTCGCGCGCAAGGTCGACAGCGCGCTGCGAGGCCTCCTGGCCGGCAGCGATATTCCGCTGGTGCTGGCGGCCGCCGAGCCGATGGCGTCGATCTATCGGTCGGTGAACACCTATTCCCATCTGGCATCGGCGACGATCGCCGGCAGCCCGGTGGCGCTGACGGACGCGCAATTGGCCGACCGGGCACGCTCAGTGCTCGACGGCCTTTACCGCGATGAGATCGCGGCCTTTGCCAGGCTGTTCGAGAACTCGCGAAGGCCGCGGCCAGGCCACCACCGACATTGCGCAAGCGGCCCGGGCGGCGACCTATGGCGCGGTGCAGGTCATGCTGATGGACATCGATGAGCTCATCCCCGGCAAGGTCGACGAGACCGACGGCAGCGTCACGTTCGCCGAGCGGGCGAGCGCGGACAGCTACGGCGTGGTCGACGAGATCGCGGGACGGGTCGATCATGTCGGGGGGCCGGGTTCTGGCTGTGCGCAAGGCCGACATTCCAAGAGGCCAATCGCTCGCAGCAATCTTGCGGTATCCCATGTAGATGGCGCGCAAGCGTTCGCCAACCCGCCGACCTTCGTCGCCTGATCGGGCGATCGGCAAGCGCCCGCTGCTGGTCGTCGACGGCAATTCCTTTGCCCACCGCGCCTACCATGGGCTGCCGAAGACGATCCAGTCGCGCGGCGGCAGGGGCGGCGGTGCGATCGTGGGCTTCGCGAACTTCCTCGTTCGGATGTTCGAGACCGAGCGGCCGCGCGCCGTGGTGGTGGGCTGGGATACGCTCGATGCACCGACCTATCGGCACAAGGCGTTTCCCGCCTATCAAAGCGGCCGTCACTTCGACGATGCGCTCGTCGATCAGCTCGACGCCCTGCCCCAGTTCGTGGCCGCCTGCGCCTTCGCGAACGCCAAGGCGCCGGGCTACGAAGCGGACGACTTCCTCGCCGCCGCGGTCGCGCAGGAGGAGCGGCGGGGCGGAAGCGTGATCGTGGCCAGCGGCGACCGCGACACCTTCCAGCTGGCATCGCGCTCCACCACCATCATCCATCCGGTGCGCGCCGGAGAGATGGCCCGCATCGGCCCGGACGAAGTGCGCGAACGCTACGGCGTCGACCCCGAGCAAGTCCCCGATTTCATCGCGCTGCGCGGCGACCCTTCGGACAAGATCCCGGGCGCGAAGGGCGTCGGGGAAAAGGGCGCCGCGGCCTTGATCCAGACATATGGAACGATCGACGCGCTGCTCGCGGCCGGGCGGTTTCCGACCCAGGCGGAGGCATTGCGGCTCTACCGCCGGATCGCGACCATGGATGCTTCCGCTCCGCTTCCCGCGATCGAGGATCAGACGCCCACGTGGAAGAAGGCCGCGGCCCTCGCGCGCGAGTGGGAGCTCAACGCGCTGGCGGACCGCCTCGAGACGCTGGGTTGAGCTTGTCCGCGCCGCCGTCCGTCTGCACCGCCGCATGTTCGCTGTCATTCCGGCCGAGCGAGCGCAGCGAGCGAGAGCCGGAATCCAGTACACACTGACTGCGGTTGCTCGGCACGCGTATTCGACCGGAGGGGTCAGTGTTTACTGGATGCCCGCTTGCGCGGGCATGACAGCCTTTGTCAACGCCTCTACCGGGAATGCGTGAATGCCGACGCCAGGTCCTTGGCGCCGGGCAATCGCGACGCGTGATCCATCCGGGCCTCGATCGCGGCAAACAAGGCTGCGACGACGCCGGTCTGGCGCGCGATGGGATTGCGCTCGTAGCCGGGCTGCTGGAAAAAATTCGCGGTCGGCACGCGCTGACGCAGGTCCGGCGGCATCATGACCATGTCGAGCCCGTTGCCATCGCCGGTGAAATTCATCAGCTCGAGCTCGGCCGCCGTCAACGGCGCTTGGCGACCCTTGCTGCGCGCGAACAGGACCGAATTGAGGAGCTTCTGGGTCTGCAGCAACGGACCGATGTCGCGGTCGAGGTTCGCGGCATGGATGCCGAGACCGCCGGCCGTGTTCTTGGCGAGGTTGTCATGCTCGCTCCAGACGTTCGGCACCGTGCGGCTGAACGCGACCATGCGGCTGAGCGCCTCGATCTTGCGCTCCATCGCCACCTTCGCATCGCCGGTCAACCCCTCGGCCTTCTGTCGCAGCGCATGAATGAACTGATCGCCGTGCTCGGCCAGCAGCCCGACGCTGTTGGTGCTGAGCAACTGGTTGTAGCCGAGCGCCGGCGAGATCGCGCGCGCCCCTGGCCTCGGGTGGGTCAATCCCGCTTGCACGTCGTAGGTGCCGTTGCCGCCGGTCTCGAAGGCATAGACCCGAACGGCTTGATCCCTGGTCAGGCCGGCGGCCGACGCGACCTGCGCATATGCCTGCTTGAACGCGAGGTCGCTGTCGGGCCGCTGCGGCACGAAGCCGAATTCCTCAGCGGCGGCTTTGAGAAAATCGACCACGACAGGCATGGCCGGCTTGCGCGGCGCGGGCGGGCCCGAGCCCGGCGCGGCAGGACCGCTCGGCCGCGGCGGTCCCCGATAGACCGGCGGCTGGGTCAGCACGTAGTCGTCGAGCTCGATCGGCTCGCCGTTGCGGCGCTTGGCATTGCGCACGCGCCGCTTCTCGGCAATCGAGCTCCAATACGCGTCGGACTCCGCATCGAAGGCACGGCGCGCCCGCGCATCTTGTTCGGCTTGCGCCGGTTCCGGTCCACCCGGGACGCTTTGCGCGAAGGAGGGCTCCGCAATCGCGAGAACGGCCGCGGCGATCAACGACACGGAGGCTCGCGGACATCGCCTTCGTCGCAGGGTGCTCATCGAGCGGCTCGTCGCTGGTGAGTCCACGCCCCACGGCGTGTCCCGTTCCCAGCGCAATAACGACGACCCCCACCCCCAACCCCTCCCCACAAGGGGGAGGGGAGCACACCGAGTGTGCGGCACGTGCGCGTCGAGTTCAACGGCATACGCCCTAGTTCAACAGGTGATCGGGCACGTCGATGGTGTGGGGTTCGCGATAGGCCGGGATGGGAAGCGCTGGCCTGAGCGGCGCCTCCTGGAATTCGGGATTGCCCGGCAGGCCCACCCACACTTTCCAGCCCGCGCCGTGGGCGTATTCGCGGTAGCTCTGGTAGGCGGAGTAGAACGGCTGCCACGCGGCGTCATCGCCTCCGATCCGGACGTAAAGGTCGCCGCTGCGCCCGACGATCCGCGCCGCATAGATTCCGGCCGTCCGAGCGTTCTCCTGCAGATGCACGGTACTTCCGGCATGAACGCTCGCCACTTTCCTGGCATTGATCAGCGCGCGGATCCTGCCCCTGAGCTCGGAGCCCCAATCGAAGTAGTGCTTCCAGTAGACCGTCGGCACCCCGGGATGCGTGAGGATGTAGGCGTAGCCCTGCTCGACCTCCCAGCCATTCGCGAAGCTGTCGGACGCATGCCCCTGCTGGGGGGTGCCGTCCTCGTTGGTGCGAAAGCCGGTGTCATGGTTCTCGAGGAACGTGACGGCCCGGTTCTTCCACGCGTGGCCATCGGTCGTGTCGCCGAGAATCCCGCGGCCCGGCTCGTAGCGAGCGGCGTAATTGCTCTTGCTGTCCTTCAAATGAAACATGGTCATGAAATCGAACACGCTGCTGGCGGTGTCGAGCCGACCCGGCACCGTCGCCGTGTGCCAGATCCAGCCCCGCTGCTCGTGGGGTTTGTCCCAGTCGTATTCGCCGACCGAAAAGGTCGGACCGGAGGCGCGGTTGTACACGGCCACCCACCTGGCGTGATAGCCGTGGACCATGTCATAGCGCCAGCCGCGATAGCCGGCACTCTTGAGTTGGAGCAAGTGCCGTATGAGGTCGCGGCGAACGCGCTCGCTGGTATGGTCGATGTCGCGAAACGAGCCGTATCCGTAGGTCGTTCCGCCGTGCTGCGCGTATTCGACCGGGCGCTCCTCCACCGCGCCGCGCTCGGGCTCGGGCGTGGCGAAGACGTCCGAGTCCGGATTCGTGAACGCTTCGTCGTTGCGGGTGATGGCCCACGTGCCCCAATCCGGGTTCTTGAAATCGGCCCAGCGGTGCGAGCCGTCGCGGTGATTGACCACGAGGTCCGCGATCGGCTCCACCCCATTCTCGAGCAGGCTCGCCAGCATCGACCGGTGCTGGGCCAGGTCGCCGTAGCTGTTGCTCAGCTCGAAATATTCCTTCGGATTGTATCCGGCGCTGTGCGCGCCCGCGAAGGACGGCGGCGGCAGCCAGATCAGATCGAAGCGGGCGTGCCGGATCGTCGGGGCTTGTTCCGCAACGATCTGGTACCAGCGCTTCGTGCCGTAGCTCGGAAATTTCTCCGGATGCCCGTGCCGATAGGATTCCCAGTAAAATCCCTGCAGCATGACACGGTCGTCCTCGAACCCCGCCTGTGCGCGGACAGGATCGGGACGGAGCGCAACCGCGACCCCGAACAGAACGACGACGAGGGAGAGAAGCATCCGCTTGCGCATGGGGGCCTCTCGCACGAGCGCATTCCGCCGGCGGGCAAATTCATGCCTGCGCGGCGCTGATCATCCTGCTCTGCACATCGTCATACAAGGCGCTCCAAGCCTGTTCGAGCTCCGGCGTGAACGCAGGACCGAGCTGCTGCCGCAAGCCCCAGATCAACGCCTCGCCGAACGCAGTGAAGTGTGAAGGCTGTGCGCCAAATTGGGCGTGCTGGCGACCGGTATGGCTGATGATCGCCTGGAACATGTCACGCTTGTCGAGCGTGCCGACCAGGGCGGCGAGCGTATTCATCAGCTTGATCCGCTGCTTTTCCATGTCGTCGGGAAACAATCGCTGCAGACTCAGGCGCGAGCTCGAAGAAGCGGCTGTAGAACAGCTCGGAGAGTTGCCGACGCGCGGGCCACAGGCCGTCGAACGATTTCACGACCAGATCGATCTGCTCGGGAGTCATGATGCGCCCCAAGTATGCGGCCCCAAGTCTCGAGCCGAGATTACCAAAGAACCCTAGTGCCCCGAACCCGAAGTTCGCACAGCCGTGCCGCGAGTCCGATTGCGAACTTCGGGTTCAAAAAGGGGCACTAGAATCATAGAGTTGCTAGTGTCCTTCGATTCCGAAGTTCGTATCAGCGGATGCTGCGAGATCATACGAACTTCGGAATTGGGACACTAGGTGGAGACATAGCGTCCGTGGTACGTCGCCACGCTCTCGCCGGACGCCGATACCGCCCGCAGAGACGCCTACGGCCGCTCGTCCATCGGCGCCGGCGGCATCGCCCAGTGCCAGGCGTCGTGGCCGGGCGCGTAGGCCCGCGCCGTCTGCGCGGGGTTGCGGTTGACCAGCGGCCGCAGATAGGCGGGATGCGTGACGCTCCGCATCTCGTGCTCGACCGCGAACAGGGGACGGCCGGTTTCGAGATCGACAATGTCGCGGAAGCGATACTGATACTTGTTGTCTTCGCAGCTGACGAGATTCCTCGCCTTGAGCCGCTGGTACGGGCCGGAAAAATCCGTCACGTAGATCTGCACGTGATGCTCGTCGAACTCCGGCAGCGGTCGGTCGGTCTCGCGGAATACCAGGTATTGGCTGTTTCCGACCTGCACCCGCGCCACCGATCTATCCTCGACGAGTTGCGCCGGCGTCGCGATCATCTCCTCATAGAAGGCGGCGATGCCCTTGGCGGTGCCGGGCGGCACGTCGAACTCGACATAGGGAATGCCAAGCGTGATGCGGCCGAACCGGGCCGCATCGGGCTCGTGCACGCGGATGCGGTTGCCCCACGGGCAGATGGCCTCGACGTAATCGTTGTGCTCGGTGAAATCGAACCTGGTGCCTGCGAGTTTCCCACGCATCGAGCCGAGCCGCTGCAGCGAGCGCCTGCCGTCCCGAGATCACGAGGCCGGTGTGCCCGCGCAGCACCTGTGCCTCCCCCGTCGGCAGATGGAACTGGCTGCGGCCGACATTCACCCACATGTTGTCGTCGGACACCATCAGGTAGGGATCGCGCGTCAGCCCGAGCCCCGCGACGTAGAACAGCATGGCGTGGTGCTGACTCGGAATGGTGACGTTGACATGCTCCAGGTGGACCGCGTTCCCGACATCCTGGGCCGGCCGGTCGTAAGACTGCTGCATCGTCTTCTCCGTCCTGAACGCACACGGCGCGTCGTGACCGCTCCCGGGGACGCGGCACGCGGTAAACCGTACCTATTCGCGCACGCTCTCACCAAGCCAATCGACCGCGGCCTGCACCCCGCCGGTGCCATGCGGGATGCGCAGCGCCTTAAGGCCGACTTCGACGACGCCGAGCGTGCCGAGGACCATAGGCGCATTGACGTGCCCCATGTGGGCGATGCGAAACGCCTTGCCCGAGAGCTCGCCGATCCCGATACCCAGCACCACACCGCACTTCTTGTTGCAGTACTCGACCAGCCGGCGCGGGTCGCCCCCGTCGTTCATGAGCACCGTGGTCACCGTGTCGGACCGTTCGTCAGGCTCCGCAATATTGAAGCCGAATGCCTGCCCCTGCGACCACACCGCGATCGGCACGGCGCACTGCTTCCGCCAGCAGGCGATGGCGAAGAAAGACATTGTCGAGCCCTTCCTCGAACAGCATGTCCAGCGCCTGGCGCAGCGCGAACATGAGATGCTCGGGCGGCGTGCCGGCATATTTCTGGTAGTGGATGTTGCCGTCGCGGGCGGTCCAGTCCCAGTACGGCGTTCGCAAGCCGGCTCGCACATGGGCCTCGCGCGCCCGCGGGCCGGCGGCCACGAAGCCGAGGCCCGGCGGCGTCATCAGTCCCTTCTGCGACCCGGAGACCGCAACGTCGACGCCCCACGCATCCATCTCGAACGGCACGCAGCCGAGCGAGGCGACGGCATCGACCATGAAGAGCGTCGGTGCCCCGCTGCCTTGATCGCCTGCCCGATCGCGGCGATGTCGTTGGCCGCGCCCGACGCGGTATCGATCTGCACCGCCAGGATCGCCTTGATCTGCCCGCCCTGTCCTCTCGCAGCCGCGCCTCGACCTCGTCCGGACGCACCGCGCGACGCCAATGCGCCCTTGAGCACCTCGACCTCGGCGCCCAGCCCCGCCGCGGCATCGCCCCAACCCAGCGCAAACCGGCCGCTCTCCAACACCAGTATCTGGTCGCCCTTCGAGAGCACGTTGGTCAGCGCGGCCTCCCATGCGCCGTGGCCGTTGGCGATGTAGATGTACGAGCGCCCTTCGGTCCGGAACACGCGGCCGAGATCGCGCAGCAGGCTGTCGGTGAGCTGCACCAGCGGCCCGGAATAGATGTCCACGGCCGGGCGATGCATCGCCCGCAGGACTTCATCGGGCACCGTGGTCGGACCCGGGATCGCCAGGAACTCGCGCCCCGCTCGGACGGCCATGTCCTATCCTCTTCGCAGTTGACGGACCATGCTCGCACGAGGCGGCAATTGCCCGCCAGCGCGGCCGCCCTACTGCAGATCCCGGTCGATTGGCGCCAATCTCTCGGCCGTCAATTCCGCGGGCGCGTCGAAGGCGCGAGCCCGGAACCTATAACCACTGCCGGTGAGTATGGATTCCGGGCTCGCCGCTTCGCGGCGCCCCGGAATGACGGCGGATGGCATCCTGCGGCCAGCGGAAACAATCCTAGTTCGTTCTGATGTTCAGCTCTTTCACCAGCCGCGCATATTTCTCCGAATCCGCTCGCGCAAGCGTCCCCATCTGCTCGGCGCTGCCGCCCACCGGCTCGACTGCCCCCTTGGCGAAGGTTTCGCGCAGCGCCGGTTCGGCGAGCGCCTTCGCCATCTCGGCGTTGAGACGCGTGGCCAAGGCCGGCGGCGTGCCCGGAGGAAGAAACGCGGCATACCAGGCCTCGAGCACGAGGCCCTTGTAGCCCGCGTCTTCGAGCGTCGGGATTTCCTGCAGCGTGGGCGCGCGCGCGGCCGAGGATTGCGCGAGCAGCCGCAGGTTGCCGGCACGGTAGTGCGGAACCAGCGCGGTCGGCCCGAGGAAGGCGACCTTCACATGGGCGGCGATGAGATCGTTGATGGCCTGGCCGGCCCCGCGATAGGGCACGTGGTCGAGCTTGATCCCGGCGGTCTTGCCGAACCATTCCCCGATGACGTGCTGGTTCGTGCCGACGCCCGAGCTGGCGTAGCCCAGTCCCGGATTGGCCTTGACGTGGCTGACAAGCTCCGCCACCGAGTTCACGCCGAGCGACGGGGTGCGCCGCCAGGATCTGCGGCTGGCGCCCAAGCTGGATCACCGGCAGCAGCTCCTTGGTATAGTCATAGCTCAGGTTCATGACATGCGGCGCGCTCGCGGCGTTGTCGTTGGTGATGAGCACGGTGTAGCCGTCGGGCGCACTCTTGAGCGCCATGTCCATCCCGAGCGTTCCGCCCGCCCCGGTCCGGTTCTCGACCACCACCTGCTGGCCGATCGACCGCGAGATCACATCGCCGATGGCGCGCGCGATGAAATCGATGGCGCCGCCGGGCGCGAGCGGCACAATGAAGCGCACCGGTCGGTTCGGCCACCCCTGCTCCGCCGCCCCTTGCGCACGCGCGGCGCCGGCTCCGGCGATGGCCAGTCCGATGGCCGCCGCACCCTTGATGAATTCGCGCCGCGCGATCCTGCTCATGTCGTTCCTCCCATGACATTCTGCTCTGTTGTGCGGCCACGGTAGCACGCCCCAAGGCCATGGGCAGCGGCGCGGGGACGGCATTTGGACGCTTCGCGGCCCCGCGAGCGCGCGCTAAACCACGGGAATATGGCGTGTTTTGCCGTGCGCCGCAGATGAGCCACAGACGACCGGATTGGTGCCCCATGGACTGGCATCAGATCACCGTCGATGCATGCGCGGTGTCGGAATCGGGCATCCTCGTTCGTCCTGGGAGAGCGTGAGCAAAAGGGGAAGATCGACATGCAGTACGCCATACTTTGTTACCATTCGGAGGACGTCGTCGGCTCCTGGTCCAAGGCGGAGGACGACGCGGTCATCGCCAAGCTCGCGGTCGTGCAGGGCCGGCTTGCCAAGGCGGGCAAGCTCGGACCGGTTGCCCGCCTGATGCCGACGACCGCCGCGACCACGCTGCGGAAGGATGCAGGATCCGCCCCTGGTGATCGACGGACCCTTCGCCGAAACCAAGGAACAGCTGCTCGGCTTCTATATCGTCGATTGCGCGACGCTGGACGAGGCGATCGAGGTTGCGCGGGAGCTCGCCGGCGCCAATCCCGGCGGGGCCTACGAGATTCGACCGGTCTCGGTGTTCCGGCCCGGGAGCGTCGCGACGTGACCGACATCGCATGGATCGATGCGACGCTGACCTCGGCCCGCCCGCAGGCGGTCGCGGCGCTGCTGCGCTATTTTCGCGATCTCGACACCGCCGAAGAGGCGTTTCAAGAAGCGTGCCTGCGGGCGCTCAAGACCTGGCCGCAGAACGGCCCGCCGCGCGACCCGGCCGCCTGGCTCATCCTCGTCGGGCGCAACGTCGCGATCGACGGCACCCGGCGCCGGAGCAAGCAGCAGCCGCTCCCCGCCGAGGAGCTCATGTCGGACCTGGACGACGCCGAGGTCGCGCTGGTCGAGCGTCTCGACGATGCGCACTATCGCGATGACATCCTGCGGCTGCTGTTCATCTGCTGCCATCCCGATCTCCCGGCCACCCAGCAGATCGCACTCGCGTTGCGCGTCGTGTCGGGCCTTTCGGTCAAGGAGATCGCGCGCGCCTTCCTGGTGAGCGAGGCGCGCCATGGAGCAGCGCATCACCCGGGCGAAGCGCCGGGTTGCGGAGGCGCAGGTCCCGTTCCAGACGCCGAGCGCACCCGAGCGCGCCGAGCGATTGGCCGCCGTCGCTGCCATGATCTATCTGCTGTTCAACGAGGGCTATTCGGCGAGCGGCGGCGCGGCGCATGTGCGCGCGCCGCTTTGCGACGAGGCCATCCGGCTCGCGCGACTGCTGCTGCGCCTGTTCCAGGCCGAGCCGGAGATCATGGGTCTGACCGCCCTCCTCCTGCTCCAGCATGCGCGCACCGCCGCGCGGCTCGATGCCGACGGCAACATCGTCCTGCTGGCGGACCAGGATCGCAACCTCTGGGACCACAAGATGATCGCCGAGGGCTTTGCCCTCATCGACAAGGCCATGCGCCACCGGCGGCCGGGCCCCTACCAGGTGCAAGGGGCGATCGCGGCGCTGCATGCGCGCGCCATCCGGGCCGAAGACACCGACTGGGCGCAGATCGATCTTCTCTACGCAACGCTCGAGCGGCTGCAGCCGTCGCCGGTGGTCACGCTCAATCGCGCCGTGGCCGTGGCCAAGGTCCGCGGTCCGGCCGCGGCGCTGGCCATGGTCGAGCCGCTGGCGGCGCAACTCTCCGGATACTTCTATTTCTTCGGCGTGAAGGGCGCCCTGCTGATGCAGCTCGGCCGCGCCAAGGAGGCTCGCGTCGCCTTCGACCAGGCCATCGCGCTCGCCAACACGCCGGCCGAAGCCGCCCATATCCGCACGCAGCTCGACCGCCTCATGCAGGACAGCGCGCCGGCCGCACAGCGTCCAAACCGCCCCTGAGCGCAAAGAAAACGCCGCACTGTCGGATCGCCGATCATTCATTCGTCCTCGGGGCAAGCGCGCGTCTCCGCCGCTGATCGACGGCTCACACCGCTCGGAGAGGACGATCTCATGCCAAATCGCACAGCGCACAGCCGCTCCCGATCTCGAGTGCCGCCATCTGGGCCGGACGCATCATGAGCGGCCTCGTCATCGTGTTCCTGCTGTTCGACGGCGCCGTCAAGCTGGTCCCGATCGCCCCGGTCACCGAGACCATGGAGCAGCTTGGATATCCCGTGAGCGCGACGTTGCGCGCGGTCTCGGTGTCCTTACGCTTGTCTGCACCGTGCTCTATCTGGTTCCGCAAACGTCCGTTCTGGGCGCGATCCTGCTGACCGGTTATCTCGGCGGCGCCATCGCCACCCACCTGCGCGTCGGGAGTCCCATCTTCAGCCATCTGCTGTTCGGCCTTTATCTCGGCCTGATGGTCTGGGGAGGGCTTTATCTTCGCGACCCGTGGCTGCGCGCGCTCATTCCGCTGCGACGCGACGCGACCGGTCCATGTGACCGCATGCCGCGCCTGCACCGGCACGGGAAAAAATTTCTGGCATCGGGTGTCGGACAGCGGTCTCCTCAAACGTCCTTTGGTTGATCGCAGGGGAGACAGCCATGACCTTCGCCTTGACCCAGACGGGACCAGCTGCCGGATCGCCTTCACGCGTTGCAGCGGCCTGCTCTGACGACATGCTGGTCGCGCGCATCGCAGGCGGCGACCGGCTGGCCATGCAGACGCTGTTCGCCCGCCACCGCGTGTCCGTCTACCGCTGGCTCGTCCGTATCGTGCGCGACGAGGCCTTGGCCGAAGACCTCTTGAGCGAGGTATTTCTCGACGTCTGGCGGCAGGCGGCAAAGTTCGAGGCGCGCTCCTCGGTTTCGACGTGGCTGTTGGCGATCGCGCGCTACAAGGCGCTCTCGGCGCGGCGCCGCCGGATCGACGTGGAGCTCACCGACGGGATCGCGGCGGCCATCGTGGATCCAGCCGACGATCCGGAGCTTGCGCTGCAGAAGAAGAAGCGGGACGAACTCCTTCGCCGCGCCTTGGCGAAGCTCCCACCGGAGCACAGCGCCGTCATCGATCTCACCTACTACCACGGCAAGTCGGTCCGGGATGTCGCGGAAATCCTCGGCATTCCCGAAGCCACGGTGAAGACGCGCATGTTCTACGCGCGCAAGAAGTTGGCCGCGCTGATCAAGACGGCGTGGTGAGATGACGGCGCCTTGCCCCTCAATCCATTCCGGACGCGGACGTCGGCTCGATGTCGCACAGCAGGCGGACTTCGCCGGGCGCGGCATACGGATACTTGTCTTGCCCGAGGTATTTCTTTGCGAGCGAATCGATGTGTGCGTCGGCGCCGTCTTCCGTGCAGCCTCCGACGCGTCCCCGGATCTGGACGTAGCGGTATCGGATTGTCGGGGTCGATGATCGCCAGCGCGACCGCGGCGCCGGCCTTTAGATTGCGCGCCTTGACCCTGCCCTTCGCGGTGTTCACGCGAATGCGACCATCGTTGTAATCGAACCAGACCGGCGTCACCTGTGGCGACCCATCGGCCATGACCGTGGCCAGGCTCGCAAACGCCTTCTTCTGCTGCAGCAGGTCGAGATATTTTTCGGGGATGATGGCCACGGCACAGGCTCCTTGTTGTCCGGGCCGATCATAGCACAAGTGGGCGGCCCCGGCCGTTCGCCGGCCTCGGATATGTCGCGGCCCCTGCCATCTTGGCGGCCGGATTGGCGCCATGACCTTCGACCCTGTAAAGCAGGACCTCCCCGACGGTCGCCGTGGCATGGACCAACCCCTGAGCTCCGCAAAGGCCGGCCAAACCGTGCAGCCCAAGGCAGAGGCCCTGTCCTGGCTGTCGACGCTGTTGCGGCCGGTCCGGAGCTTCCGTCCCGCCTATCTGCCGCTGGTGATGATCTATTTCGCCTATGGCGCGCTCGGCATCGTCGACGTCAGCCGCGACATGTGGGTCAAGGAGCAGCTGACGCTGAGCGCGGCCGAGCTGGCGGGGATTGCGGTCTGGCTGAGCCTGCCGTGGACCGTCAAGATGGTGTTCGGCGAACTGGTCGACAGCGTGCCCATCTTCGGGTCGCAGCGAAAGGCCTACATCCTGATCGGCGCCGCCGCGACCGCATCCGGCATGGTGACACTCGCCGGCGCCGCCGGCGGATGGATTGCGTTCGCTCGCCCGGATCAGCTCTATGTTCTCGGGGCGATGCTGATCGTGACCGGCGCCGTGATCCAGGACGTGGTCGCCGATGCCATGTCGACCGAGGTGGTCGTCCCGCCGCGATAGCGCCGGCAAGCTCCGTCCGGACCAGGAGCTGCGCGCCGAGCTCGGCATGGTCCAGGTGATCGGCCGCCTCGCGCTCGCGATCGGCATTTTGGCAGTCGCCGGGCTCTCCGGCTGGCTCGCGAGCATCCTCGACCGCGAGACGGTGTTTCTCCTGGGGCTGCTCGTTCCGGCGGTTTCGGCCGCCGGCGTGCTGCTGATCGGGACGGAACGGAGCGAGCGGCGGCCGATCGACTGGCGCATTCTCGGCGGCGGAGCGGCATTCGGCGCGGCAATCCTCGTGCTTGCGCTCGGGTCGGTTCCGTTCGGCCAGGAGCTGATCTTCGCCCTCTCGATGACCGTGATCTGCACCATGCTGGTCTTCGTCACCAAGGAGCTCGATTCCAAGACCCGGCGCGCCATTCTGTTCGCCAGCATCATCATCTTCGCGTTTCGCGCGACGCCGTCGGTTGGCGACGGCTATTTCTGGTGGACGCTCGACGAGCTGAAATTCGACGAGGCGTTCTACGGTACGCTGCGCCAGACCGCCGCGATCATCGCCATCGCCGCCATGTGGCTGTTCAGCAAGCAGTTGACCCAGTACTCCGTCCCCAAGATCCTGTTCTGGCTCGCGGTGGCCGGCACGGCCCTGTCGCTCCCCAATATCGGACTGTTCTATGGGCTGCATCATTGGACCGAAGCGATGTTCGGCTTCGGCGCACGCACCATCGCGGTGGTCGATGCCGCCACGGCGTCGCCGTTCGCGCAGCTGAGCATGATCCCGCTCCTGACGCTGATCGCCTTCTACGCGCCGGCGGGCCACCGCGCGACCTGGTTCGCGCTGATGGCGTCGTTGATGAACCTGGCGCTGGTCGCAGGCCAGCTGCAGACCAGATATCTCAACGAGATCTTCGTGGTCGGACGCGGCGACTATGCGGAGCTTGGTCCGCTGCTGGTGACGGCGGCGGTGCTGGGTCTGCTGATCCCGCTCGCGGCCATCGCGCTGTTCGGGCGACGGGTTTGAGGAGCTGCGCCATGGCGAAGGCGATCCTGCCGACGGAAAGTTTTCTGGCCGCCCTACCGGCGGAATTGTCCCACAGTCTGTTCGCGCACGCGCGCGACCTCTCGCTTGGAGCTCATCAGACTTTGTTCTTGGCGGGGGATGAAGGCGATGGATGCTACCTGGTCAAGGAGGGCCTGCTCAAGGCAAGCGTCGTTGCACCGGCAGGTGGTGAGCGCATCCTTGCGATACTTGGCGCCGGCTCCGTGGTCGGCGAGTTGTCCCTCATCGATCGGGCGCCGCGATCGGCTTCGGTCGCCGCGCTGCGCGATTCGACGCTGAGTTTCGTGAGCCGCGCCGCCTTCGAGGCGTTTGGACGATCGCGGCCGGAACTCTACCTTCACCTGACCGCCTTGCTCGCGCACCGTTTGCGCGAGACCAACGATGCGTTGATGGCGACGAACTTCCTGTCGGTGAAGGGACGCGTTGCGCGGGCGCTCTTGAGCCTTGCCGAGGCTTTCGGCCGCGACGTCGGCCAAGGGCGCATCGTGCTTTCGCAGAAAGTCTCCCAGAGCGACCTCGCGGCGATGGCCGGCATTGCGCGCGAAAATGTCAGCCGGGTCCTCAACGATTGGGTCAAGCGTCGGCTCGTGAGCCGCCTCGGGGGCTATTATTGCCTGGAGAAGAAGGCTGCCCTCGAGGAGGAAGCCGAGCTGTGAGGCGGGGCTGACGTTCAGCATGTGAGTGCCGACGGACTACCAGGACCGGCTGTTGTAGGCGCGCAAGAGCTCTCCGCGAATGAACGGATCCGGGTCGCGACCGACGATCTTGTCGCCCGAGATCACATCGTGCGGGTGCACGCGAACGACTGGGCCGAATCCATAATTCGGGTTGGCCTGAGTATTGTAGGCGTAGCCTGGGGGCAGCGCGGCGTAGTGCCTCTGGCCGTAACCACCCGCCTGGGCGGCTTGCGGAGTGGTCAGCGTGGCAAGCGCCACCAGCGCGCCGACGAGACCGACCGCCGCCTTGCGTTGCGTTCGGCGAGGAAACTGTGTGATTCTGTTTGGCATGATCGCCTCCGTTCCGGGATGATTGGAGGCTACGGATGGCGCGGCACCGGGTATGTGACCCCCATCACAAGAATGCGGATTCGCGAGGTGTGACGGCCGTCACAAGAATGCGGATTTGGGGACGGGCGCTACAGGAGGCAGGCTGGACGCGATCGCGGATATGCGTCGCCTTATCGGGGTAGAAGTGACGAATGCACAGCACCGAAAGTCTGATCAGGCGGCTCCCCAAATGCGAGCTGCACATTCATATCGAAGGCAGCCTCGAGCCCGAGCTGATGTTCGCATTGGCGCGCCGCAACGGCATCACGCTGCCCTATCCGTCGGTCGAAGCCCTGCAGCACGCGTATCGCTTCCGGGACCTGCAGGATTTTCTCGACCTCTACTATCAAGGCATGTCCGTCCTGGTCACGGAGCAGGATTTCTACGACCTTGCGTGGGCCTATCTCGAGCGGGCGCACGCCGACAACGTCCGGCACGTCGAGATGTTCTTCGATCCGCAAGGACACACCTCGCGTGGCATCCCGTTCTCGACTGTGATCAATGGTCTCCATCGCGCCGTCGTGGATGCCGGCCGCACGCTCGGCGTGCAGGCAAGCCTGATCATGTGCTTTCTGCGCGATCGCGATGAGGCGGATGCCGAGCGAACCCTGGATTCAGCGCTCGCATTCAAGGACCGTATCGTCGGCGTCGGACTGGACTCGGCCGAATCCGGGAACCCGCCGAGCAAATTCAAGCACGTGTTCAAGCGTGCCCGCGATGCCGGCTTCTTCCTGACGGCTCATGCCGGCGAGGAAGGACCAGCGAGCTACGTCTGGGAAGCGCTGGACGTGCTCGGCGTCACCCGTATCGACCACGGCAATCGGTCGTTGGAGGATGAGACGCTGATCGGCCGACTTGCACGCGAACAGATTCCGCTCACCATGTGCCCGCTTTCCAATCTGCGGCTGAGGGTGGTCGACGATCTCGCGCATCACCCTCTGCGCCGAATGCTGGACAAGGGCATCGTCGCAAACGTCAATTCCGACGATCCCGCGTATTTCGGAGGCTATGTCAACGAGAACTACCTTGCCGTATCGAAGGCACTGGGTCTCGGACGCGACGAAATCGCAACCATCGTCCGCAACGGCATCAAGGCCTCGCTGATGACGCCGCCGGAGAAGGACAAGGCATTGGCCGACGTCGACCGGGTCCTCGCCGAGGGCGAGTGAGAACGAACCGGCGGTGCGCAATCTGCCACGGCCGGAACTCGACCTTCATTGTTCCCGGAACTCGGCGTTCACGGAATTCTCGCATGCATTGCGGAACTCATCGCAGGTCCTCGTGATACGTTTTGTCGCATTATCGATTTGCGCCCGCCCGTCAGCGCTATAGCGCGCCTGCAATTTGAGCAGTTTCCGGAACCGCTCGAACAACCGGTTGTTGACCTAGGTCGGTGCGGCGCGCGATCGACGTGCGTCAATCCCGTGAGCGCCGCGTCGACCATCAAATCCAAATGCAGCCCGACCGGAAACGAGGAGGCGGAGCTATGGCAAGAAATCCGACGCATTTCGCTCAGCAGAATACCGAACGAGCCGTGCAGGCAACCAACTACGGCATGAATTGGATGCGCGAAATAGCAGAACAGAACCTCGCGCAGAGCAAGGCCACGCTCGAGGGCTGGCTCATGATCACGCGGAAAGCCGTGGATGGCGCTGATCACCAAGCATCTGTCATTCGCGGGCATTCCATGCGCCTCGTGGAAGAAACGCTCTCGAATACGCTCGACTTTGCTCAGAAGCTGGTTCGCATCAAGGAACCGCAGGAATTGGCTCGGCTTCAGAGCGAGTTCGTCAGTCGACAAGCTCAGGTATTTGGAGATCAAACCAAGGAACTTGGGCAAAGCATCATGCAGGGAGCGAACGAGTTGGCCAACACCACGTTCGAGGGGACACCGGAGGCATCCCGATCGCGATCCGAGGCCGCGTGAGGCGCGCGCATATCTCGGCTTCGAGCGAGTCTGAATTGGGCTTTGGAGCCTTCAGCTCGCGCCGCGTTCCATCGCCCATTCCTCTTTGAGGTTGTCGAGGTCGCGGTAGATCGAGGCAACGGCCAATACCTTGCCGTTGCGTCGATAGCGCACCAGGCAGTCGCGCGCTTTCATGTCGCCCTCGACCTCGAGCTCGTCCCATGTCCCGGCATGGCCGACATAGTTGATCGGCACGTCGTAGTGCTGGCTCCAGAAGAACGGGACATCGGAAAACCGCTTGCGCCGTCCGAGAATGTTCTGCGCCACGGTCTGACCCTGGCGCTCGGCAACGACCCAATGCTCGATCCGCAGCTTGTCGCCGGTGTGCGGATCCGGCCACCGCGCGATATCCCCGGCGGCGTAGATTCCCGGCGCGCTGGTCTCCAGGTACTCGTTCACGACGACGCCCCGGTCGATCGCGAGGCCGGCGCGCTCGGCGAGAGCGGTCCTGGGCCGCACTCCGATGCCGACGACCACCAGGTCGGCCGGCAGGGTCGCGCCGCCTTTCAACTCCACGTTTCGTCCGTTGATCGCGGTTGCCGTCTCCTCGAGATGGAAGATGACGCCGTGCTCCTCGTGCAGTCCGCGAACGAAATCGCCGAATTCGGGGCCGAGTACGCGTTCCATGGGCCGCCGCTCCGGCGCCACGACGTGGACCTCGAGGCCGCGGGTTTTCAGGGAAGCCGCGACCTCGAGCCCGATAAAGCTCGCGCCCACCACGACGGCGCGTCGCGCCTCCTTTGCCTGGGCGATGATCGCTCGCGCGTCGCCGAGCGAGCGCAGGACGTGGACGTGCGATGCGCTCGCACCGGGGATATCGAGGCGAACCGGCTCGGCGCCGGTCGCGAGCAGCAGCTTGTCGAAGGCGGCGGTTCGTCCGCCCGCAATCACCACCTGCCGCGCCTTCGCATCGATTCCGATCACGTCCGATCGAAGCTCAACGGCGATCGAATGCTCCTGGTAGAATGCGGGCGGCTTGAGCGGTATCCAGTCTTCCGGCGCATTTCCGGCGAGATAGTCCTTCGAGCAATTCGGCCGGTCGTAGGGGGCCGCATCATCGGAGGACAGCAGCGTCACGCTGCCGGCAAAGCCCTCCCGCCGCAGCATCTCGGCAGCGGCGAATCCCGCGGCCCCGCCGCCCACGATCACCACGCGCTCGGACTTTCCGCTCGCGATTCGAGGCTTGCCCGACCCGGGATGATCGGCGGGCTCGATCTTTTCGCGTACCAGCACCCTGCCGTCGCGCTGTTCCACGCGCCAGCATGCCACCGGATTGAAGGCCGGCGCTCCGATCGCCTCGCCGGTGCGCAGGCTGAAGCGGGCATGATGCCAGGGGCATCGCACGGTATCGTCGACGACCAAGCCGTCGGCGAGCGGTCCGCCGTAGTGCGAGCAGCTCGAGCCAATGGCGAAGAATTCGTCGCCGCGGCGCGCAAGCAGGACCGCCTCCTCGCCCGAATGTCCGCCCAGAATGCCCCCATCGGAAAGGTCGTCGAGCGGGATGCCTTGCGCGAGATCAGGACCGGTCGGCTTCGATTGCTCGGCGCCCATGGAGACCTCCGGCCGCGGCGGGGAAATCCAACCAAATCAGTAATTGCGGGCCTCGGGAAGAGAAATTCAGGGGCTGCGAAGATGTTCCCCTTTTCCATGCCTGAACGACGTGAGCGCCTGTCGAGCATCGGATTGCCGATGCGCGCTATTCTCCTTCGCCGGCGACAACGCGCGGGCGGCGGCACGCCTCAGAGCGTCGCTTCCTCAACAACCTCGCCGCGCTCGATCACGAAGGCACGGTCGGTGAGCATGGCGGCGCGCTTGAGGTCGGACTCGGCGACCAGCACGGCAACGCCCTTTTCCGCTGCCTGAAATTCGCGGATGACCTGTGCAAGGCGCCGCGACAAAGCGGTCGATACGCCCTCGAAAGGCTCATCCAGCAAGAGGAGCTTGCGGCCGTTGACGAAGCTGCGGGCAAGCGCGGCGAGCTTCTGCTGCCCGCCGCTGAGGGTGACCGCCTTGCGCGCCGCGAGATCGCGCAGCTCGGGGAGCAGATCGAATATCCGCAGCAAGCGCTCCTGATAACCTGCCTCGCCGCTTGCCTGGGCGGGGACGAGCAGGTTGTCGTGCACCGATAGCGATCCGACCAGGCGACGATCCTCCGGCAGGTAACCAATGCCGAGGCGGGCGCGAGCATGCGGCGCCATCCGGTCGAGCGCACAGCCGTCCAGTTGAATGTGACCGGCGCTGAGGCGGGCGAGCCCCATGATGCTCCGCATCGTGGTGGTCTTGCCGGCGCCGTTGCGGCCGACCAGGCCCACGATGGAGCCGACCGCCGCCGCCAAGCTGAGATTCCTCAGAATGGTAACAGCGCTGATCGTGACCGTGATGCCTTCGACCCGCAGCACGCTAAATTAGTCCTCTCCCAACACCGCGCGACGCACTTCGCGCCTCGCAAGGACCGAAGCGACCGGCCCGTCGGCAATCACCTTGCCGCTGTCGAACGCGAGTGCGCGCACGGCATAACGTTCGACGATCTCCATGTCGTGCTCGACGAAAACGGTGGTCACGCCACGCTCCTTGAGCGCGGGAATGAGCGTATCCATGACGGAAAACTTGTCCTTGGCGCTCACGCCGCTCGTCGGCTCGTCCATCAGCAGCAATTTGGGCCCGAGGATGAAAGACAGCGCAACGTCGAGGACCTTGCGCCCGCCCTCGGGCAGGTTGGCCACAGGCTCGCTCGCGGCATCGCGCAAGCCAAATCGCAACAGCACCTCTTCGGCCGCAGCAAGCCAGTCGGGACGACGTATCGGCAACCAGAAATTGGTGCCTTGTCCCGAATGGGCCGCAACGGCGATCAACGCATTTTCCAGGACCGATAGACCGGTATAGAGCTGCGGAACCTGGAAGGAGCGCGCGATACCGAGCGCCGTGATGCGTCGTGGCGGCAGTCCGGTGACGTCGGCGCCCTGAAACAGAATGCTGCCCGTACTCGGCCGGAGATAGCCGGTCATCAGATTGAGCAGCGTGGTCTTGCCCGACCCATTGGTACCGATGATTCCGACGATCTCGCCGTCGCTCACCTCGAGGCTGATCTCGTCGACGGCCCGCAGCATACCGAAAGCGCGCGACACGGAACGGACTTCGATGATGGGCGCGGTCATCGATGCTTCGTCCGCAAGCGATCAACGAGGCTCCACAATCCCTGCGGCTGGAAATAGATGACCAGAAGGAGGAAGACGCCGAGAGTAAGCTGCCATGTGTGCGGAGAAAACTTGAGGGCGTAATTCTTGACAAATTCGAAGGCGACCGAGCCGACGAAGGGCGCGAAGACGCTGCCGGTGCCGCCCAGAACGGCGACGAAGACGAAGTCGCCGGACGATACCCAAAAGGCGAGCTCGGGCGATACGTGGCCGACGAGAAAGGCCACAAGCGCGCCGCCCAGTCCGCCGACGGCGCCGGCGAGCACATAGGAGGCATAGATCGCGTGGCTCGCCGAGACACCGAGATATTCGATCCTTATCTCATTGTAGCGAACAGCTTGCATCAAATAGCCGAGCGGCGAATCGAGAAATTTCGCGCCGACATAGACGACGGCCGTCGTTGCCGCCAGCACAAGATAGTATTGCACGAGCCCGGGCCTCGTCGGCGCCACGCCGGCAAGCGTGAACCCGCGGACGCTCAAGCCGTCGGTGCCGCCGGAGAATTCGTAGAACTTGATCAGCACCGTGTAGAGGATCATTGAAAGCGCGAGACTCAACATGGCGAAATAGATGCCGCGGAAGCGCGTGAGCAGGGTGCCGAGCAGCGCGGCCACCAACGCGGAGATCGCAGTCGCCAGCGGCAGCGCCACCAACGCTTCGCCGATGCCGAACCGGTTGGAAAGGAAACCGACCGTATAAGCTCCGATGGCGAAATACAGGGCTTGGCCAAACGAAATGAGGCCGCCGCGCAGCAGCAGCACCACGCCCAGAACGACGCTTCCCTTGGCGAGCGCGAGCGCAGTCAGAAACACGATCCAGTCGGACAGGACCAGGGGCATCAGCGCAAGCGCGATGAATGCCGCGCTGGGACCGAACGACAAGATCACCCGGGCCGGCACCTGTTTGCTCATATCTTGCGCAACTCGATCGCGCCAAAAAATCCCTGCGGCCGCCAGAGCAGGACGAGGACCATGAGCGCATAAATGACGAAGAGTTCGAGCTCGGGAAAAAGGTGCACGGCTGCCGCGCGGGTAATTCCGACGATGATGCAGCCGAGCGCGGCGCCGCCGATGCTGCCGAGGCCGCCGATGCCGACCACGGCGAACGCCAGCACGATCACGCTGACCCCGATGCCGGGTTCGACCGAGATCATGGGCGCCGTGAACGCACCGCCCAGGGCCGCGAGAAACGTGCCGAGCGCGAACGCCATGACGTCGATGCGCGGTACGTTGATGCCGAGCGCGCCCGCCATCTCTCGATCGCTGATGACGCATGTCACCTGACGGCCGAACGACGTATGGTGGATCACGAACCAGAGCGACAATCCGGCGACGACCGCGATGGCGGTCAGCAGAAACGGGTAACCGGCAAAGGCGATGCCGGCGAGCCGTACGCGGCCGAGCATGCGAAAGGGCCCGTCGACGAGATACGGCTGAATGCCCCAGATGAGGCTCGCGACATCCTCCAGGATCAGGAACAGAGCGAACGTCGTCAGCAGACCGATGACCTCGTCCTCGCCGTAGACCCGACGAAGGAAAACCCACTCGATCAGTGGACCCAAGGTGATCCCGACCACGACCGCCGCCAACAGGAGCAGCGGGAACACGAGGAAGCTGCGCGATTCGGCGCCGGCGAACTGGAGGACGAAGGTCGCACCGAGATAGGCCCCGACGGCATAGAGGCTGCCATGGGCCACGTTGAGGATGCGCAGGACTCCGAAAATGAAAGTGATGCCCACCGAGACGAGAAACAACCAGGATGCGAACGCAATGCCGTCGATCAGGATGATCGGCGCAATGCTCATGGCGCTCCAGCCCCGCTCCGTTGTGGCCCCGGCGGGCGGCTTCCGCCCGCTATTTCCGCGGCCGCCAGCTCTCGATCCACTCGATGGTCTTCGTGCCCTCGGGCGGATTGACTTCGGCGACGGGGAAGACCTGGAACTGATCGAGAATCGCGTAGCCAAACTCCGGGTGCTTGCGCCCCGACGTGAGACCCCACATCGCCTCGTGAACGGCCTCGTGGTCCTTGCGCAAGAGCACGCGGCCGCGCGGCGTATCGAACTCGAGGCCTTCCATCGCCGCAGCGATCTCTTCGGTGCTGGGCCAAGCGCCGCCCTTGGTCTTGATCGCCTTCTCGATCGCCGCCTTCAGTGCATAGAAGGCCTGCGCCATGAAGGTGCCTTGGTAATCCGGCAACGCTTTGAACTTGGCGAGGTAGCTGCGCAGGTAGTCACGATTGGCGGCATTCTGGTCCGGGTCGGGGTATTGCAGGTGATAGCCGCGCCCGGAGAAGGCAACGCCCTTCGGCAACACCTGCGCCTGGTTCAGGAGACCCGTCGTCATCATCACGAGGCTCTGCTCGAACAAGCCTCGCGTCTCCGCTTGATTGATGAACGCGGACAAGCCGGCGCCCCAATTGACCGTGTGGATCACGTCAGGCTTGAGCGCCAAGAGCCGAGAAACCTCCGCCGAATATTCGGTCGACAGGAATTTGGTCCACAGCTCGCCAACCACCTGAACGTCCGGCTTGTGCTTCAGGATGGTGCGCTTGAAAACCTCCCAGGAGTCCCGCCCATAGGCGTAGTCGTAGTTCATCCCCGCAATGGTCTTCAGATCGGGTTTGGATTTGAGGACATAGAGCGCGGCGCTGATATTCTCGGACGCAGAATGGGAAGCCGTGCGGAATACATATTTGTAGAGGCCCTTGTCGAAGAGCCGGTAATTGGCGCAGACCTGAAAGATCGTCAGCGTCTTCAATTCATCTGCAATCGGCGCAACCGCGAGGCAGTTGGCGCTCGACGTATAGCCGATCGCAACCTGGATCCTCTCGTCCTGGACAAGGCGGCGGAACTCCGCGACCTTGTCGGCGGTCGAACCCGCCTCATCCACGTAGATGGTGTTCAGACGCACCCCGCCGATGCCGCCCCCAGCGTTGAATTGCTCGGTGAGCATTCGCGCCGTATTGACGGCGGAGAGGTCGTGAGGCGCGGCGGCGCCCGAGAGGAATTGCACGACGGCGATCTTGATCTCGCCCGGCTTGGTTTGCGCCGACACCGGTCCAGGTTGCAAGACGGCATAGAGGGCCATGGCCCCTGCCGCGGCGCGAATGCAGGAAGCCGAGAAAGTCCTGGTCATCACCATGAGTTCCTCCTTGGATCAGGCAAGGCCGATTGAGGCTCGTCTGTTTTTTCACATCGGACCACAGCAGCTACGCATTGTCGATGGCGCGGCGTTCGAGATGGGCCGGCGCACAAGCGCTTCGCTGCGGCCGCAAGGCCTTGCCGATCAACGCGCTCGAGCCCGATCCGCGCACCTGCGCTTGTCGGCTCCGGACGCCTCGGTTAGAGTTCGTGCCAGTCCGCCGGGACCAGACAGGGTCGACACTTCCATTCGCGGGGTGGGGTCAATGGCGGCATTCAGCACTAGATTTGGTTTTGTTCTTTCGTTGCACCGCCTGATTGTAGCCGGTTGCGCACTGCTGGGCGCGGTGGCGGCGTCGCCGGCAGAAGCACAGAGTTATCCGTCGCGCCCGGTGACCTTCGTCGTTCCGTTTGCGGCGGGGAGCTCGACCGACGCCGTCGCGCGTCTCGTCGCCCAAAACCTGCAGGCGGCGCTTGGACAGACATTCGTGGTGGAAAACAAGGTCGGTGCGGGCGGCATGCTCGCCGCGAGCGCGGTCGCACGGGCACCGAGCGACGGCTACACCCTTCTGCTGACGACCAACTCGACCCACTCCGCGGCCAACGGCCTGTTCAAGAACGTTCCCTACGACCCGATAAAGGATTTTACCCCGGTCGTGCGGATCGGCGGCTTCCCGAACTTCGTCGCCATCAATCCGGAGCTTCCGATCAGAACGCCCGCGGAGCTCATCGCCTATGCAAAAGCCAATCCCCACAAGCTGAATTATGGAATTGGCAACAGCACGGGCCATATCGTAGGGGAAACCGTCAAACGGCGCACCGGGATCGACATGGTGCGGGTCTCCTATCGCAGCAATCCGATGGCGGTACCCGACCTGATTGCCGGTCGCATCTCGGTGATGTTCCTGGAATTCACCACCGGCATGCCGCAGATCAAGGCGCAGACGGTGCGGCCGATCGCAATGATCACCAAGGAGCGCAGCCATTACCTGCCCGATGTGCCGACGCTCAATGAAACCATCATGCCGGGCTTCGACATCATGCCCTGGGTCGGCATTTTCGGTCCGGCGAACATGCCGGCCGAGATCGTCAAGGTGCTGGCGAGAGAATTGGAGAAAATGGTGTCGAAGCCCGAAATCAAGGAGCAGTTCATCACCTCGGGCATGGAAGTGTACTGGATCGGTCACGAGCAGTTCCCCGACTTCGTTCAATCCGAGCTTGTCAAATGGAGCGCGATGATCAAGGAAGCCGGGATCGAGCCGGAGTGAGGAAATGCTCGCTCGCGCGTACGCCTTCGATCGGTTGGCGAGCTATCTGTCGTGGAGACAGCCGGGAGCAATCGCCTCCACGGATTGTTGGGCCGTGCTGCCTCATGCCGCGGCCCTAACCACTGACGTGCCTGCGTCCTTGCGCACGTGGACTCAAGACTGTCCGCGCCCCGGATTTCGCCTTCCGCCTGCCCTCCTCGACATTGGCAATCGGCGCCGCTCCTGTGCGCACCCTGGCGCCGAGCTTCGCGTGCCGCATCGATTTGGTGGCGACGCGCCCCATCGCGACGCGCCCCATCGCGACGCGCGAATTTCGCTTTGCTCTGCGGTTGGCTGCGATCCGCGATGTTGCCTTGGGGCCCATGCCAGCAGCTTCCACCGCGCCTACCGGCGTCGGCGCTGTGGTGGAAAGCGAATTGGCCGCGCTCGCCATGCTCTCAATCATGGAGTTGCCGACCTCGAACATGCTCTCGACGTCGTATGGGCCCGCGGCGCTAACCGTCTCACGCAGGGGATTCTCAGCCAAGATAATCTTCACGCTCGTCGGCTGGCAGTGATTCCACTCGTTGCGGTCGCGCGGACCATAGGGACAAACGACGCCGTTCCTGGCAGCGATCTGGTGCCACAACTGCGCTTCGGGAGAGCCCGGCCTCCCGATACCGTGCATGTCGACAGCGAGCCCGTACGTGTGCAGCGAGTTGAATTTGTCGGAGAATCCGCCAACTCCGAAGGCAGGCGGTCGATAGGCGGAGAAGACTCCCGCAAACGGCAGTCCCGCGTTTCGCGCTTCCCGGGTCGCGTTTGCGAGCCGAACGACGAATTCGGGATGCAGGCGTCCGATCGCGAGCTCGGCACTTTGCAGCGTCATGGTGTAGCCGGGGCTCGCGGTCTCGATCACGTAGGCGCGGGCTTCTGCAATCTCTCTCGGCTCCCTCGGAGCGGCTCCACAGGGGGGCTCGCTACCGGACGACGGGTTTGCCTGGAAAACCACGACGTCATTGGAACCGCATGCCGACGCAGAAGGCATTGCAGGGGCCGAAGGATCGGCTCCGGACGAATCGGAAATCGCGACGTCGGAAGATAGCGGCACCATGGCAAGCGCCAGAAGGGCCGGTGCGAGACCGGTTGCACCATTCGACATTGTGGCGAGTAATCGTCGCATGAGATCCCCGTGCTTGATTTTCAGGATGGACTCCGCGGGTCGCGGAGCGCACGCAGGTCTACGCCGATTTTGACGAGAATGTGGATACGGCAGCGCCGCCCCGAACGCGCCGGATTCTGCAAGCGACGGAGAGCAGCAGAATGCCGGTGTATGAGGCTCCGAGCGCTCGACGGATGTTTCGTCCGAAACCAAAAGTGATCACGGGAACCCGGAAACTCTCGGGCTTTCGGTTCAGCGACTGCAGCCCTTCGCGGCGACGTTCAGAACATCAGCTTTGTCGCTGGCCTGGAAGGGAGAGACGCGGCGCAGCGAATCACCTCCGAGCCGCGAGACATTGCAGGCGTCAACGATCGCTGTTTCCGGCAACCCAGGTCGCGAGAACCGTCATATCGCTTGGATCGAAGGCCAGCAGATCGGTGCGATATCCGGGCGCAAGCCTGCCAAGCACATGCCCGAGACCGAGGAACGCCGCCGGATGCGTCGACGCAAACCGCAGCGCATCCGGCAACGGCACCTCCAGCAGGCGAATGCAATTCTTGACGGCAGTCGCCATGTCGAGAACGGTTCCGGCGAGCATCCCATTGTCTGCGACGCAGCGGCCATCCCGCACAGTGATACTTTCTCCGTGCAGATAGAAACCGGAGCGGCTTCCGCCGACGGGCGGCATCGCATCAGTCACGAGCAGAGGGCGGCCAAGGCCGCGCAGTGCGAGGCGAAGCATGGCAGCATCGACGTGCACACCATCCACGATGAGGCCATACCAGGCATCGGGCGACTCCAGCGCCTGCGCGATTGGTCCGGGTTCCCGGCTGGACAGCGGTCGCATGGCATTGAAGAGATGTGTGAAGCCGGTAAGCCCCTCCGCCATGGCGGCACGAGTTTGTCGATACGATGCCATGGAATGACCCAGCGACACGCGAACGCCGGCTGCGACCAATTGTGCAATGAAACCCGGCGGCACGACTTCCGGCGCCAAGGTAACCAGCAGCACGCCGTTGCGCGGCGCGGTCAGCATCGCGAGATCGTCTGCGCACGGCCGCCTGATTTGGCGCGTGTTGTGCGCGCCCGGTTTCTCGGGAGAGAGATAAGGCCCCTCGAGGTGAAGCCCGAGGACGCCTGGCTCCCGGCTTACGACGGCGTTGGCCGCGTCCAATGCAAGTCTCATTTTTTCCGGGCTGTCGGTTATGAGCGTGGGCAACAAGCCTGTTGTGCCAAATTTTCGATGGGCCGCGGCAATGGCGCAAACACCTTGCATGGTTGGCTGATCGTTGAACAGCACGTCTCCGCCGCCGTTCACCTGCACATCGATGAATCCGGGAGCAAGCCATGCACCCTCGGGCAGGGTGCGAATGGAGATGGTCCGTGGCAGTTCCGTCGTCGGAACGACGTCCACGATGCGAGAACCGTCCACGATGACAGCTGTACGCTCGCGCACGACCGTGCCGTCGAAAACATAGTCGGCTGCTATGGCGTGCGGCACGCGCTGCGTCATCTGGTCCGCGTTACCTTTTGCAGATGCCGTGGCAGGTCCACGTTGGTGCCGCGACGTTGGGCGATACGAATGGCCAGCGCGTAGAAGCTTTGGATCAGGCAAACGGCATCCGCGTCGGGATGATCCGGCACGAGCGCAGGCAACCCGCCGGTCTGTTGCCCGCTGGCGTCGGTCATGAACACCCTGGCATTCTTGCCGCAAAGATCCGCAGCGAGCGCGTGCAGCCCGGCTGCGGCCTGGTCGGTTGGCATGAACAGCAGAACCGGGTAGGACGCGTCGACGAGGGCCACGGGGCCATGCACGAATTCAGCGCCGCTGAATGCTTCCGCATGAAGATTTGACGTTTCCTTCAACTTCAAGGCAGCCTCTCGCGCGATCGCCAGCGTGGGCCCTCGCCCCAGAGTCACGAGGCTCGTTGCCTCGCACAGCGCGTTCAAGGCCGAGCTCCAATCGAGCCGCGTGGCGGCCGCGAGACGATCCGGCAGACGCTCGATTGCCGCCTGCAATTCGCCGAGCTCGGCCCATCCGGCGACGACATGAAGCCAGGCGGAAAGGCTGGTCACGAAGCTCTTGGTGGCCGCCACGCTGAACTCGGGCCCTGCGGCCATCGGAAGCACGATGTCGGACGATCTCGCGAGCGGACTTTCAGTATCGTTGACGATGGCTGCGGTAAGTGCGCCGGCTGCCTTGGCCATCACCGCCGACTCGATGAGGTCGTCGCTTCTTCCGGATTGCGAGACCGTGACGAAGAGTTGACCATTGAGCCTTAACCGCTGCCTGTAGATGGTAGCCACATTGGGCGCAAAGGCGCTTACCGGAATGCCCAGATGGCGCTCGAAGAGGTGTTTTCCGAACGTCGCCGAATGGGCCGAGCTTCCGCGCGCGCACGTCACGATGACATTGGGCGGATCGCGCCTGATGCGACGCAGCAGTTCGGCCAGCGGAGCTTCGAGCGCCTCTCGCTGCCGCCGCACGGCATCGGGGCTCTCTTGCCATTCCGCTTCCATCTTGGCTCGAGCGTCGCTCACCGGCGGCGCCCCCACTGGGTGAGTTCGCCGCGGAGCTCGGATTGCGCAGCATTGCGGGCCAATTGCAGGGCGCCATCGACGGCATCGCCGAGGGGAGCGACAAGATGACGCCGCGTGGCATCGGCCAGCCACGGCTCGATCGATGCCGCGAGACCGCCGCCCAGGGACACCCGACCCACGCCGAAGGCAACGAGCTGTTGCGCCAACGCATCGACGTGTCCGCCCGCAAGCCGCAGGAGCTCAACCGCAACTTGGTCGTCGGCCGACGCATGTCCGACGACCTCTGGTGCGAAAGTTGCGAAATCCCTTGGCAATGCGCCGGTCATCCAACGCACGATCGCATGCGGATCGGAGCGAAACCTGACAAACAGCGAACGCAGCAGCGGCGTCCATGGGATGCGCCCGTCATGGGCCCACAACGTGCGGCGCAACGCCTCGCAACCGAGCCAGGCGCCGCTTCCTTCGTCCGAGATAGGCCAACCCCAGCCGCCGACCCGATACTGCCGTCCATTGAGCTCGGCCCAGCCGATCATGCCGGTACCGATCACGATAGTGCCGCCGTCACGTCCTCCATGAGCGCCAATGCACGCTGCCTGCGCATCGGGGACGAAAACCGCCGTGCGATAGGGATGCCTGTGCCGTCGTATGGCCTCCAGATGGCTCGGCTCGCTGGCTCCGGCCAATGCCAGGCAAGCGACAACTCTTTCGAGCTCGCGCGGCGACAGTCCTGCTTCGCTCATGCACTGCCTGGTGGCCTGAAGGACCGAAGCGAGACTTTCCTTCGCCCCCAGGCGGATATTGGCCGGACCACCAGCCCCTTCACCCAGACTCGCGCCCGACATGGTGCAAAGGCGGGCGCGACACCCGCTGGCTCCACCGTCGATTCCGAGCAGAAGTAGGTCCATGAGGGCATTCCCCTTCCGGTGCCCCTTGCATATTCTAGCACGTGAGAACCAACCAGGATCGGAAAGCGTTCTACTACATGTGTCAACATTTCGCGTGACCTATGGATACCGAGCGCGCTAGCCCGCGATATTCTGATATCGACGTCTGGGAGCCTTCGGACATCGTCGAGGCGATGATCGAGGGCCAATTCACGGCAGTGGCCGCGGTGAGAGCCGCCCGCCCTGCCCTGGTGAGGGCTGCACTTGCCGCTGAAGCGAGATTGCGAAACGGCGGCCGGTTGGTCTATGTCGGCGCGGGGACCTCCGGCCGACTTGCGGTCCAAGACGGCGCGGAGCTCATTCCGACTTTCAGCTGGCCGCAAGATCGGCTGCTGCTTCTCATGGCAGGCGGCAGGGATGCGTTGCTGCGGTCGGTCGAAGGCGCCGAGGACGCCGTCGATCAAGGTGTCCGACTTGTTCAGCAGCACGAAATCGGCGTCGACGACGTATTGATCGCCGTTGCTGCAAGTGGAACCACGCCGTTTACGCTGTCCTGCCTGAAGGAAGCAAGACGACGAGGCGCTTTGACGATCGGAGTTGCAAACAACCGCGATACGCCCATCCTCGAGCAAGCCGATCACGCCATCTGGCTCGACACCGGTGCGGAGCCGATTGCAGGGTCCACAAGAATGAAAGCCGGAACGGCGCAGCGCATCACCCTCAATGTCTTCTCATCTCTGGTTATGATCTTGCTGGGCCGAGTCTACGACGGCCTTATGGTGGACCTCCAAGCCGTCAATCAGAAACTGGTGCGACGTAGCGAAAGCATCCTCATGCGGCTCACCGCGTGCAGCGGCGAGCAGGCACGAGGAGCATTGCATCGGGCAAACGGGAACGTAAAGCTCGCAGTACTGCTTCTGCATGGCTGTGACGTAAAGGAAGCGGCAAACGTCCTCGACCGCGCAGGCGGGCAGCTCCGCGCAGCACTCGCCGCCATCGGCAAACCCAGCCCTGAGCCCGCGGATCTGAGCGATCTAACCGACGTGGACGCGCCGAAAATGTAAATGACGTCCGGACGTCGAAATCAGCGCTCGCATCCGCCTCTCCACGGTCCCCTCGGGATCACCTGGACGGGCGGCTCTTCGCCCACTCGGTGTACTTTTTGGCCTTGGCGTGGGTTTCGAGGAAATACTTGGCGTACTCGTCGCCCACCATGACCTTGATGGCGAGGCCCTGGTTTTCCAGCTTGCCGACGTGATCGGGATCCTCCATCGCCTTCTTCAGGACTTCACGCAGCTTGTTCAAAACCGGTTCGGGCAGGCCTTTCGGACCCGCGATGCCGCGGGTGGAGTTCGAGATGACGGTCGGATAGCCGAGCTCCTTCATGGTCGGCACGTCGGGCAGGAATTTCGAGCGCACGTCGTCCATCACGGCGAGCGCGCGCACCTCGCCCGACTTCACGCGTGTCATGATGCTGCCGACGTTGTCGAAGGCGGCGTCGATATTTCCCGCCATGATCTCCTTGAGCTGCGCCGCGCCGCCCTCGAGGTGCACGAGGCGGAAAACGGCACCGGGTGCCGCCTCCTCCGTCATCAGAATGGCGAGATGATCGTCCGAGAGAATGCCGGTGGTGGCGGTGCGGATGGTGCTGGGCGCCTTTTTGGCACCATCGATCAGGTCGTGCACGGTCTTGTAGGGGCTGTCCGCCCTGACCCAGATCACACCCGGATCGAGCACCTGGTTGATGATCGGAGAGAAGTCCTTCTCGGTGAAGATGGCCTTGCGGTCGGGATCGAGGATGACCGTGTTGGTGGCCGGCAGGTTGATGTAGCCGATGTAGTAACCATCCGGCCGCTGACGCACCAGCTCGGTCCAACCGACTTGGCCGCCGGCGCCGCCCTTGTTCACCACCACGATCGGCTGACCGAGCGCCTTCTCGGCAATCGAAGCGACGATGCGCGCACCGACATCGGTCGAACCGCCTGCCGGGTACGCCACCATGAGTTGGATCGGCTTGCTGGGAAAATCCTGCGCGCCGGCGCTGCCGGCCGCCGCGGCGAGCGCCAAGGCTGCGCCGCTGATGGCGATGACGATGCGAGACATCATTGACGTTCCTCCTTCTGGTTGATTGTCGTTCAAGCACTCGATTGGCGCGCCTCGGGCGACGGCGGGCGCAGCAGCGAGCCGACCAGCACGGCGGCGGCGACCAGCAGCAGCCCCAGGCACACCGGCCGCGTCAAAAAGATCGTGAAATCGCCGCCCGACATTTCGAGCGAGGTTCGCAGCGATTTCTCGATGAACGGTCCGAGGATCAAGCCGAGCACCAGCGGTGCGACTGGAAGATCGATCTTGCGCAGCCAATAGCCGATGAAGCCGCATGCGATCATGACGCCGACATCGAACACGCTCTGCTGCAGGCTGTAGGCCCCGATGATGCAGAACAAGAGCGTCCCGACGCTCACATACTGATAGGGCAGATGCAGCAGGCGCGCCCACATGCCGACGAACGGCAGGTTCAGGACCAGGAGCATGATGTTGCCGACCATGAAGCTTGCAATCACCGCCCAGACGAGGTCGGGACGCTCCTTGAACAGGAAGGGGCCCGGAGTAAGGCCATTGATGATGAAGGCGCCCATCAACACCGCGATGGTCGGCGAGCTCGGTATGCCGAGCGTCAGCAACGGGATCATCGCCGCGTTGGCGTAGGCGTTGTTGGCCGTCTCGGGCGCGGCCACGCCCTCGATGGCGCCGTGGCCGAACCTTTCCGGCGTCTTCGAGACTCGCTTCTCGACGACATAGGCCACAAAGGTCGGGATGATGGCGCCGACGCCGGGGATGAGCCCCAAGAAAAATCCGATGCCGGTGCCGCGCGCGATCGCGCCGAGCGAGCGGTGCCATTCCTCGCGGGAGGGTATCAGCGAAGTCAGCCTCGTCTTGATCACCTCGCGGTACGGCCTCTCGACCGTGTGCAGGATTTCGGCGATGCCGAAGAGACCCATCACGACGGGAATGAAGCCGACGCCGTCATAGAGGCTCGGGATGCCGAAGGTAAAGCGTGGCGCGCCACGCACGGGGTCGATCCCGACCATGGCGATCAGCAGCCCGAGCACGGCCATGACGAGGGCGGACACCAGCGAAGACCCGGCAAGACCGGTGATGAGGGCGAGGCCGACCAGCATCAGCGCGAAGAACTCGGGCGGGCCGAAGCTCAGCGCGAGCCGCGCGAGCGGCGGGGCAACCACGATGAGCGCGATGGTCGCCACGATGCCGCCGATGAACGAGCCGATGGCCGCAATTCCGAGCGCGGTGCCGCCGCGCCCCTGCTTCGCCATTTGATAACCGTCGAAGCAGGTGATGACGGAGGCCGCTTCTCCCGGCACGTTGATCAGCACCGACGTGATCGTGCCGCCGTACATGGCGCCGTAATAGATGGCGCTGAGCATGATGAGCGCGCCGATCGGGTCGAGGTTGAAGGTGAGCGGGATCAGCATGGCCGTGCCGGCGGCCGGCCCCAGCCCCGGCAACACGCCGATCAACGTGCCCAGCACGCAACCGATCAGGGCAAAACCGAGGTTTTGCAGGCCCATTGCCGCCAAGCCCGCCACGAGATGCTGGAGCGTATCCATCCTGCATCAGCCTCACAGCCCGAGCGCGCCGACCGGCAGCGGCACCTTGAGCCAGTAATAGAAGACGTGGAAGACGCCGAAGCTTCCCGCCGCCGCGGTGAGCAGAACGGCAGACGGCGACCGCGCGCCAAGCAGCGGCAAGAGGCCGACGATGAACAGGAGCATGGTCAGCCGGAAGCCGAGCGGCTCGAGCAGCGCGGCCGCGACCGTCAGCGCAACCAGCACGGCGCCGCCCTGCAAGATCGCCTGCCGGGTGGGGAGAATGCTTGCGGGGCCGACGTCCCGGCCGCGCGCATCCTGGATCAACATGGCGAGCGTGAGCGCGGCACCGATCAGGCTCAGCCAGAAGGGGAAGAAGCCAGGCCCCGGACCCAAGGCATCCGTGAGCGAGTAGTCGAACGACGTGACGAGGGCGGCCAGGAAGATGGCCAATAAGCAGACGCATGCAACGAGGCGCCCGCGCCGCACAGGTCCTCCCCTCGGTTTGGTGTTTTGGGGGAGGCTAACACGATCCCTGCAGTCGGGACAATCGAGCGTCGGCGCTACGTGTTCGCGAGACGGAACCGCTGGGGGAACCGGCGACCAAAAAACGGCCGAAGTTCTCGGGGAGGACCTGTCGGCTGCGGGCAGGATCATTCGTCCTTGGGAAATGGGGAGCGTGCTTATCCGCTCCCCCACGCGACGGGGGCGAGATATGTCGTCGCCGACCGTTGCGCACTCCTGTTGTCACGCAGCCCAAGATGCATGAGTTGAGCTTTCCGGCAATTGAAGGAGGTTCCGATGGCCTACGTCGATGGATTCGTCGCCCCCGTCCCGAGGAAAAACCTCAAGGCCTACCGCAGCATGGCGCAAAAGGCAGCCAAGGTCTGGCGAGATCACGGCGCGCTCGAGGTTCGCGAATGCGTCGCCGACGATGTCAAGGTGGGAAAGCGGACCTCGTTCCCGCGCAGCGTCAAGCTCAAGCGTGGGGAAACCGTGTGCTTCTCCTACATTGTATTCAAGTCGCGCGCCCATCGCGACCGCGTCAACGCAAAGGTCATGAAGGATCCACGGCTTGCGAAGATGATGGATGCGAAGCCACCCTTCGACGGCAAACGCATGATCTACGGAGGATTCAAAACTTTGGTCGACGCGTGACGTATGTCGAACCTGTGTCATGTGACGTCGAACCATCGCGGGCGTGGCGCGGTCTCTGCGCCCCATCCCCCCGATATTGGAGGCCGGCGTGTGATCAATCTGTTCGATGATCTCCTCCCTCATGCAGAGGAGGAGATTTTCACCGAGCTCGTTTCGCGCAAGGGCGCGCGGATCGAGCGGATCGTCTCGACTGGTCAATCCACGCCAGCGGACAAGCCATACAATCAGGACCACGACGAATGGGTCCTGCTCCTCGTCGGCTCGGCGGGTCTCTGGATCGAGGGCGAAGGTGAGCGCAATCTTCGCCCGGGTGACTATGTCCTGATCCCCGCCCATCGTCCCCACCGCGTGACGTGGACGGCGAAGGGGAAGCCCACCGTTTGGCTGGCCGTCCATTTCGTCGGGAGCTGACGACGGGCGCCGTCGGCCGGTTTGTCCGGATCAGCAGATGAGTGGGCGCTCATACAGGACGCGCGATCTCATTACGAGCGATATCGTTTCGCCGCTGCGAGCAAGGCTTCGTAATCTTCCTTGACCTTCGGATTAGCCGAGAGGATCGACGCCGCGACCGGAGACACCGTATTGACGTAGCGTTTGGATTCGTCGGGCGACATCGTGATGATCTCGCCGCCGTTCTTTTTCCAGATGTCTTCCTTGCTTTGAATGTCGTTGATGTTCCACTCGGCGAATACCTCTTCCGCCTTGCGCGATTCCTCGCGCACGATCGCCCCGAGCTCAGGGCCGAGCGATTTCAGCCAGCGGCGGTTGACGACCACAGGCGCTGCAAACAGGGTCGCCGGCAAGTAGGTCATCGGCTTGGCGATGTCGTAATACTTGAAGGCCACGTACGGCGCCGCACC
>CAWHCK010000063.1:0-46936 GCA_963827585.1 uncultured Alphaproteobacteria bacterium
TCTGCATTGACGTTGGGCGCTTGCTCGAGCGAGCGCGGCTCGTTACCGTTGCCGCCTCCCGGCACAGCAAGAGGCCAACCTCCCATGATCGATCTTTATGCGCTCACCAGTCCGAACGTTCAGAAAATCTACATCATGCTCGAGGAATGCGGGCTGCCCTACAAGGAGCATTTCGTCGACGTCTGGAAGGGCGATCAATACAAGCCGGACTTCGCGAAGATCAACCCGAACAACAAAATTCCCGCGATCGTCGATCACGACGGACCGGGCGGCAAGCCCTTCACGGTGATCGAGTTGGGCGCGATCCTGCTCTATCTCGCCGACAAGACCGGAAAGTTTCTGCCCAAGGACCCGGCCAAGAAATTCGAGACGATCCAGTGGCTGATGATCCAGCTCACCGGCGTCGGGCCGATGTTCGGACAGTGGACCCATTTCAAGTTGTTCGCGCCCAAGACCGGTAACGACTACTCGATGGGCCGCTACACCTCCGAATTGAAGCGGCTCTACGAGGTGCTGGAGAGCCGGCTCGGACAGTCGCCCTATCCTGGGCGGCGAGGATTATTCCATCGCCGACATCGCGACCTTCCCGTGGACGCGCAATCACGATGCCCAGGGCGTGAAGTGGGACGACCACCCCAATCTCGCGCGCTGGTTCAACGCCATCGACGCGCGCCCGGCGGTCAAGGCCGCGCTCGCCAAGGTCGGTGCGATCAAGTCGAACCGCGAGACCGCCTCCGACGACGACAAGGACCGCTTCTTCAATCGCGGCCGCTACGCCCGGGCGTAACGTCCTGGCGAAGGCGTCGAAGGGGGAGGGGGCGTTGGAGCTCGAGGGCAAGGCCGCCATCGTCACCGGCTCGAGCTCGGACGGCGGCGTCGGCGCCGCCTGCGCCAGGGTCCTCGCCGAGCGCGGCTGCAACGTGGTGGTGAACTACGCGCGCAACAGGGAAGGCGCCGAGAAGGTCGTGGCCGAGTGCGAGGCGGCGGGTGTGCGGTCCTTCGCGGTGCAGGCCGACGTTGCCAAGGACGACGACTGCCGGCGACTGGTCGAGGCCGCGGTTGCGCGATGGGGCCGGCTCGACGTGCTCATCAACAACGCCGCCGTCACCAGGACCATCCCGCACAAGGATTTCGACCTCCTCGATGCCGACGAGTTCCAGCGGACTTATGCGGTCAACCTGATCGGCAATTATCAGATGTGCCGCGCCGCGGCGCCGCATCTCAAGGCGACGGGCGACGCGGCGATCGTGAACATCTCCTCGATCGGGGCGCTGCGCGGCGCCGGCAGCTCGATCGCCTATGCCGCCTCCAAGGGCGCGCTCAACACGCTCACCATGAGCATGGCGCGCGCGCTTGCGCCGGAGGTGCGGGTCAATGCGCTGTGCCCCGCCGGGCTCCTGGGCAGTTGGACGCGCAAGATCATGACCGAGGAGCAATACGCGGCGCGCGTGCGCCAGGCCGAGACCGAATTTCCCCTGCAGCGCGGGATCTGGCCGATCGACGTGGCGCGCGCGGCGCTGTTCCTGGTGACCGACGCCATCGTCATGACCGGCGAGTGCCTGCGCATGGACGCCGGCGAGCATCTCGGCCCAAACCTCATTCGAAACTAGAGCGGTTCACGTGGGCCGATCGATCGTGCGGCAATGCGCGGCGGCTTCCTCTCCCGATTTGGGAAAGAGGGATGAGGGTGAGGAGGGTCGGACTTATCGATAGACCTCACCGAGTTTGCCGACGGATCATCGAGTCAGACATATCGAGGGCTACAGGAGAGAGAGACATGCCAGCATCGCAACCGATCGAAACCCGCGCGGGTGTCGCCTATGCCACCCACGACGGCGTTTCGCTGCTCGGGGACCTCTATCTGCCGGCGGGCGCCGGACCGTTTCCGGCGCTCGTCGCCGTGCACGGCGGCGGCTGGCAGGCGGGCGCGCGCAACGCGTTTCAATTCTGGGGACCGTATCTCGCCGAGCGCGGCTACGCGCTGTTCGCGGTCAGCTACCGCCTGGCGAAGAAGGGGCAAAAAATGTTCCCGCAGGCGGTCGCCGACGTGCTGGCGGCGGTGCAATTCATGCGCGGCAGCGCGGGCGAGATCAAGGTCGATCCCGAGCGCATCGCCCTGTTCGGCGCCTCCGCCGGCGCGCATCTGGCTTCGTTGGCGGCGCTCGGCGGCGGCAGCGCGGTCTTCAAGGGCGCGTATCCGAATGATGCCCACGCGGCGGCCGGCGCCAAGGTGAAGGCGCTGGTCGGCGTCTACGGCGTCTACGATCTGGTGGAGATGTGGCAGCGCTACCAGCTGCAGAGCCCGCGCGAGAACAACATCGAGAACTTCATGGGCGCCGCGCCCATGGAGGACCCGCAACGCTATTTCGAGGCGTCCTCCATCAACTATGCCACCTTCGCCAACAACCAGATCGGCGTGTTCCTGGCGGTGGGAACCGAGGACGATCTCGTCGACCGGCGCGCGCAGACCGACGCGTTCCTCATGCGTTTGAAGCAGGCCGGCTTTTTCGTGCGCACCTGCATCCTGCAGGGCGCGCCGCATTACTGGGTCGGCGATCCGATCGAGGAGCCCGGCAGCCATTCCGGCTTCATGGCGCCGCGCCTCATCCGCTTCCTGAAGGAGCGGTTGTGACGGGCCAGAGCCATAACACAAGTTGCGTCTGCCGACGATACGAATATAGTTCTTGACTACACTCCGAAGCTGGCGTATGATTTAAACATCCCGCTCATGAGGGGCGTCTCCGGAGACGATCCTGACGGCGGAGCGGGAGTGGCGTCGACCGCGGCTCGTAACCGCGGACACGAGACGCCCGGGGCCGCGGCCGGGCAGGATCGCCCGGCGGCGTGGAGCCTTCGCACCGGAGCCGGCGGCAACGCCGGCGACGGAAGCGGACCCTGGGCCGACAGCGCCACGGTGGAGCGCCGAGAGGCGGCCTCCCGGTTGCGCGGGAGGGCCCACGCCTCGCAAGCGTGGCGTCGCGCCTTACCAGCGCGACATGTTCAAGGCTGGCGCCTGTCGGCGCTCCGCCATCCCCTCGCGGGGGTGGCAGCAAGATGAAGGATCGACCCGGGGCGCCGCAAGCGCCGCGGGAGCGAAGAGAGCTGCGGTTCGACAAGAATTGCGGTTCGAAAGATTGAGAGAGTGGTGGCGGGCACATCCGGCACCGGGCTGTTTGACATTGTGAATAGGGGTAGCACGGCGCTCCCGGAGACCTCGGTCCTCGGGCCGGCGCAGCATTGGTGGATTGCGTGTGGCGGAATAACGAAGCAACGCGCTCCTACCCTCCCCCTTGTGGGGAGGGTCGACCGCCGAAGCGAAGCGAAGGCGGGCGGGGTGGGGGTCGTTGTTGTTGCGCGAGGTATATCCAACAACAACGACCCCCACCCCCAACCCCTCCCCACAAGGGGGAGGGGAGCCGACCGAGTTTGCAGCGCCTTTGTGCGTCAAACTCGAAACTAAGCTCGTAGGATGGGTTGAGCGCAGCGAAACCCATCGCGAAGGGGTGCGGCACGGTGATGGGTTTCGCTGCGCTCAACCCATCCTACCGGCCGCGACGGCATCGTGCCGTGCCGGGGTTGCGCTTCTGTCGGGGCCGGCGCGAAGCCGCACCCTGATGCGCTCGGAGAGGTAGATCGACTATCTACGTGTGCGTCGTCCCTAAGCGCACGGAGGGTTACGGTGACCTGGCATCGTCCCGGCGAAGGGACGCCGCTTCGAGACGGCGGTGCCGGGGCAGGCGGGAACACAGGCGAGCGAACGCAGTCAGGACGCAAGCGGCTGCGATGAACGGCAGTGCGGGACACACGTGCGATGCATGAGCACGTCGATAGGCATGCGAGCGCCACAACGCCACCATCGAAGCGCGTTGGCGAGCTCATCGCCCAACGCGCAATGCGAGCAGCTCTGGACCGGACATCGAGAGCATGATGCCGGCAGCGTCGTAAAGCACCTGCGCGCAGAGGCGTCGCCGATCTTGCAGCCGGCCGGCGTGTACGCCCGGATCGAGCGCATGGGTCGCGGACGGAGAGGCGGGCGCCGACGACCGGTTCGTCACGTTCCGCTGGCAAGGATATTGAGGCGGGACGGCCCGGCGTCCTGTTTTTTTCCGTATGTTTACAGGAACATGGGCCCGCATCGGGGTCAACCGCTCGCGCCCTTGTTCAGGAACGCCTCGAGCGCCGACACTTGCGTCTTGTCGCCCTCGAAATCGCGCGCGATCTGCTCGTAGAAATGGGCGGCGCCGACGTAAAGCTCGTGGGCGGAGGGGTCCTCGCCGACGAAGTCGGCGATCTCGTGCATTTCCGCGATCCAGCGATAGGCCTTCGGCGGCATCTGCGCCAGACTGCGCTTGAGCCAGGCCAGCATCTGCGGCTGGCTGCCTTGCAGCTCGGCGAAGAGAGCGTCAGCCGTCCCGCCGCGGGTCGCCGCCAACAGCATGGCCGCGCCCAGGGCCTGCGTGCCTTTGGTGATGCCGGCATAGGACATCTTCATGGCCGAAGCGGCGGTCATGGGGCCGCCGAGCACGCGCACGTCGAGCCCGAAATCCTTGAGCTTGGCGAAGCGCGGCGCATCCGGCCCGGAGGCGTAGAAGCGGGGCCCCGCGTCGTTCGGCTTCGGCGGCGCGCCGATGATGCCGGCGTCGACGAAGGGCGAACCGGTCGGCGCGATGGCGGCGGCGATGCGCTCGACCGTCGGCGGGCTCACCGCGTTGCAGTCGACGAAGATCGGCTTGCTGTTGCTGGCGGTGAGCGCCGGCGCGAACCGCTGCGCCAGCGCGACTGCGTCCCCCGGCGGCAGGATCGACAGGATGAAATCGGTCGCCGCGATCTCCTCGTCGCTGGCGGACGCCATTCCGGCGGCCTTGGCGCGCTCGACCGTCTCGGCGCTGCGTCCTTTGAGCGAGGTCAGCACCTTGAGGCCGTGATCGACCAGCCGCTTGCCGACGGCGGCGCCCATCATGCCGGGCGCGATGACGGCGACGACAGGATTCATGGGGCATTCTCCAATTGGCTCGGTTCCGAGCGAAAATCTGCGGACATCATTGCACGTTGGCAAGGCGGGGAGGCAAGGGGTCTGCTGCGCGCCCAGGCACGCGCCGCGGGCGCTTGGCAACGCAGGCCATTTCGGCTTTGCTCGCGCGGCGGCCGCAACATCCCGCCGCCATTCAAGCGCAGGAACTCCCGTGCCCACTGATCTTTCCGATGTCCGCTACCAGGTCGCGCTCGCCAATCGCATGCTGGCGAACGAAGGCGTGCTCGACGCCTTCGGCCATGTCAGCATGCGCCACCCGGCCGATCCCGATCGCTATCTGCTCTCGCGCTCGCGCTCGCCGGGGCTGATCGAGGCGGCCGACATTCTGGAGTTCACGCTCGATTCCGACCCGGTCGAAAAGCCGAGCGTGCGGCTCTACGCCGAGCGGGTCATCCACGGCTGCATCTACCAGGCGCGCCCGGACGTGACGGCGGTCTGCCACCATCATGCCCCGGCGGTGATGCCGTTCTGCATCGCAGGCGTTGCCATCGTTCCGGTCTTTCACCTCGGCGCCGCGGGCGGCGAAACGCTGCCGTTCTGGAACCAGCGCGACGAGTTCGGCGATACCAACCTGCTGGTGGTCAAGCCCGAGGAGGGCCGTTCCCTGGCGCGCGCGCTCGGCCCGCACGCCGCCGTCCTGATGAACCATCACGGCGCCACGGTGGTCGGAGGCGATCTGCGCGAGCTCGTCTCGCGCGCGATCTTCATGTGCCAGAACGCCGAATATCAGCTGCGGGCGCAGCTCCTCGGAAAGGTGCCGACGCTGACGCCGGGCGAGACGCGGCTTGCCGGAACCATCAATGCGATGCCCAACGTGACCGATCGAACCTGGGAATATTGGACGTTGCGTCTCGACAAAGCCGGCGGGCTGCCGCCGCGCGCTGCCGCCAGGTCGAAGGCGCGGCCGCGGGCCGCATCGGTCAAGGCCGCGACTTCGCGTAAAACGCCATCGCGCGGTCAGAAGAAGGAAAGAGGGAGGACACGATGAAGCCGAAAGCCGCCACGACGCTGGCAACCGCTGCCTTGCTCGCGCCGCTCGTCTTCACCGGCGCCTCGGCGCTGGCCCAGGACAAGCTCAAGGAGGACCAGCTCAAGGTCGCGATCGGCCAGATCAACAACTGGGAGAACCAGGCGCCGACGCTCGGCCAGGACGCCGGCATCTTCAAGAAGCACAATCTCGTGCTCGAGACCGTCGGCACCCAGGGCGCGGGCGAAACCATGCAGCCCGTGATCTCCGGCAGCGCCGATCTCGGCGCCGGCGTCGGCGTTGCCGGCGTCATGCGCGCGTTTGCGCGCGGCGCGCCGGTGCGCATCCTGCTGCCGGCCTTCACCGGAACGGCCGACCTCTATTGGTACGTGCGGGCGGATTCGCCGCTCAAGACCGTCAAGGACGTCACCGCCAGCAACACCATCGCCTATTCCACCAGCGGCTCGAGCTCGAACAACCTCGTGCTGGCGTTCGCCGACGAGCTCGGCGTCAAGGCCAAGCCGACGGCGACCGGCGGCCCGCCCGGCACCATGACCCAGGTCATGTCCGGACAGATCGATATCGGTTGGGCGTCCCCGCCGTTCGGCGTGAAGGAGCTCAAGGAGGGCAAGATCCGCATCCTCATCCGCGGCAGCGACGTTCCCTCGCTGCGCGGGCAGACGGTGCGAACGATCATCGTCAACGCCGATGCCTTGAAGACGAAACGGGACGCGATCTTGCGCTTCGTCCAGGGCTATCGCGAGGCCGTCGACTGGATGTACGCCGATCCCAGGGCGATCAAGATGTATGCCGACAAGATGAAGCTCGACGAGACCCTGATCGCGGACTCGATCAAGGAATTCCATGCGAAAGCGGCCATGCAGACCGACGAGATGAAGGACCTCGACGGCATTCAGCGGGATGCCGTGAAGCTCAAATTCATCGATGCGCCGTTGACCAGGGAGCAACTGGCGGAATTCATTCAAATCCCGCCGAGGAAATAACGGCGCAAGACGACGCAAGACAAAGCGCGAAACAAAAGGTCGGCAGGCCTCCGCGCGTTCTGGGGAGGAGACGATGACAGGCGGCAGGGCGCTGGGTGCGATGGCGCTGGTTGCCTCGCTCGCGTCGGCGGCGCCGGAGGCGCGCGCGCAAACCGCGGCAGGCGACACCCTCAAGGTGGCCGTCGGGCAGCTCGGGCTCTGGGCGGTGGACGGGCCGCGGCTCGGACAGCGCGCCGGCATCTTCAAGAAGCACGGCCTGGTGCTCGAGATCTTCGGCACCTCCGGCGGCGGCGAGACATTGCAGGCGGTGATTTCAGGCTCCGCCGACCTCACGGTGGGGATCGGCACCGCCGCGGTCTTGCGAGCCTATTCGAAGGGCGCGCCCATCCGCGTGATCGGGGCCAACTTCACCGGAGCGGGAGACCTCTATTGGTACGTGCGCGCGGATTCGCCCATCAAGCGGCTCGCGGACGCCGGCGACAAGACCACCATCGGCTATTCGGCGAGCGGATCGTCGAGCCATAACGTCGTTCTCGCCTTCCTGCAGGAGCTCGGCATCAGGGCAATGCCGACCGCGACCGGGACGCAGCCGGCCACGCTCACCCAGGTGATGTCGGGCCAGATCGACATCGGCTGGAGCGCGCCGCCATTCGGGCTGAAGGAGTTGGCCGACGGCAAGATTCGCATCGTCGCGAATGGCAACGACGTGCCGTCGCTGCGCACCCAGACCGTTCGCGTCGACATGGTCAATGCCAACGTTTTCAAAGAGCGCAAGGACGCGCTGCTGCGTTTCGTGCGCGCCTATCGCGAGACCTTGGACTGGATGTTTTCCAGTCCCGAGGCGATCAAAATCTATGCCGAGCAAATGAACGTGCCGGTCGAGCTTGCCGCCGTCACGCGCGACAAGTTCCAGACCAGGGAGGCCATGCGCCACGACCGCCTCTCCGATCTCGACGCGGTGATGGCGAACGCGGTGCAGCTCAAATTTCTCGACAAGCCGTTGCGGCCGGAGCAACTGGCGGACTTGATCCAGATCCCGCCGCACTGACCAGCGCGCGGCACGATGGAAAAAGTATTGTCATTTCAAATGCTTGCCGACCATACGCACTATGCACCTCTGCGGTTGCCGAATACGGGCGGGCGCTTTGCCAGAAAGGCGCGCACGCCTTCGGCGTAGTCGGGCGTGAGGCTCGCCTCGCGCTGGGTCTCGCGCTCGAGGTCGAGCTGCGCGTCGAGATCATTGCTCCAGGAACTCATCGAGCACACGCTTGATCAAGGCGAGCCCGATCGCCGGCGCCTCGGTGAAGTGGACGCAGAGCTTGTGGGCTTCCGCCATGAGCTCGAGATCGTCGATCATCCGCCAGATCAGGCCCCAGGCTTCGGCCTTCTCCGCCGCGAGCGGCTCGGCGGTGAGTGCGAGCCCGCGGGCGCGGGCGGGGCCGACCAGGCGCGGCAAGAACCAGGTCCCGCCCGAATCGGGCACCAGGCCGATCCTGGCGAAGGCCTGCACGAATGTTGCCGAGCGCGCCGCCAGCACCATGTCGCAGGCGAGCGCAATGTTGGCGCCGGCGCCGGCTGCGATGCCGTTCACGGCGGCAACCACGGGGAAGGGCAGGGCGCGCAGCTTGCGCACGAGCGGATTGTAATAAGTCTCGAGTGCGCTCGCCCCCACCGTCACCTTGCCATCCTTGGACATCCGTTCGTGCAGGTCCTGGCCGGCGCTGAAGGCGCGGCCGGCGCCGGTCAGCAACAGCGCGCGGCAGTCGCCGTCCTCCTCGGCCTCGGTCAGCGCGCGCTTGAGGGCCTGATGCATCGCCTCGTTGAAGGCATTGAGCTGCTTCGGCCGGTTCAGCGTGATGACGCGATAGCCTGCGCACCGCTCGACCAGGACAGGGGCGTCGTTTTCCATGGGGGCGCTCCTACGCTCGATGATAGCTGCTACGCTATGATACCTGCTACGCTATGCGCTCCCGTGGCCCATTGCATCTTGCATCGAAGAATAAGAGAACTAGGGCACGAGACCGCCGTATCCTGGGAGGAATTCACATGATCCGCAAATTGCCGAAGACATCTCGCGGCATCACCCGCCGCCGCTTCGCCGCCGGTGCCGGCGCCGCCGCGATGCTCGCCGGCACCGCCCCGTTCGGCGTGGTGCGCGCCCAGGGCGGGCCTTTAAAGGTCGGCGTGCTGCTGCCGCGGTCGGGCGCGCAGGCGAGCATCGGGCAGGATTGCCAACGCGGTGTGGAGATCGCTCCGCCCATCTTCAAGGAGCTCGGCTTGCCGGAGCTCGCGATCATGAACGCCGATACCGAGACCAACGTGGAGGTCGCGCGCGCCCGCGCCGAGAAGCTGATCAACGACGGCGCGCAGCTCCTGGTCGGAGCCTTCGACTCCGGGCAGAGCACGGCGATCGCGCAAGTCGCCGAGCAGAAGGGCATCCCGTTCGTCATCAATATCGCGGCGGCCCCGCAGATCACCGAGCAGGGCTACAAGTTCGTGTTCCGCAACTTCCCGACCGCGCCGATGATCCTCGGCGACGCCTTCGCCAACCAGAAGGAACTGTTCGAGAGCACCGGCAAGGCCCCCAAGTCGGTCGTGTTCATGCACGTCAACGACACGTTCGGCACCTCGATGCAGCAGGGCATCAGCGCCGTGATGCCCAAGTTCAACATGCCGTACCAGATCGTCGAGCAGATCGCCTACGATCCGACTGCGCGCGACCTCTCGGTCGAGGTGGCCAAGGCCAAGGCGACCGGCGCCGAAGCACTGCTCATGGTCAGCCGGCTCAACGATGCAATCCTGATCACCCGTGAGCTGGTCAAGCAGCGCTGGACGCCGATGGCGGTGCTCAGCATGGGGCCGGGCTGGTACGAGGACCAATATCTCAAGACCTTGGGCAAGCTGTCGGACGGGCCGATGAGCTTCGTGCCCTGGTACGACCCGCACAAGAAGCTCAGCCCCGTGCTCGAGGCCGCGCTCGCCAAGGCCCATCCCGGCATCAATATGAACACCAACCACGTCTTCACGTTCGAGGCGCTGCTCGTCGCCGCCGATGCCTACAAGCGCGCCCGCTCGACCGACCCGAAGGCGCTGGCCGACGCCATCCGCGCCACCAACATCACCGACAATGTCAGCATCGGTCCGGGCATCCAGTTCAACGCGAAGGGCCAGAACGACAAGCTCAAGAATGCCGCGATCCAGAACCGCGGCGGCAAGCTGGTCACGGTCGCGCCGAAGGCGGCCTCGAACGCCCAGCCGGAATTGCCGATGACCCCCTACGACCGGCGCGGCTGACCGTCAGGCCGAGCCCGCGCCGGCCCGAGCGTGCAATCGGGCTGAAAGCATGCCAGCCGCGCTAGCTTTTGTTTGAGCATGATCTTTTCGGAAAACCGGTACCCACTTTTCCGGATCATGCTCTGATGCTTCGCAGGATCGAGCGGTGGCCGCAGAGATCTATTTGAACGTCGCGGTCAGCGGACTTTTGACCGGCCTCATCTACGGCCTGATGGCACTCGGCCTCTCGGTCATTTTCGGAGTGGTGCGCGTCGTCAATTTCGCTCACGGCGAAATGATGACGATTGCCATGTATCTTGCGATCGTGCTGTTCACCGCGTTCGGGCTCGACCCGCTGGCGATGCTCATTCCGGTCGCGGCCGTGCTGTTCGTCTTCGGCTACGCCATGCAGGCGGGCCTGATCAATCCGTTCATCAACCGGCCCGAGCACAGCCAATTCATCCTGCTGGTCGCGGTCGCGCTCGTCATCGTCAACGTCCTGCTGATCGTGTTCGGGCCCGACGCCCGCAACGTGCAGACGGCCTATTCGTTCGACAGCTTCCTGATCGGGCCGCTGATCGTCGATGCGACCAAGGTTTATGCCGGCGGCGCGACGCTCCTGGTCGCGGTCGCGCTGTTCGCATTCTTCCGCTTCGCGGCGGTCGGCAAGGCGATCCGCGCCTGCGCCGACAACTACACCGGCGCACTGGTCGTCGGGCTCGACGTCAAGCGTCTCTATGCGCTCACCTTCGGCCTGGGCGCGGCCTGCGTCGGGGCCGCAGGCTCCATGTTGGTGCTGCTGTTCGACGTCACGCCGGCGCTGGGGCCGGCCTTGACCCTGCTCGCCTTCATCATCGTCATCACCGGCGGGCTCGGCTCGATGCCGGGCGCGCTCCTCGGCGGCATCCTGATCGGGCTCGTCGAGGCGATGGCCGGCCTGCTTTTCACGCCATCGGCCAAGAGCATGTTCTCCTTCGGCCTGCTCGTGCTGGTGCTGCTGTTCCGGCCGGAGGGCATTCTGGGAAAAAGGCCGTCATGGTGAGGCGGCTGTTCGAGGGAGTTTCGCGCCGCGGGCTCGTGCTGCTCGCGCTCCTGCTCGCGGGGCTCGTGGCGGCGCCGTGGCTCGCCAACGATTATCTGCTCACCGTGCTGATCATCATCCTCTATTTCGCCTATACCGGCCAGGCGTGGAACGTGATGATGGGCTTTGCCGGCCAGCTCTCGCTCGGCCACGCGATCTATGTCGGGCTCGGCGGCTACGCCACGGCCGCGCTCTACGTACATTTCGGAGTAGGTCCTTGGCTCGGGCTGCCGGCGGCAATCGCCATCGCGGTGGCCTGCGGCGCGCTCATCGGCTTCCTCGCCTTCCGCTTCGGCGTCGGCGGCGTTTATTTCGCGATCCTGACCATTGCCTTCGCGGAGTTCGCGCGCATCGGGTTCGATCATTTCAGGTGGGTCGGTGGCTCGAGCGGATTCTTCCTGCCGGTCGCCAACTACACGCGCAACGACCTGTGGAACCTGCGCGGCAATCCGACCATGTTCTATTACCTGATGCTCGCGCTCACCGTCGCGGCCTTCGTGCTGTGCCACGTCCTGCTCAAGAGCCGGATGGGCTACTATTGGCAGGCGATCCGCGAGGACGAGATGGCCGCGCGCTCGCTCGGCATCAACACCTTTCGCTACAAGATGATCGCGGTGCTGATCTCCGCGGGCATGACCGCCGTGGCCGGCGTGTTCTTCGCGTTCTATTACAACAATCTCTTCCCGGAGCAGGTGTTTCACATCTCGCGCTCGATCGAGATCATCCTGGGGCCGATCATCGGCGGCATCGGCACGCTGTTCGGCCCGATCATCGGCGCCTTCCTGCTCACCGGCCTGTCCGAGTTGATGCAGGAGCTGTTGACCGTGCTCGGCTTCGACGCTCCCGGCGCCAAGCAGGTGTTCTACGGACTTTGCCTGCTCGTGGTCGTGCTGGCGCTGCCGGACGGCGTGTGGCCATGGCTCGCCCGCAAGCTCGGCGTGACGGAGCGCCGGTCATGACGGCGCTGCTCACGGTCGAGGCGGTCAGCAAGCGCTTTCGCGGCCTGCTCGCGGTCGACAATGTCAACTTTCAGGTCGCGCAAGGCTCGATCTTCGCGGTCATCGGTCCGAACGGCGCCGGCAAGACCACCCTGTTCAACCTCATTGCCGGTGCGTTCGCACCCGACCGGGGCTCGATCGTCTTCGCGGGCGCGCGCATCGACGGTCTCGCGCCCGATGAAATCTGTCGCCGCGGCATCGGCCGCACGTTCCAATTGGTGCGGCCGTTCCCCACGCTTTCGGTCGAGGACAATGTCATCGTCGGTGCGATGCTGCATCGGCCCGATCTTGCCATCGCGCGCCGGCGCGCGCAGGAGGTGCTCCAGCAGCTCGATCTGTTCGGCAAACGTCACCAGCCGGCGTCGGCGCTGACGCTGCCGGACCGCAAGCGCCTCGAGGTTGCGCGCGCACTCGCCACCGACCCGAAGCTTCTCCTGCTCGACGAAGTGATGGCGGGCCTGCGGCCGGCGGAGACCGACCGCATGGTCTCTATCTTGACGAAACTCAATCGCGAGACCGGGCTCACCATCCTTCTCATCGAGCACGTCATGCGCGCGGTGATGGCGCTCGCCGCGCGCGTCCTGGTGCTGCACCACGGCGCCGCGATCGCCGAAGGTGCGCCCGACGCGGTCGTGCGCGACCCCGCGGTGGTGCACTCCTATCTCGGCGCGGAGGCGGTCGAGTGATGTTGCGGGTCGAGCATCTCGATGTCTTCCACGGCGACGCCCAGGCGCTCGACGACGTGTCGCTCGAGATCGACGAGGGGTCGATCGTCGCGATCGTGGGGGCGAACGGAGCCGGCAAGACCTCGCTCATCCGCACCATCGCCGGCATGCACCGTCCGGCGCGCGGGCGCATCGCGTTCCGAGGCACCGATATCGGCGGCTGGGAGAGCCACCGCGTCTGCAACCTCGGCATCGGCCAGGTCGCGGAGGGCCGCCAGGTGTTTCCGACCCTCACGGTCGCGGAGAACCTCGACATGGGCGCGATGCTCGCGCGTGCCCGCGCCAGCCGCGCCAGGAATCGCGAGCGGGTGTTGGCGCTGTTTCCGGTGCTCGCCGAGCGCTCGGGCCAGGCGGCCGGGACGCTCTCCGGCGGCGAGCAGCAGATGCTGGCGATCGGCCGCTGCCTCATGGGGGCGCCGGAGCTCGTCATGTTCGACGAGCCGTCGCTGGGGCTGGCGCCGGCGATCGTGCAGCATGTGCTGCGCACGGTCCGCGATCTCAACCGCGAGGGTCTCACCTGCGTCCTGGTCGAGCAGAACGTCGCGGTGTCGCTCAAGCTCGCGGCCAAAGCCTATGTGCTCGAGAACGGCCGGATCACGCTCTCCGGGGCGGGCCAGGAGCTATTGGCGGACGACCGCGTGCGGCAGGCCTATCTCGGAATGTGAGACGGGTCGCCCGCGCCCCGGCGCATGACCATCGCCAGAGCGGCCACCCGCACGGCGAGCGGGCTGTCCGGGAACGCCGTGCGCAATTCCCTCAGCGCCTCGGCATGCGACGTCGTGGCCACGACCCGCTCGGCCATGGTCCGGGCAAGGTCATGGTTCGTTTGAGCGAGTGATCCCATTGCGGCACCCCCTGCGGTCGACGCTGCCCCGGCAATGTGGAAAAGATTTGTTCCCGGATGGTTACGGAACCCTTAACGCCGAACCGCTCGGCTGGTTCCAAGGTCGGGAACCCGGCTTGTGCAGGTGAGCCGGCCGATGCAAGGTCCGGCCCCCGCGGGCGGTAGCCGGCGGTCTTCAAGGAGGCTGACAATGAAGCTCTACTATGCGCCCGGCGCCTGCTCGCTCTCGCCCCACATCGTGATGCGGGAGGCCGGCGCCAAATTCGACCTGGAGCAGGTCAACAATCAGGAAAAGAAGACCAAGTCCGGGCTGGACTATTGGACCATCAACGGCAAGGGCCAGGTGCCGGTCCTGGAATTCGACAACGGCGAGCGTCTGACCGAAGGCCCGGTCATCGTGCAGTGGATCGCCGACCAGAACCCCGCCGCCGGGCTCGTGCCGGCGGCCGGCAAGCCCGAGCGCTACCGGGTCCAGGAGTGGCTCAACTTCGTCACCTCGGAGTTGCACAAGAGCTTCGGTCCGATCTTCCGGCCCACCACGCCCGATGCCTACAAGGCCATCTCCAAGGAGAATTTGGGCAAGCGCTTCGACTGGCTCGACAAGCAGCTCGCCGGCAAGCAGTACCTGATGGGCGACAAATTCACGGTCGCCGATGCCTACCTGTTCACGGTGCTGCGCTGGACGTCGCGCATCGACATGGATCTCGCCAAGTGGCCGAACCTCAAGGCTTATGTCGACCGCGTCGGCGCGCGCCCCAAGGTGCAGGAGGCGATGAAAGCGGAGGGGTTGATCAAATAGCCGGCGGGCCGATCGTCACCGTCAACTTGCCGACGCCTTCGATCTCGCATTCGAGCTTGTCGCCGGCAACGGTCGCGGCCACACCCGACGGCGTGCCGGTCATGATGATGTCGCCGGCCGCGAGCTCGACCATTTCGGAGAGCTTGACGATGACCTCCGGCACGTTCCAGATCATCTGCGCAAGATCGCCGTCCTGCCGGACCTTGCCGTTGGCCTTGAGCGCGATGCGCCCCTTGCTCGGATGCCCGATCCTGCTGACGGGCTGCAGCGCTCCGCAGGGCGCCGAGGCGTCGAACGCCTTGCCGATCTCCCACGGCCGCTTCATGTCGCGCGAGGCGATCTGCAGGTCGCGCCGCGTGAGATCGATCCCGACGCCATAGCCGCAGATGCAGTCGAGCGCGCGATCGAGCTTGATGTTGCGGCCGCCGGACTTGAGCGCCACCACCAGCTCCACCTCGTGGTGCATGTCCTTGGTGAGCGGCGGATAGGGCACGGTCGCCCCATCCGGCACGATGGCGTCGGCCGGCTTGGAAAAGAAGAACGGCGGGTCGCGCACGTCGTGACCCATCTCGCGGATGTGTTCCTCGTAGTTGCGGCCGACGCACCAGATGCGGCGCACCGGAAACGTCTTGTCGGTGCCGGCCACCGCGATGGCGGCCTGCGGCGGCGGCGGGACGACGTAGTTGTCGGCAGCGTGTTTCGTGGCGTCAGCGCTCATGATGTCCGTTTCCGTCGTGCAGAATTCAAGCCGAGGAGACGATGGCGACCGGCGGGCTCGGCTCCTGCTTCCGCAGCTGCAGGCGATAGAACGAGGCGTAGCGCCCGCCCTTGCGCAGCAGCTCGTCGTGACGCCCCGATTCGACGACCGTGCCGTCCTCGATGACGAAGATGCGATCGGCATCGACGACGGTGTGCAGGCGGTGCGCGATCACGATGGTCGTTCGTCCCTGGCACAGATGCTCGATCGCGCCCTGCACCTGCCGCTCCAATTCGGAATCGAGCGATGCCGTTGCTTCGTCGAGCAGGATGATCGGCGCGTCCTTGAGCAGGGCGCGCGCGATCGCAATGCGCTGGCGCTCCCCGCCCGCGACCTGCATGCCGTGCTCGCCGACCGGGGTATCGTATCCGCGCGGGAAAGCCATGATGAAGTCGTGCGCATAAGCCGCTTTGGCGGCGGCGACGATCTCGGCCTCGGTCGCGCCGGCGCGGCCGAGCGCAATGTTCTCCCGCACCGAGCCGCGAAACAGAAAGACGTCCTGTCCGACATAGGCGAGCTGGCTGCGTAGCGAGCGGCGCGACACCGCCGCGATGTTCTGCCCGTCGATGGCGATGACGCCGCCGTCGACCTCGTAGAGACGCAGCATCAGATTGAGGATCGTCGATTTGCCGCCGCCCGAGGGACCGACCAGCGCGGTCATCTTTCCGGGTTCGGCGAGGAACGACAGGTTTCTGATCACCCTCTCGCCCGGACGATAGGCGAATTGCACGTTTGCGAATTCGACATGCGCCGCCGAAAGCTTCAACGGCGGTTTTTCGTCGTCGGGCTGTTCCGTGGGCGGATGGTCGATGACGTCGAACAGAATTCGCACTCCGACCAGACCGGTGTTGAGGTCGATGTTGAGGCGTGCGAGGCGCTTCGCGGGCTCGTAGGCCAGCATGAAGGCGGCGAGGAACGAGAAGAATTGGCCGGGGGTCGCGCCGGTCTCGATCACGCGGAAGCCGCCGTAGATCAGCGCGCCGGCGATCGCAAAGCCGCCGAGCGCCTCCATCAGCGGACCGGAGCGGTAGCGCAATCCGCGCCCACTTGTTCAATTCCTTCTCCAGCTCGGCAACATGGGTGTCGAAACGCGCGCGCATGCCGTCTTCCAGCGTGAACGCCTTGACGATGCGTATGCCTTGAACGGTCTCCTGCAGCGTTTCGAGAATGCGCGTGGTGCCGGTGAACTGGTGATGCGCGATCGTCCTGATGCGGCGGATCATCTTGCGCAGGATCAGCATCGCCGGCGGCACCACGATGATGCTGAGCAGCGACATGACGGGATCCTGAACGGCCATCACGGCGGCAAGCCCGATGAGCGAGAGCAGATCGCGGCCGATCGCTGTAATGAGAAGATTCAAAACCTGGCTCGCGGCGGCGGCGCCGGTGGTGAGCCGAGCCATGAACTCGGAGCTATGACGGTTGGCAAAAAAACCGACATTGTGTTGGAGCAGCTTCGCGAACATTTGCCGCTGATTTTCGGCGATGATCCAGTTGCCGATGCGCGCGAGCGTGAGCGCCTGCCCGTAGGTGGCCATCGCCTTGACCATGAAGATCAAGGCGGTCACGACCGCGAGGATGATGATCCCAGGCAGGTTCTTGTGGACATAGGCCTGATTGATCACGTCGCCGATCAAATAGGCCCCGAGCGCGGTGCTCGCGGCGGCAATGCCCATCAGGCCGAATGCCAGTGCATAGCGCCGCCACTGCCCGGCCGCCTGCTCCACGAGCAGCCGCCGGATCAAGGCGGGCGTGCCGGCGGGGTCCGCGAACAGCCCTTGGAAATACGATCTCAACATGCATGTTCCGTTCGCGGCGCGCCGCAAGCCGCGGCGCGGCAGCGAGCCCTTCTTGCCCAGGCCGGACCGGTTTTCAAGCGGAATCGGCGAACTGGCAAAGTCTCAGCCGGCGCGCGTCGCAAGCTTGCGCTCCCATGCCAGCGCATGGGCGACGATGGTTTCCAGATCGTTAAAATGCGGTTGCCATCCGAGCGTGGAGCGCACACGGTCGCAGGCCGCGACGATGTGAGCGGGGTCACCCGCCCGTCGGCCCGCGAACTCGACCTTGAAGTCGACGCCGGACACGCGCTTCACCGTCTCGATCACTTCGAGCACGGAAAAGCCGCGGCCGTAGCCGCAATTGAGCGTCGCGGGCGCGCCGCCGCCGCGCAGATAGGCGAGTGCGGCGGCGTGCGCGCGCACCAGATCGGACACGTGAATATAGTCTCGGATGCAGGTGCCGTCCGGCGTCGGATAGTCGGTGCCGAAGACTTCCATTTTCTGCCGTCGTCCGAGCGCGGTTTCGACCCCGACCTTGATGAGGTGGGTGGCGCCTTTGGTGGATTGCCCGGTCCGGCCGAGCGGGTCGGCGCCCGCGACGTTGAAATAGCGCAGGATCATGTGGCGCAGCCCGTGGGCGGTGCCGGCGTCGCGCAGCATGATCTCGGTCATCAGTTTGGAGGAACCGTAAGGTGATGTCGGCACCGTGGGGTCGTCCTCGCGCACCGGCACGCGCGCGGGATTGCCGTAGACCGCGGCGGTCGAGGAAAAGATGAAATGGCGAACGCCGGTCGCGACCGCGGTCTCGATCAGCGCGCGCGAGTTCACCGTGTTGTTGCGGTAATAGCCGAGCGGATCGCGAACCGAGTCGGGCACGACGATCGAGGCGGCGAAATGGATGATGGCGTCGACCCGGTGCTCCGCGATCAACGCGGCCACGCGCGGTTGATCTCCGGTTTCTCCGACGGCGAGCGACGCGCCCTTCGGCACCGACCAGTCGAAGCCGGTTGCCAGATTGTCGAGCACGACCACGCGCTCGCCGGCATCGACGAGCGCGTGGACCATGTGGCTTCCGATATAGCCGGCGCCGCCGGTGACCAGGACCGTCATGCTACGGGTCCGCTCGCATGCTCCGCCATTGCCGGTCGGTATTCGATGAGAATCGGGTCAAGCGGCGTGATTGCACGCGTTGGCGCCCGGTGACAAGCCGGGGCGCGCCGTATAAGAGCGTCGGGGCTTTTGGCAGATGTCCGACATCCTGTTCATCAAGACGTCTTCGCTCGGCGACGTGATTCATCATATGCCGGCGCTCACCGAGGCGCGGCGCCGACGGCCGGACGCCCGCTTTTTCTGGGTGGCGGAGGAGGCGTTCGCACCGCTCGTGCGGCTTCATCCGGCGGTCTGCGAGGTGATCCCGGTCGCAACGCGTCGCTGGCGGGGGAAGCTGCTTACACCCTCGACTTGGCGCGAGCTTGCGACCTTCAGGCGCGCCGTCCGCGCACGCTCCTACGGCGATATCATCGATACCCAGGGGCTCGTGCGCTCGGCGCTCATCGCACGGCTCGCGCACGGTCGCCGGCACGGCTATGGCGCGGGCAGCGTTCGCGAGCGGCCGGCGTCATGGTTCTATGACGTGCAGCATGCGGTCGCGCGCGACCTTCATGCCATTGCGCGCAATCGCATGCTGACCGGGCTCGCGCTCGGCTACGCGCCCGATGGCGCGATCGACTTCGGGCTCTCCCGCAGCAGCGTCGCGCCGACGCACGGGGAGGCTTACGGCATCCTGTTCCATGCCACCGCGCGGCCCGAAAAGGAATGGCCGGAGGAATCGTGGATCGCCCTTGGCCGGGAGTTGACGGCGCGGGGCACCAAGCTCGTGCTGCCATGGGGGACGGCGGCGGAGCGCGCGCGCAGCACTCGCATTGCTGCGGCGCTCGCGAATGCGGAAGCGCCCGACCGACAACCGCTCGACCGCATGGCGCGCCTGGTCGCGGGCGCATCCTTCGTCATCGGCGTGGACACCGGCCTCCTTCATCTTGCGGCAGCGCTCGGCGTGCCGCTGATCGCAATTTTTGTGGGCAGCGATCCGGGGCTCACCGGACCGATGGGACGAGGACCGATGGTCATCCTCGGCGGCAAGAACGCCCCGCCGTCGGTGGCTGACGTGATGACGGCGCTCGAGCGGCTGGTCTAGGCGTGTGCCCGGCGCGGACGTGCCATACGACATACTGGGCTCAGATTGCCGGGCGCGCGGCCACGGCGGCCATCGCCTTTCGGGTCGCGCATCGCCACGCGATCGACGGAAATGTCGCGCATGCAGCGATGATGGCCGAAGCGGCAGACCGGCTTGTGGCACGGCCGGCAGGGCAGTTCGCTCGCGGTCTCGATCACGGCGGCGATCGGATTGAGCGGCGCCCAGTGCCAGGGGCTGGTCGGGCCAAAAATTCCGATTGCCGGCGTGCCGAGTGCGGCCGCGACGTGCAGGAGGCCGAAGTCGTTCGATACCGCGGTTGTTGCTGCGGCAAGCGCCAGGATGGCATTGCGCAGGTCGGACCCCGTGAGGTCGCGGATATGGACGGGATCAGCGCGTACGATCTCCGCGGCGAGCGCTTTTTCGCCCGGCCCGCCGATCACCCATGTCGACGTCCCTTCGGCGGCAAGTTGCCGCGCCAGATCGGCGTAATAGGCGACGGGCCAACGCTTGGACGGCCCGACCGCGCCCGGCGCGAGCGCGACCACCGGGCGGCCGTCGGGTGCGAGCTCCAGCCGCTCGCGCCACGTCGCGAGCTCAGGGGCGCCGACCTTGAGCTCCGGTAGCGGCCACTCGGCGGGCGCGCTGTCGCCCTTGGGCAAGGCGAGCGTGGCGCAGCGATCGATCATGCGCGGGAGCCGGCGCTCGCCGAAACGCAAGTCGTTGATCAGGCCGAACCGGGCTTCGCCGACGAAGCCGGTGCGTTGCGGGATACCGGCCAGCGCGGGGGCGAGCGCCGATTTCCACGTCCGCGGCATGATCAGCGCTTGCCCGTATCCCTGCGCCCGCAGCCGCTCGGCGAGCGCGCGATGCTGCTCCCAGGCAAGACGCGCGCGCGGGAGGTCCGCCACGATTCCCCTGCGGACCCCGGGCATGTAGTCGAGCAGCGGCGCCACCATCGCCGTCGTGAGCACGTCGATGGGGCGCGCCGGAAATCGCCGTTTCGTCAGCTTGATGACCGTGTGGCAGCGAACGAAGTCGCCGATCCACATGTAGGGCACGACCAGAATGGGCGATTCAGGCATGACCGCGCCGCGTCCGCGCCTCCAAGGGGCCGCATCCGCTCCCATGATGAGATGAACAAATGTTCATTCTTGCAAAATGGCGCCCAACCTTCGGATTGGCCAGGACGCCGTTAGCTTGCCCCTGGAAGCCTGTCCAGTGCGCCAGGACTGGCCATGATAGCCGCCGACGGTTACTTAGCCGGAGGGGGAAGTTGCGCATCGGGACGCCCTGAGGCAAAGGGGGACGATGGCAGGCGGGGCGCGGGTGCGCATGTTGTTGGTCACCGGCGGGGCCGGGTTCATCGGATCCAATCTGGTCGCTGGCCTCAACGAGGCCGGGCGGACCGACATCGTGGTCAACGATGCGCTCGGCGACGCGGGCAAATGGCGCAACCTCGGCAAGCGCCGCATCGCCGACGTGGTGCCGCCCGGCGAGCTCGGCGCATGGCTCGACCGCCGCAAGCTCGACGCCGTGATCCATCTCGGCGCCATCTCCGACACCACCGCGACCGACGGCGACCTCGTCCTCGCCACCAATTTCCGCCTGTCGCTCCAGCTCTTGGACTGGTGCACGGCGACGCACACGCCGTTTATCTATGCCTCCTCGGCTGCGACCTATGGCGACGGCACGGAGGGCTTCGACGACGATTGGTCGGCCGCGGCGCTGCAGCGGCTCAAACCGATGAACCTGTACGGCTTCAGCAAGCATCTGTTCGACCTCGCGGTCGTCGACCGCGTCGAGAAAGGCGAGAAGCTGCCGCCGCAATGGGTGGGCCTCAAATTCTTCAACGTGTTCGGTCCCAACGAATATCACAAGGGCGAGATGACGAGCCTGGTCGCCAAGCGCTTCGATGCGGCGAAAGGCGGCAAATCGGTGCGCCTGTTCAAGTCCCACCGCGACGGCATCGCCGACGGCGAGCAGAAGCGCGACTTCATCTTCGTCGATGACGCGATCGCGGTGATGCGTTGGCTCCTCGAGACGCCTTCGGTGTCGGGTATCTTCAATGTCGGCACCGGCGAGGCGCGCAGCTTCCGCGATCTGATCACCGCGATGTTTCGCGCGCTCGGCCGCGAGGCGGACATCGAATACGTCGACATGCCGCCGGCGATCCGCGATCAGTATCAATATTTCACGCAAGCCAAGGTCGAAAACCTGCGCCGGGCAGGCTACAACGCCGGCTTCACGCCCCTCGAGGAGGGGGTCAACCGGTACGTCACCTGCTTCCTGAACCAGCCCGACCGCTATCGGTGAAGGCGGCAGGAGCGGCAATGATCCAGCGATAGCGTCATGTTCGACTTCGAAGAAGCGCTCAAGCTCATCCCCGAGCGGACCATCGTCTGCGTTGGAGACTTGATGCTCGACGATTTCGTCTACGGCGAGGTGTCGCGCATCTCGCCCGAAGCGCCGGCGCCAATTCTGGCGGTGACGCGCAGCGAGGTGACCGTCGGCGGCGCTGGCAACGTGGCGCGCAATATTGCGGCGCTCGGTGCGCGCTGTGTTTTCGTCGGGGTCGTCGGCGAGGATGACGCCAGCCGCACGCTGATGCGAGCGCTTGCCGCCGAACCTTTGATCGAACCTCATCTCGTCGTCGATCCGGCACGTCCCACCACCCGCAAGGTCCGCTTCGTGTCCGAGCATCATTCGACCCACCTGCTGCGCGCCGACTGGGAATTGGCGGCCGAGCTCAATCCCAAGAGTGAAAAGGTCCTGATCGATCGCGTGCTGGCGGCGTTGCCGCGGGCGGCGAGCCTCGTGTTGTCCGACTACGCCAAGGGCGCGCTGACGCCGCGGGTCATCCGCGAGGTCATCGATGCCGCGAAAAAGGCAGGGATACCGATCATCGTCGACCCCAAGGCGGCCGACTATTCCATCTATCGCGGCGCCACGGTGATCAAGCCAAACCGCAAGGAGCTCTCGGAGGCGACGCGGCGGCGGACGGAGACCGATGAAGAGGTGGTTGCGGCAGCGTCGGAATTGAACCGTCTTTTGGAAACCGAGGCGGTCGTGGTGTCCCTCAGCGACGCCGGCTTGACCCTGGTACCGGCGCACGGCGCGGCGGTGCGGGTGCCCGCCTATCCGGTCAAGGTGAGGGATGCCTCGGGTGCGGGCGATACCGTGGTCGCCACCCTGGCAGCGATGCTCGCAACCCAGGTGGACTATGAGCCTGCCGTGCGCGCGGCCAACGCGGCCGCCGCCGTGGTGGTCGGCAAGCGCGGCACCGCGACGGTTTCGGCCGCGGAGCTGCGTTCGCGCATCCTGCCCGCCGCCTCGCTCGCGCCCGAGGAGAAGATCGTCTTCGATTGGTCGGTGCTCGACGACCGGCTCGCCGAATGGCAGAACCTGCGCATCGGGTTCACCAACGGCTGTTTCGATCTCCTGCATCCCGGCCATATCAGGCTCCTGACCGAGGCGCGCGCCGCCTGCGACCGGCTTATCGTCGGTCTCAACGGCGACGCCTCGGTGACGCGCTTGAAAGGCGAGGGGAGGCCGATGCAGGAGGTGCATGCGCGCGCCGAGGTGCTCGCCGCGCTCGAGGCGGTCGATCTGGTCGTCGTCTTCGATCAGGACACGCCCCACGAGTTGATCCGTCGGGTACGCCCCAAGGTTCTGGCCAAGGGCGGCGACTACCGGCGCGACGAGGTTGTGGGCCGTGAGCTGGTCGAGGCCGACGGCGGCGAGGTCATCCTCATCGATCTCGTGCCCGGCTTCAGCACCACCAGGATCGTCCGCCAGTCGCGCGCGCGGCAATCGACCTAGACGGGGACTGCGCGGAGAGGGCTGTGCGGACGACCTTGCCCGATGGACGCGAGCAGCAGCTCGTGCAGGAATTTTTTGGAGGCGCACGCGCCGGCTTCTTCGTCGAGGTCGGCGCCAACCGCCCGCAGCAGGAATCCCAGACCTGGCACCTCGAACAGCTCGGCTGGACCGGCGTTCTCATCGAGCCGCAGCCCAATCTCGCGGACGATCTGGCGCGCAAGCGCTCCGCCCAGGTTTTTGCGGTGGCCTGCTCGTCGCCGCAGAACGCCGGACGGCGCATGCGCCTTCACGTCGCCGGCGCGCTGTCGTCGCTCGATCGCGATCGGATGGCGCCGGGTGCGGAGCCCGAGCGGGTCCTCGACGTACCCGTGCGCACGCTCGACGACATTCTGATCGAGGCGCGCGCGCCGGCGCGGCTCGACTTCCTGTCGATCGACGTCGAAGGCCACGAGCTGGAAGTTCTCAGCGGGTTCGATTTCACGCGCTGGCAGCCGCGCCTGCTCCTCTTGGAAGATCACGTCGGCAATCTCGAGAAGCACCGGTTTCTCAAAGCCGCCGGCTACCGTCTGATCCGCCGCTTCGAGAACAACGGCTGGTATGTTCCGCGCCATGCGGCAGTGGCCGTGGCGCCGCGCGAGCGCTGGGAGATCGTCCGCAAATACTATCTCGGCCTGCCGTTCCGCATCGCGCGCAATGCGTCGCGGGCGCTGCGGCGACGGGCGAAGGAGCGGCTCACGAAGTGCGGCGGGTATGAAGGTCGTGTAGTCTGGTCAATTTTGTGTATGAACTTCATATAAACACGAACTAGCTAGAACCCGGCGCGCCGATATGACCGCGCTTGCGCGCGCGCACTCACCCAGCGCCCGTGTTCGCGCCGGCAGGTGTCGCCGATGAGGGCAGAGCGCCCGGGCGCCGCAGCGGCGCGCTCGGCGGGGGGGACCAGGCCTTTATTTCCTCGTAGCGTTTGGCGTAGCGGTAGAACGTGCCTTCGAAATTTCCCAACGCGATGACGAAGCCCGCCCAGCCGTCGCGGAAGCCGTGCTTGAACAGGTAGTGCTTGATGAACGCCCATAGTGCATGTCCGAGCGCGCCCGCCATCGACACCTGCTTTGCCGAAAGCTTTCGCACGCCGAGCGAGGAGTAGCGGTTCATCTTGCTGATGATCTCCTCGAGATTGCGAAAGGGAAATTGCCAAATCGCGCTGCGCAACTGCCCCGGCGGCAGTTGCGTCAGAAGCTCGTAACCTTCATGCACGGGATCGTTGTCATAGCGCATGGCGCCTTTGCGGAAGAGCTGCGGCTGGCGAAAATTCGGATACCAGCCCGAGCCTCTGATCCAGCGCCCCATCATGTAATTGCGGCGCGGCACGAGATAGGCGTCGTGGGCGGGCGTGGACGACAGGATCGCGAGAATCTCATCGCGTACTTCGGGCGTGCAGCGTTCGTCGGAATCGAGGCTGAAGATCCACTCGTGGCGGCATTCCGCGATGGCGCGATTGCGCAGGTCGCCGAAACCGTGGAACGGAATCTGCACGACCCGGGCGCCGAGGCTTTGCGCGATTTCGGCCGTGCGGTCGGTGCTGCCGGAATCCGCCACCACGATCTCGTCCGCCCACAGCACGCTCGACACCGCATCTGCGATTTTTTCGGCCTCGTTGAAGGCGAGGATATAGGCCGATATTTTGCGCATATTTCCTCGTTGTTGAGCCCGGCCGCAGCGCACGCTATCACAGCGGAGCAGGGCATGCAGAATCAAAAGACTGGAGCAGTGCCGACGTGCCTGATCTCATCTCCGTCATCGTCACGACCTACGATCGCGAGGATGCGCTCGAAGCTGTCCTGGCGGCGTTGTCGCGCCAGGTAGACCGCGCTTTCGAGGTCGTGATCGCGGATGACGGCTCGCCTGCCACGACCGCGGCGGTCGTCGATCGCTGGCGGCCGCGGATCGGCGTTCCGCTCAGCCACGTCTGGCAGGTCCATAGGGACTTTCGCGCCGCCGAGATCCGCAACCGCGCCATTCTCGCCTGCGGCGGCGACTACTGCATATTCCTCGACGGCGATTGCATCGCACCCGCCGATTTCGTCGCGACCCATCGCAGGCTGGCGGAGCCCGGATGGTTCGTCACCGGCAACCGCGTCCTCCTTTCGCCCGCTCTCACCGCTGCCGTGCTGCGCGATGACTTGCGGCCCGAGACGTGGGGCGCACGCAAGTGGATCGGGCAGCGCATGCGCGGCGGCGTCAACCGGTTGGCAGGCGTGTTGCGGCTGCCGCTCGGACCGCTGCGCAAGGTCGGATCGGGACGGTGGCGCGGAGCGCGCTCCTGCAATCTTGCGGTCTGGCGCGCCGATCTTGAAAAGGTCGACGGCTTCGATGCCAGCTTCAGCGGCTGGGGCCGGGAGGATTCCGATCTGCTGATTCGCCTGTTGCATTGCGGCGTGCGCCGCAAGGACGGCCGTTTCGCGACCGGCGTCATTCATCTGTGGCACCCCGAAGCCGACCGGGCGCAATTGGCCGCCAATGACGCGCGGCTCGATGCGGCGCTTCACAGCAAACGCTCGCGCGCGCAACGCGGCCTGTCGGTCCTGCGCGAAACCGCCGAGAACGGCGAAACCGACCGTCAAGATCACCAGCATGTCCGCACGCAATCTTGAATCACGCCTCATGAAGGCGGGCGTGGACCTGCCTCGGCTCGGCCAGGTCGCCGACGGGCTGGCAACGGCGGTCGCGGTAGCACTGCCATGGTCGACCTCCGCGACGTCCATCCTGATCGTGCTCTGGCTCATTGCGCTCGTTCCGACGCTCGATGTCGCCTCGGTGCGGCGTGAGGTGACGTCGGCGGCCGGCGGTTTGCCGGTGCTGGTCTGGGCGCTCGCCGCCGTCGGTATGCTGTGGTCCGACGTGAGCTGGAGCGAGCGCATTGCGGGGATGGCCGGATATCACAAGTTGCTCGTCATTCCGTTGCTGCTCGCGCAGTGCCGCCGCTCGGGGCGCGGACACTGGATGATCTTCGGTTTTCTCGCCTCGTCGATCGTCTTGCTCGTGGTGTCGTGGGCGCTCGTGCTCATGCCCGGCCTGTCCTGGCGCGGCAGGGAACTGGGCGTGCCGGTCAAGAACTACATCGTGCAGAGCACGATCTTTGCGATTTGCGCCTTCGGGCTGATCGGGCAGGCGGCCGGGATGTGGCGTACGCGGGTGCGGCTCTCGCTCGTGCTCTTTCTGCTCGCGGGCGCGTTCATCGCCAATATCGGCTATGTCGCTACGGCACGAACGACGCTCGTCGTCATGCTGGTTATGCTCCTGCTGTTCGGGTGGCGGCAATTCGGATGGAAGGGCGCCACCGGCGCCTTCCTGATCGGTGCCGTGGTCGCGAGCGCGCTGTGGGTATCCTCGCCCTATTTGCGCTGGCGCGTGTCGCTTGCGGCGGCGCAGCTGCAGACCCACGATGCCAGCAACGTCAACGTCAGCGCGTCGGTCGGATTGCGGCTCGAATACTGGAAGAAATCGCTGGCGTTGATCGCAGAAGCGCCGGTCATCGGTCATGGAACGGGCACGATCCCGCAGCTGTTCCGGCGCGACGCGACGGCGCAGACGGTTCCCGCGCTGATCAGCACGAATCCGCACAGCCAGATACTTGCGGTGGCGATCGAGCTCGGCCTCGTTGGCACCGTCGCGCTGATCGCGATGTGGATCGCCCATTTTGCCTTGTTTCGCGGCGGCACGCTGGTGGCGTGGTTCGGGCTCCTGGTCGTGACCTCCAACGTGGTGTCATCGCTGTTCAACTCGCACCTGTTCGATTTCAGCGAAGGTTGGCTTTATGTCCTCGGCGTCGGCATCGCCGGCGGGATGGCGGCGCGCGGAGGACAGGTGGTGGCGGCGCGACCCGAAGGCAAAGACTTGAGCGCACCTCGAGATATTTCATCATCCGACATGTCGTCACCCGACAGCACGTCAGCCAGCATTCTCGTGCCGATCTCAGTCGGCGAGCTGATGGACAAGATCGCCATCCTCGAAATAAAGTCGGAGCGGATCAAGAACCCGCGCCAACTCGAGAACATCGCCCACGAGCTCGGCGCCTTGCGCGCGGTCCGCCTCGGCAATGTCGACCGCGATATGCTGGATAAGCTCAGCGCCGAGCTCAAGCAGGTGAACGCGAAGCTCTGGGACGTCGAGGATGCGATCCGCGAATGCGACGCGCGCGGCGAGTTCGGCGATCCCTTCATCGAGCTGGCGCGCGCCGTCTATCGGCTCAACGACGAGCGTGCACGGCTCAAGAAGGCGATCAACGTGGCGTCGGGATCGCGCCTGATGGAGGAAAAGTCCTATAAGTCGTTCCAGCGTGAAGAATCCGATCAACGCCCCTGACCCGGAGGCGTCCGCGGCGCCGGATGTTGCGATGACGAATCTCGATCTGCCCGCGCGCCCGCGCATCCTGGTCGTCACGTTGCGGCGGCTTGGCGACGTCCTGCTCACGACGCCGCTCGTGCGCACCATCCGGCGAGGCTTTCCCGGGGCGAGGCTCGACATTCTCGTATTCCGCGGCAGCGAGCGTATCCTCAAGGGCAATCCGGACGTCGATCACGTGATCACCACGGCGGAGCGGCCCTCCGCCGCGGAGGCGCTGGCCTTGGTGCGCAGCCTTTGGCGCCGTTACGACCTCGCGGTCTCGACGCAAGCCGGCGACCGCCCGACCTTTTTCGCGACGGTGGCGGGGCGGCGCCGGGTCGGGCTCGTGCCCCGTGCGGGCGAGACGGGCGCGCGGTGGAAGCGACATGCCTATCACATTGCGGTCGCTGCCGAGCCCGAGAGCCATCGGGTCACGCAACTCTTGGCGCTCGCGACCGCGCTTGGGCTCGACCACGCGCCGGACATCGTCTGTCCGCAAGGCTCTGACGCCGACGAGGTCGCCCCGCGGGCGCCGTATGCCGTGCTGCACGCCAACCCGTTCTATCGCTACAAGCGCTGGACCGACGTCGGCTGGCACGGCCTCGCACGCGGGCTTGCCGAGCGCGGACTTGCGGTCGTCGCGACCGAAGGGCGCGACCCCGCCGAGCGCGCCTATGTCGACCGCCTGTGGGGCCCCGCCGACCCGTCGGTGATCCGCGAGCGCGGGCGCCTCGATTGGGCGGGCCTGGCAGCTCTTCTCAAAGGGGCCGCCGTTTACGTCGGTCCTGACACGTCCATGACCCACCTCGCGGCCGGGAGCGGGTGCCCGACCATCGCCCTCTACGGTCCGACCAGCCCGCGCCTGACCGGTCCCTGGCCGGTCGGGGGCTTGACCGAGCCCTGGGATCATGCCGGCACCATCCAGCAGCGCGGCAACGTCTGGGTGGTGCAGAACCCGCTGCCGTGCCTGCCGTGCGAAGAGCTCGGTTGCGAGCGACACCTCGACAGCTACAGCCTCTGCCTCGACGAGCTCCCGGCGCGGTCGGTCTTGGCTGCGGTCGATCGGGCGCTGGGCCGCTAGAGCGTGATTGCTTTAGGTTGAATTGCAATCACGCTCTAGCTTTGTTTGAGCATGATCCTTTCGGAAAACCGGTACCCACCCCGGATCAAGTCCGGGGCAGGCTTTTTCCGGATCATGCTCTAGCCGATCGGGGCGCGGCGGTTGCCCCGCTCACGTGCCCGGCTTCTTCGCAGCGTCGGTCGTGAGCGGCGTGTACGTCTCTTTGTGGCAATGATCGATCACGATGCCGGCGCGCCAGTCGACGATCTTGTCGCCCTGGATGAAGACGGCGTAGAGCTGCGGGTTGCCGCGCGCGTCGAGCTTGACGCACGTGATCCAGGCGGGCCCCTTGAGGTGATCGACCAGCCGCACCCCGGAAATTTCCAGCTCGCCGAGCGATTCCTGCTTCGGGAAAATGACCTTGATATTGTCGGCAACGACCTTGCGGTAGTTCGGCGGCGGCAAATCCGGGGCAGGGCCGGATGCCCAATTCTGGACCAGCTCGCTGCCCGAGCAGCCCCCCAGTGTCACCGCAAACGCCAGGACATACGCACGCACAGCAAGTCCATCCCGTTGCCGATCACGCATGACGTTCTTCGGATCGCCCGCGCTCGAATATATCCCCCGCCGAAACGGGTGAAGGTATTCATTTCGAGCGCGCCCTCCGGTACCTCACGTCGCGCTGTCCCGGCATCTGCGACCGCCACCGAGCATAAGGCTGCGAATGCGGCGATTGATTGATGCCGGGCTTTTCGGCTACGGCTCGCCCCCGAGGTAGCGCATGCGCCCAAAGGCCGTTATTGATAGCGCCGGGCGCCGCGATTATGCGGCAGTATCGTGACGATGATCCGTCTTTCGACCTTCACGCCGCGAATGTGGCTCATTCTGGCGCACGACCTCCTCGCCACGGCGGCGGCGGTGGTCGCGAGCTTCTTCATTCGGTTCGAGGAGGCCGGCCTCGGCGAGCGCTGGGCTCTGCTGGCGGTCTGGCTGCCCGCCTTCGTTCTCTACTCCGGCTTCGTCTATGTCTTCCTGGGCCTCTACAAGTCCAAGTGGCGCTTCACCTCGCTGCCCGATCTCTACAACATCGTGCGCGCCGCCACGGTGCTGGCGGTCACGCTGCTGGCGCTCGACTACGTGCTGCTGGCGCCCAATTTCTATGGCACGTTCTTCTTCGGCAAGATCACGATCGTCCTCTACTGGCTGCTGCAGATCGCATTCTTGTCGGGCCCGCGCATAGCCTACCGCTATTTCCGCTACACGCGCACGCTCCAGCACGCCAAGGCGGTCGCTTCGATGCCCACCATCGTCGTCGGCCGGACCGCCGACGCCGACGTGCTGCTGCGCGCCATCGAAAGCGGCGCGGTGACCAAGATCCGTCCCGTCGGCATCCTGTCGCCGTCCTTGGCGGATCGCGGCCAAGCCATCCGCGGCATTTCCGTGCTCGGCGATCCGGACGACATCGAGGGCATCATCGCCGACCTCGGCAGTCGCGGCATTACCGTGAGCCGGCTCGTGCTCACCCCGAGCGCGCTCGCGCCGGAAGCGAAACCGGAAAGAATTCTGATGCGGGCGCGACGCCTTGGGCTCGCCACCAGTCGGCTTCCCTCGCTCGACGACGGCGGCGAGGCGCTGCGGCTTGCGCCGGTCAACGTCGAAGACCTGTTGCTGCGGCCGCGGGTGAAGATCGATTACCGTCGCCTCGCAGAGTTCGTGCAGCGGAAGTCGATCATCGTGACCGGCGGCGGCGGCTCGATCGGAGCGGAGATCTGCGACCGCATCGTGACTTTCGGCGCCGAGCGTGTGCTGGTGATCGAGAATTCCGAACCCGCGCTGCACGCCGTGTTGGAGATGCTGGCGAGCAAGCAGTCGGCGGCGAAGATCGAAGGCCGTCTCGCCGATGTCCGCGATCGCGCCCGCATCGTCCGCCTGATGCACGACTTTCGGCCCGATATCGTGTTCCACGCCGCGGCACTCAAACACGTGCCGCTGCTGGAACAGGACTGGGAGGAGGCAGTCAAGACCAACGTGTTCGGCTCGGTCAATGTCGCCGATGCCGCTGTCGCCGCCGGCGCCGGCGCGATGGTGGTGATATCGACCGACAAGGCGATCGAGCCGGTGTCCGTGCTCGGCGCCTCGAAACGATTTGCCGAGATGTATTGCCAGGCGCTCGACAGCGACTTCGCGCGGCGGAGCGACGGACACAAGCGCCCCATGCGTTTGATTGCCGTGCGCTTCGGCAACGTGCTCGCCTCCAACGGCTCGGTGGTGCCGAAATTCAAGGCGCAGATCGAGGCCGGCGGGCCGCTCACGGTGACGCATCCCGACATGGTGCGCTACTTCATGACCATCCGCGAGGCTTGCGACCTCGTGGTCACGGCGGCAAGCCATGCTCTCGGAGCGGACCAGACGGCGGGCGTGGCGGTCTACGTCCTCAATATGGGCCAGCCGGTGAAGATCGTCGATCTCGCCGAGCGGATGATCCGACTCTCGGGCCTCGAGCCCGGCCGCGACATCGACATCAAGTTCACCGGCATCAGGCGCGGCGAACGCCTGCACGAAATCCTGTTCGCCCGCGAGGAGCCGACCGCCCCGATCGGCATCGAGGGGATCGTCGCCGCCCGGCCGGTCAGCCCGCCGCTCGAGGCAATGCGCGGCTGGCTTGCGGCGCTGGAGCAGGGCCTCACCCGCGAGGACCGCTCGGTGATCTTCGGCGTGCTGCACGACGCAGTACCCGATTTCGGCGGGGAGGCGGCCTGATCTCTGAGCCGGCTCGGCCCGCGTGAAGGGTGAAGAGTGACGTCATCAGGAATATCGAACAGGCACGTTCAAGATCGCCGCTTCCGGTTCGGCGACAACTGGCTCGACTTCGCGCGCGGTCTCGGCGCCGATCAGGTTGCCAAAGCCGAGAGCTCCCTTTGCCGTCTGCTCCGACGCGACAGTCTCGCCGGCCTGAGCTTTCTCGATATCGGCTCCGGGAGCGGGCTGTTTTCGCTCGCGGCTCGCAGGCTCGGTGCGCGCGTGCATTCGTTCGATTTCGATGCGGATTCGGTCGCGTGCACCGCACGCCTGCGCGATCTCCATTTTGCCGGTGAGCGCGAATGGACCGTCGAGCAAGGCTCGATCCTGGAGGCCGACTATGTCCGCGGTCTTGGCACCTTCGACGTCGTCTATGCTTGGGGAGTGCTGCACCACACCGGCGCCCTGCACAGCGCGTTGGGCGCCGCGGCGCGGCCTGGTCGCGCCGGGCGGGCTGTTCGCATTTGCGCTCTATCATCGCACCGTGATGTGCGGCCTCTGGCGCTGGGAAAAGCGCTGGTACAGCGCCGCTTCGCCGCAAGCGCAGCGGCGCGCGCGCGCAGTCTATGTCGCGTTGTTGCGAACGCGCTTCCTTCTGGCCGGCCGCGACTTTCGGGCCTATGTCGCCGATTACCAAAGCGCCCGTGGAATGGACTTCATGCATGACGTTCACGACTGGATGGGGGGCTATCCCTATGAATCAATTCTGGCGCCGGAAGTGGACGCGTTGATGCGGCGGCTCGGCTTCGCGCGTCGTCCACGCCACGAATACGCCATTGACGACCGGCCTGTTCGGGTCGGGCTGCGATGAATACCTCTACCGCCGAGCCGGCTGAGAAGGGACGTCGAGGCTCGGTGCCGATGCGCCCGCTCGCCTAATATTTTGGAATCTCGCTCCATCGGGTCGTGCGCCTGCCGTGTTGTCCCTCGCTCACCTGGACGCGATCAGAGGCGCGGAAATCGACAAGATTGCCGCGTTCATTCCAGCCGGTGCGCGCGTCCTCGAAATAGGGGCCGGTACCGGCCAGCAAGCGCTGGAATTGCAGCGACGAGGCTTCGCGGTCACCGCGATCGAGATCGCGGATTCGAACTATGCCGGCGACCGGGTCTTTCCGATCGAGGACTATGATGGCCGCACCATTCCGCTGCCGGACGCCAGCGTCGACGTCGTGCTCTCCTCGAACGTTCTCGAGCATGTGGCCGATCTTTCGCGCATGCATGCGGAGATCCGCCGCGTGCTCGCGCCTGGCGGTATCTGCATTCACGTTCTTCCAACCCATACATGGCGCTTTTGGACCACGCTGACGTCCTATCTGGAGGCGATCTCGTTTTCCGTGTCGGCGGTGCCGCAACTCGTGCCACGCGCCATGCCGCGAGGCGCCGAGCTGCAGCGGCTGGGCGAAGCGTGGTACCGCACCGCTCGACACGCGGTCGGTCTTTGTCTGCCGCGGCGGCACGGCGAGCGTGGCAACGTGATCGCCGAGCTGTGGCTGTTCCATCCGCGCTGGTGGCGCCGCAATTTCCGCGACAACGGCTTTGCCGTCGTCGCTGAAGCGCCTATGGGGCTTTTCTACACCGGCGAAGTGCTGCTGGGAGTGCGCCTTGGGATCGCCAAGCGCGCCCGCCTGGCGCGCGTGCTCGGGAGTTCCTGCCACCTGTTCAAGCTCGTGCCGGTGCCGCAACGGAGCGCCTGACGCCCTGCTGTCGCTCACGCAAATTCGCGCGCGATCTTGTCGGCCGGACATTGCGCCGTGAGCCGAGTGAGGACCTCTTCGTTCCTGCGCACCATGGCGTCAAGGCCGTATTTCGCGACGATCGCGCCGCGGGCGGCATCGCGCAGGCCGGGCTCCTGGGCGAGGCGCTGCCGCAGCCGGTCCCATCCCGCGCACAACTGGTCGGGATCGTTCGGGCATCACCACTTCACCGAGCCCACCGACGATCGGCCGCACGTCGCCCACGTCGGTGGCCACCACGGGGATTCCGCAGGCCATCGCCTCGCCCACGACGTTTGGAAAGCCTTCGCCGAAGGATGACGGCAGGGTGGCAATGTCGAAGGCATTGTAGGCCGCCTTGACGTCGCCGATCTCGCCCGCCCAGATCACCCGGTCTGCAAGTCCGAGCGAATGTGCGAGCGTCCGGAGCGCTTCGCCATAGGCGGCCGGCCCGGCTCCGACGCATACGAAGCGTGCTTCGACGTTCGTGCGTGCAAAGCTTGCGGCGGCTTTGAGCAAGGTGGGATGGTCCTTCATCGGGTCGAGCCGCGCCACACAGCCGATGACGACGTCGTCGCCGGAAAGTCCCCATACGCGGCGCATGGCGCGGCCGGCCTGGGCATCGGGTCGCATCGCATCGGTGTCGATGCCGTTCGGGACGACGGCGATACGGTCGGCGGGCAAGCCGCGCGAGACGGCGTCGGCGCGCCCGGCGCGCGCATTCGCAATGATGAGGTCGGCGCGCCGCGAAAGCCATGCCTCCGACCGGTAGGTGAGGGCGCTCACCGCGTCATAACGGTCGAGCTGCATGCCGGCGGCGCGCAGCCCGAACACGAGTTTCGTCGCGCAGCGCGGCGGCAGCAGCAACGCCGCGAGCGTCGTCTGGGCCGGGAGAAAGGCATAGAGCAGGTCGGGCCGCTCGCTCAGAAAAAGCCGCCGCAACCGCGCCAGCGGTGCGAGCATGTGCCAACGGCTCGACTTGCCGACCGAGAGCAGGCGCGCGCCGCTGCCCTCGAGCAGCGCTTCGAGCGGCCCGCCGGCATAGAGCGCGGCAACCGCCACGTCATGGCCCCGCCGCGCGAGCCCGGCCGCCAGCAGGGCGAGCTGGCGCTGGCTGCCGCCGACGGCGAGATCGCGAACGAGGAAGAGTATCTTCATGCACGCCCTAATTTTAGTCGCTCGAGGCCAGGCGCAGCCGGCCGGCCCAGTGGCGCGCACATTCGCAAGGCAGGGGATCGGCCCGTCAATCCCCTTGGTCGATCCCGACGACGCCATCGTAGGGGACGCTTCGCGGGCGCAAATACATCTTTCGGCGCTTGCGCGCTTGCTCGCTCGCCCGCCACCGACCTATTGTCCCCGCTGGTGCCTTCGCGGAGGCGCGCATTGCAATATGGTGCGTTCGTCATTTCGCTCGATTTCGAGCTGCTGTGGGGCGTTCGCGACAAGCGCACGATCGCGGACTACGGCGCCAACATTCGCGGCGTCCGCCAAGTCGTTCCTGCCCTGCTCGATCTTTTCGCCGAGCGGGACATCGCCTGTACCTGGGCGACAGTCGGACTCTTGTTTTTCGCGACCCAAAAGGCGATGCTCGCCGCCGTGCCGGCGCGCCAGCCGCGCTATGTCGACGCGCGAATCTCATCCTACCACTATCTCGCAGAGGTCGGTGCGGACGAAGCCTGCGATCCCTACTATTACGGCCTGTCGCTCATCAGGCAAATCCTCGACTATCCGAGCCAGGAGATCGGCACGCATACCTTCTCGCATTTCTACTGCTTGGAGGAGGGCGGCGATACCGAGGCCTTTCGCGCCGATCTCGAGGCGGCGCGCGCAGCCGCCGGCATTCTCGGGGTCAAGCTTGCAAGCATCGTATTCCCGCGCAATCAACTCAGCCTGCCCCACCTGTCGGTCTGTCGCGAATTTGGATTGCGCGCGTTCCGCGGCAACGAGCGTGCCTGGTTCCACCGTGCCCGCCGCGACGCTGAGCAGACGCCGCTGGTGCGCGCAACCCGCTTGGCCGACAGCTATCTGCCGATCGGCGGTCCGCACGATCACACGCCAGCGCTTGTCGACGGCATGGTCGATGTTCCGGCCAGCCGTTTCCTGCGGCCGGTGGGCAGGAATCCGGCATTGGAGCGCCTGCGGCTGTGGCGTATCACCGCGGCCATGGAGACGGCAGCCCGGCGCCGAAAGCTGTTTCATCTGTGGTGGCACCCCCACAATTTCGGGGTCGATCTGCAAGAAAACTTGGCGTTTCTGCGCGCCATTCTCGATCATTTCCGCACCTTGCAGGACCGCTACGGGATGCGGTCGATGACGATGGCGGCGGTCGCCGACGAGGTTCTCCATGCGCATGGACCGGGTGGTGGTGCTCACCTGTGAGGGCGAAACCGGCCGTATCGCAGCGCGCTACCTCGCCGCCCGCTTCCCCGCCTTGGCCGTGATCGTCGAGGAGCCGGTGTCACGGTCGCTGCTGTTGCGTCGGCGGATCAAGCGGCTGGGCCTTGTCCATGTCGGCGGCCAGCTGGCGTTCATGGCGTTTCAGCGCATGCAACAGAGGGCCTCGAACCGGCGCATCGCCGAAATCGTCCGCGCGGCGGGCCTCGATGCGCGCTGGCCCGATGGACACGAGCTCATCCCGGTGCCCTCGGTCAATTCATCCGAATGCATCGGCCATTTGCGGCGATTGCAGCCCGGGGCGATTCTCGTTGTCGGCACCCGCATCATCGCCGGCGAGGTCCTGCGCGCCGTCGACGCTCCGTTCATCAACTATCATGCCGGCATCACGCCGAAATATCGTGGCGTCCACGGCGGCTACTGGGCCAAGGCGCAGGGGGACGACGGCAATTTCGGCGTCACCGTGCACCTCGTCGACGACGGGATCGACACCGGTGACGTACTCTATCAGGCCCGGCTCGTGCCGACCGGGAGGGACAACTACTCGACCTATCCTTACCTCCAGCTGGCCGCCGCCTTGCCGCTCCTGGAGCGGGCGGCGCGCGACGCCGTGGGCGGGACGTTGCGGCCGGAAAAAGTCGATCTGCCCTCCCTTCTATGGTCGCATCCGACGCTGTGGCGCTATATCAAGACGGGGTGGAGCCGGGGCGTATGGTAGATTAGCGAGGCGAGGGCCGTACGCTCGCGCCCAAGAGGCGCGCGGCGATCGTCTGGAGTTATTGGAATGTGCGGCATTGCCGGCATGGTCGATTGGCGCGCGGCGACGTCGGCCGATGCGTTGCGCTCGATCGGCGAGGCCATGATCGAGACGGTGCGGCATCGCGGTCCGGATGCCGGCGCGGTCTGGGTCGAGGCGCGCGGCGGCGTGGCGCTGGGCCAGCGCAGGCTCGCCATTATCGACCTCAGTCCCGGCGGCGCGCAGCCGATGCATTCGGCCGATCAGCGCTACGTCATCACCTTCAACGGCGAAATCTACAATTACCGCGACATCCGTCGGGAGCTGCAAGCGGCCGGCCGCTCGATGCGCAGCGACTCCGATACCGAGGTCCTGCTCGAAGCCTGCGCATTGTGGGGTGTCGAAGCCGCCATCGAGCGCGCGATCGGGATGTTTGCCTTCGCGCTGTGGGACCGCAAGACGCGAAGCCTGGTGCTGGCGCGCGACCGTCTCGGCATCAAGCCGCTCTACTACGCGGCGACTCCGCAGGGGGTCCTCTTCGCCTCCCAGCTCAAGGCGTTTCGTGCAGCGCCCGGTTGGAAACCGACGATCGACGAGGATGCCGTCGTCGGTTATCTGCGCCACGCCTACATCGCACAGCCGCGCACGATCTATTGCGAAGCCGAGAAACTTGCCCCCGGCCATATCCTGACGTTGCGCGAAGGTTCGGTGGCGGCGCCGAAATGCTTCTGGGACTTGCGCAGCATCGCGGTCGCAGGCCAGCGACGCAATGATCCGGCGCCGGACGAAAGCGAGGCGGTCGAGCACCTCGACGCGCTGCTTCGCGACTCCGTCGCTCTGCGGATGATTGCCGACGTACCGCTCGGCGCATTCCTGTCCGGCGGGATCGATTCCTCGACCGTGGTGGCGTTGATGCAGGCGCAGAGCGCGCGTCCGGTGAAGACCTTCGCCATCGGCTTCCATGAGAGCGGTTACGACGAGGCGGAGTGCGCCAAGCGGGTGGCTGCCCATCTCGGCACCGATCACACCGAATTCTATGTCGAGCCGCGACACGCGCTCGACGTCATTCCGCGTCTCGCGGATTGGTTCGACGAGCCGTTCGCCGATTCCTCGCAGATCCCGACCTATCTCGTCTCCGAATTGACCCGCAAGCACGTGACCGTGGCGCTGTCGGGCGACGGCGGCGACGAGCTGTTCGCCGGCTATAACCGCTATCTGTGGGCGGAGCGGCTCGCGCGCGCGGTGGGCCTGGTGCCGCGCCCCTTGCGCAGCGCCTCGAAAGCGGCCTTGCATGCGCTGGCGCCGCAGACTTGGAACCGCTTGTTCGCGTTCGTGCCCGCCTCGTGGCGGCCGGCGCTGCCCGGCGACAAGCTGCACAAGATCACCACCCTGCTCGACAATCCCGAGCCTGACGCGATCTATCGCCGGCTCGTGAGCCAATGGGAGCGGCCCGACGAGGTCGCGGCGGCGGGCCGCGAGCCGCGCGGGCCATTGTGGGATCCGACCATCGCACAAGAGTTGCCCGACCTCGTGCCGCGCATGCAGTTCCTCGACATGGTCACCTATCTGCCCGACGACATTCTGACCAAGGTCGATCGCGCCACCATGGCGGTGGGTCTCGAGGGCCGCGTGCCGCTGCTCGATCATCGCGTCGTCGCCTACTCCTGGAGCCTGCCGCTGCGGTTCAAGGTGCGCGGCGGCCGCGGCAAATGGTTGCTGCGCCGGGTGCTCGATCGCTACGTGCCGAGATCCCTGATCGAGCGGCCGAAGATGGGCTTTGGCGTGCCGATCGATGCCTGGCTGCGCGGTCCCTTGCGGGAATGGGCGGAGACGCTGCTCGCACCCGCGCGCCTGGCGTCCGACGGGTTCGTGCGCGTCGAACCGGTGCGCCGGGCCTGGCAGGAGCACGTCGAGGGGAGCCGCAACTGGCAATACCCGCTGTGGACCGTGCTGATGCTGCAAGCGTGGCGCGAGAGGTGGGCGTGACGCGGCGGCCGCACAAGATCGTCTACGTCACGGCGGGTCTCCGGGGCGGTGGTGCCGAGGCGATGCTGACGCGCCTTGCCACCGCCCCGCCCGGGGTCGCCGACGAAGTCACCGTGGTGAGCCTGCTGCCCGCCGAGGCCCATGTCGAGCGACTGCACGCGGCCGGGGTCAAGGTCGTCGAGCTGAGGTTTGACCAAGCCGGCAGCATCGCGGCGGGCTTGCTCAAGCTTGCCAAGCTGATCGCCGAGAGCAGGCCCGACATCGTGCAGGGCTGGATGTACTACGGCGATCTGGCGACGCTCGTCGCCCTCGTCCTGTCGGGACGGCGTAGACAGACGCGCCTGGTTTGGAGCATCCGCTGCTCCGACATGGATCTGCGCCGTTACGGCATCGGATTGCGTCTCGTCGTGAAGGCCTGCACCCTGCTGTCGAGGTGGCCCGACCTGGTGACGGCCAACTCGGTCGCCGGCCTCAAATCCCATCTGGCCCTGGGCTATCGCCCGCGGCGTACAGAGGTCGTCGCCAACGGGATCGACGTCGAGGAGTTCAAGCCGGACGCAGCCGCGCGCCGCGCGGTGCGGGCCGAGCTCGGCATTCCCGACGATGCAACCGTGCTTGCTCATGTCGCGCGTGTCGATCCGATGAAGGATCACGACAGTTTCCTCGCCGCGATGGCGGGGCTGCCGGACTTGTCCGCAATTCTGGTCGGTGCCGGCACGGAAAATCTTCCTGCCGCCCACAACGTTCTTCGCCTCGGCCGTCGCCACGACGTGGCGCGTCTGTTCGCCGCCGCCGATTTCGTGGTGTCGAGCTCGCGCTTCGGCGAAGGATTCTCGAACGTGCTCGCCGAAGGGATGGCCTGCGGCCTGCCGCCCATCACAACCGATGTGGGCGACGCGAAGTTCATCGTCGGCGATACCGGCGTGGTCGTTCCGCCCGAAAACCCCGTCGCGCTTGCGGCAGCGATCCGGACGTTGGCGAGCGAATCACCGGCGGCGCGGGGCGAGCGCGGGATCAGGGCCCGCGCGCGCATTGTGGAGAACTTCGCGATGCCCCAGGCCATCCAGCGCTATGTGGAACTTTACACATCGCTCGAACCGGCGCGCGGGTGACGGTGGCCGGGCTGGCCGCTTGGAAACGCTTCAAATCGAACGGTGGATGTGGCAAGAGGGCGCCAAGAATCCATCTGGTCCCAGGGCGGTTGGGCGTATGAACCACGCGGAAACCTTCTTCGCTGCGGCGGCACAGGTTTGTCGTGATATCTCATTCGCCTCGATCGAGGCTCTGGCGTCCGAACTCGACCGACTGCGGGACCGCAAGGGGCGGCTGTTTCTGATCGGCGTGGGCGGCAGCGCGGCCAATTGCAGTCACGCCGTCAATGATTTTCGCAAGCTTTGCGGGATCGAGACCTATAGCCCGGTCGACAATGTCTCCGAGCTCACCGCGCGCACCAACGACGAGGGGTGGGACACGGTGTTCGCGGCGTGGCTCGAAACCAGCCATCTCAACGACAAGGACGCCATCCTGGTCTATTCCGTCGGGGGCGGGGACGCCGAACGCAATATCAGCACCAATATCATCAAGGCGATCGATCTCGCCAAGGCGCGTTCGGCCAAAGTGTTCGGGATCGTCGGCCGCGACAGCGGATATACCGCCAAGCACGGCGATGTGGTCGTCGTGATCCCCCAGGCCAACCAGGCTGGGTCACCCCCCTCTCGGAGGCTTTCCAGGCCGTGGTCTGGCACTGTCTCGTCAGTCATCCAGCCTTGCAGCGCAGGCAGACGAAATGGTAAGCCACGCCCACGGGTTGAAACCGGCCGTGTTTCTCGATCGGGACGGGGTGATCGTTGTTCCTCAATTCCGCGACGGGCGCAGCTTCGCCCCCCGACGGCTGCAGGATTTCAGGCTCTACCCGAAGCCGCGGCCAGTCTCCAAAGACTGAAGCGGGCAGGTTTTCTGCTGGCGGTGGTTACCAACCAGCCGGACGTGGGAAACGGTTTGATCTCTCGGTCGGAAGTGGATGCGATGCACGCGAGCATGACGCGCGAACTGCCCTCGATGCGGTCAAGGCCTGCTTCCACCGCCAGGCCGACTATTGCGATTGCCGCAAGCCGAAGCCGGGCATGATTCTCGAGGCGGCGGGGAACTCGGCATTAACCTAAAAAGAGCTTCATGGTGGGCGACCGCAACAGCGACGTCGAAGCGGGCCGCGCGGCCGGCTGCACCACCGTGTTCATCGATCTGGGCTACGCCGAGCCCGCGCCCGATGGGCCCGACTACGTCGTGCGTTCGATCGCGGAGGCCGCCGACGTCATCGTCGAGACCGCTCTAGCCACACAGGAGGCGCCATGAGCCGGATCGCCGATCTCAAGGTCAAGATTTTCGCCGACGGTGCCGACTACGACGGCATCGTCAAGATGTCGAAAAATCCCGTGATCAAGGGCTTCACCACCAATCCGACACTGATGCGAAAGGCCGGGGTCAGCGACTACGAGGCCTTCGCGCGCAAGGTGCTGACCGTGATCAGCGACCGGCCGGTCTCGTTCGAGGTCTTTGCCGACGACTTCGCCAGCATGGCCGAGCAGGCGCGCACCATCGCGACCTGGGGGCCGAACGTGAACGTGAAGATCCCGGTCACCAACACCAAGGGGCAGTCGTCGAGCGAGCTCGTCCGCGCCCTGTCGTCCGAGGGCGTGGTGCTCAACATCACGGCGATCTTCACGCTCGATCAGGTGCGCGCGGTCGCCGATGCGCTCGATCCGGCCACGCCGGCGATCGTCTCGGTGTTCGCCGGACGCATCGCCGACACCGGTATGGATCCCATTCCGCACATGCTGGCGTGCAAGCAAATCCTGGGATCGCGGCCGCGGGCCGAGCTGCTGTGGGCGAGTACGCGCGAGCTCCTGAACATCTTCCACGCCGAGCAGAGCGACTGCGATATCGTCACGGTACCGAACGAGTTTCTGAACAAGCTCGATCTCGTCGGCAAGGACCTGACCGAGTATTCGCGCGAAACCGTGCAGTTGTTCTACAAAGGACGCGTCGGCTGCCGCCTATCAGATCAAGACCACCCGCTTTGCGGCGGAGTGAGAGGCGCAGGTTCACAGCAGCGTCGAGTGACGCGTGCGCGCTCGCCATTGCCGCAGCAGATCTCGAAGCCGTTGGGAGCCCCAACGCCGATTGCGTTCATCCACCGCAATCCGGCATCATGCCGCCGCTCAACGCCACTGGCATGCCCTGAGCGCGGCCACGAGCTCGTCGTCCGGCAACGGGTGGCCGACCGATCTGCTTCTTCGGCCGTTCCTGTAGCCGCCAGCAGCAGCACGCGCCGGCGCGCTGTAACGCGTCAGATATCGGACTATAAAAGGGTCAGGACCTTCGCCGGCTCTGGGTGCGCGGGGCGAGGGCAGTGGCTACCCCGCTCAAATCGCTGCAGTCCAGCGCCGAGGCTGGATTGAGCTGCAAGCGGTTTCGGGTTGGGTTCGTTCCCGCCAAAATTAGTTATCAGTTGAATAAAATCGTTATTGCAATTTAAAGATGACTCGAGGTCGGAACGCCCCAGCGCTCCGGTGTTCCCCCGGATTTGCAAAACGCGATTTCCTGGCTTCATGCGTGCCATATGGGGGCAGCCGGGTCCGACGGGCGATCCGAAGCGGAGCGGAATGGCGCGACCTATCGATATAGGCGCTGAGGACGCGCCGCATTCAGAAGGGCGGCCTCTTCAAACAGGAGCCGCCGAGCCTGATCTTGTTCATCGCTTAAGAGTTTAAACGGCGCAGGCGCATCACGTTCGAGCAAGGCGATGAGCGATAGCGCCAGCTCGGCTTGCCGCCGTTGAGCCTTAGGTAAGGCAGGAAGCGAGCGAGCGGTTCTCGGGCGGTTTGATTTGCGGCTTCCCACATGTGCCATTCCTTTTGCTGTCGATTCTTGCCCGGTATTTGAGCGTCGAGCGGGAAAGGTCGACTGCAAGCAGGTCAGGCACCACGGGAGACGCATCCGACAGCGAAACCGTGGCGACGTAATAAGTCATCTGCCGTCCGTCTGTACGACGGCGATATCCGCGTTTGCGAATTATGGAAATATGACCGTCGATATCGATCGCGCCGGCTAGGTAAGCATCTACCGTGTCGATTCCAACCATCCCGTCTGCACTCCGACAAGTTCCAAGGCGCGGCTTGTCGAGCTTGATGGGCCTGAAAAAAGAAAGCCCTCGGCGGGGGGTTCAATCCTGCCGAGGGCCTTGTCAAGAGCAACTGGAACCTGGGGGGTTCATTCGCTCCTAATGGATCAAATAGGCGGCGCTCATCTGGTCCGAACGGACAGCCGTAGCCTTGGGTCTTGATGGTCAGCTTGGCGCGGACGAGGTCGCCCTTGGCGCTCAGGTCATGGTTCGCCCAGTGCGGAACATTGCAACCCGGGGCGCGGCAGAACGCCTCGCCGCCGCTCACGTCGAAGTGCTGGTACTCGACGCCGAGGAGCACGTCGACCAGCGCGCCCTTGTGCACCATGAAGTCGAGGCCGCCGCCGGCATACCAGCCGTCGTTGCGCGACGGCGCCGTTTTGAGCGGTCACCGCCGGGCCGCAGAGGCCGGTGATGGTCGAGCAATACGTGCCCTTGAGATCGGCCGAAGCATAACCGCCGCTGGCATAGATCATCCAGCGGTCCCAGGCATAGCCCAGCTTCCCACCTACGGTGAACAGGTTGGTGATCTTGTGCTCGCCGGACGTATTGGCGGTGACGCCGGAGGGTCAGAAGGCCGCTGTGGCTGTCCGGCACTCACGGAAGCATCCGCTCAGGCCGCTTCGGCGCCCAGAACCCAAGCGCCCCACTGCCACTGCGCGCCAGCATGGAAGCCGTAGATGCCGTCGCTGTTGTTGGTGGTGAAGCCGTTAAGTCCGCCGGGAGGGGCGGGACCCAGACCGCCAGCGGGACCGAAGCCGGCGAAAACGGGGCCGGGAAGCTACGATCAACGTCGTACCACACGCCACCGGCGTTGAAGCCGATATAGGCGCCGGACCAATCGTAATACACCACTGGAGGAGGCGGCGCCTGACCGGCATGTCCGCCGCCATTGCGGGCCCTGCGAACATCGCCGCAAGCCCCACGCTTCCGAGTAAAACTTCTTCATAGCTATGCCCCCCAATGTTCCCAGTTCTGATGGTGCCTAACCGTACACCACTCGGTGGGCCGAGTTTGTGACCGCGGAGCAACACACCGGATAATCTGGACTTCCTGGGAAGTCACGATGCGGCCGGTGAGTACTGACGAGTTTGAGCCCTCACACCGTGATTCCTTCCCCGAATTCCGTCAGGACGGTGTTCAGTTCACCCCCTTGGGGCGCGCTCGACCGGCGGACCGGGCGGCGGAAGCAATCGGTCCCGGGATCTCTCGGCGACATCGTTGCCCGGAATGAGCGAAGGCACTACCGTGATGGGCGTCCCGCCTCGGGGGAGCGTGGCTCAACCCCTCCAGGCCGGCCCCCGATCCCCAGCGATCGGGGCCTCATGGTCGCCTCAAACCGCTTCGGGTGCTGACGCTCGTACCTAATCGCGGGAGGGGTCCCGCGGTCCATTGCGTTGCGCCTCCTGGCGGCAGATTTCGCGGATTTCCTGCTACGTATCAAGCAGCAACAGGATGAGCGTCAAGAAAACTCCGGATCCGAGCGATCAACACGTCGGAAACCGCGTGCGCATGCGTCGCCTGATGACCAAGATGAGCCAGACAGACCTTAGCCGTGCACTCGGCCTTAGTTGGCAGGCGGTGCAGAAATACGAAGAACGGCACAGTCCGCATCGGGGCCAGCCGGTTGCAGCAAATCGCGCGCATCTTGCAGGTGAGCCCAGCATACTTCTTTGAGGGGACGTCGGGCGCCACAAAGGCACCTACGAAGAGGAAAGAATCTGCGCCAGATTATGTTACTGAATTTCTGAGCCACGCGGGACGGCCTTCTGCTGGCAAAGGCTCTTACGCGGGTGAAGGATATTGAACGTCGACGGCGGATCGTTCGGCTTATCGTCGAAATCATGGGACGGATTCGGAAATCCTCAGCTCGTGAAGTGGACATAGCGAGCTGAGCACCGAAGGCGGCGCGGAGTGTTCGGCGCGATCGGCAAACACATCGCTGGAATCAGCCTGGAAGCGGCTTAAGGATGGACGTCGAAAATTTTTTTAAAAAAAAAAAAAAAAAAAAAAAAAAAAAAAAAAAAAAAAAAAAAAAAAAAGGTCACGAAGCTACGCCATGGGGGGGGGAAAAAAAAAAAAAAAAAAAAAAAAAAAAAAAAAAAAAAAAAAAAAAAAAAAAAAAAAAAAAAAAAAAAAAAAAAAAACTCGGAGGGTGGAGAGAACGGCAAAGGGCGGCTAAAATCCGACGTCATAAAAGTGGTGACGCTGACCCGCCGCGAGGAGGCATTTTTCCACGAACGTAGTTGAGGTCGCCGCCGGTGAAAAGGTGGCCGGTGATCCCGGCCGGCGCTCGGCCGCCGCCATGTCGGAGGCTGGTCGCCGACCAGAAAGCTGCGCTCGGTCTCGACCGGCCATACCCGCATCAGGTCGAGGATCATGCCGGGAGCAGGCTTCCTCCAATCGGAAGCCCTGCGATATTCGGCAACACCCCTTCCGGGTGGAAGGGACAATAGCGCACATCGTCGATCCGCGCCCCGCGTTGCGGCGAGTTCGAGTCCCATCGAAGCGCGCACAGCGACCACCTGCCGTTCGGTGTAGTAACCGTGGGCGACGCCGGCCTGGTTGGTGACCAAAAAAACGAAATAGCCGCTCGCATTGAGCCGGCGGATCGCAGCCGCTGCACCGGGTATCCAGCGCACGCGATCGGGGGTCCCGACGTAGCGGTCGTCGGGTCGACCACTCCATCTCGATCGAGAAAGGCCGCGGGCCGTTGAATTTGGAGAACTTCGCTCACCCTAACAACGACATTAATATAGCTCCGCTAGCTAACGCGGGCGGCGTGCGGTCCGCGACAGTGTCCGTCTCCCCGCGCCTATCTACAAGGCTTCCACGCCCGGTTGACGAACGTGAACGGAGACTGGGCTAACCGCCGTCATGCTGATTGGGGATGTGGTGGCTTGCTGAATCGTCCAGCGGGGCAAATTCATCCAGCAATCAGGCGGATGGAAGCTTACTGCGCGATAGGAGCTGGCCGCTGCCTGCTGCGTCGCCGGTTTGCTCGCGTTGGTGCGGCAAGTGGGTCGCGCTCCCGTTTGACCTTTGACTGCGCCTTTTGATGCGGGAAGCGATGACTATAATCGTCACAGTTTGATGCTCTACTTCCCACCATGCAATCACGGTGCTGGCTCCAGACCTCGGGAGCAGACCTTCATACGGCATCATATTTCGGGATAGACCAGCAGGGCCTATTATGCGTCGATCCGTGAGGCTGATGGGGCTGCCGTCGGGAGACATTTTCAAGCCAATTCCGCTCCTTGTCATCGCGGCGGCTATCATCCTGGTGTCCTTCCTGGCAACGCTGGCATTGCTGGACGCTTCCCCGCTCGCACCGGGGCCACCCACTCCCGTGACGCCAAAATCAGTCGCGGTCACCGAGGCGACTGCGCTTCCGCAATTGCCGCGCTTCGTCCGGGAAGAGAGATCTGCCGACGACTGGGACGGCGAATATCTCTTGCAGTGGAATGGCATCGAAGGCCTTAACGCCAGCAGCAGCCGCGAAAAACCGATCGTGAAACATCATCCAGCACTCGAGCTCGTGCCGGTGCCGACTGATGGCTTGCACCACCTAGGCGTCCAGGCTCGGGGCCTGTCGGCAGGCGTGGTATTCCACGTCGGGGTTTGGATAAAGGCCACGCCCAACACGAAAATCGGCTTGAACGCGTTCGATGCCATGAACGTGACGAACGGAACCAGCACGTTCGATTTGGCCGGTGCAAAGGTCCTGTCGTCGACCGGCGCCGTGCGCAAGGCCGGCGTGATCGCCCGCTCCGACCATTGGTACAGGCTGTGGCTAGAGATGCGCAGCAGCAATGGATTGCTCGTCACCTATCTCCAGCTGCTCAACGCCGAGGGGGCTCCGGCCTACAAGGGCGGTGGGAAGCAGCTGGTCGTATTCGGCGGCATAGATATTATGCCGACCTTGGAGCAATGACGGGCCAGATACCGGCGCCCGCACCGTCAGATCCCTGGACGAGAAGACAGTGGCACTCTGGGTTTTAGGAAGGACCCATGGCTGTCGAGTGGCCAGCCGGGTGGCTGACTTGGCAGCCGGGCGCGCCCTGTGGTGGTGGCGGTTTGCTAATCGACCGGCTGGGCCAGCTCATCCAGCAATCGGGCCTGCCGCTCCGGATAAGGTCTATTCTACCGCCGCCGAGTTGTCAGGGCCGGCACCTGAGCAAGCCGGGCGCGACCCCAGCGGCAAACGGTTTGTTCTGAATCGAGGCTGCGCGCCCGTGGATGCGCTATATTTTTAGCGCTGGTTTAGGTGCGGTTTGCCGCTCTTCCTTTCAGTTTAACTTTCCCCCGCTGGTCGCGGTCCCTTAGCCCGGCTCGCCAACCCCGGGCCTGCCTCAACAGTTCAAAAGCCTTGTCGATGGCCTGTCTGAGCGAATGGATGGCAGTTGCACTACATC
>CAWHCK010000064.1:0-77381 GCA_963827585.1 uncultured Alphaproteobacteria bacterium
TCGATGTGCAAATGAAGTGGTATGACGTTTGGGGCACCGAGCAGACCTATAACCACATGTCAGCCGGATGGTCATGGGCGTTCGACACGCCATTCGACTGGTTCAAGCAGAATGCGTCCCGGCTCGGCGGCATAAACCAGAACATGGTGGTGTCGTGGCCCGCGCGCATCAAGGACAAGGGCGGCTTGCGCGAGCAGTTCGTGCACGTGATCGACGTCGTGCCGACCATTCTCGAAGCTGCCGGGATCCGTGCCCCCGAGGTCGTCGACGGCATCAAGCGGAAGCCGATCGAGGGTACGAGCTTCGTTTACACTTTCGATGCGAGGAATGCAAAGGCGCCGACGCGGCACACGACCCAGTATTTCGAGATGATGGGTCAGTGGGCGCATACAAAGACGGCTGGATGCTGAGCACCAAGGTGAACCGCGCGCCGTGGCAGGCCTTCGGTCCGGCCAATCCGGAATCCGCTCAACAATCAGGAATTCCCGCTCTATGACCTGACCAAGGATTTCACCCAGTCCGAGGACATCGCCGCGAAGAACCCACAGAAGGTTGCGGAGATGAGGAAGATGTTTCTTGTCGAGGCGAAGAAGTACCAGGTCCTCCCACTGGATGCCTCGGTGGCGGCCCGCATCGTCGCGCCGCGTCCGAACATCACCGCCGGGCGCACCGAATTGGTGTATACGCGGCCAATGGTCGGGCTGCCACAGGGCGACTCGCCATTTCTTCTGAACACCTCCTTCACGATCACGGCCGACATCGAGGTGCCGCAAGGCGGCGCCGAGGGCATGATGCTGACATCCGGCGGCCGGTTCGCTGGCTATGGCTTCTACTTGCTGAACGGCAAGCCCGTGTTTCTTTGGAATCTCGGTCGACCTCGAACGGATCAAGTGGGAGGGCCCGGATGTGCTGACGCCGGGTCGTCACACGGTCGAGTTCGACTTCAAGATGACGGATTGGGTTCAGGCACGCTCGCCTTCAACAGCTTCAGCGGCGTAGGCCGCTCCGGCACCGGCACGCTGAAGGTGGACGGCAAGGTCGTTGCCACCAAGGCGATGGAAAAAACCCTGCCGATGATCCTGCAATGGGACGAGAGCTTCGACATCGGCTCCGACACGCTCACCGGTGTGAACGATGCCGACTACAAGCCGCCATTCACCTTCACCGGCAAACTTAACAAGCTGACGATCAAGGTCGATCGGCCGCAATTGTCGCCCGACGACATCAAGAAACTCCAGGCGGCGATGAGGGCCGCCAGCGACGGACCGTCGGGGACGATCTTGGTTTGCTCCACAAGATCGAAATGCGGATCGACAAGAGAGCAGACTGCCGAAAGCAGGCTGACGCGAAGAAGCTCGGCCTGGTGGAACGTATCGATTTTGTGCGTGAATGCATGAAGTGATGCATTGCTAGCAAGATTTTGAGAAGGGGGGCCTTCGAGTCCCCTTTCCAAATGTCCCTCTTCGCAAGTTCGTGTTTGATAAAATCACTGACGTGCATGACTGCGGATGTCTGCAATTTGGGCCCTAAGCGTCGGTTCTGGAATGTCCGCTCTAGCGCCGCTCTTGGGGGATAAGCGGACGTCGGCCGGGGCAACCAAACCGATTTATGAGTACACGGCCTTAACACCCAAGGCTCTGCAGTCTGCACAAAAGAAATTAGATGGAAATTGGTTCCATTTCCCTTGTTACGGAACAAATGAGATCACGTGAGACGATCACTCGATCCGTGAGAAGGCCGCGGACTGCGAGCGCGCCGCGGGCCCACGATCGATCCCCGCCGGAATCCATCTTTGCTGGAAAGCCTCTGGGGTGCGCTCGCCAATGAAGCTGAACCCCTCCGAGCTGGCGAGTGAGGCCGAGCGGATCGGCCGCGTGCACGCCGATTTTGACTCTCGCCGACCTTCGAATCCCTGCCCGAACGCCGCGGGTAAACGCCCGATCCGCCGGACTGCTCCCGATCCGGGCGGGCATCTCCTTGCGGGATAGTCTCGTGTCTCTGTCCGAGTCCTCCTTCGTGGGCGGTTGTTCTGTCGTTTTTCGAGTTCAGGCATCCGTGATGCCGGACCTCCGGAGAATTCCCGCGTGGCAGCCTGCTGATGTGGTCGTCGAGACCCCGCGCGGCGCGCGAGCCAAGCTTGAGTTCGATCCAGAGCTGGCGACCTTCGTCCTGTCGAACGACAAAGTCGCCCGGTCTGGCGCGACAGAAATCGCGGTCAGTGGCGATGCCGGCCCCTTTTTCGGCAGGTCAGGCTCGATCCAAAAAGCCAGGACGCCCCGGGGGTTGCGGCTAAATGCTGCGGTGCACAAATTACACTTGATTTATTGTGCAGCGCAACATATATAGGACATACGCCGGTCATTGGGACCGGCAAATGGGTCCAAGGAAAAGGGAAATGTCATGGTCAAGAATTTCGACGAAATGCAGAAACTAGGACAAGGGAGTGCCAACGCGGCGACGACGTCCTTTGGTGTGGTCTCAAAGGGTGTGCAGGCGATTGCGACCGAGGTCGCCGACTATTCGAAGAAATCCTTCGAAGAGGGCACCCAGGCTTTTGAACAGTTGCTCGGCACCAAGTCGGTGGAGAAGGCGATAGAGCTCCAGCAGGTTTACTTCAAGAACGCCTATGAGGGCTTTGTCACCCAGGCGACCAAGATTGGGGCGCTCTATGCCGATCTCGTCAAAGAAACATACAAGCCGTTCGAAGGTTATGTAGCGAAGATCACGCAAGCGAAGTAATTGCCAGCAAGACTGAAATGAAGAAGCCCGGCCTTGAAGTCGGGCTTCTTGTCGTTTCAATCGGTGTTTGCGAACAGGTCCCCGACGGCTAGTGCGCGCTGAGCAGGACACGCCGCCCTCAAAATCCACTGATATGTGCGGTGCGGCCTTCTTGATCATTTAGAGAGCAACAACGGAGTCAAGAGATCTATTCTGCACCAATTGCTTCATCTCTCGTTCTGATCTCTGGCTTGTCGTGTAAGACCACGTTCAACAAGGAACTACGGACTTCTAGTTTCCGTTGTATTGGATAAAACCCAACTTGCGAAATTTGTTCATGAAAAAGCTTACGCGTGATCGGGTCGTGCCGATCATCTCGGCCAGCGTTTCCTGACTGAAGGTTCCCATGATCGGCTCAGGCCTGCCTTCCTTGCCGAAATTTGCAAGGAGAAGGAGGAGCCGGGCGAGGCGCTTTTCGCTCGAATTGAACAATTGATCGATCAAGTCCTCTTCAATTCGACTGTTCCGAGTCAATAGATGCGCCATGAACAGTTCGGAAAAATGCGGCTCCTTGTGAATGGCGGCGACCATGGTCGCCTTCTCTAAGCGAGTAATCACGCATTGATCGACCGCCCTCGAGGTTGCGATGCGCAGCGGATGGCCATTGAGACATCCTTCGCCAAAAAACTGACCTGGTCCCAGGATTGCAACCACCGCCTCCTTGCCTTGCTCTGAAACGACAGTGAGCTTGACCTTCCCTTGCTGGATGTCAAAAACCGCGTCCGCAGCCTCACCCTGTGAGAAAACAATTTGATCCTTTCGATATTTGGATATCGTTTTTCCCTCGCTACTTTGGCGAGAAATACTTTAGGATCAAACGAGGCCTTACCGCTCTTCAAAAGGACTCCCCTTTTCTTCACAGTGGGTTCTCCCCCGGACGAAGGCGGCGTGAACACAGGCAATCATAAGCAATTCCAATTTCCAATGAAGAGCTGGCTGCACTATCGTCGAACTCGGAAAATACAACTCCGCGTGAGTTTAGCGGTCCCACACGTTGGTAGTGTCCACACACACACCGTGTCGGGAGCTAAGTAGCAGCCGATGTGCTGCTGCCATCAGCCCGCCTACGAGCCGCGCTGATTCTCGATCGTATCTGCAAAGGCTCGTGCGAAACGCACGGCGAGCGCCCTCGCATCTGATCCCGTATGCACCGAAACTGTGCTTGCCGCTCGCGTTCAACAAACAGAGACCATCACAGCCTGGGCAGTCGCGCCTGCCTATGCGTAAGTTTATTCTCAAGCCGTATTCCCTGACGACTCCGGGACGCGCCCAGCCATTCAAGCCGTCATTGGCCGGAGCCTGCAACATCTCGGCGTGCTCGGCCGAGATTCTGTCACCGCGTCCGGCCCGCGGCCCGGCGTCGGGCCGCGATGTTGGTCGTTACTTTCGGCGCTTCTTCCCGGCCGATCCCTTCTTCTTGATCTCACGGCCGCGCTCGTCGATCTGCGCGATCCGGCGGATGGCGGGGTGCTTCGGCTCCGCCTTCTTCGCCTCCGCGATTCGGGCGACGGCACGCTTGAGGTGCACGGCGTTGCCGCCGAGCGCCACGTACTTGCCCACCTCGTCATCGAGGAGGGCGGCAGCGACCGCGTTCTCCTTCTCGGTGAGCGGGTAGTCCACCCAGACGTCCGAGGACGCCTCAGCCGCGAGAGGCTGGCCGCTCTCGAACCAGCGGGCCTCGACGGACACCGCGTAGGGCCCGGGATCGGGGAAGACGACGCCGTTCCGGTCCCAATAGACGACCTCCTCCCAGGTGATCGACTTTCCAGGCGCGAGGTCGCGGTACAGCTCCTCATGGCAGATCAGCACGAAGGACCGGATCCGCCGCTCCTCCCTTCCGGCCCTTCTGACCACGATCGACACGTTGTGCAGCTTTGTGCCGAAGCTGGCGGGCACGGAGACCGGCTTCGCTCCATCGTTGACGAGCTCGACCTTCACGACGAGCGGCTGCCCGAGCTTCAGCCGTCCGTCGGAGACCGCGACGCGGAGCGCGACGCCGCGCTCCCTGGCGTCATCCTGCGCCTCGGGAGCGAAGTTGCCGTCGTGCCCGAACATGAAGTCCTCGCCGCCGGGCCTCACGACGACATCGGGCGCGTGAATGAGATGGTGAGTGTTGTGGGCGTTGAACGCGAAGTTGATGTCGTCGGGGTACGTGCCGCCGGCGTTCTAAATCACCGTGCGCACTCCTCCACTCTGCGTCATGATCGAGTTGTCATTCGCCAGTCCCTCCGTCGGGGGGTGCAGCTGGTTGAACCCGTGGCCGACCTCGTGGATCGCGCTCCTCAGGCGCGCGCGATTGTCGTTGTGGACGCCCGTGAAGTTCTGGATGAAGTTGCAGGCGCCTTCGCGCTCGTCCGCAAGCTGGTCGAACATGATGCCGAAGATGCCGCTGTCCGGCGTGAAGTCGAGCGGGACCGAGACGTGGTAGGCGTGCCACTCATGGTCCAGGTTCGCCGCTGGGTTGCGGTTGGCCAGCATGAACGCGTGCAGCTCCGCTTCCGACCAGGAGGGCGACACGCCGCCGGGGACGGCGATGTTGGCATTGCCGTTCACGACCGTGACGTCCCAGCCGGCCTTGGCGTAGGTTGACTGGAACGAGTTGGCGCCGACGCTTCCGGGGATTGCGACCCCCGTGACGTTCTCGAGCTCGAGGCGGGCACGGCGGAAAAACTCCGAGACCCAGAAGAGCAAAACCTTGAGAGGTAGCCGCAGGCCGTTCTCGAAGACGTCGCCTTCGAACGCCGGTCCCTGGAACCCTGCCGGGACTGCTGCCTTGGTGAGGACGAACACGAGCGTGCGAGTGGGAGTTCTGAGGGAAGCTGCCGTTCGCCTGGCCAGCCGTCGGATGGGTGTAGCGGAACTCCTCGACCGTCAGGCTGATGGTGCAGGGGTTGAAGATGGGAGGCAGGATGCGCGCGAATTGCGTGAGGACGGGTGACGACGAAATGCCCACCACCCGGAGGTAGGAAAAGTACCGGTTCCGCGGCTTGATGGGGATAATCGGCAGTGGGGCCGCGAAGAGCCGATCCGCTTGCCCGATCACGAGGTCGTCGAAGCGGCGGACTTTGTAGAGGTCGCCGCTGACCGTCGTGTCGCCGCGGCCGATCTCGACCCGCATCGTCCCCTCGAAGCGATCCGAGAAGAACGTGATGCCATCGGTACGGTTCAGGAAGAGCTGGTAGCAACCTCCGCGAAGGCTGAGGTTGCAGAACCGGAAGAGCGGCCGTTCACCGTGCAGCGGGAACTCGGGCTTCCAGTCGAACGGACGCTCGCCCCCGGGGAGGCCGGGAGGCCAGCCGTGGGGGTCGGCGGGGTCCGGGGTGAATCCAACGTTCTCGACGGGGGTTGCGGTCGGGACAAAGATCGGCTTCGACATAAGCCCGTTGTCCTGTGTCCAAGATCAAGAATTCGTTTGTTTCGACGACGCGAACTCAATTTAGCCGGGATTCCCCAGATGAACTCCGAACCGACGTGAATATTTGCGCTTTTCCAGCCTTCCCGCAAGACCGGTGCGCGGTGCCGACTGCTGCCCCGTTGCACGCGCCCGGACGGCAGTCGGGCAGCCTGATCTGGCCAATTTCCTTGCCATTTTGGGCGCACTCCTCCCGTTGGTTGCTGTTTGAACGCCTGACCATCGAATACCTCACGCTGGCGCTGGCGGTGGTTGCGGCCGCAGTTCCGAAATCAGCCGCAGAATCTCCTGGAACATTTGCCGGGGGATGGCGACCTCGGCCATCTGGAAGGCGACATAGCGGCCGTGGCTCACGACCTTCGCGCCGATCTTGATCAGCTTCTCCTGCATGCTCGTCAGCGACCAGTCCTTGATCGGCTCCGGCGTCGCCAGGGTGCGCAGGAAATTGCCGAGATTGTAGGCGAGCGCATGAAGCTGGAGCCGTACTGCGTTGGCGGCGAACGTCCGGCATGACAGCCGCGTCCACTTGATCGCACCCTTGCCCTCTTTGATCCATTGTTCGCACGTCCCGCGTTTGTTGTAGAATGCAACGACGCGCTCGGCCGTGCGGCTCATGTTCGTTACGATGAACCCGACGCGGGGATAAAGCTCTCCGGCATGCCACTCGACTTTGGCGATCACTCGGCGCGGCTTGGTCCAGCTTCCCGCCTGATAGGTGAAATTGGTATGGAACCGACGCACCTCGTTCGGAGGTCGCCCGACCGGGCGCTTGAGCAAATAGCCGATCCTGCCTTGGAGAATCTGGTTGGCAGGCAACCGGATCGCATACTTGATCCGCTCGGCCTCCAGGTAATCGTAGACACCCGGCATGGCGAAGGCTGCATCGGCCCGGAAATAGATGCGCGAGACCTCGCCCAGGTAGCGCACGACGACTGGTTTCAGCACGCCGTCCCAGCCGTCGGCGCTGTGAACGTTGCCGGGACGCAGTGCGCAGCGTTCCAGATCGCCGAACTGGTTGAACACGAACAGCGGATGGTAGCAGGTGCAGGCGTAATGGCCGTTCCCTTCTCCTGCTCGCCATGGGTCGGGCTCACGCTTGAATCATGTCGAGCACGATGCCACGGGGCGGCCTTCGAGCGTGCACAAGATCGATCCACTTGCCGGACAAGTCGGAAAGAGCAGAAAGGTTCTCGGATGCCGCAAGCCATCGCTTCTCGAAGCGGCCCATCTGGCTCGGCGAAGCCGCACAGCCTTGAGCCGCCTTGCCGCCGACAATCCAGCGCATCGCCGGATCGTGGCGCAGGGGCACGGCGTCGTTCACGTCCTCGTATCCAGCAAGCCGACAAATACCGACTGTCGGAACAACCCGGCCAATGCATGCCGACCATTCTTTCCAGTGCGTGCGTCGGCCAGCACATCACTCGCCATCGCGGTCAGTCCGAGCACGTCGTCCAGTTCGCGGTATGCCAACAATCCTGCATCGGAGGTGACCACGGAGCCGCGAAACTGGAGCATTAGGCGGCGGTCGAAATCGAGCCGAACAACATCGGATTCCGATTCACCCGCCGGGTGCGCCATGACAGCCTCGCTCAATTCACCAGAAGCTGCTGATCGCCTCAAGGGCGCGCTCACCTCGTTGAAGGCTCGCGCTGGATCCGGACCTCTATTTCGGCGAACTTTATGTGGACGGCGCTTTAATCATTGAGCGCGGGACGCTCTGGGATCTGCTCGAACTTCTGGGGCGCAACCAGCTGGAGCAAGGGAGCATGCCGGGCAACTCTGTTATTGGGCTTTTGGAGGCGTTCTGAGGTGGATGCATCAAGGCAATTCTCGTCGCGCGGCCAGGCGCCATGTGGCACACCACTATGACCTCTCCCATGAGCACTATCGGCAGTTTCTCGACGCCGACTTGCAGTATTCCTGCGCTTATTTCGCCCGCGACAACTCATTCGGTGAAAAGGGAGGCGCAGGCGTGAAGGTCAATTCGCCGGTCCCACTACATCCATAGCCTGTTCCCTGATTCACTTTGGATCGGATGGATGTCCGCCTCAGTCAAGTCGAGGCCGCCAACCGCAGGCGCCGAGGATTTGGCATTGCAATGCGTAGGTTCGGCACTGTGGTGCGGGGGATCATGGTGTGGCTCCTCTCTACAGGCGGGAGCATTCAAGCCTACGCCTGAGTGAGGCGGAGTAAAATCGGGACCGAACTGGCTCGTTCAGTGCAGCGTCTCAAGACAGGCCATGACGTCCTGGATTTCGCCAGGCGTGAGCCGAAACAGCGGCATCAAGCGTGTCATGGCGCATTCCCGTCGGGACCTAATGCCACTTCGGCGAGTATGTGTGCTTCACGGCGGTCGCGAACAAGGGCAACGCGCGGCGCTACTCGGCCAGCGCCTTTGCAATGAGCTCAAAATTCGGTGTGTGCGTGCTGGCGGCTGGAGTAAAGATGAGCGTTCGTCAAGCCCTGAAGCCTGCGCCAGGGCTCCAGCTATTGTCTCATCGGATCCTCTACGATCCCTCCTTCGGAACCGCTTGCTTTTGTTGGTTGCGCGCGGGATGCCATCGGGAGACGGCGTCAAAGGTGACCTTGCTCGTAACCGAAGCCATCTGAGCGAGGTTCGCATAATGAACCATCTCTTGCTCAAGTCGCTCCCCCTCGGATTGCAAGAACTCCCTCGCCAATTGCAACTCGGCCATCAGCCGGTCGATTTCTACAATCGAAGTGGCTCCGATTTTCTGGATGAGGGGCGCAATCTCCGTGTCAGTTTCTGTCTCAGTGGTAGTTTCTGTCTGCATCAAAAGTTTTGCGTGAGCGAGATCGCAAACTTCCCCTTCAGCCACCAAATTTGCGGCTACAGCTTGGAAGTTCGTCATCTCAAGTTCCATAGCATTCCATCCCCCTTCCCCCCGAAATCACATTTTTTGGCAGGAAAATTAATATGGTGTTAACGACCATATCATTTGTTCGTCGGTGAGGTATCCGCGCACTACGCAATGCCGTTTGCGGAGCAACAACTTCTTAGCGACCGCACAGGAGCAGCGCAGGCAAGATCACGCAATAAATGAGTGACGCTATGCACACGCCAAGCAGCGCAGTCAGAGCCACAGGCGTCGCCAAGTCCACGATCTACAGGGAAGGGCGCACACGAATGTCCGCCCAAGACCCGCCTACACACGGGAAACTCCTATGGAAAGGACCGCTTTTGTTTGCGGCGACAGGCCCTATAATTTTGCGCAGGCGGAAGCCATTGAAAACGCACACTAAAGCGCCCCCAGATAGGCACTGTCTAACCCGACCTCCGCCGTCATGCCGATATCGGTATCCGCCACGGCAAGCTCGATCCAGCATGCCAACGCAAGCCTGGACAATGTGCTTGCTACGAATGCCCCATGTTGCGCATTCGACCGGTGAGTGCCGTTGACGTAATGCCGAGCAGGGATTGAGCGCGCTGGGCGAGCCACCTGTCCATGATCAGTCAGTGCGGCGCATAACCTTCGGGGTAGGAGGCGGATATGCAGGGTATTGTGCAGGAAGACCCGGAAATGCATTTTCGGCGCGGGTATGATCACGGGGCAATTGAGACCTTTTATTCGATTTAACGATTTCTCGACCCTGCCACGCGGGAAGTCTTGCGAGCGTAGATAGAAGAAGACGTTCACGTATGGCGGACCAACGCCGTGCTCAGTTATCCGCCCATTTGGCGGTTAGGAATGTTAGCCGGTCCTAGATCAGCGAGCCGCGCGGCTTTTTTCCCGTAGCGCGCGACATTCGAAAGTTCGAGTCTCACCACCCCAGCCAGCCAGTCCGGTCTCTGTGTGCCATGTCCGAGCTATAAAAATTTGGCGCGAGATTGCCGAGAGTTAGCGAGACTAAATTTGCGGCAATCGCGCTCGCCCGCTCTCCGCAGCAAAAAAAGCGCAAACCTGTGACGCAATCACATGCGGCCCCGACTGGGAGCGGCATATGTACTGCCTCGGCAATCGCCTCAGCGTCACGGAAGTCGTTCTTCTGGCCTTTGGAATAGGGGCGCACGTACCTCGCCCGCATCAGCCGCGCATCTTGCCCCAGCGCCTTGAGCTTGCGACTGAGGTGATGGGCACCGACGCAGGCCTCCATGCCGATCAGGCACGGGATTTCGCGTCTTTTAGGCCGTAAACGTTAGTTTTCCAGCCGCAGGTAACGCCCCAGGAACGGGCCATTCGGCCTGCGGAGCCCGCCGAGGCGTTTTTGGCGGCAGGATGGGGGTGGACGCAAACCCAATGGGCGGCCTTCCCTTGCGCTGCAAGCCTTCGAACGCCCCTCGGCATGGCGGCGGAGGGTCCCAGTTGAGGACAGGCAGAGACCCCGAGGGCCGTTAACCATACCAATGGCCCATCGTTGCCAACCAAGTCCTGTAACCAATAAGGTTAATGAGGGAGAAGGGGCACCTCATCCACTCAGCCAGGGAGAGCTGACATGGGATACCATACGACGCCAGATAAGGTCCGGGAGCTTCGGGACGAAGTCCGGGATTTTCGGGACGAAGTCCGGGACAAGGTCCAGGAGCTTCGGGACGAAGTCCGGGATTTTCGGGACGAAGTCCGGGACATCGTCAGGCCGGAGCATTCGGACTGGCTCCTCCCATAAGCGGAGAGGGCGAGGCGTCGATCGCGGGCAAGTATCCCGCGCTATGTCTTGACTGGCGGCAAGGGGAGCGCCCCGCTCGTCCTTTGCACCCGCCGTTACTACGACAGATACGTGTCGCAAAGCCGCCGGGAGGCCCGACCCCCGGCGGGAAAGCTCGCTTGCTCGCACGCGCCGCGGATGCAGCAACGGCGCGCCAAGCCCTGGCCGGTGTTGTTTTCGGAGCGTGGCCACTGACCGGCTTGACCACGGCACCGGGGTGAAGTGATCGCGCGGCGCGCCACCTGAGCAACCGGCGCGCCAAAGCCCCCGGACTACTCGCCGACCGCCGCACGAAGCCGCCCCCTTGCGAGTGCCACCAGCTTAGCCCGAACTCGCTGGTCGAGCGCTATCCAAGATGGCCGCTGCCTGCGAGATCACCTCACCGGGGCAGCGCGTCCTCGACCGGCTAGACGTAGTGCACACCACAGCGATCCCACTGCTGCCCGATCTTGGCCCGCATCCTGAACCGCTCCGGGTTTGCCGGAGGCTCCAACTCTTGAGAAGGTGGAGCCATGAGCAAGCAGACAAGCAACAAGTTCTCGCCCGAGGTCCGTTCCCGCGCGGTGCGGCTGGTGCTGGATCACGAACATGAGCATCCGTCGCGATGGGCGACGATCGTTTCGGTCTCAGCTAAGATCGGCTGCACGGCGCAGACTCTACTGGAGTGGGTAAAGAAGGCGGAGGTCGACAGTGGCAAGCGGGCGGGCGTTCCGATTGATATGGCCGAGAAGCTGAAGGCCTTGGAGCGCGAGAACCGCGAACTTCGACAGGCGAACGAGATTCTTCGCAAGGCGTCAGCGTATTTTGCCCAGGCGGAGCTCGACCGCCGGGTGAAGCCATGATCGCGTTCATCGATGATCATCGGGAAGCGTATGGGGTCGAGCCGATCTGCAAGGTGTTGCCGATCGCCCCGTCGACCTACCATGCGCATATCGCCCAGCGGGTCGACGCCAGCAAGCGTTCGGCCCGTGCGCAGAGGGACGCCGAATTGAAGATCGAGGTTCAACGGGTCTTCGCGGAGAACTTCGGCGTCTACGGCGTGCGGAAGGTCTGGCGGCAGTTGCGGCGAGAAGGCTTCATGGTTGCCCGCTGCACCGTCGAGCGGCTGATGGCGAGCCTTGGCCTGCAGGGCGCGATCCGCGGCAAGCCCGTGCGGACGACGATCAGCGATAAGGCGGTGCCTTGCCCGTTGGATCACGTCAACCGGCAGTTCCATGCGCTAAGGCCGAATGCCCTCTGGGTCTCGGACTTCACCTACGTCGCAACCTGGGCGGGCTTCGTCTACGTCGCCTTCGTCATCGACGCCTACGCCCGTCGCATCGTGGGCTGGCGTGTCTCACGGACAGCACATGCGAGCTTCGTGCTCGATGCGCTGGAGCAGGCCCTCCATGATCGGCGGCCCGCCCATCGCGGCGGGCTCGTACATCACAGCGACCGCGGCAGCCAATACGTCTCGATCAAGTACACTGAGCGGTTGGTGGAGGCGGGCGTCGAGCCTTCGGTGGGCAGCATCGGCGACAGTTATGACAATGCTCTCGCCGAGACGATCAACGGTCTCTACAAGGCCGAGATCATTCATCGACGCGGGCCATGGCGGTCATTAGAAGCCGTCGAGTTCGCGACGCTGGAATGGGTGGACTGGTTCAACAACCGGCGGCTCTTGGAGCCCATCGGCAACATCCCGCCGGCCGAAGCCGAGGAACGCTATTACGCCATGCTGGAACACCCTGCCATGGCGGCGTGACTCAAACCAAATGGCCTCCGACGAACCCGGGGCGGTTCAACCTCGCTCAATCAGCGGTTCGCCCTCAGTTATACCGGCAACAGCTTAAACCTGACCGCGAATGTCATCTGGGGCACTCACTTCGATCATTTTACGGGAAGTCCGCAACTGTCGCCGTGCCCGGCGCCATTCGCATTGAATGGTTGCAATCCGGACTTCTTGAATGTCGATCTGACGGCCACCAGGAAGTTCGGTGACTGGGAATTCGGTCTAGTTGCCTTCGGCTCCTCGAATCTCAATTCGCCCATTGCGGGTTATCAGAAGCAAAGCCAAATTGCCGTCGGCGGTCTGATCGGTAAGAGCTTTGGTGGGGTCATCCTGCAAGCCTACCTCACCACGGACGTGTATGAGAAAAATTACGGCGGCCACGACACCCGTTTGTGGGGACGCCTCATCATACCGGTCTGGCTTCCTTCCACTCCGCCAAGCACGCCTCTCTACAGAAGGGGGTGAAGTCATTCCTCCGGATCGAACCCGGACACTGCATGGCCGGCCGAAAGGGGAGACCGTCAGCGCACGAAAAGAGCAAATGGCTCGCGACCGTCGATGCGAAGGACCACGGGACCTTGCAACGCATAAAAGGGGCTTGTTATAGACAGCTAGAGTGACTCCGCCGGTTTTCACGCGGCCCGGAAGAAGCCTCAGTGGGCGGCGGGCCATTTGTCGGCCGCGCCCGGCCATGGATGATGATGCGCAAGTGAAGTTGTGCTCATCAACTAGCAAGGGCTGCGCTGAGCGTAGCATGGCTGTGTGGGTCTTCACCCCCGCATCCGCGCGGGGTACGCTGCTGAACTGGCGCCGCCGAATGGTAGACAGACAACAAAGGCACAGAACGAAAAGACATTAGCCGAACTTATCTCCACACGAGCGCTGATTGCGGACCCGATGAATTGGTGTCGGGGGCGGATGTGGAAGCCCATAACTCATGCGGCCCCCCGCTGCTTGGTGGGGCATATGCTAATCGCTACCAACCTAAAGTTGCAGGATGTCGAGCAGGCGCTTGAAGCCGAACTGTCGCCCTACCAGATGGGGTTCAACAACCCCCTCCAAGCGTTCAACGACCGCCAAACCCACGCCGAAGTCCTTGCCCTGATTGACAAGGCAATCGCAAAAACCCGCAATAAGCTTCAGCGCAGGCAACAAGGCCGGACACGACAACCCGCTCGCTCGAAAGCTGCTCGTAAAAAACGGGCATGAGCGCAAGATTCAGTCACTGGTGAGAGTCCTACCGAGTTGTGCGTGGGGGAAAAACTCGCGGTGAAGTTTGTAATTGCGCAGGCAACCCCGATCTGCTTCGCAGCATAATGGTCGTACGCGGGCGGGGTTGCCTTTGCGGACTTCGCACAGTGGCCTTTAAGCCTCCACGCCGCCCGCGAAATCGCCAATGCTCGCCGCCCACCGTGTTGGGCATTGCAGATGTCGAGCTGCCTGTCTGTCAGTCTGATTATCGCGCCGGACTATCGGCCCGAGGCTCCGCGCCCCGTCAAGGTCGCTGCGGCTTCCCCGGCGCTTCCCTGCCGCGAAGACTGGGGAACAGATCATGCGAGAAATGCCGATGAATGGGGATCTTTTTCTCCCCTTTGATTTTGCCCCCACCCTGATGCTGGAGAAGAAGTAGGGCCGTTCTTTCCGGCGCCCGTGGAAGCCCCGCAGCGCAAAAGGTTGGATTCCCGGAACCTGAACGCCCTTGTCACACCGCCCGTGCCGGCTCCGGCGCGATCTGATAAAGCAGCATTACTGCTTTCTATACCGTTCACCCGCCTCCATCGTGACCCATCCCTCGACCCCACCCACCGGCAGCGGTTTGGCGCAGATCGGCCCGGTCCTGCTCGGCGCCTCGTCGTTCGCCTGCGCCGATGTGTTGAGCAAGGTCACGCTCAAGGCCGGCGCCGACGTGCTCACCGTGACGACGGTGCGCGGCGTTCTCGGCCTCGCCGTGCTGTTCGTATGGCTACGGCTCTACCCGCGGCCCGCCTTGACGCCGCGCGCCACATGGATCTCGCTCGGCCTCGGCGTTCTGTTCGCCGGCAACGTGTTCCTGCTGTTCAAGGCGATCGAGGTGATCGAGGTGCCGATCGCGATCCTCACCTATTTCGTCTATCCGCTCATCACCGGGCTTGCGGCGGCGGCGACCGGCCTGGAGAAGATCACATGGCGCGGCGCGGTCGCGGCAGTGGTGGCGTTTCTCGGCCTTGCGCTGATGATCGGCGCGCATCCGACCGCGCTTGCGGTCGCGGGCATCATCGCGGCGCTCGCTGCCGCCGTCTGCCGGGTGGCGATACTTCTGATCACCCGCGCGACGCTACTCGGGACCGACGCGCTTCAGATCACCTGGTACTCGATGGTGTCCTCGACCGTGCTGTTCGTCGCGGCCGCCGTCGCGACCTTGAACTGGCAGCCGCCGGCGACGCTCGCCGGCTGGGCCGCGCTGATCGTGCTCAGCGTCGCGATCACCACCGGGATCCTCGGCATATTCGCCTCGACCATCCGGATCGGCCCGTTTCGCACGGCGCTGTTCATGAATCTCGAGCCGCCGCTCGCCACCATCGGCAGCGCGTTCCTGCTCGGCGAGGTGATCACGCCGCTGCAGGCGCTCGGCGGCGCAGTGATGATCGGCGCGCTGGTGGCGTTCCAGCTGCGCCGCTGAGATCGGAGAGGGTAGGGTGGGCAAAGCGAAGCCATGCCCACCGTTCACTCCGCGAATTCGCCTCAAACCATCCGCTCGGCTTCTTCTTCGGTCGGCAGCCGGCCGTCGGGCGTGAGCTGATCGACGAAGCGCGGGAGATATTGGCTGAGCCCCGACAGCAGATCGTCGCGGTCCATCCCGGTCTGGTCCGACAGCGTGTCGAGCGTGTCGGTGCCGAGCGCGCGCGCGAGATCGCCCTGGGCGATGTCCCGGTTCGGTCCGGTGCCCACCCACGACTTGGCGACGTCGCCCTGGCCGCTTTCCTGCAATTGCTTGAGCAGCCCGCCGAGCCCGCCGTTGACCGCCGTTCCCGCCGCCGCGCCGCCGAGCAGCCCGCCCAGCAGGCCGCCGAGGGTACCGCCGCCGAGCGCGCCGCCGAGCCCGCCCGGCTGGCCGGCGGTGACATTGCCGCCGGGGCGGCCTGCCATGACATCGCCGCCGGGGCGTCCCGGCTGGGTTTGAGGTGTATCGGCCCGGCGCATGTTCTTCATGGCGTAGACCGCGAGCAGCGCCAGCAGCGCCTTGGCCATCGGCGACATGCCTTGGCTCTCTCCTTGGCCCGTTGCCTGGCCCGTCGGTTGGCCCGTTCTTGGGCCCGTCGGCGCAGGTCGCGCGCGCGGATCGTTGCCGGCGCCGGCGTTCTGAATTGTATTGAGAATATCGAGCAAGCCCATGTCAGCCTCCTGACTTGCCCCAACCCGGCAAAAGCATCGCGCGCGAGCATGACAGTTGCAAGGCGATTGGCGATGGGCCTTGTCAGCCGGTCGCAAGCTGGTCATCGTGGACAGGTAGGTAAAGCTGGGGCTTCGGGTTGGAGGTAACCAAACACCCAGGAGCAGGACATGAGCATCTTCGGAAGTATCGTGTCGGCCATCTTCGGATCCAAGCACGCAACGACAACAAGCGAGGCTGCCAGTCCGGCAGCGACAACGCGGTCCGCCGGCACTGCGGCGACCGTTCCACCCGCGGGCTCGTCCGCGGGGGCTCAGCCCTCGGGAGCATCGGCGGCCGCACCGGCGCCGACCATCGGGGCGCCCGCCTCGGCCGCGCAACCGATGTCGCGCGCCGAAGTGGAAGCGATGATCAAGAAGATCGCCGACGCCCAGGACGAAGACCTCAATTGGCGGCAGTCGATCGTCGACTTGATGAAGCTCTTGAAGCTCGACTCGAGCCTGAGTGCGCGCAAGCAGCTGGCCAAGGAGCTCGGCTACACGGGCGCCGCCGACGGTTCGGCGGAAATGAACATCTGGCTGCACAAGCAGGTCATGGTGAAGCTCGCCGAGAGCGGCGGCAAGGTGCCGGAGAGTCTGCGGACGTAGGCGCGAGTCGCGTCAGGTCATCGCGGGTAGCGTGGGTGCGGCGTACGCCTGCGCGCGCGCCTCTGCGACCTTGCGTGAACGCAGCAGGCGTTCAAAGCGAGAAATCGCGAGAGACAAGCTCCTGCCACGAACAGGCGCATGTCACCGGAAAACGATCGGGTTCAAGGTCGGTCTCCTTGATCGCCCGCAGGCGTGCCCTGCGATAGGCGCGCGCCATCGCTTCATCGATCCGAGTGCGCAGGCCCGGATTGTCGACGAGCACGTCGTCGAGCGCGCAGCCGCTGTCGCTGATGGAGGCCCACCAGGAGCGGCTGCGCCGGCCCGGCTGGTGATCCCATCGTCAGCATATGCAGCATCGACACGCGCAGTGCGCTTTAGAGCCTGCCGAACTGAGCGCGACCAAAGAGACGATATGATGCGGAGGTTCTGCGGATGCAGCGCGTCGTGTCTCAGGCGCGGTGGCGAGAGTGCTCCATGCGCGGAAGGGGTAGGGGACGGCTGCTCCTTCGCCGCGGCCTCGGCATAGAGAGCCAGTGCTTCCTCGGCATTCGCGCAACGCTGCATCGACATTGTCGCCCGCCGAGAAACAGCCGGGCAGATCGGGGAACCAAATCCCGACCGCCCTCGTCAGGCATTCCGGTGGCCGCGACAATGGCAGCGCCCTGAGGAATCGACTTCACACCCGCTCCACGAAACTATCCACCACCCGCTTCTCGCCGGCCCTGTCGAACTGGATGGTGAGCTTGTTGCCGTCGATGGCGGTGACGTTGCCGTTGCCGAACTTCTGGTGAAAGACGCGCTCGCCGATGGCGAAGTCGGAGACGGTGCCGGTGGACTTGGCGACGAGCTCGCCTTCGATGGTGAGGGGGAGGCGCGAGCGCGGCTTGCCGCGGAAGCCCCGTGCTTGACCCCCTCCCTGTCCCTCCCCCTCACGCGGGGGAGGGGACGATGTGGCGTGGGCCGTTGCATCGTCGCGTACTGAATATGCGTCGGCGTCTTCATCGAAGCCGTCGTCGCCGCCGAATTTGCCGCGGCCGCGGCGGTCCTTGTTCCGCTGCGCGCGCTGCCAGCCCGGGGTGCCGTAGCTCGAGCCGAAATGGGTCATCTCGTCGAAGCGCGAGGGGCCGTAGCCGCTGCCCACGCCGCCGTAGCCGCCCTTCGCTTCCGTGACCTCGACGTCGGCCTCCGGCAACTCGTCGAGGAAGCGCGAGGGGATGTTCGACGACCACAGCCCGTGCATGCGGCGGTTGGCGGCGAAATAGATCTTGGCGCGGCGGCGTGCGCGCGTAAGCCCCACATGCGCCAGGCGCCGCTCCTCCTCGAGCCCGGCGCGGCCCTGGTCGTCGAGCGTGCGCTGGTTGGGGAACAGGCCTTCCTCCCAGCCCGGCAGGAACACGGTGTCGAATTCGAGCCCCTTGGCGGAATGCAGGGTCATGATCGACACCGCTTCGCCATCGCTCCTGTCGGTGTCCATCACCAGCGAGATGTGCTCGAGGAAGCCCGCGAGGTTCTCGAACTCCTCCATGGAGCGGATCAGCTCCTTGAGGTTTTCGAGCCGGCCGGCGGCGTCGGCCGAGCGGTCCTTCTGCCACATCTCGGTGTAGCCGGCCTCGTCGAGCACGACCTCCGCCAACTGGGTGTGGGGGAGGGTGTCCTTCTGGACACGCCAGCGCTCGAAGGCGGCGAGGAGATCGCGCAGCGCGCCGCGCGGCTTGGGCTTGAGCTCGTCGGTCTCGATCACCGCGCGGGCGGCGTCGGTGAGCGGCACGCGCCGCTTGCGCGCGTGATCGTGCAGGAGCTGCACGGTGGCATCGCCCAGGCCGCGCTTGGGCACGTTCACGATGCGCTCGAAGGCGAGGTCGTCGGCGGCGGAGTGGATGACGCGCAGATAGGCGAGCGCATCGCGGATTTCCTGGCGCTCGTAGAAGCGCGGGCCGCCGATGACGCGGTAAGGCAGGCCGAGCGTGACGAAACGGTCCTCGAACTCGCGCATCTGGAACGAGGCCCGCACCAGGATGGCGATCTCGTCGAGCGGGTGGGGATGGCCGCTGCCGTCGTCGCGCTGGAGCTGCTCGATCTCCTCGCCGATGGCGCGCGCCTCCTCCTCCGAATCCCAGCACGAGGTGACGTTGACCTTCTCGCCGGGCGCGTCCTCGGTGCGCAGCGTCTTGCCCAGCCGGCCCTCGTTGTGGGCAATGAGGTGCGAGGCTGCGGCGAGGATGTGGGCGGTGGAGCGGTAGTTGCGCTCGAGGCGGATGATGCGCGCGCCGGGGAAGTCGTGCTCGAAGCGCAGGATGTTGTCCACCTCCGCCCCGCGCCAGCCGTAGATCGACTGGTCGTCGTCGCCGACGCAGCAGATGTTCTTGAGCGTGCGCGCCGGTACTTGTGTCTCACTTTTTTCGTCGTCACCGGGCCGCGCCGAAGGCGCGTGACCCGGTGATCCATCTTCTTCGCGCGAAGAGACGGATTGCACGGGAACTCGGGCTTGCCCGAGTTCCGAACCTCTAGGTGCCGCAAGTCGGGTAGACCCGACTTGCGGTGTCAAGCCCGGCAATGACTGCGGTGAAGGCGTGCTCTGCCCCAAGAGGCGCAGCCACAGATACTGCGCCACGTTGGTGTCCTGATATTCGTCCACCAGGATGTAGCGGAACCGGCCCTGATACTGGCGCAGCACCTCGCCCTGCTCGCGGAACAGGCGGATGGATTCGAGCAGCAGGTCGCCGAAGTCGGTGGCATTGAGCAGCTTCAGCCGGTCCTGGTAGGCGGCATAGAGCTTCTTGCCCCGGCCGCTCGCGAAGCTTGCGGCTTCGCCGGCGGGAACCTGGTCGGGTGTGAGCCCGCGGTTCTTCCAGCTGTCGAGGAGGCCCGCCAGCACGCGCGCGGGCCAGCGCTTCTCGTCGATGTTCTCCGCTTCGAGCAGCTGCTTGAGCAGACGGATCTGGTCGTCGACGTCGAGAATGGTGAAGTCGGGTTTGAGCCCCACCAGCTCGGCGTGGCGCCTCAGAATTTTCACCCCGATCGAATGAAACGTGCCGAGCCACGGCATGCCCTCCACGGCCTGACCGACCATGGCGCCGACGCGCTGCTTCATCTCGCGCGCGGCCTTGTTGGTGAAGGTCACCGCCAGGATCTCGCTCGGCCAAGCCCGTGCGGTGGCGAGAATGTGCGCGATGCGGGTGGTGAGGACGCGCGTCTTGCCGGTTCCGGCGCCCGCCAGCACCAGCACCGGCCCCTCCAGCGTCTCCACCGCCAGCCGCTGCTCCGGATTGAGATCCTTGAGGTAGGGCGCGCCCGCGGCCGCGCGCGCCCGCGCGGCGATGCCGCCCGGCTGCGGCATCGGCGGCACATGACTGTCATCGCGCGGGAATTTGCCCGGTTCGGCCATTCCTTATTCCGTGCTGGGACCGGCAGCGCGGGCCGGCGCACCGCATTGTCGCGGCGAATCTCACGCTAAGATGGCACTCATAGGCGCGAATGGGGAGGGGCGGGCTCAGCGTTTCCCCGGCATCGCGATCCGCCGCCCGGCGGCCTCGGGGCGCGGCAGATGGGCGTGCGACGCCTTCATCCGCTCGAGGCAGCGTGCCACCTCGGCGGGGAAGGGCGCGGTCTTGCCGGCCGCCATGTCGACATGGAGCGACATGTTCTCGGAGGTGGCGGAGACGAAGCCTTCGGCGGCGTGAAACAGCTGCTCGAAATAGTGCATGCGCTTGGCATCGTAGTCGAGCAATTGGAACGTGACCCGCACCGGATCGCCGGCATGGAGCTCGCGCAGAAAGCGCACATGCACCTCGGCGGTAAAACAGGAATGCTTGCGCGTCTTCACATAGTCGAGGCCGCAGCCGAGGAGCTCGAAGGCCTCGTCCACCGCGCGGTCGAGCAGCACGTTGTAATAGGCCATGTTGAGATGGCCGTTGTAGTCGATCCACGACGGCTCGACCCGCATCAGCGAGGAGACGAAGGGGGCGAAGAACACCGGTTCGAGGTCGCGGCGATCGAGCATGGCGTGACCTTACGACGCGACGCTTGCCGGCGTCCACCTCCGCAGCCACTTGCGGAAGGTGGAACCTGCGCCCACCTGCCCGAGAGCGGGGAGCGGATCCATCGAATGACGCCCATCCTGAATGTGAGCTGGCTGCCGCCGATCTTCGCCCAGGCGTCGGAACGGCTTGCCGGCAACCTGAGCGACCTTGCCGGCGGGACGACGGTGTGGCTCGCGGTGACGGGGCTCAGCCGCTCCGGCAAGACCGTCTTCATCACCAGCCTGATCCACAACCTGCTCAGCTCCGCGCACAATCCCAACCGCATGCCGCTCCTGAACGTGGTCGGCGAGCGCCGCCTGATCGCCGCCAACCTGGAGGGCGCGCGGGCGCACCGGCTGCCGCGTTTTCCTTACCTGAGCAATATCGAAAAGATGGCGGTCCCGGACTGGCCGGAGCGCACCGCCGACATCAGCGAGATCGGCATCGAGGTCCGCTTCGCCCCCGCCGCGATGCTGGGCAAGCTCGTGAGCGAGATCACGGGCAACCCGGCGAGCTTGACCATCAGGATCGTCGACTATCCCGGCGAGTGGCTGCTCGATCTGCCGCTGCTGGGGCAAAGCTATGCCGCGTGGTCGCGCGCCACGCTGCGCTTGCTCCGCAAGGGCGTGCGCGCCGGGATCACCCGCGATCTGCTCGACTTTCTCGCCCGCCACCGGCCCGACGAGGCCGCGAGCGAGGAGGTCGCGAAGCAGGCGCATGATCGTTATTGCGCCTATCTCCTCGACGCGCGCGACCGCTACGGCCTGAGCTTTCTGCAGCCCGGCCGCTTCCTGTGCCGGGGCAGCCTCGGCGACGTGCCCTATCTGTGGTTTGCGCCGCTCGACATCGGGGAGGGCGACGACACGTTTGCGCCGCACACGCTCGGTGCCCTGATGGCGGAGCGCTTCGAGGTCTACAAGCGCGAGGCGGTAACACGGTTCTATGAGGACCACTTCCGGCACTATTCGCGTCAGATCGTCCTGGTGGACGTCCTGCGCGCGCTGTTGGCCGGTCGCGACGCCTTCGACGACACCCGGCTCGCACTCGACGCCGTTCTGGAGAGCTTCCGCTACGGCCACGGCGGCATTCTCTCCAAGCTGCTGCTCGGTCCGCACATCGACAAGGTTCTGTTCGCCGCCACCAAGGCCGACCACGTGCCCGACATCCAGCGCGATCATCTCGCCGCGCTCCTGCGCAACATGGCGGCGTTCCCCGCGCTCGAGGTCAAGGGCAGCAACGCCCAGTTCGACGTGACCGCGCTCGCGTCGGTGATCTCCACGGCCGAAGACACCCAGGAGATCGACGGCCAGCGCGTCCAGGTCGTGGTCGGGCGGCCCGTCGGCAGCGCCAAGCAGTCGAAGTTCTTCGTCGGCAACGTGCCGATCCGTCCGCCGCGCGCCGACGCCTGGGGCACCCCGTTCCTCAACGTGCCGGTGTTCGAGCCGCCCGCCATCGATCCCTCGCCGGTCGACGGAGTTGCGCACATCAACCTCGACCTGGCACTCGAATTCCTGCTCGGAGACCGCCTGCAATGAGCGATCCATCCACCCGCAACGCGCCCCGCGCGCGCGTAATCGAGGTCGACGGCGCCGACCGCATCGCGCCGCTGCCGCCGCTCGCGCCGCAGGTCATCCCGACCGAGCGGACCGAGCGCGTGACGCCGACCGAGCCGGCGGCGGTTCCCGCCGTCGTGCCGGCGCCGGCCGCGCCGCCGCGATCGCGTCGTCACCTTCGGCCTTTGGGGCGTGGCCGTATTCTTCGTCGGCTGGCTGGTGGTCGACGCCGCCGGCTGGATCTCGGGAGCGTTCGAGCGCAGCACGACCTTGGGCATGCTCGCCGCGGCCGCGGTCACCGCCGGCGTTGCCGGCGTCGGCGCGGTGATCGCGCGCGAATTGGGGAGCCTGTTCCGGCTCAAGAGCGTGGAGGCGATCCACCGGCACTTCGCCGCCGACCTGGTTTCGCCGGCCGATGCCCGGCGAGCGATTGCCGATGTGCTGGCGGTGGTCCCGCGCGAGCGTGAGACCGAAGCGGCGATCGAGGCCTTCCAGCGGCAGGTCCAGCTGCACCACTCGACGGCGCAGCAGGTCGAGATCCTGTCGCGGACCGTGATGAAACCGCTCGACCGCTCCGCCGAGGCGCACGTGCGCACCGCCGTGCTGCGCGCCTTCGGCATCACCGCGATCAGTCCCACCGCGCTGACCGATGCCGCGTTCTTCCTCGCCTGCGGCGTGCGCATGGTGCGCGGGATCGCGGCCTCCTACGGCCACCGCCCGACTGCCGCCACCACCATTCACTTGCTGCGCCGGCTGGTGCTCGAGGCCGGCAAGCTCGGCGCCGTGGACATCGCCAGCGCTTCGCTGGTGCAGCATCTCGGCGGCGCGGTGACCGAGCGGTTGGCGACCAGCGCCGCCGACGCCCTTTACGCCGCCTATCGTATGGCCCGGCTCGGCATCATCGTCATGGATCTGTGCCGGCCGATACCGTTCCAGGAGGACGATGTTCCGAGCGTCGCCTCGCTGGTCGGCAACGTATTGCGCAAGCGTGCGGAGGAACCGGTTCCATCGAAATAAACGCGGGTTCCGGAAACCGATTGTTAGCTGTTGCGGCGGGATTGCGGCGGGAAAGGTTTCCCAGGCTGGTGAATAAAAAAATCCAGGAACCATTCCGCTACCACCGACTTTTTCTATCGGGACGTGAATACAGGGGACAACAATGACTGTTGCCTTTACCCCGATGGGATCAGCTGCCGCCTCCCCCACGCGTGCGGCAGCTTGTCAGCCTTCCTCCGACGAAACCTTGATCGCGCGGATCGCCGGCGGCGATCAGCTCGCCATGCGCACGCTGTTCGCACGGCACCGCGTCGCGCTCTATCGGTGGCTGCTCCGTCTGGTAGATGACGAAGCGCTGGCCGAGGACCTGCTGAGCGACGTGTTTCTCGACGTGTGGCGGCAGGCCGCGACGTTCGAGTCGCGCTCCGCGGTCTCGACCTGGCTGCTGGCGATCGCCCGCTACAAGGCGCTCTCCGCACGCCGCCGCCGGACCGATGCGCCGCTCGACGACGAGATCGTAGTCAACGTGCGCGACGCGGCGGACGATCCCGAGGTCGTGCTGCAGAAGAAGAACCGGGCCGAGCTGCTGCGTCATGCCCTGACCAGCCTGTCGCCGGATCACGGCGAGGTCATCGACCTCGTCTACTATCACGGCAAATCGATCAGGGAGGTCGCCGAGATCGTCGGCGCCGCCGAGGCCACGGTCAAGACGCGCATGTTCTACGCGCGCAAGAAACTGGCCGAGCTGGTCGAGGCCGCGTAGCGGCGAGCCGCCCCGGCTGCGCGGCGGATGTTGCCGCGCACGCCCAACAACACTAAATCTCCCGGACCAGCTTTCAAGCCAATGTCCGGGAGATCAGGGTATGCGCAAATTCAGTCGATGGTGCCGGAGGCTCGCGCTCTGCGGCGCGTTACTCGTGCCGATCTCTCTCGCAGCTCCCGGCCATGCCGCGGATGAGCCCGATCTCATCTTCAAGCGGTCCACGGTCTTCAAGTGGCTCACGCCGAACGACAAGCTGGCGACCTACGGCCTGGACGATCCCGACGTCGACGGCGTGGCATGCCACTTCACGGTGCCGGAGCGCGGCGGGCTGACGGGTTGGCTGGGAGTGGCTGAGGAAGTTTCCGATATTTCGCTCGCCTGCCGGCAGATCGGTCCGATTCATTTCAAGCAAAAATTTTCCCAGGGCGAGGACGTGTTTCGTCAGCGCCGCTCGCTCTTCTTCAAGAAAATGCAGATCGTGCGCGGCTGCGACATGAAGCGCAATGTTCTGGTCTACATGGTCTATTCGGACAAGCTCATCGAAGGTTCGCCGAAGAATTCGACATCCTCGGTCCCGATCATGCCGTGGGGATCGAGCGGCGAGGTTCAGAAATGCGCGGATTGGATCGAGCGCTGAGACGCGCAGGCCTGCCTGCGGCCGCAATTGGGACTGGCAACTCTCACTCGGTGAGGAACGTTGCGATCTCGTCCACGAGCTTGGGCCAGGCGGGCTCGCCCGCGAGCACGACGTGGTTGTCGCTCTCCAGCGTGACGAATTTGGCGTGCGGGATCGAGCGGGCGATCAAGCGGCCCTGTTCGAACGGGGCCACGTTGTCATGACGGCAATGGATCACGAGCGTGGGAACCTGCACCTTCGGCAACAGATCGACGACGTCGATATCGTCGCAGACGTTGCGAATCCGCGCCGCATTTTCCGGCGAGGTTGTGATGCGCTGCAGGTCGACGAGCCATTTAATCTGCTGTGGCGAGCCGTTGGGGAAGAATACGGAGCTGAAAGCCTTCATGAAGGCGGAATGCTCGTCGCCCCATCCGTGTCGCATGATGGCAAGAAAGGCGCGCGCCATTTCGGCCTCGGCGGGTGACCCGCGCCTGTTGCGGCCCTGGGCGTAGCCGCCGTAGAGAATCAGCTTCGAGACGCGCTGCGGATGCAGCACGGCATAGGCGATCGCGACCGCCGCTCCTTGCGAGATGCCGAGAAATGCCGGGCGCTCCACCTCCGCGGCTGCCACGACTGCTTCGAGGTCGCGCACAAACGCGGCGAACGAGATGTCGGCCACGTCGCGATCGGCCAAACCGTTGCCGCGTCCGTCGTAACGGATCAAGCGGCAGCGCTCGGCCAGATGCTGCAGCAGCGGTAACCAGATCGGACTCTCCCAGTCATATTCGACGTGAGTGAGCCAATTGGCGACCTTGATCAGCGGCGCTCCGGTGCCGACCGAGGCGAGCGCGAGGTTGATGCCGTCCGCCGTTCGGCAAAACGTCACCTCCTGGTTTCGTGCCGGCGCCGGTACCGGAGCCGGCAACTCCGACGGCACCTGTCCCTCGCGCACGACGCCCACGAACCGAATGCCCTTGCGGGCGGCGGTGCGGATGAAGCGCTGCTGCTCGCCGCTGTCGCCGATGGCGCGCCGCGCGGCGTTGATGCGGCTCGCCAGCGTCGATTCGGACACGATGCGGCCGTCCCACACTCCGGCGATCAGGTCATCCTTGCTGACCACGCGATCGCGGTTGCGGATCAAAAACACCAGCAGATCGAAGACCTGTGGCTCGGCCGGCACGAGCGTGCCTTTGCGGCGCAGCTCCCGCCGGTCGGGATCGAGCACATAGTCATCGAAGAAGAACAGCACATTGCCGCTCCGCGCTCGACCTCATATCAGCGGACAACCTTAACGCATCCGGCGGGCAACAGAATCAAGAGTTTCTCAAGAGCAAATCAAGCGGCCCTCGAAGCCGATCGCCCGCGATGCGGACATTCTGTCCTTCCCGACATTCGTCCCGCCAGCGAACGGAGGACAACCATGGGTGAATTGAGCGAAATCCATGCCGGGGGGAAATGCCCGGTCGGCGAGGGCCGCGATAGCCCGGCAGCGGTCACTTTCACCGAGCCTCGCCGGTTGCGCGACGGTTCGATCGACTACGACTTCTACAAGGCGCGCACGCGACGGCTCCGGCATCGGTTCCAGGTCGAGGTGAAGTTGTTGGTGGCAAGGCAAGTGCTGCGTGGGTTGATCATGCTCGGGCAGTGGATCGCCCGCCGAGTGGTAGCCGAGCGCCGGAGGCGGGGCGGGGGCGGGGGCGGTGATACACCAAATCGCGCTGCGTCGGAGCGCGTTCGGACGCAAGGCCGGACCTCCACCTTGCCGAATGTGCTCCGTGCCTTGCCGACGCCGTTCTGTTAACGTGGGGCGTCGTGTGAGTGGGTGATGGCACTGCTGGAAGAACAGCCTGATCGGAGCACAGGCCGCGATCCCAACGCGGTCAAGGTCGTCATCGCCGCGCTGACCGCGAAGTTCGGCAACCGGCTCGTGACCTCGCAGGCCGTGCGCGAGCAGCACGCCAATACGACGACCTGGATCGCGAGCGAGCCGCCCGACGCAGTGGTGTTCCCGCAGACGACCGATGACGTGCAGGACGTGGTGCGCATCTGCGCCGCGCACCGCATGCCGGTCATTCCCTTCGGCACCGGCACGTCGCTCGAGGGCCATGTCAATGCGCCCCATGGCGGCGTGTCGATCGATTTTCGCGATATGAACCGCGTGCTGGCGGTGAATTCGCAGGACCTCGACTGCGTGGTCGAGCCCGGCATCACGCGCAAGCAGCTCAACGAGCATCTGCGCGACCAGGGCCTGTTCTTCCCGCTCGATCCCGGCGCCGACGCTTCGCTCGGCGGCATGGCGGCCACGCGCTGCTCCGGCACCAATGCCGTGCGCTACGGCACCATGAAGGACAATGTGCTCGCGCTGAAGGTCGTGCTGCCGAACGGCGAGCTGATGACGACCGCGCGCCGCGCCAAGAAGTCGGCGGCCGGCTACGATCTCACCCGGCTGATGGTCGGATCGGAAGGCACGCTGGGCGTGATCACCGAGCTCACGCTCAAGCTCTCCGGTATCCCCGAGGCGATCTCGGGGGGCGTGTGCCCGTTCCCGTCGGTCGAGGCGGCGTGCAATGCCGCGATCGCGACCATCCAGTCCGGCATCCCGGTGGCGCGCATCGAGCTGCTCGACGAGCTGCAAGTGAAAGCAACCAATCTCTATTCCAAGCTCGCGCTGCCCGAAGTGCCGATGCTGTTCGTCGAGTTCCACGGCTCGCCCGCGGGCGTCGCCGAACAATCCGAGCGTTTCGGCGAAATCGCGCGCGATCTCGGCGGCGGCCCGTTCGAATGGGCGACCAGGCCCGAGGACCGCACCCGCCTGTGGCAGGCGCGCCACGACGCCTACTGGGCCGGGCGGGGCCTGCGCCCGGGTGCCCAGGCGGTCGCCACCGACGTCTGCGTGCCGATCTCGCGGCTGGCGGAATGCGTCACCGCAACCCAGCGGGAGATCGCGGAGCTCCGACTCGTCGCGCCGATCCTCGGCCATGTCGGCGATGGAAATTTCCATCTCACGCTGCTGGTCGACATGGCCGATCCGGCAGAGGTCAAGGCGGCCAAGATCCTGTGCGAGCGGCTGGTCGAGCGCGCACTCGCCATGGACGGCACCTGCACCGGCGAGCACGGCGTCGGGCAGGGCAAGATGAAATATCTCGCCGGCGAGCTGGGCCATCCGGCGCTCGAGGCCATGGCCGCCATCAAGCGGGCGCTCGACCCGGACAACATCATGAATCCGGGAAAAATCGTGCCAATCGAGTGAGCCGGGTTCCCGTTCGCGCATGCCAAGCCGTGCATTTCGCGAAGCAACCCAATTTGATTGAATGCCGTTCCCTAAACCATTGGCGGCGGACATAGATTTGCCGTCAATCCGCCCGATCTTACGGTGCCGCTAGGGGCGTCTTTGAAAAGGTAGCGGGATCGGGGTTGCGCGCACGCCCGGCCGGCCGTTATGGGCCGGTCACATGCAGCGTGCTCAACTCCTTGGTGATCAGGCTTTTTGCGTGGCCTGCGCACATCGCCCGGTGCGAGAGGCCGCGGCTCGACCTGCTGTGGAGACGGCGTGCAGACGACGCTGCTCGGTTTAGGAATCGCGATCATCCTGGCGCTGGTGACGGCGCTGGTCGGGCCTTTTTACGTCGATTGGGGCAGCTATCGCGGGGAGTTCGAGGCCCGAGCACGCCAGCTGACCGGGCTCGATTTCCGCGTCACCGGCGGGATGGATGCCCGCCTGCTTCCAACACCGACCATCGTTTTGCAGGGCGTCGAGTTCGGCCGTCCGGACGAGAGCAGCAAGGTGCGTGCGCGCGCCTTGCGGATCGAATTCGCCCTCGGCGCCCTGATACGTGGCGAGTGGCGCATTGCCGATGCGCGGCTGGAAGGTCCCGAGTTCGCCGCCGGGCTCGACCCCGCCGGCCGTGTGGCCTGGCCGCTCCCGAAGCTCGGCTTCGACCTCGAGGGCGTTGCGATCGAGCGGCTTCACATCCAGGACGGCCGCGCCACGCTGGCGGACGCCGCGAACGGCTCGCGGGTGGTGCTGGACAAGCTGGAATTCAACGGCGAAATGCGCTCGCTGGCCGGTCCCGTGAAGGGCGACGGCTCCTTCGTCCTCGAAGGCGAGCGTTATCCCTATCGCGTCTTCACCACCCGCGCCGGCGAGGACAGCGGCGTCAAAGTGCGTCTCGCCGTCGATTCGGCCAACCGTCCGCTGACCGCCGAAGCGGACGTCACGATTTGGGTGGAGCGCGGCACGCCGCGCTTCGAAGGCAGCGTTCAATTCGCGCGCCCGGTCGGCCGCGCGCCCGCCGGCGCGCAGTCCCTGGTCGTCGATTCGTGGCGCCTCAGCAGCCGCGTCAAGGGCGACAGCACGGCCGCGGTGCTCGAGCAGATCGAGTTCCAGTACGGCCCGGACGACCGGGCGATCAAGCTCAAGGGCACTGCCAACCTGACATTCGGGCGGCAGCCGGAGATCCGCGGCGCGCTGTCATCGCCGCAGATCGATCTCGATCGGGTGCTGGCGCTGCCCGAGGCAACGCGCCGCCGCCCGCTCCCCGCCATCAAGACGTTGGCCGAATCCCTGGTCGCGGCATCGCGGCTGCCCATCCCCGCGACGCTGAGCGTCAATGTCGAGAGCGTGACCCTCGGCGGCGCGATGCTCGCGCGCGTCGGCGCCGAAGTGAGGGTCGATGCCGACGGCCTCGATATCAAGGAATTCGAGTTGCGCGCGCCGGGCGCAGCGCAGTTGCGTCTCAGCGGGCGCCTCGGCACGAGCGCAACGGGCGTGCAGTTCGAGGGATCGACCAGGCTCGAGGCGAGCGAGCCGCGCGCATTCCTCGCCTGGCTGACCGAACGCAATGAAGAACAGGGCGGGCCGGCCGGTCCGCTGCGGCTGGCCGGCGACGTCACGCTGGGGACTGACGCAATCGCGATCGAGCGGCTCAAGCTCGAGCTCGACCGCATGACGGTCGCCGGGCGCTTCTCCTATGCCTGGCCGAAGGACGACCGCCCGGCGCGGTTCGACGCGGCGCTCTCGGCGCCCGAGCTCGACCTCGATCGCGTCCTAGCGCTCGCCAAGGCCATGGCGGGCGAGGCGGCGTTCGAATGGCCGCGCGAGGGCGCGCTCGCGCTCAAGATTGCGCGCGCTTCTGTCGCCGGCGTCGATGCGAAGCAGGCCGACGTGAACCTGCGCATCGATGCAAACGGGCTCGAGATCGAGCGCCTTGCCATCGCCGATCTCGGCGGTGCGGCGCTCGCCCTCAAAGGGCGGATCGACACCAAGGCGCAAGCCCCGCGCGGCGCGGTGACGCTCGATGTCGACGCGCGCGCCCTCGACGGGCTCACCGCAGTGCTCGAGAAATTTGCCCCGCAGGCCGCCGATCAGATGCGCCGCTCGGCGGCGCGCCTGACCCCGCTCACTTTGCGCGCCTCGGTCGCGGTCGATCCGGGCGCGGCGGGGAGTGCGGCCGCCAATGCGAAGGTCAAGATCGACGGCCGCGCCGGCACGTTCCGCGTCGCGCTGCAAGGCGACGCGGCCACTCCCGGCAACGCATTCAAGCTCGACAATCTGGCGGCGCTCGGAGCGGCCAGGGTGAATTTCGGCGGACGACTGGATGGCGACGACGGAGCAGCCTTGGTCGAGCTCATGGGCCTCGACCGCTTCGTTGCGGTCGACAAGCGGCCCGGGCGGCTGACGCTGACGGCGAAAGGCCCGCTCGATGGCGACCTCGCGGTCGACGGCCAGCTCGGCGCCGGTGCGCTCAGCATTTCGAGTAGCGGTACAATACGCGCTTCGGGTGAGGCGAGCCCAACGGCGGCACTCACCCTCAAGGTGGCCAATGCCAATGTCCGCTCGCCGCGGGCGACACCGGCGGGACGTCCCGCCGAGCTTCTGCCGACTTCGGTGACCGCACGGCTCAATCTGGCCGAAGGCATGCTGCGCTTCTCCGACGTCGCGGGCACGGTGGCAGGGACGCCCGTCGGCGGGCGGCTCGCCATTGGGATGCAGCAGCCGATCGCTGTCGACGGCGACCTCGAGGTCGGTGCGGTGGATCTGCCGGCGGCGATCGCGCTCGCGATCGGGGCGCCGGCGCAGAGCGTGGCAAGCGTTGGCACGGGCACAGGCAACGGTGGAGGCGCGTCCGCGCCCTGGCCGTCAGAACCTTTCGACCAGGGGATGGTCCGCCTCAAAGGCCAAGTCGCGGTCAAGGCGGCGCGCGTCGCGCTCACGCCGAAGCTCGCCGCGCGCGACGTGCGGAGCGTGCTCCAATTCGGGGAATTGGAGATCGCATTGCAGGCGATCGAGGGCAGCATTGCCGGCGGCCGCCTGGGCGGGGAGCTGACCTTCCTGCGCCGCGCGGAGGGGCTCACGGCGCGCGGCCGCGTGCGGCTCGCCGACGCCAATGCCGCCGAACTCCTCCCCGGCGACGGATTGGTCTCCGGCCGGCTGACCCTCGACGTCGCCGCGGAAGGGACCGGCATGAGCGCGGTTGCGCTCATCGGTTCGCTTGAAGGCGGCGGCACCTTCGCGCTCGACAATGGGCGTGTGGTGCGTCTCGATCCGGCGGCCTTCGACACCGTGATCCGTGCGGTCGATCAGGGCCTGCCGATCGACGCGACCAGAGTGCGGGACAGGATGGATGCCGCGCTCGCGAGAGGTGTCCTCGCCGTCGCGCGTGCCGAGGGTGCGATCACCATCAATGCCGGTCAGGCGCGGCTGAGCAATACGACGGTGCGCGCGCAACGTGCCGATCTCGCCGTGAGCGGAAGCGTCAATCTCGCCGAAAGCGCGCTCGATGCGCGGCTCACCTTGTTCGGGGCGGGCGGCGCGGGTGCTCCGGCGAACACGCGGCCGGAGGTCGCCATTGCGTTGAAGGGCCCGGTCGAGACGCCCAAGCGCACCATCGACGTCGCCGCGCTTGCAAGCTGGCTCGCGCTGCGCGCGGTCGAACAGCAGTCGAAGAAGCTCGACGTGCTCGAAGGCCGCGCGGCGGCCACGCCGCCCCCGTCGCCCACTCCCGCTGCGGTCAACGCCAATACCCCACCCGCTCCCGGCCCAAAGGAGCCTGCAGCCGTCCCTGCGGCGGCGCAGACCGAGCCGGACGCGTCCGCTCCGCATCCGAGCGTGCGGCACCCAGCCGGCGGTGCCGAGCGTGCAAAAACCGAAACCGGTGCTGCCGGCGGCGGAACGGGCGCCGCCGCTCCCACCGGCGATCGACATTCGTCCGGCGCCGGCACCGCGCCACGCCGCCGTGCGCAACCAGGGCCAGCCAGGGTGCGCCCACCCATGCGCAACCGCAGAAGCCGGCGGCGGCGACGGTGCCCCCGCGCCCGCGCTCCTTGTCGGAGATATTGTTCGGTAACTAGGGCGCGCCTCAGACGCGGGGGAGGGGAAGCCCTCCGGCGCAAACCGCTACGCGGTCGAGGCGGCGGGCGCGGCCATGACGTTACGCGTTCCGTCGTGCCCGTCTTTGCCGTCGGACGGCTGGCTGCGATAGTAATTGAGCACGAACAGGCGAATGGCGGACGACAGATTGCCGTGCTTGCGCTCGGAATCGATCGCGGCGACGAGGTCCGACAACGTCATGTCGCGACCGCCGGCGATGTCCTTGAGCCCCTTCCAGAATGCATCCTCGAGGCTGACGCTCGTCTTGTGGCCGGCGATGACGATGGAGCGTTTGACGACCGGAGATTTCATCGCTCGTCTCCCCTTTCGATCCGGTGGCGCTCGAGCTCGCGGCGGGCCTTGGCGTCGCGTTTGGCTTCGAGCTCGCGCTCGACCTTGCTGCGCCCGTGCAGGAGCCGATTGGCAGCAGCTTCTCGCTCGGCCAGCTGCCGCTCGGAATTCTTGCGCGCCCTACGAAGGTTGACGATCTCGCCCATCCTGCACTCGACGACGCGTCCGGGGTGATGCAGGTCCCTTGCGGTGGCTTCGGTGCCAAATACGCCCATAGCGTGGCGGCTGGCGCCCGTGGCAAATCGGCATCGACGGCATGCAAAAAGGCCGCGCCAGTATGCATTTCCGCGATTGCGATCTTGCGCACCTGCGTCGGGAAATAGACTCAAGAATTCACAGTCTTAACTTGTATATTAGAGTCAACATAAAGTAAGGACGGAATTTCCGCGTAATCACAAGAAGATAGCCCGCGGCCTATTGGCGACTGAACTTGCGAGGCAGGCCTTGTTGCTGAGGAATTCCTTCGAATACGTTCTGCAACGCCAGCCAAGAGCGATGGAAATTCAGCGCATTGCGTAGACGCGGCCGCGCAGCAATTTCACAAAAGATTTACCAACCGCGCCGCTTGTAGCCGCCGCCCCGACCTGCCGTCCGCTCTCTACTTCTTGCGAAAGCGGTCGAGCCGCACGACCTCGCCACTGCCCGCGGGCTTGTCGGGTTCCTCGCCTGGCGTGGTCTCGGCCGGCGCGGAATTCGCGGGCTCCGGATTTGCCGGCACCGGCACCGCTACCATCGCCGGCGTCACACCTTTGTGCTCCGCCGGCGGTCGCCGTGCGCCGCGATCCTTGCCCGCGGCAGCGCTCTCCTCCAGGGAACCGCCAGCAGCCTCCGCGATCTCCTCGAATTGCAAGCCGAACTCGCACGGCAGGATCAAAGAAGCCCTTCACCGCGGCAAAGGGAACAGCCAGCCGTTCCGGAATGCCCCCGAACGACAGGCCCACCTCGAATCCGTTCTCGGTCACCACCAAGTCCCAAAACTGGTGCTGCAGAACGATGGTGATCTCCTCGGGATACTGCGCAAGCATGCGTGGCGACAGGCGCACGCCCTCGGCGCAGGTATCGAACGAAATGTAGAAATGGTGCTCCCCGGGGAGGCCGCTCTCGGCGGCGTCGACGAGCACCCTGCGCACGACCCCGCGCAGCGCCTCCTGGGCCAAGATATCGTAGCGGATGTGATCGACGGCCATAACGTGATCCGTTCCTACGGGAAGCGTACTTCCGCCCGGCTTGGTCGCGTTGCGTCGGTGCGCTTGCGCGCACGGACTCGGCCATACGAATGCTAGCGCGCGCAACCGCAACTGCGCCAGCCTCCTCACCATAAATATGGAAGTGGAGGCTTCTGTTGCCAGGTGCCTCCGAACCCCGCCTGACGGAGCTTAACCCGTCAGGGCTTTAAGATCGGTATTCCAAACCGCATTACGCGGCCTGGGCAACCGGAGCATAGTTGTCGTTGGCAACTATGAATTTGGCCCGGTAACGGTGGAACCATGCCGAGCAAAAGCACGTCCTTTACGCCCTCGTCGATCCTGGTTCGCCCCCGTATTCAGGGATCAGTAGTCAGTGGTCGGCCATCAGAAACACACATCTGATCACCGGCTTCTGACCACCGACCCCCTGAATGGTGGAGGCGCCGGGTACTGCCCCCGGGTCCGATAGGTTTATTACGACGGCCATTTATCGCCATAGCCGGCTTGCGCCGGCAGGTTGAATATAGGCGTGGACGGTTGACGAAAAAAGAGGATGGGAACGACGCGGGAACGGCCGCCTGCATCGGCGAGAGGCTGGCGGAGCGGCCAAGCAGGTGCCAAGCAGCGGTCGAGACGGCAGCAACCCTGATATTGCGCGCGCGTGGCACCATGCTGGAAAATCATTTGGTTCCGGCGGGGCCGTCGGCTTAAGTCTGACGGCATGTCCGAGACGGTTCCCGCGGCCTCTTCGCCAGCTCCATCTCCACTCGCGCCCACCCTGCTCGAACTTTTCATTGCCTTTGCCCTCATCTCCGTCTGCGGATTCGGCGGGGTTCTGGCCTGGTCGCGCCGGATGCTGGTGGAGCAGCGCGGATGGATGACGCCGGAGGAATTCAACGACGCCTACGCGCTGTGCCAATTCCTGCCCGGCCCCAACGTGGTCAATCTCTCGGTCGTGTTCGGCCGCCGCATTCGCGGCCCGGTCGGATCCGCGGTCGCACTGGTGGGTTTGATCGGGCCTCCGTTCATCATCGTTACCTTGATCGGCGTCATCTATGCGCGCTTCGGCGAGGTGGCCGCGCTGCAGCGAATGCTGCTCGGGGTTGCGGCGGCGGCGGTCGGGCTGGTGATGGGGACCTGCGCCAAGATGGCGCTTCCGCTGTTCAAGGATCGGCTCGGCCTCGCGCCCCTGATGGCGCTCGCGACATTCGCGTCCGTTGGCGTCCTGCGCTGGCCGATCTACGGGGCGCTGGCCGTGCTGGTGCCGCTGAGCATCGCCATCGCGTGGGTACGACGATGAAGCATGACGACACGCTGCTGACGCTCGCGGGCTATTTCGCGCTGATGTCGTTGTTCGCGATCGGCGGCGCCAATTCCGCGGTGCCCGAAATGCAGCGCGTGGCAGTCGAGGTGGAGCGCTGGATGACGGCGCGGCAGTTCACCGACATATTCGCGATTGCGCAGGTGACGCCGGGGCCCAACGTCATCATCGTCACCCTGATCGGCTATCACGTGGCCGGCCTCCTCGGTGCGCTGGTCGCAACCTTGGCCATGTGCGGGCCCACCTCCCTGTTCGCCTTCTATGTCGGCCATGCGTGGGAGCGCTTCAGGGACGCGCCGTGGCGGGCCGCCATCCAGGCCGGTTTGGCCCCGATCTCCATCGGTCTCATCGCGGCCAGTGCCTTCGTGGTGATGCCGGTGACGGCGCACAACTTTTTGGCCATTGCCGTCACCGTGGGCACCGCCGTTGCGACGTACACGACACGGTTGCACCCGCTGTGGATGTTCGCCGCGGCGGCACTGCTCGGGCTGGCCGGCCTGCTCTGATCTTAAATTTGTCGCACTCGCTTCACGCCGCCCACCGGACTGTGCTACGAAAATGGTTGTACCGAGGGATGGGAGGTTCCGCGGTACAGTGCGGGGCTACGGGAGGGAACATGTCCGAAAGCGTCAGCCCGCCCCCCAAGGGGCGGGGATTTAGTTTTTCGATCCGCAGCCCCCGCGATTTCTGGGGTGGTTTGGTCCTCGTCGCGGTGGCCATCCTTGCCATCTGGGCCTCGCGCGAGCTTCCCGGGCAGCGCGGATTTGCATTCGGTCCCGGCACCGCGCCGCGGCTTTTCGCCGGTCTCCTCGTCGGATTTGGCACCCTGGTTGCGCTGGTCGGTCTGGTCTCGGATGGCCCGCGCATCGACAAATACAAGATCCGCGGACCGGTCCTCGTTATTTCGAGCTATTCTGGCCTTCGCAGCGATGATCCGGCCGTTGGGGCTGGTGATCGCGAGCTTCGTCACATTCATCATTTCGATTTTGGGATCGAAGGAATTGCGCGTGATCGAAGGCACCATCGCGGCTGCGGTGATGACCGCTCTTCTGCGTCTTGTTGTTCACCTACCTGCTCAAGCTGCCCTTCCAGCTCTGGCCGCGGTTCTACTGACGCAGGAGACGTAAGTCATGTCCGACCTACTCGCGAACCTTGCGTTGGGCTTCGGGGTCGCGGCCCAGCCCTACAACATCCTGTTCTGTCTGCTGGGCGCGCTGGTGGGCACGCTTGTGGGCGTGCTGCCCGGCATCGGCACGGTCGCCACCATCGCGATGCTGCTGCCGATCACCTTCGGGCTGCCGCCGGTGGGCGCGCTGATCATGCTCGCCGGCATCTATTACGGCGCCCAGTACGGCGGCTCCACCACCTCGATCCTGGTCAATATTCCGGGCGAGGCCACATCGGTGGTCACTGCGCTCGACGGCCACCAGATGGCGCGGCAGGGCCGCGCCGGCGCGGCGCTTTCGATCGCAGCCATCTCCTCGTTCTTCGCCGGCTGCGTCGCGACCGTGCTCGTTGCCGCGCTCGGCGCGCCTTTGACCAGCATGGCGCTGCTGTTCGGTCCGGCCGAGTATTTCTCGCTCATGGTGCTGGGCCTCATCTTCGCGGTCGTGCTGGCGAAGGGCTCGGTGCTCAAGGCCATCGCCGTGATCATCCTGGGCCTGCTGTTGTCGATGGTCGGCTCCGACCTCGAGACCGGCGCCGGGCGCATGACATTCGACCTGCCGGAGCTCGCCGACGGCATCGGATTCGCCAACATCGCCATGGGCGTGTTCGGGTTCGCCGAGATCGTCCGCAATCTCGAACTGCCGGCTGAGAGCCGCGACGTTCTCCACGCCAAGGTCAGCGGCCTGATGCCGACCCGCAAGGATCTGATCGCCTCCTCCGGCTCGATCGCCCGCGGCACCATCGTCGGCTCGCTGCTCGGCATCCTGCCGGGGGGCGGCGCCGTGATCGCGTCGTTCGCCGCCTACACCTTCGAGAAGAAGATGTCGAAGACGCCGCAGCGCTTCGGCAACGGCGCGATCGAGGGCGTGGCCGCGCCCGAAAGCGCCAACAACGCCGCGGCGCAGACCTCGTTCATTCCGCTGCTGACGCTGGGCATCCCGCCGAATGCGGTGATGGCGCTCATGGTCGGCGCCATGACCATCCACGGCATCGTGCCGGGTCCGCAGGTCATGACCAAGCAGCCGGAGCTGTTCTGGGGCATGATCGCCTCGATGTGGCTCGGCAACCTGATGCTGGTCATCATCAATCTGCCGCTGGTGGGCGTGTGGGTGACGCTGCTGCGCGTGCCGTATCGGCTGCTCTATCCGTCCATCGTCGTGTTCTGCTGCATCGGCATCTATTCGATCAACAACTCTCCGTTCGACGTCGTCATCGCCGCGCTCTTCGGCGTCATCGGGTACTGGTTGATCAAGCACGACTTCGAGCCGGCGCCGATGCTGCTCGGGTTCGTGCTGGGACCGCTGATGGAGGAGAATCTCCGCCGCGCCATGCTGATCGCCCGCGGCGACTGCGACGGTGTTCTTCACCCGCCCGATCTCGGGGGTGCTGCTGGGCACGGCGATCCTCCTGCTGATCATCGCCGCGCTGCCGAAAATCCGCCGCCGCCGCGACGAAGTCTTCGTCGAGTAAGGCGCTCGCCGCCACGAGCCGGCTGCGACAAGTTACCACCGCGCGCGCCGAGGATCTCCGCGGCGCGGTGGTGACATTCGCGCGGGCCGTGCATAAATGGCGTGCTGACCATCAAGAACGCATGCTTGAGAGGAAGCGACCATGCCTGACGTGCTGATCGCGTACGATTGCCGCTGTGGTCGGCCTGGGCCTGACTTTGGGTCTTGCCGCGGGTCCCGCTGCGCGCAAAGCGACTATCCGCGCCGCCCGATCACGTTGATCGTACCGTTTGCCGCTGGCGGGCCGACCGACGTCATTTCCCGCATCGTCGCTGAGCACATGTCGCGCACGCTCGGGCAGCCGATCATCATCGAGAATATCGTCGGTGCCGGCGGCACCACTGCCTCGACCCGGGCGGCGCGCGCCGCGCCCGATGGGTACACGATCGAGATGGGCCATATGGGGACCCATGCCGCCTCGGTCGCGCTCTATCCCAACCTCGCCTACAAGCCGGACGTCGACTTCGCGCCCATCGGGCTGGTCGCCGGAACTCCGGTCTTGATCCTGGCGAAGAAGGACTTTCCTCCCAAAGATCTCAAGGAGTTCGTCGCCTACGTGAAGGCGAACGTCGACAAGCTGAACATGGCGCATGCCGGCGTCGGCTCGGTGTCGTTCACGACCTGCCTGTTGCTCAACTCGATCCTGGGCGTGAAGCCGACGTCGATTCCGTTCAGCGGCACCGGCCCGGCGCTGACCGCGTTGATCTCCGGCCAGGTCGACTACATGTGCGACCAGATCGTCAACGTCGTCCAGCAGGTGCAGGCCGGCCAGATCAAGGCCTATGCCATCGGCACGGCCGAGCGCAATCCGGCCCTGCCCAACGTTCCGACCAGCAAGGAAGCGGGCCTCCCGGAATTCCAGGCGCAGGCCTGGAACGCGCTGTTCGCCCCGAAAGGCACCCCCCAGCCGATCATCGACAAGCTCGCCGACGCGCTCGACAAGGCGCTCGACGACGAGACCACGCGCAAGCGACTGCTCGAGCTCGGGAGCGTGCTGCCGGACCAGGCGGGGCGCGGCCCGCAGGCGCTCGCCGCCTTGGTGAAGAGCGAGATCGCGCGCTGGACGCCGATCATCAAGGCGGCAGGCCCGCTGAACTGACGCTTGTTCACAGGTCGTCTGCAGGCGCACATTTCCCGATAGCCGGGAGCGCGGTAAACTCCGCCTCCCGACTCGGCTCATTGCCGGCATGAGGGGTCGGCCAATCGTCGTCATAGATGCGCCAGTACCACGACCTGATGGAACGAATTCTTGCCGACGGCGTGGAGAAGCACGACCGCACCGGCACCGGCACCCTGTCGGTGTTCGGGCACCAGATGCGCTTCGACCTCGCGGAGGGCTTCCCGCTCGCGACCACCAAGAAGCTGCACGTCAAGTCGATCGTTCATGAGCTGCTCTGGTTCCTGGCCGGCGACACCAACGTCAAATATCTGAACGAGCACGGCGTCACCATCTGGGACGATTGGGCGGACGAGGCGGGCGAGCTCGGCCCGGTCTATGGCCGGCAATGGCGCTCGTGGCCGGCGGCCGCCGGCGGCACCATCGACCAGATCGTCAACGTGGTCTCCGCGATCCGCCGCAATCCGGATTCGCGCCGCCTCATCGTCACGGCCTGGAACCCAGCGGATGTCGACAAGATGGCGCTGCCGCCGTGCCACTGCCTGTTCCAGTTCTACGTCGCGCGGGGCCGGCTCTCCTGCCAGCTCTATCAGCGCTCGGCCGACGTTTTCCTCGGCGTGCCGTTCAACATCGCCTCCTATGCGCTGCTGACGCTGATGATGGCGCAGGTGACCGGATTGAAGGCCGGCGAGTTCGTGCACACGCTCGGGGATGCACACCTTTATCTCAATCATCTCGAGCAGGCGCGGCTGCAGCTCGCGCGTCCGCCGCGGCCGCTGCCGAGAATGGTGCTCAATCCGGCCGTGACCGATCTGTTCGCCTTCCGCTACGAGGATTTCTCGCTCCAAGGCTACGACCCGCACCCCCACATCAAGGCCAAGGTGGCGGTGTGATCGCCAACGACGGCGCCGCCGGTGTGCGACCCGCCGAGGGCCTGCCACGGATCGCGCTCGTCCTGGTCGTCGCCGTGGCCGAGAACGGCGTTATCGGCCACGGCGGCCGTCTCCCGTGGCGGCTGAAATCGGAAATGGCGCATTTTCGTCGTGTCACCATGGGCAAGCCGGTGGTGATGGGGCGCAAGACTTATCTCTCGATCGGGCGACCGCTTCCTGGCCGTACCAACATCGTGGTGAGCCGTGACCGGACGTTCGCCGTGCCAGGCGTGCTGGTGGCGCCGACGCTCGAGGCGGCACTAACTGCGGCACGCGGTGACGCGTGGCGGCGTGGCGTCACCGAGATCGCGGTCATCGGCGGCGCCGGCATCTACATGCATACGATGGCGGTGGCCGACCGCCTGGTGATTACGCGCGTGCATTTGCAACCAAGCGGCGATACGACGTTTCCTCCGATCGATCCGAACATCTGGGAGGAAGCGGAACGGATCGAACACCGTGCGGGACCGGGTGACGAAGCAAACTTCACGGTGCTCGCTTACGAACGGCGTGCGGCGCAGGCCACCCCTTCCGGTGGTAGGCACTAACCGGAAAATCAAGGCCATGTGCCGCTGGGCCGCACGCGCTTCAGCCGCGTTGTAACGGAATGACACCTCCCCTATAACCGCCCCAAATCGAAACGGCCGGGGGGCCTTGGGCCTGGCGCAAGGAGACAGCGATGCCGTGGAGCAATCAGGGCGGCGGGCCGTGGGGGTCGGGAGGCGGGGGCAAAGGCCCCTGGGGTTCGGGGCAGCCGCCCTTGGGCCCGACACCGCCCGATCTCGAGGAGTTCCTGCGCCGCAGCCAGGACCGACTGCGCACGGTGCTGCCGGGCGGCAGTCTGGGCGGCAAGGGGCTCGCCCTGATCGTGCTTGCCGCGGTCGCCATCTGGGGATTTTCCGGCTTCTTCCGCGTCGAACCCGATGAACTCGGCGTGGTGCTGCGCTTCGGCAAATACGTGCGCGAGGTGCAGCCCGGACTGAATTATCACCTGCCGTACCCGATCGAGACTGTGCTGACGCCGAAGGCGTTGCGCGTCAACAAGATCGACATCGGCATGCGGGTGGTCGAGGACCTGCGCCGCGGCACCACGACACGCGACGTGCCGGAGGAGAGCTTGATGCTCACGGGCGACGAAAACATCGTCGATGTCGATTTCTCCGTGCTGTGGAAGATCAAGCCGAACGGCGTGGGCGACTATCTGTTCAACATCCAGCAGCCGGAAGGCACGGTGAAAGCGGTCGCCGAAAGCGCCATGCGCGAAATCATCGGCCGTTCCAACCTGCAGCCGATCCTGACCGGGGCGCGGCAGAACATCGAGACCGGCGTGCAGGATTTGATGCAGACCGTTCTGGACAAATATGGCGCCGGCATCCAGATCACGCAGGTCCAGCTCCAGAAGGTCGATCCGCCCTCGCAGGTGATCGATGCCTTCCGCGACGTGCAGGCCGCCCGCGCCGACCTCGAACGTGCGCAGAACGAAGCACAGACCTACGCCAACAAGGTGGTGCCGGAAGCGCGTGGACGCGCCTCGCAGATCGTCCAGAACGCCGAGGCCTATCGCGAGCAGACCGTGGCCGAGGCCAAGGGCGCGACGTCGCGCTTTCTGCAGGTCTACGACGAATACAAGAAGGCGCCCGACGTCACCCGCCAGCGCATGTATCTGGAAACCATGGAACGGCTGTTCGGGGGCACCGACAAGATCATCATGGATTCGGGAGGAGGAGTCGTTCCCTATCTGCCGCTCGACCAGCTCACGCGGCGGCCGCCGACGCCGCCGCCGACGGGAGGCGGCCGATGAGACTCAACCTTGTTGGCGGCATCGTCGCCGCCCTCATCATCGTGGCGCTGATCATCGCCTACGGCAGTGTGTTCACCGTCTATCAGACGCGCCAGGCCCTGGTGGTCCGGCTCGGCCAACCGGTGCGCGTGGTGACCGAGCCCGGACTGCATTTCAAGTTCCCGCTGATCGACAGCGTCATCAACATCGACAAGCGCATCCTGGATCTGGAAAACCCGGCGCAGGAAGTGATCGCCTCCGACCAGAAGCGCCTGGTGGTCGATGCGTTTGCACGTTACAGCATCAAGCAGCCGCTGAGGTTTTACCAGACCGTCGGCACGGTCGATGGCGCCAACCTGCAGCTCTCGATCCTGCTCAACTCGGCGCTGCGGCGCGTGCTCGGCGAGTCTACGTTGACGCAGGTGGTGCGCGATGAGCGCGATCACCTGATGGCACGGGTGCGCGAGCAACTCGGCAATGAGGCGCAGGCCTATGGGATCTCCGTCGTCGACGTGCGCATTCGCCGCGCCGACCTGCCGGAGCAGAACAGCCAGGCGGTCTACCAGCGCATGCAGACCGAGCGTCAGCAGGAGGCGGCTCAAATCCGGGCCCAGGGCACCCAGCGCGCGCAGGAGATCCGCGCCAAGGCGGATCGCGACGTCACGGTGCTGCTCGCGGATGCGCAGTCCAAGGGCGAGCAGACCCGCGGCGAGGGCGACGGCGAGCGCAATCGCATTTTTGCGGACGCCTACGGACGGGATCCCGACTTCTTCTCGTTCTACCGTTCGATGCAGGCCTATGAAGCCGGACTAAAGTCCAACGATACGCGCATGCTGCTCAAGCCCGATACGGAGTTCTTCCGTTTCTTCGTCGATCCATCGGGCAAGCGCGATGGCAGCGCTCCGCCCAACGCCACGCCCGCTCCGAGCACGCCGGCGAAATAGCAGCGGACTTCGCCATCACCGACCGGTCAAGGCAAAGTGGCCCAGTTCATCGTTGCGATCGGTCTCGTGCTCGTCATTGAGGGACTTCTGTTCGCCGCCTTCCCCCGCGCCGCGAAACGGCTGGCGGCGAGCGCACTGGCGAGCCCGGAAATGACGTTGCGCATCGCAGGCATCGTGTCCGCTGTGCTCGGTATCGTACTCATCTGGCTGGTGCGCGGGTGAGCGAACGCGCTCGGCACGTGCCGCAGACGGTCCCGATTCCGCCCCAATCGCAAGCCTAATTCCCGGTATCGAGATCACCCTTGCGTCCATGGCCGGAGGGGAGCACTGTCTCGCCTTCACGACTCCAGGAGCTCAGACGTCCATGCTCGGCACTCTCGCCCAATTTACCCGGCGTGTCCGCCAGCCTGCCTTGGCCGCGGCCGCCGCCGCAGCGGTGGTCCTGGCGGCGCCGTCGACTTCATCGGCCGCGCGCGGACCCGACATCATCGCCGACGTCGCCGAGAACGTGATCGAGGCGGTCGTCAACATCTCTACCTCGCAAAAGGTCGAGACGCGCAACAGCCCGATGCCGCAGTTGCCGAACGATCCGCAATTGGACGAGTTGTTCCGCGACTTCTTCAATCGGCGCGGCCAGGGCGATCCGCAGAATCGCGAGCGCGGCCCGCGGCGGGTCAATTCGCTCGGCTCCGGATTCATCATCGATCCGTCCGGCATCGTCGTCACCAACAATCACGTGATCTCGGAAGCCGACGAGATCACCGTCATCCTCAATGACGGCGCGCGGCTCAAGGCCGAGATCATCGGAAAGGATCAGAAGACCGACATCGCCCTGCTCAGGGTCAAGCCCGACAAGCCGCTCAAGGCGGTGAAGTTCGGCGATTCGGAGAAGCTGCGACTGGGCGAATGGGTGATCGCCATCGGCAACCCGTTCAGCCTCGGCGGCACCGTGACGGCCGGCATCGTGTCGGCGCGCAACCGCGACATCAATTCCGGCCCCTACGACAACTACATCCAGACCGACGCCGCGATCAACCGCGGCAATTCGGGCGGGCCCCTGTTCAACCTCGATGGCGAGGTGGTCGGCGTCAACACCGCGATCATCTCGCCTTCCGGCGGCTCGATCGGCATCGGCTTTGCGGTGCCGTCGAAAACCGCGATGCCGGTGATCGATCAGTTGCGGCAATTCGGCGAGACCCGGCGCGGCTGGCTCGGCGTGCGCATCCAGCAGGTGACCGATGAGATCGCCGATAGCCTCAAGATCAGCCCGGCGCGCGGCGCGCTGGTCGCCGGCGTCGACGAGAAGGGACCGGCCAAGCCCGCCGGCATCGAACCCGGCGACGTGATCGTCAAGTTCGACGGGAAGGATATCAAGGAGATGCGTGACCTGCCGCGCGCCGTCGCCGACACTCCCGTCGGCAAGCAGACGCCGGTGATCATCATCCGCAAGGGCAAGGAAGAGACCAAGACCGTTACCCTCGGCCGGCTCGAGGACGGCGAGAAGCTGGCAGCGGCGGATCCGAAGGGCGACAGCAAGTCCGACAAGACCGTCGTCAAGAAGACGCTGGGCATCGAGCTTGCCAACATGTCCGACGATCTGCGCAAGCGCTACAAGATCAAGGACACCGTCAAGGGCGTCGTCATCACCGGCGTCGATCCGAGCTCGCCCGCGGCAGACAAGCGCTTGTCGGCCGGCGACGTCATTGTCGAGATCGCGCAGGAGGCGGTGGCGAGCGCCGACGACCTCCAGGCCAAGATCGACAAGCTCAAGAAGGACGGCCGCAAGTCGGCGCTGCTGCTGGTGGCGGGCGCCGATGGTGAGCTGCGCTTCGTGGCGCTGAGCCTGCAATAGCAGACGACGACAGAGGACGGATGACGGAGGAGCAGGAACACGCCTCCGTCGCCGTGCTCATCTGTCGTCCGTCCTCTGTCGTCCGTCGTCCGGTTCCACGAATTCTTCCCGCCGATAGCCCTGGACGTAGAGCAGCGCGGTGAGATCGCCGTGGTCGATGCGGGCGGCCGCAGCCTGCGCGACTTTGGGCTTGGCGTGATAAGCGACGCCGAGGCCGGCCGCCTCGATCATGGCGATATCGTTGGCGCCGTCGCCGGCGACCAGGGTCGCTTCGGGCGCGATGCCCAACCGTCGCCTGAGCTCGATCAGCGTCGCGAGCTTCCCCTCGCGTCCGAAGATCGGCTCGGCCACCTCGCCGGTCAGTCGGCCGCTGGCGTCGAAAAGCAGCGTATTGGCGCGGTTCTCGTCGAAGCCGATCATGGCGGCGATGCGCGCCGTAAACAGCGTGAAGCCACCGGTGACGAGACAGGTATAGGCGCCGTTCCTGCGCAGGGTCGCGACCAGTGTCCGCGCCCCCGGCGTGAGGCGAATGCGCTTGGCAATGACCTCGTCGACGACCGAAGCAGATAAACCCTTGAGCACCGCCACCCGCTCGCGCAGCGCCGGTGCGAATTCGATCTCCCCGCGCATGGCGCGCTCGGTGATGGCCGCGACGTGCTGCTTGACCCCGACATGGTCGGCGAGCTCGTCGATGCATTCCTGGCCGATCATGGTGGAATCCATGTCGGCGAGAAAAAGCCTCTTGCGGCGGCCGCTCGCGCGCTGCAGCACAACGTCGACCGGCGCGGCGACGAGCGCGGCGCGCACGCGCTCGGTGAGGGCGCGGTTGTCGTTCGCCTGGAGATGGTCCTGTTGGGTCCGGTCCTGTTGGGTCTGGTCTTGTTGGGTCTGGTCTTGGCCCGCGGTAAAGGGAATGTCGGCGGCGACGCCGGGATCGAGCCAGATCGGCGCCTGCGGCGAGGGCAGCGCGCCGCGCGCGCGTTCGATCAGATCCGCGTCGAGCGCCGGCGCCGCCGGGTTCGAAATCAGTGTTGCGATGAAGGTCATGGAATGACCGGCCGAGCACCATCAAAGCGGGCGGTGCTTATCGCAGGGCCGACTGCGAGCGGCAAGTCGGCACTGGCGCTGACTTTGGCAGAGCGGCTCGGCGGCACGGTCATCAATGCCGATTCCATGCAGGTCTATCGCGATCTGCGCATCCTCACCGCCCGCCCGACCGCCACGGAGGAGGCGCGCGTGCCCCATCTCCTCTACGGCCAGGTGGACGCGGCCGAGAACTATTCGGTCGGCCGCTGGTGCGTCGACGCGGTCGCCGCGCTGGCGGCGGTCGAGCGGGCAGGGCGCTTGCCGGTGGTCGTCGGCGGCACCGGCCTCTATTTCAAGGCGCTGACGCGTGGACTGGCGGCCGTCCCGCCGATCCCCGCCAACATCCGCTCAGCCGTGCGGGAACGGCTCGCGGCCGGCGGCATTGCTCCGCTCTATGCCGAGCTCGGCGCGCGCGATCCCGCGACCGCGCACCGCCTGATGCCTGCCGATCGCGCGCGCATCACCCGTGCGCTCGAGGTGGTGTTGGCGACCGGTCGGTCGCTCACGGACTGGCACCGGGAGGGCATGAAGCCAGCCCTCGATCCCGATAGCGCCGTCAAGATCTTCCTCGACGCCGATCGTGCGGAGCTCTACCGCCGCATCGATGCGCGCTTCGATGCGATGCTCGCGTCGGGCGCGCTGGAGGAGGTGCACGCGCTGCGCCGCCGCGGTCTCGACCCCGCGCTCCCGGCCATGAAGGCGCACGGGGTGCCATGGCTGATCCGGCACATCGGGGGCGAGATTGATCTCGCCACCGCCGCTGAGGGTGGAAAGCGCGACACCCGCCGCTACAGCAAGCGCCAGGCCACCTGGTTCCGCCATCAGCTGCCGGACTGGACCTGGGGCGCCCCCGACACCGCGCTGGCCGAGATCGGGCGCACGCTCGGCCGCTGACGCGCGGGCTTTTGGCGCCAGAAGGCGACGGCGGCAACGGCGAGGCCGGCGGCGAGCACCCACCAGGCCGGCCTTATCTCCATGTCGATGTCGAAATGGGCGAGCAGGACACGCCGCCCGTCGACGCCGCTCGTGAGCATATAGATCAGCGCTTCGCCGGCCGCGGTCACGATGGCGGCCACTCCGGCAAGCAACACGAGGTGAAGCGGCGTCACCGCGCCGTTGCGGCGGTAGAGCAGCCGGTACGCCAAGAGCCAGGTGAGGAATCCCGCCATCAGCACCGGCTGGTAGATCTCGAGCTTGGACTGCATGAAGAAGTGCACGACCGCGATCAGCACGATGCCGTAGACGAGACGGTGGAGCGCGTTCCAGCGCCCCGGTCCCAATCGGCTGATGGCGGCGTCGGTCGAGGTCGCGGCAAGCGCGATCAGGCCCGTCAGTGTCAGGGCGCCGATCAGCAGGTAGATGCGCAAGACGATCTCGCTGGCGACCTTGAACAGATCAAAATGCTGATCGAGGATGTAAAGCGACAGATGCAGGACGGCGTACGCCGCCGAGGCAACGCCGAGCGTGCGCCGCGCGAGGATGATGCGGGGGTAGTTGAGAATGCGCTGTGCCGGCGTGATCGCCAGCGTGATCAGGAGAAACCGCAAGGCCCAGTCGCCGGCCTGGTGGATGGCCTCGGTGACCGGCCGGGCGCCAAGCTCGTCGGCGGCGGCCTGGTATGCGATCCAGAGCGCCGGCAGCACCGCCGCCACGAAGGCAACGATCTTCACCGGCGACCAGCGCCCGGACCGCTCACGAAGGAATGGCATGGATCACGCCCGCTCCCGCGACGGCCGTGAAGATAGCGGCAGATCGGATAACGCCCAATCACATGGGGCGCGCGGCCGGGTCATCGGCGATCACGATTTGAAGAGCGCCGCGCCCGCCGTTTGGGCCGCCTGCGCCAGCGCGACATCGCGCGTCGCGAGCGGCAGGGCGGCGCGCAGGGCGAGCTCGAGATAGGCGGCGTCGGCAATTCGCAGGATGTGGCGGCGAGCCAGCGCGACTATTCGATCTCGAGATCGCACTTCAACTGTTCCCAATTTCGCTCTGCCTCCTCAGGTGACACCGGCGGGCCCTGGGCGGCGACAAGGGCGCGCAGACGGGCAGCCGCTCGCCGGGCATTCGCTCGATCGAAATCTTCCATCGGGCTGCCACTGGGCGGCCGTTCTTCGTGACGAGCCATTGGGATGTTCCTATCCTACGGGTCGACAACCAGTCTAACTCGCTATAGTTGTAACAACGCGTTTGCTTGACTGCCCGGGTGCGAACACATATAAGTGGCCTGCAAGGAAATGACGAAAGGGCGCATCGGTGCGCAATTTTATTACTCAAATGCTCGTCATCGTACGGAGACGCACCGCCGCGGGTGGCTAGGCCATTCGTGAACGTGGCGGTGCGCAAAAGGGCCCTCGCGGCCCTTTTTGCTTTCAAGGACGTGCGGGCGAATGGGAGCTGACCATGACCAGGGAAATGACCGGCGCTGAAATGGTGATCGAGGCGCTTGCCGACCAGGGCGTCGCGCACGTCTTCGGCTATCCCGGCGGAGCGGTGCTGCCGATCTACGACGCGCTGTTCCAGCAGCAGAAGGTCAACCACATCCTGGTGCGGCATGAGCAAGGCGCGGTGCACGCCGCCGAGGGCTATGCGCGCTCGACCGGCAAGGTCGGTTGCGTGCTGGTGACCTCGGGGCCCGGCGCCACCAATGCGGTGACCGGACTGACCGACGCGCTGATGGACTCGATCCCGCTCGTGTGCCTCACCGGCCAGGTGCCGACCCATCTCATCGGCAACGACGCGTTCCAGGAATGCGACACCGTCGGCATCACGCGGCCCTGCACCAAGCACAACTACCTCGTCAAGAACATCGCCGACCTTCCGCGCGTGCTGCACGAGGCGTTCCATATCGCCAAGAGCGGCCGTCCCGGCCCGGTGGTGGTCGACATCCCCAAGGACATCCAGTTCGCCAAGGGCGTCTATTCCCGGCCGAAGGAGTTCCAGCACAAGGGCTATCAGCCCAAGCTCAAAGGCGACCTCGACCGCATCAAGGCCGCGATCGAATTGATGCGGCACGCCAAGCGTCCGCTGTTCTACACCGGCGGCGGCGTCGTCAATTCCGGTCCGGAGGCGAGCCAGCTCCTGCGCGAGCTGGTGAAGCTCACCGGCTTTCCCATCACCTCCACGCTGATGGGGCTCGGCGCCTATCCCGCGGCCGATCCGCAATGGCTCGGCATGCTCGGCATGCACGGCACCTACGAAGCCAACCTGTCGATGCACGACTGCGACCTGATGATCTGCATCGGCGCGCGCTTCGACGACCGCATCACCGGCCGGCTCGATGCGTTCTCGCCCGGTTCGAAAAAGGTCCATGTCGACATCGATCCCTCGTCGATCAACAAGAACGTCAAGGTCGACATTCCGATCATCGGCGACTGCGCCCATGTGCTCGAGGACATGGTGCGGCTGTGGCGTTCCGCCGCGATGCAGCCGGACAAGGCGGCGCTCGCCGCCTGGTGGAAGCAGATCGACAAATGGCGCTCACGCAACTCGCTCGCCTACCGGAACTCGAACGAAATCATCAAGCCGCAATATGCGATCCAGCGGCTCTACGAGCTGACCAGGGACCGCGACACCTACATCACCACCGAAGTGGGGCAGCACCAGATGTGGGCGGCGCAGTTCTACCGGTTCGAGGAGCCCAACCGCTGGATGACGTCCGGCGGTCTCGGCACCATGGGCTACGGCCTGCCGGCCTCGGTCGGCGTGCAGCTCGCGCATCCGAATTCGCTGGTCATCGATATCGCCGGCGAAGCGTCGGTGCTGATGACCATGCAGGAAATGTCGACGGCCGTGCAGTACGACCTGCCGATCAAGATCTTCATCATCAACAATCAGTACATGGGCATGGTGCGGCAATGGCAGGAATTGCTGCACGGCGGGCGCTATGCGCATTCCTACACCGAAGCCTTGCCCGACTTCGTGAAGCTGGCCGAGGCCTATCACGCCGTCGGCATCCGCTGCGAGCGTCCCGGCGACCTCGACGGCGCGATCCGCGAGATGATCGGCGTGAACAGGCCCGTGATCTTCGACTGCGTGGTCGATCCCAACGAGAACTGCTTCCCGATGATCCCCTCCGGCCGTGCCCATAACGAAATGCTGCTCAGCGACGCGACCGTGAGCATCGAGGACGCGGTGACGGAGGAGGGGAAAGTCATGGTCTAGGCAGGGCGCCCGCCATGACGTTCCCCTGATCAGATGAGCTCAACCGGCTTCGTCGGCCTGGATCAAAATGCGCTGCCCGTCGCTGCTGATTTCGACGTCGATTTCCTTTCCGCGCGCATCCTTGGCGTCGAACTCGTACCAGACGCTGAAATTCGCGCGGGTGCTCTTTTCGATCTTGGAGGGCTGGACGTTGGGGAGAAACCTATTGAGCGTCTCGCGCACGGCCGGGGGGACCGCTGCCATGTCGATTTCCTCCTCGACCTCCTCGATCGCGCCGTCGTGGAAGACATCGACCTCGTACGTCTTGCCGTTCGGCAACTTGCCGCTGAACTCGTATATGGCGGCGCCGTCCTCGTACTCGATTTGGACCTTGACGAACTTCACGCCGTTCGCTGCCGCGAGGGCAGCCGCTATCACGTGCGGGGGCACGTCGTTCAGGGTGATCGGTTTCATGTCCTGGGCAAGAGCCGGCATGGCAAGCGTGGCGGCGATCGCCGCGAGGAGGAATAAGCGTTTCATCATGGAGCTCCCAAGTTCGTTGCTGGCCCCGAAGGGCGCGGTCAATCTGCGGGGCGAGCGTGAAGGTCGCTTGATGGAACAATGTCGGAGGCGTGAAAACCCGCGGAAATCGATGGTGCGGCGTCGCCTTTCGGCAGCGCGGCGGTGGCGTCATGACAGTGGTGTTTCAGTGCGATGAAATCTATCTGGTCCTGCTCCACACCCTCCGTGATCCGGCAAACCCGAGGAACATGTCCGTGAATACCACCCATTATCCCACGGCGACCGTCGCGCAACAGGTCGAGACCCGCACCCTGTCGGTGCTGGTCGACAACGAGCCGGGCGTGCTGGCGCGGGTGATCGGCCTGTTTTCCGGCCGCGGCTACAATATCGACTCGCTCACCGTGTCCGAGACCGAGCACGAGAAGCACCTGTCGCGCATCACCATCGTGACGCGCGGCACGCCGATGGTGATCGAGCAGATCAAGAACCAGCTCGATCGGCTCGTGCCGGTGCACCGGGTGGTCGACATGACCGTCGCCGGACCGCACATCGAGCGCGAGCTCGCTCTGGTCAAGGTGCGCGGCAAGGGCGAGCATCGCATGGAGGCGTTGCGGCTCGCCGACGCCTTCCGTGCCCGCGTGATCGATGCCTCGACCGAGAGCTTCGTGTTCGAGATCACCGGCGCGAGCGACAAGATCGAGAGCTTCGTCGTCCTGATGATCCCGCTCGGCCTGGTCGAGGTCTCGCGCACCGGCGTCGTGGCGATCGGGCGCGGAGCGGAGGGGATGTGAAGTCATTAGTGCGGTGGATTTGAAGTTCCTGCAGTCTTCGCGGCAATCTCGTACAGGAACTTCAAATCCAAAACCGCACTAGAACCATAGATTTGCTAGTGTCCTTTCGATTCCGAAGTTCGTATTGAGCGTGCTGCAAGATGTGACGAACTTCGGAATTGGGACACTAGCTTCCCGCAGGGCTTGTCCCAACGGCCCATTGAACCTAGAAGCAGCACGATAAAGGCAGCGGCCGGGATCCGGCCCAAGCAGAGGTAAAAGCAGAGGTAAGAACGATGCGCGTTTACTACGATCGCGACGCCGACATCAACCTGATCAAGGGCAAGAAGGTCGCCATCATCGGCTACGGCAGCCAGGGCCATGCCCATGCGCTCAACCTGCGCGACTCCGGCGTCAAGGACGTGGCGGTCGCGCTGCGCAAGGGCTCGCAGGGCGTGAAGAAGGCGGAGGCCGAGAAGCTCAAGGTCATGGATGCGACGGCGGCCGCCAAGTGGGCGGACGTGATGATGATGCTCACGCCCGACGAGCTGCAGGCCGACATCTATCGCGAGCACCTCGCCGACAACATGAAGCAGGGCACGGCGCTGATGTTCGCCCACGGCCTCAACATCCATTTCAATCTCATCGAGCCGCGCGCGGACCTTGACGTGATGATGATCGCGCCCAAAGGGCCCGGGCACACCGTGCGCGCGGAGTACCAGCGCGGCGCCGGCGTGCCGGTGCTGATGGCGGTGCACAGGGACGTCTCCGGCAACGCTCACGATCTCACGCTCTCGTATGGAGCCGCCATCGGCGGCGGGCGCGCCGGCATCATCGAGACTACCTTCCGCGAGGAGTGCGAGACCGATCTGTTCGGCGAGCAATCGGTGCTCTGCGGCGGGCTGGTCGAGTTGATGAAGGCCGGCTACGAGACCCTGGTGGAGGCCGGCTACGCGCCGGAAATGGCGTACTTCGAGTGCGTGCACGAGGTGAAGCTGATCGTCGACCTCATCTACGAGGGCGGCATCGCCACTATGAACTACTCGGTCTCCAACACCGCCGAATACGGCGAATACGTCTCGGGCCCGCGCGTGGTCAACGACGCGACGCGCGCCGAGATGAAGCGCATTCTCGCCGACATCCAGTCCGGCACGTTCACCCGCAACTGGATGCTCGAGAACCGCGTCAACCAGACCTCGTTCAAGGCCATGCGCGCCAAGATGGCCGCTCATCCGATCGAGGAGGTCGGCGCCAAGCTGCGCGCCATGATGCCGTGGATCAAGCAGCGCGCGCTGGTCGACCGCAGCCGGAACTGATCCGCGGCGCTTGTGCCGACGAGCTCGCTGGCGCGCGCCGACGTTGGCGATGACGGGCTCGCTGACGCGAGCCGACCTTTGCGATGACGGGCTCGCTGACGCGAGCCCTATGGGATCAAGCAGCGCGCGCTGGTCGACCGCAGCCGGAACTGACGGCCGCTCTTCCCCTTGGTGCCCCGCTCCGGCATGATGGCCGCAAAACGCCAAGTCCATGCATGGGGAGGACATCATGGCCGCATCAGGTCGTCCTTTGAATTCTGCGACACCGCGCTCGCCGCGCGCATGATGAAGGGGTAGGCGGGGCGACATCGGGATGGCGGACGCGAGCCCAGGCTTGCAGGCGCGGCGGCCGGGAGCGCCGGCCGTTGCGCTGTCGCAAGTGACGGTGACCTTCCGCCTCGCCGACGGCGGGTCCTACCCGGCCGTCGCGCGCACCTCGCTTGCGGTCGCCGACGGCGAGTTCGTGGCCATCGTCGGTCCGACCGGTTGCGGCAAGTCGACCCTGCTCAACATCGCCGCCGGGCTCATTGCCCCCTCATCGGGCCGCGTGGACATTTTCGGCGCGCCGTTGGCGGGGCTCAATCGCCAGGCCGGCTATCTGTTCCAGGCGGAAGCGTTGTTCCCGTGGAAGACCGCGCTCGAAAACGTCGCGATCGGGCTCGAGACCGCCGGCACCGCGCGCACGCAGGCGCGCGAGCGCGCGCGGGCCTGGCTCACCCGCGTCGGCCTCGCCGATTTCGCCGCACGCTATCCGCACATGCTCTCGGGCGGCCAGAGGAAGCGCGTCGGCCTGGTGCAGGTGCTCATCCGCGATCCCAAGATCCTGCTGATGGACGAGCCGTTCGGCCCGCTCGACGCCCAGACCCGGCAGATCATGGGGAACCTGCTGCTCGATCTGTGGAACGCCGACCGCAAGGCCGTGCTGTTCGTCACCCACGATCTCGAGGAGGCGATCGCGCTTTCCGACCGCGTGGTGATCATGTCGGCGGGACCCGCCGCGGGCGTCATCGGCGAGTGGACGGTCGCGCTGCCGCGCCCGCGCGACATCGCGGAGATCAAGCTCGAGCGCGCCTTCCACGAGCTGCACCGGGACATCTGGGCAACGCTCAAGGCCGAAGTGCTCAAGGGCTACGCGCAGACCGGCGGCGGATGACACTCGCGCCGTATCGTTGCCTTGACCGTGCGCTGATGGCTACACTTGCGGTGATGGGCGCAACATTGCGCGGCTCGGGCCAGGGCGGTCGGATTGCGCGTGGCGCCGGTTTGCCGACCGGCTGGCGCCGAGCAGGGACAACAGCGGAGTTCATCCCGTGTCGCGCGTCAAGCTTCTGACGCTCCAGCTGCTGGTCGCGGTTGCAGCCGTGGCGCTGTGGCAGATCCTCACCACGGTGCCGATCGGCGGCGTGAAGCTGTTGCCGCCGTTCTTCTTCTCCACTCCAATGGACGTCGCCGCTCGCATCGTCAAATGGTTCGTCGAGGGTACGATCTGGAAGCATCTGTGGATCACGCTCGTCGAATCCGTGCTGGCCTTCGTCATCGGTTCGGTCGCCGGCGTGTTGATCGGCTTCTGGTTCGCGCGCCAGCCGCTCGTGGCGGCGGTGTTCGATCCCTACGTGAAGATGATCAATGCGCTGCCGCGCGTGGTGCTGGCGCCGATCTTCGCGCTCTGGCTCGGGCTCGGCATCTGGTCGAAGGTCGCGCTCGGCTTCACGCTGGTCTTCTTCATCGTCTTCTTCAACGTCTATCAGGGCGTGAAGGAGGTGAGCCCGACCGTGCTCGCCAATGCGCGCATGCTGGGCATGAACGAGCACCAGCTCATGCGTCATGTCTATTGGCCCTCGGCGCTGTCGTGGATGTTCTCTTCGCTCCACACGTCGGTGGGCTTTGCGGTGGTCGGGGCGGTGGTCGGCGAGTATCTCGGCTCGGCCGCCGGGCTCGGCTACATCATCCAGCAGGCCGAGGGCGTCTTCGACGTGGCCGGCGTGTTCGCCGGCATGCTGGTGCTTGCCGCCTTCGTGATCGGCATCGACTTCATCGTGACCGTGGTCGAGCGGCGTCTCCTGGTCTGGCGGCCGGTTGCGGCCGAAACACGCACCTAGAGCATGATCCGGAAAAGTGGGTACCGGTTTTCCGAAAAGATCATGCTCAAACAAAAAGCTAGAGCGTGATTGCGAACTCAACCTAAAGCAATCACGCTCTAGGTCCGCGGCCGGCCGCCGCCCGCCGGCTTTCCGGCGCCCCGGTGCCCCCTTATAAGAGGCCCAGGCAAACTAAGGCTCCGGATGGGCCGCCGGGAGGATCACATGAACATCGTGAAGGCTGTACTGGGCACGCTTGCGCTTTCGCTCTCGCTCGCCGGCGCCGCGCATGGCCAGGTGCCCGGCATCGAGAAGAAGCAGCTCACGCTGGCGGTCGGCGGCAAGACGGCGCTCTACTACCTGCCCCTGACGATCTGTGAGCGCCTGGGCTACTTCAAGGAGCAGGGGCTCGACGTCACCATCAACGACTTCCGCGGCGGTGCCCAGTCGCTGCAAGCACTGGTCGGCGGCTCGGTCGACGTCGTCACCGGCGCCTACGAGCACACCATCCGCATGCAGGCCAAGGGCCAGGACATCAGGGCGGTGATCGAGCTCGGGCGCTTCCCCGGGATCGTGGTCGGGCTACGCAAGGAGAAGGCGGCGAGCTACAAGTCCGCAGCCGACCTCAAGGGCGCCAAGATCGGCGTGAGCGCACCCGGCTCCTCCACCAATTTCTTCGTGATGTACCTGATGTCGAAGGCGGGGCTCAAACCGGCCGACGCCTCCTATATCGGCGTCGGCATCGGCCCCTCGGCGGTCGCCGCCATGAAGAAAGGCGAGATCGACGCGCTCTCCAATCTCGATCCGATGATGACCAAGCTCGAGCAGGACGGCGACATCAAGATCATCGCCGATAGCCGATCGGAGGAGGGCACCCGCGCGATTTTCGGTGGCTCGAACCCCGCAGCGGTGATGTATGTCAAGCAGGACTTCATCGACAAGAACCCGAACACCGTGCAGGCCCTGGTCAACGCCTTCTACAAGACCCTCAAGTGGCTGGAGAAGGCGACACCCGAACAGATCGCGGCCACGGTGCCGGAGGAATATTTCCTCGGCGACAAGGCGCTCTACCTTGCTGCGGTCAAGGCCAACAAGCCGGTCTATTCGGTCACCGGCATGATTCCCGCTGCCGGCATGAAATCCGCCGCCGACATGCTGCTCGCCTTCGAAGAGGAACTCAGGGAAGCCAAGGTCGACCTCGCGAAGACTTTCGACGACCGCTTCGTCAAGAAAGCGGCCGCCGGGATATAAGTCCACAGCCAGTCCGGACAGCTGCCCTCCTCGACATGGGAGGGCCATTTCGCGCGAATTATTAGGCACTTGGCCCGCCAGGGCCCTTGTCATGACAGTTTTATTACCGGAGGATGACAGTCCTCCGCGCCAGTGAAGTTTGCCGGGCGCGGCCGCCGCGCTCGAGCCATGCCGCCCGCCGTCCTGCATCTGAAGAACCGCCTCGCGACGGCCGATCACCGGTATGCCGGCGGTATCGCGCTCCTCGCCGCCATTCACCTCGCGGCCTTCGGCATATTGATCTGGTCCGAGGCCGAGCCGGTCGCGCGCGCGGCATTTGTCCTGACCTGGGGCGCGTTCAATTTCTTCTGGCTTCTCCTGCTGCGGCGGCCGGTGACCTCGGCGGCGCTGTCGCTCGCGCCGGTCGTCATCTTGATCGTGCTGTCGCAGTTCAAGCACGGCGTGGTGATGATGACGGCGACGTTCGTCGACGTGATGCTCATCGACGTTGCCACCGTCTCGTTTCTCGCAGCGACCATTCCTGGCCTCGCCTGGAAAGTGGGCGTCGGCCTCGTGCTGGCGGTCCCGGTGCTTACGTTGCTTTGGCAGGTCGAGCCGTTCCGGCCGCGGCGCCGCACTGCCGCTGCGGGGCTCCTGTTGTGTCTGGGCGCGCTCACGGGGTTGTCGCTTGCGGCGCCGACGGACCGGGAAGACGAATTCCATCCCCACCAATACGTCTCCAAATTCGCAAGGTCGGGAGCCGTTGCGGCCTTCGACCTGGTGACGCGTGGGGTGCTGGAAGCCGATGCCGCGACGGCCGACCGGTTGCACCTCGGGAACGGCGACGCAGCGTGCCAGGCGGGGCGCAAGCTGCCGCATATCGTCATGGTCTTCGACGAGTTCGAGCTTCGATGTCGCCATGCTCCCCAACGTCAGGGTTCCTGCCGACTACCACGACCGGTTTCGCTCGTTCGACGGCAAGACGCGCGCGTTCGTGGTCGAAGGCGCCGGCGGCCCGAGCTGGTACACCGAATACAACGTACTCACGGGACTGTCGGTCCGCTCCTACGGCCGTTTCGCGGAGTCGGTCACCCGGCTGGCCGCCGGGCGCGTCAAACGCGGCCTGCCCCATGCGTTGCGGGCCTGCGGTTACAAGGCCTACAGCCTCTATTCCTGGTTCGGGGCCTTTGTCGGTGCCCGCGGCTTCCACACCACGACCGGCATCGAGCACTTCCTCGACGCCCGGCAGCTGCGCGCGGGGACGGCCGATACCGATCGATTCTTCTACGACCACGCCGTCGATGTGATCGCGCGGGAACGCGACAATGGCCCGGTGTTCGTGTTCGTCTATCTCGCCGCGAACCACTTCCCCTGGAACTATCGCTACCGTCCCGATCTCCTGCCCGACTGGGTGAACTCGGGCAACCCGTTTGAGGTCGACGAATATCTGCGCCGCCAAGAGCTGAGCGCGCAGGACTACGCCCAATTCAAGGGGCGCCTTGGCCGCGAGTTTCCCGGCGAGCCATTCTTCATCATACGCTTCGGCGACCACCAACCGCTCTTCGCCAAGCAGCGCATGGAGCCTGCGCTCGATCAGGCGCAGGTTGCGCAACGTATTTTCGAGCGGGACGCCCGTTATTTCACCACCTATTACGCGATCGAAGGCGTGAACTTCCGGCCGTCCGACGTTTCATCGGCGCTCGATACGCTCGATGCGCCCTATCTGCCGCTGGTCGTGCTCGAAGGGGCAGGGGTGCCCCTCGATCCCACCTTCTTGGAGCAAAAGACAATCCTCAAACGCTGCCGCGGCATGTTCTATCTCTGCGCCGGCGGGGCGGAGGCGCGGCGTTTCAATCGGCTGCTGATCGACGCCGGCTTGATCCAGGGGTTTTGACGTCCGCAGTTCACGCTCACACAGCAACCGCCGCATTGCGATGAATGGACATTAATCGGCGGCTCGCACCGATAATTATTCGTGCGCGTGATGCCGTTTCGCCGTGTTTGACCTTGAAATGACAAAAATAATGCAGTTTTATGACGATGGACCGTGTGCCGGGCGTCAAGGTGGTCATTGCCGGGCACGGGCGCTCGCCATGCCGCCCTCCATCGCATTTCTGAGCCGCTGGGCCGCACCGGATGCGGTCGTTCGGCGCGGCACGTGGCAGATTGCGCTGATCGCGGCGCTGCATCTCGCCGCACTCGGCCTCATGGTCTGGAGCGAAGCCGCGGTCGGGCCGAAGATCTTCTTCTGCCTCACCTGGGGCCTCCTCAACTTCTTCTGGCTTGCCGTGCTGCGCCGTCCCGCCGTTTCGGCCGCGCTGTCGCTTCTGATCATCGTCGTCCTGATCCTGCTGTCGCGGCTCAAGTACGACATCATCTGGATGACTGCGAATTTCCTCGACGTGATGATCATCAACGGCGACACGATCCGGTTTCTGCTGGCGGTGAGGCCCGACCTCTATCCCAAGATTCTGCTCGCGCTCGCGCTGACGCTCCCGGCGCTGATGCTCATCTGGCGGATCGACGGTTTTCGCGTCCGGCTGCGGACCGCCGCGACGGGATTTGCCGTCTGCGCCGCCGCCCTCGTGGGCACGGCCCTGGCGGCCCCGGAGGAGCCGTGGGAAGCGTTCCTGGGCGACAACTACGTGTCTCGTTTCTCGCGCTCGGGCGTGACCGCCGTTTCCGACCTGATGACGCACGGATACATGGACTCCGATGCGGCCGTCACCGATCGCCTCAAGACGCTGCCGGACGCCACCTGCGTGCCGACGGGAAAGCCGCCGCACATCATCCTGGTGCACGACGAATCGAGCTTCGACATCCGGGTTGTGCCGGGCGTGAAGGTCCCGCCGGATTACGGCAGCCACTTCCGGTCCTTCGACGACAAGCAGCGCCACTTCATCGCCGAGGGCGCTGGCGGGCCGAGCTGGTACACCGAATACAACGTGCTGGCCGGCCTCTCCGCGCGCTCGTTCGGACGCTTCGCCTATTACGTGACGCAGATCGCCGTCGGCCGGGTCGAGCGCGGGCTGGCCACGGCGCTGCGTCGATGCGGCTACCGCACGTTCTCCATCTATCCGGCGAACGGCGCCTTCATGAGCGCAAGGAATTTCCAGACCACGACCGGCATGCAGAGTTTCGTCGACCAGTCCGCGCTCGGCACCAGCCGCATCGAGCCCGACCGGTTCTACTACGATGCCGCGCTGCGGATGATCGGGCGCGAGCGCGACAAGGGCCCGATGTTCCTGTTCGCCTATATGGCGGCGAACCACTATCCCTGGAACTATCGCTGGCGCCCCGAGCTGATGCCGGAATGGCAGGATCCGGGAAATACGCCCGAGGTCGACGAGTATCTGCGGCGTCAGGCCATGAGTTTCCGCGACTATGCCGGGCTGCTCGATCGCCTCGCGCGCGACTTCCCCAGCGAGTCGTTCCTGCTGGTCCGCTACGGCGACCACCAGCCGGATTTTGCCTCGTTCATCCTCGAGCCGGGGCTGACCGAGGACGCCATCACCCGGCGCCTGATGACCTATGATCCGCGCTATTTCACCACCTACTACGCCATCGACGCAGTCAACTTCAGGCCGGCCGATCTGTCATCCGCGCTCGACCCGATCGAGGGCCCCTATCTTCCGCTCATCGTGCAGGAGGCAGCCGGCCTGCCGCTCGATCCGTCGTTCGCCGAGCAAAAAAAGATCCTGGAGCGCTGCAAGGGACTTTTCTATGCCTGCGCGGGCGGCGCGGAGGCGCGGCGCTTCAATCGGCTCCTGATCGACGCCGGCTTGATCAAGGGACTTTAGCAGTAGGATGGGTTGAGCGCAGCGAAACCCATCGCCAAGGGGAGAGTGATGGGTTTCGCTGCGCTCAACCCATCCTACAAGCTATCGCGGAATGCGGGGCAGTCTCGCCGCGCGGCGCGAACCCCGGATTTCGCTTCGCTCCATCCAGGCTACGCCCAGGCGCAGATTTCGTCAGACGATTTTGCGCACCCCTACGTTTATGCTTAATCACAGATCGCGCAGTCCGATGGCACAGGGACGTGCGTGGGCACCGCATGAACATCCTGTCGATCCAGTCGCACGTCGCCTACGGCCATGTCGGCAACTCGGCTGCCGTGTTTCCGCTCCAGCGCATCGGCGTCGAGGTCTGGCCGGTGCACACCGTGCAGTTCTCCAATCACACCGGCTATGGCGCCTGGCGCGGCCGCGTCTTCCGCGGCGCAACGATCCGCCTGGTGGTGCAGGGAATTCAGGAGCGCGGCGTGCTGGGCGAGTGCGATGGCGTGCTCTCCGGCTATCTCGGCTCCGCCGAGACCGGCGAGGCGGTGGCCGATTGCGTGGCCTGGGTGAAGGGCGAAAATCCCACGGCGCGCTACTGCTGCGATCCGGTGATCGGCGACGTCGGCCGCGGGGTCTTCGTGCGCCCCGGCATTCCGGAATTCATCAAGGAGCGCATGCTGCCGATCGCCGATATCGTCACGCCCAATCAATTCGAGCTCGACTACCTGGCGGGCCGCAGCACGGCGACCGTGGCGGATCTCGCCGCGGCGATCGACGCGGTGCATGCGCGCGGACCGCGGGTGGTGTTCGTCACCTCGCTCCATACCGACGACACCCCGGATGACTGTATCGACCTCGTGGCCTCCGACGGCAGCGAGCGCTGGCGCCTGCGCACGCCGCGGCTGCCGATCGTCGTGAACGGCGCCGGTGATGCGGTCGCAGCGTTGTTCTTCGCGCATCACCTGAGCACGGGCGCCGCCGCCGAGGCGATGTCGCGTGCCGCCTCCTCGATTTTCGGCGTGCTCAACCGCACCGCCGAGGCCGGTTCCAGCGAGATGCTGCTGGTCGAGGCCCAGGAGGAATTCGTATCGCCGAGCCAGGTCTTCGTCGCCCGGCGGATATAGCGCTGCCAATTCATGTATCTTGGCGCGAAACGCATCCACCTCGCGGGACGATGGCAACAGGAGGTCTCATGCGCCGGGGTTTTGTGACGCTCGACGTCTTCACCGACCGGCGTTTGGCCGGCAACCCGCTCGCCGTGGTGCTCGATTCCGAGGAGCTCGACACCGCCGCGATGCAGGCCATCGCGCGCGAGTTCAACCATCCCGAGACGGTGTTCGTCCTGGCACCGGCCGATCCCGATCACCGCGCCCGCATTCGCATCTTCACGCCGGTGCGGGAGCTGCCGTTCGCCGGCCACCCGACCGTCGGGACGGCGGTGCTGCTCGGCCCGCGCGACGGCGGCACCGCCGGCCACGAGTTCGTGCTGGAAGAGGAGATCGGTCCGGTGCGGTGCACGCTCGAAGCGAGCACGACCGGGGCGGGCAGCGCGCGCTTCCTGGTGCCGCAGTTGCCGGTTGAGGTTGGTCCGCCACCCGATGATGCGATCATTGCCGCGGCGCTCGGGCTCGCGTCGCCCGATATGGGTGAGCGCCGCCCGGCGCGATGGTCGGCGGGCCTTCCCTTCACCTTCGTGCCGGTGGCCGGGCTTGCCGCGATCGCGCGCTGCCGACCCGATCTCGCCCGGTTCGACGCCGCTTTCGGCGCGAACAGCGGGGCTTACGTCTTCTGCAGCGAGACGGTCGAACCGGGCCACGCCTTTCACGCCCGCATGTTCGCGCCTGCCGTGGGGATCCACGAAGACCCGGCAACCGGGTCGGCTGCTGCTGCGTTTGCCGGCTTGCTCGCTCCGGACCTGCCCGACGGGACCCATGCCATTGCGATCGAGCAAGGCTATGAGATGGGCCGGCCGAGCCTGATCCGCCTCTCGGCCGTGGTCGAAGCCGGCAAGCTCGTCTCGGCTTCGATCGGCGGCAGCGCCGTCGTCGTCACCGAGGGGACGATCGAGGCATGACGTTGTCCATGTCTCGCCCGCTCGCACAACCGTGCCGCATCCGAGGCGCCCGGACCTGCGCATGAGCGAGATCACCATCGTGCCGATCGAGCGGCTCGAGCTCGCCTATGCGCCGCGGCCGTGGCCGTTCGCAAGCGAGCGGCGCGCCGAGATCGACGCGCATTTCGACGCGCTGCAACGCTCCAACCCGGCGCTTTGGAACGGGCGCGTGCTGATGTTGTACGAGCATGCCATCAGAGGGACGGTGTTCCACGGCGCCTATCTCGAGACCGATTTCGCGAGCATGCTGGCATGGCGCCATTGGGATTCGCCCGACCAGCGCGTCAAGAACTGTTTCGCCATGGGTGCGCTGCGCGGCAGCGACGGTGCCTTCGTGCTCGGCGTCATGGGCGCCCACACCGCGAATCCGGGCCGCATCTATTTCCCGGCGGGCTTGCCGGACTTGAGCGACGTCGTTGGCGAGCAGGTCGACCTCGTGCACAACGTCATGCGCGAGGTCGGCGAGGAGACCGGTCTTGCGCCTGGCGACGTCGAAGCAGGGCAGGGCTGGATCACGGTGCTGGCCGGACCGCGCATCGCGCAGGTGAAGATGCTGCGGGTGCGCGAGACCGCGGCCGCGCTGCGTGCCCGCATCCTCGTCCATCTCGCAAGCGAGGCGCAGCCGGAGCTCGCCGATATCCGCATCGTGCGCGGTCCCGCCGACTTCGACCCGATGATGCCGCCGTTCGTGACCGCCTTTCTCACCCATGTCTGGGCGCAGAACCTGTAGCTTGTAGGGTGGGTTGAGCGCAGCGAAACCCACCGCCGCACTCCCCGGGCGGTGAGAGGTGATGGGTTTCGCTGCGCTCAACCCATCCTACGGGTTGCTGCAGGCGAAAAGGTCAACGATCTTGTCCTACGCCCCGCGCAAACGATTCGACCTTGCGAAGCAGGCGGCTCTTCCGCTAGAAGAGCCGCGGTCCCGCATGAGGCCGACGCGGCCTCAACTTGTACTGCGACCGTGCGTGGCCACGACGAGGGCGAATGTGATGCCGACGCGCCGCGATTTTCGCGCGATCACCCGGGGGGCGCAGGCCCGGCCCGGCGCCGCCCTCATTCTCGGCGGGCTCCTGCTCCTTACCCTCCCCTGAGGGCCGGCTGGGCGTTTGGCGCCTGGGCACTCAGGGGTACCGAGCAAAGGAACCCGAGCGCCTCGGAGCGAGGGCGCGAACGACGAGAAGGACCCAACCTCATGACCACGCCAGCGAAGTCCGAGCAGGACCGCGTCGTCATCTTCGACACCACCTTGCGCGACGGCGAGCAGTGCCCGGGCGCCACTATGACCCATGAGGAGAAGCTCGAGATCGCCGAGCTGCTCGATCAGATGGGCGTCGACATCATCGAGGCCGGCTTTCCGGTCGCATCCGAAGGCGACTTCGCCGCGGTGCACGAGATCGCCAAGCGCGCGAACAAGGCGGTCATCTGCGGGCTCTCGCGCGCCGCCTTCAAGGACATCGACCGCTGCGCCGAAGCGATCAAGCCGGCCAGGCGCAGCCGCATCCACACCTTCCTGTCCACCTCGCCGGTGCACATGAAATACAAGCTCCAGAAGGAGCCGCACGAGGTCTACGAGCTGGTGATCGCGCAGGTCACCCGCGCGCGCAATTACACCGACGACGTGGAGTGGTCGAGCGAGGACGGCACCCGCACCGAGCACGACTTTCTCTGCCGCTGCGTCGAAGCCGCGATCAATGCCGGCGCCACCACCATCAACATCCCCGATACGGTCGGCTACACCGTGCCGGAGGAATATTTCGCGCTGATCAAGATGCTGCGGGAGCGCGTGCCGAACTCCGACAAAGCGCGTTTCTCCGCGCATTGCCACGACGATCTCGGCATGGCGGTGGCGAACTCGCTCGCCGGCGTGCGCGCGGGCATCCGGCAGATCGAGTGCACCATCAACGGCATCGGCGAGCGCGCCGGCAACGCCGCGCTCGAAGAGGTCGTGATGGCGATGAAGGTGCGCAACGACGTGCTGCCGTACTGGACCAGCGTCGACAGCACGATGCTCACCCGCGCCTCGAAGCTGGTTGCCGCCGCCACCTCGTTTCCGGTGCAGTACAACAAGGCGATCATCGGCCGCAACGCGTTCGCGCACGAGTCCGGCATCCACCAGGACGGCATGCTCAAGCACACCCAGACCTACGAGATCATGACCCCCGAGAGCGTGGGCGTGAAGCAGACCTCGCTGGTGATGGGCAAGCACTCCGGCCGCCACGCCTTCGTGCACAAGCTCGAGGAGATGGGCTACCACCTCGCCGGCAACCAGATCGAGGACGCCTTCATCCGGTTCAAGGCGCTCGCCGACAAGAAGAAGCACGTCTACGACGAGGATATCGAGGCGCTGGTGGACGAGGAGATCGCGCACGCGCAGGACCGCGTGAAGCTCGTGAGTCTCACCGTGATCGCCGGTACCATGGGGCCGCAGTCGGCCACCGCGACGCTCGACATCGACGGCCGGCACCACACGGTGCAAGCGACCGGCAACGGGCCGGTGGATGCGACCTTCAACGCCATCAAGGCGCTGATCCCGCACGAGGCGGTGCTCGAGCTCTACCAGGTGCACGCCGTCACCCAGGGCACCGACGCGCAGGCCGAGGTGTCGGTGCGGCTCGCCGAGAACGGCAGGGCGGTCACCGCCAAGGGTGCCGATCCGGATACCCTCGTCGCCTCCGCCAAGGCCTATCTCGGCGCGCTCAACAAGCTCATGTCGCGTCGGCAGAAGGGCAAGCCCGAGCCGCTGGTATCGGAGCGCCGCGTCCATTCGACCGACGTCGGCTAGCTCTGGAGCGCAGCACAGGGGCGGGCGGCGTCGGCGGATCCTCGTTCAACGTCGTTCGTTTGCCGTTAACCGACGTCGCGTTTCGCTTCGGCGAGCAGCGGAGAAAGCGCGGCGGGCGTGGCCGCGGTCTCTGCGGGAGCCACCGGCGCCGGCTTCGCGATTGCGCGGTAACGCCGGATGCCGAAACCCAGCGCCAGCAGGACCACGACGGCGACCGCGGCCGACGTCCTGGTGTCGGGAGTAAACATCACCGCGAACGCAGCAAGCGCCGTCAGCGCGCGGAGCGTGATGTCGACGCCCGGTTTCTCGTGAAATCGTCCGAAGATCGCGAAGGTGATGCCGCAGGTGCCGACCAGCACCAGGAGGCTGTCCACGATCTGCATCCAGCCGGGATTCACCACCATGTTCGGGCGCGTGAAGATCGCGAATGTCATCAGCGTGATCGGCAGGCAGATCTTGAGCGCCTCGTACATGGTCTTGAGAAAGGACGCGTTCGCGATGCGCGCGGAAACCGCAGCCGTGAGCGAGGTGGGCGGCGAAAGTTCGCCCCAGACCGACATGAGAAAGACGAAGAAATGGGCGACCCAGGGATCGATGCCCAGCTCCTGCATCGGCCGCACAATGACGACCGCGCCGATGATGTAGGTCGCGGTCGGCGGCAGGCCGGCGCCCGCGAGCCAGCCGAAAATCCAGGCCATGAATATCATGGCCACGACGTTCCAGGCGCCGAGGTCGAGCAGTATGCCGCCCATCCGGTTGATGAACCCGGTGACGGTGAACAGGCCGATCATGATGCCGAGCGTTGCGAGCAGCAGCGTCAGGTATGACGTCATGTCCGCGTGGGTTTCGATGGCGCGCCGGACGTTGAGGAACAGCGTCTCGTTTGCGACGGCGGGGTCCTCCAGCACGTATTTGAAATAGAAAAAGGCCGCAACCAGCAACACGAACATGAACGTCGCGGTATAGAGCGCGGCGAGCAATTCGCCCTTGCCGGCGACGCCCATCAGATAGATGAGATAGAGCACGGAGGCGAAAAAAATGCTGGTCTTGACCTTGTCGTAAAGCGGCACCTGCGGCCGCTCGATGGCATCGTGCGGCAGCAGGCGCACGCACAGCAGATAGACCGCCATTCCGATCGAGACGTAATAGACGAAGGCGAGCGCGAAACCGCGCAGGACGACGTCCCAGTAGGGCACGCCAAGGAATTCCGACATCAGGAAGGCGCCGACCCCCATCATCGGCGGCATGATCAACCCGCCCATCGAGGCCGAGGTCTCGATTGCTGCGGCAACGGTGCCCGGAACGCCGTAGCGCATCATCAGCGGAATTGTGATGGTGCCGACGACGGCCGCGTTGGCCGAGCCGCTGCCGCTGATCATTCCGATCGCGCTCGATCCCACCACCGCAGTCTGCGGAATCAGCTGCCGCGACCGGCCGGCGATCAGCCGCACGACGTTGATCATCGCGCGCTGCGCGTCGAAGCCGTTGGCGACGCCGGCCAGCAGCAGGAAGGCGGCGATCAAGGTCAGCGCGATCTGGCCGTAGAGCCCGTAGATGCCGGTCGAGAACTCGACCGTGCTCGAGGTCACGACGCGGTAGAACGTCGTGCCGGGATGCCAGAAGAAGTCGATCGGGCTCAGATAGCCCCAGAGCGTGTAAACGACGAGGACGACGTTGGTCCAGAACAGGACGGGATGGGCGAGCCGCGACAGCTCCATCACCAGCAGGAACATCAACAGCCCGGCGATGAAATCCTGCTGCGTGTAGGAGCCCTGCGCGTAGATCGCGATGCGTTCGAATTCGTAGTGGAAGTAGACGAACGAATAAACGCAGATGCCGACATAGATGGCGACCAGAATGTGATTGGCGATCGGCGGCAGCCGTTTGTAGAGGTAGTCCTGCTGATACATGAACAGGATCTGCAGGGTCAGCGCGATCGACATCACGCGCGCCACCAGTTCCTGCGCGCCTCCGAGTCCGGTGTAGAAGAACCAGATCAGCCAAACGGTCTGGACGAGCGCGACGACGAATGTCAGGTTCGCGAGCGTGGCGTATCTCTTCAACGCCGCGTGCGTCATGGCCCAGCCCCTCGCAACGGCGGACGCGTACCGTCCGCCGGACTACGTGCGCGCGGCGGCGGGCGGCGGGCGAGCCGTCGGACCCCGTCGGCGCGAGCCACCCATGCCGTGAAAGACCCCGCGGCGGGAACCGGCGCTCCCGCCCGCGAGCTCGTCAGCGCCATTTCAGGCGATCAGCTCGCGCTGGCCGCGATCTTCCACTTGTCGTTCCAGGCCTTGTGCTCCTTCAGGAACTTGGCCAGGCCCGGATGCACGGCAATCTGGGGATTGGCATTGATGCCCTGCACCTGCATGCCGACGAAGTCCTTCGCCATCGTCGAGAAGCCCGGATCGATCTTCGCGAGATCGTCCCGCTTCTCGTAGAACGCCTTGACCATCCTGTAGACGATGTCTTCCGGCATATCGGTCCTGGCGTTGTAACCGAACAGAATCGGCACCGCCCGGAGCGTCGAGGGACCGACCTCCTTGGCGAACGCGCCCTTGGGATCGACGTCGACGACCGCGAGGCCGGCCGCCTTGATTTTCTCGATCTCGTCCGGGCACGGATTGATCACCTTGATGTCCATGCGGATCTCGGTCTCTTTCCAATAGGCGGCGAGCGAGCGGCCGGCCGTGGTGTAGGTGGCGGATCCCACGATCGTGCCCTGCTCCATGGCGTCGGCATTCGACTTGAGATCGATCTGGACGTGCTTGAAATCGTAGCCCAGCGCCTTGTAGATGCGCTGCCAGTTCAGCCAGTTCATGAATCCGGCCTGGGTGTAGAACACCGGCTTTCCGCTGAAATCTTTCCAGCACTTGAATTTGTCGGCTTGCTTGGCCGACGTCGCCAGCATCAACTCCATCGGATAGGCGTACCAGGTGTGCACGATCTCGGGCTTGATGGGACTGTAGTCCTTGAAGCCCCCGCTGCGCTCCTGGAACTGGCTCATGCCGATGTCTGCCGTGTAGGCGATCTCGCCCTCGCCGTTCATCACCGCCTTCATCGCGACGGTTGGGGAGGTGTAGGGCTGCACCGTTACGGTGTACTCGCCGCCCAGCGCCTCTTCGACGAGCTTCGCCATCGCGGCGGCGACCGTGTAGCCATAGGAACCGACCTGTGACGTGGTCCAGCGCAGCGACTTGCGCTGCGCCTGCGCCGGTTGCAGTGCCGACGCCGCCACGATCGCGGCAACGGCTGCCGTGCATACGGTCGAGGCGTAAGCTTTCATCTTGGGCATTGGTATCCTCCCGTCGGATCGTTGTCTTTTGGAGCCGGACTGCGGCACCAAGCGCCGCGGCGCCCGGTTCCATCATACCCGAACCCGTGATGGAATGGGGGCTTGTGGCAGTGGGACCACTTGCCGCCCCCGGAAAACCGGTCCGGCAGCCGGGTCGAAGCGCGCCGCCGTTTCAGGGCGCAAGAGCATGAAGAGGCCGTCATTTTGGCTCGTGAGCCGGTCTCCTGCTCTTGATTCGCGAGCCCGGTTCCCTGACGCCGCCTCGATGCCAAGTTTCGCCCGATTTGTGCCACGGTCTGCGGTGGCGACTTGGAGCGGAACGTCATGCTGGAAAGATCATGGTTGCGGCAACGGCAGCGCTCGCGATGAAGGATACGGCGCGCGTCTATTCTTGCGACGCGCAGCGTATTCACCAGGAGGTGAACCAAATCGCGCAGTGGAAGCGCCCCATACGGGGACGTGACCGGGCCGTAATCCGGGCTCGCGAATTTGTTATCTCGTGTTGTCTCGAGACATTCTACCTAACCAAACTTTAACTTGATGCCAGGTTCCTTTCGATTTGTAGTCGCATCCACGATCGGCTCACTTGGAGGGGAACGTCATGTGGAAAGTCATCGTCGCAGGAACCGCCGCGCTCGCGATAGCCGGTACGTCCCTGGTCTACGCGCAGCAGCGCAGCGGTCGTGACGGCGCACTGCGCTCGCAACCCAACATCGAGGACCAGCGCTGGCAGCCCAATGCCGAGGACCTGCGTGCCTTCGGTGAAGCGCGGCTGGCGGCGCTCAAGGCCGGCCTGGCGCTCACCCCCGAGCAGGAGAAGAGCTGGGCGGCGTTCGAGCAGGCGGCGCGCGACTACGGCAAGCTGCGGATGGACCGCATGGCTGCGGTGCGCAATACCGCGCCCAGCAGCGACCCGGTCGAGCGGCTGCGTCAGCGCGCCACCGCCATGTCGGACGCCAGTGCGGCCTTGAACAAATTGGCCGACGCCACAGATCCTCTCTACAAGAGTCTCGACGACAGCCAGAAGCGGCGCTTTGCGATTCTCAATCGCGTGACCGGGCTCGACCGGCCTTCGTTCCGCCGACATGACGGCGATGGCATGCGCCACTACTGGGGTCCGCGCCGCACCGATGGCGGCGAGATGAATATGGAGCACTCTGGCGAGCAACGCCTGTAGTCACCATATAGAGCCTAGCGCCGGCGGTCGCACTCCCAGCCCCCCGACACGATCGCCGACGTACGGGAGCCGCCGGGTCCCCACCCGGCGGCTTTCCTTTTTTGCGGGGAGCCGACGGCCTGGGGAACCCCGACATCACGCTGCGGAACGTCGTAGCGCTGTGGAATGCGAGACGGTGCGCGGCGGTCTTTCCCGCCCCTCGCTGGACAGCCCCGGATCGCTTTGCTACAGGACCCCGCCCGAGCGGAACCTCGCACGGGCATTCCGGGCGCATAGCTCAGTTGGTAGAGCAGCTGACTCTTAATCAGCGGGTCCTAGGTTCGAGTCCTAGTGCGCCCACCAAAATATGACTAAAAGTTCAATAGGTTAAGACAGGTAGGATTGGCGTTTTTACTGATGACTTTCAAGCGGACCCTCAGCGGACCCCGCAGGACAGCCTGACATTATCATTTTTGATTAGAACGCGCGTTCTGGCGTTGACATCGCGGCCAGCGGCATTGTCAGCGCCGTCATGAAATAATCGCTCGCTGGCGGTCGGGGTAGTTCACGTGCAGGTGAGAGGCTCAGATCGCAAACGAACCGTAGCGAACGCCGCAGCGGCAGGTGCTGCGGATGAGGTCCTCAAGGCCTCTGACTTGCCGATCTCGGTGGTAACAGAACTCGGGCGCGCGCAAATACCGCCAGAGACTTTTGCGGCGATGCTGGGTGCGTTTGGGCGGCTACCAGAAGAAGGGCAATACACCCTCGCGGTCCGCATCATAAACGTTTTGCGAATCTACTAGCTCAGGAAGCTAGTCGAAAAGCAGCAATTCCCGCTGCCGCACCAGCAGCGGAAGCACTTAAATAGCATCGGCGCCTCCGCTAGAGGTCTCCTTGCGCTACTTGGCGTTAAGGAGGCGAAGTCAGTTGCGAGCGGCGTTCGTCGAGGGTTGATACATCCGACGGTGGGCTCCTCTCTTTTGCCCGGGCTTTACCGTGTCGCCGTCGAACGGCGGCCAGCAACAGCCACCGTCAGCGCTGACGAGCGGCTGACCACTCTTATTCTGCTCCTGTCCGATCTGGTGGAAGCCGCGGAGCGATGTGCGCTTGAGACCGGCACACAGTACCGAAAAGGCCGGGGTGGGAGCGGCGAGCAGGACAAATCACCGCCGAGGTTGAGTTGATGCAAGCCATCATCGCGTCTTATGCCGAGTTGCGTAACCGTTTTCCGAGTAGTGGTCCGCCGCTAGCGTTTGACAAGCGGCTACGGAAGTTCGTGCGCTCGGGCTTGAAGCTTGTCGCCTCTGCGTCTCGTTTTGTCGATTCTGACCTCCTAAAGCCGACCCAAATCACGGATGCCGCTATCAGGGGAGCATTCAACCGATGGCGTGCACAAACCAAAGCTAAGACTGCAGTTGATTTGAACATTTCGCAAAAATAGGCCACGTCATAGATTGCCTCGCGACGCCAGATTTTGTCTGGCACTGACATGCGAGGCCACAATGGACATCGATCCGCCGAGACCCTTCTCACAGCGCGCGGAAACAGCGCAATATCTGCGTTGCAGTCTGCGCACCCTCGACCGCGAACGTGCTGAAGGACGTGGCATCCCATACGTCAGAATCGGCGGGCGCATTCGTTATCGCCGCGCGGATGTCGAGGCTTTCGTCGCGGCACACGTTCGTGGTCGAGGGGGCGGCGAGACCGACACCGGCGTCGTCGCCGCAGGCTAGTCAATCACGCTCCACTCGCCGAGCGGCGCCATGACCGCCGAGATCATTGCGAAGGCCCTTGGTGGTCGAAGGGCGGGTGGCGGTTGGATCGCGCGCTGCCCGGCACATGAGGATCGAAAGCCGAGCCTCTCGATCACCGAAGCCAAAGGCGGCAAAGTGCTGGTCCGCTGCCATGCTGGCTGCGAGCAGGCGCGGGTGATCGCTGCTCTGCGTTCGCGGGGTCTGTGGATTGGGAATAGCCCTCGCCGGTTCACTCGCTCCGCGCCACGTGTTGCTGGCGCCGCTCGACAGGGGCGCGACGAGGCCCAACGCTCTAAAGCCGCGCTCGCCATCTGGCAGTCTGCGACGCCGCCAAATGGAACGCTGGTCGGGACCTATCTCATCTCGCGCGGCCTGCGCTTGCCACCGCCGCCGACACTCCGCTTCCATCCCGGCTTGAAACATCCGTCGGGCGGCATTTGGCCGGGGATGGTTGCGCTGGTAACGCGCGGCGTTGACGACACGCCGCTCGCGATCCACCGCACGTTCCTCGCCCGCGACGGTCTGGGCAAGGCGCCGGTCGAGCCGCAGAAAATGATGCTCGGTCCGTGCCGCGGCGGCGCGGTTCGCCTCGCCAGCCGGGCGACGTGCTGATGGTCGGGGAAGGCATCGAGACCTGCCTCGCCGCCATGCAGGCGACCGGCCATCCGGCCTGGGCGGCGCTCTCGACGTCGGGCCTTCGCGCCCTCGATCTGCCCCGCGACGTGCGCGACGTGATCGTGCTCGCCGATGGCGATGATCCCGGAGAGGCGGCGGCGCGTGACTGCGCATGGCGATGGAAGCGGGAAGGTCGCCGCGTGCGCATCGCCCGTCCGCCGCAGGGTATGGATTTCAACGATCATGCTGTTGGCCGCGCGCCCCGCATCGAGGAGGGCGCGCAATGAACGGCGACGATACCGAGCGAACCCGAGAACCTCATCGCTGCCGCCATCGATGCGGCCGAGGACATCCGCGATCCGCTGGAGGGGCTGGTCGAGAAGACCGCGACCGATCCCGGCGCGCCCTTTGCGGCCGATACACTGGAGCGGCTCGCGGCGCTGAAGAAGGACGACCGCGCTGCGTTCGAGGCGCTGCGGGCGCAATTGAAGGGTGCAGGCTGCCGGGTGACGGCGCTCGACGAGGCCATCGCCAAGGAAAACGGTGAGTACGGCGGGCGCGGCCCGACGCAGGCCGATATCCTGATGGAACTGGCGCAATCTGCCGAACTGTTTCATACGCCGGACGGCACCGGCTTCGCTGACCTCGACATCAACGGCCATCGCGAGACTTGGCCGATCCGCGGTAAGGGCTTCCGCCGCTGGCTGGCCCGCCGCTTCTTCGAGGCGACACAGGGCGCGCCGAGTTCCGAGGCACTGCAGTCTGCGCTCAACGTGATCGAGGCCAGGGCGCATTTCGATGCGCCCGAGCGTGTCGTCCATATCCGCGTCGGCGGGCTGGATGGGCGGCTCTATCTCGATCTCGGCGACGAGAGGTGGCGGGCGGTGGAAATCGATACCACAGGCTGGCGCGTGATCGACAACCCGCCGGTGCGCTTCCGCCGCGCCGCCGGGATGCGGCCTTTGCCGGTGCCGGTGCCCGGTGGCTCGGTCGAGACGCTGCGTTCCTTCCTCAACGTTCGGTCCGACGCCGACTTCGTACTGGTGGTCGCCTGGGCGCTGGCTGTGCTGCGCAATCGCGGTCCCTATCCGGTGATCGTGCTGTCGGGCGAGCAGGGATCGGCCAAGTCCACCTTCTCGGCGATCCTGCGGGCGCTGCTCGATCCCAATACCGCGCCCTTGCGGGCCCTGCCGCGCGAGGATCGTGACCTGTTCATCGCCGCCAGCAACGGCCATGTGCTGGCCTTCGACAACGTGTCGGGTCTGCCGGCGTGGATTTCCGACACGCTTTGCCGGTTGGCGACCGGCGGCGGCTTCGCGGTGCGCCAGCTTTACACCGACCAGGACGAGGTGCTGTTCGACGCCACCCGGCCGGTGATCCTCAACGGCATCGAGGAGATCGTGACGCGGCCCGACCTCGCCGACCGTGCCCTGTTCCTGACGCTGGACCCGATCCCGGAGGAGCGCCGCCGCCCGGAGGCTGAACTCTGGGCGGCGTTCGAGGCCGAGCGCCCGCGCATCCTGGGCGTGCTGCTCGACGCCGTGGTGGAGGGCCTCAAGCGGCTGCCCGAGACGCGGCTGGAGAAGCTGCCGCGCATGGCGGATTTCGCGCTGTGGGCGACGGCGTGCGAGACGGCGCTCTGGTCCGCCGGCACCTTCTGGTCGGCCTATTGCGGCAATCGCGACGAGGCGGTGGAGGGCGTGATCGACGCCGACCCGATCGCCACCGCTGTGCGCGCCGTGATGGCAACGCGGACGGTGTGGACGGGGACGGCCTCAGACCTTCTGGGCGCCCTTGCAGAGGTGGTGGGTGAGCGCGTCGCCAAGTCCAAGGCTTGGCCCGATACCCCTCGGGCGCTGGCGGGCAGGCTGCGTCGGGCGGCGACATTTCTGCGCAAGATCGGCATCGAGATCGGCTTCGGGCGGGAGGGACGGGCACGGACCCGCACCATCAACATCACGACAATCCAGCCTTCTGCCACGCCAGAAAAGCCGGGGACACAACCGTCCGCACCGTCCGCATCGTCCGCGCCCACGTCGAAATCCAACCCGGCCAATGGCTTCCCGGCTCAGTCCGTGCGGACGGTAGCCCGCGATGCGGACGGTAGCGGCCAAGGCAATGCTCCGACCGTCCGCGCCAAACCCTTGGAAAACAATGCTGGGACCGCTGCGGACGGTGCGGACGCAAATCGTGCGCCGCAATCTGCACCGGAAAAAACGTTTGTGGAGCGGCTGGAGGGCGCGGATATGAGCGCGGCCGAAGCCCTTCGCGCAGCGCACGCGGCCGGTGTCACGGTAATGTTCGATGGCGAAGGCCTCCTGCTTGAGGCGAACGCCGAGCCACCGCAGGCCGTGCTGGATGTGCTCGCGCGTCATAAGCTCAGCATTCTCGCTCTGTTACGGTCAAGTCAGGACGGTTGGACCGCTGAGGACTGGCAAGCGCGTTTCGACGAACGCGCGGGGTTTCTGGAGCATGACGACGGCTTGTCGCGCGCTGAGGCCGAAGTCCAGGCATTCGAGTGCTGTATCGTCGAGTGGCTGAACCGCAACCCGAGTTTCTCCCTTGCCGGACGCTGCGCGTGGTGCGGCAAGCCCGAAACGCCTAGCGCCGTGGTCGTGCCATTCGGGGCCGAGCCGGACACCACGCATGGCTTCATGCCGGATGCTGGTCCGCTTGGTATCAACGGAGACGGGGGGAAGCCGTCCTGGCATTGAGGGGAATGGGCATCACCATGGGCGGAGACCACGATGATTGATGGCGCGTCCCCGGTTTCGCCTGCCGCCGAACGGATGCGCCGCTACCGTGAGGGCCGCAGGCGTGGCCTTTCGTGCATCACGGTTGAGCCGCCGGCGGAAGCGCCGCAGCCGCAGACGCAGCCGAGCGCGAGCAACGGCATACCCGAAGACCGTCGTGGCTTCGTCGGTTACGTGGACGGCAGGTTCGTCCACTACTGTCCCGAATGCGGCGAGTGGGGCGCACACGGAATTGGCGTCTTTCTGCGCCGTGGCCAGCTCGGAGTTTGGTACTGCGCGGAGCACAACCCGAAGACGTAAAGGAACACAATGATGAACGACAAGATTAAACTCAAGGCGATCAAGCTGCCGGACGAGATCAACGCCATTTGCTGCGTCGCGTGCCGCCACATTTCGGAACGCCCGCTCATGGCAGCAGAGGGCGAGGCCGAAGGCGAGGACATCATCATCTGCCCGCACTGCCTCGCAGAGGGCGACATCGACGCCAAGCTCGAGCGCCACGCTGCTCGCTTGGAAAGTACGGTCGCGATGGCTACGCGCCCTCATCGGGCGGCTCGAGGTGCCGTCCCCGGCGGTGCTCAAGGAGTTCGCCCGTCCAGAAGACACCGAGCAAGCAGCGGTTTCTGGATGCTGAGCGATCTTCTCGATGAAGCGAGCTGCTGCGATCAATCAGGTGGCTCATCGTCTGGCGAGCCTGCTGCAGGATATCGTGGCGCGTGGCCGCTGATCAAATCCGACGCGGAAGTGGACCCGGAGCGTGGCAAAGCGCTGGCAGCCGCACTCGCCAAGCGGCGAGAGTTTCTTGGACCGGGAGCGGAATTATGATCGCAAAAGTTCCGCTCGAGGCCATCTCCGTCGCGCCTCGTGGATGTCGAGAACATGTTCGAGCGCGACGGCGAGGTCACGGCTTCTGGCTCGCCGAGACGGCGGGCGGCCGGCAGCGAACTATCCTGACCCCGATGGACGTCCCGCCGGAGGTGTCCGCGGCCGAAGCCGGTCATCGATCTCGGGCTGCGGCTTGCCGACATCGCGGGTCTTCAGCGGGAACCTGCCGCAGCGACGAGGACAAGGACGAACAGATAGTTGCTCACATTGAGAACAAGTCTGCCGACACGGAGAGCGCCATGACGTTCAGGCAAGGGGTTTCTGGCAACCCTCACGGCAACCGGCACCGCACGCGTCATCTGCTGAACCAGGAGTTCATGCAAGCGCTGCTGCTGAACTTCCGTCATCAGGGCAAGAAGGCGATCGAAAAGGTCGCTCGTAACCAGCCGGCCGCATACCTCAAAATTCTTGCTTGTTGGTGCCTCGCGAGATGAAAGTCGAGATTCCGGCGGGGTTAAGGCGATGACGGATGAGCAGCTCGAAGCGGCAATCGAGGCGATCCAGGCCATGCTTGAGCAAAAAAACAGGCTTAAGGTGATCGAAGGCACTGCCGAAGCTGTCGCATTGCCGGCACCCGACTTTGTCCTGAGACGGACCGAACAAGGGCATGGATGCGGCGGACAAAGCGGTCGGGCCGAGGGGGCGCAGAGCCGAGGAAGCGCGGGGGGGAGAGGATGAGTAATCGCCAGGACACCGTCTTCGAAGAGCTTAGGAGCGCAACAGCACCGTCCACCGCGCCATCCGCGCGACCGAGCAGGGAATGAGAAGACACAGGGCGAGGTCGGAGAGGGAAGCAGGAAGCATGAGGCTGAGATAAAATGGCTGCGGAGCCGTATCGGCGCAGCAAACGACCCGTGGATTCAGGCGCAGATCGCCAAACTCAAAAATCAGGGAGAAGGCAAGCCCGCCGGGTCGATGCGATCGAGGAGACCACGGCACAACGGTGCGCTGCGGGCTCCCGCTGAAATCCGCCTGCAGGGCGAACGGCTGCAGCCAATCGGCGCTGACCCGCTATGAAAACTGCAAATGAGGAGCAGCATGAATAAGCTCTTAATCATCGGCATCGATGAGGACGGTTTCTCGGTTTATCCCAAGAAACGCCCGCCTGACGAAGCTATTGAGTGATCCAGCACCACAGTGAAAGGCTACGTGCCCCCTGCTCGATAAGCCCGTGATTTTGGCAGTCGCTTGGGAAGACGGTGACGACATGGCTGTCGTGAGGATTATGCCAGAAAACTGCGAACATTTCCTGATGAGCCATTCGAAACCATCGAGCTGAGGTTCCCCACAAAACTATAATGCTGAAGAGCGTGCGTGATGAACTGGAAGACCTATGTGATGCGGCAGAAACGCCTCCGGCGTCATTGGCCAGGTTGATGCTAACAGAAAGATGAGTAGGTGCGCAGAACCAAGGCGCTGATGAAAACCGCCAAGGTCGTTGATGACCTGATCAATGAGGACACTACTCCAAGAAGTGGAAGGGCAAAGAGGTGTTTCCCCTGGGGATTTATTCAAGGCTACGCGCAGCATCAACAGCGTGACGCGGCTAGATCAGGTGCGGTTCAAAGTTGAGCAGGGTGTGGCCTGCGGGTCTTCGCCATGCTGGTTCCGCGCGAACGCAAGGGTGCCGAGCCTCCGATCAAGGACCTGACGGACGAGCGGGCTGGGGGCGGCGATGGAGAAGCTACATCGAGGCGAGCGCTTGCGGCGAAGGCTGGCGATGAGGCCAAGGTCTAATCGAAGGGATAGCGGAACCTGCTGCATTGCGCCTAAGCTTGAACCCATCGCAAGCATCCAACCCCGGCTGCTTCAGCACGCCGATAGCGCGGTCGGGCTGGAGGAGCGCAGGCCGAGGAAGCGCGAGGTGCCATCGCCATCGGGCGGGTCGTAGGCACGTATGGCGGGGTGGGGACCTTCGGATCCTGGAGGAATCGACACCGCTGGGCTGCCCAGGCGAGTAAGCCATCGGACGGCGTGCTCGACTGAATAGGCGGTGAGCGGCAAGGGTGGCCTTGTACTGTACAGAAAATGTGCTTTTTGTTGCACAGTCCGATACGCGGTGTGTGGCCAAATCAATGGCTTAGGCTCCCGCGCGGGCGTTGCTCCAAGCATCGTAAATTGCACAGTTGGGCGCGACTGTGCCGCACCGCTGCGGCCGCGGCGCCCGTGCAGCCCAAAAACGGCGCCGGTGGCCTCGCCAAGCCGATTTAGCGGGGTAGTCGAGACAAGGCTCCCCTCGAAAAACGCGCCGGCCGAAGATAGACGGCGCGACCGAACGGAAGGGCCGGAGCGCGCGGGATCGGAACTGGCACGGTTTGGCGCATCTCAAACGAGCTTGGATGTGCGTGCGGCAGATGCGACCCCCCGGTAGGGGGACTTTTGGATTATGAAAATTGCTCATGCCCCCTCTCCAAAACCTGTCCCAAAACGGTTTCTGCCCCAGAAAGGGGGTAAGCCTTTCTGTGGAAGGCGTTTCGCAAAAAAATTTTCAGGTTCGGGAGAAGAATTCCGCTGTCGGCGCTTGCGTTCGGCCTACGCTCTTCGCGCCTGTGGCAAGGCGTTTAACTCGAGGCATCTGGTTTTGCGACAAAAAGCCTTTTCCAGGTTAAAGGCGTAGGTCAGGGTGCGCCATTATTGAGCACCGCGGCGATTGCCTGCGGAAAGCCCATATGAGGGCAACCATTGTCGAGCGCCAAGACACGATTTCGGTCGTGAACAACGACAGAGTAACGGTGGAATGCGTACCGTGCGCAATCAGCCGCTCAAGTTAGCTGTCAACTCCTCGAGGCTGCCCTGTGATCGCCGTCACGTTTCTGCCGATTGCCCGGGTGGCGAAATAGCAAAACCCCGCTTGAGGGAGCAGAGCGACATGTTTCTTGATGCCTGCGTTTAGTGCGGGCCGCGACGAACTCGCGTCCGTCGCGGTAGGGACCTCCATTGCTAGAGGCCACTAAGCATCCCCGATGTGTGCGACAGGTCGAGATGA